>NZ_PYOG01000024.1 GCF_003026815.1 Photobacterium damselae | reverse complement strand
TTGGTGTTCTTCTACGTGGTACTAAGCGTGACGAAGTTGAGCGTGGTCAAGTTCTAGCTAAGCCTGGTTCAATCACTCCACACACTACTTTCACTTCAGAAATCTATGTTCTTTCTAAAGATGAAGGCGGTCGTCACACTCCATTCTTCAAAGGTTACCGTCCACAGTTCTACTTCCGTACAACTGACGTAACTGGTACTATCGAGCTACCAGAAGGCGTTGAAATGGTAATGCCTGGTGATAACATCTCTATGACTGTTACTCTAATCGCTCCTATCGCGATGGACGAAGGTCTACGCTTCGCAATCCGCGAAGGTGGCCGTACAGTTGGTGCTGGTGTTGTTGCTACAATCATCGCTTAATTTGCGGTTTCCGAGCACAGTTCGCCGAATTAACGTTTGACGAGCATGCACAAAAAAGGGCATCATCTGATGCCCTTTTTCTGCGTTTCTGTTTTGAATAGTGTAAATAATGTTCAAAATAGCGTAGAGTTAACGATAGAGTGATGAAGTTTCAAGGATTTTGCGTCCCTTCGTCTTAGACCTCGCATCAGCGGGGTAATTTTCGTCTATATTAAGACTAGTTACAGGTTGGTTGTATGAACGCGAATGCCGAGAACGAAAACCAAGAAAGCCAAAGCAAAATGGATGGCCTTAAGTGGCTCGTCGTTTTTGCTTTGCTAGCCGCCGCAGTGGTTGGTAATTACCTGTACAGTGATGTTTCTGTTGTGCTTCGTGTATCTGGTATAGTTGCATTAGTTGCAATTGCTGGTATTACGGCTGCATTTACAGCAAAAGGTAAAGCCGCGATTACGTTTGCTCGTGAAGCGCGCATGGAAGTCCGCAAAGTGGTATGGCCTACTCGTCAGGAAGCTACGCAGACAACCTTTATCGTACTAGCAGTCACTGTAGTTATGGCGTTGGCCCTTTGGGGGATTGACGGCATTATGGTCCGTTTAGTGCGCCTAGTTACTGGCGTATGAGGTAAGTATTCATGAGCGAAGCTCCAAAAAAACGATGGTATGTAGTGCAGGCCTTTTCTGGTTTTGAAGGTCGAGTAGCACAATCACTACGTGAGCACATCAAAATGCATGGCATGGAAGAGTACTTTGAAGAAGTGCTTGTGCCTACAGAAGAAGTTGTGGAAGTTCGTGCTGGTCAGCGCCGCAAGAGCGAGCGTAAATTCTTCCCAGGTTACGTGCTTGTACAGATGGTGATGAATGATGAAACATGGCACCTAGTACGTAGTATTCCTCGTGTAATGGGGTTCATCGGCGGTACTTCAGATCGTCCAGCTCCGATTTCTGATAAAGAAGCGGATGCGATTCTGAACCGTCTACAGAAAGCTAGTGAATCACCAGTACATAAAACAGTATTTGAGCCAGGCGAAGTTGTTCGCGTTACTGATGGCCCATTTGCTGACTTCAACGGTGTGGTTGAGGAAGTGGATTACGATAAGAGCCGCGTTAAGGTTTCTGTCTCTATCTTCGGCCGTGCAACACCAGTTGAGCTTGAGTTTGGTCAAGTAGAAAAGAACTGATCAATAAATAAGCACACAGTCTTGTCAAGGGCGTAGAATTGATCTACAATTCTGCGCCCTTTCGTTAGACGGGGAGTCTATTTGTTTCTAAATAGACGCTTGAACCCAAAAATAGGTATATAGCAATGGCTAAAAAAGTAGAAGCTTACATCAAGCTGCAAGTTGCAGCTGGTATGGCAAACCCAAGTCCACCAGTTGGTCCAGCTCTTGGTCAACACGGTGTGAACATCATGGAATTCTGTAAAGCGTTTAACGCTAAGACTGACTCTCTAGAGAAAGGTCTTCCAACTCCAGTAGTTATTACAGTATACAGTGACCGTTCTTTCACTTTCATCACTAAGACTCCACCTGCTGCTGTTCTTCTTAAGAAAGCTGCTGGCGTTAAGTCTGGCTCTGGCCGTCCTAACACTGAGAAAGTTGGTACTGTAACTGAAGCTCAGATCCAAGAGATCGCTGAGACTAAAGCTGCAGATATGACTGGTGCTGACATTGAAGCTATGAAGCGTTCAATTGCTGGTACTGCTCGCTCAATGGGCCTAGTGGTAGAGGGTTAATAGAATGGCTAAACTGACTAAGCGCATGCGCGTGATCCGTGAGAAAGTTGATGTAACTCGTGAATACGATATCAACGAAGCTGTTGCTCTTCTAAAAGAACTAGCTACTGCTAAGTTCGTAGAAAGTGTTGACGTAGCTGTTAACCTTGGCATTGATGCACGTAAATCAGACCAAAACGTACGTGGTGCAACTGTACTACCAAACGGTACTGGTCGTGACATCCGTGTTGCTGTATTTACTCAAGGCGCTAACGCAGAAGCTGCGAAAGAAGCTGGTGCTGAGCTAGTAGGTATGGAAGATCTTGCTGAGCAAGTTAAGAAAGGCGAAATGAACTTCGACGTAGTTATCGCATCTCCAGATGCAATGCGCGTTGTAGGTCAGCTTGGTACTATTCTTGGTCCTCGCGGTCTTATGCCAAACCCTAAAGTTGGTACTGTAACTCCTAACGTTGCTGAAGCTGTTAAGAACGCTAAAGCAGGTCAGGTTCGTTACCGTAACGACAAGAACGGTATCATTCACACTACTATCGGTAAAGTGAGCTTTGATGCTGCTCAACTTAAAGAGAACCTAGAAGCACTTCTAGTTGCTCTTAAGCGTGCAAAACCATCTTCAGCTAAAGGTACTTTCATCAAGAAAGTAAGCATCTCTACTACTATGGGTGCTGGTGTAGCTGTTGATCAAAACACGTTAGAAACTAACGCAAGCTAATTGCGGAAACGTCAGATTACTGTATAATCTGGCGTTTCAGAATTCGTGGCTGAGGTCGTATTTTCGACCTCCGTCAAAGACCGTAGGTGTTCATCAGAACTTAATATTACCTACGTAGACGGTGCCAGAACATGATTGATTTATATCTTTCAAGGATCTGCGCCGTACAAGCTCTTCTTATCTTATATAAGAAGTGGTGTAAATAAAACCAGGAGCAAATCCAATGGCATTAAATCTTCAAGACAAAAAAGCAATTGTTGCTGAAGTCAACGAAGCTGCCAATGGTGCCCTGTCTGCAGTTGTAGCTGACTCTCGCGGTGTTGCTGTAGGTGCGATGACTACTTTACGTAAACAAGCTCGTGAAAACGGCGTTTACCTAAAAGTTGTTCGTAACACCCTAGCACGTCGTGCTGTTGAAGGTACTGATTTCGAATGTCTACAAGACGTTTTCGTTGGTCCTTCACTAATCGGTTTCTCTAATGAGCACCCAGGTGCTGCAGCGCGTCTTTTCAAAGACTTCGCTAAAGAGAATAAAGATTTTGAGATCAAAGCTGCTGCATTCGAAGGCGCTATTGCTAACGTTGAAGTACTAGCAACTCTACCAACATACGACGAAGCTATCGCACGCTTAATGATGTGCATGAAAGAAGCGTCTGCTGGTAAACTTGTACGTACTATCGCTGCAGTACGTGATCAGAAAGAAGAAGCTGCTGCTTAATTGCAGAGTTTTATCTGATTGCTATTTAAACTATTTGTTGACTTTTAAAGAGAATTGTTATGTCTATCACTAACGAGCAAATCCTAGACGCAGTTGCAGAAATGTCTGTAATGCAAGTTGTTGAACTAATCGAAGCTATGGAAGAGAAGTTCGGTGTTACTGCTGCAGCTGCAGTTGTAGCAGGCGGCGCAGCAGCAGAAGCTGCTGAAGAGCAAACTGAATTCGACGTAATTCTAACAGCTTGTGGCGCTAACAAAGTTGCTGTAATCAAAGCAGTACGTGGCGCAACTGGCCTAGGTCTTAAAGAAGCTAAAGCTGTAGTAGACGGCGCTCCAGCACCTCTAAAAGAAGGCGTTGAGAAAGCTGAAGCTGAAGCTCTTAAAGCTCAACTAGAAGAAGCTGGTGCTTCTGTTGAAATCAAATAATAACTATTTGATTTCATAGCCTTTTAAGGCTATTGGCTGGTGGCAAAAATGCCACCGGCCTTTTTGCGCTATAGGGTTGTGGTATTTTTCACCTTGTTTTGTACCCACAATCTACGCAAAAAATAGTTTGATACCTCAAGCTATTTCCTACCATAAACAATGATTAGTCACTGCCCAAAAGTTATAGTGGGTAGTTGGATCACTTATCAGCGATCTGAGGAACCTATGGTTTACTCTTATACCGAGAAAAAGCGTATCCGTAAGGATTTTGGTAAGCGTCCACAAGTTTTGGATGCACCATACTTGCTGTCGATCCAGCTTGATTCTTTCCAAAAATTCATCGAGCAGGATCCAGAAGGGCATTACGGTCTAGAAGCTGCTTTTCGCTCTGTTTTCCCTATCCAGAGCTACAATGGCAATTCCGAGCTGCAATACGTTAGCTATCGTCTCGGCGAGCCGGTCTTCGATGTGAAAGAATGTCAGATTCGTGGCGTTACTTACTCAGCTCCACTTCGTGTGAAGCTTCGTCTTGTTATGTATGATAAAGACGCGCCGGCTGGAACCGTAAAAGACATTAAAGAACAAGAAGTGTACATGGGTGAAATTCCACTCATGACTGATAACGGTACGTTCGTTATTAACGGAACCGAGAGGGTTATCGTATCCCAGTTGCACCGTAGCCCGGGTGTCTTCTTCGACAGCGATAAGGGTAAGACCCACTCCTCAGGTAAAGTGCTATATAACGCGCGCGTAATCCCATACCGTGGTTCATGGTTGGATTTCGAATTCGATCCTAAGGATAGTGTTTTTGTCCGTATCGACCGTCGTCGTAAGCTTCCTGCATCAATTATTCTACGTGCACTAGGCTACACTACAGACCAAATCCTTGACATGTTCTTCGAGAAAGTGAAGTTCGAAGTTCAAGGTAAATCTCTAGTGATGGAACTTGTTCCTGATCGCCTACGTGGTGAAACTGCAAGCTTTGATATCGAAGCTAACGGTACTGTATACGTAGAAAAAGGTCGTCGTATTACTGCTCGTCATATTCGTCAACTAGCGAAAGACGGCGTAGATCATATCGAAGTACCTGTTGAATACATCGTTGGCAAAGTTGCTGCTAAAGACTACGTTAACGAAGCAACTGGCGAACTGATTGCTGCTGCAAACCAAGAGCTAAGCCTAGAATCTCTAGCGCTATTGTCTCAGGCTGGCCACAAGTCTATTGAAGTTCTATTTACGAACGATCTAGACCACGGTCCATACATGTCTGATACGCTACGTATTGATAGCACAACAGACCGTCTAAGTGCGTTAGTAGAAATCTACCGCATGATGCGTCCTGGCGAGCCACCAACACGTGAAGCAGCAGAACAACTGTTTGAAAGCTTATTCTTCTCAGAAGAGCGTTACGATCTATCTGCTGTAGGTCGTATGAAGTTCAACAGTTCTCTACTTCGTGATGAGACTACAGGTCCAGGCACTCTAGACAACCAAGACATCATCGATGTGATGCGTAAGCTGATCGATATTCGTAACGGTAAAGGTGAAGTTGATGATATCGACCACCTTGGTAACCGTCGTATCCGTTCAGTTGGCGAAATGGCTGAGAACCAATTCCGCGTTGGTCTAGTTCGTGTTGAGCGTGCAGTTAAAGAGCGTCTAAGCCTTGGTGACCTTGATGCAATCATGCCTCAAGATCTTATCAACGCTAAGCCTATTTCTGCGGCAGTTAAAGAGTTCTTTGGCTCTTCTCAGCTGTCTCAGTTTATGGACCAGAACAACCCACTGTCAGAAGTTACTCACAAACGTCGTATCTCGGCGCTTGGTCCAGGTGGTCTGACTCGTGAGCGTGCTGGTTTCGAAGTTCGAGACGTTCACGCAACGCACTACGGTCGTCTATGTCCGATCGAAACGCCTGAAGGTCCAAACATCGGTTTGATCAACTCGCTATCTGTATTTGCGCGTTGTAACCCATACGGCTTCTTAGAAACTCCATACCGCAAAGTGGTAGATGGTAAAGTTTCTGAAGAGATCGAATACCTATCAGCAATTGAAGAAGGTCAATACGTTATTGCACAGGCAAACGCCGCGCTTAACGAAGATGGCTCTTTTGCTGATGAACTGATCACTGCTCGTCAGAAAGGTGATTCAGGTCTGCACCCACGTGACCATGTTCAGTACATGGACGTTGCAACTAACCAGGTTGTATCTGTGGCGGCATCTCTGATCCCATTCCTAGAACACAACGATGCTAACCGTGCCCTAATGGGTGCGAACATGCAACGTCAGGCAGTTCCAACTATCCGTGCTGATAAGCCGCTAGTAGGTACTGGTATTGAACGTCAAATCGGTGTTGATTCAGGTGTTACTGCCGTAGCTAAACGTGGTGGTCAAGTTCAGTTTGTAGATGCATCTCGTATCGTTATCAAAGTTAACGATGATGAGTTGATCCCTGGTGAAGCAGGTATCGATATCTACAACCTAACTAAATACACTCGTTCTAACCAGAACACATGTATTAACCAGCGTCCATGTGTAATGGTTGGTGAACCAGTTGCTCGTGGCGATGTGCTAGCTGATGGTCCATCAACAGACCTTGGTGAACTAGCGCTTGGTCAAAACATGCGTATCGCGTTCATGCCTTGGAACGGTTACAACTTCGAGGACTCCATCCTTGTTTCAGAGCGTGTTGTTCAGGAAGATCGCCTAACAACAATCCACATCCAAGAGCTTTCTTGTGTGGCGCGTGATACTAAGCTAGGTGCTGAAGAAATTACTGCCGATATCCCTAACGTGGGTGAAGCAGCACTTTCTAAGCTGGACGAATCAGGTATCGTTTACATTGGTGCTGAAGTTAAGGGTGGCGACATCCTAGTTGGTAAAGTGACACCTAAGGGTGAAACTCAGCTAACTCCTGAAGAGAAGCTACTACGTGCTATCTTCGGTGAAAAAGCGTCTGATGTTAAAGATTCATCTCTACGCGTTCCTGGTAGTGTGACTGGTACTGTTATCGACGTACAAGTATTCACTCGTGATGGCGTAGAAAAAGACAAGCGTGCTCTTGAAATCGAAGAGATGCAGCTAAAAGAAGCGAAGAAAGATCTTACAGAAGAATTCCAGATCCTTGAGGGTGGTCTTCTTGCTCGTGTTCGTACTCTTCTGCTTGCTTCTGGTTACAGTGAAGACAAGATTGCTTCAATGGACCGTGAGAAGCTATTTGCTCAGACTCTTGATGACGAAGCACTACAGAACCAGTTGGAACAGCTTGCAGAGCAGTATGATGAACTGAAAGCTGAGTTCGATAAGAAGTTTGAGACTAAGCGTCGTAAGATCACTCAAGGTGATGACCTAGCACCAGGCGTACTTAAGATTGTTAAAGTATACCTAGCTGTTAAGCGTCGTATTCAACCTGGTGATAAGATGGCGGGTCGTCACGGTAACAAGGGTGTTATCTCTAAGATCAACCCTGTTGAAGACATGCCGTACGATGAGAAAGGTCAAACTGTTGATATCGTACTGAACCCACTGGGCGTACCATCTCGTATGAACATCGGTCAGATCCTAGAGACTCACTTAGGTCTTGCGGCGAAAGGTATCGGTGACAAGATCAACGAGATGATGAAGCAGCAGCAGGAACTTCACAAGATTCGTGAATTCCTACAGCGTGTATACGATCTAGGCGATACTCGTCAGAAAGTAGATATTGCTCTGCTATCAGACGAAGAAGTGCTGACTCTTGCTCAGAACCTTCGTAAAGGTCTACCAATTGCAACACCTGTATTTGATGGTGCTCCAGAAGCATCAATCAAAGAGTTGCTACAACTTGGTGATCTTCCATCGTCTGGTCAGCTTCAGTTGTTCGATGGCCGTACTGGTAATCCGTTTGAGCGTCCTGTAACTGTTGGTTACATGTACATGCTGAAACTGAACCACTTGGTTGACGATAAGATGCACGCCCGTTCTACCGGTTCTTACAGCCTTGTTACTCAGCAACCACTTGGTGGTAAAGCTCAGTTCGGTGGTCAGCGTTTCGGTGAGATGGAAGTGTGGGCGCTTGAAGCATATGGCGCAGCATATACTCTACAAGAGATGTTAACTGTTAAGTCGGATGACGTTAACGGCCGTACTAAGATGTATAAGAACATCGTTGACGGCGATCATCGTATGGAACCAGGTATGCCGGAATCATTCAACGTATTGTTGAAAGAAATCCGCTCGTTGGGTATTAACATCGAGCTGGAAGACGAATAAGTTAGACTAGTCATCTATACTTACTAGTTACTCCGGTATAAATATGAAGGCGCCAGATGACTGGCGCCTTTATGGGTCAACTCCTCACAGGAGCCGAATGTGAAAGACTTACTTAAGTTTCTGAAAGCACAACATAAGACCGAAGAATTTGATGCGATCAAAATCGGTCTAGCTTCACCTGACATGATCCGTTCATGGTCTTTTGGTGAAGTTAAAAAGCCAGAAACCATTAACTACCGTACCTTTAAGCCTGAGCGTGACGGTCTTTTCTGTGCACGTATCTTTGGCCCGGTTAAAGATTACGAGTGTCTTTGTGGCAAATACAAGCGCCTAAAGCACCGTGGTGTTATCTGTGAAAAATGTGGTGTTGAAGTTACTCAGACCAAAGTACGTCGTGAGCGTATGGGTCACATTGAGCTTGCTTCACCTGTTGCCCACATCTGGTTCCTAAAATCGCTACCATCTCGTATCGGTTTGCTAATGGACATGCCACTACGTGATATCGAGCGTGTACTTTACTTCGAATCTTACGTAGTAATCGAACCAGGTATGACCAACCTTGAGCGTAGCCAGCTGCTTTCTGAAGAGCAGTACCTAGATGCGCTTGAAGAGTGGGGCGACGAATTTGACGCTAAGATGGGTGCAGAAGCGGTTAAAGCACTATTGGCCAATATGGACCTTAATGCTGAAATCGAACTTATGCGCGAAGAGTTAGAAGAAACTAACTCTGAAACTAAGCGTAAGAAGCTAACTAAGCGTTTGAAGCTAGTTGAAGCATTTGTACAGTCAGGCAACAACCCTGAGTGGATGATCCTATCTGTACTGCCAGTTCTTCCACCGGATCTTCGTCCGTTGGTACCGCTAGATGGTGGCCGTTTCGCGACTTCAGATCTTAACGATCTATACCGTCGTGTAATCAACCGTAACAACCGTCTAAAGCGTCTGCTTGACTTAGCTGCTCCTGATATCATCGTACGTAACGAAAAGCGTATGCTGCAGGAGTCTGTAGATGCATTGCTTGATAACGGTCGTCGTGGTCGCGCAATTACAGGTTCTAACAAGCGTCCTCTGAAATCTTTGGCTGATATGATCAAAGGTAAGCAGGGTCGTTTCCGTCAGAACTTGCTTGGTAAGCGTGTAGACTACTCAGGTCGTTCTGTTATCACAGTAGGTCCATACCTGCGTCTGCACCAGTGTGGTCTTCCTAAGAAGATGGCACTTGAGCTATTTAAACCATTTATCTACGGTAAGCTAGAGACTCGTGGTCTTGCGACTACAATCAAAGCTGCTAAGAAGATGGTTGAGCGTGAAGAAGCAGTTGTTTGGGATATCCTAGACGAAGTAATTCGCGAACACCCAGTAATGCTAAACCGTGCGCCGACACTGCACCGTCTTGGTATTCAGGCATTTGAACCGATCCTAATCGAAGGTAAAGCGATTCAGCTTCACCCACTAGTGTGTGCGGCATACAACGCCGACTTCGATGGTGACCAGATGGCGGTTCACTTACCATTGACTCTAGAAGCACAGCTAGAAGCACGTGCTCTTATGATGTCGACTAACAACATCCTATCGCCTGCGTCAGGTGATCCGATCATTGTACCTTCTCAGGACGTTGTATTGGGTCTTTACTACATGACGCGTGACATGATCAACGCGAAGGGTGAAGGCATGTACCTAGCTGGTTCTGCTGAAGCTGAAAAAGCTTACCGTACTGGTTCTGCAGCTCTACACGCTCGTGTAAAAGTTCGCATTACTGAGTACAAGAAGGACGAGCAAGGTAACCTAACTCCAGAAACTAAGCTGGTTGATACGACTGTTGGTCGTGCAATGCTATGGACTATCGTACCGAAAGGTCTGCCATACAGCCTAGTGAACACTGAAGCTTTAGGTAAGAAGCAAATTTCTAAACTGCTTAACACTTGTTACCGTGAATTGGGTATGAAAGAGACTGTAGTCTTTGCTGACCAAATCATGTACACAGGTTTTGCATATGCGGCACTTTCTGGTGTTTCTGTTGGTATCGACGATATGGTTGTACCAGAAGCGAAATACACTAAGATCGCAGAAGCAGAAGCAGAAGTTGCAGAGATCCAAGAACAGTTCCAGTCTGGTCTTGTTACTGCTGGCGAACGTTACAACAAAGTTATCGATATCTGGGCAACAGCAAACGAACAAGTTGCTAAAGCTATGATGGATAACCTGTCTTTCGAAACTGTTATTAACCGTGACGGTGAAGAAGAACAGCAGAAGTCGTTCAACAGCGTATACATGATGGCCGACTCAGGTGCTCGTGGTTCTGCCGCTCAGATTCGTCAGCTTGCTGGTATGCGTGGTCTGATGGCTAAGCCGGATGGCTCAATCATCGAAACGCCGATCACTGCGAACTTCCGTGAAGGTCTAAACGTACTTCAGTACTTTATCTCTACTCACGGTGCTCGTAAGGGTCTTGCGGATACCGCACTTAAGACTGCGAACTCAGGTTACCTAACTCGTCGTTTAGTAGACGTAGCACAAGACGTTGTAATTACAGCGGATGACTGTGGTACTCACGGTGGTATCTCTATGATGCCTCTGATCGAAGGTGGTGATGTTAAAGAAGCACTACGTGACCGTGTTCTAGGTCGTGTGGTTGTTGAAGACGTTCTAAAACCAGGTACAGAAGAAGTTCTTATCCCTCGTAACACCCTAATCGATGAGAAGTGGTGTGACATTATCGATGCGAACTCTGTTGACCTAGTTAAAGTACGTTCTGTGGTTACCTGTGAGAACGACTTCGGTTGTTGTAAGCTATGTTACGGTCGTGACCTAGCTCGTGGTCACCTAGTGAACACTGGTGAAGCCGTTGGTGTTGTTGCAGCACAGTCAATCGGTGAACCGGGTACACAGCTTACCATGCGTACGTTCCACATCGGTGGTGCGGCATCGGCAGCTGCTGCTGAAAACAGCATCCAGGTTAAGAACAACGGTTCTGTGAAACTACAGAATGCTAAGTTCGTAATCAACGGTGAAGGTAAACTAGTTATTACTTCTCGTGCGTCTGAAATGACCATCATTGATGAGTTTGGCCGTACGAAAGAAAACTACAAACTACCATACGGTTCTCACCTAACTAAGAACGACGGTGATGAGGTTAAAGCTGGCGAAGTTATCGCTAACTGGGACCCACACACAATGCCAATCATCACTGAAGTGGCAGGTCGTATCCAGTTTGTTGACCTAATCGATGGTGTGACTGTATCTCGTCAAACTGATGAGCTAACTGGTCTATCTATGATTACCGTACTTGACGCTGCAGAGCGTACAGGTGCAGGTAAAGATATGCGTCCAACTGTTAAACTAGTTGATGAAAACGGTAACGATGTAATGATCTCTGGTACTGAAATTCCAGCTCAATACTTCCTACCTGGTAAAGCAATCATCCAACTAGATGACGGTGCTCTTGTGGGCATTGGTGATACGCTAGCTCGTATCCCTCAGGCATCTGGCGGTACTAAAGATATCACCGGTGGTCTACCACGAGTTGCTGACCTATTCGAAGCTCGTAAGCCTAAAGAACCAGCAATCCTTGCGGAAATTACTGGTACTGTTTCTTTCGGTAAAGAAACTAAAGGTAAGCGTCGTCTAATCCTGACTCCTGCAGAGGGTCAGCCATACGAAGAGATGATTCCTAAGTGGCGTCAGCTTAACGTATTCGAAGGCGATAAAGTTGAGAAAGGTGACGTAATCGCTGATGGTCCAGAGTCTCCACACGATATCCTACGACTACGTGGCGTGTTCGCAGTAGCAGAATACATCGTGAACGAGGTTCAGGAAGTTTACCGTCTTCAGGGCGTTAAGATTAACGATAAGCACATCGAAACGATCATTCGTCAGATGCTGCGTAAGGTAACAATCACAGCTCCTGGTGATTCTGAGTTCCTAGAAGGTGAGCAGGTAGAATACTCTCGTGTAACTATCGCGAACCGTCAGCTAGAAGCTGAAGGCAAAACTCCTGCAGCATATGCTCGTGACCTACTAGGTATCACTAAAGCATCGCTAGCAACAGAATCATTCATCTCTGCTGCGTCGTTCCAGGAAACGACTCGCGTACTAACAGAAGCTGCAGTTTCTGGTAAGCGTGATGATCTACGTGGTCTGAAAGAGAACGTTATTGTTGGTCGTCTGATCCCAGCTGGTACTGGTTTCGCACACCACCAACGACGTCAACGTAGCCGTGATGCTGAGTTCGAGCCAGTAGCACCTCAGATCGATGCTGAACAAGCATCACAAGATCTAGCTGCACTGCTTAACGCAGGTCTTAGCGACGAAGATTAATCTTGCCGCGACAAGATAAAATAAAAGGCACCCTCGGGTGCCTTTTTTATTGGCTATTTTTTATATTATCCATTTCGCAACGTTTAATTATGTTGCTAGACATATCTAAACCATCGAGCATTTAAGCTGGTGGCTAGGCGCCTGGTGGGTAAGATAGGCTGTCACTAATCAGTTCTATTAACCTATCTTCTAAGGCAAAGCGTACTTCTAATAACTCACCTAGATCGGAAATATGCTGATTGAAATTAGCCAGATTATCATCATCATTGATAGCGACATAAGCTTCTGCAAAATTCAGCAATGGCTCTGTCGTCAGAGAAATTTTCTGATAGTGAGCTGAGATCTCTTCAGTAGGCGAATAGCCAGTTTGATGCCAGCGTTCCATCACCATATCGTATATTTTGAAGTGACCAGCGGAGATGTAGTCGATGAGCTGTTCACAAAAGAAGGTGAGTTGTTCTGGTGTAGGAAGATGATTTCGTGCAGATTGATTGGGTGGTAAACCTGCCAATTTGCAGTAATCAATTAGCAGTTGTTGGCGCATCATTAGCCATTGGTCGATGACATCATTATGACCGCCCCATTCTTTTTTGACCTGTTCGAATTTACTTAGCATGAGCGTTCCCTCATGATCTCATGTAAGGTAACCTAGTTACACATTACGACAACGATCGTTTCTCTAATCGAATATAGAGAGCCTTAAGGAATCATTTCCTTATATAAGGTTAGATTGCCAGTAAACGTATTTTCCTGCAAGGACGGATGTGACATTCATGTTAAAAAAGAGAGATACTGCATATTGGTGCCTAGTTGATGATCAGGGCATTTTATTGATAAATCATGATCTTCCTTGTCTAAGTGCCGAAGCGTTAGGGATAGATCCTAAAATTGCGCATCATATTGGTGAGTTTAATCATATCCCTGTTTATGCCATTTATGCCCCGCCTCAGCTTGAACTTGGTGAGTATCGATCCTTGCGTGACTTACTTTTTCTTCCTTCCCCTTTGTTCAATCTAGCTTCAAGAGCGATGGAGTTGGGATATATGCAAAAGAGTCAGCGTTTTTGTACTCAATGTGGAGGGGCATTAACGTTCACTCCTGATGAAAATGCTATGCGGTGTCAACAGTGCCATATGGTTCATTATCCACGTTTATCGCCTTGTATTATTGTGGCAGTACGCAAAGACGAATCTATTCTATTGGCCCAACACCCACGTCATAAAAATGGAATGTACACGGTGATCGCCGGGTTTGTTGAAGCAGGTGAAACACTGGAGCAATGTGTGGCTCGGGAAGTCTTCGAAGAGACCGGAATAGTTGTTGATAATATCCAGTATATAGGTAGTCAACCTTGGGCTTTTCCATCGAACTTAATGATGGCTTTTGTGGCGGATTATCAAAGTGGCGAATTAAAGCCCGATTATGCCGAGCTAACAGATGCGATTTGGGCCCATTATCAACAACTCCCACCTGTTGCACCGAAAGGAACGATTGCCCGAGAACTGATTGAGCAGACATTATTGCGGATCAAACAGGGAAAAGATCAGCAGAATTGACGCTTTTTTGCTATAGTTTGCCCATTTCTTACCGAGTGATTATCCCTATTAGTCCATCGTTTTGCTAAATGGTGCTAATCGGTATAACGCGTTCGACAGGCAAGTTATTTTATGGTCTATTGTGGCCCCTTAGTGACCTTTTAGGCTAATCAGAATCGTTGGAGTCTCTAATGAGCGAATTAAAGAATGACCGCTATCTACGTGCGTTGTTAAAACAGCCGGTAGACTGCACACCCGTATGGATGATGCGTCAAGCAGGCCGTTACCTACCTGAATACCGAGCAACCCGTAGTGTTGCAGGTGACTTTATGTCGCTATGTAAAAATGCAGAGTTAGCCAGTGAGGTGACTTTGCAACCGTTGCGTCGTTTTGAGTTAGATGCAGCGATTTTGTTCTCTGATATTCTGACAATCCCTGATGCGATGGGTTTAGGCCTATACTTTGAAGCAGGTGAAGGTCCAAAATTTGAGCGTCCTATTACTTGTAAAGCCGACGTAGACAAGATTGGTCTTCCTGATCCTGAAGGCGAACTACAATACGTTATGAATGCCGTTCGTCAGATCCGTAAAGATTTGCAAGGCCAAGTGCCATTGATCGGCTTCTCGGGTAGTCCGTGGACATTGGCAACTTACATGGTTGAAGGTGGTAGCTCAAAGGCTTTCACTAAGATCAAAAAGATGATGTATGCCGAGCCTCAAACTTTACACCTATTGTTAGATAAACTAGCAGACAGTGTCATTGAATACTTAAATGCTCAGATTAAAGCTGGTGCACAAGCTGTTATGGTATTTGATACATGGGGTGGTGTATTGACGCCTCGCGACTATAACGAGTTTTCTTTACGCTACATGCACAAAATTGTGGATGGCCTAATTCGCGAAAACGAAGGTCGCCGTGTACCTGTGACGCTATTTACGAAAAATGGAGGCATGTGGCTTGAGCAGATCGCAGCAACCGGTTGTGATGGTGTTGGTTTAGACTGGACTATTGATATTGCAGAAGCAAAACGTCGCATTGGTGATAAAGTTGCTCTGCAAGGTAACATGGATCCATCAATGCTGTACGCTCAACCTGAA
The DNA here is from genome assembly GCF_003026815.1 of Photobacterium damselae. Lineage (GTDB taxonomy): Bacteria > Pseudomonadota > Gammaproteobacteria > Enterobacterales > Vibrionaceae > Photobacterium > Photobacterium damselae. The sequence goes on along the minus strand of NZ_PYOG01000024.1, from coordinate 45,326 downwards.
CGTATTCGTCAAGAAGTGGCGACTATCTTAGAAGGATTTGGTGACGGTGGTACAGGTCATGTGTTTAACCTTGGCCATGGTATTCATTTAGATGTTCCACCTGAAAATGCTGAAGTTTTTGTTAATGCGGTTCATGAGCTTTCTAAGCCATACCATAAATAAGCATTAACCAATCTAAATTATAGAGCCCATACCATGTTGCCGTGGTGTGGGCTTTTTTTTATCTATTATTAATCAAAGACAGAAAGAAAAGATCACCGAGGATCCTTAACTAGATCCCAATTGTTATTAAAAATAGCGTAATTTAACAAGTCAGTATCCTTTGCTGAAGTCAATTTGATAATTGAGTGTCTGATTATTTAGCCACTTAATATAGTTTAGTTTAAATATTTCAAAAACTTGTGCAGGAAAGCTCTCGGCTGCAATGTGAGGGGTAATAGAGATCTGAGGATGGTCCCATAATTTGGAGTTTTGCTCCAACGGTTCGGTTTTAAATACATCTAAATAAGCATGGTGGATCTGATCGCGATCCAATGCTTGATAAAGATCGGCAATATTAACCGCATTACCACGTCCAACATTAAACAGTAGGGCTTGATGGCAGTGGCTAAACGTTTGGTGATTAAAAAGATCGGTGGTATCGCTGGTGGCAGGAACAACAGACACTATCACATCTGCTTGTTCTAACGCTTGCGAGAGTTGGGCGGTGGCATAAATACGATCAAACAGCTCACAGGGAGAGTTACCGTGACGATTAACCCCGATAACCTGACAGTGAAAAGCTTTTGCAACTTGGGCGAGCTGCTGGCCAATACTGCCTGTACCTATGATAACCAGTGTTTTACCTGCAATGGATTGATAAGGGAGGGGATGCCATTGGTGTTGCTGCTGCTGTTTGCTATATAGAGGAAAGTGTCGACTATGACTAAGCCATTGACCAAAAACATATTCTGCAATTAGAGGACCAAAACAGCCTCGCACATTTGTTAGGTGATAATCTTGTCGTAATTGTGGTTTGGTTAAGGCATCAATACCGGCAAATGTTGATTGTAACCATTTTAATTGCGGATAATCATCGAGATAAGCTGCGATCTCTGGTGGATCTGCTAGAATGATCGTCGCTTGCTTGGGATCATTGGTGATTTCAAGTAAGGGTAGAGGTGTCGCAGCTAAAAGACGTTCATAGGCTTGTTGTTGCCGTGAGACGATCGCTAGTTTGTGCATATGTATTCCCTTTATGATTTTATAAGCAGAGTCCTTGCTGATAACTATCGCAGATTATCCTATGTTAAAAAACCCAATCCAGCTTCGTCTTGAAAAACTTGAACCTTGGCAACATCTAACGTTTATGGCTTCTTTATGTGAGCGTATGTACCCAAACTACGCTTTCTTCTGTGCAGAAACTGATTTTGCTGATGCTCGTCAATATCGCTCAATCTTAGACAGCATTTGGGAGTTGTTAACGGTTAAGAGTGCCAAAATCAACTTTGAAAACCAGTTAGAGAAACTGGAAGAGTTAGTCCCTGTTGCTGATGATTTCGATCTGTATGCGGTCAATCCTGCTATTGATGCGTGTATGGCACTTGCTGATCTACTGCACGCTTTACTTGATCGTGACCTGATGCTCGAAACGGTATTAAAAATTAGCTCGTTGTCAGTAGATACTGTGGCTGATTTAGAACAAGCACGAGAAGGTATCGAAATTACCAATGACAACCAAAAACAGTGTGAAGCCGTTTGTGTTGAATGGGATATGCAGTGGGCGATTTTCCGCGCATTGAAAGAAGCAGAGAAGCGCGATATTGAATTGATCAAAGGTCTTCGCCGCGAACTTCGTGAAGACGGTGTCAGCAATATTGGCATTGCTTTATAACAGCTATTAATAGATCGCGTAGTGATCATATAGAAGAGGAGATAATGTTCTCCTCTTTTTTTGTCTCTTTTTTAAGCAAAAAATAGCTTTCATAAAGTAAGCTAGTGTGAAATATGAGCAATTGTTTTGTTTGTGTTTGGTATTTGGTGAATTTGTTAAGTTTTAAATTCTGATTTTTAACTTGAAAGCCAGTGAATCCAACTGATTTTTAGCTTAATTGTAACCCATCTTACTTATTTTATTTTGTCGCTTGTGTTTGTATTTTGTCCCCTTTATAACTAAAAGGGTCGACAGGGAGTAATGAGCTTCTTGTCATTGTTTGTCAGCTAACGCAGTAGGAATCGCCATGAACTGTTTTTCAGTACACAGCTTAGATGCGCCGCATAGCCGTATGGTTATGGCTCAATCTCTCCTTCTGCTCTCTCTGAACCTTATTTAGAGCTGGCAGGCTATACCCCAATTTCTGTCAGCTTGAGAAGAAGCTGGCAGTGACCTAACACTCTCTTATTTCACTTAACGTTTCTTCCAAGCTGAAAGGCAAACTAAGAACAAAGGAAGACTATGTTAAGTGCTCGCAACATTGCCGCTTTAGGCTTTATGACTTTCGCCATGTATCTAGGTGCAGGCAATCTAATTTTCCCTCCTTTTTTAGGCTATCAAGCTGGTGATAATTTCATGAGCGGTATGATGGGATTCCTACTAACGGGTGTAGGTCTTCCTGCTTTAGCTCTTGTGATGGTAGCTTTAGTCAAAGGCTCCGATAATTTAACCGCGGCTCTACCTAAGCCATTAGCAACAGCTTTTTGGGTTATGGTCTTTATTGTTATTGGTCCTGCATTTGTGATTCCCCGTGCCATTACTGTGGCGTATCAGTTTAGCTTTGCTCCATTTTTAGGGGATAACAGTGCTCTAGTTCCATTCTCTATTGCGTTTTGTTTGATTGTCGTGCTGTTCTCTCTATTTCCAGGCAAGTTAGTGGATACCGTGGGTAAATGGTTAACTCCTGCACTACTGGCTATTTTGGCTGTGATGGCTGTCTTTGCGTTTCTATTTCCGATGGGCAAAGTAGAAATGGCTACCGGTCCTTATGTTAATGGCGCATTTGCAGAAGGGTTAACTCAGGGATATATGACCATGGATGCCTTGGGCTCGATTGGTTTTGGCTGGGTGATTTTCCGTGCCATTAAAAGTATGGGGGTTGATTGCCCTCGAGCAACGGCTAAATACACCTTAATGGCAGCCGCTATGTACGCAGCAGCCATGGCCGCGGTTTATTTATCATTGGCTTATATTGGAACAAATAGCGCTAATTTAGGTGTTGAATTTACCAATGGTGGCGAGATCTTAACGGCGTTTACCAATCTACACTTTGGCGCATTTGGCACCATGTTATTGGGTGTTGTAATGGTGCTGGCTTGTTTGACAACGGCTATTGGTGTGACGACAGCAGGTAGTGAGTTTTACAGTCGTACCTTTAGCAAAGTGACGTACAGTAAGAGTGTATGGGTTACTATGATTCTAGCGGGTATGATTGCAAATGTGGGATTAGAGCAGTTGTTAGCCATTACCTTGCCAGCCGTTGTTGCCCTACATCCGATTGCGATTGCATTACTATTAATTGCGCCTTTGCGTAAGCAGTTATCTTCAACTATGGTGCTGGTGGCCGTAGCAACTGCAGCCGGATTTGGTATTGTAGATGCTACTCATATTTTGGGAGCTATGCCTGAAGCTGTAACGGCTTGGTGTGAACACAATTTACCGCTTTATCATTATTATGCGAGTTGGGTGGTTCCAACGGTTGTAATAATTGGCTTAGGCTGGGGGGTATCAGCCGTAAATGCCTCTCGTACTGCGCCAGAGCAAGTAGTTTGTGATAATTCATAATGATGATCATCTACAACTCTGGTATGAAAAATACAAGATGAGATGAAAAACAAAAAGGGCCGCGTTTATTGCGGCCCTTTTGCTTTAATGCAGATTTTTAATTAAGCATTATTCGCTGTCTTTATTTTCAATCACGCCATGAGTGCGTTTCCATTTTTCCCAACGTTGGAACGCGAGCTGTTGCATGTCGGTATTTTTATCAGCTTCATCGACAATCTCTTCGCCTACTAAGCTTTCAAAGATATCTTCTAAGGTCACTAAACCTTGTACGGTACCGTATTCATCTACGACAAGAGTTAATTGTGAGCGTTCTTTCATTAGGCGTTCAAATGCTTGTGGTACGCTAAAAGTATTCATCACAATAGGTAATGGACGCATCAAGGTGCCCAGCTCTTTTTGGCCACGGCCCGCTTGGCTTTCTGCAAACAGCTCTAAACGGTGGACAAAACCGACGATGTTATCATTTTGCTCGCTATAAACTAATGGACGAGAAAATGGACTCTCTTTGTGCATTGAGAGAAATTCATTAATCGATTGTTCTGCATTTACACGAAATAGGACCGGACGAGGGGTCATAATTTTCGTTACGCTTACATCTCTAAATTGGAGCAAGTTAGTCAAAATTTTTGATTCGCCTTCTGCCAATTCGCCATTTTCATGAGCCAATAGTGCCATAGCTGAAATTTCATCACGCAGTTTAGGCTGTTCATGACCGCGAGATAGGCGGCGAGTAATTTGCTCAGACATCCATACCAATGGGATCAGCATGATCACCATCCAGCGTAATAGTGTGGCACTCATTGGTGCTAATTGACGCCAGTAAGTTGCACCGATGGTTTTTGGCACAATCTCAGACAGCAATAAAATGGCGATAGTTAATACGCCCGAGAATACACCAAGCCACTCACTACCAAATACGATGGTAGCTTGAGCACCTGCCGTTGCCGCACCTATGGTATGAGCAATCGTATTTAGGGTTAAGATAGAGGCGAGGGGCCTATCAATATTGTCCTTTAACGCAGTCAATTTTTCTGCGGCAGGGTGGTTTTGCTGTCTCAGTGTTGCGATGTAACTGGGTGAAATACTCAGTAGAACGGCTTCTAAAACCGAACATACAAATGAAACACCAATGGCGGTAGTGATGTAAACAGTAAGCAGTATCATGGGGATCCAAGGGTCAATGACTATAGATATTCGGCTATATTAATCGGGCTTAGAGCAGATAAATACAACTATTTACTACTTATATTTAGTAACATTTTGTGAAGCTGCGCTCACTTTGTGGTTAAAGAGTCTACAGATGAGCTAAACAATGCTGACAAACCTTTGCCACATGGGCGTAATTTGAATTAGAGTTGTCCCGTCTTACGAAAAACCTTAGAAGGGAAACCTAATGAACAAGACCCAACTGATTGACCTGATTGCAGAGAAAGCTGACCTATCTAAAGCTCAAGCAAAAGCTGCACTAGAAGCAACTCTTGATGGCATCACTGATGCACTTAAAGAAGGTGACCAGGTTCAACTAATTGGCTTTGGTACTTTTAAAGTGAACCACCGTGCAGCGCGTACTGGCCGTAACCCACAAACTGGTGCGGAAATCCAAATCGCAGCAGCTAATGTTCCTGCATTCGTAGCTGGTAAAGCACTGAAAGATTCTGTGAAGTAATCTATAATCCGCCGGGTAATATTTTTTATTTCGGCGGTTTTTTTTATGACTAAGCGTATTGTTAGTTTTCTTCTTCCACTGCTGCTATCTGCATGTGCTGCAGGTGACAACGCCTCAAACCCAACCTTATCCCCCATTGCCCACCTAACGGGCGGCATTACTCAAAACCAAACCACAGCCCTGTATTGGTTGGATATCCAGCAAAATGCACCGCTAAAATTATTCGAACAAGTTAATACTCTACAAAATGGACATTATCAGTCTGAGTACCAGTGGCAAAATGGCGTACTGCGTCAGATGAGCCGTACTGGGGTTCAGAGTTACGAAGAGCATATGGTGCCATTTAGCTTAACGGTTCGTTTTGATAGCAAAGGTAATGCCATTTACCAACGTTATCTAGTAAACAAAGTGACATTGCCGCTAGCAGAGCCTGAATTAGCCCAAATTAGCCGTTATGCCAATGAAGCGGTATCTGTTGTTAAAAAACAGCGTAAAGAGGGTGAGCGTTTGATTCAGGGCCATTGGCAAGGTCAGTCATTTATCTCATGTCAAACTGGTACCGCATTACCATTTCATTACCAAGGTAATAGTAAGGTCCAATTTACTGCACCTAAACAAGGTTATATGGCGCTACTGGGTAGTCAGTCAAAGCAAGGTGTGAAAGCCAAGCAGATTCTGTGGTCGGCGTCGATGAATCAAGATTGTGTGATGCCGCAGAATATGATCAGTAAAAGCTAGATAAACAGAATTTAAATTTAGCTTCTGTTTTCTTGATCTTCGGAAGGTAAAACAGACATAAAAAACGCGCGTTAGTAAAACCTAACACGCGTTTTTTCATTAATGTCTAAAAGTTAGAGCAAAACGTTTTAAGCTTGCTCTCGATTGATAGCACGATAACCAATATCTTCGCGGTAGAACATGCCGTCCCAATCGATCTGTTGAGCCAATTGGTAAGCGCGCTGCTGAGCTTGTTGTACAGTATCACCCATAGCGGTTGCACATAGCACTCGTCCTCCATTGGTAACAACCTGTCCATCTAGCTCACATGTTCCCGCATGAAAGACTTTTTCCCCTGCGATTTCTTGCTGCGGTAAACCACAGATAACATCACCTTTGTGATAATGGCCAGGATAACCGCCAGCGGCAAGTACAACACCGATTGCTGCACGAGGATCCCACTGTGATTGGCAGTGATTTAATTTACCATCAATCGCAGCTTGGCACAGTTCGACTAAATCTGACTGCAAGCGCAACATAATTGGTTGAGTTTCAGGATCACCAAAGCGGCAGTTATATTCGATCACTTTTGGAGTGCCATCGTTCATGATCATAAGACCTGCGTATAAGAAGCCCGTATAAGGATTTCCTTCGGCAGCCATGCCTCGCACCGTTGGGTAGATCACTTCATCCATAACACGCTGGTGGATCTCATCGGTAACCACAGGGGCTGGGGAGTAAGCGCCCATTCCTCCGGTATTTGGACCAGTATCGCCGTTACCCACTCGTTTATGATCTTGACTGGTTGCCATTGGGAGAACGTGTTCACCATCAACCATCACGATAAAACTGGCTTCTTCACCATCAAGAAACTCTTCAATTACTACGCGATGACCCGCTTCACCAAAGGCGTTGCCTGCGAGCATATCACGTACTGCATCTTCAGCTTCTTGTAGCGTCATGGCAACAATCACCCCTTTACCTGCGGCTAAGCCATCAGCTTTCACGACAATTGGAGCACCTTGTTGGCGTAAATACGCTAATGCTGGCTCTATTTCAGTAAAGTTTTGGTATTGCGCAGTTGGGATCTGATGACGCGCTAAGAAGTCTTTGGTAAATGCTTTCGAGCCTTCGAGCTGAGACGCTGCTTGGCTTGGGCCAAAAATGGCTAATCCAGCCGCTTGGAAGGCATCGACAACACCCAGCACTAAAGGCGCTTCTGGTCCGACAATAGTCAGCTCAATTTGCAGCTCTTGGGCAAAAGCGACTAACGCTGCGATATCTTCAACCGCAATAGCTACATTAGTTACCTTAGGTTCTAAAGCCGTACCAGCATTACCTGGCGCAACAAAGATCTGTGATACTTCTGGGTTTTGTGCCACTTTCCATGCTAAGGCGTGCTCACGGCCACCGTTACCAATGATCAATACTTGCATTGTTTTATCCTTCTAATCGGTTGTCGTTGCAGAGCGCTTAGTGGCGGAAATGACGCATTTTAGTGAAGATCATTGCCATGCCGTGTTCGTTGGCTGCATCAATAACTTCTTGGTCACGCATCGAACCGCCCGGTTGAATGACACACTTAATTCCCGCTTGTGCTGCGGCATCAATGCCATCTCTAAATGGGAAGAAAGCATCAGAAGCCATAACGCTCCCTGCCACTTCTAAGTTCTCATCGGCGGCTTTGATCCCTGCAATTTTTGCAGAGTACACACGGCTCATTTGTCCAGCACCAACCCCGATAGTCATATTTCCTTTGGCGTAAACAATGGCGTTAGATTTCACATATTTCGCCACTTTCCAGCAAAATAGGGCATCACGTAGTTCGTCTTCTGTTGGTTGACGCTCACTGACCACTTCCAAATCTTGTAAGCTCACCATGCCTTGGTCGCGCTCTTGCACCAGTAGGCCACCATTCACGCGTTTGCTGTCCCATTGGGTGGTTTTGTGCTCTTGTTGCCATAGACCGGATTCTAATAGGCGTACATTTTGTTTGGTTGCGACAATTTCAGCAGCTTGAGCCGAAACAGATGGCGCAATGATCACTTCAACAAATTGACGTTCAACAATTGCTTGGGCTGTGGCGGCATCAAGCTCACGGTTGAAGGCGATGATGCCACCAAATGCTGAGGTTGGATCGGTTTGATAAGCGCGGTTATAAGCATCAAGCAGATTGTCACCCAGAGCAACCCCACATGGATTGGCGTGTTTTACAATCACACAAGCGGGCTCAAGAAACTCTTTTACACACTCAAGTGCGGCATCTGTATCAGCAATATTGTTGTAAGAAAGCGCCTTACCTTGTAGCTGATGCGCAGTTGCAACAGAAGCTTCTTGTGGTTGAGCTTCAACATAAAATGCTGCTGCTTGATGGCTGTTTTCGCCATAACGCATATCTTGTTTTTTTATAAACTGCTGATTGAAAGTGCGTGGGAAGATAGAGTCGGCTTGGTTCTCTTCGCTATCGCCATAAGCGGGTACTTGAGTACCGAAATAGTTGGCAATCATACCGTCGTAGGCTGCCGTGTGTTCAAATGCTGCAATCGCCAGATCAAAGCGGGTTGCTAAAGTCAGAGAACCTTGGTTTGCCGCCATTTCCGTTAATACGCGGTCATAGTCGCCAGCATTCACAATGATGGTAACATCGCGGTGATTTTTAGCGGCAGAGCGAACCATAGTCGGGCCGCCAATATCAATATTTTCAATCGCTTCAGCTAGGGTGCAATCTGGGTTAGCAACCGTTGCAGCAAAAGGATAAAGGTTAACGACGACCATATCTATTGGCGCAATATTATGCTCTGCCATGATGCTATCGTCTTGCTCGCGGCGACCTAAAATACCACCGTGAATTTTTGGGTGTAAGGTTTTAACACGACCGTCCATCATTTCAGGAAAGCCTGTGTGATCGGAAACTTCGGTGACAGGGATCTGGTTATCGGCTAGCAGACGAGCTGTGCCTCCCGTTGATAGAATATCAACACCTTGGCTAACTAAAGCTTGGGCGAATTCAACAATTCCTGTTTTATCTGATACGCTAATTAGTGCGCGGCGAATAGGTCGAGCGTTTTCCATTGCTACCATCTCTTTGATACACGGTGAATAGGATATTTCCCAACGCCAACTCAAGAGCTGTGGGTAAGCGTTGGGAAATAGCCCCGACAACCATTTTGTCGAGCCAAGAAAATAACGACCTGTTTGATGTGGCGTTATTTTACATGAATTCTCACGTTGCGCAAACGTTTGCTTTTTGAGGTTGCTCACTGTATTTTGGCGAGCACTATGAGGATAGGTCGTGATGTATTTAATTGGTCAGTTGGCAAAGCTGTGTAATGTCAGCAGTGATACTTTACGTTTTTATGAAAAGAATCATCTGATTGTGCCAGCAGGTCGCAGTGAAAGTGGCTATCGTCTTTACAGCGAAGATAATTTATCTCGAGTCCGCTTTATTTTACGAGCAAAAGCGATTGGACTGAGCTTAGATGAGATCCGAGAACTGCTTGATATTCGTCTGGAAGCATCGCAACACAGTTGTGCGGAAGTGAAAGCCATTACTCAAGCAAAACTGGCTGAGGTCGATGGCAAAATTGCCGAACTGCAACGTATCCGTGGAGCACTAAAAAAAATCAATGACGCCTGTTGTGGTCATATTGATGATGATGCCAGCCACTGCTCTATTCTTGAAGCGTTGACCGATGAACACGGAACACCTGAGGAAGTGGTCAAAGAAGAGAGTCGCTGTTGTGGTCGTCATCCTGAGAGTTGCGATAAATTAAAATCGTAAAGTGCGAACCTTGCTAAAGTTTTTGCGCAACAGGCAAAATATTACATTTACATTGTTTATCCTTGTGATAGCTTGAAGTCATCTCTTAATGATGCAGTAATTTGATAAGGACCATCATGATCAAGTTAAATGAATATTTTGAAGGCCAAGTGGTATCACTAGGTTTTGAATCGGCAGGGGATCACGCCAGTGTTGGTGTGATGCAGCCAGGTACTTATACGTTCGGAACCGCAGCGCCTGAGCGTATGACTGTGGTTAAAGGGGCTCTTACGGTAAAACTGCCGGGTCATGTTGATTGGGAAACCTATTACGCAGGTGATGACTTTGAAGTTCCGGGCGATTCATCGTTTGAGGTTCAGGTATCACAAGTCACTGCGTATCTGTGTGATTACCTATAAGTGTGACTTTGCGTTACGCACTGCAAGCTAATGCCATATACGTTTAAAAGCAGTTTTTTATAATACTGTTTCTTGTAATAACGGGCTCTTATAATAAAAGCTTCGTAATGAGATATAACGAAGCTTTTTTGTTATGTATTGTTTTATCCCTAAGCCGATTCTCGAATGATCAATTGTGGCGGTAAAATCAGACGCTGGATTGGTGATTCAGGCTCCTTCATGCGAGCTAATAGCCGTTTTCCTGCTTGATGACCTATCTCTTTGGCTGAGGTAGCAATAAAGCTAAGAGCGGGTTCGGTAAGCTCTGCCTCTGGAACATCATCAAACCCTAATATTGCAACCTGCTGACCAATATATTGATCTCGACCGATATTTTTTCCAGCCCGTTTAATACCATAAATTGCACCAATGGCTGTGGCCGGACGGTGACACAATAAGGCGGTAATTTTAGGATGCTGAGTTAATAGTCGTTCGATATTTTCCGCTGCCTGTTTTTGGCTTGAATTGCATTCAATGATCCATTCTGGTTTAAAAGGAAGACCATATTGCATCAGGGTAGAACAGTAGCCGCCAATTCGTTCTGCACGCGTTAATGAATCACTTTTTCCACCCACATATGCGATATGACGATGACCTTGCTCTATCAGATGTTTGGTGGCAAGTATTGCTGCAAAGTTATTATCGGGTCCAATATAATCGACCTCGCTACTGACTGATGCTTTAGCAATACAAACCGTTGGCACACCCGCTTGTTTGGTCATAGTTAAGAGCTCAGAAGTAACCCCGCGTACTGGGCTAAATAAGATCCCGGCGACCCCTTGTTGCACCATAGATTGTACGCACTGCTTGAGTTTTTCCGGATCGTTATTACTTTGGGCTAAAAACAGCATCAAGCCGTGCTGTTCCAACTCTTGGCTGATCCCAGCGGTTACCTCGGTATAAAATGGGTCGGTAATATCGCGCAAAATAAGGCCAATAAGGTTGGATTGATGCGATCGCAAGTTCGCTGCGGCCTTATTACAGACATAACCTAACTCATCAATGGCTTGGTGAACTTTGGCAATCGTCGCTTCTGATATGCGACCTTTATTTCCTAGCACCAAAGATACAGTTGAGACAGAGACTCCTGCATGGTGGGCGACATCGGTAATTTTGACTTTCTTAATGGTCATCTCTTCGTTCTTATTTTCGGTCATCGCAAGCTAATTGCACTATAACCCGTTCTTTTTTCTATTACTGCTAGCCAGACGCAATTCTTAGTAAAACGTTATACCCAAAATTGATTGTTTTAGCCGGATCACAATTTTATAAATCGGCAAATTGTTAGGATATTTCCGTGATCAGGACAGCGTTTACGGTTGATAAAACGTTTTATCATTCGGGCCATCAAGTATAGCACGCCAGCAGCATAATAATTTCAATTCACTCTGTTGGCGTTTTTTAAACTCAATTAGGTAAAACGTTTTATCTAATTTGAACCCTACCCAATATACGGTCCGGTTAGAGGTAACCATTATGTCTCAGACAGCAAAGAAAACGACAATCTGGGAGTTCTTCCAAAGCCTTGGTAAGACCTTCATGTTGCCTGTCGCTCTGCTCGCGTTTTCAGGTATTTTGCTTGGTATCGGTAGCTCGTTATCAAGTGGCGCAGTAAAAGAGAGTCTGCCATTTCTAGATAATACTATTTTGCAGCTGATCTTTATGTGGATGACCAAGATTGGTCTGGTTGCCTTTATCTATTTACCGGTCATGTTTGCCGTAGCTATTCCTCTTGGCTTAGCTCGTGAAGAAAAAGGAGTTGCAGCGTTTGCCGGTTTTGTGGGTTATGCGGCATTAAATCTGTCGGTGAACTTCTACCTAACTGTTGCTGGTGTGATTGGTAATAAAGAGCAAGAAGCGGCATACGGTGTGAAATCAGTACTGGGTATTGAGTCTATTGATACGGGTATTTTAGGTGCGGTGATTGTCGGTATTATTGTGGCAAAACTGCATGCTCGTTTTTATACCTTTAAAATGCCTGACGCATTGGCTTTCTTTGGTGGCGCTCGTTTTGTTCCAATTATTTCAGCGCTATCTTTAGGTCTTGTTGGTCTAGTTGTTCCTCTAATTTGGCCTTACTTTGCCGCTGGTATTGATGGTGTCGGTAGCCTAATTTCTCACGCAGGTCCATTCGGTCCATTCCTATTTGGTACGGGTGAGCGTCTATTATTGCCATTTGGTCTACATCATATTCTGGTTGCTCTAATTCGCTTTACAGAAGCTGGTGGTACTTTGGATGTGTGTGGTAACTCAGTAAGTGGCGCACTGAATATTTTCTATGCTGAGCTATCTTGTGGCACAACTAATGGTTTCTCTGGCTCTGCGACGGCTTTCCTATCACAAGGTAAGATGCCTGTTTTCTTAGGTGGTCTACCTGGTGCGGCTTTAGCAATGTACCACTGTGCGCGTAAAGAAAATCGCTCTAAAGTAAAAGCGTTATTGTTATCTGGTGTCGTGGCATGTGTTATCGGTGGTATCACAGAGCCTCTAGAGTTCCTATTCCTATTTGTTGCTCCTGCTCTGTATGTGGTGCACGCATTCCTAACCGGTCTTGGCTTTATGCTTATGGGTCTATTGGGTGTGACGATTGGTAATACCGATGGCAACATCATCGACTTCTTAATCTTTGGTGTGCTGCAAGGTACGGCTACGAAATGGTATTTAGTTCCAATGGTGGCGGCGGTATGGTTTGTGGTTTACTACAGTGTGTTCCGCTTTGCGATTACGCGCTTTAACCTAAAAACACCAGGTCGTGAGGCTGAAGTGAAAGATGAATTAACGTTTGCTGTCACTGGTGAGAAAAACTCAGGTTATAAAGGTGCAGCAATTTTAGCGGCTCTAGGTGGTGCTGAGAACATTCAATCTTTAGATAACTGTATTACCCGTCTGCGTTTGTCGGTGGCAGATATGTCTCTGGTTAATGATGTCGTGTTAAAAGCTAATGGTGCGATTGGGGTCGTGAAGCTTGATGAACATAATCTACAAGTGGTGATTGGTCCGCAAGTTCACATGGTTAAAAATGAAATTCAAAGCTTGATGCCAGCACAAGCGTAACAACTTAGCGGAGCCTTTGAGCTCCGCTTTCTTGTCTTTTAACGAGGTATTTATGTTCGATTTCTCAACACCTGTTAATCGCTACGGCACGTATTGTACCCAATGGGATTACGTTCAAGATCGCTTTGGTCAGGCTGACTTATTGCCATTTACTATTTCTGATATGGACTTTGAGACAGCTCCTTGCATTCAACAGGCATTAACTGAGCGCCTAGAGCATGGCGTGCTAGGGTACAGTCGTTGGAACCACGATGATTATAAACAGGCGGTGTGTGGTTGGTTTAAGCGACGTTATCAAGCTGAACTGCAGGCTGAGGATTTGGTGTATGGGCCTTCGGTGATCTATATCGTCTCTCAGCTCATCACATTGTGGAGTGAGAAGGACGAAGGCATTTTAGTATTAACGCCTGCTTATGATGCGTTTGGCAATATGATTGCAGCAAATCAGCGTCAGATGCTTGCTTGTCCTTTACTTAAAACGGCACAAAGCTATGAAATTGACTGGGATGTGTTCCTGCAGCAGGCACAGCGCTCAGAGTGTAAAGTTTTACTACTGTGCAGTCCGCATAACCCAACGGGACGAGTCTGGCGTCGTGATGAACTAGAGCGTATGGCTGAGATTTGTGCCCAGCACAAGGTGAAGGTGATCTCCGATGACATTCATATGGATATGGCGTTTGCATCTTATATTCCATGGTCGAAAGTAGCACAAGATAATCAATGGGCGATAGTTAGCTCTGGTTCGAAGTCATTTAATATTCCAGCCTTAACGGGTGCCTACGCGTTTATTGCTGATGCATCGACTCAGCAACGCTATCTAACCATCTTAAAAGCGGCACATGGATTATCATCACCTGCTATCTTAAGCGTTATCGCTCATATTAGTGCCTATAATCACGGAGAAGCGTGGCTTGATGAGTTAACAGCGTACTTGCAGAATAATTTACATTATGTCGCAAGTGAGCTTAACAGCGCGTTTCCGGCAATAAACTATCGTGTACCGGATGGGACCTATCTGGCCTGGATCGATCTAAATCCATTACAGATTGATATGGATAGGCTTCAGCAGTGCCTTATCGAGAAACATAAAGTCGCAATTATGCGTGGCGATACTTATGGTGACGAAGGCATCGGGTATTTACGCCTGAATGTCGGTTGTCCGCGCAGTAAGGTCGAAGCTGGGGTTAAGGCGTTAATTGCCGCGCTGCAAGAGCTTGTAGAGTAGTAGAAAGCGTATTGCTGGTGGGTGATTCCTAATAATGAAAAAGGGCGCTAACTTAAGAAATTAGCGCCCTTTTTCTGTCTGAATTCATCGCAAAGCGATTAGTTCATACCGTATTTTTTTAGCTTCTTACGTAGCGTACCACGGTTGATACCCATCATAGTTGCTGCGCGAGTTTGGTTACCGCGAGTGTACTGCATGATAGTGTCTAGTAGTGGTTGCTCAACTTCTGCCAGCACTAGCTCGTACAGATCGTTGACTTCCTGACCGTTTAATTGAGCTAGGTAGTTTTTAAGAGACGCCTTTACAGAGTCACGTAGTGGCTTCTGTGTGATTTGGTCTTGTGAAGTTACAGTTGTTACTGTTAATGCTTCGGAAGTCAGATTTTGTTCGAACATATTCTGTAAGCTCTTCTAGTATTTATGCAACGTTTTCGAAGTAGCCTTGCAGCGCATCGATCTGCTCATTGGCATCTTCGATAGCGTTGAAGGTCTGGCGGAAATTTCCTGCTGGTGCATGCTCTTTTAAGTACCAAGACACGTGTTTACGTGCAATGCGCAACCCTAAGTACTCACCGTAAAAACGGTGGAGTTCACGAACATGTCCCAACATGATCTCGCTGACTTCATCAAATGATGGAGGAGCAAGATGCTCGCCAGTTGTTAAATAATGGTGGATTTCACGAAAAATCCATGGCTTTCCTTGTGCAGGTCGGCCAATCATCAGAGCATCGGCACCCGTATAATCGAGTACAAAGCGCGCTTTCTCAGGGCTATCGATATCACCGTTTGCGATAACCGGGATAGTGACGGCTTGTTTCACCGCTCTAATGTAGTCATATTCCGCTTCGCCTTTGTACATGCAAGCCTTAGTTCGACCATGAAGGGCGAGGGCTTGTATGCCGCATTGCTCGGCGAGTTTTGCTATATCGACACAGTTTCGATTCTCTGTATCCCAACCCGTACGTGTTTTCAACGTAACAGGCACATCAACCGCTCCAACCACCTCTTTTAGAATTTCTTCAATCAAGTGCGGGTATTGCAGCAGAGCAGAACCGGCTAACCGTTTGTTTACTTTCTTAGCTGGGCAACCCATGTTGATATCGATGATTTGCGCACCGTTCTCAACACTAAATTGTGCAGCTTCGGCCATCAACTTAGGATCAGAGCCTGCAATCTGAACCGAACGTATGCCGGATTCACCTTCGTGAACCATTCGATTCATTGATTTTGATGTTTTCCACAGATCCGGATTAGACGACATCATCTCGCTAACTGCCATGCCTGCACCATAGCGAAGGCATAACTCACGAAATGGCCGATCGGTCACGCCTGCCATAGGAGCAACTATCAGCTGGTTTTTTAGTTGATAAGGACCGATTTGCAAAATGTTCGTACCTAACTGTGTCAGTAAGGGCGCGCATTTTACGCATTTTTTCCCGTTCTGAAAAGGCCAATAATTGAGCATTCAGTTTTTCTTTTTTAAAACCGTATGATATTCAACCGATTGGCCGATTCTTATAACGAAAAAAAGTCAGGTAAAACAGACCCTAGAACGTCGAATTACGCTTTACGACCTGAAATGCGGCACCACTCTTCGCGTGCAACAACAGGTTCAAGAGTCAATTCGTCGCTGTAGTAAGTCGCAACATCTTCTGCTTGTGACTCTAAAACACCAGAGATCGCAAGCTCACCGCCATCTTTCACAAGGCTCTTAATTACCGGTGAAAGTTCACGTAAAGGACCGGCAAGAATGTTCGCCACAACTACATCTGCTTGGATGCCTTCTGGCTGATCTTGCGGTAGGTATAACTCTAGGTTATCAGCAACGCCATTGCGCTCTGCGTTGTCGCGAGAAGCTAAAATTGCTTGTGGATCGATGTCGATACCGATCACTTTTGCTGCGCCTAATTTTAGAGCTGCAATAGCAAGAATGCCTGAGCCACAACCGAAGTCGATAACAGTTTTACCTGTTAAATCTTGACCATCTAACCACTCAAGACACAGTGATGTTGTTGGGTGAGTACCTGTACCAAAAGCCAGACCTGGATCAAGCAGTACGTTTACCGCTTCAGGTTCTGGGGCTTCACGCCAGCTTGGGCAGATCCATAGACGGCGACCGAAACGCATTGGGTGGAAGTTATCCATCCATTCACGTTCCCAATCTTTATCTTCAAGTTGCTCGATTTTATAAGCAAAATCATCAGCCAATAGTGGGCTGTTTTTTAGCATGCTTTGCACGAAATCCATGTCGGCTTCAGCATCGTACAAACCGATCACATCGGTATCACCCCAAAGGCGGGTTTCACCTGGCAACGGCTCAAACACTGGCGTGTCTTGTGCATCAAGGAAAGTGACAGAAAGTGCGCCTGTCTCTTCCATTAACATATCGCCAATTGCTTCTGCATTTTCTGCAGTTGCGTTCAGTTTTAATTGAATCCAAGGCATGGTTAATTCGCTTATAGTTTCTGATCAACACAATAGGGGGCGGAGTCTAGCATATTTTTTCGCCAATCCCCATGGGAAATCCGGGTTGATCGAGGATGTTATGGACAAAAAAAAGATAGTACAAAGTGATGTACTATCTTTCGATTGCGCTAATTGTAGCGTATTTTGCCGCCGTTAGGCACTCACTTTAGACACTTTGTTGTGGCTGAGTGTGAGCAACTGGTTTTAATAGGCTGCCAGCAACAAAAGCGATAAAACCAAGTGCTAATGTTGGAACGATGGCATGAACGCCGCCCATATCGGGTTTGATAAACGACAGACTGATATAGGTCGTTAAACCAACAATCATTGAGGCGTAAGCACCGGCTGCTGAGGCTTTCTTCCAATAGAGACCTAAGACTAGAGGCCATAAGAAAACCGCTTGTAAACAGCCAAAAGCTAACAAGTTTAGCCAGATGATCATATCAGGTGGATTCATTGCTGCCACAAAGACTAAGCCAGAGAAAATGCCAGTAACCCATAATGACAGTTTCGGCAGTTTGGTTTGTGCTTCTTCCCCTTCAGCAATACTTGGGTTGATGTAGTTGATGTACAGATCTTTTAGTAAGGTTGCTGAAGCTTGGATCAACTGAGAGTCGATGGTCGACATAATGGCCGCCATTGGACCCGCTAAGAAAATACCAGCAACTAGCGGTGGAAGAACTGAGATCATCAAGGTTGGCATGATCTGATCTGGGCTAGCAACATCAGGGACAATGGCACGTCCCAATGCGCCCGCCAAGTGCATACCTAGCATTAAGAACGCAACCATGGCCGTACTGATCACCATACCTTTATGCAGCGATTTACTGTCTTTGTATGACATGCAACGAACAGCAGCATGGGGTAGACCGATTACACCAAAACAGACTAAGACCCAAAAACTTAACATGAAAGGTTCGGTTAAGAAGTGGTTTGGACCATAAGGGGTAATGAGTGCTGGATCGATATGATGCAGTTTGGTCATCAGCTCACCCATGCTACCACCGGCATGAACAATACCAATTAAGAGGGCGATGGTACCGATGATCATCATGATCCCTTGAATAGTATCGGTCATGACCACAGCACGAAATCCACCAATGGTGGTGTAAAGTCCGACGGTAACGGCAAAGATCATCAAGCCTTCATTGTAAGAGAGGCCTGTAACCGTTTGTAGTAGACGCGCTCCCCCTACAAACTGCACCACCATAGTACCGAAGAACGCGAGTAATAGAGCGATCGAGGCCAGAATAACAACACCACGATTTTTATAGCGGGCATAAAGAATATCGTTAAGAGTCAGTGCGTTGTGTAGACGGGCTTCAATAGCGAACTTTTTGCCTAAAACCCCAAGAGTTAACCAAGCGGCAGGAAGCTGGATCATCGCAAGTAACACCCAACCTAGACCCATTTTATAAGCCGCACCAGGACCGCCAATAAATGAGCTGGCACTGGCGTACGTTGCCGCAAGCGTCATGGCAAGGACAAAACCTCCCATGCTGCGTCCACCGACGAGATACTCGTTAAGAAAGCCACCTTTTCCGCGATGACGACGAGTCATAAAGGCAACGCCAAAAACCGCCGCTAAATACAGCACAAGTGGGATCAGAATTTGGCTATTCATGCTCTTGGCCCTTGGTTTGATTAGGATCGTTTGGTTGTGACTCAAGAGGTTCAATATCGAGACTGATATCTTGATAAATGAACTTCACCATTAAGCCACATAAGATGGTAAAAACAATTGGGCCGATAATACAGGCCAATAGGAACCAAAGCGGAAAGCCCCAGTATAGTTCAGGCATAGCTTTAGGTAGCGCTGTCGGTGCAAAGGCATAGGCCGAGACATACCACCAGATGAAATAAGCTAACGCTAGACCTATCGCCCATTTGGCTTCTCGATGAGCCTGACGATAGCGTGCTGAAAGCGTCTTCATGCTGCGTCTCCAGTATATTTACAAAGAACTAAGCGGCGACTATAGCAACTGAGCTATAGAGCCCCTCGGTGAAAAAGGTGGGCTATTGTGGCAAAACTTACTCTTGAGTGCCACTGAGGAAAATCAAGCATCCTGCAATCTTATGATTTACAGGCAACAAAAAAGGCCGCGTAATGCGACCTTTTATCAGCGCAAGCTTAAATTATGATAAGCCTAGCTTCTTCTCTAGATAGTGGATGTTTGCACCACCATGCTGGAAGTTTTCATCATTCATGATATCAAGCAGTAACGGTACGTTCACGTGAATACCTTCAATGATCATCTCACTTAGCGCATTCTTCATACGAGAGATAGCCACATCGCGGTTTTCTCCGTAAGTGATCAGTTTACCGATCATTGAATCGTAGTGAGGGGGTACAGTGTAGCCGGTGTAAATATGAGATTCCCAACGAACACCCATACCGCCTGGTGAATGGAAACGCTCGATCTTACCTGGTGATGGTAGGAAACGAACAGGATCTTCGGCGTTAATACGACATTCGATTGAATGGCCACGCAGTTTGATATCGTCTTGAGTGTATGACAGAGGTTGGCCTGCGGCGATGCGAAGCTGCTCTTTTACTAAGTCGATACCTGTCACCATTTCAGTGATAGTGTGCTCCACCTGAATACGGGTGTTCATCTCAATAAAGTAGAACTCGCCATTTTCATATAGGAACTCAAATGTACCCGCACCACGGTAACCAATTTCGATACATGCACGAGTACAACGCTCACCGATGTACTTACGCATTTCTTCAGTAATACCTGGAGCTGGTGCTTCTTCAACAACTTTCTGGTGACGACGCTGCATTGAACAGTCACGCTCACCTAGGTGAATAGCATTACCTTGACCATCAGCAAGCACTTGAACTTCAATATGACGAGGGTTTTCTAGGTATTTCTCCATATAAACCATGTCATTGTTGAAACACGCTTTTGCTTCTGCACGAGTCATTGCAATTGCTTCAACGATCTCTTTTTCGTTGCGAACCACACGCATACCACGACCACCGCCGCCACCAGAGGCTTTGATGATCACAGGATAACCGATGCGTTTTGCAATCGCTTTGTTCTTGTCTTCGTCGTTACCCAGTGGGCCATCAGAACCTGGAACACAAGGAACACCAGCTTTTTTCATTGCGTTGATTGCAGAAACTTTGTCGCCCATAAGACGAATGGTTTCTGCTTTAGGACCAACGAAAATGAAACCTGAACGCTCTACTTGCTCGGCAAAATCGGCATTTTCAGAAAGGAAGCCATATCCAGGGTGAATCGCAACGGCACCAGTGATTTCAGCAGCACTGATAATACGAGGAATATTTAGGTAACTTTCTGTACCACGAGCAGGGCCGATACAAACAGATTCATCAGCTAGCAATACGTGCTTAAGATCACGGTCAGCAGTTGAGTGAACTGCTACGGTTTTGATACCAAGCTCTTTACAAGCTCGCAAAATACGAAGAGCAATCTCTCCTCGGTTTGCGATAACTACTTTATCTAACATAATCGACCTCTATTACTCGATAACAAATAGAGGCTGATCGAATTCAACTGCATCGCCGTCTTTCGCTAGAATTGCAACGATAGTACCTGCTTTATCCGATTGGATCTGGTTCATCATCTTCATTGCTTCAACGATACATAGAGTGTCACCTACGCTTACAGATTGGCCGATTTCAGCGAACTTAGCAGCTTCTGGGCTAGGTGAACGGTAGAAAGTACCTACCATAGGAGAAAGAACTTTGTGGCCTGTAACTTCAGGTGCTGCTGCAACAGGAGCTTCAGCAGGAGCGGCTTGTACTGGCGCTGCAACAGGAGCTGCAGGTTGTGCTGGTGCGTAGTATTGCTGCGCAGGAACTACAGGAGCGGTGCTACGGCTGATGCGTACTGACTCTTCACCTTCTGAAATTTCAAGTTCTGCAATACCTGATTCTTCAACCAATTCAATTAGCTTCTTAATTTTACGAATGTCCATTATCTTTCTCTTTGTAATATTTTGTTCAGTTAGCTGTCTGATTGCAGGCGACGAACCGCAGCAGTCAGGGCGAATTCATAACCGTCTTTCCCCAATCCACAAATTACTCCAACCGCTTTATCGGAAAGGTAAGAGTGGTGACGAAATGGCTCCCGAGCGTGAACGTTAGACAGATGCACTTCAATAAATGGAATCGCCACACCAAGTAGGGCATCACGAATAGCAACGCTGGTATGGGTAAATGCGGCTGGATTGATGATGATAAAGTCTACCTTGCCGTAGGCTTGATGGATGGCATCAATAATCTCGTGCTCAGCATTGGATTGAATGTGCTCTAAAGTCACACCGAGTTCGGTTGATTTGGCAGTTAGAGCGGACACGATACTGTCTAAGCTATCATTGCCATAGTGTCCTGGCTCTCGCAGACCCAATAGATTTAGATTTGGGCCATTGATCAATAAAATTCGTTTAACGGTCGACATCTTGACGTAATTTCACTCTTTTTAGGCGATTTAGTTAAGTAAGTTGCAAATCTCTGCAACTGGGCTTCCTTGTGTCCGTTTTATACGCTGCCAAATTAAGTTTGTTTAGCGATTATAGAGATTTCACCGCAAATCGCAGCAAAATACTGGTCTAATCACCACTTTTTTCTGCTAACACGTGTACGCTGTATTAGTTTGGAGGTGTTGAATTAGACGCCGTTTAACATAACAAGTTCATTTCGATAAGCCTAGGAAATCCCAATGTTTTTCATTTTTTGTGATGCTTTGTCATACAAGGATCAAAAATACTGAAAAAGCATGAAATAAAAATGAGAAATCAGCAGCAGAAAATGTACTGAATCCATAATAAAGCAGTGAAAAATTCACCAACTGAAAGCAATTTCTTGCCTGAGCGCAGTGATACCGACCTAGAATTGAATGAAAAAAGAGCCCAATAGAGAAGTTGGGCTCAACTGGATAGATGGAGGGTATTGCGGTGGTAATGGCTATAAGAGCTGCTGTTTTTCTGCGATCAGTTTTTCAACCACACTTGGGTCGGCGAGGGTTGAGGTATCACCTAAGTTACTGGTATCTCCGGTGGCAATTTTACGAAGAATTCGACGCATAATTTTGCCCGAGCGCGTTTTGGGTAAGGCATCTGTCCAGTGAAGAAAGTCTGGTGTTGCGATAGGCCCAATCTCTTTTCGCACCCAATCTTTGACTTCTTTATGCAGCTGAGCGCTAGGTATTTCGCCGTCATTTAGCGTGATGTAGGCATAAATAGCTTGGCCTTTTATTTCATGTGGAACCCCAACAACGGCAGCTTCTGCAATTTTATTAAAGGCAACCAGAGCCGATTCAATTTCAGCGGTTCCCATCCGGTGACCTGAAATATTCAATACATCATCTACTCGGCCTGTTATCCAATAGTAATCATCTTCATCACGACGAGCGCCGTCGCCAGTAAAATACATGCCAGCAAAGGTAGAGAAATAGGTTTGTTCAAAGCGCTCGTGGTCACCCCAGAGAGTCCGCATTTGCCCTGGCCATGAATCGAGCATAACTAAGTTACCCTCGGTTGCTCCTGGCAAAATATTACCAAGATTATCGACTAAGGCCGGTTGTACGCCAAAGAAAGGTCGTGTTGCTGAGCCCGGTTTTAGATCGGTCGCTCCTGGTAGTGGGGTAATTAAGATGCCGCCCGTTTCGGTTTGCCACCAAGTATCAACAATAGGGCAACGGCTGTCTCCGATTGTGCGGTGATACCACTCCCATGCTTCTGGATTAATCGGTTCACCAACCGAGCCCATAATACGCAGTGAGTGGCGTGAAGTATCAACGATGGCTTCATCTCCTTTTGCCATTAAGGCTCGAATTGCAGTCGGTGCGGTATAGAGGATATTTACTTGATGTTTGTCGACGACTTGGCTCATTCGATTTGTGGCTGGATAATTAGGGACACCTTCAAACAGTAAGGTTGTTGCTCCGTTGGCAAGAGGACCATAAACCAGATAACTGTGTCCGGTTATCCAACCCACATCAGCGGTACACCAATAGATATCACCTTCTTGATAGTCAAAGACATACTTAAAGGTAAGGGAGGTATAAACCAAATAACCTCCCGTAGTATGAAGCACTCCTTTCGGTTTTCCGGTTGAGCCTGAAGTATAGAGAATAAACAGTGGGTCCTCGGCATTCATCGCTTCTGGTTCACAGTGGGTTGAAGCAACTGCAGTGATGTCATCCCACCACACATCACGCTCACTAAACCACTCAACAGGGCTGCCGGTGCGTTTTAATACCACAACTTTTTCCACTGAAATGACCTCAGGATGCAGTAAAGCTTGATCGACATTCTGTTTAAGAGGTACAGCACGCCCACCTCGGACGCCCTCATCTGCGGTGATCACAACTTTTGCATTGGAGTCGATTATTCGTCCCGCAAGAGCTTCAGGAGAGAAGCCACCAAATACAATGGTGTGGACAGCACCTATGCGAGTACAGGCCAACATCGCGACTGCGGCTTCTGCGACCATCGGCATGTATAAGCACACAACATCCCCTTTGCGTACGCCTTGGCTTTTTAGGGCATTGGCAAATTGACAGACTTGCTGGTGGAGTTCGTTGTAGGTGATATGAGCGTGATCGTTGGGATCATCACCTTCCCAAATGATTGCAACCTGATCCCCTTTGGTTGGTAGGTGGCGGTCAATACAGTTTGCAGAGACATTAAGTTCTCCATCTTCAAACCATTTAATGCTGACATGGCCCGGATCGTAAGAGGTATTTTTCACTTTGCTATAAGGGGTTATCCAATCCAGTATTTTGCCTTGTTCGCGCCAAAAGCCTTCAGGGTTGATGATCGATTGTTGGTACAGCTCGCGGTATTGCTCATCGTTAATGTGGGCTTGATTAGCTAGTTGAGCATTAACGGGAAAAATATGTGCTTCACTCATTCGGTTCTCCTTGAGTTGACTCGCGATGTCCATTTACAGAATTAGTCGATTAGAGGTCTCACTTGTTAATAATTTGTGATAGAAGAAGGTGTTTTACAATTAGACTTTAGGCGCATAGGGTAAGATTGGGTGCTACCTAATAGCATTGCAGAGGTATTACATTGACTTTTGTGCTCTAGATAAGTGATTTTGATGTGGCATTTAGTATGAATAGGAATGCTATTTTTGCGTTTGATAGCACAAAAGAGAGGGCGTGATTTAGGCATAATATGTGCTCTTTATCACGTTCTTTAATTTTCAGGATGATTCATGTTTCGTAGCAGCCCATTTAGTTGGACTTCTCAATATTTGGTTGGTTTTTTCTTCTCCTACGGGGTCTATTTACCTTTTTGGGCATTATGGTTTGCTCACATTGGGGTTGATGCCGCAGATATCGGTGTTTTATTAGGTTTAGGTTTTGCGGTTCGTTGTGCTGCCAACCTTGTCTTGACGCCTCGCATTCATAAAGTGAGCCACCTAATTCCAGCATTACGCGGCTTTAGCTTATTAGGGCTTATCTCCTGTATTGTTTATATTTACTGCGGTGGAAGTTTGTGGGCACTTACATTGGTTACCACCTTCTTTAACCTTGCCGCTGGCCCTGTTGTTCCTATCTCCGATGCTCTTGCCAATCACTATGCTAAAGATGGTCATCTTGACTATGGACGTACACGTTTATGGGGCTCGATTGCTTTTATTGCGGGCTCTACTGTCGTGGGTTTAATGGCTGACCGTTATGGTGCTGACGTAATTCCTTGGGTCGCAGCCGCTGGTTTGGCATTTGCTTTACTTCGTACCATGCATCTACCTGCCATTGTCCCTGTTGATGATCAAGAACAAGATCAGGTACGACCGGCTGTTTTGAGTTTATTAAAAGATCCAACGGTACTGCGCTTTTTGCTGATCAATGCCCTAATTCAAGGTAGCCATGCAGCTTATTACGGCTTTAGCTCTATTTATTGGAAGGAAGTGGCGGGCTTTAATGAAGCGACCATTGGTTACCTTTGGAGTTTCAGTGTGGTCGCAGAAGTCGCTATCTTTGCCGTTAGTAAGCACTTATTTTCTGGTTGGACAATTACCAACATGTTCCGTCTCGCTGCTGTTGGTGTACTGATTCGCTGGGGGGTAACCGCATCGAGTACCGACCTTTGGGTAATGTTTGCGGTGCAGTCGTTACACGCCATTACGTTTGCTACCGCGCATTTGGCTGCAATTCGCTATATTCAACATGCACCAAGCAATCAGATGGTGGCATTACAGGCGTTGTATAATGCGATTCCATTAGGGGCTGTTATGGCAGTTCTGACCACATTGAGTGGATGGATTTATGGTATTTGGAGCGCAGATGTTTTCTGGGTAATGGCGGTGATGGCGCTGCCTGTCTTCTTTATGAAAATGGAACCTAAGCGTCACACTAATTATGCCGAGCAAGCAAAAGCTTCTGCCTAATTGAATGTAACAAACGAATAAAAATAAATAGCGGCTCACGAAAGCCGCTATTTTTTCATCTGTACGATTGAGACTTAGCTGGTTTCTCCGTAGGCTTTAACAAAAAAGCAACACGCTAAGTTTGTTAAAGGAAGGAAGCATGAGCCAAGGATGGGTCGTCACTTTAATTTCATTGGGTTATTTGATCGTCTTATTTGGTATTGCTTGGTATGGCGATAAAAAACGGCAGTGGTTAGCACGCTGGCGACCTTGGATTTATAGCCTCTCTATTGCGGTTTATTGTACCTCGTGGACTTTCTACGGCACGGTTGGGCAAGCCAGTGATGATACCTGGTCTTTTGTTCCAATATATCTTGCACCGATTCTGGTTTTTGTCTTTGCATGGCGAGTGCTAGCGCGGATTATCTTAATTGCTAAGCGCGAGCATATTACTTCCATTGCCGACTTTATTGCCGCTCGTTATGGTAAATCTCAAGCCTTAGCGGTCGCAGTAACCTTAATTGCACTGTTGGGCATTTTGCCTTATATCGCACTGCAATTGCGAGGTATAGCCCTTGGGGTTGAACAAATTGCTCCTCAGTTATCTCAGACGTTAGTTCAAAAGTGGGGGCGTGTTGATTTTATGTTCATGCTTACCTTGCTGCTTGCTCTGTTTACGATAGTCTTTGGCTCGCGACATATCGATACAACAGAGCATCACCGTGGTTTAATGTTAGCGGTAGCCTTTGAGTCGCTATTAAAGTTAGTGGCCTTTTTGTTGCTAGCTGGGTTTGCTGTGTTCTGGCTGATTCAACCGCCAGTCAGTTCAACCATACTTTCAATGTCATCATTTAGTTGGCAGGCTCCTAATTGGCCAACCTTCGCCATTCATACTCTGCTGGCGATGACGGCAATTATCTGTTTGCCGCGTCAGTTTCATACCATAGTGGTCGAAAATCAGCAGCCTAAAGATCTGCATTTAGCACGCAAGGTATTTCCTCTTTATCTACTATTGATGGGGTTGGGTGTTTTACCTATAGCCATTTTAGGTCAGCAACTCTTACCTACGGTTTCAGCCGATACTTTAATCATTAACTTACCGCTCTATTTGCAACATAACTGGTTGGCTATTTTAACTTTTTTAGGGGGAACATCTGCCGCTGCTGGAATGGTGATTGTTTCAACCATTGCCCTTGCCATTATGTTATCGAACGACTTAGTCTTGCCATTATTGCTGCGTCGCTTACCGATCCCGCAACGCAGTTTTAAAGCCTTTTCTCAAGTGCTGTTAAAAATTCGTCGGCTATTAATTGGCTTGGTTCTATTGGCAGCATGGGGCGTTGCTTTAGCTTTAGAATCTATCTCTTCGTTGGCAACCATTGGTCTATTAGCTTTTGCGGCGATGGCACAATTTGCTCCTGCATTAATTGGCGGTATTTATTGGCGTAAAGGCAATCGTAACGGGGTGTTTTGTGGTTTAGCCGTGGGGATTACACTCTGGTTATTAACCTTAATGCAGCAAGCTGATCTACTGGCGGGCAATGGTGAAACAAATGTGGTGTTATGGCTTTTAACCCCTCCGCCAACTCTATTGGCGGCTGAGGTGTCGATAACCGATTGGGGGATGTTTCTCAGCTTGTTAGCCAATTTGCTGTGTTATGTTGTGGTGTCATTACTATCGCGTGCCAGCTTAACAGAACGATTGCAGGCCGCCTCCTTTGTTGGGGTTCCAGTACCAGAGCAAGATAGTGGTCGTTTATATCAAACTCGCGTTACTGTCGCTGAATTAGAAATGCTGGTGGCCCGTTTTGTTGGTCGAAAACGGACTCGTCAGGCTTTTGCGCAATACAGTCAACAACATCAGCCCTTAGTCTCTTCCCAGCTGGCTTCAGCCAATTTAATTCGTCATACCGAACGGATGCTAGCTGGAGTGTTTGGAACCTCGACAGCACGTTTAGTATTAAGCTCGGCTCTAGAGGGGCGAAATATGCAGTTAGAAGAGGTGGCAACCATTGTTGATGAGGCTTCTGAACTGTTTGATTTTAGTCGTGGCTTATTACAAGGTGCGATTGAACATATTAGCCAAGGCATTGCTGTTGTTGATAAAAAACTGTATTTGGTTGCGTGGAATCAGCGTTATTTGGAGTTGTTTCACTTCCCTGCAGGTTTAATTCAAGTTGGGCGACCGATAGAAGATGTTATTCGGCATAATGCGCAAATGGGTTTGTGTGGTCCGGGAGATCCTGAATGGCATGTGGCAAAACGAGTGGAACATTTAAAACGAGGTACCGCCCATACCTCATCTCGCATTCGTCCTGATGGGCAAGTAATC
This sequence comes from Photobacterium damselae, assembly GCF_003026815.1. Taxonomy (GTDB): domain Bacteria; phylum Pseudomonadota; class Gammaproteobacteria; order Enterobacterales; family Vibrionaceae; genus Photobacterium; species Photobacterium damselae. The sequence continues at coordinate 17,536 of NZ_PYOG01000024.1, read as the reverse complement.
GAGGTTCAAGGAAATCCGATGCCAGGTGGCGGCTTTGTGATGAGTTTTACCGATATTACGGCTTTTCGCCAAGCGGAAGGTGCATTACAAGAAGCGAATGAAAATCTTGAAGCGCGTGTTCAACAACGGACCCAGCAGTTAGAACAATTAAATCGTCGCCTAGTGGTTGCGACTCAGCAAGCAGAGCGACAAGCACATTCAAAAAGCCGTTTTTTGGCCGCAGTGAGTCATGATCTTATGCAGCCCTTAAATGCAGCTAAATTATTTTCATCTTCTCTGGCAGAGGTGGCTCAAGATCCTGAAAGTCAGCAACTGGCGCGCCATATTGAAAGCTCATTAGAAGCGGCTGAAGATCTTATTTCAGATCTGTTGGATATTTCACGATTAGAAGCGGGTAAGCTTAATACTCAAGTACATGCTTTTGCATTAAGTGATGTGTTAAATACATTAAATGCCGAGTTTAACGCTTTAGCTCAGCAGCAAGGAACTCAGTTTTCATTGATCAATACGCAAGCTATGATCTACTCCGATCCTAAGTTATTACGTCGCGCATTACAGAATTTTTTAACAAATGCATTGCGTTATAACCCAGGAGGAAAAGTGTTGCTTGGCGTTCGCCGTAAAAGGGATGATTTATTGATTGAAGTTTGGGATAACGGGCCGGGTATTGAAGCGAGTAAACAAGCACAAATTTTTGATGAGTTTACCCGTTTTGATCAAGATATTAAGGGACAAGGACTGGGGTTAGGATTAGCAATAGCAAAAGGTATTGCTCGGGTGCTAAATCATTCACTCGATCTGCGTTCTTGGCCCGGCAAAGGAACGGTTTTCTCATTACAGGTATCGCGAGCTACCGTAGCGCAAGCTAAACCTATCGCTCGCACGACTTCTCAAGAAATGAGCCACTCTTTACAAGGGTTGCGAGTATTATGTGTTGATAATGAAGCCCCTATTTTAGCGGCGATGAAAGGCGTGTTGAGTCGTTGGCAGTGTGATGTTCGATTAGCTCCCGATTTATTTTCGGCTCTGCAGCATATTACGCCACAGTGGCAGCCTCAGGTGATCCTAACTGACTTTCATTTAGATCGAGGGCAAACGGGACTGGAAGTATTGCAGCAGTGTCGTTTACGACTGGGGCAAGAGTTTGCTGGGGTAGTGATCAGCGCAGACCGGACAACGGCAATCCAAGAACGGGTTAAGACTCAAGGGTTTGCCTATTTATCCAAACCAGTTAAGCCATTAAAATTGCGCGCATTATTGAACCAAATTACTCAGCAGCAAAAGAAACAGAGGCTATCTGAGCCCGTCTAATTTAATGGCGCTAAGTTAATTACCTTAGCGCCACATTGCGGTATGGGTATTTTACTCTGACCCATTACTCGTTAATGATCGTGGGCTTCTCCGGCTCCTTGAGGATAGCGAATAGACTCCACCATTTCTTGAACATCATTAGGTACTTCTGCCGTAAATTTATTGACCACAATTGCAACTACAAAGTTTAAACACATCCCCAGGGTACCAATGCCTTCTGGGCTGATCCCAAACCACCAATTTTCAGGTGTATTTGCTGCTGGATTGATGAATTTAAAATAGATGATGTAAGCCGTCGTAAAGGCGATACCAGCAATCATGCCTGAGATTGCTCCTTCTTTATTCATACGCTTATAAAAGATTCCTAAGATAATGGCAGGGAAGAACGAACTGGCGGCTAAGCCAAATGAAAAGGCAACAACTTGCGCCACAAAGCCTGGCGGGTTAATCCCCAGATAACCGGCACCAACTATTGCGACAATGGCCCCAAGCCGAGCCGCTAGGAGTTCTTGTTTGTCGGTCATATTAGGCTTGAAGCCTTTTTTCAGTAGGTCGTGGGAGATAGAGGTTGAAATAACTAACAGAAGTCCTGCTGCTGTTGATAGTGCGGCTGCTAACCCGCCCGCTGCCAGCAGTGCAACGACCCAATTGGGTAATTTGGCCAGCTCTGGACTTGCGAGCACAATAATATCGCGGTTGATGGTCATCTCATTACGATCATCGCCAGAGTAGAACATCTTGCCATCACCGTTTTTATCTTGCCATGAGACCAGCCCTGTCTTTTCCCAATTAGTGACCCAACTTGGCGCTTGTTCAGCACTGACTCCTTTCATGTCTGGACCGTTAATGGTGTCGATCAAATTGATTCTGGCAAAAGCGGCAACAGCAGGCGCTGTGGTGTATAAAATAGCAATAAAAATTAGAGCCCATCCGGCAGATATTCGAGCATCTTTAACTTTAGGGACGGTAAAAAAGCGAATAATAACGTGAGGTAGTCCCGCTGTTCCCACCATTAAGGCGGCACAAATAAAGAAGACATCAACTATACTTTTCGAGCCATCAGTATAGGCGGTAAATCCAAGCTCTTGAGTGATGCCATCGAGTTTTTCTAAGAGATAAGTTTCACTGCCATTAATCGTTGAACCAAAACCAATCTGTGGAATGGGAGATCCTGTGATCATCAAAGAGGTAAAGATCGCAGGAACCATAAAAGCAAAAATTAAAACACAATATTGAGCTACCTGAGTATAAGTGATCCCTTTCATGCCCCCCATAACGGCATAGAAAAAGACGATCCCCATTCCGATCATGATGCCCATATTAATATCAACTTCGAGGAAGCGCGCAAAGACGACACCAACCCCTCGCATCTGCCCTGCAACATAAGTAAAAGAGACAAAGATGGCGCAAAACACAGCAACCATACGGGCTGTTTTTGAGTAATAACGATCTCCGATAAAATCGGGGACTGTAAACTTACCAAATTTACGTAGGTAGGGGGCAAGGCACAGGGCTAATAAGACATATCCTCCCGTCCATCCCATGAGATACACGCCGCCATCATAACCAATAAAAGAGATAATTCCGGCCATGGAGATAAAGGAAGCGGCAGACATCCAATCTGCTGCGGTTGCCATCCCATTTGCTACGGGGTGAACGCCACCACCTGCCACGTAAAATTCACTGGTGGATCCTGCTCGTGACCAAATCGCAATACCGATATAGACAGCAAATGTGATTCCAACAATGATAAATGTCCAAGTTTGAATATCCATGTTCTCACCTTAGTCTTCTTGTACTTTGTATTTACGATCAAGGGCGTTCATGCGAAGCACGTAGACGAAAATTAAAATGACAAAAGCATAGATAGCGCCTTGTTGAGCAAACCAAAACCCCAGTTTAAATCCGCCAATCTGAATGGTATTTAGTGCATCAACAAATAAAATTCCGGCGCCATAAGAGACTAAAAACCAGATAGCGAGTAAGTTGCACATAGTGGTGAGGTTTTCCTTCCAGTAGGCCTCGGCATGATGTTTAGATTCAAATGCCATGGTTATCTCCTTGTCTGTTCTTGTTGGTTTGTTAATAAAATGTTTCAGTAAACCATAACAGTGGAATCAACAGTGCGCCGTGCAACTTTAGTCGAGCAAAAGATAAAAATAGCGATAAAAATGCCAGCGATCTTAGTGATTCGCTGGCATAAAAAAAGAGGAGTATTAGCCAAAAGTCTAACTGGCTAGATAAAAGTCTCGAATCCCGATTAATAAGTTATTTAGGGCAACAGCAGCCAAAATAAGTCCCATCACTCGGCTGATAATCGCAGCACCCACATCTCCGATATAGCGTTGGATTTTACTCGCTCCTAGTAGCAGGATAAGAGTGATGACTAACACACTTAGCATAACGGAGGTTGTGATAGCTTGGTCGATAAATGAATAGCGGTTGTTATCGGTTAGCATCACAACTGCCATCATGGCTCCTGGGGATGCAATAGAAGGTACAGCAAGTGGGTAAACCGCTAATGCACCAAGTTCTGAATGTTGTAATTCTTGTTCGCTAAGTTTGCACTCTTGCTCAACTTTGCTCTCACCAAAGATCATTGTTAGAGCAAATAAGAGTAGTACTAATCCGCCAGCCGCTTGAAAAGCTGGCAGTGGGATCTGCATAGCCTCTAGTAATATTTGGCCAACAATAACAAAAAAGAGCAAAATTCCGGTAGCAATAAGTATGGCTTTGATAGCAACCAAGCGGCGTTGATGTGGGGATAGATGGTGGGTTTGGGATAGATAAACCGGGATCGAACCAATAGGATCAATCACAGCCCATATTAAAACAAACTGAGTAAGCAAAACGCTGAGCATAGCATATCCCCTATATTGTTTAGGCCAGATATCATTGTAGCGAATAACTGCTTAATTATTATCCTAATTTTTAATATTTCTGTAAGGTTTTTTTACAAAACAATATTTTGAAGCAAGATAACTGCTTGAGTTCGGTTAGTGACACTTAATTTACGAAATATGGCGGTCATATGGGCCTTGATTGTGGCTTCAGAGACATCAAGCTCATAGGCAATTTGCTTATTGAGCAATCCATCTGCCAGCATTTTTAGTACCTTGAGTTGCTGCGGTGTTAATGTCGCTATTTTTTCTACCAGTTCATCGGTTTCATCGAGAGCATCAATATCGGTTGGGAAGTAATTGTCACCTGCTAATACTTGGTTGAGTGCTCCATGTAATGCTTTCATACCACTGGATTTAGGAATAAAACCAAAGGCGCCGTGACGATAGACTTGTTTTATGATTGCGGGCTCTTCACTGGCTGAGACCACTACGATAGGCAGATCTGGATAACACTGTCTTAATTCTATCAGCCCCGACATTCCATTTGCGCCTGGCATTTTAAGATCAAGTAAGAGTAAATCGACATCAAGATGGTGTTTTTCAAGTAGGCGTTGCAGTGAGGATAAAGAGTCAGCTTCTAATAAAGTGACTCCGCCAATGGCAAGATGAACCGACTGAAGCAGAGCACTGCGAAATAGCGGGTGATCATCGGCAATGATTATTGTGTATTGAGCATCCATACTCGTTCACCTTCATCCATGAGTTTGATTTTACACGTCAGTTTGTATCTGTCGGCGATATGACTACTACGCTAGCATTGGCATTTACTGCAAATCAATTTCTATTGCGCTAACTAAGAGCTGGATCATTGTTCCGTTAGCCCTTTACGCATGAAATCAATAAAACAACTGATATGAGCAGGCGTATATTCTAATCGCTGATACAACATATAGATTGGTCTAGACGGTGAGTACCAATCGGTCATTAACGTTTTGAGTGCTCCTCGTTGTAATGCATCTGCCACTACATAATTGGGTAAGCATGCTATTCCCAATCCTGCAATCGCGGCTTGTTTAACGCTATTAAGATCGGCAATGGCTAAGCGTACAGGCGAGTTCACCCACAGTGTGTCTGGATGCTGCTGAATATCATCATGACGCAAGGCCCACTCAAATTCAGGAACGGTTGCTAAACGCTCATGTTGATAAAGATCGTTAGGATGCTGTGGCGTATCATTCTTTGCTAAATAGCAGGGCGAGGCCACTAAAATACGTTGCGACTGACCAATTGTTGCGGCAGCGAAACTGGAATCAGGTTGATGGCCAACACGAAAAACCACATCGTATTGTTCTGGGCTGTAATCGTGGTGCTGATTAGAGAGATGGTTTAATGAGAGCGTGACTTCAGGATACAAACTGAGAAACTCATTAAATAGCGGCATCAGTTTGTAAGTCAGTAAACCTACAGGCGCTGAAATTCGTAGTGCTCCACGAGGCTCTGAATGTGAAATATCATCTAACTCTAAGGTAGCAACTTCGAGTTCTTTAATTAAAGGTTCGCATCGTTCAACATAATTTTGGCCAAGAGGCGTAAGGGCAACATTACGACTATCTCGCAATACCAATTGACTGCCAAGTGTATCTTCTAAGCGTTGTAAACGACGGCTTAAGGTTGTTGGTGGGATATCTAACGCCTGAGCTGCACTGCGAAAACTGCCGTGTTTTGCAATAGCAATTAAGGTTCTTAGATCATCAAGCTTCATCCCATTTTTGCATCGCTGCATAACGATTTTACCTCTATAACCTAAGTAGTTATGGGACTACTATAGAGCTACAGGCTTTCCTGTCTTAAGCCTAGTTTGTAGCAAAAACTGAGACATACTCGAATGGTTGTTTTGGGAATAACCGCCATTCGAACCAAGAACAATAACGTATGGGAATCCGTTATTGTTCGATGTCTTTGCCCACGGATGGGTAAAGATGTATTCTTTTCTTTTATATCACTTCTCGTCACATTTCTGTGAGAAATTCATTTTAATCTCTTGTGTTAAGCGCATTTTTAAGCATTCTGCTCGAACCTCGAACCTCGAACCTCGAACCTCGAACCTCGAACCTCGAACCTCGAACCTCGAACCTCGAACCTCGAACCTCGAACCTCGAACCTCGAACCTCGAACCTCGAACCTCGAACCTCGAACCTCAGATATAAAAAAGGCCACCCGAAGGCAGCCTTTTCCAATCAACTGAATGATTACAGTAGCATACCGCCAACAACAAAGCCTAGTGCAACAGACGTTGTAATTGTTACCACACCAGGAACAAAGAATGGGTGGTTAAATACTAGGTTACCGATACGAGTTGAGCCAGTGTCATCCATTTCAACCGCAGCTAGTAGCGTTGGGTAAGTAGGAAGAACAAATAGCGCACTTACTGCTGCAAATGATGCAATTGCAGTTACTGGAGATACGCCAATCGCTAGCGCCGCAGGCATAAGAGCCGTTGTTGTTGCACCTTGAGAGTAAAGCAGCATAGATGCAAAGAACAGTACAAGAGCTAGCATCCATGGGTAGTCGCTTAGTAGTGCGCCTGCCACTTCTTTGATGCCATCAACGTGTGCGTTAACGAAAGTAGAACCTAACCATGCCACACCAAGTACACAGATACATGCTGTCATACCAGAACGGAACGTTGGTGCTTGAGCGATAAGAGATGCGTCAATCTTAGTTGTAAGAACAATCGCAGCAGCAGCGGTTAGCATTACTGTCATGATTGCTTCGTTACGACCTAGAGTTGGGTTTTCAATTAGGCCAATAGAGTGAGAGATTGCCGCTGCATAACAAACAACGAAAACAATCGCAGCAATAAAGATGTAAGTTGCGCGTTTTGCTTCTGGTTTGATTTCACGACGAGTCTTGTTCTCTAGGCTAATTAGACCTTTCGCTAGACGCTCTTGATAAACAGGATCGTCTTTTAGGTCACAACCCATGAAGTTTGCTACAAATGCACCAACCATACAGGCAGCAAAAGTTGTTGGAATACAGATAGCAAGTAACGTGATGTAACTAACGCCTAGTGGCTCAAGGATACCAGAGAAGAACACAACTGCCGCTGAAATTGGAGATGCTGTGATTGCGATTTGAGAAGCAACAACAGCGATAGATAGTGGGCGAGAAGGACGGATACCTTGACCTTTAGCAACTTCTGCAATTACTGGAAGAGTAGAGAATGCAGTGTGGCCAGTACCAGCCATTAGTGTCATTAGGTAAGTTACGATCGGTGCGTAGAAAGTAATACGCTTTGGATTCTTACGCAGAAAATCTTCTGCAAGTTGAACTAGCCAGTCCATACCACCGGCAACTTGCATTGCGGCAATCGCGGTAATTACTGACATGATAATAAGGATAACGTCTACTGGAATGAAAGATTGGCTGGTTGGAACACCGAGGATAAGGGAAAGTACGATTACACCTGCACCACCGGCAAAGCCGATACCAATACCGCCGATTCGAGCGCCTAAGAAGATAAACGCGAGAACGACAAACAGTTCTACACCGATCATAATTAAATGGTCCTGTCTTAAAAGTAAAAAAAACGAGTTTTATGGGAATTTGTAGCTAAAAAAAGCGGATTCTCATCCTGAAAATCCGCCTTATTATATCTTTAAACTCAATTAGTTGTAACGTTTAGCTTTGTACTCTGGGTGCATTAGGTTTTGCACAGAGAAGATATCGTCTAGTTGTTCTTCAGTTAGAAGACCACGCTCTAGAACTACTTCACGTACGCTCTTACCTGTTTCTGCACAGATCTTACCAACGATATCGCCTTCATGGTGACCAATGAATGGGTTTAGGTAAGTTACGATACCGATTGAGTTAAATACGAATGCTTCACAAGTTTCTTTGTTCACTGTGATGCCGTCGATGCACTTGTCACGTAGGTTGATACAAGCGTTCTTCAATAGGCTGATAGATTCAAATACAGCTTGACCGATAACAGGTTCCATTACGTTTAGCTGAAGCTGACCTGCTTCTGCTGCAAATGTTACTGTAGTGTCGTTACCGATAACCTTAAAGCAAACTTGGTTAACCACTTCTGGGATTACTGGGTTAACTTTTGCTGGCATGATAGATGAACCAGCTTGCATTTCAGGTAGGTTGATTTCGTTAAGACCAGCACGAGGACCTGAAGATAGTAGACGAAGGTCGTTACAGATCTTAGATAGTTTCACAGCAGTACGCTTAAGTGCACCGTGAACCATTACGTAAGCACCACAGTCAGAAGTTGCTTCGATTAGGTCTTCTGCAGGAGTACATGGTAGACCTGTGATTTCAGCAAGACGCTTAACCGCAAGCTCTTGGTAACCTGTTGCTGCGTTTAGACCAGTACCGATAGCTGTTGCACCTAGGTTAACTTCAAGAAGAAGCTCTGCAGTGTGCTTAAGGTTTTTGATCTCTTCTTTTAGTAGAACACCAAATGCGTGGAATTCTTGACCTACAGTCATAGGTACTGCGTCTTGAAGCTGGGTACGACCCATCTTAAGAACGTTAGCAAACTCAACACCTTTTGCATCAAATGCATCTTTTAGGTAGCTGATTGCTTCAACCATGTCGATGATGCTGTTGTATACAGCAACACGGAAACCAGTTGGGTATGCACAGTTAGTAGACTGAGACTTGTTTACGTGATCGTTAGGGTTAACGATGCTGTATTCGCCTTTTTCTTTGCCCATTAACTCTAGAGCAAGGTTAGCAACAACTTCGTTAGTGTTCATGTTTACAGATGTACCAGCACCACCTTGGAATACGTCAGATGGGAACTGATCCATGCACTTACCAGTTTCTAGGATTAGGTCACATGCTTTGATGATGTAATCACCAACTTCTGAAGGGATAGCGCCTAGTTCTTTGTTTGCCATTGCAGCAGCTTTCTTAGTGAAAACCATACCACGAACAAATTCAGGAACATCTGAGATAGTAGTGCTAGAAATGTTGAAGTTTTCAACAGCACGAAGGGTGTGGATACCCCAGTATGCGTCGGCAGGAACGTGACGTTCGCCAAGTAGATCTTCTTCGATACGAGTTGCAACGTTCATTGTTGCTTCATTTTTTTCAAGATCAATCATCTGAGACATATGTTTAGCCTTTTGGGAATCTGCTAATAAATAAAATTCAATTAAGAGCCACTTTTAGAGCGCGAATCCATTCCGCAAAATTGGCTAGATGATCGTACCTGACATCTTTACTTGGCCCTGATAATACTCTCCTTTAGTGGTAAAAACATAACCCAGATCACTTTTTTGACCGACATGAAAATCTTTGCATTAAAATGAGATCATGCTCACAAATCCTGTTAACATCGAATATGTATTTGGGTTGAAAAATGACAAGAAGTGACAAAATGTGAAAAAGTTGTTTTCGTCCTCTTTTGACAAATCAAAATGCGAAAGAATGGGTGAGGCTTGAAGTATTTGCTAACCAATAAATCGAGTTGTCACACAGACACCGGCTAGGAGTAATGCCATAATAGAGAGTGTGGATTACTTACTGTTATTGGTAGTGTAGACGTGTGGCTGCCAGTAAATGATTGAGGTTATTTGTGTTTCCAATTCTATTGTTACTGTTTATTTTTGTTCCCATTATTGAAATTGCCCTCTTTATTCAAGTAGGGGGATTTCTTGGGTTATGGCCAACCATTGCTTTAGTGTTAATCACCGCTATTGTTGGTGCATCGTTAGTGAGAAGCCAAGGACTAGCAACATTAACATCGGTACAAAATCGCTTACAGCAAGGGGAGTTACCAGCACAACAGATAGTGGAAGGAGTCATGCTAGCTGTTGCTGGGGTATTGCTGTTAACCCCTGGTTTTATGACAGATTGCATGGGAATGACCATTTTGTTACCAGCACCTCGAGCATGGTTAGCAAAGCAGTTAATGCAACGAGTCAAAGTACAAGGTATGGGGCAGTCGTCAGGGTTTAGCGGGAGCTTTGGTAGTGGTTTTCAGCAAGGACCTTTTGATTCAGATTTTGGTTCGCACGCTGATCAAGGTGATACCTTCGATGGCGAATATGAACGTAAAGATGATAATAAGTCATCAGACAATAATCACAGATTACGATGACTGAATCCGCATAGTAAAAATGCAAATCGATGAATATAAAAAAGGCAGCTTAGGCTGCCTTTTTTGTTAATGCTGTTAATATTTTATTTGGCCTAAAAATGCTTATAAATTGACTGTTTTAGTGAATTCTATGCATCATTTACTAAGGTGGTTTGTCGTAATCGATGAGCATAAACAAAAGCCAAAATACCGCAAATAATATTGGCGATTGTGATACCAATAAACAGGCCTTCAGTCCCATCAAAGTAACAACCTAACCAAGCTAAAGGCAATAAAAAGCCAAACAAGCGCAGTAGATTCCAGATAAGAGCATGAGTGGTTTTATGTAAGGCATTTAGCGCACTGATCAAAAGCATACATACTGCTTGTAATCCATAGCTCACCGGCACAACCAACAGATAATGCCACAGCTGATCGCGTACGGCGTTGTCTTGGCTAAACAGCGATGACAGTGGCCAACTTAAAGGCACCATGGCAATAAAGACGAGCATTTGAAATACGATGGCAAACTTCATCGCTGTAAATAGGGCTGCAAAGGCTCGCTTGGGGTTATCAGCCCCTAAGTTTTGCGCCATAAATGGCATTAGTACAGAACCTAGGGACATCATGACAATAACCAGTAAAGACTCAATGCGCATTGCTGCACCATAAGCTGCGACAGAAACAGTACCTTGTGTTGCAAGAAGAGCCATCAGCAGTGCACCAGAGATTGGATTTAACGCATTTGATAGGGCTGCGGGGGTTCCGACATGCAAAATTTGTTTCCAGTCGGCACTAAGCCATTTGCGATCTGGGCGTGTGAGCAGTTTTTCTCTCTTATTTAGCAGATACAGTGAAAGAGCTAAAGCCACAGCCCAACTGATCCCGCTAGAGATTGCCGCACCTTTTACACCTAGCTCAGGAAATGGGCCGTAACCAAAAATTAACAAAGGATCTAAGATCCCGTTGATCAAGCCAGCGAGCATCATGATCTTGGCTGGACTTTTTGCATCTCCTGTTGCGCGTATTGCACTGTTTCCTGCCATAGGAATGACAAGTAGGGGAATAGCCAGATACCACACACTCATATATTGATGAATAATGGGTAATAAAGAAGGTTCTGCTCCAAGCAAAGTAAAGAGCGGATCGATCGTAAAGAAACCGATCATGGCGGCAATACTCATTAATACCAAAGCAAGCAGTAAACCGTGAGTGGTAAAACGGGCTGCGCTTTGACTGTCACCTCGGCCTAATAATCGCCCTAAGCTGGTAGAGATACCAACGCTGACTCCCATAGTGATGCTATTAAGCGCAAAAGTAATGGGAAAGGTAAAGCTCACTGCGGCCAAAGCTTGAGTGCCTAGCAGTGAAACAAAGAAAGTATCGACGAGATTAAATAGTAAAATTGCGACCATTCCAAAGATCATTGGAATAGTTAGTCGTCGTAAAACATCGGGAATAGGCTCAGATAATAAACCGTGTTTATCTAAGCGGGGTTCTGTTGCCATAGTCGTCTCATGTATGAAATGCCTGTCCACCCTAAAGCAAAGAGTGTGATCGAGCAAAAGTTCTGGCACAAATAGCGAAAAAAATCTTGGGCTAGGACTTGGGATCTAAAAAAACGACCCAACATGTCTAAATAACAGAAAAATCAGCACCAGTAATACGTTATTGGGACTGATCCTTTCATTTTTATGGATATTACCAAAATCAGGAGAGACGACCGATGAATATTCGTCCTTTACATGACCGAGTTATCGTTGAACGCAAAGAAGTTGAATCGAAGTCAGCTGGTGGCATCGTTTTAACTGGTTCGGCTGCAGAAAAATCTACCCGAGGCACTGTGCTTGCGGTAGGTAATGGCCGTATTTTAGAAAATGGCTCAGTTCAACCACTGGACGTTAAAGTTGGCGATACTGTTATCTTTGCAGAAGGTTACAACACTAAGACTGAAAAGATTGACGGTAAAGAAGTTCTCATCATGTCTGAAAACGACATTATGGCAATTGTTGAATAATCCGATCACTTCAAATTAATAATTAAGAAAGGAAGACGAACATGGCAGCTAAAGACGTAAAATTTGGTAACGATGCACGTATCAAAATGCTTGAAGGTGTAAACGTTCTAGCAGACGCTGTAAAAGTAACATTAGGCCCTAAAGGTCGTAACGTTGTATTGGATAAATCATTTGGTGCACCAACTATCACTAAAGATGGTGTATCTGTTGCGCGTGAAATTGAATTGGAAGACAAATTCCAAAACATGGGCGCACAAATGGTTAAAGAAGTCGCATCTCAAGCAAACGATGCTGCTGGTGACGGCACTACAACGGCTACAGTACTGGCTCAAGCAATTATCACTGAAGGTCTAAAAGCGGTTGCTGCGGGTATGAACCCAATGGATCTTAAGCGTGGTATCGACAAAGCAGTAGTTGCTGCTGTTGAAGAGCTAAAAGCACTATCTGTTCCTTGTGCTGACACTAAAGCGATTGCTCAGGTAGGTACTATCTCTGCAAACTCTGATGCAACTGTGGGTAACCTAATTGCAGAAGCTATGGATAAAGTTGGTCGTGATGGTGTTATCACGGTTGAAGAAGGCCAAGCGCTACAAGATGAGTTAGATGTAGTTGAAGGTATGCAGTTCGATCGCGGTTACCTATCTCCATACTTCATCAACAACCAAGAAGCAGGTGCGGTGGAGCTAGAAAGCCCATTTATCCTTCTTGTTGATAAGAAAATCTCTAACATCCGTGAGCTATTACCAGCACTAGAAGGCGTTGCAAAAGCATCTCGTCCTCTACTGATCATCGCTGAAGATGTTGAAGGTGAAGCACTAGCGACACTGGTTGTGAACAACATGCGCGGCATTGTTAAAGTTGCTGCTGTTAAAGCTCCTGGTTTTGGTGATCGTCGTAAAGCAATGCTACAAGATATCGCGGTTCTAACTGCAGGTACTGTGATTTCTGAAGAAGTAGGCCTAGAGCTTGAGAAGGTTCAACTAGAAGATCTTGGTCAAGCTAAGCGTGTAACTATTACTAAAGAAAACACTACAATCATCGACGGCTTCGGCGAAGAAGAGATGATTGCAGGTCGTGTTGCTCAAATTCGCCAACAAATCGAAGATGCAACATCAGACTACGACAAAGAAAAACTTCAAGAGCGTGTCGCTAAACTTGCTGGCGGTGTTGCCGTGATTAAAGTTGGTGCCGCAACTGAAGTTGAAATGAAAGAGAAGAAAGACCGCGTTGAAGATGCTCTTCATGCAACTCGTGCTGCAGTTGAAGAAGGTGTTGTTGCCGGTGGTGGTGTTGCTCTTATTCGTGCCGCATCTAAACTAACTGAGCTTACTGGTGATAACGAAGAACAAAACGTAGGTATTCGTGTTGCTCTTCGCGCAATGGAAGCTCCAATCCGTCAAATCACTAAGAATGCGGGCGACGAAGAATCTGTTGTTGCTAACAATGTGAAAGGCGGCGAAGGTAACTACGGTTACAACGCGGCAACGGGCGAATACGGCGATATGATTGACATGGGTATCCTAGACCCAACAAAAGTAACGCGTAGCGCACTTCAGTTCGCAGCCTCTGTAGCAGGTCTTATGATCACAACAGAAGCTATGGTTACAGACCTACCACAGAAAGATGCTGGTGTACCTGATATGGGTGGCATGGGCGGAATGGGTGGTATGGGCGGCATGATGTAAGAAAGCTCATATGCCTGATGTCATTGTAAATCAGTGACTTAGCATGACACATGAGACTGATCGTGTCACGTATGTATTACGGTCAGTCTCACGTTTATATCACGATTTTCCACCTGCTATTCCTTCTTAGTTCTAACATCCCTCGACTACTACAACACATAAGGCATCCTATAGGCCATTATTAGAGCCTTTACAGAGCCGTTTATATCTCTTGCTGTCTTGGCATCACCTATGCGCTCAGCGTGCTTTATAGAACGCTCTAGTAGCATCCGCAATCCTCATAGCTAGCTCAGTTGTTTAACTGCCATCAGATATACTGTGCTCAACCTCATTTGCATAGGGGGAACTATCGGAGGGTAGGGAACGCATTCACGATTACGGCGTCCCATACTTTTCACACAAAACGTGTGGATGAAAATTTCATTTCATTTTATTGGATTGGCTGGGTTTTTAAATAATGTGATTAAAGTGTTATTTGCTTCAATAAGGTGATTAATTCATCCACGGGTTCTGATGAGGTATATACAAAATATGGAATATTTAAAGTTTCAGCAACTTCAGCAGACACTGTCTTTTCAGCTGATTGAAGTTCGTTTAATTTAGTAAGGCTAAGGGCCTTTCCATCCCTATTTATCAAACGCTCTCTTATTATTGAAGTCTCACAACAGATATTCACGATTGCTTTTGGAGCAATAGATTTAAATACAGACTGATCTAGCTGTATGACATTTTCTAATTTATCTATTAGACAGAAGTGACCATCTAGTAGATAAACCTTATCCTTAATGTTTTCTATGGCTTTCAGTAGAACTTCTTGGTTGCGACTAGCATTATCTATTTTCTTTGACGTTTCTACATAATCTGAATTTTGCTTAATAAGATCACTACATGAATAGTGACGAAAACCTAAATGATTCGTGATCTTATTACATAAAGTTGTTTTACCAACACCATGTATCCCAGAAATGAAAATAGTCGTTGCCATTACATATCCTCCGCTTACAGATTTAAGTATGAGCAGCATACAATGAATAATTGGCTTGATTTTTGAGCTATGTTTAGATTTGTGCAACTATATTGGTATAATTGATTTTTTATTCAACTAAATCAGCACGCTATGTCTGATTGTTGAGGGGCATTGGCTTGAGGTGAGATGAATGGACAACTTGAGGCTTCAGAAATTTAAAGACATTAGTATTGATGATAAGTTCTTTGGTTCACTCAAAGAGAGCTATAAAGAGTTTAGTGATTGGTTTCACAAGAAAGCGGAAGATTCGGCACTTGTTTTGTACAATGAACAAAATGAAATCGAAGGCTTCTTATTCTGCAAGTTTGAATGTGGGCCAGGTGACGATACTACCCCTCTCCTACCTGATAGCAATCATATGAAGGTCGGTACCTTTAAGTTCAACCCACAAGGAACTCGTCGAGGTGATCGCTATTTGAAAAAGATTTTTGACTATGCATTAGCCCATTCATCAAATGTGCAAGACATTTATGTTACTGTGTTTGAGGAAAAGCATGGTTACTTGGTTAATCTTTTTAATCGCTATGGTTTTGAACACTATGGGACAAAACCGTCGAAAAATGGTGTAGAGCAAGTGCTGCTCAGAGACTTGAATAAAACACATAACGATGTAGACAAAGACTACCCATTCATTCACTGTAAAGATAGTAGAAAGTACCTATTAGGTATATATCCTGAACACCATACAAAACTCTTCCCTGATTCTAGACTCTTTACGGAATCACCTAATATAGTAAAAGATATCTCACACTCAAACAGTATCCATAAAATCTACATTTGCCAAATGAGGGCTGTCATGGAACTTCAAAGAGGTGATGTGATTGTTATCTATCGAACTGGAGATGGTAGAGGAGCTGCGGAATATAGGGCTGTTGCAACTTCACTTTGTGTCGTCGAAGGTGTACATACTATCGACACTTATGAAAACGAAGAACACTTCGTAAGTGAGTGTGTCAAGTTTAGTGTGTTTAGTGAGAAGGAACTACGACAAATATACAGAGAGCGTCGATACAATTATGTTATTAATTTTACCTACAATGTAGCTCTACCGAAGAGACCTATTCGAAAAACCTTAGCTGAACAAGTTGGCTTAAATAGAGAAGATCGCTGGGGCTTCTTGGAGTTGTCTGATCAACAGTTCCAAGAGTTAATAAGAGTTGCAGAGGTTGACCCTAAATTTATTAGAGCCTAGTTGAAGCACAACTCTGAATTACAATCTAGATACTTAAATGATTGAGGGGCTTTGAAGCCTCTCTCTTTTTCATATGGATTTATTGGTTCAGGATATCTCCTTAAGTCTTTGATCTGTATTGCATAAGCAACTTCCCTGTCAGAGAAGTACTCATCAAAGAACTTTTGGTTAATACCTGAAACAGCTTTAGTTTCTTCCCATAGCTCCTTAGGATGTTTGGCTAGAATTTCACCAATAGCGAACTCCCCAACTATCTTACCTTCAGGCATTGTTGAGTAAATAACCACAGATCTAACCTCAGGGCGTTTGAATACAGCTTTTCTATACTCGAACAACTTCTCTCCGGAAAAAATTTTCTCAACAAACTCTGGCTTAATGGAAAGTAGAACCTTCATTATCTTAACTCTCGATATGACGCAAGTTGCGAATACTAAACTTTTAACCTCAATATTTCACCTATTATAGGTCAGCATTTGAATATTATTACTCGAGCATTGGAAAAATTCGAATTATCTATCACTGTATCCATATACAGTACTATGGCCATTAGTTTATGTCTATCAGTAAGTTGCCGTAGTGCTAAGTATGTCCACAACAAAGTTGAGTATGATTCAGTACATTATTGTGCTAACGGACACCTAAAGACGGCTTTATAGTTACCTCTAAATGATGTTTGCGCTGGTGTTAAGCCGTTGTATATTATTAGTTTATTGTTCTATAGTGACCGCTTTGAGATACGTACGGTCACTTGTGACCTCTTAGCGAGACAGCTACTACTGATAACTCCCTCTAGGATGTTTCATTAGGACATATCGCTAAGGCATAACCCACTACTGATAACAGCATTAAAGACCAAATCCGTTAAGACCTCCGCAACGTTTACCGCATGTAATCGCTAGGGGATTCACTAGATCCGATTAGAAGTCGCCAGCATCGCTGGCTGTGTATTTCAAGGTAACGGCTTCTTCATCCCACTTACGCTTAACCACCAGTCCTAACGCTCCCTTGTCAAGACGACCTAGAGCTTTCCTGAAGGCGCTAGGATTCTTAGCGATGAGCGATGGAACTGGTAAGAGACCTCCTGACGCTCAAACTTTTCATCACTTAAGCCACCGGCATACTCCTTACCGTTGTAGGCATCAGCCAGTCTCCTGATTAAAGGGAATCCATCTTTATCAAAGTCATTCAAGGACAAGAGCACGTACTTATCAAACAGACGTCCCTGTAAGGCTTCAGTTGTAGTGGTCAACAAATACTGGCCACAGTATTAGAGGTTAACCAATATAATCGTTCGGATTCATTCGGTGTTAATCCGCCATTATATTGATGTGGTCGTAATTGGCTGTAATAACCAATAATATATC
>NZ_PYOG01000023.1 GCF_003026815.1 Photobacterium damselae | reverse complement strand
AAACCGAGCACCAGAAAAAAGCCGTGACTTCCCTACTCTATAACCAGTTTCTGAGCAAGATGAACTACCTTAAAAAGAGACATTTTAATCTGGGAAAGAAAAAGGACATTTTAAATTGGGATAAACAAGGTTGTAGCTCCCAAGGTAAAGTGTCTCTTTTTTCAATATGAGTTAAACAAAATATGTTGATAACTATGAATGACAAAGAGATATTTCGCTTAGGTACAATTCGTGATGTTTGCGAAAAACGGATCAGACGCAAAGATGCTGCTCAACTTCTTAATGTCAGTGTTCGCTAGGTTCAACGATTAATAACACGCTATCGAGATCTTCGGCCTTTGAATTCTTTATAGAGTTCAATGAAAAAGTTTATTAATCCCACAGATGGTTCCGCATTACTATACTCTTGAGCTGCATATATAAAGTTTGATTGAAATTTTTCAATGGCTTCTTGAGGAGTTTGCGCAAGAATATAATCATCTTCAATTACAAATCCTTGCTTTAGCAGTTGTTCTTTCTCATCGAGAAACGAGTTGCTGCCCATATCAAGGTAGGTGAATTTTTGACGATTAGAATCTGGCACACAGAAGAATTGATACTTAGGCATAATATATCCTTAATAAATGCTTTATTGTACATAATACAACTTAAATAAAGTATAAAATATCACCTGTTTCACATATCATGTCTTTTCTATCCTACAAATGTAGACCCCTTTTGAGTATTTCTTGTTTACAACAAAACGTCCTATTTTCCTCTACCTAACGAAATAAGTTCACTAACCATAAATGGTAAAGAGATATCCTGTTTTATGGTTTTTTCAGTATCTATTCGAATAGTATTCACAACTAAACAGCATTGAATTCGTTAGCTATTTAATGTTGAGTTTAATGTAACCAATTGAATATTAGTTAATTTATACCTCGTTCGAGATCCTCTTCTTCACTCTTCTAAGAGTATGTATTTGTAGATCAAACAATAATTATGAAACAGAGTCTTTATTTGCTTTCAATCGAGATCGTTATCACATAACAGTAAAGATAAAGTTAAGTTTCTCACATAATATATTTTTGGAGTTTTACTTCACTTGCAGTTTGAAATATAAACTTAGGTAATCTTTCATTGTATGGTTAATTTATGTGAGGCGTTATGGAATGGTCTGCTGTTAACTGGTTTGTCATTGCTTTGTACTTTGCTGGTATGCTTGGTATAGGCGTATATTTTTCTAAGCGTAACAAATCAACGGATGACTACTTTAAAGCTGGCGGTCGTGTTCCTACATGGGTAACAGCTTGTAGTGTGTACGCAACTGCACTCTCTTCAATCTCATTTATTGCGATTCCAGCATCAATTTATGCAAATGGCGCAATCATGGGACTTGCTCCTCTTGGCATCATGGTTATGGTGGTTTGGGCAGCTCTAGTTTTTGTTCCATTTTTTAGAAAAGTAAATGTAACAACTGCTTACGAATACTTAGGTAAACGTTTTGATCCCAAGCTATGTTATGTAGCAAGTATCTCATTTATCGTTTTCCATATTATCCGTATTGCCGTTGTTCTCTACCTACCAACTCTTGCTCTACAGCAGGCACTGCCAGGTGTCGACCCAGTTATTTTGGTGGGTTCAGTTGCACTAATGTGTGTAATTTATACTTCGATTGGTGGTATTGAAGCTGTTGTATGGTCCGATGCGATTCAAACTATTATCTTATTGGCTGGTGCCGTAGTGATTGCAGTTATTGGTTATAGTGCATCACCTGATGGTCTATTCGCAGCATTTGATCGTCTAGTTGCTGATCAAAAAACGCTTCCTGAGTCTGCATTTAATATCAGCTTCGCCGGTACAACTCTTATTGGTATTATTCTTGGTGGCGTGATCAACTCAATCTATAGTTATGTTGGTTCACAAGATATCGTTCAACGTTATAATATTACTAAGACAACTAAAGAAGCGCAAAACAGCTTATTTATGAACGTACCATTGCTATTTACTAGTATGGCTATCTTCATTGGTATGGGTACTGCACTTTATATCTTCTTTGCTTTCACTGCTCCACTTCCTGGCGAAATTAATGGTAACGCAATTCTGCCTTATTTCGTTATTAAGTATGTTCCAGCTGGTTTATCAGGTCTTATCATTGCTGCAATCTTTGCTGCTGCGCAATCAACGGTTTCTTCAAGCTTGAATGCGATTTCAACTTGTGTCACTTCAGATCTTGTAAGTAAAGCGCGTCCAGATATGGATGACTCTAGTAAACTGAAAGTTGCAAAAGGTGCAAGCTGGATTATTGGTCTAATCAGTACCGCACTTGCTCTTCACTTCTTGAAAGCAGGTCAAGGCGATATGTTCCTTTACTTCCAAGCTATCACTGGCCTACTTGGTGGTCCAATTGCTGGTCTGTTCTTAGCTGGTATCTTTATTAAGCGTATCAATGCAAAATCAGCATGGTTTGGTTTTGGTATCTCTGTCATTGTCGCAACTTACATTGGTGACCCAGCAGGATTACTAAGTGGTTATATCCCAGGCTATGTTAAACCACAAATCTTTGAGTTTATGATTTCACTAGTGGTTATCCTAGCATGTGTGGTTCCAGCTTATATTTCATCTTTCTTCTTTGTTACTTCAAATGAAGAATCAGCACGAGCTGAAGGGCTAACTTATGCAACAGCAACTGGCAGTAACTAAGATTTATGAGACAGAGGCTCTTGTTATCGGTAGCGGTATCGCCGGATTAGTCTCCTGTTTTAATCTATTACAGCATAGTTGTCAGACAGTATTAACTACAGATAAAAAGCTTGCCGGAGGGGCAAGCTTTTCTTCTATTAAAGGAAGTCTGGGTATACAAGTTACTGATAATGATGCACAAGATATCGAATTATTTAAAAAAGATCTGACTAGGATTGGTGTTGGTATGGATAATCCCGAACTTATCGATACCTATGTTCAACAGTCTCCAAAATCAATTGTAGAACTTCAAAATATTGGGTTTAAACCGTGGCTGAGAAGTGATAGACGCCCTGCTTGTTTTGCAGATTATCCAAGGGATATTTATCTGATAAATGATTGGAGACAAGCCAAAGATAACGCAAAAAAAATCTTCAACCACCCTAACCTTCAATTATTAGAGGAACATAGATTATTAACTATTTTGACTGAAAATAAGGTTGCCATTGGTGCTCTATTTATTACCGCCACCAACGATTATCTTCTGATCAAATCTAATAATATTGTTTTAGCTTGTGGCGGGATTGGCGGCTTATATCAACACAGTTTATATCCAGCAGAAGTGAATGGTTCTGGACACTTAGCGGCTTTAGATGCTGGAGCAAAGCTGGTTAACATGGAGTTTATTCAATTTATACCCGCCCTAGTGACACCTAAATATAATACTTTATTTGGTGAACATACCGCCAAGTATTGTACAAAATTAGTCGATGAGTTTAATCAGAATCTACTTTTACATATACCTCAAGAGCAGCAACAATCCTTGTGGCAAGAATACAGTGGTTATGCGCCATTTAGTTGTGACTTCCCTAGCCATATCATTGATTTAGCAATATTTAAAGCTATCTCTAGCGGAAGTCAATTTGCCAAAATGTCTTTTTCAGAAAAGCTATATCATGATACTCAAGAGTTCTATACCTTATATCTTAACTGGCTAGAAAGCTTAGGCATCAATATGTGCCGAGATGAAATTGGTATTGCACATTTTGCGCATAGCTGTAATGGTGGAATACAGATTTCAACAGAAGGCGAAACTACTGTCAGCGGCCTATATGCTGTAGGAGAGATTTCTTCTGCCATTGAAGGTGCTAATCGATTAGGTGGCAACTCTGTTGGTGGTGCTCTTGTCTTTGCAAAACGAGCAGCAGATCATATAAAAAGTAAGAAACATAAACCATTGATTGGCAATGAGCTGCTATTGAGTAAATTTCATCATTGGTATCATAAAGTTATAAATAGTGATAATAATGATTCTATTCGATCGCCAAGAGAAATCAGTCATCAAATACAAGCTATCTTAGCAGCTAGTGCCAACATTGTACGATCTCATACACAATTACAATGTGCTTTAGATCAGATAGATTCTCTGACTAAACAATTTTCAATTGCAGAACATCAAACTTACTTAGGTTTCAATGCGTTATCGAATTTGCGTATGGCAAAGGTATTATTATCTTGTATGTTGGAAAGAACAGAAAGTCGCGGAGCTCATTATCGAGAAGACTTTCCGCAACGAGATCCGTCGTCCTATCGCATTGAGATTTCGATGAGCCAGAACAATGATATTGAGCTTAATAAGATATTTAGGAGTTACTTTTGACTAAAGAAATTAATAATAGAATTCAAAATTACGATGCGTCTATTTATAAATACTGTCTAGAACACAAAGAGAAAAGTGTTTTTGATTTAATGGCTTCTTTTTTCTCAGATAAATCAAATTTAGATAATAAGATACTGTTCAATCAAGCAGAACAAGTTGCGAAAGAGTTTAATCTAAATTTAGATAGTGATGTACTACTCTCTTTTTGTAATCGTTTGAATATACTTCAAGCCTCAAATGCGATGAGTCAGTATATAGGAAAAATGGACAGTCATAAAAATATGAGTAAACAACATACAGCGAATATTATCATGTTTGGGGACTCAATTACAGATTGGGGGCCTTGGTATGAGCTATTTCCAGAAAAAAGTATTGTTAATCGAGGCATCGCAGGTGACAACACTCAAGGAATGCTATTTCGGATACAAGACATCCTACCGTTACAACCAAAGCAAGTTTTTTTTCTAGCTGGAATTAACGACTTAGCCCAAGGTTTTACTGTCCATGAGGTGTTTTCACGTTATTGCTCTATGTTAGATTTTTGCCAAGAACATGGCATTGAGCCGATTGTTCAATCCACTCTATATGTAGGATCTCGTTTAGCACAATTAAATCCTTTAGTTGAACAGTTAAACCAACAATTAAAGTCATATTGCGTTGATAAAAATATTACCTATATCAATCTTAACTGTGTTTTGTGTCCAGAAAAAACGTTATTGCCGAAGTATACTCGTGACGAACTGCATTTAACCGCTCTTGCCTATCAAGAATGGGCGACGATCATTAAGCCTTTATTAAACGAGTAAAATAAAAAGCGAACCACTTCTAAGTAAGTGATTCGCTTTTCTGTTTATTTTTTAATACCTTCAACATGGAGTTCTAAATCAACATAACTTGAATCCCCCATCACTGGGATCTTAAACTCTGCTAATTCCAAGCGAGTTGCACCGATAAAACCTATACGCTCACCACCCCAAGGATCTTTACCTGCTCCAATAAGTTCAGCAGCTATAATAATGGGTTTTGATTGGCCATGAAACGTTAAATCTCCAAAAATTTCGAGATTACCATCCCCTTTATCAACGACTTTTGTACTAACAAATTTGGCCTGTGGGTATTTACTCGCATCAATAAAATCATCACTACGGACATGTTTATCACGTTCTGCATGATTTGAATCTAAGCTTTGGGTATTCACGATAACTTCAACATTAGATGCAGAAATATTTGTTGGATCGTAAGAAAATTGCCCACTAAAGTCATTAAATCGACCTTTAATAAAACTATAGCCTAAGTGACTAATTTTAAAATTAATTGAAGCATGAGCCCCTTTGGTATCTATGACATAATCAGACGAATTTGCCGAAAAAGACATCATTGCAGCAATTAACATCCCCATTGTTTTTTTCATTTTGACTCTCCTATCATTTTTCGTAACGTATTATCTTTATTGATAAAATGGTGTTTTAACGCAGCAAGCACATGCAGTAACACCATAAAAATCAAAGTCCATGCAATATAAAAATGCATCTTACCTGCAATATCCGACTGTTGGGTAAATAACTCTCCTGTTCCAGGAATAGCAAACCAATTAAAAACATCAATGCTGCGACCATCAGCAGTTGAAATTAAATAACCACTGACAAATAATCCAAACAAAAGAGCATACATAGCAATATGCCCAGCTGTCGCTAAATAAACTTCTATGCGGTTTCCATCAATCTTAGGACTAGCCGTTAAATGCTTCCAAATCAATCGAAAAATCGTTAAACCAGCAAATAATATTCCCACCGATTTATGCCCATGAGGTGCTGTTTGATACCATGTACTGTAATAGTTAAGGTCAACCATCCATAACCCAACACCAAACATGGATATAATAATTAACGCTGAAAACCAGTGTAAACATCGCGCCACATAATTGTATTTAGAGATAGAATTTTTTCTCATCAATTAACCTTAATGTCCATATCATGTTAATTTTTAATATAACTATAGTATTTGACAGAGAATTGAAGAAAGAAATTTCAAATAGGAATAGAATATTTTCACTTACATAATAACAAGAGAAGTAAAATGAAAAAGATCCTACTTGTTGGCAGCCTAGCTCTATTCCTTACCGCTTGTAACGATGGTTCATCGGAGCAAACTCAATCAGCACCAGCACAAAAGACAGCACCGGTTGTAACATCAACACAGTCTTCAGTTATCATTCCTGATGTATCGAAAGATCCGCAACCAGAATGGATCAAACAAGAAAATAAGGTGACTGCTCCTATTGGAGACACCGTGATTGGTGGTAAAAGTTTTACTGCTACAAACTATTGTAAACCTCACGCTTGCGGTAATAATTTTATGATTACCCTATCAAACCAAGATAAAAAAGACGTTTCTTTAGTTGTTTCAGTAAAAGATACAGACGGTGCAATTACAGAGCCGAGTAAGTATGCAACCTACTGGTTTATTGGAAATCCAGATCAATCAATGAAGGAAGCTTTAGTCAAAACACTACAGCAAAATCCTAATTGGAAATAATATTCAAGAATGCAACGAGCAGGTTTCTAAGGTCCTGCTCTTTTTCCATTAGTAATTAACTCACAATCCATGGTTCATGGATATCTAACTTAAATACTGCAACATCTCTATCTAACTCAAAATAGATTCTTTCTTCATACATATCGATTTCATCTTGGTTATTGCAAGGCCAAAAGAAATGAATACCATAACGAATATCAGCATATCCAACAGGCTGTTCGGCATCGACATGTACATTATCAACAACTAATGATTGATCTGCGAATTGATAACGCTGATCTTCGATATCATGCTTAGAAAAAAGAGGCTCAGCAAATTCTTTTTCATTTTCGATAATGCTAAGAGCAATACTCTCTGTCAGTGAATGAGATACATTTAACTGACATCGAATCATTTTTGTTACTTTCATTATATTTATCCTACAAATACCATATCTAATTAATATTCCTTTTTGCGTCAGATTTCAAGCATAATGCATATCGTTAGTTACACCGTCACCGTTAAATGATAAATATTTAACAGTGACATAGTTGTCAATTTTGTGCTCATTTTCCAAGATCTTATTTAACATAAAAACCAGATTAAGAGATCTAGTTATTATTTTTAATTTGTTGTTTTATATGGCGTTTAAATCTCAGTCTTATATAATATCTCTTATAGCAGATTTAGAATCACGTAAAGATCCAACCTGAATTAATGCAAAACCTTATTCTTCGCAATAATGATCTCTTGGCTCCTAACCGATCATTAATTGAAACAAAACATAACTACGCAAGTTCAATTAGTATTAACCCAGCCCTTGCATATATCTACTCATTAGCAGCAACAGACACATCAGGAGGAAGAATTAATGCGAAATACACTTTAGAGCGCTTTGCTCGTTTTAACTTAGGCCCTAGTTTTGTAAAAGTGGATTGGCAATTTTTAGTTAAACAGCCTCGACTTATTCAAAAACTACTGCATTCGTTTTTTATTTATCGAGCAAAACAGAAAGCTGAAGCTAAGCAGCTACGCCACTATTCTCTTAAAAATTTACAAGTTACTCCGCTGATAAATGCGTTATTAGAACTATCTAACTTTATGTTTTTTAATGGGGACATATCAGAATATGAACTTAAAAAGTGGCAAAACCAGTTAAGTAATTATGTAATTGAAGATATTGAAACACCAATTGAGCCCTCTTCATCAGCCGAGAATCGCATTGATTATTCGCTTAGCTTGTCAGTTAGGTCGCAAATAAGTTTAGAAGCGTTTTCCTGTTTCTATATTGGTAGCTGTATTGAAAGAATGGATTGGTATCAGGTTCTTTATGCCCCTGTTTTACAGAATTTGATGCAGCAGTTTTTGAGTGAACGAAATGATCGAAACCTTATAAAAACAGGCAGTTACTCTCCTGCTACTGCAGATAATCTATTACGAATGCTCCGTGGTGTTGCCCATCATGCATGGTTAAGTGAATCAATTACAGTTGAAACATTAGAGCGCATAAAAGCAATTAAACTGCCTAGAGGTTCTCGCCAATCTAGTGGCCGATATTTAAGTTATAGCGAGCTCGATAAAATCTCAGCTATTTGCCTAAATCAAACTAATAAAATCAAAGGGATACGTGATAATGCTATATTCTGGTTGATGTATGAATCAGGATTACGCCGTGCAGAAGTCGTCAATTTATCTCTCGACGACATTGATATTAATCGAGGTACTATCCATGTTGTCGGTAAAGGTAATAAAGAACGCTATGTGCCTTTTTCATTAGAAAGTGACTTATATCGGGCATTATCTAAATGGTTTGATGTTCGATATAAGTTACAAGGTAACATTTTTAATTCGCTATTTTGTGTGGTCAATAAGCACCAACAAGTAGTAGAGAAATCATTAACGACGCAAAGCTTGAATGATTTATGTAAGCAAATTCAGCGAATGGGATTTGAACGAATGGTATCTCCTCACGATTTCCGACATTCTGTTGCAACAAACCTACTTCGAGCTGGTCATGATTTATTATTGGTCAGTAAATTTATGGGCCATAGCAGTGTTACAACAACTCAACGTTATGACCGACGTAGTGACGATGATTTAAAAGGTTTGGCATTACGAAGATAAAAATTAAGGCTGCTTAAAATAGCAGCCTTAGTTTTTTGATGAGAGGAATATTACGGTTATGCTAATGTCACCATCAAATAACCATTTAGAGCAAGAACTAAAGTCACAATAACCACACCAAGAATATTAACTGTTTTAGTGTTCTTGAACTCCCCCATTAAGCGTTCACTATTTGTAAACATAAGTAATGGAATAATAGCTAGAGCGATACCAAAGCTTAGCACTACCTGGCTCATTACAAGAATCTGAGTGGTATCAAGACCTAATCCGATAACAATAAAAGATGGAATCATTGTGACAGAACGGCGAACCCACATTGGAATCTTAAAGTGAACAAAGCCCTGCATAACTACTTGACCAGCCATTGTACCAACAACAGTTGACGATAAACCTGAAGCAATTAATGAGATACCAAATAACAGTGAAGCTGCTTTACCAACAAGTGGTGTTAATGTCATATACGCTGTTTCTATTTCAGCAACATGTTGATTACCTGAATAGTGGAATACGGCTGCAGCCATAGCGACAATAGCGATATTCACGAAGCCAGCAATAACCATCGCAATTAATACATCTACTTTAGTTGAGCGTAAACGAGTTTCTGTTTTCTCACCATAGCTATTTTTAAATAATGCTGAGTGCAGATAGATTACATGAGGCATAACTGTAGCACCAAGGATACCTGCAGCTAAATAAATTTCATGAGCACTATTAAATGAAGGAATAATAAGACCTTTAGACAACTCACTACTAGAAGGTCCTGCATAAAATAGTTCAACAACATAAATCACGGCGACTAGCATTAATAAGGAGCCAATTACTGCTTCTAAAGGTTTTTGTCCTCTTTTATTGAGCATTAAAATAAGTATTGAAGCAACTGCTGTAATAATGGCACCTTCCATGAGTGAGATCCCAAAAACGAGCTGAAAACCAACGGCTGCTCCGATGAATTCTGCTAAATCAGTCGCAATCGCAATAATTTCAGCCTGAACCCAATATGGACCTATTGCCCACTTTGGTAAATGATCTCTTAGATGCTCTGCAAGATTTTTTCCTGTAACAATACCTAACTTCGCTGAAAGATACTGAATAAGCATAGCCATTAGATTAGCCCAAAGTACAACCCATAAAAGTTGATAGCCATACGATGAACCAGATTCAATATTGGTTGCAAAGTTACCAGGGTCAATATAACCAATAGCGGCGATAAATGCCGGACCAAGAAGTAATAGTTTCCGTTTGAATTTTGAAATTGTTGTATTATAAACTTCTGCTTTATCTGCAGTTGTAATAGACATAGACATAAATATTCCCCTCAATCATTTAAGGTTTAATTTACGCCACTCGCAAATGAGAATCAATCTCAAATGCACAATTAAAAATGAAACCTTACATTCCACCTATTAATTCAATCACAACGATAGGTTTATGTGATTAATATTTTATTGAAAGCAAAAGTAGTACTTTATTCATAAATAAATTGTAAAAATAATGTGTACCATTATGTCTGATATTCCAAATGTGTGTTATTGCTTATTGGTATAATTAATTTAGATCGGGTTAAAAATAGATCGTGAAATATCTCATTGTTTTAGTAGATAAAATAAGTATTAGAAATAAGCCTAATCTAAGACCAAAGTATGATACTTATTAATCAATTTACATAATCAATTGATAGAACATATGAAAATATTATGTTAACGTATGGTTGTTAAATAAAAATAGAAAAGAATTAATTATGTAGTCAGTTAGTCACAAGTTAGGGGTAAATGATATGGATATCAAAAACAAAGTCGATGATACAACGTCTTTTGATAATGATGTGATTCAACTTTATCTAAAAGATATTGCACTCAAGCCTCTACTAACCAAAGACGAGGAAATCCTCTATAGTCGTAAAGCGCTTGTAGGTGACGCTAAGTCTAAAAAAGTTATGATCGAAAGCAACCTTCGTCTTGTTGTTAGTATTGCAAAGAAATATCGCGGCAGTGGCATGCAGCTAAGTGATATGATCGATGAAGGTAATATTGGCTTAATTACAGCAGTGGAAAAATTCGACCCTGAAAGAGGTTTTCGTTTTTCGACATACGCGACTTGGTGGATTAAGCAAACTATTGAACGAGCGATACATAATCAGGCTCGTACCATCCGCTTACCGGTCCACGTTTCGAAGGAAATCAATACCATTCTTCGAACTCATAAGCAGCTCATGAAAACAAATAATAGTGAGCCTACACACGAAGAAGTGGCTGACGAATTAGATAAAAGTGTTGAAGATATTTCAGCGCTACTCTCCTATGATGCGCCCGTTATGTCTTTTGATCAGACGATTTCATCAGAAGACTCTAACTCTCAAACGATGGCCTCATTTATTTCTGACGATTCAGATAATGGCCCAGATGCCCAAATTGATAAAAATGATATACAAAAGCTCACCCTTACTATGCTAGAGGGATTAAATCCAAGAGATCGTGAAATACTATGTCGTCGTTTTGGTCTTATGGGTTATGAAGCTCAAACCCTTCAACAGGTTGCTGAAGAAGTTGGTTTAACTAGAGAGCGCATTCGTCAGCTTCAAGTAAGCTCTTTGAATAAACTTAAGAATGTTCTACAGCGCGAAAAATATGACCTTGAGTTACTATTTGCCGAAACTGCATAATGCAGACAGTTGATACAATAAGGCTCCAATGCTCAAAGTTGGAGCCTTTTTTGATCCAATTCACTCCTTTTTAATAATTACCTTCCACTCTTTACCAAAAAATCTGCGACCCATCTTATAAATATTGTTTGAATTTAAAACGAGAAGACCTCTTTGTCATGCTACAAGTTAACAAAATACAAAGAAGGTTAATATTATGAAATTGCTGATCTGTTGTACGATAGTTTTATCTCTTATCGTAGCGCCAACTTTTGCGAGTTCTAGCCAATCAAAAAAGGCTAAATGCCTCAAAGTTCGTGAAAATATCGCTAAGATTCAACAGAAAATGCGACAACCCTATTCCGCAAAACAAGGTCGTAAATATCAGGATAGCTTACATAAGCTCTATAAAGCTGAATTTAAGTACTGTACTTGAGGTGATCTTAGTTAGCCTAGATATAAAGTTATAGTGCATTAGATGTGATTAATAAAGCCACTTCATGTTTGAGGTGGCTCAACCGAATTGTCGTCTATTTAAATCAAGGTATATAACGCAAGTAACGATGCCAAACCCCAAATTGGTAAGTTGTATCGTTTTAACAAAATCCCGCCAGTAATAACAACGATCAGATCAAAGATACTATGTATTGATGAGGTAAACACAGGAGATATGAATGCACTAGCAAGTAAACCAACTACACTTGCATTCACTAAACTTATCGCTATTTGTAATCTAGGATGACTAAATAAAGCTTCCCATGCCGGTAAAAAAGCAAATAGCAATAATGCTCCAGGTAAAAAGACCGCAATAGTCGCAACAAGACTGCCAAGAATCGGACTCGTAGTATAAGCGGCGGCACCCAGATAGCTTGCCATAGTAAACATAGGACCCGGTACTAGTTGAGCTGAAGCATACGCGGTTAAAAACTTGTCTGGTTCAACCAAACCATCCATCATCGGCTGTAGCAATGGTAAAACAACATGACCACCACCAAAAACAAAACTGCCTGCTTGATAAAAGATATTAAAAATATTTGCTATTGGTAATATGTTAGCGATAAATGGCATGCCTACCAGCAGTATGCAAAAGCAGCTCAAAATAACTAAATTAGGTTTCACCTTAGGTAATTGCGTGGGTAATTGCGTGGGTAATTGCGTAGCTTCGTTCTGCCCTTTCTTAACAAATGAGAGTGCATAACCAATTGCCGCAGCAGCTAAAATAGGTAAGATTTGTCCTAAAAGCCCGACGCTAAAATATACCTAAATAGCAGTGAGTAGACAGACAAAAAATGTAGTTTTCGAGGTTATATTTTTCTTCCCCATCCCCCATAACGCATCAGCAACAACAATAACCGCTAACAATTTTGCAGCTTGTATGACAGCATCGAGCCAACTGGAATCCGATAAACTGCTACTCATAATAGCCAGAATGGTTAACAAAGCAAAAGAGGGTAAAGTAAACCCAACAAAAGCTGCTAGAGCTCCAAGATAGTGCCCTTTTTTGTATCCGATAAACATGCCTAACTGACTGCTCGCCGGTCCAGGTAGAAATTGGCATAGTGCAACAGCCTGATTGAATTCACTGCTGGTTAACCATTTTTTATCTTCGACAAATGCTCGTTGAAAATAACCAATATGTGCAGCAGGTCCACCAAAGCTATAAAGTCCTAGAACTAAAAAGTGCCAAAAAACACTTAACATTTAAATCTCTCCATAAATACTTGATACTCAAGCAACCTAAAGGGCTGGGTATGAATGCATAGTACAAAGAGCCTTAAAATTAATCTAATCGTTCGTTTTAATTATATAAATCGATTTAATTAATGTTTGTTTTCATCATCAAGCTCACTCTCTAACACGAACATAGTCGCGCCAAATCCATGATTGGGTATAATAACTAAAGCACTTACAATCGGTTAAAAACAATGCTAGAAAATCTTCATCAAATGGTTATTCTTGCAACAATCAGTCATGAACAAAACTTCACAAGAGCGGCTGATAGATTGGGAATTTCAAAGTCACAAGTAAGCAAGCAAATTCGCCTTCTTGAAGAGCGTTTAGGTTGCCAACTGGTTCAGCGAAGTACTAGAACCGTTGTTCTAACCGAGATTGGATTACAATATGCCGAGTATGGCCAGCAATTGTTAGATACGGTTAACGAAGCTGAAGCTATGGTGGCAGGTTATCGAAATGAGGTGAAAGGTGTTCTAAGAATCGGTATTGCTCAATCCTTTGGTAACCATCAAATTACTCCAGCTCTGGCTGAATTTCAGCAGCTACATCCTGAATTGGAGCTGGAAATCAGTTTATTTGATCATAGACCTAACTTGTTAGAAGAAGGGTTTGATTGCTGGATTGCCATTCATGAACATCCGCCGGAAGGAATGGTAGCGCGACGATTAGCTAACTGCCATTTTATGGTTGTCGCTTCGCCAGAATATATTGCCCAGCATGGAAAGCCCGAAACACCAGGGGATTTACGCCGCCATAACTGTATTACTTACCAAAGTCGTGAGCGAAAGTACGTTAACTGGGAATTTACTCGTGATGGTATTCATCAATCAATAAGAGCTCGTGGAACATATCGAATTGATAATGCACCTGCAGTACTTGATGCAACGGTAAGTGGTTTAGGTATTGCCTATCTATCAACATATCTACTGACAGATGAGATAGAGAAAGGAAAATTAATTCAATTACTACCCGAATGGAAAGCTGACTTAGAACTGCCGATTTATGCGGTATATCCAAGAAGAAAATACTTAGCCCCTAAGGTACGGAGCTTTATCGATTTTATGTCGGAACGAATGGCTAAACCGCCCTATCGTGATCATAGCCCATTTCTTGACTAAATCACTCGTTACCACATACTAAAGCTAAAAATAAAGCGACCTCTTAACAATTCAATTAAGTTGGTCGCTCTACTTATTATTAGAAAATAGTAAATCTAGGCTAATTTCTTTTTAGCAGGATATGCATACATCTTTTTCAATAAGTCTGCTTCACCAATTGATAGGGTTGCCAATTTTTCATTAAATTTAGCAATTTCACTCTCAGTAACAGAACCATCTTCAATATCTGCTGCAATATAGTTAGCCGGGAACAGATGATAGTTTTTGGTTATTTGACGGTCAATCTCTTCCGCCAATTCATCAGGAGTTTCGAATGGCTGAGTAATGACGTCACCAAAAGCGATATGAATACGTCCCTTATAGCCAACAATACCTTTAATGATACTGTCGATATCTTCAAACTCACCCTTCTCATAGCTACCATGGGATTGAATTTGGTATAGCTCATGAGCTTTAGCTGCATCACACGGATCATTCTCGTAAGAAATGCTTACCGGAACAATGTTTAGCTTTGGCATAAATTCAGAAAATGCTTCTTTACGTTTACGACCTTCCATAAAGAACATCTTCATTAAAGCAGGATCAGTTCTATCATTGCCATCTTTCGCTCGCCCCTCTTTTTGAGCGATCCAGATATTATGACCTGTTTCTAATGAATGAGAGATATAACCAGATAAAAGACCTAACGCTTTCATCATTTCACGAGGAGCTTTAACTGAACGTTTAACAATAAAGCTCTTGTTTAAACGCATTAGCTCTGTAGCACACGGTTTTTTCAGTAGATTATCACCGATAGCAATACGAACCGTATTAAAGTTTTCATGGAATAGAGCCCAGTTCACCATGGCTGGATCCATTGCTATATCTCGGTGATTAGAAACAAATAGATAAGATTGATTAGGGTCAAGCTTATCCAAACCACTCCACGTTACACCGTCACAAGAGTTATCCAGTGTTCCTTGCATATACTTAGCAACATGGTGCTGAATCTCTTCTACCGTTTTAACATTAGACCACTTCTTGATTAAAACTCGCTTAATCAAGGGGATCAATAACCAGCCAAACATGCCAGATGCTTGCGGAAAACGGTACTTCAAAATAGCATTGATAAATTCTTTATCATCAATCAAACGTGCAATCGCTGCACTGACTTCATCGTCATTGTAAGGACGAATCTCTTTATAAATATCGTTATTTGTTGGCACAATGATGCTTCGACTTTAATGAAAACTGCGCTATTTTACGCACATTTTAGGGTTTGCCCAACGGTAACCGCCAATACAGTAAATGGTTGGAGGTCTTACCAGAATAATTTGATTAAAACATATCCATTTTAATCAAAACAAAACGCGATAACCGTAAAACTTATCACTATTTCTTATAATTTTGTCCAATAATTGCGTGTTTACTTCTAGACTTGTTGACGATCTCTTCAAAAGACAAGATCATACCTACGCATTACCAACTAGAGACCTGCTATGAAACACGCGATCGAATTTACCCATCATAATCACCCTTTTTTACATGTTGGCTCTCGTAAGAAAAGTACTCATTCCTTTTTTATTGTGGTTGAGAAAGGAGCCGTTCTTGTTCGCCTAGGTAAAAATGAACATTTAGTTTCAGCAGGTACCGGATTTTGGCTCCCATTTGATTGCCTACATGCTTTAACCGCACTTCCTGGTACTAATTACTATCAAGTCGATTTTTCAATTCGTCTTACTACAGCTGTATGTAGCCACGCAGGTTTTTTCAAAGTTACGCCATTAATTGCTGCTCTTTTAGATGAATTAAGCCAAACAGCAAGCGAACAGCATCAATGGGAAGGCCCTGAAGGTCGTATTTTAAAAGTGCTCGCAGACAAAGCAGCACAGTTGAAAGTATCAACAAAAACTCTATCACCAGCGCTTGCAGAACGACATCACTCAGCATTAACACTGATTTTAAACGGTTCTAAAATCACGGAGAATAGCGATATCAAAGCGATAGAATCTGTGTTTAACCAGTCAGTGAAAGAGCTTGAATCTTGTATGCTGATGCGTGAAGCCATTCGATTACAGCGTTCAGGACGAAAACTAGCTCAAATTGCGACCGAGTTATCGGTACCTGAAACACTACTCAACACTTTAGCGTTACCTATATTAGGTAAGCCATTATAAAAAAATCCCCTTTGAGCGATCAGTTCTGTCACTCAAAGGGGATTTAAACAAGTTACTAGGCAGAAGGAATCAACCGCGTTTCTATTC
The DNA here is from genome assembly GCF_003026815.1 of Photobacterium damselae. Lineage (GTDB taxonomy): Bacteria > Pseudomonadota > Gammaproteobacteria > Enterobacterales > Vibrionaceae > Photobacterium > Photobacterium damselae. The sequence continues at coordinate 60,289 of NZ_PYOG01000023.1, read as the reverse complement.
TGCTTCGTGATACATACGGGTTGTTAAAGCAATACGATTCCATGCATTAATAGTCACAATCTGCATTAAGCATTGCGCTGTTTTATGCTCACCCATTAGCTTAATACAAGCTTGGTAAACTTCTTCAGATACTCCACCTTTAGCGATCTCAGTCACCTCATCAGTAAGAGCAAGTACAGAGCGCTCTTCATCAGTAAATAATGGCGATTCTTTCCAAGCAGCAACAGCAAATAGTCGATGATCTGTTTCACCTAATGATTTAGCTTTATCTGTATGCATCTGAATACAAAAAACACAACCATTGATAATTGAAGAACGAATCTTAATAAGTTCTTTTAATTTAGGCTCAAGATCTGTCTGATCGAGATACCCTTCTAAGCCAAGCATAGGTTTATAAGCTTTTGGTTCTAGTGCACTTAAATCAAAACGATGTTGCATAATAAATTCCTCTAATGTAACCACACATAAATAAATTCAAAATAATTCTTGTCATTTATTAATGATGTATTCTTAAGTTGAATGTATTGTGCATCAATTAATTAATGCATAGAATACCACTAATAACTGAAATAGTTTTGCGCATAGTGCAAAAGCAGCAAAGGTAATGCCTCAATGTTCAATTTAATCAAAATATTCCTTAAAGTCGTTGAAGTTGGCAGTTTTTCAAAAACCGGCCAAATTTTGAATATGGCACCTTCCTCTATTGCAAGAAATATAGATCAGCTTGAAAAAGAGCTATGCGTTACTCTATTTCACCGAACAACACGCCAACTAACACTCACAGATGAAGGCCAAGATTTCTATCAAGGTGCAACAGAACTAATCCATAATGCAGATGCTCTCTTTAACCAAACCAAAAAACAGAATCAGCATCCTCAAGGTACGATTCGCATCTCGGTTTTTGAAAGTTTTGGTCGCCAATGGATATCTCCTCTACTTCCAAAATTCCTGGCTCAATATCCAGAAGTTAAAGTTGAGATTGAGTTAGAAAATCGAATGGTAGATATCAATAGCGAAAATATTGATTTAGGCATTCGAATTGGTCGCCCTGCTGACTCTGGATTACATGCTAGAATGCTGTTACCTAACCAGACCTGGCTTTGTGCTTCTCCAACATATTTGGCTAATTCAGAACCACTAAACTGCCCTCATGATTTGGAGAACCATAATTGCTTATTACTTAATAACGATAGGCAAAAAGTCTACTGGTACTTTAATAATGGGAAACAGTGCTTAAGAGTATCTGTTGCAGGTAATATTACATCTAAAGGTGGAACACCATTAGTTGAGGCAGCCGTTGCCCATGGTGGTGTTGTTCTTATGTCAAATTGGATGATGGTTGATTTGGTAAAAGAGGGTAAATTGATTCGATGCCTTCCAAATTGGCATTCATCGATGCATGAGGGATCAAGTGGTGAAATCTATGCCGTATATAGTGGTAGTAAATTCCCTCGCCCAGCATTACGTGCTTTTATAGATTTTCTAGTCGCAGAGATAAACAACATCGACTTGTCGTTATAATACTAAACTCTTATTACGACCTATTGGAAAGGTATCTGTACATGCATGGATAGGCCAGATTCTTCACGTTCGTGCCAGCGGTAATCAAATCTAAACCGAGGCGAATTTGGATCTGAGCCTGTCATACCAAAGCTCATCTGGAGGCCATGCTGTCGAATCCAGTCTTCGGGGTCATCCGCATCTGCAGGTTGGTATTCATACTTTTCCGGAACCCAAAAACCCAACCCATAGAAAGTCGAAGCTTGGTATTCGGTAAATACCGGTGTTTCAACATTTAATTTATCCCAATGATTCCAAAAAAGCCTTCCCCTATCAAGGGTATCTAAACGCCATGGAGATGCGTAACTAAATAAACTGGGAGAACTCGGTGAAACATTACAGGCATCAACAACGGCAACTTCACTCAATTCAGGTTGACATATCATAGCCGAGCAATCCCATGCAACCAAACTGCTTGAGAATACAAGCCATCCAATTAATTTAGTACTGCAATAAGACAAATAACCATTCCTATCTGTTCGATGTAAAATCAAATCGAGAACTATTCAGTAGTTTAGCGACATTTTCTGTTGTTAGATGTGAAATAGCTCGACCTTCCTCTAAATATTCCCGGATCTGTGTACTTCTTACTGAAACTGTTTCAGGACAAGCCAGTATTTGCCAACGTTTCAATATCTCTTCAGAGCGGTAAAATTTAGAGAAGTTCAATAAGTTATCAGGACCAATAACGAAAGTAAGATTTGCATTTGGATATCTCAGCTGCAATTGGCTCATTACATCGAATGTCGTAACCGCTTGACCACGAACAGCTATCTCTTGCTCTATTTGGCACAGTTCTAAGTTACTTAATTGACTGTCTTTAATGAAGGTCGATATTAATTCACACCGTAACTCGTAATCTAACATCACTTTTCCCCAAGCATGAGTGTAACTTGGAAGAACAAGCACTGTATCAAATTGACTAAGACGCTCTAAAACGGATAGATGTCCAAGTGTCGGAGGGTTAAACGCACTACCAAAGATCGCAATTTGAGGCTTCATAGGATGTTATTCTCTACTTTATGACGATAAATCGCACAATATCATTACTTAGTAATAACAGTTTGGAAGTATTTTGCTTGAATTGACAATCGAGCATTGATCCAAAACATAACTTATCGCATGATTTTACATAAGGGTTAATCAGTTAGTGAGAAAGAACTCATTTTTCTGATTCAATTGATTAGATTTTGGGCTAAGTACCTAAGGTAGCATATAAAATGGAACAGCTAATTCGTCAGAACATGCGTGTTTTACCTTCAATTGACGTTGAGTTTGAGATTCAACGCCGAATTTCATTCATTCAAAAGAAGCTAAAAGTATCAGGCAGTAAGTCTCTTGTACTGGGTATTAGCGGTGGTGTTGACTCAACAACGTGTGGCCGTTTGGCTCAATTAGCTGTTGAAGGACTTAACAAAGAACTTAACACAACTGACTACCAATTTATTGCTGTTCGTTTACCTTATGGCGAGCAGCAAGATGAAGATGAAGCCCAATTAGCACTTCAATTTATTCAGCCAACTCACTCTATAAGCATCAATATTAAAACGGGCGTAAATGGTACTCACGCAAGTACTCTAGACGCTTTAGATGGCACCGGATTGATTCCTAAAGATGAAGCTAAGGTGGACTTTGTTAAAGGCAATGTAAAAGCCCGTACTCGCATGATAGCTCAATACGAAGTTGCTGGATTAGTAGGTGGATTAGTTTTAGGAACTGATCATTCAGCAGAAAATATTACAGGTTTTTATACCAAGTTTGGTGATGGTGCGTGTGACCTTGCTCCATTATTTGGTTTGAATAAACGACAAGTGCGCCAAATTGCGGCCCATCTAGGTGCGCCTGAATCATTAGTGATAAAAGTACCTACTGCCGATTTGGAAGAGTTAGCACCACAGAAAGCTGATGAAGATGCCTTATTAGTCAGTTACGATCAAATCGACGATTTCTTGGAAGGCAAAGATGTTGAGCCTCATGTTATTGAACGCCTAGTTAATATCTACAAAGCCACTGAGCATAAGCGTCAGCCTATCCCAACAATTTACGAAGACGAATAAATCTCCGAGTCGCTTCTATTGCTTCAAATCGTGATAGAAAAAAGGCTTTGCAGGTATCATCTTCAAAGCCTTTTCTTATTTTGCCAAATTTAATGGCTAATAATATCAAAACCCATTAAATTATCTAATTCCCACCAAATCGCTTCGCATAATCCTTGGCGATAAACGGCCTGCCTGAATTCAGCATACTCGCTTTTATACATTTGATAGTGTCTTTGAGAATTATATTTACTGGCACGAACATTAGCTAACCTATCACAAGCTTTTACGATCAAAGCAAGGCGCGCCGCTTCCTCCGTCTCATCGAGTCCAGAAAAACGTTTGTTAATTTCATTTTTTCTTGCACATCGATCTTCTAACTTACCGTCGGACATATAATTTACAGCATCAGCTATAGTAAAACCAAAATCAGCAATTAATTCTTCTACGGTAGTTGAAGTATCCTCAATAACATCATGCAATTGAGCAATAATCATAGCATCAGTACCAAACGGTGTTGCTAATCGAGAAACCGCTTCGAGATGAAAGAAATACGGTACATCTCCATACATTTGCTCTTTATGTCTCGCCCGAGCCAGAGTTCTTGCCTTCATATAACGATTATTCATCATTAATCCCTTTCATCTTATACATCATACAAAGAGACAAAAATCAGTCTAACCGTATCTTATTTCAGCTATATCTATTTATCTAAGAGTTGTTTGGCGCTATGAGAATTAACGCACAATTTCAAAGGTAATAATGGCGACTTATGAGGAATGAAACGCTAAAAACAAAAAAGAGAGCCATATAGACTCTCTTAAATCAATCAGATTAATCGGATGACTTCCGTATTATTAATCTTGCTGTTCAGCTTTTTTCGCTGCTTCTGCACGGATCTGATCAGCAATAATCTTAATTGCCTCACCAGAACTAATACCTTGAGCCATTAATTCATGAATACGCTCTGCAGCTTCTTGCTGCTCACTGTGAGTTAAAGTAAGCATTATATCTATCTCAAATCAGTTTAATTAGAATCGCGTAGTTTAGAGCTTAATAATGCAATTGTCATCCAATAGTTATTAGCTCTTTAGCCTGGACGACCATCGACACGGGGTTTAGTCAAAATTGGATAGTACACAATAGTAAATATAGAGAACGCAATCGCCCACAAAATGGCAGAAAAAACATAGCCATTAATAGTCAAACTTGGATAAACCCAAATCAATACACTACGAACAAGCGTTGATAATAATAAACAAACAAATGCAATTTGAACCCAGTATCCAACCTGTAGACTACGTCCTGTATGCCCTAATGAAACACGAGCCATCATAGACAAAATCATACCGCCGATACCACCAACAGTCATAAGATGCAGTGCAATACTATAGCTCACAACATGACTGACCATGCTTAGGCCAATGGCAAAAAGCCCCAGAATCATACATAGATATGCGAGATGCAGGCTCCATAATAATGGCACTTTCAAAGTGGACAATGTACGCCAGCGGACAAATCGAATCATATTTGTAACGGCAGTAACCATCAGCAAATTGGCAACAATCCAATTATAATTACTAGGCAATGGCAGAAACGTTGCAACAAGGAGCAACCATGCTGGAATTAATGCAGCATATTCAATCCATTTAACACGAGTAATCTGCTCGGTTTGGGTTCCTCTCCATGTAAAAAATGGGATAACTCGCCCGCCAACAACCAATACGATAATCGCGATCACAACTAAAGCAATAAAAGAAGTTTGACGCAATGAGTTCTCAACAAGCCCCATCGCAATTAAATGAAGTTGGACATTTAAAGCTGTCAGTAACAACAGTAGCGGTGCGAAAAAAAGATTATTCCATTGGCGACGAAGCAAAATGGGTTTCAACAAGAAATATGCCGCCAGTGGAATCCATGAGAGATCGATAAACATCCAAACGTAACTTGGTTGACCAAATAGCAAACCAATTCTGGCAATTAGCCATAACGTAAAAACGATCGCCAATTTAGTACTACGAATACCCGGAACGCCAGTCCAGGTCTGTACTGCAGTTAACAGAAAGCCAATAATGATTGCCCCAGTAAATCCAATCATCATTTCATGAGCATGCCACCAGATAGGGTGACCATACATTAAACCTGTGACATGGCTGCTACCTGACCAAAACATAGCCCAAACAACCATAGCAACAGCGGAGAAAAGAGCTGCAGATAAAAAGAAAGGTCGAAACGCTAACCTAAAGATAGGGATGATCTTTTGCTCTTTTTCGTTATCAAGAATTTGCATCATATTCGTGTACCTCTTAAAACATGCAAATATGATACACCTTTAAAGATGCAAATAAAATACACCATATGAAAAATGTGTCTAATTCGGGTATATAAGTTTAGCGTGAAGAATATAGAAGAACGGAACAGCCAATATTTGTCGATGTGAAAATATACAAATATAAAAAGGGCCCCTATCTGAAGCCCTTAGTTATTAACCTGAACAATAATTAATTATAGTGGAAAATCAACTGGTTGAGTGATTCGCTGAACATCTTTAATTGCGATATCACCTTGCCAACGACTGTTTATTAATCCCACACTTAACCAATAGCGACCATCAGGTAAAGAAACTTCAGGTAACTCATTAGGTAAGTCTTTATTATTAATTCTTTGTGACCATACCGGCGTCCAAGAAGAATTGTTAAGATCAAACAAATCAACCGTTAACGCTGGTGTTGGGCAGGAAGGATTCTGAAAATAGTTATGCTCAATACGCCAATGGGAGTTATCAACCCAGCCAATCTGTTGCTTAAGAGCAGGCTCTGCTAAAACAATCCAACTATTCCAAGGCTTCTCATCTTCAGCTTGGATACTGAGTCGATAAAGACCGGCATGAATCGGTTTTTCCAATCTTCTGGCTTCAATATTAAAATATCCCCCCTCTTCAATGAGAGGTGTCCCCTTAATTATGTCCATATCAGGCCATCGACTGAAACTTATGGACTTAATTTTATTGCGGGTAAGACCGGTTATTGAAAGCTTGAGCATCAATTGGTTGGTATTTTGAATTACTTCTCGATTAACCGAAAGTTGTGATAACCATTGCGGTAATACTTTTTTATTCAGACTATGGCCACAATCATCTGTTATCGCTAAATCAAGAAGATTATTTAAATTTGCTTGATGAATCGCATCTGGCTGTTGCTGCCAAGCTTGAATAATGGTATCGAAAGATTCAGAGGTATGTCCTTCAAGTAGCTTTTCATTGGCAAGAGTATAGAGATTCTTGCTAATAAACCACTTTGCACTAGCGCTCGGCGTACAAAACGCCGAGCCAACTAAAAAGAGTGAACAGAGAGAAGCTGTCAATCTCTTCATAGAATTAAGACTTCATTCGATAGCCAACGCCACGTAACGTTTCAATCTCAATACCAACAAGCTTTTGACGTAACTGAAGGATATGAGTATCGACGGTTCGTGTTGTTGGGTAATGGTTATAACCCCAAACTTGATCTAATAACTCATCACGAGTAAACACGCGACCAGCATTTTTGGCTAAAAATACCAATAGCTCAAATTCAGTACGCGTTAACGTAATAAACTCATCACCATGGCGAACTTCACGGCTATCAAGATTGATCTCAATTTGTCCTGCTGTAATGATGTTACTTGGTTCAGCATCGGCACCATTACTGCGAAGATGCACTCGAATACGTGCCAATAACTCTTCAACAGCAAAAGGTTTAGTCAAATAATCGCTAGCACCAGAATCAAGCCCAACGACTTTATCTGTAATAGAAACCATAGCGGTTAACATAATTACAGGTAAGGTTTTAATTTTTAACCAATCTTTAAGAAAATCAAGAGAGTCACCCTCCGGTAACTGGCGATCTAAAATTACGATCTCCGCTTGATCCCACAAACCTGCAACTTTAGTCGCACAGTCTGCGTATAAACAATTGTATCCGGCTTGCTTCAAGCTCTCGAGTAAACCATCAGCAAGGTTGCGGTCATCTTCAACCAGTAGCAGAGTCTGATTCACACGGTATCTCCAAAATAAAAGTTGTTGGTGGACCATCTAAACGCATAGTTCCACCCATACGACGTATCATCGATTCAACGATTGTTAGACCTAGACCTAAACCTCTTTCACTTACAAAAGGCTTTCGTAACCTAGCCCAGTCTTTTTTACCCAGTGGTCCCTGATCTTGTACCACTATTTTTACTTTTCCATCGTTGAAAGATGCGGTTAATGAAATTGGCGCTACCCCATATTTTGTGGCGTTTGATAATAAGTTATCAATACAAGTCCCTAGCCAATACATATTTAAGCTCACTTGACGATCTTGCTCTGGCAACGTCAATGCAACTTCATACGGTTCAACTAAGAATTCTAACCACTCGTTAAACGATTCAATTTCTTGAACGCTCAATTCTTGCTGATTGGCTTGTAAGTAATCTTTACTTGCTTCTGCCAACTGACGTAGTCGCCGTGAATCTTCGGTTAAACGACGAAACTCATCGTATAACTCTTCTGGTAATAAATCGAACTGACGTCGAAAACCTTCTACCGTCATAGCTAAACTGGCTATAGGTGTTCGCAGTTCGTGCGTAAGAATTTGTAATACTAACATACGTTCTTGCATTGCACGACGGCGAGAGCGTAAACGCAATACACCCCATCCGATCAAAATACCTAAGTTGGCAACAAATAGTCCCACTAACAGATAGTATGTTATATGCGACTTGTCTTCTTCTTGCCAACAAATATTGCCACTCTTAGCCAAACAGAAATCATTATCATTCAGTCGCTTAAAGTGAACATCATAACGATTTAGAACTGATGACCAAGTTGGCTGATCATAAATTTTATAATCATTATCATATCTAACCCATAACTCACCGTTGGCAATAAAAGCATCAGATCCAGCAATAAAAACTTTGATCTCTTCATCACTCATACGCTGCAAACGGCCCAAAATTGAGTTTGTCTCGGCTAAAGGTCGCTCTTTAATATGAAGATATCTATCCAGTTTTTTATTATCTTGTGGATGCTTTTCTAAATAACGGTATGCATAACTACCACCACCTGGGTGAATATAGCCAGCACGAACAAACCATCCTCGCGGTAACGGTGTACCGAAACACATCGCACGAACAAAAACCACAGGCTGAGTTACCAAAGGACTTACTGGCCATGGTCCCTTACAGACAAGAGACTGTTTATAGAGCTGTCGTAACGCTTTAAGCGGATACTTAGCTGATTGAGGCAGTAAAGACGAAGGCAACAGCAAAGGCGTTGGATATCGGCTCTGTAACTGACGGATATCGTATGTTGCTAATGGCTCAGTTTTCAACAGATCGCCACGAATAGAACTCAACCGCTCAGGCAGACTCATAGAATCGGCAAAGCTTGTCGAGGACAAAAACAGAGACATTAACAATACGTACTTTTTCATAGGCTCAGTCTATCATTGATTTCGTTTTAGCATTGTCAGAGATATGTCATTACCTATTGCTAAAATCCACTTCTATTGTTACTTCTATCATCTTGATTTACAACTATTTATAGCAGGATTATTTATTAATACATAAAAAAACGCCGCTATCTGTGATAACGGCGTTTCATGGTAACAAATTTAGTTATGCTTATAGATGCTCAAGAATATCTAAGCAACTTTGTTTTGCATCACCAAATAGCATTTGAGTATTTTCTTTGAAGAACAATGGGTTTTGTACGCCTGCGTAACCCGTATTCATAGAACGCTTAAATACGATTACATTACGCGCATTCCAAACTTCTAGTACAGGCATGCCTGCGATTGGACTGTTTGGATCTTCCATTGCCGCTGGGTTTACAGTGTCATTTGCACCGATAACTAGTACCACATCTGTATCAGAGAAATCATCGTTGATCTCATCCATTTCTAATACGATGTCATAAGGTACCTTAGCTTCCGCCAATAGCACGTTCATATGACCAGGTAGACGACCTGCTACAGGGTGAATACCAAAACGAACATTAACACCTTGAGCACGTAGCTTGTCTGTGATTTCATGTACTGGGTACTGAGCTTGCGCAACCGCCATGCCGTATCCAGGAGTGATGATCACAGATTTTGCATCTTTAAGCAGTTCAGCAACTTCTTCTGCTGAAGCTTCACGGTGCTCGCCCTGCTCTTCTTCTGTTGATGCTACACCGCCATCAGTACCAAAACCGCCAGCAATAACACTAATAAATGAACGGTTCATTGCTTTACACATGATGTAAGACAGAATCGCACCAGAAGAACCTACTAGCGCACCTGTTACAATCAACAGATCGTTTGCTAGCATAAAACCTGCTGCTGCCGCTGCCCAACCTGAGTATGAGTTAAGCATCGAAACCACAACTGGCATATCAGCACCACCAATTGAAGCAACAAGATGGTAACCAAATGCAAGTGCAATCAGTGTAACCAGAATCAATGCAATCATTGAGCCTTCTGCTTTCACAAAAATAAGCATTAGGATAAATGATACAACGATAGCCGCTAAGTTTAGTTTATGGCGATGTGGCAGCATTAGTGGTTTAGAGGAAATAATGCCACGTAGTTTAGCAAAGGCAACGATGGAACCGGTAAAAGTAACCGCACCAATGAATACACCAAGGAAGATTTCAACAAGGTGAATCGTCAGCATTGCGCCAGTCAAATCACCATGATCTAAATAGGTGTTAAAACCAACTAGAACCGCCGCCAAGCCAACAAAGCTATGAAGAATTGCCACAAGCTCCGGCATTTCAGTCATTTCAACTTTCTTAGCGTAGTAGATACCAATAGCACCACCGATGATCATCGCGATAATGATCCAGCCAGTACCTTGTGCATCTGGGCCAAAGATGGTCGCAATTAACGCAATCGCCATACCAGCAATACCGTAGTAATTACCGTTACGAGCCGTTTCTTGCTTAGACAGTCCCGCTAGAGACATGATAAATAATACAGCAGCAACAATATAAGCTGCTTGCACGATACCTGCAGACATTTGTTACTCCTTATTTGTCTTTACGGAACATTTCTAGCATACGTTTAGTGACCGTAAAGCCACCGAATATATTGATGCTAGCAATGAGGATCGCAATAAACGCGAGGACAGAAACACCACTGTGTCCTTGTCCAATTTGCAGTAGAGCACCCACAATAATGATGCCTGAAATTGCGTTAGTTACTGACATTAGAGGTGTATGCAACGCATGAGTTACGTTCCATACCACGTAGTAACCCACCACACACGCCAATACGAATACTGTAAAGTGAGAAAGGAATTCTGCAGGAGCATTATTCGCTACCCAGCCAAAAGCAATCGCTGCCGCTGCCAAAATACCGTATTTTTTAGCTGGTGAAGTCGGTTTTTCAACTTTTGGCGCAATAGCCACTTTAGGTGCTGCTTCTTTTTTGGGAGCCGCAGAGACTTTGATTGGTGGTGCAGGCCAAGTGACTTCACCTGCTTTAATCACAGTCAAACCACGAAGCACTTCATCATCAAAGTTGATATCAATGTTGCCATCTTTCTCTTTGCAAAGAAGTTTAACCAAGTTAACAAGGTTAGTTGCATATAGCTGAGACGACTGTGTAGGCAAACGGCTAACCATATCGGTGTAACCAATGATTTTCACACCATTTGCAGTTGTAATAACCTTATCAGCTTCAGTATAAGCACAGTTACCGCCATTTGCTGCTGCAAGATCGACAATCACACTGCCCGCCTTCATTGAATCAACCATCTCTTTGGTGATCAATTTAGGCGCAGGACGACCTGGGATCAATGCTGTTGTAATGATGATATCAACATCTTTAGCTTGCTCTGCGTACAAACGCTCAGCCGCTTTATTGAATTCATCAGACATTTCTTTAGCGTAACCATCTCCCGTTGAAGTATCTTCTTTGTAATCCACTTCAAGGAATTCGGCACCCATGGATTCAACCTGCTCTTTTACTTCAGGTCGAACATCGAATGCACGAACAATAGCACCAAGGCTACCCGCTGCACCAATAGCTGCTAAACCAGCAACACCAGCACCTGCGACTAAAACTTTAGCCGGTGGTACTTTACCTGCGGCTGTAATTTGACCGGTAAAGAAACGACCAAATTCGTGCGCAGCTTCAACAACCGCACGATAACCTGCGATGTTAGCCATTGAACTTAACGCATCAAGAGCCTGTGCACGAGAGATTCGTGGTACAGAATCCATAGCCATTACGTTAATGTTTTTCGCTGATAGCTTTTCTAATAGCTCTGGATTTTGAGCGGGCCAAATAAAGGATACTAAGCTAGCACCATCTTTAATTAACTCGATCTCATCAACACCCGTTTCTGGATTTACCTGAGGGGCATTAACTTTAAAGATCAGATCCGACTGCCACACTTCGTTGGTTGAAACGACTGTTGCACCTGCGGCTTCATAAGCTGCATCGTCAAAACTCGCTTTCACACCAGCGTTATGCTCAACCGCAACACTGAATCCCATTTTTAACAACTGCTCAACCGTTTTAGGGGTCGCAGCGACTCGCGTTTCGTTAGCGAATATCTCTCTAGGTACACCAATTTGCATAGCTAGTCCCTGAATATTGGCAAAAAAGTATGTTTTTGTATCCAACTTGATAATCAATATCAAGCCCTTGTGGTAAAAATACAAAAATCCCCAACATTTACGTTGAAAAAACCAACGATTTTCACAATCTAACAGAAAGAAAAGAACATTTTTAACACAATCAAACTGGTCACACCACATTCATGGTTAACTCTCTGTTATGCAACAGATTTACACATTAAAGACGAGATAGCAAACCAGTCACCACAATATTTTCTGTATAGATAATGAGTTAAGTCAGTTTATTCGCTATTCATCAATCATTTTGTGACTGTGATTGACTTATCGATTTTTAGAAAATATTTCAGTTTTTTTTGAGATATGGGTTGAGGTTATAAATTTACAAACTTTTCACAAAACAAGAGGGAAATTCAACGTTTGCTACATAGCGTAGAGGAAGATATTGAGGATAAGGAAATAAAAAGATAGGTACAATAAAGATGGCTAACGCCGCCCTATAGCCAAGAATTTTACACTTAGCTATAGGACTGGCTGGAAAAATTGGTTACTTAAACATCGCATCGCCAGTTTGATCAATAAACATCTTGGCTTTATTGATCATAAATGTTTCGGCATCTTGCTTTGATGATAAGAGATCAGAGCGGATAAACGCATGATCTTTTAACTCTCCTTCAACTTCTTTCGTAATACGTCCTGCAATACGAAACTGTCCATTTTCTGCTTTTGGTTCTGGATAGATTAAAAAGCCTTTATATTCGGTAGGCTCAATTTGAACCTTTAATTTATTTGCAGATTTTGTACCGAATAACTTAGAAAAAATTCCCATACAGCATCCTAGTTAACCTAATTGACGACTAGTATCAGAATAACTGCTAAGTCATTTTTATCAAAGGTAAAACAGAAATCACTATTACACTTAACGATATAAACCGATATCTTTCTGAAGATGTACCGATAGATCACTAACGTTGTACTCTTTTACTGACTTAGAACGAACAAATAGAATATCCATAAAATGTGCAATCAATCCTTTGAATGAAACGGCATAAGTTTTCTGATTCAATACGTCATCAGATGTAACAGTTTCAAAATTCATTACCTGTGCCATGATTGCCTCTACTGAGTTATTTTGTTTAGTTGCCGTTATTTTAGTCATCTTTTTTGCTGACCTAAAATGACAAATTCTCCATTTCATCATTAGTAAAACTAATCCAAGCTTATTTAAATTAACTCAATTAGCGTTAACAACGAAAATAAGAAAATGTAACGGATTTCAACCGGATTAAACTCGGTTATAGAGCACTACCACAGAATAAATTATATTATTCATTCAGGCTTAACTGAGGCAATAGGCCAAGTTACTGAGAGAAACACTTCGTTCAGGTTTGATTTTTCATTATAAAATTGACGTATGTCAAATTGATGGTTTTAAACAATAAACCACTCAACTTTATGAAAATAATCCTAATCCGAAAACTGATAAAGAAGTAGCAGTTAATTCTACGTATAGCCCAGTTATAAAGATTTTCTCTTGCACCCTACTCATAATTTACATACCCTTTTTAACGAATTCTCAGGGCGGGGTGAAATTCCCCACCGGCGGTAAATATCTATTTAGGTATCAGCCCGCGAGCGCTTAACGAGTTATTTAGTTAAGGTCAGCAGATCTGGTGCAAACCCAGAGCCGACGGTTATAGTCCGGATGAAAGAGGATCAGTGGTGAGTTTACGCTCATGGCTATGCTGTATCAGATGCGAGAGAAAGTATTATTAGTACTTTCCGTAGCTGCTGCTTTGTTGTATCTAATTGATACTCATCGTGCTTAGCAATATTATGCTGTGCAATACAGAATATACACTCCATTCTTTGGACACTATCTATCAACGCCCTGATTCTGGTAATGCCAATATCATGAATAGCTAGGGCTGCAAAAATCTGCCTTTTTTATGATCTTGGTATAAATTTTTTATACGGAGTTTTACCATGAATCAGTCCCTTTTAGCTCAATTTGGAACCCCTTTCAAACGTGTTGAAATCGCACTAAATGCAATCCGCCAAGGTAAAGGAGTGCTTGTAGTTGATGATGAAGATCGCGAAAACGAAGGTGATATTATCTTCTCAGCAGAAACACTCACATCTCAACAAATGGCAATTATGATCCGTGAATGTTCAGGTATCGTCTGTTTATGCCTAACGGAAGAACGCACGAAGCAATTAGAGTTACCTATGATGGTTGAAAACAACACTTCAGCCAATCAAACAGGTTTCACTGTAACTATTGAAGCCGCAGAAGGCGTTACTACAGGTGTATCTGCAGCCGATCGCGTAACCACAGTGAAAGCGGCAATCGCTGATAATGCACAGCCAAGCGATCTTAATCGTCCTGGTCATGTTTTTCCTTTAAAAGCAAACAGTAATGGCGTATTAGGCCGTCGTGGTCACACAGAAGCAACCATTGATCTTATGCGTCTTGCCGGATTAAAACCTTATGGCGTGTTGTGTGAGCTCACAAATCCAGACGGGACTATGGCTCGTCTGCCTGAAGTAATCAACTTTGGTGAGAAGTTTGATATGCCAGTACTAACTATTGAAGATCTGGTTGCTTATCGACTCAATCAGCAAGAGCTGGTAGCTTAATATTGCCAATAAGTGCGCTATGAATAATTTGTAGCTAGTGTCTCGAAAACAAAGCCTGACGAGCATTCATCAGGCTTTGAAATAATTTAGCGATTAATGTCTTACTTAGTGTCTCGCCTACTCTTTTGCTAAACATATCTACTTAGGCGACATCTGTTGCATTGCACTCACAAGGAATATACACAGTATAATTTTCTTCTGGAGCACTGAATTCACCCTTCATTCGAGCAAAATCTTCAAATGCATCAGCCATAGTAACATTCATCGCTTTCGGTTCAGAGACATAATCAAGTAATGGTGCATACCCTTCTTTACCTGTTGCAGTATAGCCAGAGGATACAGAGGTATACACTTTCTCATCGTCAACATCGATCCATTGACCATCTGATAAATGTTGTAACTGCTCTATACGTGTACCCTTAGTTGAACAACAACGGTAGGTATAACGAAGATCGGCCACATAAGGAAAACTTCCAGTCCCGGTTCCTTCTACACCGTTATCAATCGCATTATCAATCGCACCCTCTAATGCTTGGCGAATGCGCTTACCTTTTACTTGATAAACCATTAAACCAATAGCAAATGGTAATAACTTACCAGCAACATCGGCGGGGGTAATAGGCCCAGGATTAAGTGAAGCTCGCACGCCACCAGCATTATGGATACCAAAATCGATATCATAGCCAAGTTGACGTCCCTTCCAGACAAAACTCTGTACTACCCAAGGTGCAATTTGGCTTGGACCTTTCTGATCGGGAATACGTGTATGTCGTAAAGGCTCTGTGACTAACGCCACTTGCTCAACTTGCAGATTACGAACCGCGGGGCGATAGTGTTCATTCAATATGTTTTCGATAACAGGATCTTTAACACAAAAACGCACATTTGCTTGTTCAGTTAGATAGTGTCTGACTGCATCATGACTGTCTTGATCTAAGTGCTCTGTACGCGTTGCATCTACCGTAAACTGTCGGCCAAGAAGTAACTGATTGACACCCGAAACTCGTTCGACAGTACCATCAGCGGCAAAATCAATATCGAGTTGACCTAACGCTAAGGCATTACACCCAGCTTGTACAACACAAGTACCATTAACCATACGCGCGTAGGTATCTGTTTTACCAAATCCAATATTAGTAAAATCGCCTTGCATTGTATGTGAGTGGCCACCGATGATTGCTCCGAGCCCTACCACTTCTTCTGCAAGTTCAAGGTCACGATCATAACCAAGGTGACTCAGTACGATGATCTTGTTGATCCCTTGTTGATTTAGGTGTGATACCGTATCTCGACAAATTTGGCTAACATTCAAAAAGTGAGTGTCGGGATCTGGGTTTGCAATCCCCACCATGTTTTCAAGAGCCAAGCCAAAAATAGCTACGGGCTCACCTAACACATCTTTTACAATATATTTCGCGGTCTGAGTTTGAACATCATAAGCATAGACATTCTCCTTATCACGAATAGGATTTGGCTTAGACTGATCTTCTTGAGACAAATCCCAGTTACCGGCTAATAATGGAAACTGCACTTGGTCCAAAAAGTCGGCCAAAGGTGCATTTCCCATATCCAATTCATGATTACCTAACGCCATGGCTTCAATACCAATCGCATTGAGGAGTACAGCGTTTGCACTGCCCTTATAAAGAGAAAAATACAACGTACCTTGGAAACAATCTCCTGCATGGAGGAACATAAATTCACGTTGATTCAGGTAAGCTTGAGTTTTGATCTCTTTAACCGCCGATGACACTCGTGAAAAACCACCACAACTTGCGTAAACTGAAGTCTCAGAAGAGAAAACATCAGCAGGAAGTGTTAGTGATATTGACGAAGGCTCAAAATTTGAGTGTGTATCGTTTATATGGGCAAAGGTAATTTTTGCACTACGGTTATTAATCATAAAGAAATCATCATCTCCCTCGTAGATTGCAGAAACTAAGACTACTAGGCGAATAAGTCATTTACGTTGCAGAGAATAGAGTTGCCTCTGTTTCATTCTGCACAACGGCTTATTACCCATCAGTCACACAGTTTGTTTAACTAAGCTATTACAGCTAGATATGTTAAATAATCTGCAAAAGTGGTGCCAAATATATGAATGGATTGTCTATCTGACTGAAACCAATATAACATTTTATCGTTAAGATCACAGAATAAATTCAGTACCGATCATGGTTGCGGTAAATATTGCGAGGATAAGGCCTAAGACATTTGAGGCTCTCTCTTATCTAGGCCTTAATCATTAGAAGGTATTATTAATACTCGGTATTATAAGTAACGGCCATGACGTTGTAAGAATTCAATCTTGTAGCCATCTGGGTCTTGAACAAAGAAAAATTTAGCCAGTAACGTTCCATCACGGAAAAATTCTTTAACGTCTGCCGGCTCATAACCCAGACCCATTAATTTTTCATGTTCGCTCTCTAAATCATCAACAGCAACCGCGATATGACCATAACCCGAACCATGAGTATAAGCTTCTTCTACTCCCTCATTCCAAGTCAGTTCTAGTTCCATATCATTTTCATCATTGCGTAAATAGACCAAACTAAAGCCTTCAAAATCCAAACGCTCGGCAATATCAAGGTCTAGTGCATTCTTATAAAAAAACAGTGACTTATCTAAATCACGAACTCGTACCATTGAATGAATAATCTTAGCCATACTGAAACTCCATTAACTCAGTGAGTATTATTGCCTATCAGCTAGTGTTCTATAAATAGACAGGCGCTCAATAAATAAGCAATGATAAACAATAACTTGTATTTTACGTAGATACGCTTTATTAATTTGTAGAGATGATACCAATCTGTGACCTTGAGTAGCAAATTCCATTTATATCTGCGCTAATCTTGTAACAGAGGTGATGATATGCATTTAGAACGTATTGAAATTTCAGGCTTTAGGGGGATAAAGCGTTTATCTCTCACTTTTGATGAACTCTCTGTGCTTATTGGTGAAAATGCATGGGGTAAATCTTCTCTGCTTGATGCTTTAAGTATTGCTCTCTCTCCTGATGCTCAGTTTTATAACTTCAAGTTCTCTGATTTTCATGTGGATTACACTCTGGGTAATAAAAAGATGACTCAGTTGCAAATCATTCTACATTGGAAAGAAGATGCTGAAGGTGAGCATATTGCACGTCGATATAAAGGATTTGAGCGATTCTGGGTTCTTAAGCACAACATTCGCCACCTCTATTACCAAATTGAAAGCGTTATTGAAAATGACAAGGTGATAACCTATCGCCGTTTTCTAAATCATCATGGTCGAGAAATTCATTGTGATGAAAATGATCGTATGATTAAACGCTGGATGGTCTTACACCCTGTTGTTCGTCTACGTGATGCTCGCCGCCTAAGGTATTATGACGATGAGAACAAGCCGCTACACGATAGTAATGATCATGAGCAACTACAAACGAATGGTCACAGCGATAATCATGTTAATGGTAATGCGCAGCAAGAAGCTCGGATTCAAAAGCGTTTAGATAACACCTGTCGTCGACTTATGACACAACCAGGTCATGTAAATTCAGGGGAGCTAAAAAGCAGTATTAAAGCGCTTCATTCGTTAGTTGATCACTATTTTGCTTTTGCCCCCCACCAGCGTCAGCGTAATTTTAATCGAGCTCATTTCCCTAGCTTTGCCCAATATGCAGAGCACCCATTTGAGCAACTTATTCCTAAAAATTTATCGAAACAAAACCAACTGGTGCTACTAGGCTTGCTGAATGCTTTTATTCGAGCGAGAGGCCCTGTTAGCTTAAAACGCCTTTCACGCCCTATCCTTATTGTTGAAGATCCTGAAGGTCGGTTACATCCAACCATTTTGCAGCAAGCTTGGTCATTCATTAGTTCGATGCCAATGCAAAAGATCTTAACCACAAACAGCCCTGAATTACTCTCTAGTGTACCGCTACAAAGTATTAAGAAGTTAATTCGACAGGCTGATAGAACACAAGTATTTGAAGTGGGTAAGCGTACTTTAGGCAAAGATGAAACTCGCCGTGTCAGTTTTCATGTCAGGTTACATCGTCCTAGTGCGTTATTTGCCCGTGCTTGGTTATTGGTGGAAGGTGAAACCGAAGTATGGTTGTTTAACGAATTGGCTCGTTATTGTGGATATAACCTAGCTGCTGAAGGGGTTCAAATTATCGAGTTTGCTCAAAGTGGTTTGCGCCCTTTGGTCAAAATTGCTCGCTCATTAGGTATAGAGTGGCACCTTATCTCTGACGGTGACATGGCTGGACGCAAGTACGCTGAAACAGTACGTAATATGTTAGGTACGGATGCAGAGCGACACCGTCTTACTGTATTACCCGACAGAGATATAGAACATTATCTTTATAATCAGGGATATGAAGCGCTATTTAAGCAACTATCTGGCATTCAGGGTGATGCGCCAATTAACGCGCATAAGATTATTCAACGAGCACTTAAGCGTCATGCAAAACCCGATGTGGCTCTTGCCATCGTCGAATACACTCATGAAGGCAAGGTTGATGAGGTGCCCTTACTTATTCGCTGGCTACTAAAACGCATCGTCGCCATGTCACGGGGTGTGAGTTGATTGGTTCTAATCGACTATATTATTAATGCTTAAATTCGATGTTCTTAGAAATTGAGTTCTTAGATATTGTGCTCTTAACTATGGGATTTTTCGTTGCAGGTTGTTTTTGAAAAAATAAGGTCACTTGTCCAACTTTAATCCCAAATTTCTTAATATCTGCGAGATTAAACAGATGACGTTCATCTTGTAAGTACATCCAATCATCAAATTGAACCTGATAGCTATCATCACCTACGGGTAAGTCGAGGGTATAACGCCAATTTACAGCATTACCTTGGGATTTTCCCATTGCAGTACCAATCACATCGTTTGCCGTTCCTTGATAGACCCCCTCACTCAATTGGGTAATATGCCAAATACGCTGTTGGGTTTCTCCGTCAGAAAAAATAAAGTCTTCAACTAATGTCAGTTGATTATCTTTAACTGTCCCTAAAATAGTAACCTCAAAACGTCTTGTCTGCGTATGGGTATAATCTTGCACCATCCCCCAAGCAATAACATGACCGTTAAAGTATTCGAACAAATCTAACTTAGGTTGCATATTTTGATAATCACTCAGTTTTTGCGAACAGCTTAGTAACCAAGGGAGAATCAACAACATCATAAAAATTTGTAGATATTTGCTAGCCATAGATTACTCCCTACCAATTAACTCTAAACGTAGTTTGGGGTATGAACTGTTAGGAGATAACCAAATAGCAAGGAAGGCGCGATTAAGACTTGGGTTTGAGATCGTTCCAATCACTTTATTTTGAAACAAGAAATACCCAATCTCATCTTGCACCACAAAAATAAGTCGATCCCCTTGCCTTACATTAGGCCAAATGCCCTGCAAGGACTTTAACCATACTTGTCTCTGCTGTTGGCTATATCCTAAATGTTGCCACTGTTCATCGGTTGCCTGTAGTAAATCACTTGCATCAATCTCTCTTTCATAACGAATAATTAACGCGATATTATTGTCATTATTAGCTTGATACTGTCCTGATGGTGTACGCAGCTGCGCTTGATAGATGGGCCACCAGCCCCATGTCAATTCAGTATTACCAACAACAGGCCAATTCACCCAGCTAAAATGTTGCTCTGCATAGCTCTGCTCTGACAGCAATAAAGCCCAAATAAACAAAAGAGATTTAAAAGGCATAGCGATTCCTCGCGCTTTAAGTTAAATCAAACCGAATCATGTCTTTGGCAACGAGCATACAGACGAGAAAATTTGGGTAACATCTTAAGTAGAAAATAACTTAGTGCTGCCCAAATCAACATCAGCAATGGCAACGTTAATGGAACCCCAATAGGCAAAGAGATCGCACCTAGCTTTTCTCCAGCCAAATAGCTCAATGCCCCACCGACACTGCCTAATACAATCAAGGGCTTCATTGGTAGTGACAACAACGTCTCTCTCATAATCCAAACCATAGAGGCAAAACCAAGCCACAGTAAAATCAACCAAAAGGGTAAAATAGGATCAAAGCTTTGATATAAAGGATCGGTAGAATTAGGAAACGAAAAGAATCCAAACCGCTTTAGTAAGAGATCAACCCAGATCCCAGGCACGGCGACACAGAGCGAAAATAAAATACTGCCTCGAAAACAGAGCCAAGCACACAGCAATATAGCTTGAAGAAATAAGATGTAATGGTATTGTCCCCAAACGGCTAAAAACCAATAACCATTAAATACGACACCAACAAAAAGAGTTGTCTTATTCATCTACATGCCTCCTCGAAGCCGTTCCATAGTGCTCTGTTAGTGGTATTTAGGTCTTTCTGCCACCAGCTGAATTGCACTGATTGTCTTTTCTAAAAAGCCCCCTTCACAGTAGCAAAAATAGTACCGCCACATACGGACAAACCGTTCATCATAGCCTCGCAGCGTAATCAGTTCGATATTCTGATTAAAATTTCGATGCCAATCATTTAAGGTACGAGCATAATCTAGTCCCATATCAAACATATCTCGAACTACAAAGTCGCTTTTCTCTGTCATGGTTTTAAGCAACACAGTCACTGAGGGTAAAAAACCACCAGGAAAGATATGCTTCTGAATAAAGTCAACGTTCTTGCTATAGCTGTCATAACGCTGATCGGCGATTGTTATCGCTTGAATGGCAAAACGGCCACCTGGCTTTAATAAGGATTGGCATTTTTCAATATACATATCCAGATATTCACGACCCACCGCTTCAATCATTTCTATTGAAACAATTTTGTCGTACTCACCTGTTAAGTCACGATAATCTTCTAGTAATAAGGTGATTTGATCATTTAAGCCCAATGCATCTACTCGTTGCTGAGCCCATGCATACTGCTCTTTAGATATGGTGGTGGTAGTGACCTTACAGCCGTAATATTGTGCAGCATAAATGGCCATTCCGCCCCAACCAGTACCAATCTCTAACAAATGATCATCGGGTGTTAAAGCTAATTGCTGGCAGAGGCGATCCATTTTATTAATTTGAGCATGATAGAGATCGTCGAGTTCAGATTGGTAGATTGCGGCTGAGTACAACATATTACGATCGAGAAATGCGCTATAGAGATCATTTCCACGATCATAATGCGCGGAGATATTCTGCTTGGCATTGTCTTGATTATTACGTCGAAGCTTATGGCTTAATTTGGTAGAAAGCTGAGTGATCCAAGAAGTTTTAGCTTCAATTTTATCAAGAGTCGCTAAGTTACGAGCCAATACTCGAATAACGTCGGTAACATTGGGGGATTCCCACCAGTGATCAATATACGCTTCACCTGCCGCAATGCTTCCCCCTTGGAGCAGGCGTTTATAAAAGCTTTGGTTATGAATGGTAAGCTGAGCTTGTAGGTCACTGCTCTTATCACCAAAAAACAGTTGCTCTCCATTTGGCTCAGTTACCGTCAGTCCTGCGTGAGAAAGCTGAGATAAAAGAGCCATAACCACTTTGCGACTAATCTGAAATGAAATACTGCTGGTTAACGGCTTATCTAACGATTTAACGATTGTTGCTGGCTCTTTTAACATACTTCATCCCTCGTATTGATTATGAGCGGGTTGGGTGGTTATAAAACGGCGCTTTCTTTATCCATAATTTCAGCGCCTGCCAATAAATCCCAATAATCACTTTAATGGTCATGATCGGTGTTATTATCAGTTGTTTGCCCAGTCGATGTCCTGTAAACGGCTGATATTTCAGTTTCATTGTGGCATCAAAAACTTTTATCGCTCTGGTTTGCTCAGAACAAGAATTCGAATATCTGCTTGTTTGGTGTTTATCATCCGTTAGAGTTAATATCTCTAGATGTACGCTTAAAACAGTTTGTGGCTGATTGAGTAACCAAGAGTATCTTTGCTCCATCGGATTAAAAGGCGATACGTGAAAGGCTTTTAAGTGTTCAACAGTAAATCGCTGTGATGGTTTCTGGCTTTTATCGCCTTCACTCTTTGTCAAAATAGGTAGCGCATAATAATGACGCTGATTCCATGGCGTATTACTGACTTCAGCTAACACCCAACAAAGTTCATTGTGTTCATTAAAACAGTAATAAAGATTTAACGGACTAAAATACAATCCGCCATAACGCAAATGACCGAGCATATTCACCCGCGTTATTGCACTCATATCCATCCCAGTGAGTTGCGTTAACTTCTCTAATACCGCTTGCTTAAGTTCTTTACCTGTTGTCGGATAAGTTACATTGTCACTATTAAGGTAATCTTGAAACCGAAATCGAACCCAGCACCAAGGCCGAGTACCAAACCACCATTTCTGCTCTAATAACAAATCCAGTGAATCTAATTCAAGGTAAGTCATAAAAATGGGATAACAAAAACTGTGCTTGATCGGATTAAAACGGCGATGCCTAACGATACCTACGTATAAGCCATGTCCTGTGTAATCATCCCCTATGACCTTACCCATTACGCACTCCTTTGATAATTGCTCTGGCTGGGAAGCTCATTAATTGCTTCTATAACATCTAATGCACTTCTTACCCCATCTTCATGAAATCCGTTATACCAATAGGCACCACAAAACCAACTACGTTGAAATCCATTGATATCATGTCGTTTTTGCTGTGCCGCTATTGATTGAGTCGAAAAAACAGGATGAGAATAGGTAAATGTACGCAGAATTTTTGTCGGATCGATCTTTTCAGTCTGATTCAAACTGACACAAAAGGTCTCAGAAGATTGCAGCCCTTGCAAGATATTCATATTGTAAGTTAGCGCCGCTAAGCGTTCACTGCCGTGTTCTGATGCTGGAAATAAGTGATAATTCCAAGCTGCCCATGCTTTTGGTTCAATTGGTAATAAGTTGGTATCGGTGTGTAGCACAACCTCGTTATCTTGATAATAAATATTGCCAAGAACCTCTTTCTCATTTATTGATGGCTTGGCCAACATAGCTAAGGCTTGATCACTATGGCACGCAAAGATCACCTGATCAAAAGACTCGATTTGATGAAGCTCTGGCTGTTCCCGATTTTTGATCACAACATCTGCTCTGTCGTGAAAACGATGCACCGTTAAAACTGGAGTATTTAGCCTAATATCAGCTTTAAGATCTAACAGCATCTTATTAATGTACTGACGAGATCCACCGGGGATCACTTTCCATTGCGGTCGATGTGTAATATCAAGCAAACCATGATTTAAGAAAAACTTTAAGAAAAATAGTAATGGGAATTTACGCATATCACTTAAGGTTGAAGACCAAATAGCAGCGCCCATAGGCAAGATATAGTTGGTACAGAAATAGTCACTAAACCCATATTGATTGAGAAAATCCCCTAAAGTCTGACTCGAATCAAAATCTTGTCGTTCAATGGCTTTTTTAGCCTCTCGATTAAACTTAACGATTTCATATAAAAACCGATAAAAACGGGGATTAACCAAGTTGGCTTTCTGGGCAAAAAGCGTTGCTAGTGTGTGACCATTATATTCCAGCCCACTCTGCTGATTGTGCACACTAAAGCTCATTTGAGTATCCTGACCTTTAATGTCCAACTCTTTAAGTAAGCGCTCAAAGTTTGGGTAGGTACGATCGTTAAAAACAATAAAACCAGTATCTATCGCATAATGACCACTTTCAACTTCAACATCGACCGTTGCGGTATGCCCACCTAAGTAATCATTTGCCTCATATAGACTAACTTGATGCTGTTTTTGCAGATACCAAGCACAAGTCAGTCCTGATATCCCAGAACCAATAATAGCAATCTTCATGACGATCTCCTTGTCATCTTGCGTACCATCCATTGTTGGATATTAACGGGCAATAACGCCATTAACTTCAGCCAATAGGTAAATTTGGCAGGAAAATGAATTTCCGTTTTTTTAGCCGTTATGCCAGCACGAATAGATTGAGCAGCATCACTGACACTCATCAACATTGGCATCGCAAAATCATTCTTATCGGTCAGTGGCGTTTTAACAAAGCCGGGAGATACCAGAGAAACAAAGATGCCTTTTTCTTTTACATCTAAAGCATAACTATAAGTAAGATAAGCAATTGCAGCCTTTGAAGCTCCATAAGCTTCAGCGCGTGGTAAAGGAAGATAACTCGCCGATGAGCCCATCACGACCAGATGAGTGTGACTATCAAATCGAGCTTGTAATGCTTCAATACAATTGGCAATGCCAAACACATTAACGGTAAATACACGTTTGACCAATTGTGCGTCCATCTCACCATGATTGATATATTCACAGGTTCCAGCATTTAAAATGATCAGAGAAGGAATAGTTGGAAGAGAGTGAAAAGCCTTATGTGTTTGCTCAAGGTCGGTGACATCAAAAACCAGAGCTTCAATAGCAGGATGCTCAGCCATTAGAGCCACCAGCTTCTGATTATTTTGTCCACAAGCGATGACCTGATAACCATCATTCGCATATTGCAGAGCCAGTTCACGACCGATACCAGAACTTGCCCCAGTAATTAACACACTTTTTGGGCAAGTCGCACTTAAATTGGAAGTGGTAACCGTATTGAGATCACTCATTGCCCTAACCTCTCTTTAACGGTTTTAATTACCTTTCCAAGTAGAGGAAGTCCTTCATAAACCATGGCACCAAGATCAAAATAGTCGCGATGGTAGATCACCTTATCTTGCGCAATACGAATATAAGACATGCCGTCTAGATTTCTGATCTCTCCTTTTTCGATTTTTGGATGAGAGTAAACCATAGTCCACTGTAAACAAGCTTCATCATCGTGCTCAATAACGTTATGAATGAGAAAAGTACAGCTAGATATGTTGCTATAAAGAGAAACAAAATAATCCAACAACTCCTGCTGTCCCTCTATTCGATGAGCAGGATCTTCAAACACCACATCGTGATCATAAAGCTCATTAATCAGATCCAGTTTATCCTTGTCTAACTGACTGTATATATCAACAAACTTTGCAACGGTGGTATTGGCTATGTTTTCTATCATCCTGATACTCCTTACCGATTTACCCCAATGAGCTAACTCTTTCGTATTAAAATTAGACTCATTAATGCAACTTGATGAACATAATCACAAAGTATTTATCTCTTTTGCGTTCTTAAACACCTCAATTGCCCGCAACCGTGCTTGTTTGTGATCAATAATGGGGGCTGGATACCCTTTTTTATCGCCGTGCCATAAATGTGGCGTATGAATATATTTATTAGGTACATCAACCAGTTCTGGAATCCATTTACGAATAAACTCCCCCTCAGGATCAAAACGCTCCCCTTGGGTTGTTGGATTAAACACTCGAAAATAAGGCTGAGCATCCGTACCGGTTGAAGCTGCCCATTGCCACCCTCCGTTATTAGAAGCAAAATCACCATCAATTAAATGTTGCAAGAACCATCGTTCGCCATGATGCCAGTGCAATAAGAGATCTTTGGTAAGAAAACTTGCAGTAATCATGCGCAATCGATTATGCATCCAACCTGTTTGTTGTAATTGACGCATCGCCGCATCAACAATGGGAAATCCCGTTTTCCCTTGTTGCCAAGCTTTAAGATAATGCGAATCTTCATTCCAAGTAACATATTGGGTATAGGCTTGAAACGGTTGTCCTTTGCAAAGGTGCTTATACTCAGCCATAAGATGATGGTAAAATTCGCGCCAAATCAGTTCATTAACCCAAACAAAACCGCCACATTCTTTATTTATTTCTAAACAAGATGGATCGACCTGCTGTACCGCTTTTAAACATTGCCGTACTGATAAAGCCCCTATTGCTAAGTAAGGGGATAACGTACTAGTACCCTCAAGAGATGGATAATCACGTTGCTGATGATAAACCCCAACTTTATCGCAACAGAAGCTGTATAAATGCTGCAAGATCACTTCGTCATCAACCGGCCAAGTTAAACTAGAGACTTGGGGATACTGAAAGTCATAATGTTGAACAGTCCCACATACCGCCAATAATTCCTCAATTTCTTGGCTCAGTTCCTTGTGTGTATTTCCCACCATCGCGGTAGGTTCAACAGTTTGTTGCTTATATTGTTTAAGCCACGCTTTTGAATATGGGGTAAAAACTTTAAACGGCTCTCCCTGCTTGTTTAACACCGAACCTGGTGCTAGAGCACAATCATCATCGTATTGAACAAGTGAAATTTGATAACGCTTTAAATTAGCCGCGAGTTTTTGATCTCGGTGTTCTTCATTTACTAAATATTGATTGTTACAATGCACTGAAGCGATATTAAACATCAGACAGATCTCTTCTATTTTTTCTACAGTGCTATCAAAGTCTTCAGTTTCTAACACAATCAACGGAATAGAGAGTTCTGCCAACTGTTCAGTGAGCACAGCCAAGCGTCGTTTGATTAAATCTACTTGTATAGGGGCAACATGATGCTGATGCCATTGCATTGGGGTCGCTATATACAATGCGATAACAGGCAGCGATTGATTACACACCTCTGATAAAGCCGTATTATCAGTGATCCGCAAATCTGAACGAAACCACATTAAGTTATGGCTACTGATTTGATCGATTGACGAAGGCTTCTCTTGCATAGCAGTACCTATAACTCACTTGTTTTAAAATCATTGGCATGAATCACTCGTAGACTGTCAGCTAAGATCATGGGAAACGCAAACGCTTGGTTAACAGCTATCAATTCTTGCAGTTGAGGTGTTGTTAGCTTGTTTTCACCTACCACTACACAGGCTTTCCATGGCAAAGCGGTTAACGCATCCTGAAACCCGGTAAGTTTATCTGAGATGCTTACTAACGTAGTGACAGCGTAACCTTGATAAGTCAATAATAATGCCTTTATCCATATCAATTCCGATTGCTCAAAGCTTAATAACAAACATCTTGGCGCTTTGGGTTTAACCGCTTTTACCATAACCTCATTACAGCATCGCGTAATCACGCCTTGCCAAAATGCTGACTGGATGCCTTTTAAAGGATTATTAGTATCTGCTATACGGCAGTGAATCGGCATTAATACTTGATTTACTAACATATCAAATGGATAAATTTTCATATTCTCAAGCAAAATTTTACTGAGTTTATGACCGTCCAATTTCTCAACTTCCGCCATCATCGAGTCAATTAATTCATGATGAAACTCTGTTGTTGCTTGTTCTCTTGCTTGTCCTTGAGTCTCTAACAACGGTTTTACTTTACCGATAGAAACCCCTTTTTTTAGCCAAGAGACAATCTGACGGATCTTAACAATATCGTCATGGGTATAGAGCCTATGTCCCTTTGGTGTTCTTTGCGGAACAATTAGGCCATATCGACGCTGCCATGCACGAAGAGTTACACTATTAACCCCTGTGATCTCAGAGACTTCCCCTATGGCATAACGTTTTTCTGTTTGGTTTATTTCTGTCATAACGCGTATTTTATTTGTTTGTTACAAGGCATAACGCAAACGTAAGTTTTCCGGATATGGGTTTAGATACGCTTGTGATGCTAAATATTCGTCTGGATAAAGAGACAAATGATGGTTAATTAAAGTCAGCGGAGCAATCAGAGGTAAATCTCCACATCGATAACGCATGATCAACTCTCGAAGTTCTTCTTTCTGTTCCTTGTCCAGTTCACGCTTAAAGTAGCCCTGAATGTGCAGCAGAACATTCGTATTATTTTTTCGACTTGCGATATGTTTGATTGCATCCATAAAGCGTTGACGGTATTCCACAAAGAAAGCATCAAGATCATCCCACTGCGATACTTCTGCAACAAATCGACCCAATTCCTGATAAGCGGGCTGTGAATGAGCCATCAAGCAAAGCTTATATCGAGAGTGAAACTTAATAATGGCTTTAGCGGTGATCCCTCCCTTAATGGCTTGATAGAGATCATGTAAGGCGTAAACACGAAAGATAAAATTCTCTTTAAGATAAGGATCATTTAAACGGCCATCTTCTTCGACCGGGAGCCAAGGCATGTTTTCCATCAATATTTGAGTAAATATCCCTGCGGTGCCACCTGGTACGGTATTGCCATTTTCAATGTAAAGTTTGACTCGCTCCATGCCGCAAGTCGGTGATTTAGCGCAAACAATATAACCACATAAATGTTGAAGTCTTTCTGTTTGAGCTTGAGCAAACTCAGTCATTTGATCGGTAAAATCCATCGAGGCATCTTTTGTTGCGACTAGCCTAATTTGCTCTTCATACTGTAGTAATCGAATAGTTTGACGAGGCACAGGCATCCCGATACCAACTTCGGGGCAGACAGGTACGAATTTAACATATGAGTTCAATTCTTCTGCAGCAAAGCGGCTGCGCTTATGGCCTCCATCAAACCGAACCTTATCACCCAGTACACATGCACTAATACCAACTGGAATATCCATACCTCACCTCGTAAAACTTATACATCCTTATTTATTTGTACAACATGATTTCAAAAAACGCCAATTATTGTACAAAAAAAATATCCGTATAAGTTTTGGCTCAGCTATGGGTTATTATCTGAATGAATTGGTTAAATATTAATAACAATCAACAGAAAAGATAAAAAAAACCAGCCTCATATTGCCAGAATGTATAAATCAGTTTAATTTTATCCAAATAAATGATTAAGAATTCTTAGTCATACACGATAGGGATATCACGAATAACAAAATGGCAACACACAACCACAATCATCTTGGCTGTATAAGAACCATGACAGAGACCTATTCACTTTTAATTATTGAAGACGATCTTAAACTGCAACAAATGTTAGCAGATTACTTCCTCACGCAAGGATTTACAGTACAAACACATTCTGACGGTAATGGAGCCATTGAGCTGATCGAGTCTAGCAATCCAGATATCGTCTTATTAGATTTGATGTTACCCGGTAACGACGGTTTAACCATTTGTCGACAAGTTCGAGGAAAATATCAAGGCAAACTCATGATGCTTACTGCAAGCAATGATGATTTTGACCATGTTGCAGCGTTAGAGATTGGTGCTGATGACTATGTCGTTAAACCGATCAAGCCACGCGTTTTACTGGCTCGTATGCGTATGTTACTACGCAGAGCAAAAATTCAACCAGATACTCCAGTTAATCTCAACGTACTAACCTATGGGAACCTAACACTTCATAAGAATCGTAAATTATGTGAGTTCTCAGGCCAGAAAATCTGTATGACAGACAGTGAATTTGATTTGCTATGGCTGTTAGCAAGTTCTCCTGATGCACCATTATCACGTGATTTTTTAACTAAAGAATTACGTGGCATTGAATATGATGGAATTGACAGAACCATTGATAATAAGATTGTGAGTCTACGGAAAAAGCTGTTAGACGATTCTTCAACACCACAGCGAATTATTACCGTTCGTGGTAAGGGCTATCTATTCGTTCCAGATACGTGGGTATAACAGGGCCTCTTATGATGCGTCGCTTATATATTGAATCATTTATTGGCCTTATCGTGTTATTTGGCCTGAGTCTTTACTGCTATGAAGTCATCATCTACCGTTGGAATACAGATTATGACTATGTACTAGAAGATTATGAAGCTGAAGCTCTACACGATTTAGTTGATAATATTTATCACAATGAAGGCTCAAAAGCGGCGTATCTTGCGATTGAAAAATACGCAACCAAAACCCGACAAACGTTAACGGTTCACACCAAGGACGCGCTTCCTGAAGACGTAAAATCATTCTTTTTCACTACAGCACCACAAAGCTACACCTACCATGATGACGATCGGATCCTTTGGTTTCGATTAACTTTATCATCCGACTTCTATAGCTTAAAACCTAATTTTGATACTCCGTTACGACGAGCGATTGATTTTGATGACAACATGGTTTGGGTGTTCTTTATGGGAGGATTTGCACTCTATAGCATTTTATTTATCTGGTATCTAAGCCGACGAGTCCGATTATTAGAAAAAACGACCTTAGCCTTTGCTCATGGTGAGTTTGCTGCACGAGCTCGAACTGAAAGCCGATTTCGTGTTGGCACGCTAAATCAAAGTTTTAATTATATGGCTGATAAAATATCAAATCTGTTAATCAGCAATAAAGCGCTAACTAATGCGATAGCTCATGAACTTAGAACACCTATTTTTCGGATTCAATGGCAAGCAGAACTTCTTGCTGACAGTGTTAAAGATAAAGAGATACAACAAAAAATAGAGAGTATTGTTGAAGATACTGAAGAGATGGAGTCTATGGTTAATGAGTTACTCTATTATGCGAAAGTAGAACAACCTGACACAGAGCTATATTGCCAAGATATTGTTTTTAATCAGTATCTTAATGACATGTTACAAAACTGGGAAAAAACAGCACAAAGCAAAATCACCTTAAAAACCCCGTTTAAACAAAATATTGTGTCTTCTATTGATACTCAATTGTTTAAACATGTGCTGAATAATTTAGTCAGCAATGCCAGTCGTTATAGTAGAAAGCATATATTAGTTACTCTTTCTCAAGAGCGAGATTCTGTCTTTATTACGGTTGAAGATGACGGCCCAGGGATACCAAATGAGCACTGGCCCTACTTATTTGACCCTTTTTATAGTGCAGATCCAGCACGTAATAAGGCGCAGTCCGGTTTTGGCCTAGGTTTAGCGATAGCCAAACAAATTGTTGCACGACATAAAGGCCAAATTACAATCGGAGACAGTGCCTTATTAGGTGGTGCTAAATTTACTGTGATACTACCTATAACCTGTCAGTGTGATCCTATATTAGATAGACCCAATATATCTAAGTGACAATTAAATACAGTATCATGACAGATAATCAGGGAATAAGCCTCTAAGTTAGAGTAATAACAATACTTAGCGTCTATTCCCTATTATTATGATCAAACCTTCACTTTCTTATTCAAAACTCATTCTGTTACTGGCTATTTATTTTGGCTTAGTACTTAATATCCCGCTCTACAAAGAACTCTACTATTTAACGCGAAATCAAGCCGTTATTCACTGGGGATTTTTAGTCTCGATCCCTATTTTTGTCATTAGTGCATTAAATTTGTTATTTCAGCTTTTTGCTTGGCCAAAAATAACCAAACCCTTTTTTGCTCTATTATTACTTCTATCCAGCATCATTAGTTATGCTTCTTTTCAGTACCGCACCATCTTTGATAGTGAGATGCTACGTAATTTAATGCAAACATACTCAGGTGAAGCGTTTGCCTATATTAGCATGTCATCCATTGTTTGGATTATAGCCTTTGGTGTTTTTCCTACCCTTGTTTTATTCATGACTCACATTAAACCAGTAAATAATCTGTGGGTATTTATACAACACAAATTACTGTCTATGGGTGCAAGTGCGCTTCTTGTCATTATTATTAGCGGGTTCTTCTATCAAGATTATGTCTCTTTAGGTAGAAATCACAGTGAAGTAAGAAGGTTAATCATACCGACGCACTTTGTATACAGTGCTAATAAATACATCAAGCAAACCTATTTCTCTCCACCAATGGTTTATAGAGAAATAGGTACTGATGCGAAACAAACAGACAAAGCGTTAGCAAGGGCTAAAGAGAAACCGAGCTTAGTTATTTTGGTCGTTGGCGAAACAGCAAGAGCACAAAACTATCAATTTAATGGCTATCACAAAGCAACAAACCCTTTTACGAGCCAACAAGATGTCATTTTTTATCCCAATGTATCAAGTTGTGGTACAGCGACTGCAATATCAGTACCTTGTATGTTTTCAGCTCTTAATAGAGACAATTACAACCATGATATTGCTAACAATCAAGATAACGTTCTTGATGTCTTAAAACGCGCCAACATTGATATATTATGGAAAGATAATGATGGTGGAGATAAAGGTGTTGCTCGCCATGTTACTTACCGAGAAATTAAACCAAATGTAAACAATCTAAACTGTAATGGTAGCAGTTGTTTTGATATAGCATTACTCGGTAATTTAGATAAAGAGATCGATAACATGCAAGGTAATCGTTTGGTTGTTTTACACCTAATAGGCAGTCATGGACCAACCTATTATCAACGCTACCCGAAAAGCCATGAGATCTTCACTCCTGTATGTGCACGAGCTGATATTGAGAAATGCACAAGAGAAGAGATCACTAATACCTATGATAATACTATTGCATATACTGATTACGTGATCAGTCAGTTGATTAACCAACTAAAAGCAAAAGGCTCATCATATAATACAGCTCTATTGTATCTTTCTGATCATGGCGAATCTTTAGGAGAACATGGCTTATATTTACATGGCATGCCCTATCAACTCGCTCCTCGCTATCAAACAGAAATACCTATGATGTTATGGCTATCTCAAAGCTTCAGTAC
The DNA here is from genome assembly GCF_003026815.1 of Photobacterium damselae. GTDB lineage: Bacteria > Pseudomonadota > Gammaproteobacteria > Enterobacterales > Vibrionaceae > Photobacterium > Photobacterium damselae. Next base: position 27,172 of record NZ_PYOG01000023.1, on the reverse strand, counting down.
GGAAAATAATTTAGATCCTAATTGCTTAGAAGAGCAAGCCAAACTTTATCATTATTCACATGACAATTTATTCCACTCATTGCTCGGTTTATTCTCAGTTCGTAGCGAAGTTTATAATAAACGTCAGGATATTTTTGCCCAATGTCAAAATCGCCTACCAATTGATTACAATAAGTTACAACAATCAGACAGTCTCTAAAAATAAAACACAGTACATTAAGGCCATCAAAAATATGATTATTTCGAGCTGGCTAAATGGCTTAGCTTGAATAGATAAACAAATAACTAGAAGACAAACATGACAACACAACCTAAATTTATATTCCCCCTTTTTGCAGCTGTTTTACTTTCTGCTTGTGCTTATAACCAAAAACCTGTTGTTGATATGGAAGGCGTAAATCAAGAGCAATATCAACAAGACTTTACTTACTGTCAAGGTTATGCCGAACAAGTAAGTAAAGGTGAAGCCGCTAGAGTTGCAGCAATTAATACTGCGGTTCCAACAGCAATTATGGGTGCCATCGCAGGTGGTATTGGTAACGGTGTTCAAGGTGCGTTAGGCGGTGCTGTCGCTGGTGGTACTATGGGAGCTGGTGTTGGTGCTTTTGGTGGTGCAACCTCAACCACTGAAACTCAGGCGTTAGTGCTACGTCAGTGCCTAAAACAAAAAGGCTATAAAGTTTACGATCTAAGCTAAAGCTGACTTACTGAAAACAAAGGGGCCAATTGAGGCCCCTTTTGTATTTATGTATTTATGTATTTATGTATTTATGTATTTATCTTTTATAAATTCTAGAGTACGCGAATGTTTATGCCCAGCGCGCTTTTGCCCATGCTTGCTGTGCCTTTTCGGGTAAAAATGTCCAAGCGACAATACGGGTTATTTTTTGCCCTTGGCTCATTTCAATAGTTTTAACATCAGCCGCTTTTATTTCTTTTAAGGCCTGATAAACCAACGGAAGTGTCTCTTTTTTAGAAACCAGAGTCGTAAACCACAAACACTGAGCCGAATGTTCAGCACTTTGTTTTATCATTCGTTGGATAAATGCCGCTTCACCACCAGGGCACCATAATTCGGCTTTTTGTCCACCAAAATTTAGTACCGGCTTTGAGTTATTATTGTTTGCATCTACCTTGATACCAGTACGCTTTTTAGTATTTGCGGCAAGATTGCGTACCTTGCGTTCAGAGCCTGCTGTCGCCTCTTCTAACGAGCTATGAAACGGCGGATTACACATAGTAAAATCAAACAAGTCTGTCGGTTTAATCATATTGGTATAAATACAATTAGCATCTTTTTGCAGTCGAAGTTGAATCTGCCCTTTTAAGCTTGCATTACTCTCAACAATAAATTTTGCTGATTTGATTGAAATAGGATCAATGTCTGCAGCTGCAAATTGCCAACCATAGACGCGATGACCTACGATTGGATATACACAGTTTGCTCCAACCCCAACATCTAAACCTTTAATACGCTTTCCTTGTGGGATCTTACCATTATTGGATGCCGCTAAAAGATCGGCTATATAGTGCAAATAATCAGCACGTCCCGGTATTGGTGGACATAAAAAACCGTCAGGGATATCCCAAAAGTCAACTTGGTAAAAATGCTTTAATAGTGCTTTATTAAGAGCTTTTACAGCCATTGGATCAGAGAAATTTACCGATAAGTCACCATAAGGGTTTTTAGCAACAAATTGCGATAACTCAGGCAATGCTTTTGTTAGTTGCGGAAAATCGTAACGTGCGCGATGAGGGTTACGTGGATGTAAGCCCTTTTTAGGTGTAGTTTGCTTCTTTGATGACATGAAAGGTTCCTAAACCTATGACCGTAGATATCTTAATATTTTACCTACTAAATGGTCATACATCACGATTTGATGAGTAATTGTCTAAATAAAAACCATTAATGAGTTAATAACTACGCAAGATCACAGTGACGTTGTCACAAAAAACAGAGTCTTATTTATATCTTATACTTATCTATAGAAATACCGCCCAATAAAAATCATAAGGGGTATGCTATGGCAACAGTTCAACATCATAAAAGGATCTTATATCTTGTTATTCTTGCTGTGTTCGTGTTGATTATTTTTCCTACTAAAACCTACAGCCAAGATAAATTAGTTATTGCAACCTATCACTGCCCCCCTTTTGTGATACATCAACCCGATGGCAGTTATGAGGGATTAAGCATATTACTGTGGCAACGAATAGCCGAAACGTTAAACATTGAATATCAGTTCGAACAACACAGCCTAAAAGAGCTGTTAACCGCAGTTGAAACAGGTAAAGCTAATGTGGGTGTTTCTTGTATCTCAATTACCCCAGAGCGCGAACGAGTAATTGATTTCTCACATTCCTTTTATGAAACCCATCTCGCCATAGCGGTAAAAAAGCAAGGATACTGGCAATCCATTGTTTCTATTTTTACAAATACCAGGCTACTCATGGTATTAGGATTTGTCTTTGCTTGCGCCTGTTTTGTAGGAGGTATTTACTATTTGCTAGAACATAAAGTGAATGACAAGCTCTATTCAATGAAATCAACCCGCTCTCAATTAGTAGAAGGCTTTATACTTGGCTTACTGTTTATCACGAAAGGTCCATTTAATTACTATGAGTTTAAAACATTAACAGGGCGAGTCATTACGGTGTTACTGGCTGTTGCAACTACGCTGTTTATTGCCAGTATTACCGCAGTTCTTACCAGTACATTCACTTTAGGGCTTATCAATAGCGATATAAAAAGCCCAAACGATCTTGCTAATGTTTCAACAGGGGCAAAACAAGCCTCTACCTCATCGTTATTTTTAACCAATCACAGTATTGTTCACACAACTTACCCAACTGTTGAAGACTATCTAACCGCTCTGGATCATAAAGAAGTCGATGCCGTTGTTGGCGATGATGCCATTTTAAAATACCAGATCAAAATAGCAAAAGAACGAGGTCAATTTGAGTCTCTAATTGTCTTACCTTACCAGTTTGAAAAACAAAACTATGGCTTTGCTCTTGAAGAAAATAGCCCATATGAAGAAGAGATCAATCGAGCGTTGTTAGAGTTTAGGCAGAGTAATGAATGGAGGCAGGCTTTATTAAAGTATTTTGCCCATTAATAAGCATCTAAAATTTGATGTCCAAAGCCCTTAGAGCTAACTTCTAGGGGCTTTGGATAAAATTATGATAAGAACTATACCCAAGTAACCTCAAGATGCGAGGTTCAGCGAGAATAATTTGGTTTACAGGCAAGGCAACGATTTGAAGATCTAGTGGCTCTAAATTAAAAATCATTAACGCAGTATGTGAAGCAAATTAACTCGCCCTTTGGGAGCGTGTCACAGACACAATTTCATCGTCAAACAATTTGGAAATAGCGAGCTATTACACTGCATTGTTTGTCTTGAACTTGAATCAGTGACAACGCTCTGAATCCTGCAGCTTGAAGTCACTTGGGTATACAATATTACTTCCAACGAAACAGTTTGCCAAATTGACTAAACGTTGATGGATGATACGACCAGCAAAAGTCAAACATTTCCAGCAACTCTGGATTGCCATACTTTGACAGGCTCACGGCATGAAAACGGTTTCTCTGCTCTTTGAGTTTAGCAACCCGTTTTTGCATTTCTTCAGGCTGAGATGGGGCGATAAAATCAGAAAGAACAACCAAATCTGCATTTTTATACTTCTCACTTCCCATAAGATCAATTGATTGATCTAACACTGGAGCTAAATCTGTACCCCCGTGGAAGGAGTATGAAAGAAAATTAATCATCTCTTTCAAGCCATCTTGTTTAGTTAATTCATAGGTTATTTGTTGAGTTGAGAACATAATAACAAAGCAATCACGATCGTCTGCTAACGCTATTTGCATCAAACCATAAGCTAGCGCTTTCGCACAGTTTTCAGGAAAGCCAGACATAGAACCAGAGGCATCAATACAAACAATAAATGGTCCTTTATCCTGCTCAACCTGTTTTGATTGTCGTTTGAATGATTTGACCTTTCGAAGTTTACGATTAGTTCCTCGTACTCGATAATTCATCAAACGTTTATCGACTAAGTGTTTATAAAATACCACTTCTAGTTCAGGGTATGCCAAAAACATCGCTTCATTAGGTAACAACTTTGCTAAATCGTCACTTTCATGAATACCAACAATATCATCGGTGACATTGTCACTTTGTTCTTCCACCAGCTTGAGCTCTTCGACCTTAACGCGCTCTTTAGTGGGATCGTCAATTTCACTCGCCATTCGGCCTAACTTTTCAGCTATTTCCTGCAGGCCTTGATTCTTTTTCAAAAACTTTGCAATTGACTTCATGGTATCGACATCGGTGCGGGTTAACTTAGCTTTTGCCATATCCCACAGTCGACCAGCCCGCTTTTCATCCCCTTCATCAGCAACTTCTTTCATTTGCTGCATTGTTTCAATGCGTTGATATAAATCTCGGAGCAGCTCATCTTTTGCATCAGTTAGCTCAGACTCTTGTACATCTTTGAGTGCTTGAACAAGATGCTCATACCATTGATCGCAGAAATAGCGTTGAAACATTGGGTTATGTTTATGATGATCGGCATCAACCAAACGCTTGGCTTTAAAATAGAAGTTAGAGCGCCCTTCTAGACTTTTGACAATATCACCAGACTTTGCCAGAAAGGTTTCTTCATCCCAATCTTTTGCTTGTTCGTAAAACTTAAACTCTTGTTGAATATTTTCACTAATACTCACCTTAGATAAGTTACGAGTCATCTGAGCTCGCCATTTCAGCATCTGATTTTGAATGGATGCTTTAATACCAGGAGTGGCCTCTGCTGCCATCAACAATTGAGGGCGTACCATTATCTCATTAACCGCCGAGTCAATCATTCCCGACTCAGCTAACATTAAAGCAAGATTCAATCCTTCGGTTAACGGCATGCACCCTCCTTATCAAATAACATCATTCTCAAGAGAAATACTCTGAAAGCTGATTGATACGAAATGCATTTTTCTCAATACTCAACTTAAGTTCGTTCACTGATTCAACCGAATCATTCAAACTTTGCTCAATTAAAGCTGGAACTGAGATATTAATGAAGTTGTGCGGTAAAGCACCATGGAAACTGGCTCGGGACTTTTTAATATTATGGTCAGCATCAACCAGTTTTGCTGTTGCACTCTCAACCTTAGTTAACCATTCTTGATGCTGAGTTGCAGTTAACCCTTTTGTACCTGCAATCCCGACTAGAACTGAGCGATTTGCAATATCTTTAATAACTAAGCGTTGCTCCGCATCAATCTCAAACTGTAGACGACATAAATGAGTGTTTTTGTTTACATAGCCATACACATCACACTGTCCAGTTCGGATCTTCTTATCAAACTCTTCACCATCAACATAAACCCAGCGACTGTCACCAGGCTCTTGTTCTGATACAGATGGATTAGGCTCTAACATCACTAGTTTGATCATGCGCGGATTGTTATTAATATTAAATCGTTTGGCGGTAGCAAAATTGTACTTAAACCACTCTTTGCGCAAAGTGGATTCACGGGTAAACTTAATCGCGAGTTGTTGGGCAACATCACCGTTAACAGAATTGATAATGGTTTGAGCTTCATTCGCGTCTTGGGTAACGGCAACTTGGTTAAATGCTTTTTTTGTCGCAAACTCCGCCATAATTTGGTTAATCACATTTCTCGATTCAGGACTGCTCCATAAACAATCTTGCAGTAACAATAGATCAAGAGGATTAACTTCATGACGACCATTAAAGAACGCACTGGCTTTAAGTAAACGAATCGATTTTTTCCAACGACGGTCAGACACATACAATTCGTTATCAGCCAGCGACATCTCATCACTATCGCAATGCTTTTCTATCTGAGTTTTGATGTAGTAGATACTCTCAAATATCTCATCCGTTAACACAACATCATCAATTTGCTCTTGCCATGATGTATATTCTTCATCGGTAATGGCAAGTTTTGGATCCAGCTCTTGCAACGAAGGCCCATCCCCCATCAACATCGCTTTAAAATTCTGTTTTTCTTGAATACGATTAACGAATACACGCACTAACATTCGGTCATAGAGAGCATCTAGACCACTGTCTGCATCTGGCAATTCGTTAGAAGCGGTGATCAGTAGTCGCATTGGAACAGGCAATACATCTTGTCCGTTCTTAAAGGTTTTCTCATTCACTACCGTAAGCAGGGTGTTTAAAATTGCAGGGCCCGCTTTCCAGATCTCATCTAAGAAAACCACTTGGGCTGTTGGCAAGTAACCCTCAGTTAATCGTACATACTTACCGTTATCTTTAAGTTCTTGAATCGATAATGGACCAAAGACCTCTTCTGGCGTTGAAAATCGAGTCATTAAATAATCGAAGAAATGGCTATTATCAAAAGCTTGAATCAATCGTTTGGCAATTAAGCTTTTTGCGATACCAGGGGGGCCTAATAAGAAAACACTCTCTCCTGCTAACGCTGCAAGCATACAGAGTTTGATAGTCTCTTCTCGTTCATAAACGCCATTTGACAGTCCCTTAATTAATTTTTGGATGCGTTCTGATATCAGGGCATTATTTGTTGTTGTTCGATTTGCCATAGAAAACATATATCCAACCTCTAAGTATTCATTCCTTGCTAAACATTCATTGCGGCCTGTGCGTTGAATGTAACTGTTACAGCATTGTTAACCGAGTATATAGATCCTTTTTTGTAACTCAAAGATATCTATGCCAATTGTGCCAACAATCAATGTTTCCATTTATGAAATCGTTGTTGATCAGTTTTTATGACTTAGATAACTGATAATTCAATATTAGTATAATAAATACAGGTTGTTATGACTCAACTCTATTTTTTACTGATTTTATGTAGCGTCCGTTATTGAATATTTATTAGTTTGCAGAATAAGACATAAAAAATAGTTAAATAACACATTTATGCAGTGATTTTACTTAACTATTATTCGATCCATTCATCACAACTTTATAAAAAACAGGTCAATATACTGTATTTTCTCTCATATCTAGTATCAATAGATTGCTAAACCGGTGTCAGTTTGCAACCATATGCTCAATATAAACATAAACACATAATAATATGGGTACACTCTCTCAACTCTCTACACGCTTAATATCTATTGTCTGTATCAGCATTCTAGTTGCGGCATTCTTTATTTCTAGTGGAACATTAAGCGTCGTAACATCCATACTCACATTGGTCTTAATTATCATGCTATTACTGGAAGATTTCGGTAAGGCCATGAAGCTTCCATTGATTTTAGCCCTCATTTTGTACGGTTTCGGCGTCGCTATTGAAATACTAAATCAAGTTCCCGAACTTCGAGAGCATCCAGTACTTAAAAATACTGATACGGTTTTTGTTCACCTAGGTGTTTTTATGATCTGCTTTTGTCTTATTAAGCTATTACATCAGCGCCATAGCCTGATCAAAAAATTGAATATTCAGATAAACAAAGCCAAACAATTAGAAGGGGAATTAAGCAAGCAAGCGCTTCAAGATGATTTGACCCTTCTTGGTAACCGCCGCGCTCTGTTTCGTCGTTTTGATCAATTAGTACTAAAGCATGAAAAAGGCATGTTAGCCTATATCGATATCGATAACTTCAAGCAAGTTAACGACATGATGGGACATAAATCAGGAGATCATGTATTAGTTCAAATAGCGAAGATACTCGTTAAAACAGCACCAATAGGAAGCCATTATTATCGAATTGGTGGTGATGAGTTTGTTGTTCTATTTCCAACGGATGATGAAAAACATATTCGCGACTGGATTGATACCTTATATCAACAGACTGAAGAGTTGTGCCAATATTACTCAATCAATTTAAGTGTGGGTCTTGCCCCTTATCATCAAGGAAACTTAAGTGATCCTGACTCAATATTAGTCCAAGCTGATAGCGCAATGTACCTTGATAAATCGAAGAAAAAAATATCGATGCGCTAATACAAATAAACCAATAACGCTCCTGTATCCTAATATAACTACATGATTTAAAGATACAGGAGCGTTACTGTTTGTTTTCAGCTAATTTAGACTTTAATTCACTACTGGGTATTTCTCCACGGCTCCCCATTCACTCCATGAACCATCATAAACTGTCAAATTTTCATACCCAGCCAAATCTGCAGCTAAAGCCAAAATACAAGCAGTAACACCGGACCCACAGCTAAAAATTAATTGCTGATCCGCTGCGACAAGTGCAGAAAAGCGTGCAGACAACTCACTTGCAGGAAGCATACGACCACAGTTAAGTAATTCAGGGAAAGGAAGACTTTTGGCATTTGGCATATGACCACTGCGAACACCAGCTCTTGGCTCTGCAACTAAAGCATAAAATCGATCGGCTGGACGAGCATCAATAACAGAGACATTAGAGTTATTTAGCTTGGCATACAAATTATCAGCATCAATAACCCAGTTGTTCTGATACTGGGCATTAAATATCTTTTCCACGACAGGCTGAGGAGCGTCTGTTTCAAGTTCATAGCCGGCCTCAATCCAAGCAGGTAATCCCCCGTCTAAAACAGACACACTATCATGACCCATGACCTTGAACATCCACCAAACACGCGGAGATGAAAAAATCCCATGTGAGTCATACACAACAATATGTGAATGGTTATTAATCCCTAATTTTCCCACTTCTTGTGCAAACTGCTCTACTGTTGGCAGCATATGAGGAAATTCAGTATTTGGTGCAGCTATTTTCTGGTCAAAATCAAAAAACCGAGCTCCTGGGATACGCTGTTGCAGCCATTCCTGCTCACCATTACGTCCGGTGTTTGGCATAAACCAACTGGCATCTAATACCACAAGATTTTGATCCGTAATATGTTGTTTTAACCACTCCACTGTGACGAGTGATGAACTATTAGGATGACGCTTAACCATAGAACTCTCCCTCTCTGTCGCTATCTTTCACTATTATTGATCCCATTAACATCATGATCCAATTGGTCAAATTCTGACATAGAGACTAAAACTCATTTATAGATTAGTTAGATATACTCTGTTCTGGTTATAAATAAAAGCGAGAAGCGTGATGCCTGTAGACAAAACAATTGCGAGAACCATTATGTTAGCGCTTCCTGTCACTATTATTTTACCGACATCAGGGCATACCAGCACTGACTTTAATAGCTCTACATGGTCGGTAAGTATTGATAATGATGGCATATTAGGTACAGATAAAAATTATTCAAACGGTCTTTTTCTTGAATACCATTCAGAACGAGTTAACAATTTAGCTCTATCATCTCCATGGCCATATCGGATAGCCGGACAACTTTTTTCATCCGATGTAGAACAAACTTTAAGTTGGAACTGGCGTATTGGTCAACAAATGTGGACGCCTAGTGACATTGAATCACAACAGCCAGTTATCAATGAACGACCTTATGCAGGATTACTTTTTGTTGATCTAGGTATTAATCGTTATCAACCAAACCTTACACAAAAATACCAACTTCGTTTAGGCACCGTTGGTCCCCGAGCTCTGGCTAAACACACACAAAAAACAATTCATGATTGGATAGGATCCGATAACCCTAATGGTTGGAACAACCAAATTAAAAATCAGTGGATTGCTAACTTTAGCTACCAGCAGCACAATACGCTCTACTCCTCTCCCATATCTGATTTTTTACACTCACAATGGGACGTCGCAAGTCTAGCAAGAGCAAGTATCGGTAATGATCAAAGTGATTTAGCCGCAGGGATAACGTTACGCTGGGGGCAAGACCTCACCAAAAGTTTAGGTGCCATTGGGTTTACCCCAGGAGAATTTGTTGATGTCAGTGCTTTGAGTGCAAGCCGTAGCGGTTATTTCCTTTTTACTGGTATTGAGGGTCGTTATAAATTTAATGACATTACAATTGAAGGAAAACGACCAGATGAAACCTATCCCGCTCATTTAGAACCTTGGCAAGCATCGGTGGTATTAGGGGGAGTATTTTATCGACCAACTTGGGGGATTACACTGAGCTTAGCGACGCATACTAAAGAGTTCAAACAATCGATGGATACTACACACAGTAATGGCTCAGTAGAATTCTTTTGGCGTTTTCCTCAATAACGGACTAAAAACGCCCACAAAAAAAGCAGCGATCGATACCACTGCTTTTTCATACTCACAATTTAAACAATTAACCAGCAACAACCTTTTGTACTAGAGCAGAAAGACCATCTTGAGCAAAATCGTTACTTGTCGCCATCTGTTCAATTTCAGATTCAGTATAAAGTTTTGCATCATACACAACAACAATACTGGTATCGCCTGGCTGTAAGAATGTGGTTTCACCATACTCGGTATAACGTGTAGCACCAATACTGATCACGGCTTGTGTTGGATACTGCGCTTTCTCTAGCAATTGAGCAATATTTTCTGTTGGACCAACATCTTGCTGATTATTCATACGGTCCATGATCCAGTTCAGTAATTTCTGATGAAAATAGCTATAGCCACTCACCGGGCTATCTTCACCATATCGATGAATTTCACCATCACGCTTATGGAAACTTGCAATACGATAAGAATCAAGAACACCACCCATTTTTAGGCTATCAACCGCAAGTAAAGTCTCTGATAACCCTTTCGTATTTGCGCCCCAGTTTTTCTTCTCACTGATTTTTTTCGCATTAGGTTTACGAATAGAACAATCATTGTAAGCCGCAAAAAAACGAGGGTACAAACCCACTACCGTATTATCGATGTATTCTATATCACAAATTAAAGCCACTTCAGGCTCAATTTGTAAATTATCAGCATCATTAGGTGTTACAACCGTAGAGGATGACAATGGATATGTTGCAAGAAAGCCAGCGTCGTCTGCTGGAACATAGAAAGGAAAGATAGCTTTTGGTTGGATCTCTTCTTGTACTTTTACTTGAAGAAAATCTTTTGCTTCACCAGCTTGTTCTAAGTGTCCTGCAAAGTTACCTGCCACACCAAATCCAATCATTTTTTCAAACTTCATACTTATCCATTCCAAGTCAGTAAACTCAAAGCACTATAACCGTGCCCCTGCTTTCATTCAATGACACCCAAAAGGTTTTACAGCAAAAGACTACTTGGGTCACAGGTTGTGATATTTCAGATTAATAACTAAACAAAACTGAGAAGTTTACGTCTTAATTTGCAGACAAAATCACAAGTTTTAGCCTAAAAAATATTGTGACTACGCCAATATATGCAATATGATTAATAAAAATAATAATAAGGATATTGTTATGAGAAATCGGCTAGAAAAATATCATGGAGAACTAAGGCACAGTCTTAGACAGTTTCCTAACTCAACCATTCCTGTAGAACATGTTATTACTCGCTTAGAAGAAATTATCCAGACAACAGCCAGTTGGATCATGCTCAATGATGCGATAGCAACAAACTGTTTGTTAAATGGCCACACTTATGTGGTGTATGACCCAGATAATAAAGAAGCGGTTTTAGAAGGAAAGATTGTACATGAAGCAGTATGGCTTAATGGACAATTTTTAAATGGTTGCCACCCTCGCGCTGTGTTGCAGATTCCTAAGGATTTTAGAGGGTGAACTCTTGTTGAACTTTGAGTGCCAACATAACTTTGGCACTCTTCTGTCCATGCTCAGTCGTAATTGATTGCGATAATAACCTCATCCCACTCTTTATGGTGTATTGGCATAGAAAAATATATTATTTTGAGTGGTTTTAATAACATTAATCTTACGATACTTGATTTACTTTAAGCAAAAAGTCATTCATCCCCTACTTCCATATATTAAACAAATATATCGTTACGTAATTATATCTATAAAAATCGTTCCATATCACAAATAAAGAATTCATAATAATCTGAATACATTTTATAATGTAGAAAAAGGATTATTCTATGAAAGTTAACTCAATATTATTACTTATTATCAGTGCGAATTTAGTCGCCTGTAATGACAGTGGAAATACCGTTTCCAGTGAGATCATATCAAAGCAAGAAATAGCTAGAATTGATACAAACATCAATAAGCTTTATCCCGATGCGGATAGTAAACTCAAGCAACATATTCTCAACGTTGCGGTTGAATCTTTGGAAAGTATGGTCTTTATTAAAGGTGGTACTTTTATGATGGGTGACTTTAAAGCCCCGTGTAGCCCGCTTGATTTAAAAAGAATGGATTGGACTCCTGAAGCATCTTGTAATACGGCATTAAGCATGACAAGAACTGGGGCTAACCATCAACATAAAGTAACATTGAGTAATTACTCATTATCTGATCATGAAACTACGTATTATGAAACAGACGCTTTCAATCGTTCAGAAAATAAGCCAGTTGCAAATCAAGACTCTCGTTACGATAAAGAGTTCCCTATACAAGATGAACAACTAAAAAATAGACCGTCCTCTACTAAATCATGGCAAGAAGCAAAGGATTATTGTTTATGGCTAGGTAAATTAACAAACTACCCGATAGATTTACCGACTGAAGCCCAATGGGAATATGCCGCCCGTAACCGAGGTCAAAATGTTTATTTCGCGACAAATAGTGGCTACGTCCAACAAATAGGAAGTCGTTATGTTGATAAAGACGGATCTATTCATGAATACACCAAAGAGCAAGGTAATTATGGTGATTTTGGCGATATAAAACGCTGGCCCCCAAATCCTTTAGGCTTATATGATATGGCTGGAAATGCAGGGGAATGGGTAAATGATTGGTACTCTAAAGATTACTATAAAGTCTCTCCTGAATTAAATCCGCAGGGCCCGAAAACGGGTACGGAAAAAGTAACTCGGGGTTGGGGCGACAGCATGCCATTGACCACAACAAGAAGCCATGAAAAACCAATAGATTCGATGTATTATTCTAGAAGAGGATTCCGTTGTGCAGTTCAATCCCCTACTTCCATATATTAAACAAATATATTGTTACGTAATTATATCTATAAAAATCACCCCATATCACAAATAAAGAATTCATAATAATCTGAATACATTTTATAATGTAAAAAAAGGATTATTCTATGAAAGTTAACTCAATATTATTAATTATTATCAGTGCGAATTTAGTCGCCTGTAATGACAGTGAAAATACCGTTTCCAGTGAGATCATATCAAAGCAAGAAATAACTAGAATTGATACAAACATCAATAAGCTTTATCCCAATGCTGATAGCAAACTCAAGCAACATATTCTCAACGTTGCGGTTGAATCTTTGGAAAGTATGGTCTTTATTAAAGGCGGTACTTTTATGATGGGTGACTTTAAAGCCCCATGTAGTCCACTGAACATAAAAAGAATGGATTGGAATCCTGAAGCATCTTGTAATACGGCATTAAGCATGACAAGAACTGGGGCTAACTATCAACATAAAGTAACATTGAGTAATTACTCATTATCTGATCATGAAACTACTTATTATGAAACAGACGCTTTCAATCGTTCAGAAAATAAGCCAGTTGCAAATCAAGACTCTCGTTACGATAAAGAGTTCCCGATACAAGATGAACAACTAAAAAATAGACCGTCCTCTACTAAATCATGGCAAGAAGCAAAGGATTATTGTTTATGGCTAGGTAAATTAACAAACTACCCGATAGATTTACCGACTGAAGCTCAATGGGAATATGCCGCCCGTAACCGAGGGAAAAATATTTATTTCGCAACAAATAATGGTTATGCACAAGAAATTGGAAGTCGTTATGTTAATAATGATGGGTCTATTCATGAATACACCAAAGAACAAGGTAATTATGGCTATTTTGGCGATATTAAGCGCTGGCCCCCAAATCCTTTAGGATTATATGATATGGCTGGTAATTCGCGTGAATGGGTAAATAATTGGTATTCTAAAGATTACTATAAAGTTTCTCCTGAGTTAAATCCGCAAGGACCTGAAACGGGTACGGAAAAGGTTATACGTGGTTGGGGAGGTAACATGCCTCTTACTACCACGAGAAGTCACGAAAAACCGACTGATTCAAGATATATATCTCAAAGGGGATTCCGTTGTGCTGTTCAATCCCCTACTTCCATATATTAAACAAATATATTGTTATGTAATTATATCTATAAAAATCGTTCCATATCACAAATAAAGAATTTATAATAATCTGAATACATTTTATAATGTAGAAAAAGGATTATTCTATGAAAGTTAACTCAATATTATTACTTATTATCAGTGCGAATTTAGTCGCCTGTAATGACAGTGGAAATACCGTTTCCAGTGAGATCATATCAAAGCAAGAAATAGCTAGAATTGATACAAACATCAATAAGCTTTATCCCGATGCGGATAGTAAACTCAAGCAACACATTCTCAACGTTGCGGTAGAATCTTTAGAAAGTATGGTTTTTATTAAAGGCGGTACTTTTATGATGGGTGACTTTAAAGCCCCGTGTAGCCCGCTTGATTTAAAAAGAATGGATTGGACTCCTGAAGCATCTTGTAATACGGCATTAAGTATGACAAGAACTGGGGCTAACTATCAACATAAAGTAACATTAAGTAATTATTCATTATCTAACCATGAGACATTAGCGCTCTCTTTTGATGTCTTTAGACAAGCTCACAATTTACCATTCCTTAGTGAAGCATTTAGTCAATTAAAAAGAACTCGTGAAGACAAAAAATTCATGACACTACTTAAAAACACACCAATGCCAACTAAATCATGGCAAGAAGCAAAAGATTATTGTTTATGGTTAGGTAAATTAACGAACTACCCGATAGATTTACCGACTGAAGCTCAATGGGAATATGCCGCCCGTAATCGAGGAAAAAATATTTATTTCGCCACAAATAATGGTTATGCTCAAGAAATTGGAAGTCGTTATGTTAATAATGATGGTTCTATTCATGAATACACCAAAGAACAAGGTAATTATGGCTCTTTTGGCGATATTAAGCGCTGGCCCCCAAACCCTTTAGGATTATATGATATGGCTGGTAATTCGCGAGAATGGATGAATGACTGGTACTCTAAAGATTACTATAAAGTTTCTCCTGAGTTAAATCCGCAAGGACCTGAAACGGGCACTGAAAAAGTTATACGTGGTTGGGGAGGTAACATGCCTCTTACTACCACGAGAAGTCACGAAAATCCGACTGACTCCAAATATATTTCACGTCGTGGTTTTCGCTGTGCCGTTCAATCCCCTACTTCCATATATTAAATGAAATACTGTATGAGCTAAGAGCCAAGCTCTAAGTTACTACTAAAAAAGTCATATCCATTAATTTTACTTTAGCTTTTTTATTATATATCCCCCAATAATTATCCTTAAATATTAATAAGTAAAGAAATATTGAACAGAGAATTCTCTGTATTAGTAGGAAAAATGATCCAGATTTCCCAACATGGTTTGGTATAAGAAACTATGATGTCTTATCTCAGTCTGAGATAAATACTCCTAAAAATAATTTATTTCTCAGTGGAGATTAAAGAACAGGAATAAATGGTAAGAGAGACTATTTAAAATTTGCGAACATTCCAAATATTAAAAATCATAAATGTATCAGGGGAGATAAATTCCCCCCTAATATTAAAGTTTAATATTATCATAAAGATAAGATTGATACTTTATTATTTTCTTCAATTACGATTGAACTGATTTTTTTATCATTGTCATACATCAAAAATATATCATCATACTTAATCTTTTTGTTTTTCAAAAATATAAAGTTATCCAACTCTATTCTTGATAACTTTAACCCATCAATAATTAATGGATTATCATATGATAAAGTATCAATATTATATTTACCCATAATATTTTGATACTGTTCAAAGTCATTAATATTTAAATCGAGATTACAAACAGCACGACCTAACCTAATATGTGTATAAGTCGTATAAAATGACTGATATATACAATCAATGGTATTGTTTTTAGCATTGATTGTCATAATAGCACGCTCTTTATTTGAGCTGTCAGTTTCCCTTATGATGGCATATTTATTATCCCAATAATCAAGGTAAACATAGTCGTTCTGATAATCTCTTATAATACCTTCAAAAATATGATTATTTATAATTAAATCATCCCCTGATTCTTTAATAACATCAAGACTTGCAGAATAAGTAAATGTTGATGTCGATAATAAAAATATATAATGGCTTAGTTTAGTCATATTTTATATCATTCACTTGGTACAATATCTTCAAATTGAGTACAATCAATAACTTTGTTTTCATATTGATGTTTATTAATTTCTTTCATTTTTCCATCATAAAAATAAAACAAATTATTATCCATAAAGTATTTAACTTTATTTTTCGTATTTATTAACTCAACAGAATCATTACTTAATAAAAATATAGAAGACTTATCTTGATTGATTCTAAATGACTCTATTATAGAATATGACTTAGCATTAAATTTATCTAACTCAATATCATATAGATAGACATAGATATATTCTGCTCTCGGACCTATTCCAGATTCATATACTAGTAAGTCTTTATTACCATCAAAATTTATATCATATAAGTAGTAATTATAATCAATTTCATCTGGATATATCTCTGCTTTTATTTTTTGAATTGTATTATTTTTAATATGATACATTTATTTGATAAGTATGAGAATAGGTTTTCTCTGTCAAATGTTCGATTAGATGCATGGTTTGAATAGCAGAAAGCTTACTTTGGCTTCCACTACTTTCAGGCTTAAGTTTTTTAGAAAGTACGTAGTCACTGAGGTGGCGAGCAACGGTCGATTCATAGATATTGAGCAATCATGATCTGACTCCAACCTTCAGAGACAAGTAAAACTGCTTTAATACGGTCACGTACTCAACCATCACGAGTAGAATCGTGCATTTGTTCGAGTTGTAGCTTTTGTTGGGGGAGTCAGTGCAATTTTCATGATGCGTAGCATCATACTAATTCTATTAAAAATCAATCATTTTTAATGGTCACGGGTATAAATGTGCTCGTCAAATTGATCGAAATTTTGACTAAAAAATCGTTCACGATCTCCCCCTGGGTATTTAATGTGTTATCATTCTTTTGAAAAGCTATATTATGCACACCTATTTCTAGGCGTGTATAATATCTCAACTCTAAATTTCTTGGCTTATCTCTGTATCGGTAGCAAAAATAGGTATCATTTCCCCAAGAGGTGGCTCAGTATTTTGTTTCTCAACAATCTTAGCAACAGCTTGCTCAAACTCTTCATCGCTCATGCTAAACCAAAAGTCGGGTTTACGGTTATGGGCCTTATCATAAGCGATAGTCGCGCTGTCCTTATCTCTAAAAGGTTCATTCATCGGAATATCAGGCAATGGCTGGCTGACATCCATATAAGCTTGAATCATATTCCATAATCGCTTGTACTCATCCAATTGTTTTGAACCATTGATGAATCGACCAATTGGCACTCCATGTTTATAGCCATTGTAGCGATGAACTAAAAATAGCTGATAATCAAAGAATCCTTGAGGAGTTGGCGTTGTTGTCAAATAGCAATCAAACTCAATAAAAGGATGACTAAAAAGCACTTTGTTACCCGAACCATGAAGTGTCACCATCCCTGTTTCCCGACTTAATGAAAACAGTGTCTTAACAGGTATTTTACCGTTAAACAAAGAGAAAGAGCCCCAAATAATCAGGCATACGATTAAAATACAAGTTAAGCCAAAGTAGATCTGATTAAAATCACTCTGAATTGAGTCATCTGAAAGATTCATCCCCCCAAAAACCAAAAAAGCCATTGGCATCATGATAAGAGCAGTACCTTTAGCAAACGTTACTGCATAAAAATAAATCAACCCCCACCATGGTAGCGTAATCTCTCTTATCTGGCGTTCATTATAACCGTCATCGAATGATGTCAATTTCCTCAACTCTGATGGTTTTTGATATAACAACTCTTTCTCTGGAACATGGTGATTATTACGCGTAAACGGAAAGTATGTCCCTTTTCTTGCCTGTTGAGACCAAAAACCCTGACCATCACCAGGAGCTTGCGGGGGAATATGCTGTGAATTATAAGGCGAACTTTTCATGATTATCTTACCGTACTTTCAAAATTATCGGCCCACTCATCTTGGTGTTGAGTGAAATTTACTTTGGATGGCGCATATTGATTTATCACCATCTTATCTTTATCTAAAGATGGAAGTGGGAATACCGTGTCTTGATAAGTTACTCGCGCTTTTACTAATACAACTTCCTCATAGAATGTTTGTGTTCGCATATCAGTGATTGGCTTCTTCTCTGGTAATTTCGGTGCATTAACAAAGTAAATAAAACTATTTCCCACAGAAGTGATGCCTTCTGGCGAGAGCGCATAAAGTTTCATCAGTTTGGTACTGGTATGTGCAGTTTTTAGTGTGAGTTGAGTTTCCTTTATAGCTTGAACGGCTTCTATGGTGATGTTCTTTTCATTCAATGCCATAGGTAAATTGGTCGCAATATGAATGCAGTGTGTTTTCGGTTTTGCTTTAACGCGTTGTAACACATCAGCGCTAAGATGCAACTGACCTGCAACCTTATTCATCGGGTAAACCGTCACTTTGATGCCTATAATGAAATTTAACCAAGTCATCAACGCCTGTTTAGGATCTTCTAACACGGCATATTCATCTCGAAAACGCGCCTCTTTATCTTTACCAAAAGGACCATTGGCGAGCCATGCCTCTATCGGGCTGTCTTTAAACCACAGACAACCAAGCCCTCCCGCAATAGCAATAGCAATAGCAATAGCAATAGCAATAGCAATAGCAATAGCAAGCCCAACCATTAGAACATGTGGCACCTTAAAGATATGTATAAGGCTAGATAAAACAGAGGTCATGTTTTACTAACTGTACTAAAAAATGCCATTCACCGATTAAAATGAATGGCATTTTGTTTTATCTACTTTTTAGCGAACAATTTCGAGAATGATTATATGAGATTTACAACCTTTATATAAATCAACAAACTCTTCATCAAAACTATCATTATACTGTTTGATAACCTCAATAATTCTTGGAAGTCTACATTCAGGGATAATAAGCGGAATCATAGAATTTTCAGTTATCAAGAGATAATCATTTTCACGATAATTTTCTAACTTAACATAACCATCAAATAAACACTGATTCTTATATGACACCGAACGGAAGTTAGTCATTTGAAATGATAACAATGCGGCCCCTCCCGCTCCCACAAAAGCAATGGGACCAACCAAAATGGCGGCAAATAGACATATTCCACAGCCAACCCAGGCTGAATATCTCACTATGGTGTAGGCGATTTCTGGAATAATTTGCTCATTTCTTGAGTACATTCCATATTGATTTATAGCAAAATAGTAGCGCTTGTCTGCATCGAATAAATATCGACACCAAGGAGACATAAATGAGCCAACAGCGATTGGAAGTAATGACAACCAGCCAGAGTCTGTTAAATAAAATAATATACTGACAAAAACTGTCAGGAAAAATATTCCAAACGACCTTTTGGTTCGACTGCTGTCTGGATTGACAATCAGTTCCCACTCATACACTGGAGGAGTAGCATATAAACGATCTATTTGTTGTGCTTCATCTAAATCTAATTTTTCCATCGTGATTATCCTGCTACTGGGAGCGTTAAACCGGCTACTCCATGTCGCTTACTAACGACGTCCTTAGTCCTTTCTAAATCAAATATTCCAGCTAAACTTCGAGTACCAACATAACTTTGGCACTCCTCTGTCCATGCTCGGTCGTAATTAATTGCGATAATAACCTCATCCCCTTCGTTATGGGGGACTGGTATTGAAATATAGCCGACCCCGTTTGCTGTATTCTTGCGTTTGGCTGTTGAGACATCAATCAAACAACACTTAACCAGTTTTAAACAAAAATGCCATTCATCGGTTAAAATGAATGGCATTTTGCTTTATCTACTTTTAGCGAACAATTTCGAGGATTATTAGATTAGATTTTGAATCAACAAATACTTCTTCAAAACTATCATTATACTGTTTGATAACCTCAATAACTCTTGGAAGTTTACATTCTGGAATAATGAGTGGAATCATAGAGTTTTCTGTTCTCAAGAGATAATCATTTTCACAATAGTTTTTTAATATGGCTGCGTTATCAAATAAACACTGACTTTTTCGTGCTACAGACCGGAAGTTAGTCATTTGAAATGATAACAACGCGGCTCCTCCCGCTCCCACAAAAGCAATGGGACCAACCAAAATGGCGGCAAATAGACAAATTCCACAGCCAACCCAAGCTGAATACCTTACTATGGTATAGGCGATTTCTGGGATAATTTGCTCATTTCTTGAGTACATTCCATATTGATTTATAGCAAAATAGTAGCGCTTGTCAGCATTGAGTAGATAGCGATACCAAGGAGACATAAATGCACCAACAACGATTGGAACTAAAGCGAGCCAGCTGAAGCCAATCAGCAGAAATAATACGCCAACAAGAACAAAAATAATAAATGATATAATTGTCCCTTTGGTGCGACTGCTGTCTGGGTTGACAATCAGTTCCCATTCATACTCGGGGGAGGTAGCATATAAACGTTCGATTTGTTGTGCTTCATCTAAATCTAATTTTTCCATTTTCACTATCCTGCTACTGGGAGTGTTAAACCTGCTACACCATGCCGCTTACTAACAACGCCCTTAGTCCTTTCTAAATCAAATGTTCCAGCTGAACTTCGTGTACCAACATAACTTTGACACTCCTCTGTCCATGCTCGATCATAATTAATTGCGATAATAACCTCATCCCCTTCTTTATGAAGAACGGGCACTGAAATATAGCCGACCCCGTTTGCTGTATTCTTGCGTTTGGCTTGTGAAACATCAATCTGTGTAGATTTTAATGTCTCATTACTATGGCTGTTCATCGAAACATAGATTAAATTAATTTTTTCGTGTACCACAATTTGTAAATCAAAATGCTTCTTTGCATCGTTAAGAAGATAAGATGGCAAATAAATATCGACACTATTTTTAGTCAGCTCAATTTTTGGCTTCCAGATAATATTTTCGAGTGCCGTTAACTCCTGTTCTAGTGTTTGAGGCTTAGGCGATTTACCCCAAGCACCATTCAGTAGCCATTTTTGCATTTCATCACGGTGGAAATAATTGTAGAGAGCCGAGAACAATAAATAGGCGATACCAGCATAAAACAGTGTACTGACCATCCAAGCTGCGATGATTTCTCCCAGTAGAGCTGTCGAACCCAACACCCTAGCTAATTGAAATGCTGAAACAGCACCTTGAGCAGCGAGTGATCCTATTTTTCCAATTAATAATGCTTGCTCAAAGGTGTCATCAGATTGTTGCCATTGTCGACCCGTGAGATAGATTTCCGTACTAGCTGCAAATAGACCAAAAATAGCTGTCACTTTTGCGGCTGCTACAAAGCGCTTTATCACTACTTGTTGATTTACGGTACTGGCAGATTCGGCTAAAGCTCTTTTTACTGTCATTTCGACAAACTTTGATGCGATCACCTGAGAATCGCGCCCAACGCCAGCAAAGGCCGACAAGGTCCACGAAAGTGCTGAGGCCAATTCGATATACACATCAGCTTGATCTTGCGTTGAGTTCGCATTATTCAATTTCGATGTAACTTGTTGAGAAACCGCCCATAAATTCCACAAGTTACAGATGGCCGCAAATCCTCCAACAACAGTACCTACACCATTAACATTATCAACCGTTTGTCCTACTGTTGAGGTTAATCGAGACCGAAGACCCATTATCGATGCGGCTAATTTCCCTCGAACCGCATCATTCATGGCCTCTTGTTCAAACTTGATCAGTAATGGCATCTCGTCAGCTATCAACTTTGCAATTTTCTCCTTGATTTCATTGAGGTTATTTCGCATTGCTGTGGTGCCGTTGGCGTATAATTGCCCTGATAGCTGTTCTGCTTTTTGTAATAGAGGATTCAACTTATCACTAAACGAGTCAAACTTACTCACATAATCGGAAGAGATGAGGAGCTTGCCCTCTTTACTGACCAAGCTGCGGGCGACCATAAGACGTAATCCAGAATCGAGGCCACTTTCTCCACTCACTTGATGTGGGAACAAACCATCCATAAGCCCATCCCAAACATGGTCACCTGCTGTTGTGATGGCATTTTTTGCAGCTTGGATGACTCGCGTTATAAGCGCTTTCGTTGCCTCATCACCCTCAGGTATTCGCCCATCATAGATAAAACCGATACTTTCTCCCAAACGAGAGACCATGTTAGTCATATCGCTGGCATTGGTCACAGAAAGCGCATCATTGGGTATTGCTTTATTGATGGCCTTAGAAAACTCGGGGCTGTAATAAAATGGCGCCAGCGCCAGTAACGTATCTTCTTCTGCAGCGTCCCACTTTTGAGATACGGCAGCCATGAGAGGAAACAGATGACCAAATAATGTATTGAGATAGAGCTGCCCCTGAGTCTCTTCTATATCTACACCGACACGCGCTGCATAAACCCCCAGATCTTTTAAGGCTCGGTTGAGCTCTGCGAGCATGGTGGCTGCATCCCCTTCAATGGCTTTGAGTTTGGCGTATTTTTCATTAATAAATATCGACATTTTATTCCAGTCAACGAGATCGATATTCTTTTTCCGGCTCTCAAAGTGTTCAAAATCTTTATCGGTTGGTGTGTAGTGATATGTATTGTTCAGTATTTTTTGCGCTTCTAGCCGCGGCTGTTCGTACGATAACGCATTGGCAGCATAAGCCTCACTACCATATTGGGCTTGATTTAATGGCGATTGATAACGCAGATATTGATTTAACACCGACTCAAACTTTAAGACTTCTTGCGGGTTATCTTTGAGTTTCGTTTTTAGTGCCTCTGGAGCCGTTTTAGGATCATAAGGCACACGAGCGATGGAGCGAACGAACTCCGAGATTAGCTGTTTGTGTTTGTCTTCATCACTACCAAAAACCCTCTCTTTTTGTGCATGCAGAGAGCCTAGTTTCAGGGCAATATCGGTAATATCTGCCAGCGGATCTTCTAGTGCAATGAATAACCCATTACCGACGTTAGATTCTGGTAAAGTGACCTGATACGTTGACGCTGGATTGGCTGGTTTTGCTTTATTAAATTCAAAGCCGCTGTTTGATTCTGTATCATCCGCATTCAATGGCGTAGACGTTATTGCAAAACCATTGATAATGTCTTGAGTGACCGAGCCGATATCGGCCACAGAAGATTCCAGTTTTTTGGCCATCCCAGCATGATGTCCTTTCATTCTGAGCCTAAATGCTTGAATATTTAATTGGCGCATCCATTGCTCTCGATACTTTTTTTCTGTACTAAATAGCTCGATGAGACGCGGCGTCCAACGTTGATGTGAATAACTGAGCCAAAGCGTATCATCAGAATCATAGGTTAAGCAGGCTGCACATGTCCCGCCTTCATGCTGAGCTGTAAATACGGCATTTTCAATTTGGTAGGTATGCAATACTTTTTGTTTCTTGCTGTACACATAGAGCCAACCGTCTCTTAGTTGGCGCAATGTATAAGGCAGATTGATATTAAAGGTTGGCTGCCAATCATCCCCTTCCGGTAATGGAAATAAGGCCTTTGTTCCCATTGTTGGATCGATCGCATAACGAACTGGTATAATGCCCACTTCTTTTGTTTGAAGAGGACAGGTTCCAGCAGGAGAGCTTGGGCTCTTAGTTCCAGCGATTTCTGCGGAGTTATAAGCATCACTTGGCATCAACGGCCTCCTTATGGGCGAGTTTATCAGCCATCGCGACACGCATGGATGGCGTTTGTTCTGAAGGGGTTTCAAGTAGTTGTCGGATATGGAGATAGCGGTCGGAGTGTATGATCTCCTCTCCTAGTAAGGCGAGAATGTTAAAAAAGTGCAGCACATCAACGTCCGTTTCAAACTGTAAGGTGTTGGCATGTTCTACCCAACCTTTTATCCACAATAAAGGCGCGGCATGCTGTTCAAGAACCGCAGGAAAGAAGTGGAGCAGATGTTGATGGACCATTTCAATACAATTACGGCGGCTTATTTCACCTAGCAGAGCCCATTGCACATCGGATAAACGATAAGGCAATCGGGTTTCCTTTGCTTCAAAGGCTTGATCTCGACGAACATGTTCCCAACCTTCTCGGGTGGGCAGCCAAGCTTGAGTCAACCATTGCCAAAGTAGGCAGGTTTTATCACTTAATAAGATATAAATAGCTTCGGGTTGGCCTAACTTGAAAAAAACGGTCGAACCGTAAGCGGAGAGCACTTGATAATAATCACAAAAAGCATCAATAAGCTCATCAATAGTGAATTCACTGCTGATGACATATCCTATATTGGCTTGATTGTATTGGACGAACCAAGCCATAGCCTCTGGTGTTAAAGGCATGATATAGGGGGAAACCTCTGCCAACGGTAATAAATGGGTTGGGCATATTCGTTGAGGTTGTAAGTCTTGTTGCTGTAGTAACGGCTCTAATTGTTCAATTTGGCTACCGTCTACAACCAAATAGTTAAGCGAGTCATTCGAATCATGAAAGTGTGGCAGTGGCAAAGGAAGATTAAGGGGAAAACTCATTGCTGATGCTCCTGACACACTTCACAAACAGGCACATTGCCTTTCATGGCTTCTAATTGCTGGGCCCAAACAATCATTGTCGGAGCCTCTAAAGTCGTTGCCGCCTCAACCGCCCCCGGCAGTAACGGAGCACTTCCCGCATATCCCGAACCAGAGCCAGCAGTGCCGCCTGAGTTTAAGTTGATCTTAGAACCCACAACAGAGACACCAGAGCCATCAATTTTGACAAAACTACCTCCCGCTTTTAAGGTAAGCTCTGCGCCAGCTTCAATCACAATCTTATTGCCGCCTTTGAAGTGTATTTCTCGGCCAGCATCAACCAATAAGCTATTACCTTGCTTCAAATGCAGTGAGGCGTCCGTCACCACAGTTTTATTTCCTTTGGTATGACTACGATACTCGCCATCAACGGTTAAATGGTCATTGGCTTTGATGTGAGTAAAACGCTCATTAGCAACATCAAGGTGAAGATCGTGTTTGATGTCATCTTTACGATCATTCTCAACCAGCAGATTCATATCCTTTTGCGCATGGACATAAATCTCCTCTTTGCCTGCTTGATCTTCAAAACGTAATTCGTTGTAACCGTCACCTTGGTGGGTTTCTGTTCTTAATACAGTACGAGTTTTATGAGCAGGGAGATCGTAAGGCGGCTTATTGGTCGCGTTATAGGTACGTCCTGTAATAATTGGCTGATCAGGATCCCCTTCAAAGAAACTGACGATCACTTCATGCCCAACACGAGGCAGCGCCACCATACCATATTGAGTTCCCGCCCAGCCTTGGGAGACTCGTACCCAACAACTGGCATTATCATCATTGTTAGAATAACGATCCCACGGAAACTGAATTTTGACTCGACCAAACTCATCACAGTAAATTTCTTCACTGTCAGGGCCGACAACACGAGCAATTTGAGGACCATCAACACGAGGTTTGGCATTAAATGGTGGTCGCCAAGGTTTGTGTCCCGGTATCACCATAAATTCATTGTTATAGGTTGTGACACCATGACCGCCCGCTTCTTCTAGCGCTTGAGGCTGAGTACCGTGATGTTTGATTTCAACTAACAACCAATCACGATTGCACGCATCGTCATTATGATCTTGAAGAACAAATTTAGAGCCTGGTAATAAGGTTTCTAGATTACTTTTTGCTTGGGCAGTTTCCGCATCTCGGCGCAGAGACTCTAAACGAAACAGAGTAAAGGGCTTGCCACTCTCATCACTTTTATAGCGACCGGGATAGTCATAGTGCTCATAAATGGCTTGCTGATAATCTGCTTCTTTGGCTTGCTCTGTGAGCAAAAAACTGTAAGCCGGATTTTTGAAACTGTAATCTTTTAATTGTGCTGATGACGGACGAATTTGTGCCATTCGCTTAAATTGACGCACAAAGGGTAATGGGCTGGTGCCACCGCTTAATCCGTTATAGGCCACGGGCTCAGGTAACATCGCCACGTTTTGAGTGTCATCGGTGAAGAGCACCGTATTTTTATTACCTTCGTGGCTAAATGAGAAGAAAATGCCTTCTTCTGCGGCAATACGTTGTAAAAAGGCTAAGTCCGTTTCACGATATTGGACACAATATTCACGTTGCGGATACTGGCGGGCTAACGCAAAAGCATAATCTTGAACATTCATCTCTTGCAGTAAAATAGAGATGATTTCAGGTACCGTTTGAGTTTGAAAAATGCGGCTATTATGACGCAGAGCTAAGCGCCCTATCGGCGGGATCATCTGTACTTGGTACAGTGTATGATGATGGCCCGTATCACCTTGGGAAAATCCCGCAACAATACCAAACCACTGCTGTTTTAATTCGCCTTCTCGCCATACCGATAAACTGCAATTGCGATCCACGGTGTCATTTGGGCTCAGCGATGGGTTACGGCTGGCAAGGTCAATAGAAAAGGAAAAAGGAAGGGACAAACCATCACTTCCTCGAAATTCAGTCACAGCAAATGTTGAGGCATCGAGCCCTTCTACCGTGAAGGTAAATTGTAATCCACTAGCCATAGCGACGTTACTCGTTATCTATTTTTTATTCGTTGTGATAATGGTGATTAAGCACAGAAGGAAAAGAAATACGCCACAGCCAAAAGTGAGGCGCATTCCTCAAACTTGTGCGATTACGCTTCTAGCGGTGCACGCCAGTCGTCAGCACCAGAAGTACCTGAGATAGTGTGATCCCAATTGATCTTACGGTAGGCCATAGACACTTCAATAAGCTGAGTGAAATCTGCTTTTGATGGATCTTGGCAATGAGGCATGTGAGTGTTGATATCAACAATCGTTGCATCAGTCAGTGTTGTTGTGAAGTAATGCTCTTGCTTACCCTCAACAGAAGTACGGTACCACTTCAGCTCAACTTTTGGCAGCATTTCACCCGATGCCAATGAGTTGTACATGAGTGGAACGGCTTTATTAAGCGCTACTGTAAACTTAAATGGCTTATGTACACGTTGACCCGCTGGCTGACCTGATTGAGGATCCGTTGGAACGGTAACGATGTGCTTAAATTCTTGAACAAGCATCTGGTCTTCATGACCTTCAACATAGATGTTACCCACAGAATCAGCAGTAAATGCGCCAGCTGTAATGTTGCCCTGAGTTTTACCTTGGATTGAAATATAACAAGGAGTTG
>NZ_PYOG01000022.1 GCF_003026815.1 Photobacterium damselae | reverse complement strand
TATTGATCCAACGGAAGAAAATCAGCGACTAATCAATCAAGTCGTCAAGGTGCTTGACCGACCAGATGGGACCATTGCTATCCAATACGGCCAGCGAAAACTCACGTTCAAAGTGTTCGATAAACTGACTGATATTGACCAAGGCCAGATAGTTGATAATAAACGCTTAGGTGCCGTTTTGAAATTTGCCCAGGAAAAACAGCAAGAATTTGAGCAACAACAAACACGCAATCGTAGTAAAAAAGCCCCGACACGAACCGCTCAACAACGAGCCATTCGGCAACTTGAAGCCATCAATCCTGTCTTAGTTCACTATGAACAATTTAAACCAAGTACTAGAAAAAAGCCGTGACTTCCCTACTCTATAACCCCAATTTCCCCCTAATTAACTACCTTAAAAGGAGACATTTTATCGGGGAATAATAAGGACATTTTAAAGTGAGTCCCATTTAGAAATGTCCTATGAACTTAGCGCAGATTTATATCTTAACTTATAGATGCTATTGGCTTCACTACTCGTTTCGTATCAATATCCAGAGTCTGGCTAGATTTGAATACAAGGTGCAAAACCATGACTACTATACAATCGAAAAACAAAGTTACTGCCATTAGTTTTTACAATATGGCTTTTCTTGGTAACCCCAAAGAAGCCGTTGAATTGTATGTCGGTGATGAATACATTCAACATAACCCACTTGTACCTGATGGTAAAAATGGATTTATTGATTACTTTGAGAGAATGTATTGCGATTATCCCAATAAAACTATTGAGTTTGTTCGCGCTATAGCGGAGGAAAACTTAGTAGCTTTACATACTCACCAAACATGGCCTGATGGCGATGAGTACGTCACTATGGATTTTTTCCGTTTTGATGATAATGGAAAGATCGTTGAACATTGGGACTCAATGCAAATTATTCCAAATACAAGTATGAACCCCAATACGATGTATTAATTAATAATGATAAAGATTAAATTATCAGGTAGCAGAAACTGGCTACCTTTTTTTCTCTATGGTGGCATCCTTTTGTTATCGTTTATGTTTTTAATTTTCCCTAATCAGGCTGTTTTTATATTAAGTAGGATATCAAATAAACTATCAGTAATATTAGCTAGACCAATTTTAATTACTACATCATTAGTTGTTATTCTTTGTTTCATTCTCGCTCTATTCCCAATTGGTAAAACACGTTTAGGTAATAGCCAGCCTGATTACTCCTATATTTCTTGGATAACAATGGTATTTACTACTGGTATGGGATCTGGACTAGTTTTTTGGGGTATCGCAGAGCCTGCTTATCATTATTTATTTTTCAATAAGTTAACAGTAACTGAAAGCCATAGTGTATCTAATGTATTGGCAATAACATATTTTCATTGGGGACTACATGCCTGGTCAATTTACACTATTGTAGCTTTGTCATATGCATGGTTCCGATATATTAGGAACAGAGATCTATCGTTAACCTCGCCTTTTATAGAACAATCAAATAATTCTATCTTTTTCGATATTATCAATATTATTACTGTTTTCACTATCATTTTCAGTGTCGCTGGAGCCTTTGCAAATTCAGTAAGCTTAATTCAAGATGGATTGAATTTAACAGCGAATACTATGAAAGGATTCAATAGTAGGATTATTATTGTCATCTTAATATCTTTGTTTTTCTGTATATCATCATTCACATCTATAAAAAAAGGAATTCGTATTTTAAGTCTTTTGAATGTTATGTTGATGTTGACACTTGCAGTCACAGTGTTTTTCACCAATGACGTAAAAAATATATTACATATTTTCATGAACTCAATTAAAGATTATATATTATTGCTGCCAAAATTATCTTTTCAACTAAATGAAAAGTCACAACAATGGAGTGTAGATTGGACAATCAATTACTTCATCTGGTGGTGTGCTTGGGCTCCTTTTGTTGGAATCTTTTTAGCAAAGATAAGCAAAGGAAGAACTGTTAGACAATTTATCTTATCTGTGATTTTTATTCCTACACTAACTTCAATGATATGGTTTTCGATCTATTCTGGTTCTGCTTTGATAAAATATTCAGAACCAGTACTGAGTGCAACTAAAAAAGATTTCACTTATGGTCTATTTGCCTTTTATGAACAATTACCGTTTTCAACCTTTCTCTCTACATCATCAATTATACTTTTATCTCTTTTCATTATTACTAGTATTGACTCCTCTGTTAATACTATTGATACCTTAATAAAAAATGATAAGCGACGTATCACTCTGCTCTATTGTCTATTAATCTCTTCACTCACTATAATACTTACTTATTATAATGATATTAATCTTAATAAGCAGATTGCGATTATTGGTGCAATCCCATTTATGATAATTATTGTTATTCAAATATATACATTTATTGTTGATGTCATTTTTTATATCTCCTTAAAAGATAGGATTAAAAATAATCCTATTAAATCTATTTGAATAATATCTCTAATTTGAATAACTGCCTAAATCTATTAGGCAGTTATAACTACAATTAACAGCCTGCTATTTCGAGTTTATAGACTGGAACTTTGTAATTAACAGGCTTTCCATCCACGATACCACTTCTATAAAAATAATAAGATAAGTAACATTTAGATTGTTCAACTGCACTTATTGACTGAGTTTGAAAGCCAGGAGCTGATTTAGGGATAATATATGCTGGCCCATAACGAGTTCCAGTACTTAGGACACTCCAGTCATTCTTATTCATACTCATAATGGTTCTAATATTCCATTCAGTAGGAAGTATATAGCCATAATGCAAACTTACTGTTTTACCATCAATAAGTAATGTAGAGTCATTTGAATTATTCCAATCATTTGCTTCTTGTTCCACAACCCCTTTTATTGCTGCTTTCCCATATACGATGCCATTAGCAGATTTTAAAGCTCCTTCTGCCCCTTTAAGATCTGCGATTCTTGCATCTCGTTGTAGATTTAAAAATTTTGGCATTGCTACTACAGCAAGCATCCCTAAAATCACAATAACGACGACCAATTCAATTAGGGTAAAACCTTTATACCTATTCATACACACCATAAAAAATAAATACCTCTACTCAATGAAATGTAGAACGTATTTTTTGTGCTGACAAGATATTATTTCAGGTATAATTCATTTAACTTCAACAAAAAATAGAATATGAACGTATGATTGACGACTCGATTATTATTGAAACACTAGAGCAACTAGAAAGCTTCCTTCTATCTATTGAAAATGGTGGCATGGGATTGACCAATGTTGCGGGTGTTGCCTTAGCGACTAACAATGCAAATGGTCGCCCTTTTGTTGCAGTACTTGATGATAAACACCAATTACTTTTAGGTCGTTGGGTATCACAAGAAGTTTATGATAATGGAAAAGATATGGTTCGATACGGACCAAAGAAAAAAGTCCATTAATAGATAAGACAAAGGCTTCTATATTGAAGCCTTTGTCTTTCATTGACTATAACATTTGAAATGTTACAGCGTCACTAAACGGGTGGTTTGCCGATTTATTAGTCATCTAATGTTCTTGTCTCCCTGTAACATATTAGATAACAGGTTATTTTAGGTTAACATACAACCGATTAAGGCAATTTTCGCTCTTCTTTCTCTGTTGGGAAAATTTGGCACCAATCGTTTTTCATATTAACAACATTCCATCCATGTGTTTTTGCCTGGTTCATTAACTCAGGGGTGAATTTTCCCTCAAAAGAACTTGGCCCATAGCTCCACTCCCGTTCTTGATCTGTATGATGGATTAACATCGCAAAGCTCTCACCTTTTTGAGATGTCGTCCAGTCAAGCATTGCAGCATCACCTGTTGAGTTACCGATTGCAACAATGGGTCTTTTCCCTATGATGGTCTCGATATTGATGGCTTTTTGAGGTCCATCATTAACATAAATAAGCTTATCATTTTTAAATAACTGAGCTTTACCATTCACTTGTTTATAGCTGTAGCCAAAAGTTGTACCAATCACATTTTGTGCTGGAATATGATAAATGGCTTCACTCCATGGACGAACAAAAGCAGCACCAGCTCCTGTGACAATATAAACATCAAATTGATTAGCCTTAAGATAATCAATTACTTGGATCATAGGTTGATAAACCAAAGATGTGTATGGACGATTAAATCGAGAGGATTTATGAGTCTTGAGCCAAGATAATACTTCAGAACTGTATTGTGACGGTGTCACGCCTGCCTGAGATTGCGCTAAGATAGGAAGAAGAGCAGACCAACTATGTTTAAAGACCTCTTGAATATCTCCATCTACTACCCATTTATATGGCGTTTTTTCTCCCCAATCTAAGTTTGTTTTCGCCTTTGCTTTTATTTGGTCGAACGCAAATTGAAATTGAGTATACATAGGCTTTTCTGGCCATAATGTACCATCATTATCAATTACAGCAATTCGTTCATTAGCCGGAACATAATCTGCACTATTAACATTTGTCACTTTATCAACAAATGTTAGCAATGAAGAACGAGGAGAACTGTTTTGCCATAAAGATAAGGTCTCTCCCTGATTGTCGCATGACATTGAGAATACTGAAAACGGTATTGATACAAATGGTAAAGCACATAGTGCAACGTGTGTAAACTTCATAACTGGCTCAATTCATTAAATTTTCATTAAGTATAATGGAATATTGGCATAGACTACCAAGTATTTTTATTAGGAATAAAAAGTTTAATGTGATTGTGTACTAAGTTTAATGTTATGACATGATATCTATATAGAAATAACAATTCTTATTCGCTAGAATGCTCCATTGGCAAAGTGTTTTACTTGAAATAATTATTATACTTATGAACCAGTCAGTGATCGATATCAGGCAGTTTGGACGCTTTGATGTTGACTTAACAAATAGAATTATTAAACGACGTGCGGATTCAGCAGAAGTAAAGGTTTCAAAATCCGAAATATTGATTTTTACTTATCTAGCTGAAAATAAAGATAAAACCATACATAGAGAGAATTTACTAAAAGAGTGCTGGCAAGGAAAAGTTGTAACGAATAATTCTTTAACCGTTGCAATAAAGAATCTAAGAACTGCACTTAATGAGATTGACGAAAATAATCTTATTATTACAGAGCCAAAGTTAGGTTATGCAATCAATGGAGCCAATCTAACTCATTCTGTACTAAGCGATCTTAATGATAGTGATAGAAATTTAGAAATCCAAACACTTGGTAAAAATCCACCAGCAAACAAACGAGAAATACCAAAAAAGAATATAGATATAATACTACCATCTAAAAATCATATGGTTACCCTATTATTTCTTCTCATAACGTATTTTATAGGTATGCAATATTTTAGTTTTATTGATGAGAAATCGATAAATGGAATACCCGTTATCTATGATGGGATTGATTTACCGAATCCTGTTGTAAACACAATCAAGCAAAGCCAAGCTGATGGTGCTGCAAAATGGATTGCATACCCGATAAGTGGCATTTGTTCACGATACCAACTGTATGGTGTTATCGGTGACGACTTTATTGATTACTCAGATAAAATAAAGCAAGGTTCTTGTGATGTTTCGTAACGCTATTTTAGGTATTGGTTTAGGAGTAGTATTGATTAGCGCTCAGGGTTTTTATTCAACCATGACTACCCTAGCCAAATATCATTTTTCAACCTCCTATCCTTCTTTATCACAAGAAAAGCTAAAGATGACGCTTCAACATGGAAGAATAAAAGAGCAATTAGTCGTTTATGATAAAGAACAAAAAGTGATTTTAACTAAGCAGTTAAACGGTTGGTTTTTTAGATTATTTGATCATTACTATGTGTTAGGCATGCAAGGTAATGGTGCAAATCAAGAGTATTATTTGAAGTTTAAAAGCTTTTATATAGAAACCCTTACATCAGGTAACAGTTTACTGATTCGTGATCATAGAGGTATTTATAGAGGTAAATCTGGCGAGATCGTACCTTTAAATAGCCTAATGCAAGGTCAACAAATTAGTTAAGATAGGCACTCTTCGGAGTGCTTTTAATTAATAGAAATAAAGTTATAGTGCATTAGCTTTGGTACTAATTTATTATGATGGCAAATTTAATTAATCGCTTGAATCACCTCTTGGATAAAAGCTATCATAATAAATTAAATAATATAAACAAAACTAAGAATGCTATCTAATGGCTATAACCATAAGAGATATCGAATCTCATTACTACATGATAGAAGAGCTCAAGTCATTAACGAATACCAATGTCACAACCAAAGCATTAATTAAAGGTGGATACCTAGCGGTTGATATTGGTAAACAACTGGCGGAAGAAACAGAACGTAGAAAAGCGGTAGAAGAGGAATTAGAACAGTTAACGCAACTATTGGATGCTCATATCAAAGCTCAGTCTGCTCTATTTAACTATATAAAAAAAGAGAAGCCATAAGTTAATATCGCCTCTCTTCATAAAAAATATTGACCTTATTAACGAGATGAAACAGCCAACTCGGTATAACCTGTTGATGTATCAAACGCACGACTGAAAGCTAAATTATCATAAGCAATTAGGCAAAGCTCGCATGTATATGAAACGACAGATCCAGGTTGGAGATGCCCGCCATATACATGCCCTTCCTTATCTGCAACAGAGATATGAATATGAACATGTTCAGGCGTTAATGTCCCTGCCAAGGTTAGAATTTCTAATGGACCAGACAGTTCTAGACATTGAGTTGCACTGGCCAATCGAATATTAACTGACTCTAGACAACCGACCCCTGTTACAAGGGAACCAGCTTGAATATCAGAAGAAACGACATAATCAAGAATAGCTTGACGAAGATCTTGCCCTTGGGTTAATCGTAAAGCGTGTGGAGTTACCATTAAGCTCTCTTACCTTGTTTCTTCGTGTTCATACTATGAGGAAAAACATTATTAATGCGTTGTTTAACTTTACTTGGGATCTGCTTAGAGAAAACAAGTTTTGTCTGAAAACGGGTTTTATAGACTTTCACTACCCCATCAAATGGCATCTTATGGCCAATATCTTTACAAGCTTGACGAAACCCATTCGGAATTTGGCCTTTCTCTTCAACCAGTTCGCCTTGTTTAAATTTAAGACGCATTATTGGACGATCTTTAAAAACAATGAAAATAACAACCACGGCGAGTAGGATTACATATTCCATCATAAGCTCCTTTCAATGTTATTGTGCGCTTTGCTCTATTATTCAAATCAATTGTAGATTACAAATAGTAAGCAAATTACTAGCCAAATTGATTAACCGATTGAAAGGCAGATAAAAAAGAGACGTTATAATCGGTTAATTCTTTAAAACTCTATTATGCGTCCATATCAAGTAGACGAGTTAAATCATCTTTTAGGTCCAAAACCGTTTTACTGGCCTTCTCTGTTCGACTACTTTCACTCAATAAGTATTCAATCGTATCAGATAAGGTAGAATCGAGTTCTTTTGATTTTTCCGCTAACTTTTCCCAAACCCGATAATCAAGATCGATAGATTTCTTTCGAGTATGAACCTGTTCAGCGTTAAAGTGACGTTTACGTTTTGCTCGAATAGCTTGTTTAAGTTTGATCTCTAGAGCTGGAGACATATGATTATCAATCCAAGTAAGCACTTTGGTTGGTTCATGCTCTAAAGATTGAAGTTGTTCGACAGCAGCTTCAACTTCACTCGTATCAATATAACGAGTAACCGCTTCACCCTCTTTCCATTTTTTAACCAGATAAGCCCATTTCCAACCGGCTTCAAGATTTTCAAGCTGCTGATATTTCATAAGATCTCTTTCTTCCTCACCAACACGATATCGTTACAGTGTAACCATAACGGAGCGAAATCACAATTGTTCCATCAATGCATACGCAGTTAAGTCAATGATTTTGCGAAATTACAGACATAAGTCCCTATTATGCTCGCTCTTATTGCATTATACTGCTGGCCTTTTCACAGTACTAAAAGAAAAAAGAATTTAGAGATATGCATGAAGAATCGTGGCGTACATTGATCCCTGATTACACGCCGTACCGTAATGTCTTAGAAAACTATAACGAATTAGCGCCAGCAGATACTGGGTTACTTCAACCACGCCTAGCAGATGCCGTACGCCGTTTTACCGCGATCACTATTCAGCCTCGTGTCCTTCGCGTGACAGCTCCTGATAATAAAATTTACCGTGATTATGTGATTGAGCTTCTGACTAAGTACGAACAAGAAAGAATTCAGAAGCAAACATCCCAGCAAAGCTTAGAGCAATCATCAATCACAGATCCAATTGTCGTGACCAGCGAATATGTTACCGAGCAATCGCTTTTTGGTACGGTATATCCACCATCAAGTGATGCAAAAGTTGTTACATATAATGTAAAACACGGTCTTATTCATCAAGCAAACAATGGTTACTTAGTTCTATCGGTAGGTGCATTAATTGCCAATCCTGGAGCTTGGAGTCGACTAAAAAGCGTATTGATGAATGGCGAGCTTGAATGGCAACCTTCTGAACCTAAAAAAGCTTACCCATTACCAACAGCTGAAAAACTCAATGTTAAGCTAGTATTAGTTGGTGACCGATTCTTGATGGCTGATCTTGATGAAGCAGAACCAGACTTATCTGCAGGTTTTGCCATGTATGGCGAGTTTGAACAAGACCTCTTACTCACCGAGCAAAGCCTTCCTGACTATTTACGTTATGTCAAAGCTATTGCTAAACGCAGTCAATTGCCTGATCTTGCCGACAGTGATGCTGTTGAAGCGTTACTATCAGCAGGTGCTCGCTACGCTGAAGATCAATCCCGAGTACCTCTTTGTTTGTTATGGCATACCAATGTATTGTCTGAAGCGAGTATTGAATCTGAAAACCAACAGATTACTCGTGAACACTTAAAAGCCTCGCTTAATGCTAAGTTGTATCGAGAGTCTTACCTTCCTGAGCGTGCAATTGCCGATATTCATCATGGCCAAGTAGTGATTGAATGCCAAGGACAGGAAGTAGGTCAGGTCAATGGCTTAACCGTTGTTGAAATGCCAGGGCATCCGATGTCTTATGGAGAACCGGCTCGTATCTCTTGTGTGGTTCACTTTGGTGATGGCGATATTTCGGATGTTGAACGTAAAGTTGAGCTTGGTGGTAATATCCACGCTAAAGGCATGATGATCATGCAAGCATTTTTATCTACTGCATTAAATTTAGATCAAGCCCTTCCATTCTCAGCATCGATTGTATTTGAGCAATCTTACTCTGAAGTTGACGGTGACAGTGCCTCTTTAGCAGAGCTTTGTGCTTTAGTCTCAGCACTTTCTGTTCAGCCGATTAACCAAGAGATTGCAGTTACCGGTGCAGTAGACCAATTTGGACGTGTACAAGCGGTAGGCGGTGTCAACGAGAAGATTGAAGGATTCTATAAGGTTTGTGTTCATCGCGGTCTTACAGGTAATCAAGGTGTTATTCTGCCGAAAACCAATCTATCAAGTCTTTGCTTAAATGATGAAGTTATCGAAGCGATCAAATCGGGGCAATTCCATATCTGGACGGTAGAAAATGTTGATGAAGCCATTCCTCGTTTGATGGGACAAACATTTAGAGGAAAAGAGGATGATACTGACACTATCTTGGCAAAAATAGCAGAACGTATCGAACTATTTCATCTAGGTGGTATGTATCCAGAAGAAAATATCTTCTCTCGCATTCGTAATACAATTCAGAACTGGTTTGTCCAGAACTGATCCGAGTTGTTTAGCGTACATGTGTAAGCTAAATTGCTCCCATACTTGTTAAGGAGCGATTTTTATCTCATGACACGCCAGAATTCATACTCTTACGAAGACTTAGTAGCATGTGGCAAACGTGAACTGCATGGACCAAACTTCCCTGCTCTGCCATCAGACAATATGTTAATGATGGACCGTATCGTTGAAATTACCGATCAAGGTGGTGAGCACGGTAAAGGTTTTATTCATGCTGAACTTGATATCAATCCTGACCTTTGGTTTTTTGATTGCCACTTTAAAGGTGACCCTGTAATGCCTGGTTGTCTTGGTCTTGATGCTATGTGGCAGCTTGTTGGTTTCTTCCTTGGTTGGAGTGGCGGCGAAGGTAAAGGCCGTGCTCTGGGTGTAGGTGAAGTGAAATTCACAGGCCAGATTCTACCAACAGCCAAAAAAGTCACTTACGACATTCAGCTAAAACGTGTTATCAACCGTAAACTGATTATGGGCGTAGCAGATGGTCGTGTTCTGGTTGATGGTAAAGAAATTTACGTAGCAAAAGATTTAAAAGTTGGTCTATTTAAAGATACAGACAGCTTCTAAGAGAGCGATTTGAAATAACAATAGATGAAGAAAGATATTGTTATAGTCTCTTCTACAATAAGGTCACTTCGGTGGCCTTTTTTATTTTGTATAAATAATATTTTTAGGGATGAGGTTCAAGGGTAAAGCTAAAATGCAGGCATTAAAAAGCCCCTCTCCTTAAGGGGCTAAATAAGGTTAACCATGAGGGGTTATTTAATGAGACCTTGTTGTAGATCTTCTCGGGCTTCACGCCAACCGCCAAGCCAGTTTGTACGGGCATCAACACCTTGATACGGACATGTTTCACTCGAACGACCATTTAACCCAGCCTGATAACCTCGAGCTTGAGCACGTTCCAAACGATCCCGCTTTTGTCTCTTCATAGTTCGATCCTCATCCTTAACAGATTTGTTTCAATTGGAGTGGTTTTTAACCAGTCCAGATATAAACATGATCGATTTTGGCCAAATGTTCAACCCCTAAAAACAATTCAGGCCCACAAATGTGAGCCCGAATTCAATTATGATAATTTCGTTAAAAATTATTTACGACGACGGAAACCAATAAAGCCGAGTACTGTCAAAGCAAGCACACCAAGTGAACCGCCAGAGCGTTTTACTGGTTCTTCTACATCTTTACGAGGTTCAATCGTACCACCAGCAACAGGCTCAAGCTTAACTGCAGTCAGTACCTCATAGCCGTCACACTGAGCCAATGGTGACGTATCAGAGTATTGTTTGGGTGTCACACCATCAGAAGTACACTTCAATGCTGTTGCAGAAATCTCACCCTTATCGTTAATACCCGTTGCTTGAGCAATACGGTATTGGTTGTTATGAGCAGACTCAGTTCCACCATTAGTTAGGTCATCGACTAACCATGCACCGTTTGCGGTTAGTGCACCATCAGCTTGGCCATCATTGTATAGGAATGCACGCTGACGACGCTCACGGCCATCAACTTGGTTTACTTTTTCAATATCAACCCAGCCAACAGCTTTATTTGCATCATTGATAGAAGATAAATAGCCGTTACTACCGTTAAAGAACAAACTGTTTACTGATGAAGTTAAGAACTTAGTCTGATTCGATGCATTATCATAAATAAACATACGCTCAGCATAAGAACGATCTTCGGAGTTAAAGTTCTTAGCAACACCTGCTACTTTACCATTATCATTAATCGCTGTAGCCATGGAGTACGATAGTTTACGGTCATCTCCATCAGTGATTTCAGTTCCAGGGATAAACTTAATACTCCAATCATCAGCTTTAGGATTATTAATGTCCATGTCAGATTTAGGAGTGAACACTGCTGCTCGATTTGCGTAATAATCATTACGTACATCATCGGTAGAGTAACCAACAGCGATAGGTTTACCATTAACTAGCGCAACAGATTTAGCATTCCCTTGGAAAGAACGATCTTTATCATCAGGATCCCATGCATTTAAACTTGTACTTGCTAACTCTTGTCCTTTAACCGATGTATCACCGGCTTTTACAACCCAAAATACAGCTTTATTTGCATAACTGGTGAACTGACATACCCAGTTACCATAGATGCTATTAGGTTCTGTTTCACATTTTCTAAATGTATCAACGTTATAGTTAGCTCGGCCTTTGCTTGCGTCTACATTACCGCCATCAATATCATCATAATCAGGCAGCTTATCACCATCATCATAATTAGATGGAGTATAAGAAGCACTACCAACAACCAGAAGATCACCGCTTGGTAACTTAACTGCATGGTTAGCAACAGATTGCCCCATTTTAGTTACTAGCGCGTTGTCGCCAATTGGATTCAATTCTGTAGATGAAGATGCAGACAGATCATTAACGAAACCACGCTTAGCAAAAGTACGAGCAAAACGTGAATCGTTATTGAAATAAGCAGAGCTAGTCACACCATATACAGTATTGCTGTCTAACGCACCAAGAACCATTGCGTTTGCAGTAACATGATCGCCACCGTCAACAATAGAACCAAGTTTATCTTGATCTGCATAACGAGAAGCATCACCAGCAAAGGTTGATAAATAGTTTGTTTGACCGTAAACAAAAGGTAATGCATTGGCAAAATAACCATTCCACCAAGCCGCTTGTTCAGTACGTAAACCACCAAAACCAGTGCCATCGTCGGCTTCATTACGGTTGTAGTTTTTACCGTAATAACGCATTTCAGCCCATACATCACAAGTATTAAAGCCTAGATTCTCACGACAGTAACGATATAACTCATTATAATCATTAATACGCTGATAATTATCCATATGAAATGCAACCACATCTGAATAATTAATACCATCATTACCAAAACGACTGTTACCAACAACAGTACCATCTTGTGCAATGCTTTGAGCGTAAAACTCTACCGCATTATTCTTAAACTGATCCGTTGAGCCAGAACGATCATGGTTTGGATAATAATCAGTTGCAAGTGCATTTGATTGGTTATCTGGCGTCGCGACTTCCACAACCTTATAAACGGCTGCTTGAGCCTGAGTAACACCAGCAATTAGTACAGCTAGCGTAGAAAGTTTTAACATCTTATGTTGCATTAGGATTCCTTCTGCATTGCTTCTAACTCTTCCCAACGTTCAAATGCTACTTCAAACGCTTGTTCTTTCTCTGCAAGTAGAGTCAGAACTGCTTGAGTATCATTTTTCACATCAGCAAAGAAACCAGGATCGTTAATCTTCTCCTGAAGTTCTGCAATGTCGTTTTCCAATTGTTCGATTTTCGCCGGTAACTCATCAAGTTCTAACTGCAGTTTGTAAGACAGTTTCTTTGAACTACGTTGACGGTTTGCCTGACGCTGTTTCTGTTGTTCTTCTTTTTTCTTCGCCAGTTCACGCTCTTCAGCTTCTTTTTTGGCAATATTAGCTAAAGAATTTTCTCGTTGCGACTGTGCGTCATGGTAACCACCTACATATTCATTCACAACACCGTTGCCTTCAAAAATCCAGCTTGTTGTCACAGTATTATCAACAAATTGACGGTCATGGCTTACCAATAATAACGTACCCTGATAATTGGCAAGAATTTCTTCTAAAAGTTCCAATGTTTCGATATCAAGATCGTTGGTTGGTTCATCGAGTACTAATAAATTGTTTGGCTTTAAAAACAGTTTTGCGAGCAATAGTCGGTTTTTCTCACCGCCTGATAGTGCTTTTACTGGTGTACGAGCACGACGAGGATGGAATAAGAAGTCTTGTAGGTAACCAAGCGCATGACGGCTCTTACCGTTCACAACCACTTCTTGTTTACCATCGGCCAAGTTATCCATCACAGTCTTTTCAGGATCCAGTATTTCGCGATACTGGTCAAAATAAGCCACTTCAAGTTTAGTACCACAATGGAACTTGCCACCGCTATTCTCTAGCTGACCAAGTAAAATCTTTAATAGCGTACTCTTACCACAACCATTAGGACCAATTAATGCGATACGATCACCACGCATTACATTAAAGCTGAAATCCTTAATGATGGCTTGATCACCAAACGAATGCGAAATATTTTCTGCTTCAAATACAATTTTACCCGAGCGTTTTGCTTCTTGAAGTTGCATGTCGGCTTTACCCTGCACTTCACGGCGTTCACTACGCTCATTACGAAGTTGTTTAAGCGCGCGAACACGACCTTCGTTACGGGTACGACGAGCTTTAATACCTTGACGAATCCAGACTTCTTCCTGAGCTAGCTTTTTATCAAACTCAGCATTTTGTTCTGCTTCAACACGCAGTTGCTCTTCTTTCTCATCAAGATACTTTTCATAGTCACCAGGGAAAGAGCTTAATTGACCACGATCGAGATCGACAATTCTCGTTGCCATCGAACGAATAAACGCACGGTCGTGAGAAATAAAGATAATTGAACCACGGAACTCTTTTAAGAAACCTTCAAGCCACTCAATAGTTGTTACATCCAAGTGGTTAGTCGGTTCATCAAGTAACAGGATATCAGGATCACACACTAGAGCACGAGCAAGCGCAGCTTTACGTTGCCAACCACCAGACAGGTCGGTTAGAAGTGTATTTGCCGTTAGATTCAAACTTTCTAATACTTGGGTGATACGCGTATCGATTTGCCAAGCATTTGCATGATCCAATTTCTCTTGAATGCGAGCAAGCTTATTAATGTTTGATTCACTAGGATCTGCTGTAATCAAATCCAATTGCTGATGGTATTCGCGCAGTAATGTACCTACATCCGCAAGACCTTCAGCAACGTAATCGAAGACTGTACCTTCTGCATCACGCGGTGGATCTTGTTCTAAGCGTGAAACTACCAATTCAGATTGACGCTGAATGCTACCGTCATCAAGTAATATCTCCCCTGCGATAACTTTCATCAGAGTGGATTTACCTGCACCATTACGACCAACCAAACAAACACGTTCATTGGGCTGCAGAACAAACTCTGCTTTATCTAATAGAGGATGATCGCCATAAGCCAGCTGTGCATTGCTGATATTAATTAATGCCATCTTGAGTAACCAGATTATTGTGAGAGAGCCAATCGCGTAATTGAGTGATATCAAAAGGCCAATTGAGCTCTACTGAAGGGATATGAGATAAAGAGAGAACAGGAATCGTGACACCGTAACGAGAAAACAGCGCATCATCTAACGCAATATCTATGGTTTGAACACGATCCTGAACTCCAGCCTGTACGAGCAATTGATAAGCTTGCTCGCACAGATGACATCCTTGTGTACTATATAGTGTGATTACCACTAATCTTCCTTGTGAGTAATGATCCAGCAGTTATGAATTTGTTTATTTTTAGCGAAATCCATAGGTAACGTCTTATCAGAGATATTCTTCGCCTGTAGACCTAATTCTGCTAGTGCCTCTAAATCCATCTTAAATTGGCGTTTATTGTTAGAGAAAACAATTTGGCCTTCAGGACGCAGCATACGCTTTAGATTTTCCATCAACATGATATGGTCACGTTGAACATCAAACGTCTGCTTCATACGCTTAGAGTTAGAGAATGTTGGCGGATCAATAAAGATAAGATCAAAGCTTTCATTCGACTCTTGTAGCCACTGTAAACAGTCAGCTTGAATATAGTTGTGCTGACGACCTACCTGACCATTTAACTTCATATTGTCTTTTGCCCACTCTAGGTAGGTATTTGACATATCAACAGTCGTTGTAGATTTAGCA
Source organism: Photobacterium damselae (assembly GCF_003026815.1). GTDB lineage: Bacteria > Pseudomonadota > Gammaproteobacteria > Enterobacterales > Vibrionaceae > Photobacterium > Photobacterium damselae. Next base: position 65,545 of record NZ_PYOG01000022.1, on the reverse strand, counting down.
CCACCACATGCAGCATGAACAGTTGCAGAACCTGTGTATGAGAATAGGTTTAGGAAATCTTTTCCTTTTGCCATCGAGCCCAGTTTGCGACGAGTAATACGGTGATCAAGGAATACGCCAGTATCTAGGTAATCGTATAGATTCACTTTTAACTTCACGTCGTATTCGCTTACTGTCATAAAGCGCTCAACACTCGATAATTTCTGGTATTGATTTTTGCCTTTCTGACGCTCACGAACTTTTAAGATCACTTTGCTATTATCAACGCCAGTAACCGCAATCGTTGCTCGCATGATATCCATTAGACGGCGACGAGCCACCTCTTCTGGAATCGTCTTAGGTGCTGCATACTCTTGGATCACAATGTAATCTTTGTATTGGTCTATTGCCGCATTGTAGTTTGGCAGATCAGCATCATACAAACGGTAACATTCAATACCTTCGCGTTTAGCCCATTTAGACAGCTTAGTAATGTTTTTCTTCAAGCGGTTAGCAAAATCTGGTGCAATTTCAGTTTCTTCAACCACACCTTCACTTTGCCCTTCTTCTTTCTTAACACTACCACCGGTGATTAGGTACGTTTTTAGTACACAATCTAAAGCACCGTTACGAAGTTTAAACTGCTTGTCAGCACGCATACGCATACAGCTTAACAATTCGTTTGAAGCAGAATAAATCGCAGCACGAGAACCTGTAAACGCCAATTTCAGACGCTGACCAAATTCGGTATACAGAGCAATCAACTCTGGTGTAGTGCCTAGACGTTCACCGTATGGAGGGTTACACAAAATCACACCATCAGAGAAACCTTCTGGTGCCATTAGGTGCATTGCATCGCCACGTTCAAAGTCAATTAACTCAGAAACACCAGCACGACCGGCGTTATCACGAGCAATGGCTAAAACACGTTGATCGAGCTCACGACCATAAATTTTAACGATCTCTTTTGCTTTTGCAGGACCACGACGTGCTTTTACTTTTGCTTCTGCGTGAATTTCAAGCCAAGCTTCTTTGTCGAAGTCTTTCAGTGCTTCAAAGCCCCAACGCTTACGCTTGATACCTGGTGCAATTTCAGCAGCTATCATTGCCGCTTCAATCACTAACGTACCAGAACCACACATAGGATCTAGTAGAGGTTGTTCAAACGTCCAACCACTCTTCATCACTAATGCAGCAGCATGCGTTTCGCGTAATGGCGCTTTACCTGCTTCACTACGATAACCACGCTGGTGTAAACCACTGCCTGCCATATCTAAACCAAGAATGGCTTTCTCGCCAGATAGACGAACATGGATACGTAAATCAGGGCGTTCACGATCGATAGATGGGCGCATTAGATCCATTTTGGTAAAACGGTCAACAATGGCATCTTTAACTTTCATTGCACCGTATTGGCTATTACGGATTTCGCGGTTTGTACCGTTAAAATCCACCACAATACGGGTGTTACTACCAAAATAGTTATTCCAGTTAATCGCCGTTGCACCTAAATACAGGTCTAGGTCATTACGAACATTAAATTCGCTCAATACGTAAATGATACGCGATGAGATACGAGTCCAAAGACAGCAACGATAAGCCTCAGCTTGAGTTGCTTTAAAACGCACACCGGCATGCACAACCTTAATGTCATGCGCGCCTAATTCTTTCAATTCATCCGCTAGTAGATTTTCTAGTCCACGGGATGTAATAGCTAAATACTGATTCATGGAGTTCTTTTCACGCTGTTGATAGGCGAAAGTATACCTGATTTAACACCAAATACCTCGTATAAAGAATTAGAAAAATTACTAACTTAATAAATTTTCATCAATCACAACGCATTTCCAAGAACTGAATTTGATATTCCATGCACAAGGCACTTTATCCACCAGCGGAAACAATTACGCCAAAACTAGCAATAACACCTTTATCAAACTCTTTGCCATCAATTAAAATCCGTCGAAACCTCATTGTTTACAAGCAAAAACAAACAACATAACACAATGATAAATAACACTAATATTTGACCAATCATCAATCAGCTCGACAACCTTACCCATCTAATACCCTATAAGCATTAAGCTAGCAGGCGCTCAAACAAGCCACTTTCATCTTTGTTCTTTTATTACACAAGATAATTAATTGAGGAATTTTTGCTCACTATCAGCAGTAAAATCACTGATTATTCCAATAAAGAGGACGACAAAATATTTTTTAAAACATCAATAATTCGACCTAAATCACATAAAAAACAGCCGAATTATTTTGACATTAAGAAAATTTGATAACGATTTTTGAGTTTCAGCGCGCGAAAAATAGGATTAGATATTAAATGCTGTAATTAGGAAATGAGATAAGCATTAGCGCCACGTGATATCAATCTGGAGTGATAGCTACGGGATATAAAAGAAGTGCTGTTTTGCAGAGATAAAGGGATTAACAATTACGAGGAACTACTCAAAATAGGCGTATTTGGGAAAGATAAGCAGACAATAAAATGCCCTATTTACAGCAGATGATGAAAGGAAAATAAAAACACCTAACCCACTAACGCTAAGTAGTCTTCTTGTTCAGCAGAAAATGGAATTATGCGATCGTTCATGACTTTAATCACTTCGCAGAAAGTCATCTCTTTGCTTGAATTCAGTGTAAGTGGCTCTATAGTCGCTTGCATACATAACGATGCGCAATCCCCTATTTCGATAACAAGAAATTGAGCTTGCCCAAACTCAGTTTGTAGCGTAATCAGTTCTCCGAGCTCTGGTTGATAATCAACGCCAGATGAAGCAAAAAACCAACTCTTTGGCATAATCGGTTTATGGAAACGGGCAACCGCAACGGCATTAAGGCCAAGTTCAGCCTTGCGAGGAAGAGAGATATCTAGGTGTGTAATGGATTCTTTGAAGCATTGATACACGTCCGCATCATCAACGGTGAAAGTTTGCGTATTATAAGCTTCAGGAGTAAAGAACTTCTTTGGAGTTGCTACGCGAAAGACCATCTCATCACCGAGATCAAGCATTAATGCATCTTCTTGTTGGTCAAAATACCACATCCATGAGTCATTTGGTTTTAACACGGTTACGCTCCAACTTTGGTCTTATGCAACATCACTGATCACATAAATAAACACTGCTAGTTATTTTAATAAGGTTTAGGCGAAAAAAAAGGGGAAACAATATCCCCTTCTTACTCTTTATGCGCCGTAATTTTGACAAATTTCGCAGAAAATTACACTAATTTTTTAGCTTCATCACACAAATTTGTATTACTTCAAGCCCATAACGATATCTTTAACCAACTTAGGACCGTGATAGATAAAGCCGGTGTAAATCTGAACTAAACTTGCACCTGCCTGCATCTTTTCACGAGCAGAAATTGCAGAATCAATACCACCAACTCCAATAATTGGAATCTCACCTTTTAAGCATTCTGCCATTTTAGCAATAACAGCTGTACTTTTGTTCTGAAGAGGACGACCACTTAAGCCACCCATCTCATCACAGTGCTTCATGCCTTCAACTAAGGTACGGTCTAATGTGGTATTAGTACCAATCACACCATCAATTTTATTACGAAGTAATGAGTCACAAATTTGTTCAATCTCATGATCGTCAAGATCTGGTGCGATCTTAAGTGCTAGTGGGACATATTTCCCATGTAGCTCTGCCAGTTCAGCTTGTTTCGCTTTTAGCTGAGATAACAGATCATCTAACATCTCACCATACTGTAATGTTCTAAGTCCTGGTGTGTTTGGTGAAGAAATATTGATAGCAATATATCCTGCATATGGGTAAACCTTATCCATACAGATGAGGTAATCCTCTGCCCCATTCTCTACAGGAGTATCTTTGTTCTTACCAATGTTAATGCCGATGATACCGTCGTAGTTCGCTTTTTTAACATTCTCAACTAAATTATCTACCCCTAGGTTATTAAAACCAAAGCGGTTGATAATGCCTTCAGCAGGAATTAAACGAAATAGACGAGGCTTATCATTACCTGGTTGAGGTCGTGGTGTTACCGTACCAACTTCAACAAAGCCAAAACCCATAGCACCAAATGCATCAATACATTCGCCATTTTTATCAAGGCCAGCCGCAAGGCCAACAGGATTTTTGAACGTTAATCCCATTACTTCAACAGGATGATCTGGAATAGATTGACGATAGAATAAATCTAGAGGAGTGCCGGTAAAGCGAGAGAAGTTTTGCATTGCGAGATCATGCGCTTTTTCTGGATCAAGTTGAAAAATTGCAGATCGTGCGAGGCGGTAAAACATGATACCTCCTTTTATAAAAGCCCCGTATAAACGGGATGGCATTATTGCCTGAAAACCTCCATACGGCAATCATTAATTTTGATACAAATTACGTTAAAACAGATAGTTATGACAAACAACCAATAAAAACAATCAATTACAGTAGAGTAAGAAATCAATAAAATGCAAACGATTACGTAAACAGGGTTTGTTTTGTGGAAAAATTAACCATATTTAGTTTGTTAGCCGTTCAATTCGATCAAAGCGATTGTCTGTCGTTACAAAAACCTTAAATCGCCCTACTAAACCAGCCTGTGTAACAAAGCTTCGAAATCGAACAGCAGGAAACTGAACCTTAAGTCCACAATCGGTATAAACCATTAGTTGACTGGCACTCCCCGAATAATGTTGCAAAAAAACTTGATATGGAATGTTAAGAGAAAACGTAAAAAATCGCATACTTGTTCTATTTGTAAATAGTTAAAGTCCAATCGAAAAAAGCCTAAGAAGTCCAACTCCTTAGGCTTTGTGCTCACGAGTGATATATCGGCTTATAGCTCAAGAGCTTTATGAATTTTCTCGAAAAGATCTTTCGCTAAATTATCAAGGTTAGCTAGCTTCTCCAGTTCTGCACGCATCAATTGCTGACGTTCTGCATCGTATTGACGATATTTTAAGAACGGTTCAATTAAACGAGCAGCAACTTGAGGATTACTGGTGTTCAAATGCGTTAGAATTTCAGTCAAGAATAGATAGCCAGAGCCATCTTTTGCATGGAAATGAACTGGATTGTTTGCAGTAAAGCTCACCACTAAGCTACGGGTACGGTTAGGGTTTTTCAGTGAAAATGCAGGATGATTCATGGTTTCACGAACAACTTGCAAGGCATTATCTGCTGGATTTTTACCTTGTAGCATGAACCACTTGTCCATCACTAAGCCATCATGAGTCCATTTTTCACTAAAATCTGTCATTTGTGCTTCACGACACGCTAACTGAGCATTATTCGCCGCATTCATTGCAGCCATAGTGTCAGTCATATTATCCGCAGCTTGATATTGAGCATCAACTAATGCGTTACCCTGCTCAGTTAATGCAAGATAAGATAGGCATTGGTTACGGAGTGTGCGTTGAGCCATTGCTTGATGATCTAGGCTATATTGCTTTTGTGTTAACGAATGATAAATAGCACTAAATTCATCGCTCATTGCATTTGCCAGTATCTTCGTCAGTTCACCAACAACATGATGAATTGAATCCACATCCACACATTGGTACCAACCTGCTATTTCATTTTCACTTGGCAGTGTTAGCATCTCAGCAATAAAAGCGGGATCCAATTCAGTTGATAATAAAACGTCACGGAATGCATCAACCACAGCTTCAGAAAGCTCTACATTATTGCCTTGCTGAACACGAGTTACGTTGTGACGAATGTATTTAGCCAATAGCATTTGACCTGCATCCCAACGAGCGAACTCATTACGAGCATGGGTCATTAAGAAGATCAGCTCATCATCGCTATAATCATATTGTAGTACGACAGGAGCCGAGAACTCTCTTAGCATAGAGATAACGGGTTGTGTCGTAATCCCTTCAAAAACAAACGTTTGTTCTGCTTCTGTCACGTCCAATATATGATGAATCGACTCACCGTTACAGCGTAACTCATAAGGTTCACCATCCTGGTTATACAACTCGATATCAAACGGAATATGAAGTGGTAGTTTCTCTTCTTGATTTGGTGTCGCTGCAGTTTCTTGCTTAATCGTGACCGCGTAACGCGCCTTATCCTGATCATATTCAGTTGTAACAGTTACAACAGGAGTTCCTGATTGGCTATACCAACGACGGAAGCGAGATAAATCAATCTTCGAAGCATCTTCCATTGCTTGAACGAAATCATCACAGGTAGCAGCCGTGCCATCATGACGCTCAAAGTACAATTTCATACCCGCTTGGAACTTCTCTTCTCCCAGTAACGTGTGCATCATTCGGATCACTTCGCTGCCCTTCTCATACACAGTTAAAGTATAGAAGTTATTCATCTCAATCACTTTTTCCGGACGAATTGGATGAGACATCGGGCCGCGATCTTCTGCAAACTGAGGACCACGAATAATACGGACATTTGCAATACGGTTAACAGGACGAGAACCAAGATCTGAAGAGAATTCTTGATCTCGGAATACGGTTAATCCTTCTTTTAAGCTTAGTTGAAACCAATCGCGACAAGTCACACGGTTACCAGTCCAGTTATGGAAGTATTCATGACCAATAACGGATTCAATGCCTTGGTAGTCAGTATCTGTGGCGGTTTTTGGATTCGCTAATACAAACTTGGAGTTGAAAACATTAAGACCTTTGTTTTCCATTGCTCCCATGTTGAAGAAATCAACGGCAACAACCATATAGATATCAAGATCGTACTCTAAACCAAAACGCTCTTCATCCCACTTCATGGCATTTTGCAGTGACGTCATCGCATAAGTAGCGCGATCTAAGTTACCTTTATCAACAAAGATCTCAAGCTCAACCTTACGACCGCTCATAGTGATAAAGTGATCTTTCAATACATCAAAATCACCAGCAACTAAAGCAAATAAGTATGATGGTTTAGGGAATGGATCTTGCCATTGTACCCAGTGGCGGCCGTTATCTAGTTGCCCTTCAGCAATACGGTTACCATTACTTAATAAAAATGGGTATTCGTTATCGGCGATTACTTTTGTGGTAAAGCGAGCCAGTACATCGGGGCGATCTAAATAAAAAGTAATGCGACGGAAACCTTCAGCCTCGCACTGAGTACAATACGCACCACCCGATTTGTACAAACCTTCAAGTAATGTGTTCGCTTCTGGGTTAATTTCAGTTTCAATAGTAAGCTCGAAACTCTCAGGAAGATTGGAAAGAATGAGTTGACTCTCGGTTTCCTGATAAGCAGTCCATGGCTGACCATCAACACTCACACGGATAAGTTTAAGCCCATCACCATCTAGAGCCAAAACAGCAGAGCTAGCATCGGTTAAACGCTTCACCTGACTAACAGCCAGCACTTTTGTTTGAGTATCGTATAAATCAAACGTCAGATCGATATCACTGATGGTATAATCAGGAGCAGTATAGTCGGCGCGGTATTTGGCAGTCGGCTGGTTAGTGTTTGTTATATCAGACATGCGTATTTTTCCTTTTTTGCCTAAACATCGAGCAGTAATGATTTCCTAATCAAGGTATACGTTTTAGATATTTTACTGTATAACCATTGATGAATAAGAATTAATATCAACTAAACTGAGAATTGCAACAATTATTTTTTACTGTACGGTAAAAATAAACTCCCTTTACTGGCTTGTTGTTTTCTCCGTTTAAGCGTATCGTTACTGCCCTAAAATTTAATGAAAGTTTGCTGGTTTTTAGCCAAAACAAACTCAAAGTAATGTAGAATTACCGGATTGCGACAAACTACAACATTAGATATGAATCATACAGGTCACAATGGGGTCATCGAATCCCTGCTTGATACAGATGCGTATAAACTGCATATGCAGCAAGCAATTTTTCATCAATACCCGAACGTCGAAGCGGTTGCGGAGTTCCATTGCCGCAGCAAGGAAGACTTACGTCCGTATTGTCAACAAATCAAAGCTGAGATTGAGAAGATCTCTGAGCTTTCATTTACTGACGATGAACTGGCCTATTTATCAACATTATCATTTTTCCAAGCAGACTACCTTGCTTACTTGAAAGATTTCAAGCTTAACGCGGCAAATGTTTTCGTTGACGATTCAGGCGATCAATTATCCATCAAAATCACGGGTAAATGGCTCGACGTAATTCTTTGGGAAGTCCCACTTCTAGCAATCATTTGCGAAGTTCGTTGCTCTCACCGTTATCCTAATGCATCGGCTGCTGATGCAATCGCTCAACTAGAAACTAAAATTGAGCGCTTTTACCAAAATGCGCAGCAAAATAATATCGATTTAAGCCAGTTTGCGCTGGTGGATTTTGGTTCTCGACGCCGTTTCTCTAAAGCTGTTCACCATCAGGTTGTCGATTACTTAGCGAAAAATATGCCTGAGTTTAAGGGTACGTCCAACTACTACTTAGCTTTCACTCGCGGGTTAACTCCTGTTGGTACTCAGGCTCATGAGTGGTTCCAAGGACATCAGCAACTGTCTGGTGAACTTGCAGACTCACAACAACTTGCATTAAATCGCTGGTTACAAGAATACCCGGATTCATTAGGTATTGCCTTAACTGACTGCATCAATATGGACGCTTTTTTACGAGATTTTGATCTTCGTCTTTCAGAGCGTTTTGATGGTTTACGTCATGATAGTGGCGACCCTATCTCTTGGGGTGAAAAAGCGATCGCTCATTATCAAGATTTAGGCATTGACCCAAAAACAAAATCTCTTGTTTTCTCAGATAGCCTAACTCTGGATAAAGCACTCAATATCTATAAGCATTTTGCAGATCGTATAAATGTTAGCTTTGGTATTGGTACTCAATTAACCTGTGATCTACCAGGCGTAGAAACCTTGAATGTAGTGCTTAAACTTACAGAATGCCAAGGCCGACCTGTTGCAAAAATCTCTGATGAGCCAGGTAAAATTATGTGCCGAGATGAAGATTATCTCGACCAATTACGTACAGCATTTAAGATTGCAAACTAATATGCAAAAGGCTAGAGCGTTATTTTCCGCATCTAGCCTTTTTCTTATCGCTACATTCATTGCCATTTATTCGTTCTTTTATCTATCTACTCTCTAAGCATAACCGCTTCCATACCAAAATCAGTATTTGTGAGTGTCAATGTATCTGAAGCCAGTTGAAACTCACTACTATGCTGACCCGTCTCATACATAAGCACAATATTGTTATCTTCTAAATAGTACACACCTTGGTGCTGTTTCGTTTTACCTTCTTTATCTGACACTTCAGCAGAAAAGAGAAAATCAGGACGTAAAGACAAACTTAATTCTTCAATTTCTTGATGGATATCTTTACCAGAGAGCTGAGAAGATCGCCAATTACCAGGAAGATTCTCAGGTGCAAGTTTGGTAAACCGAGCACCATCTAATATGAATTGATTGTAACTGAGCATATAACTGTGTGATTGTTCTGGATGACCATTCGCAAATAAGGTTACTGAAGACTCATCAATATCATAGGTTCCGACCCATTCATCAACAGAACCATCAGCTTTTAACATTCTAAGCATGAATTGATAAGTAGATTTAAATTTAATGTTCATTGCACGATAGTGAACACCATCACTTTCAACTCCATCATCAGAAGGACTGAACCAATACCAATCCCCCAAAAGAAACGGATAATCAAATTCAGTAATATCATGTTTATTATTAGCCAACGACAAAGACGAAGTTATCATCATAACAATGATAATGAGTATTTTCTTCATATTATGCACCTTGTTGATATAGGTCTTATATCTCCCTGCATAAATTAGACCATGACAATTTATTGCTTGTTATGTTTATAAGCCTAGCTAAGATTTCAATGAACCATCCGTTTTTCAACTTCTATCAACAAAAAAGCCCCAACCTATCTCTAAGCTGGGGCGATAATTTTATTAATGCGTAACCTGAATTAGCTGCGTTTCACTTTTTCTTTTACAAGATCGGAAGTAATCGCAACCGCTTCATCGAGGTAAACATCTGGTGCTTCATAATCTTTAGGCACATCGTCCAAAGATTTAAACGCCGGTTTACCCAATACTTTTTGTCGTTTGTTCAAACGAGCTAAGCGGTCTGCATCGTCTTTATCTTGCTCTTTAATACGAGTCTTTTCGTTTAGCGAGATTGTATTAACGTCTTTCTCTGCTTTATATTGCTTAATATCTTCAGCAATAAAGCCAAATTCCATATCATTCTTGATACGAGCTTTATGCTCTGCTTCAAGTTTTGGAACTACTGGTGAGAAATTATAGATCTTCTTATAATCAGCCGGCTTAATACTATCCCAAGGTAGAGCATTATCTTCAACACTCTCACCGGTTTCAGCAGGATCAATTGCTGTTGGGAACGCAATATCAGGAACAACACCTAAGTTTTGAGTGCTGCCGCCATTAATTCGATAAAACTTCTGGATCGTGTATTGAACATGACCGAGTGGTTTATCAAACAGATCATAAATATGATTCAAAGAACGATGCTGCTGAACCGTACCTTTACCAAAGGACTGTTCACCTAGCACAACGGCACGACCATAATCTTGCATCGCTGCTGCAAAAATTTCTGATGCTGATGCGCTATAATGGTTAATAAGTACAGTAAGTGGGCCATTAAAATAAACCACATTATCTGAATCGCCGTTTACTTTAACTCGACCATAACTGTCACGAACTTGTACAACAGGTCCTTCTGATATGAATAGTCCTGTTAGTGCCGTTGCTTCAGTTAGTGCTCCACCGCCATTATTGCGTAAATCGATCACGACACCGTCAACTTTATCAGCATTCAGTTTTGCAATCTCTTTCTTGGTATCTTCTGTTAAACCAACGTAGAAACCTGGAATTTCAATAACACCAATTTTCTTACCGTTAACAGTTTTAACTTCTGACTTAGCGGCGCGATCTTCAAGACGAATCTTATCTCGAGTTATCGTGACAGTGTAACTCTTCGAATTCTTACCTTCTGGCAAGATTTCCAGTATCACATCACTGCCCTTTGGACCTTTAATCAACTGGACGACGTCATCTAAACGCCAACCAATCACATCAACGATTTTCTTCCCTTTTTGACCAACACCAATAATGCGATCGCCTTCGGACAGTTTTTTCGATAATGCAGCAGGACCACCAGCAACTAAAGAACGAATAACCGTATAATCATCCGTCATTTGTAATACAGCACCAATCCCTTCTAATGACAGATTCATTTCTGACTGGAACTGTTCTGCATTACGAGGAGATAAGTAACTTGTATGAGGATCGACTTCACGAGCAAACGCATTCATGTAAAGTTGGAATACGTCTTCATTGTGAGTTTGAGTTAAACGCTTAAGCGCATTGTTGTAACGTTTAGTCAGAGTTTTTTTAATCTCTGCCTCATCTTTACCTGCAAGCTTAAGATTTAGAGCATCGTATTTAACACGTTGACGCCAAATTTCATTAAGCTCATTACTGTCTTTTGCCCACGGTAATTCGGAGCGATCAATAACGAACTCTTCATTGGTGGTAAACGTAATCGGCTTATCAAGTAACGTTAACGCATATTGATAACGTTCGAGGCGGCGCTCAAGCGTTTTATTAAAGATATCATAAGCGGCTACACTATCACCCGCTTTGAGTTGATCATCAAACTGATCTTGCCATTTATCAAACTGTTTAATATCGCTAGCGGTAAGAAAACTGCGATTGTAATCTAGCATCTCTATGTATCGATCGTACATCTTTTCAGAAAACTGATCGTCAAGATTAAAATGCTTATAGTGAGAACGAGTAAGGCGAGATGCAACCCTTTTAGCGGCAGTAGCATGCTGCTCTTCAGGGGCAAGCGTCGGTAAGTCACTTGATGAGTATTTGGCCTCCACGGCCTGAGCTGATGCTGCCAACATCATACCGGCAGCGATCAGGGAAAAACGGAATCGACATTTCATACGTCGAGCATTCTCCTTACGAATGCAGGTGCTCCGCTTTAACAGCCATTACTAGACCGTTATTGAAACGTACACGTACATCGTCCTTGTTAATTTCTACAATCGTCGCTGGCATATTACCAGAACCCATGTTCACTTGAACTTGTTTGCCTTCGATGATCTCTTCAGCAGTTAGCTTACGAGTTTCAACTACAGGCTTTTTGTTAAGCTTAGCTGATTTTGGCTTAACATTCTTAGCTTTAGGTGAATTTTTCGCTTTAGGGTCACGATCTTTTTTCGCAGCAGCTTTATGAGCAGCTTGCTCTTTACGACGAGCACGTACTTTTGCCTTGCTTTCTTCTAAAGCTTTTTGCGCGTGTTCAACGTGTTCTTGCTCTAGAGCTTCACACTCGTTACCGTCTAGATCTACACGATGTGCGCCAGCTTTTACGCCATGAAGGTAACGCCATGAAGAAGTGTATTGACGTAATGCAGTACGCAGTTGCGTTTTACTTACTTTATCATCGCCTTCTAGACGCTCTGCAAGATCTTGGAAAATACCAATCTTAAGAGGCTTCGCTTCACCTTCTACAGTGAAACATTTAGGGAAACGCTCAGCAATATATGCAATCACTTCTTTACTGTTCGTTAACTTTTCAGAGTTTTCCATGAATTTACCTGACATAGAGCGAGAACATCTCGCTGTAGTACTTTGATCAAAAAGAAATAGTGGTGACTATTATAATTACCTACAGACGAAAAACCACATAAAGCATGAAATTAAAGATATTTTTGTAGCTCTTCTATGAAATAAATTAGTCCTAGCTCATCATTTTGGTCAAATCTTGACAAACTTGGGCTGTCGATGTCTAAAACTCCGATCACTTCCCCGCTTACAATAAGAGGAAGAACTATCTCCGAATTGCTCACTGCATCACAGGCAATGTGTCCAGGGAAGGCATGAACATCTGCAACTCGTTGTACTTTTTTCTCTGAAACTGCAGTACCACATACACCTCGTCCAACCGGAATTCGAACACAAGCGGGTTTGCCTTGAAATGGCCCTAATACTAATTGATCATCTTTTAGTAGATAAAACCCTACCCAGTTAATATCCTCTAACTCCATATTCAATAAGGCACTAATATTAGAGATATTAGCAATCAAATCTTTTTCCCCTTCGATAAGTGCAAGGGCTTGTTGAGTCAATCTTTTGTAAAAGGCTGCTTTATTTTCCATAGCTTACTCCATATATAGCCGTTAGAATGGATAACTTAATTTAAAATAGGAATCATTATCATTGTGTCACACAGAACAACAACTCAAATGATTAACTGGTCTTGGATAATTACACAAGCAAAAAAACATAAGAAACGACTTATCACAGCAAACATCATTGCGATTATTGCTACGTTAGTCAGTGTCCCTATTCCGCTTTTAATGCCTTTGATGGTTGATGAAGTTCTACTCAAAAAACCAGGTGAAGGGATTGTCTACTTAAATCATCTTTTACCTGACCATTGGCAAGGACCAACAGGATATATCCTTATGGTGCTGTTACTGGTTGTTTTAATGCGAGTTATCAGTCAGGCACTCAATATACTGCAAAGCCGTCAGTTTACCTTGGTAGCAAAAGACATAACTTATAACTTAAGGGAACATTTACTTAATAAACTTGGCCGTATCAGCATGCGTCAATATGAAGAGAGAGGAAGTGGCGGCGTCACATCTCATCTGATCACGGATGTTGAAACCATAGATAAATTTGTTGGCGATACGCTTAGCAGATTTCTCGTGGGTTTATTAACGGTCATCGGTACTGCTATTGTGCTGCTTTGGATCAACTGGAAACTGGGATTATTAATCTTACTGGTCAATCCTATCGTCGTGTATGCCTCACAATTAATGGGTAATCGCGTCAAAAACCTCAAGCGTCAAGAAAACAAGTCGTTCGAAAAATTTCAGCAACGATTAGTTGAGACATTAGATGGCCTTTATCAACTTCGTGCATCCAATAAAGAACGTGAGTTTTTAGCTCGTTTAAAACATGATGCTGATGATATTCGCCACAGCGCAGACAAATTTGCATGGCAATCAGAGGCCGCGGGAAGAGTATCCTTTCTGCTCTTTTTGATTGGCTTTGAAGTATTTAGAGCTGCGGCCATGCTTATGGTGGTGTTTAGTAACTTAACAGTTGGGGAAATGCTGGCGGTGTTTGGCTATCTCTGGTTTATGCTGACCCCGGTCCAAGAGTTACTCAATATTCAATTTGCATGGTATGGCGCATCAGCCGCAATGCAGCGACTCAATACTTTGTTGACTCTCGATGAAGAAAAGCGCCCTCAAGCCACTGTAGATCCATTTACCGCAAACCAAGCTATCGATATTCAATTGCAAGATGTTCATTTCTCCTATGATGACGAAAAGAAAATCTTAAATTCTCTGTCTTTATCTATTCCTGCGGGAAAACGCGTTGCTTTAGTCGGTGCATCTGGCGGCGGTAAGTCAACGCTCATCCAGCTTCTTTTAGGGATCTATCAGAAAAACCATGGCAATATTCTGGTTAATGGCCACCCTATCGAAGCAGTCAGTTACGAACAGTTACGAAAAAAAATGGCCGTTGTTTTACAGCACCCCGTTTTATTTAACGACACTTTAAGGCACAATTTGACATTGGGCGGACATTTCAGTGATGAACAGCTATGGCAAGCACTTGAAATTGCCCAACTCACTGATGTGACAGAACGCTTAACGGCAGGATTAGATACTGAGATCGGTCGTCAAGGTATTCGTTTATCCGGTGGTCAGCGTCAACGGTTAGCTATTGCTAGAATGGTGTTATCAAGCCCTGATTTTGTCATCTTAGATGAAGCAACATCGGCATTAGATACTGCGACAGAAGCGGCACTTCACCATGCATTAAATACTTTTTTAAATGGTAAAACGACTTTGATTGTTGCGCATCGTTTATCTGCGGTTAAGCAAGCTGATCTAATCTATGTATTAGAAGATGGACAAGTCACCCAAGCAGGAACACACGACGAACTGGTTGCAACCGATGGACTATACCAAACACTCTATGGCTCATCACAATCAACAAATATCGAGCCCGTTGTCGTTAACGCAAAATAATGGTTATTAAACCGTAATAATTTTTGCAATGTAACAACTTGAAGTAATAGACCAACTCGTTGTCATGGATAGATGCGGGTTGGTTTGCTTTTATAAGGACACAAAAATTATGTCTACAGCGAGGTTATGTCCTGGTTGTGATCTTCTTATTCAACCTAAAGATGCGAACTTAGGACAAAGCGCCTACTGTCCTCGCTGCCAAACACGATTATATCGAGGTGGAGTTCGACAATTTGGCGGCGACTTAGCACTCGCTGTAGCTTGTCTGATCTTATTTGTTCCTGCTCATATTTTTCCATTGATCACAATTCGCCTTTTTGGCCAAATGATCCCCGCGACTTTACCATCAGGAACCATAACACTGGCGGGTAATTTCCCAGGAGTCGCAGCTCTTATTTTATTTTGTAGCTCTATCGCCCCTTTTCTTGTTATGTCATCGGTCATTACGACCCAACTTGGCCTACATTTTCGCCGATTCAAACTTTTTAAACGCTCACTTTGGCTATTAGAGCACTTAAAACACTGGGCGATGTTTGATGTCTTTCTTGTGAGTCTCGCTATTGCCTGTTTTAAAGTTCAAGATCATGCAGATATCTATGTTGGTTCAGGGCTATTTTCACTTGTGATCTTACAATTTCTCATGCTGGCGCTATTAACTAAAATCAGTGTGCGCAGATATTGGGATGCATGGCAGCCAGAAAAAGAACATCTTAATACAGATCTAGAGGTGCATTGTCACACCTGTCATTTAACTCAGAAACAGCAAGCCTATTGCAGACGCTGCGGCTCAGAACTTCATCACCGCGATCCAAACTCAATACAAAAAACATGGGCTTATCTTATTTCAGCTAGCGTGTTTATTTTTCCTGCAAACCTTTATCCTATTTCTATTTTCTTTAATAATGGTAAGCAACTGGAAGATACAATTTTTTCTGGTGTCGCCACACTGGTTAAAACCAATATGTCAGGTATCGCAGCAATCATCTTTATTGCCAGTATTGTTGTGCCTGTCGCCAAAATCTTAGGTTTGGCTTATATATTGTTATGTATACAGTTTAAGCGCCAAGGCTCTTTTTTAACGCGAATGAAAATGTACCGCATCATCCAATGGATTGGTAAATGGTCGATGATGGATCTCTTTGTTATATCCATAATGGTGACACTCATCGATCGCGGTCAATTATTAGATTTTACTCCGGGTCCTGGAGCCATTGCATTTGCTGTCGTGGTAGTCCTAACCATGTTAGCAGCAGAGAGTTTAGATTCTCGTTTAATTTGGGATAACTATGAACAACCAAAATAATCCACAACCTCAACCTGTTGAAATAAAGCGTGATCGTGGCATATCGCCATTATGGTTACTGCCGTTACTCGCTTTGTGCTTGGCCGGCTGGCTGGTCTATAAAGCAGTAAATGAGGCGGGTGAACGCATTCAAATCCATTTTAATAACGCATCAGGCTTAATTGCAGGTCGCACAACGATCCGCTATCAAGGCTTAGAAGTCGGTATGGTTCGTGATGTTTCTTTATCTAAAGATTTAAAGAGCATTTATGTTACGGCAGATATTTACCCTGAAGCGGCAAAAACTCTTCGTTCAAATACCCAATTTTGGTTAGTCAAACCTAAAGCTTCTATTACTGGTATATCGGGCCTTGATACCTTAGTTTCTGGTAACTATATAGCCCTTCAACCTGGTGATGGTGAACCAACAACAAAATTTACCGCCTTAGAGTCTCAACCATCAGATACTCCAGTTGCTGATGGCTTAAAAGTACAATTACGCTCCCCTACACTGGGATCGGTCAGTATTGGTTCCCAAGTTTTTTATAAAAAGATCCCTGTTGGTGAAGTTTATAACTACACCCTAAGCGGTAACAAAAAACGAGTGATCATTGATCTCCTAATCTACCCAAAATACGAAAACTTGGTGACCAATAAGAGCCGTTTTTGGAATGTTAGTGGGATGAGTGCCAACATTGGATTTAATGGTGTGGATGTTCAGTTTGAAAGTCTTTCGGCATTAATCGCAGGTGCTATCGCTTTTGATTCACCCGATGAAGGCAAGCCAATTGAACAAGATCATTTGTTTAGACTCTACCCCGATATCAATACAGCGGGCCGAGGTATCGCGATTAAAATCGAGTTACCGGATAACAATAATATCAATGCATCTGGCTCACCAATTATGTATCGCGGTTTACAGATTGGTCAGATCTCCGATCTTCGCTTAGATAAAGAGACCAATAAAATTATTGCGGATGCAGCTATTGAACCAAGTATGAGCGATCTACTCACAACAGGTTCAAGTTTGTTATTAGAAGAAGCGGAAGTTTCTTTAAACGGCGTGAAAAATATCGGCAATCTTATTCGAGGTAATTTCTTGCGCATCATTCCAGGAAAAGGAGAACCTACTCGTAAGTTCAAAGCCATTACTCAAGATACGCTACAAGAACAACAGAAAGGTTCGGCTAATTTTACGCTAATTGCAGACACCAGTCACGGCATCAAACGTGGTACTAAACTGAACTATAAAGGTATCACTGTTGGTCGTGTTACTAATGTCACGCTTGATGAGAACAAAGTAAAATTTGATGTTCTCGTGTTACCTAAATTTACTCATCTAATTCGCTCTGGTAGTCGTTTTTATATCGAAGGTGGAATTCAAGCCAATGTCAGTAACAAAGGCTTGGA
This sequence comes from Photobacterium damselae, assembly GCF_003026815.1. Taxonomy (GTDB): domain Bacteria; phylum Pseudomonadota; class Gammaproteobacteria; order Enterobacterales; family Vibrionaceae; genus Photobacterium; species Photobacterium damselae. Next base: position 47,876 of record NZ_PYOG01000022.1, on the reverse strand, counting down.
TGTATCTATCGCACCAGCGGATCAGCTAATTACCAGCGCAATCAGTTTTACCTCTACAGGTAAGGCTAGCATTGCAAAATCCTACACTCTGTACGGAAATAAAAATCTAGCATCTTTAGCGGATAACCAACGTTCATCAGCAGCTAAATTGACTCTATTTGCCGACAAACTCCCTCCTGTTTCAGAAGGTAGCCCGATTCTATACCGCAATTTACAGGTTGGTCAGATACTGGGATATGCACTAAAAGGTGACGGTGTCACGATTAATATTGAAATCGAAAGCCAATACCGTCATCTTATTAATCAGCAAACCGTATTTTGGAATCGTTCAGGCGTTGAAGTTGAAGCAGGAATTGGTGGCCTTAAGTTAACAGCAAGTCCGCTAAGTACATTAATCAAAGGTGGCATCGCTTTTGATACAATGGACAACGTATCGAATAAAGAAGGTCGTGCCTTTAAACTTTATGACAGTTTAAGTGCGGCTCAAAACTTTGGTTTACAAGTGACACTCACAGCTAAAGATGCTCGTTCCATTGCTACCAACACTCCGATTCGCTATCAGGGTGTTAATGTTGGTAAAGTGGTCGAGATTGTCCCTGATTTTAAGAATGAAAGTGTCATTATTAAGGCTCGTCTATTCCCTAATTACGCACAAACATTGGCAAAATCAGGCAGCTATTTCTGGCTAGTGCAACCAAAGCTAAGCCTAACAGGTACAGAAAACCTTGATTCATTACTTAGCAGTTATATTGCCGTGGAACCGGGTAATGGTCGCTATGCACAAACCTTCAAATTAGGTTCATCACAGAAATTAGAATCAGGCAAAACTCTCTACCTTGAAGCAGAAGAGCGAGACTCAATTGCAGAAGGAACTCCTCTGCTCTATCGTGATATTCAAGTTGGTCAGGTTACTCATGTATCATTAGGTAAGCTATCTGATCGCGTTATTATCGAGGCGCAAGTAGACAAAGAATACAGTTACCTAGTACGTTCTAATACTGTCTTCTGGAATACTTCTGGGGTGAACGTAACACTTGGCCTAACAGGTGCCGAAGTAAAAGCAGGTACGGTTGACAGCATTTTACGTGGTGGTATTTCGTTTGCTACTCCGGAAAAACAGCCATTATCGCCAAAAGCTCATAATGGTAAGCATTTCTTACTGCATAAAGAGGTTAATCCTCAATGGCTAAGTTGGCGAACTGCCATTCCTAAGAGCTAAAAACTAAAATAGAAAGAGTGGTCAGTGTGCCACTCTTTTTTTTATTCTATCGTTTTCATTGTATTCTTTTTTCCTATTTTCTCTGTTTGGTATAAAATCCCTGCTAAAACCCGTAAATAGAGAATCATCAGTGCATTCTAATATCTATATCCCAGACGCATTTCTAAACCTTATTGAACAAACCATGCCGAAACATCTTAATCTTGATGAGTTTGTTGCATGTTGTAAAACCCCTCTGCGTCGTAGCATTCGAGTAAACACCTTAAAAATTAGTGTTGCTGATTTTTTAGAACGTGTTGCTGACAAAGGTTGGACTCTAACACCTGTACCTTGGTGTGATACGGGATTTTGGATTGAGCGCGATGATGAAACCTCTGTATCATTAGGTAATACCGCAGAACACATGGCTGGCTTGTTCTATATCCAAGAAGCCAGTTCTATGATGCCTGTAACGGCACTACTAAAAGACAATGATAACTTAGATGTTGTGCTTGATATGGCATCAGCACCTGGCTCTAAAACAACACAGATTGCTTGTGCAATGGAAAACCGTGGCGCACTGGTTGCAAATGAGCTCGCAGCAAGTCGAATTAAGGTCTTACACTCAAACCTACAACGTTGTGGTGTTTACAGTGTTGCTCTTACTCACTTTGATGGTTGCGTTTTTGGCGGTTGGGCTCCTGAGTCATTCGATTCTATCCTATTAGATGCCCCATGCTCTGGTGAAGGTGCGATTCGTAAAGATGAAGATGCGATGAAGAACTGGACGCTAAACTCCATTGAAGAGATTGCTGAAGTTCAACGCAACTTGATTGTTAGTGCCTTCCAAGCGCTTAAGCCCGGTGGTGTTATGGTTTACTCGACTTGTACGCTAAATACTCGTGAAAACCAAGATGTTTGCCATTACCTAAAAGAAACTTATGGTGATGCCGTTGAATTTGAACCGCTTGATGATCTCTTTGAGGGTGCAAAAGAAACGCTGACTGAAGATGGTTTCTTACATGTCTACCCACAAGTTTATGACAGTGAAGGCTTCTTTGTTGCTCGTATTCGTAAATTGGCTGCAGTTGAATCTCCTGTAGTTAAAAAACGTATGGGTAAGTTCCCATTCAGTAAAATGTCGAATAAAGACCAAGCTGAACTTGCTAAACAGTTTAAGCAAGATCTTGATATTACCTTACCTGAGCAAAATGATGTTTGGGTGAGAGATAAAGAAGTTTGGTTATTCCCTTCTGCGCTCAGTAATCTTATTGGTGAAATTCGTTTCCAACGTATTGGTATTCGTTTGGCTGAACAGCATAAGAAAGGTTATCGTTGGCAACATGAAGCTGTTATGACTCTTGCTACTGGTAAGGAACAAACAGCGATCGCCCTAACGGCAGAAGAAGCGAAAGAGTGGTTTATGGGACGTGATATTCGCCCAGATCAACCAGCGGGTAAAGGTGAAGTGATTGTAACATACCGCGATTACCCTATTGGCTTAGGCAAATGGGTCAGTAACCGAATCAAAAATGGTTTACCGCGTGAATTAGTACGAGATACTAACTTGTTTGATATCTAAGACAATCATGTCGAGATCTTAGCTGTAAGACAAGAATTTATCTGTAAAACTGGCAAAATTAGTATGGTGAACTAGTATTGATAGTGTAATTGATCTCCATTACTAACCAGTTAGCGCAAGGCTCTAACGAGCCATTCCCCTAGGCCCGAAACAGGAATAGTATCGGGCTATTTTTTTGCATAAAAAAACTCGAGACTAAGCTCGAGCTTTCTTCATTCTTAAACCAACAAATTATTTGTGGTTTTCTGGCTTATGAGCAATCTCTGCTTTTTTAAGCTCTTTAACGTGCTTGCTAACGTCACGACGTTCTTTTGATAGTTCAGCACTAATGATGATGTGATCATCTACACGATCTTCATAGTCAGACTTCATGTTTTCAACGATCTCAACAATTTGATCGTGGCTCATATCAGCCTTGATGTAGTCTAGTAGGTTCTCTAGAAGTTCTACACGCTTACGGTTATCGCGAATCTTACGGTCATTGTCTAAGATTTCACGCTTTAGTTTGTTCTTGCGGCGTGTTTCACGTACAAGTTCAAGGATGTTGTTCATAGCTAGTCCTTAATATGAAAATAAAACCTTGTAAAACTGATTAATATGCAAGGCTCAAGTCGTCTGTATAACTATTAACCTATTGAAGGCTCAGTTTTTTCTATAAGCTCGTTATAGCAGAAAGTAGTCATCTAACTCAAGTACCGAGAGCTAAGTTTTCACTGAATCGACTAAATACCCTCGGTGTCCTTATCAGTTAGGTATCTGTTATACCTTTTTTAGATGAATGTTTGGTGAACACACATACCTTTGAGAACAAAAATCAAACTATGTAACAACATCAGCCCATAATGGCTGATGTTGTTATCTATTTTCAAAGTGCAATTTTACATTATTGGGTAATTTTCTTTTATAAGATCACTATAATTCGCACAATTTTCATTCAACTTAAATCTTGAGCTATCATAAACTGGATAAGAATGTTTAGCAGATGCTATTCCTGAACCTTTGACAGTAAAAGTTATTGGTTGCCCAGCCTTAAGAGTAATAGTCTTTTTCACAATGGAAGAATTATCACTATCATCTTGTAGATGTTTAACAGTTAATTTAATGTCTTTATTTGAGCTCTTAGCGGTGATAGTTACTGCGTCACCTACATTACGTTCGTTGGCAATAAGATCGACAAACGTATCTCCCACTTTAAATTGTTCAATACCATGCCTATCTGTTCTACGTAAATTCCACGTAATTTGATTTTCAAGCGCATTAGCTTCTAAACCAATAACATGATCGATTAACGTATTAATTGGATAGATACCTGACCAACCAACAAATTGAGGCCGAACTGATCGAGAACCATTTTCTGCTCCATTATGGTAGTATATTTCTTCATTTGTGTCCCATATTCCACCATGGTTATCTAATGATTTAGTAGGCTTGTACATTTCCCATATGGTACAGATTCGCTTATCTTTCCACTCAGGATAAGTTAAAACATGATTACCCCAGTAATGTGTTCCTCCTCGGAAAATTTCATTAACTGCATTTAGGATCTTTTCCCCTAAAACTGAAGCTTCATGTATATAGCCTTGTTTTCTCAATCCAGCCATAGTTATCATTGCAGTCGGAGTCATAACTCCGCCCATATCATATTCACCAGGTGTGTACTGAGAATGGTTTTTAGACAACACAGGGAGTGGGAACGGTTCAAAAAAATAATCAGGACTAAATAATTTTTCGACCATTAATCCTGCTCGAATACTATTATCGGAAATAATTTCATCTCCAAATAATAATGGCCATGATCCTGCTAAAGTTAGAACAGGCTCTCCTGTTGCTTTATCTAAAAATGTCGATTTATCAGAATTTATATCCACATAGAAATTTGCATTATCATCCCATAATTGATTTATTTTTTCAGCTATAAATAAACCTTTCTCTCTAAATCTATTTGCATCATTTTCGTTACCAATCATTTCAGACATTTTAGCCAGACTGAAATATTCATTGGCAACTTGAACTGACATATCTACAGAACCAACATCTTTAGTTTCATATGGTCCATTAGCTCTAGGTAATGAATCAAGACCGTTACCTTGACCATTATTCCAATATAGGAAATGTTTATCTTTTTTATTTTTAGGTTCTGCATGAGCATTTTCAATATATTCTAATTGCTTAGCAATTGCAGGAATAACATATTCAAAACGAGTTTTATCCCCTGTAATCGTTGCCCAGTTTAACTCTGCCCATGCAAATATTGGAGGATTAGTTTGCTGTGCATCATTTTGTCCATGATCATCGCCAGTTATTTCATTTAACATGCGATGAATCATACCATTATAATTTTGAGCTCTATAGAAATTATCCTGCGTTGCAATCGCATTAAATGTTTCATTGCTATATTTCCAGAATTCAATCATCATCTGAATGTCCCACTGAAATAGATCGTTGCTAAATGCTTCATCTATATAGTTTGAAACAAATGTCGTATTAGTTGCCTTTACTGTTCTCAACTGTTCGAAAGCAAACTTCCAAGTATTCCAATATAAATTCACCCACTCAGGATTACCATCTAAAATAGGCTTCGGTAATTTGTCTTTAGAACTTTCAAATGTTGGCAGGTCCTCTGGAATATATTCTTTCTTCCAAGTAAAATATCTCCCTCTTGTTTCCGGTATTTTTAGTTGCTCAATATTTTCTGCATATTTTCCCGTTAATTTCATTTCAGCTAACATGCTTACATTGCGCTCATATATTTCACCATTAGGATTACTTCCATTTTGTACAGCCCTAAGAATAATTAGATATTTTCCCTCATTAGGTATAGTTACTGTACCTAGTTTATCCTCAACTAATCCCCAGTTGTCCTTGCTGTTATCTTTTTTAGTATAAACCTTCCATTGAGCATCAATACCAGATATCAGTTTATTTCGCATTAAATCTTCTGCATCAAAGACTTCAACACGCAACATCCCACCATTAGAGCCGTCTTCTTGAATAAATGTATTTTCAACCAGTGCTGTTAATTCTAATTCTGTCTTTTCTGGAATTTCAATAAACCATCCAATACCATCTTTATCAGAAGTCTGATTTTTATATCCAAATCCAACAATAGTATTTTTATTGTGCCAATGTGACTCATGTCCCTTTCCATAAAAAGAAGCATTGGCAAATATCATTGTTTTCGCCGTATCCAAACTTAATTGGTAATCTGTACTGTTAATAATTATATCATCTTCAGGATCTGGTACAGGAGGTTCTGGCTGGATACCATTCTCACCTTCAGGCTGTGGCGTAATAATAGGTGGATTTGTTTGAGTATTATTTTCATTGTCTGATGAATTACAACCAACCAATGTAAATGTAGCGCTAATTAATATAGCTAAAATTTTCTTTTGCATATGAAATTCAACCCCAAATAATAAAATTTAGTAAAATACAGAATATAACCTTATCCATACCGAATATATTAATATATTTTTATTTTGATATTTTCAGCTGCAAAATAATCATCCTTGACTAAACATCACGATGAAAAAATATTCATTACATGTAAATATTACGCACCATGCAAAAAAGGAATTATTCCAGTAAAGAATTGAATTTTCATTATCTACACTTATTACATCAATAAGACTATTTATTACTCAAATTACTAAATAATGAAATTTACATATAAAGAGAAACCACACCATATATATTCAATATTTCTTATGGGTATATTTATACATTACATACTTATTATGTATTTAGATCACAAATATAATAATTTCATTTCTTTACTACTTAAACTCACGCTTTAACCATTCAGTAAGAACAACCATACTTTTCTGCCCTGCTTTATTGTGATTACACGCTAGAAAAAAACTTAGATCATCGCAGCGTACGTTATGACCAATTTCTGTTAGCAAACCATAACGAATATCATCACGAACAAACAATCGATGAGTCACAAGTATGCCAAGACGACGAATGGTTGCTTGAACAGCCTGAATTGAAGCTGGAAATATTAAGCCTTTAGACATATCAGGAGGATTAACCCCATTTTGTTGGCACCATGTATCCCAATCATCCTTTCTCTTATCGTTAACGACAAAAATCGGTTTACTCTGTTGTAATAATGATGCAATAACGGAAGCATCTAATAACTCTGTATCCATACCTTTATGAGCAAGCAACTCAGAGCTACAGACCATTACTAACTCATCATCCAGAAGTGGTTCACAATAATACCCCAGCCATTCATTTCGATTTCCATGAACCAAGGCGGCATCTACACTGTGTTTATCTAAATTAAAGCATCCAATTAAATTAGACATTCGAATATCAATATCAGGCGCATATTGTTGAAAGCTTTCAACTCTTGGGATCCACCAATGCAATGCTAGTGAGTTCACCATATTTAATGTCAGATGCTCTTCTTTTTTACTAGCCAACAATTCTTCAGTGGCACTCACTATGTGCTCAAACGCTGGAGCAATTTTATCGTAATAGCGCTTCCCCTCGTCATTAAGCTGTACCCTACGACCAATGCGCTCAAACAAAGGTCTTTCCAGCATAATTTCTAATGACTTTATCGACTGACTGATCGCTGAATGGCTCACGTGTAATTCATTAGCAGCTTCACTCATGCTTCCAGTTTGTGCTACTGCAATAAATGAATTGATCGATTTTAAAGGTAACGCTCTTTTCATCTGTAAGTTTTCCTTACATGACTGGTTAAAATTACTCGCTATTAGTTTACCATTAATCGGCGTAACATCGCTTTCTATAAACGGAGGCAACCATGCTCAAAATTGATCGCGCAGTACAATATATGCTGTTATCTACCTTAAGTTTATCAGCAACTGGACTACTAGCTAAACTTCTCAGTAATCAGCTCCCCATTCCATGGTTTAGTTTCTTACGTTTTTCTATGCCAGCATTAATACTCCTTATAGTTTTAAGTTTTACTAACATAAAATTGCCATCAAAGCAGGAGTTTAAACCATTACTAACTCGCGCATTATGTATTGGTTTGTGTCAGTTATGTTTTCTAAAATCACTCCAAACACTCTCGTTGGTTGAAAGTGTTGTTCTTTTTGCTACTGGCCCTTTATTTATGCCAATCTTGGAGCGACTTTTCTTTAAAGTTCGCATCAATGTTTGGAATATTGCAGCATTAATTGTCACGTTTGTGGGAGTGATTTTACTTGCTGGTCATAGCGGTGAGATGAAATGGCGATTTGATATCTTACTTGGTATTGCTGGTGGTATTTTTAATGCCGGCTCTCAATTAGCGCTTTATCGTTCATCTAAAAGTACCCTATCACCTAAAGAGATCAATTTCTGGTGCTTTGCCAGTGCCGCTGTCTTTGTACTTCCGATTGCTCTGTTTAGTTCAAGCGAATTTCATTTTGTTTCTCTGATCAGTTCAAATCAAGGTCTGCATCAACTACTCTTTTTAGTCATGATGGCACTGCTGGTTATTAATACTCAAGTCAATCGAGCTAAGGCTTATAAATTGGCACACAGCGGATCACAATTAGCACCTTTAATCTTCACCAACTTAATATTCTCAACCATCTGGCAATTTGTCTTCTTTCAGCAAACTTTCACCCACCAGCAAATCTTTGGATTGAGTTTAATTGTGGTCGCAACTATGACAAACAGCCTGCTACCTAATTGGTTAAAGAAGCAAAAAGTGAAGAAACCACACAAGAAAGTGGCTTAGAAAGCTTTCTTTAATGATGAAGCTATTGAGTTTCTTGTAGGTATGTATCAGAGCCTTATGAGATTGATATCTACTTTTATTATGCACTTAATTGGTCTTGATTATATCAACAGCTAACTAAGTTATGATAATGTAACTTCATCAATTTTAGATAATTAAGCGATATGGTTTACATCGAAAGAATCATTAGAAAGATGAAACAAGGTCAGACTGGCCCATACCTCTGTGTTGGCGATAATGGAAACCAATATATTGTTAAAGGTCCAAATACTACGTATCGAGGCTTAATTAATGAATGGGTATGTGGTCAATTAGGCAAAGCACTAGGTATTCCAATTCCTGATTTTGAAATTGCCTATGTTGACGAGTCACTAATTGAGTTTGGAACTTATGAACTGACAGAAGGTGATTGGTTTGCTTCCAAATATGAAGAGAATATCCAAGATGTGCCATTCCACCTAATTTCTAAACTTGATACTGAGCAACTAAAACTACTCTTTTTATTTGATTATTGGATTAAAAACGGTGATCGGAATCTAACAGAGTATGGTGGGAACCCTAACTTATTTATCTGTTCTGATTTATGTTCATTTGTTGTTCTTGATCATAATCTAGCATTTGACAGAGAACATGACCAAATTTTTGAGTCCTTAAAACGGATTCATGTAGCCTCAACTGCTTGGTTTACTGAACAAAAGGATTTATTTGATAAAGAATATTATGAAAGTCGTCTTGAAGATGCAATGAAAGAGCTAGACTCTATACTAGAATCTGTTCCAGAAGAATGGCTAGATAATTGTGGAGATGATAGTATCCTAAAAGAAATTAGAACTACACTATCACGCTTTAGATTACCTGAGTTTTGGGAGGGTATAAAATGAAAAAACTAGTACGTTATTCAGTGATCCGTTTTATGCCATTCAGCGAAACTCAAGAGTTTGCCAATGTTGGTATCGTCATACATGCCCCACAAACGGGTGAAGTACAGTTTAAGCTAGCCAATACGCGATTTGGACGGGTATCTCAGTTTTTTGATGATCTTGATGGCCAGTTATATGCTAATGCAATCAAGATGTTTAACGTTGAGCTTCAAAGAATCCAAGAGTTTACACAAGGAATGACAGGTAAAGCCTTGGCTAGCTTTATGGATGAAGTTACAAGACCCAAAGAAGGTTTTCTAACCTATAGTGAAACAGCAGCATTACTTACTACTGACTCACTTACAATCGTATTAGAAACACTTTTCCAGCAATATGTAGGGCGAAGCTTTAATACTAAAGAACATCGTGAAATACTTCTAGTAAAAAGCTTGAAGAAACAGCTAGATCAAGTAAGTAAGTATAAGTTCACTAAGAGTAAACTGAGCACTGATTATATGGCATTTGAGTTGCCGCTAGTTGCAACGGATAATATAGAGACAAAAGCTATCAAACCACTCAGTTTCTTCCAAGAAACACCTCTCAAATTAATTGACCATGGAGAGTTTTGGATATCAAGGGTTAAGCACCTCTTAAACTCTGATACGATTGATGCTAATAATTTTCTTTTTGCAGTTGAGCGTCCAGATTTTAAAAATAAGAACTTGGATGCAGCATTTGGTTCTTTGACTGAAGAGATGAATACGTTAGGCGTAAAAGTCTACGATATAAAAGACATTAATAGCATTGAAAGATTTGCTCGTTTTAACTCAGAAAATGCAGCTAATTTTCAATTAGTAAATTAAAGCAAATTTTATATTACTACAGAGGGATTTAAAATACGTACGAGTCGTAATTTGAATCCCTTTTTATTTGGATGCATTTTCTCTTTTTTATAACGTTACGCATCACGCTCTGCCCTTCACCACCGAAAATAGTCTAAATCACCAGCCTCGGTGGTGTAGCTAAGAAAGCCGAAAATTTTTATTCCCCGAGGGCGTGACTCGTTTGAAGTTTCTGAGCGCCCAGAAGACCCTAAGTTATAAAGATATCTCTTTATGATAGAACCTATGATCAGTCCATAACCAGCATGAAAAAATGTATTTATCACCACTAACATATTGATTATTAGCATTAAAAATCTCAATTTGGCCCATAAAGTTAGCTATCATTCTATCTGCCGCCACTTCATTGGCCTGTTGAAAGATAAATAACTTCATAGGAGATCTAGCAATTAATAATTTTTGAAAATCAGAGTTCAATCCATTAATATCCCACTCAGACTCAACAACTAACTCAACATTTTTAATGTATTCACCATCATAATTTAGCCATGTAATATCATAAAGCCACTCCCCCTCATGAGACTCATCACAAGAAGATGCATAAACCCAAAATCCTTGCTCTTTACCTAATCGGCATAAATCATTTTTTATTTTTCTGGTCCAGTCACTAGTACTCCAATCAGAATTAATACCGATATCATTAACAGCATCTAAAGTGAATTTTATTACGTCTGAGCGCATCATTAATCCATTGCTAATATAATATTTAATTTTTATATTATGGTTAACAAAGAACATATTCAACATATCACGTATCGAAAAAATGATAAGTGAACACCATTCCTCCACATTTTCTTACCACAACGTCTCTTACTAAATCCCCCTTCTCCCAAACTGTCTTCAACAAAGTACTAGCCCACGAACTCGACAAGTTACAACGCTCGGCTATCTGCTCAGAAGTTACTTATTCCCCAGGATTTATTGACCGCAGAACTTTCAGCTGGGTTTTACTCAAATTTATTAGGCCAAATTGATAAGGAGCGAATCGTACCGCGCTTCCATCAATTATCATCCGCTAAGGTTTATAACGAAATCACCGGCTTTATTTTCGCTAAAAACTTGCCTCTGTTAGGTCAGTTACGGGATACTTAGCCTTATAACGTACTGCTTTAATAAAATATTAAGTTGTTATGCTACTTGTCAGTGATTGCGGTAACTTGATATTGAGCCAACGGCTTTTGGGAAAAATATGAAAAAAACTAACGAACCAAGCTTATACTGGATTGACTCTAATACGTATCTTGTAACTATTTGATATTACATAGTTAAACGACTTCTTTTGTTACTTAGGACACTTCAAGGACAAAGTTCGTTATTAATTCCATTAAATTAGCATAGCCTAAATCGACGTTAGCTGATTGAATCAGAGCACTCTGCATGAAATCGAAGTATTAGCAATAATTAAAAATCACTCCAATTATATTTATTTGGGCTAGTTACTTACTGACATGTCACCTTCGTTGAGAGCACTTGATTATCTTAGTTTTATAAATTCCACAATTATTGTGAATAATGTTGACCTACTTCGTCACAACTGAATGATTTAGATATGAAAAATAACAATTTTATACTACAGATACCCCTCCATTTACTACAAATCAAAGTCTTATGCACAATTGTCACGCTTGGAATTAAGACTCATCTAACCCAATAATATAAAATCTAACTCAGAAACTAGTCTGAGTTAGACTTTAACAACTTACATCCTAAATAATTTATTAAAATAACTTTTTATCTTTTCCTTTAACCCTCGATTGCCAACTCTGACTATTTTATCCCTCTCATCATTCTTTTTTGTAACTTTTTTATTTTGAAACTGTGGCTGTGGCTGTGGCTGTGGCTGTGGCTGTGGCTGTGGCTGTGGCTGTGGCTGTGGCTGTGGCTGTGGCTGTGGCTGTGGCTGTGGCTGTGGCTGTTCAATACATATTTTTTTATCCTTGTTGTCAACCTTCTTTTCCAAAAAATCATACGTACCAAACTTATTGTAAGACAAGTTAAATTTACTCCCTGCATACACATACAGAAACTCCGCGTATTCACAGAGAAATATGTTGCTATTTAATTTGTCTTGCTTTCCTAAAAAAAATAAATTAACGCACTCAGAACTATTGTTCTTATAATTATCTTTACTAGTCTTCAATGCCCTTTTTAACTCATCGTATACAGCTTTTTTATGTTGCTCAGGCCATTCTTGACATAATAAATGTAATTCGTATCGTTTATTAGTCAAAGAATCTTTAGGCAAAAGTGTTACAATAATTTCATTTTCATTCAGCTTAATTTCATTATAAGAATATATAGGGGAATAGAAAATATAATTATTTTTGTACTTAGTAAAAGAATTTGATATTTTTTGATATTGTGATCGGTAAGTCCCCATTCTTTTTAAGACAGTAAATTTTAAGGATGCATTATTAATTGGATCTTGCAAATAGAAATTTGTAGGAGCTGATAAATAGCTGGATACTTGAACCTTTCTTTTTGAAGTTCCATTTTTTACATTTTTTCTATTAGCTGAAGAACTACTTCTCTCCATACTATCCTTTAAGATAGTATTATTTGAGCTGGATTTATTTTGATTTGGCTTAGGCTCAATCAATTCTGTAATATATGATTGCCTATAACTATAATTACCATTCTTATCTTTTTCTTCAATAAATACTCCTGATGCTTTATCAAATGTACAATTAGTAACATGTCCATTTAGATATCGAAAATGAGCAGGCTGTATATATTCATCACCAAAAGCACATGGTGTTGCGTCATATCGACATAAAAAATTAGGACACTTATAATTTGCTTTTTCCAAATGTTTCTTTCGCAACGATTCTTCTTTTTCATTTATTTTAGCTGCGTATTCAATAGTATCCGTTGTCTCGTTATAAGCTCTATCCATCTCTAAACTCTTTATATGTTTAAATATACATATACATGGAGGTTGTATGTGATAATTTCAAGTTTAGGATAAAAAAAACAATGAATTAAACGTTACGCATCACGCTCAGCCCTTTACCACCAGAAATGGTATATATCACCAACCTCGGTGGTGGCGGCTAAGATGGCTGAAAAATTTTTATTTCCCGAGAGTGACCCTCGTTTGAGTTTTATTAACACTCAGAAGAACCTACAATATAGGTTCAATTATAAAAATCCCCTTCTCCGACCTAACCCTTGAGCATAAACATTTGAGCAAAGATTAACCACAAAGTCTCGAGGGACAAAAAAACCGCCACAATAATTATTAACATTAATTGACTAAACAAAAACCCCACCAAAAAAACTTAAGTAAACTTAACTTGACTTAACTTAACTTAACAACATAGAATAAAAAAAACGAGTTTGAATAGGTATTTTATGTGGTGGTTAGGAGCACCTTTGATTGCATCTGCTGTTAAATCAGTAACTGATAATCATAAAGAATCAACTGATATTTCAGAACGCTACCAGATGTTAGATAAGGATAGCAAAGGACAACTCATATTAGCTTTATATGAATCTGGTGTGTCGCAAAAGCGTATAGCGAACTCACTAGGCATTAGTCCTTCAGCTATTTCACAGCGGCTAAAAAACAATATGAGTCAACCTGTGAATAATACTTATTGTGTAGAAAAACTATATGAGTTACATCATATAGGTATTTCCAATCAAGCTATTGCAAAAATCTTAACTACGAGTGACTTGGTAATTAGTAGTGAAGATATTGAGTCATTTTTTAAAGTAATAAATGCATCCAAACTTAACTTAACTTAACTTAACTTAACTACTTCAGGAGCGCCCTTATGGACAACGTTGTTGAACTTTCTTTATTTAGGAAGAATAAAGCATCAAATTCACTTGAACATATTGGCGACGTTGAACAAACTTTTGCCGAAATGAAACAAAAGCTCTTTGGAGATACAAGATCTAGCAAAGAAATTAATTCATTATTTTCAGAGGCTAAAAAACAACTTAGAGCTCGCGGTATCAAGAAAATAAGAGTTCAACACAAAGACTTTCAGGATTTTCAAAAAAGTCGCACTATTATTCTTGAACAAGACAAATTAATCTTTTCTTGCTCAATTTCTAAAAACGAAATTTTAGAATCAGGTTGGAAGCTAATTTCGTTAAATACAAGTAAACTATTAAAGGCTATCGATCTAGTCGAAATAGTTTTAACAACATCTAAAGGTGAATAAAATGTCAAATAACACGCAACCAAAAGCTACTAATTTCATTGAACAAGGAATGAAAGAGGCAATAAAAAACTACCTTGATGGTGCTGAAGATACAAATAAATCATTTGCGAAAGTTGCTGGTTCTGAACTAAAAAAAGGTAATGGCGCAACAATGGCACAGTACAACAGCAATAAAAGAAATATCGATAAAGCAAAAAATGAACTGTAATGGCAATTTTCTTCTATAATATAAAACCGACATTATTCTGTCGGTTTTTATATAGAAGTCTACAATTCATTAACATCTAGTCATACAAATATATTTCAAGGTTCTGCTGATATATTGATTTAGTAGTATTACCTTTAAGCCAATACATTAACTTTTATTCAAACTCACACTGACGAATAACCAAACTCAAGTCCACCATTCATTCGCACATAACTACCTCTCACTAAATACCCTCTTTCCCAAACGGTCTTCAACAAAGTACTGGCCCACGAACTCGACAATCCACAACGCTCGGCTATCTGCTCAGAGGTTACCTCTTCCCCAGGATTTATTGACTGCAGAACTTTCAACTGGGTTTTACTCAATTTTATTAGGCCAACTTGATGAGGAGCAGCTCGTGCCGCTTCCATCAAATTAGTGTTGATTTGTTCGTTTTTCGTACAGATCTGCATTCTTATTATCATCCGCTAAGGTTTATAATGAAATGTGGCTTCAAGCCAGTCAGGATAAGGCTTAAACCGTGTTTTAATTTTGAATCGAGACAGGTGATAGACAGGCGCACCAACAATTTTTTAGCCAATTTTGGTACGTTTCGAGGGCTTCTTTCTTCTGTAACTCCATATGAGTATGAATATAGGCTTGATCCAATTTATCTCGGGAATGGTTTAGCAATGACTCACCAATGATGTAATCAATCCCCAATTCGGCCCATATAGAACGAGCCCTCTTTCTTAAATCATGAGCACTCCATTGTCGGTCAGATATTTCCCTAACCCATTCACTTGCTTTACTACTATGAATAGGATGCTTGCTCCATCTAGATAGAGGAAAGAGAAGATCACCTTTATAGCCTAGATGATGTTGCCACACTTGGTATGAACGTAATAACTCCACCATGTCAGTGGTTAATGGGTATACCATTGCAACCCCATTTTTACTGTCTTCTTTAGGAATAAACCACGACCGTTCTGATAAATTAATATTCTTCCAACGAGCCTTGCGGGTTTCACCTATTCGAGAACCATGAGCCAGCATCATGGTCAATAGTAGCCGTTTAGGTGGTAAAGCTTGGGCTATAAGTGGTAAACAACGTACCAACTGCTCGGTGCTGAGTCGGCATCCTTTTATTTGGGCTTCAGTAATAGAGAATGTTTCCGGGAAGAAATGCTTAAATTGAATATCAGCAAGAGGGTTAATTGATATGTGTTTTAATCGTTTGGCCGTTGAATAAGCCGTTTTAAGTAAAAAGAAATTCGCTCTCACATAACTGACAGAGTATCCTTCTGAAAACATAGGTTGGATCATTAATCTATCAAGTTCTTGGTGAGTCAAATCTGTCACACCTACCCCATGAAAAATACTCATAACATGAGTTTCTGCCATACTTTTGAGATTCACCAATCGTGCTTTGCTTGACTGATTTAACGTTCTTTGCCTTTCAACATGCCAAGCGACTAATTGATCAACAGTTTCAAAACGATGGCATTCGATGATTTCCTCTTTTGCAACCTTAACGGAGGCTGCGCTTACTACATCCATAATATCTTTTGCTTGGATAGCAGGATAAGCCCCTAATCGATGGCTATATTGTTTTCCCTTCTCATATCGATAAAACCACCATGTTCCCCCCGTTCTATTTTGATTAAATCTTAAATACAACGGGCATCGGATATCTTTTAATTGACGAACACGAAGATCATCAATATGGCGTTTAATTTGGGCATCTGAAATTTTAACGGGAAGTGTAGAAGAGAAAAAAGCTTGTTGATTAATGCGGATTTTAGTTCGACTTGAGAGCATTACTCACCCATTAATGTTGCTTGAATGTTCATACGACTGATTTGTAACCCTTGACCAGAAAAAGAAACTTGATCGATAGAGCACCGACCTTTGAATGCTCGGGGAAAAGAATCGTCTAACACGATGATCCCTTCTGCAAATGCTGTTGGAACCGGCGGCGCTTCAATAGAAATCTTTCGGCCTTGGCGCTGCATTTTTCTAAGTTCAGCCGCACAAGCTTGTTCCGCTTCTTGTTTGGAATTCTTATCCTTACCAAGAGTTTTAAATGGTTTTGACCCAACTCTTACTTCTAAGCGTTTCCCCGTATCAGTGGAACCATAAAAGGCTCTAACACCACTAAATTCTTGTCGGCCATCAAGTTCAGCCGATACATTGATAAAATCAGAATTACCTGAATGATTAATTGCAGGAAGTGACAGCGTAACTGATTCAATATCCTTACCTGATGCGCTTCGTTGTTCGCCAATAGGGACAAAAATAAACTTACCTTCGACAGGTTTTGCCACAGCATCATAAGATTTAGCCAATCGATTCATAAAAGCAGGCGTACTTTCATCACTACGATCCAAATGCTCGATTTCAATTTTTTGTAATCTCGGATGCACAAAAACATCAAACCCATGAGGAGTAACACAATCAAACACAACCTGCCCTAAGGTTGTTCTATCCCAACTTGAGGATTTACGCTCTCGATATCCGCTCTCATCCATTATTGAAAATGGAGCAACAGTCAAAACTAAGGTAATTTCTCTGGGAGAGAGATTAACTGAGCGTTTAGAGATCTGAAACTCATCTCGAACAACATGACCCAAGCGAACCGAATAGCGCTCCCCTTTAGGGGGAATACCGTCAATATCATCGGAGCTGATCACCAAGGTCACATTATCCCCTTCGGTACCATTACCATCATTAAGCCGCCACGACTTTAAACGCTCTAATATGAGCTCTGCATTTTTACCAATTAAATGAAACATAATTAATCCCAAGACTTTGTGACATGCTGAGTTTTAGGCGTTAACTCAACATCAGGTAAAATAACTTCAGTATCAATAAGAAAAACCTCACGCCGAACGTGAGGATTTAATCGATAGAAAGCATGTTCTATTTGGTCGTTATCTTGGCCAAGATACTGAAAAAGAAGATCTGTGATTAACGTTCCCGCTTTGGCCATCACTTTCATTCTCTGTATTCCTTCAACTGTAATGTAATGTCTGTCACCATGGCTTTACCATTATGGATAAGCGATGATTTCCCCTCTTTTAGTTGGCCAATCGTCCATTTCCCTAAATTCATTCCCTGACCATCACTGACTTGTTGCGGTGTCTCGATTAGAGTACGTAATTGTTCCACCGCTAAATGAGCTCCAAACTGGAGCCATTTTGCTGAAATATCAATAGTTTCTAATGGTCGACCCACATTTTCAGAGCGAGCATCATAGATAAGTCCAACTTCAGCAAAAGCTCCCGGGGATGTTCGTTCAAATTTAGTGATTGGCGTTTTACCTCCAACAGAAAACACAAACTCACCAATAACAAGATGATGCATGTTTACCTCTAACTATCCCTATCAATAGCAGCATAACTAAACTGAGTAGAAACGGTGTTCTCTCCCATAAGAGCAGCTAATTGATGATTAATTTGTTTTGATACTTCCTGCGCTATCACTTTAGGATCTTGCCCAGGGGCGGCATGAATTTGAAAGCTAGGTGAATACGTCACGGGAGGACTTTGCTTTGCTGAGGCTTCTTGAGACTGAACAGCTTCTACTTTTTTAGCCGTTTCTTCTGGTGAATCTAATTTACGACCAAACCAGCTTCCGAGCATTTCACCTCCCATCCCACCAGCAATGGAACCGAGTAACCCACCAATAGCTGTACCCACCCCCGGAAAAATCATGGTGCCAATAGTCGCGCCAAGAGCGCCACCTCCCATAGAGCCCCCAAGATCCCCTAATGCACCACCAGCTTTTTCCATATCACCATGGGCAACACCATCAATCACAGAAGTAGCACTCATGGCCATACCAAGAGGTTTTAATACTTTAGTAAGCCCAGTTTTACCTGCCTTTTCGGCAATATCCGTACCAATACCAATCACATCGGATGCCATATCGGCCATCGGATCTAATGCCAATCCAGAGCCTGCCACTGCTAACAAAGAACCCATTGGATTATGACGAACATGGCCAAGTAACGATTTAGAACCTGCACTTACTCCTTTACCAATACGACTTTCAGTCACGCCGTTAACGATATTACCCAGCCCAGAGGATGAACTTCTAACCATTGGGACAGCTGCGGGTAATGGAGCAACCATAGCTTGAATGGGATTTTTTCCTGATCCCAATAAAGATTGAACACCAGAACTGAGATTTTGAGCAATACGACTGTTGGCCACTGTATCAATGACACGACCAAGCCCCCGCTTCCTTGAAGAGCGTCTTATTCGAGAGCGCTTAGTTCTTCTTCGACTTTCTTGCCCAAGACCTCCGCCTGAGGATGTAGGCCCTCGACTTGCTGCGACAGCTTCATTTAAACTGCGCCAACGTCTAGCGGCTAAAGCAGCAATTCGGCCACCATCTTGAGTTTCTCGATTTAACCCTTTAGTAAATAATCGGGTTTTATCCATCGAATTACCAAACACAAGGGACAGCGCCTTACCTGCTAACAACGCACCTTTTAAGCCAATAAAAGCGGCAACACCAAGACCTACAGCTTGTGTTACACCCTCATTTTCTTGGGCAAAATCAGCCAGTAAATCAACACCTTTCCCTAATGGCTCTAATACCCAATTTAATGCCGGCAGCAGCGCAGTACCAAAGACCACACTTAAACGATTTAGCTTATTAACGAACATATCAATCCCACTTTCAGTGGTACTAATACGAGAATGGTATTCTTTATCGAGTGAATTGAGATGAACTGAGGAGTTTTCTTTGGAAAGTTTGAGTAATTTGCTGAAGTTCTCCATATTACCAGAGAGCGAAGCAACAGCACCTTTGGCTTCTTCCCCAAAAATTTGACTCAATAAAGCACTTTTATCTTCTTCTGGGGCTTGGTTTAATGCTTCAAGTACATGAATTAATGTTCCAGAAGCGTCCTTTTGCATATTTGCCGCAATATCACTGGCATCTAAACCAATAGCTGCCATAGCTTTTTTCTGGTTACCGCTTGAAGCATCGCCCAATGTTAAACGACCAGAAATATTCTTTAACGCGGTTGCCGCTCGTTCTTCTCCCATACCCAGAGACAATAAAGAGGCCGATAACGCTGTCGATTCATTGATACTAAAGCCACCAGTCTTAGCTGAAGCCCCTTCACGCGCCATCACACCTGCGATGTCTTTAGCTTTAGCGTTAGAGTTATTTGATAAATAGTTAGCAAGGCCAGCAACATTCATTGCCCCTTTCTGATCAATTCCTAAGGCCGCTTTGAAAACAGACAGAGTTTCTCCGGCTTGACCCGCTTCCATATCAAAAGCAACGCCCATTTTAGAGGAATCTAAAACAAACTCTTTTAGCTCATTGATATCAGCAATACCACTTTGTCCACCTGCAGCTAACATCGTATTGACATCATTTGCACTCATTGGTGTGGTGGTTGAGGTTTTTAACGCCCAAGACTGTAACTCTTTAGCCTGCTCATCGTTCATATCAACGACTTTCTTCACATCCGCAAAAGAGCTTTCATTCTTAACTGCCGTCCAAATTGATCCCGCTATCGGTGCTGCAGCAGCGGCCAGTCCCGTAGCTTGGCTACCCAGTTCGCCTAACTTTGCCTTTCGACTATCGATGCGACCTTGAATCGATTGCATCTCTTTTAAATGTGCATTCTGCTTTTCAAGAGATGCAGTAGCTTTATCGGTTTGGAGTTTTAATCGTCGCTGCTCTTCTCCTAAATGGTCTGTGCTGATCCCGGCATTATGCAGTGATTGCTTTAACTTATTTAATGTCGCACTCTGTTTAACCTGCCGACCCGTTAACGTTTCAACCTTGCCACTTGCCCGTTTATAAGCGACAGAAAGCGAATTAGTATGAGCTTTACTCTGATGAATATCGACATTTAACGATTCAAGTCGAAGCTCAGTAGCTTTCAACTGATTCTTTAATGATACTAATCTCTCATCAGAGGCTGTGGCTATTTGAGCATTTAAACCACGAATTTCATTTTGAGTAAGGCTGTATTCTCCCCTTAATTGGGTTGTACTCTTCTTACTCTGAATGATCTCATCATCCAACCGGCTCATGGTCTTCTTGGTTTCAACTAACTGAGCGGCTAGCTTTTCAGCCTTAAGCTCTGCAGATTCAAATCCCTTAATATTACGAAGCTGGCTATTTAGTGATTTAACCTCTCCACGTTGACTTTCTAGCGCTTGAGTTAATCGCTCGGTTGCTGAAGTTGTAGAGACAATATCTTGAAGCCCGTTAACGGTAGCATCTAAGACAAAACTAATTTTTTCACTCATCGTTTAACCCCGAGCTTAGATAAAATCAGTTCATAGCGTCGTAATGCCTGATCTTGAGACCACTCTCTCAATTCACTTTCAGTGGTATTACGATGCATAGGAATAAGATCAATTAAAGCTTCGACGTCTTGGGGCGAAAGTAATCCCCCGCAAGTTGAAAAAAAGCGCCGACCTGAGGTTTAATAGCCAAATAATCATTAATGGCCATCATATCCATATCTTGCTTTTCTAAGTCACACACCACACGAAACATAAACTCTTCACGTTCGTAATGATCATCAATATTAGCCAGAGCTTCTGAGTGTTTTACTTTCGGTACTTTGAACTTAATGTGACCAATATCTTCATTTAGCTCATTTTTAAATGGAAATAGAAGATCAAATTCAAATTGAGTTCCAGTCAAGGGCTGATCGTTTAGCTCATCTGATGGCGTTAGGATAAAAGCACGAATATCTTGGTGAAGCTGTGTAAAATCGGGGGCAGATAACTCTTCAAACTCAAGTTCAGTTAAATCAGTACATGCCAAAATCATGGCCTTAAACTGCTTAAATTGTTCTGGTGATGATAATTCATCCTTCATAACATAAGGCAGCTTGCGAAAGTCCCCCAAAGAAATGGTCTTAATGTTTAACTTATGATCACCACTGCGATGAAAGAATGGTAAAACAGAGCTTTTTTCCATGTGTTTTTTCCAATAAAAAAAGCGCCCGAAGACGCTGTTATATAGTTATCAAGATAACGATAAGAACCTAAAGACCAATGCCTGCTAAAGCCATAAGATCAACGCCACCAATTACTGTTTTGCCTGTATTAACATTAATATCATGTACTAAAATTCCGGTATCGTGTTGTGTATAGGCTTTACAAGTACCTTCAATAGTAATAGTTGGCTTTTCCCCCATTTTGACAGCCTCTTTTTTGATACCAGTAATAGGGCCATACATGGAATAGCTCTCAACATAAGGAATACCATCAGTACTTTTACCCTTTTCTACGACATTAATTTGAGCATTACCCATGGTGTATTGACCAAGGGAGCGAGATAAAACACCGTGCTCTCCTTTCACCTTAAGTGTCCAATTGAGCTTTTCTAAACCCACCGTGTCTTCTGAAGCAACAAATGCCCCTTCATTATTGGCCAGCTTGGATTTCACTTCTGGTGGAGTAAAATCAACAATTTCATTCATCAATGGCACAGATTCAACCTGTGCCGTAATACGCATACGAATACGATCAGCCATTTAATACTTCCTCTAACCAAGCAGCAATCAAACCATTATCAACACTCATTTCATAAATCATGTGCTCATTGGGTGAGTAACGACCATAGTTCACACAGAGGAACCAACGTCCCGCCGTGTAATTTTCCAAATTATTCTTACTTGGATGTAAAAATGCTTTAAAGACCGGAATGACTTTTTGTGCGACTAAATCCTGTCCCCAATTGGTTAAACGATCCACAACTTGCTGCATGAAGTCTTCTGTCAATTGCTTACCCAATAATGGTTGGCTTGTTTCTTCCAACTTACGAGCCATTAGATCTTCAAGACCAACATGAGAAATAAATCGACCTGTATTGGTACGATTACCAATGATGGAATAGCCCCCCATTCGAGTATGAGCGATCGTAGTCACCCCATGCTTATTTAAGAAGTTGGCCTGCGTCGTTTTATCGTTGATCTTATAAGAGACATTACGCGCAGTTTCATCACAGAGAACAGCTCGATTTTGTGGGCTTTCCCAACCCGCAACTGAAGCCATTGCCGCAACCAATGCAATAGATGCGGGCATTAAGACTTGTGCTCCGTCATAGGTTTTCATAAACCAAGGGTCAATAATGCACAACTTATCTTCACCTGTACCTTCAGCACCAAAACCTGAAGCAAATTCAGCGGCTGCCATATCATTGCTATTAGGTCCATCAAGTACTGGACGGCAGCGTACATCACGACCAATTAAAGCCAGCGCTTGACCTACCGCTTTCGAGTGGAAACCGGGAGCGGCAATCACTGTTGGGGTTTCTGGACACGCTTTAATGGTTTCAAGGCCACGAATTGCGCCTGTAGAAGAATCTACACCACCAATCACATTCGCCTCTGTAGCTGCACTATTGTCACCTACAGGAACCACGGTGACATATAAGATACATTTCACATATTCCAGTAAGTAACGCACCACATGAGGTAATGTTCCTTGACGATTACCTGTTGAATCTAACGCCATCATGGCGTCACTGTAATTCCATAATCGAGTAGGTTCATGATAAGCAACGGTACCGCGCTTATCTGGAGCCGTACCAACAAGATGTACAACCTGTTGAGCCAACGGGCCCATACTTGGTTGAGGCTCAATAGTATGAACTTCAACACCATTTAGTTCGAAATCTTGAATAGGAGTTAGTGAACTCATACCGCCTGTCCTTTTGTCTCTTTAGGTTGTGATTTAGGTAAATTAATCGCTTCACCAATCTTGCCATTCATTAAAAGGAAGGCTGTTTGGGATGGATGTAAGGCGATGGTTTTCTCTTCTGGTAAATACCAACGGCCATTTAAACGAAAGGGCTGCAAGATCGGATGATCTTGCAGCCCTGTTTTATTCAAGATTGCCATGTTGTTCCTTTATGATTCAGATTTTAGATACAAAAAAACCGCTAACTAAGAGCGGTTGTTATAACGTTGGCTTCGCTGGCCAGATGATATCATCGGGATTGTCGTAAGTTTGGGGGATGTCGCGTAGTGACTGACGATATTGACGAAACAATGCGCTATCCTCACCTTTATCATTTGCTATATTAACCATTTCATCAGCTTGTTTTAATAAAATGGCACGAGCATAACGAACATCCCCCCATTTAGATTGAACTATCATTTCCTCTGTTTGATAAACCGTCATTTTACACTCCTCTTATATAACTTAATGTTGGTATTTTTGTTTGATTACGCGCAGTTTTCACCTCGCATGCAACTGTTGCACTTGATGCTGTAACATGAAAACCTGATTTAAATATTCTAATATTTCCATGTTCAAAAATATTAGTTGTTACTAATTCCTCATGAGTAATAACACCTGTAAATGCTCTTAAACTCGATGAGATTAAATATTTATGATTACCGCGCAGCCAGAAAATAGCGCCAGCAACAAAACCGCCACCATTTAAATAATCAGCAATAAAACCATCCGTTTTAACCGCTATTGGCGTTTTTGTCGGATGATTGACGTGTCCCAATGCATCTAATACAAAAATATCAGGATATCCTCCCCATCCACTATTTTGTAAAATGAATTTAGCTGATAAACCGCCCGCCCATTCTCGATCAAAATGTACAGAGCGATTTATTTGTAAATCAGTCACACCAGGATGAGAAGCTGGGATATAAACAGGATAGAATTTATCATCATCACCAGAAACATGAACGTATATTCCAACACGAGTCATAAAACGATTATCAGCATCACCCAAAAATTGTTCAAATTTAGTTTTTGCCGCTACAACTTCCTTATCAATCTCCCCAATCTTATTATTAACTGCGCCAGTTAGATTCTCTGATGCTTGCACCAAAGAACTAATTTGTTGTTCTAAACCCATAAATTAATTTCCATTAATAGTGTTAGCGGCATCATTAAAAGAAGCCGCAAGTCGTGTAAAACCATCTGCAATTTCTTGCTCTAATGTTGAGATTTGCCCTGATGTGGCGTAATGATCGGGCGCGTTTCCACCAAATAAAGTGGCATCGGCTGCTTTTCCCCGTTTTGTTAAGAACTGAGCATCTGCAGCTGTAATGGTATAAACCTCGCTGGCATTGGCTTTCTTAGCCAGCTCTGCACTCATTGTGGCAGCAAAGTTAGGATCATTACCTAACGCTTTGGCCAGCTCTTCGAATGTATCGAGCACATCAGGCGCGACACCAATTAGCTGGTGGATACGCGCATCAATTTGTGCCGGTGTTAATGTCTCAACTTTATCGGCCTTATCATCTAAAGCAGGGATAGTCACTTGTAAGGTGACATTACCTGAGCCATCAAACGAAACTGAGCCTGCAGCATCTCGTCCTAAGGTAATGGTTCGAGCAACTTTAAGCTTATTGGCCGTAGATGCGTTCGCCCCTAAAGTCGACAAAGGATCATCAAGATAATTACGCAGATAAACTTCAGATTTATCGGCCTTTAACCGCAATTTACCATTAATGACACCCATGACATTATTTAGGGCTGCAATCATTTGGTCGATTTTATTCCCTAACACATGTCCTCCTAGGTTGATATGACACCAGCATGAAAGTTAAAACCGTTCGTCATATTCATGATCACCTCATCAAGTAGGCCCGACGTAATTTGAGTCTGTTTTAATGCCTTCTCTGATATGGCTTTAGCTTGAGCGGCGGCAGCTAATACCGACTCACTCACTGTTCCCACTGGCCCTTGTTGACCAATGGTGACCACTTCAATATTGGGCTTTACTTGCTCATGAATAATGGCGGTCGTTTGAGGCAATCGAACCGTAATAATTCGGTCGGTTTTAAGTGAAACTAAAACACGAGCCCCTGAACTAATCATCCACCGCCCCCTTAATCAATAAGGCAGGTCCTCGCAAAATACTGTAGGGATCACCACTTGGAAATGTTACCCGAACTTCATAATTGGCGTTTTCCCAAGCTTGAGGTTGTTGCCCTTGAGTCTGATCATGAGTGATTTGAATATCTAACTTATCGCTTTGCTGCTCACATTCAATAATGGATATATGGCCAGATTCTGTCGTACCACGAACCAAGACATCTCCAGCTATTGAGCGAATAACAAACACTGCTGTACATCCCGACAACTTTACATAAGGATTATCTTCATCTCCGGTCGTCCAATGAAGATCAAACCCAAATGTAGTACCTGCTACTATCTTAAGCAGTGGAGGTCCATCCATTGTGCATGCCATAAACGCTAACTCCGTTTTTCTAACTCATTAAACCGAAACAGCAATTCTAAATGACGCGCCATATTGCCTATTTGAGCAGTGGCCATGGTTGCCAACTCCTCACCGAGCAATAAATTTAAGTCGTTATTGCCTTCAATAAAGGTGATGCTGTCTGTCGGTAAAGGAGAAACATCAAGCGTAAACTTCTGTATCCAGCTGGCACTTGCCGATTTATAGGTCAACAGCTGATTAGGTCGAGAATAAACGGCTAATAAGGTGCCTGACTCTAAAAAGAATCCCACCTCTCGTACTTCATATTCCAAATTGCCCTTAAAAGCGGCTCCCATTCGTAATTGTGTTGGGCCAATCTCTTCCCAATCACTAATCAGCTCTCGTTGCCGTTCGCTGTATAGTGATTTTTGGTCTGGACTTGGTTGATAACTTCGATCACCAGCAGCTATCCATTTTAGTGCACCTTTGAGTCCTTGATTATTCGCACTAATGAGCTCAGCTAAGCCCGCTTTAGTAAACTGAACAACGCCTAACATGTTTTCATAGCTCCTAACGTTATATCGGTACACATCAGCATTTTCGTACCACCTCCAAAATAAATGCCCCCTTGGCAAAGCGCATCATTGGGCAATACTCCACAGACTGACATCTCGTTCTCGATGACATGCTCCACCGCCCCTGCCACTTGAGTGTCCAGAGCACAAACAGGAGAAGTCGGCATCAAACCCGTTACCGAGCTGTCTGTTTCCATAATCGCTCTCTCTTGCACTCCCGACACCGAAAAGCCGGAATCTAAACCAAAGGCGAAAATCAGATCCACACTGTCTCGCTCTGATTTAGTATTCTCAACTCGTTGCAACATTCGTTCGGTTGTTTTCTTATCAACTGGGCTGTTTCGCTTCCACGCCACAATCTCCAAATGATAAGGCCCGGGCGGAGATCTCATCTGATACCAAGGCGTTACTTCAATATCACAATCAAGTGCATCCATTGCCACAGCGAGACCATGTCGGGTCCCGGCTTTTCGATGTATTTCAAATGCTTTATCGGCAGTTTTCCGTTGTTGCTCTATCGTATCTTCTGGCCGCCAGTCTGTAACACCGCGCTCACCAGCTAATAGAGAAACAAAATCATTGGGGGTTAAAAGAGGTTGTTTAAGTTCAGGGAATGGATCTTTTTGTTTGGCAATTACTTGATGCCAAGCGTATTCCAAAGACTCTTCAATTAACGTTCTGTTTTCCGGCTGTACGGAGATAAAATGGTCAATCTCCTCGGACATGGATAATCACCTCCGTACAGTAAGGTGCTTCATCCCACTGACAAATGATATCTTGAGCCGGTTCATGTACTTTTGCTCGTTTGGCACCTAATTGATAAAAGATATGAGCCACCTCTTCTCTATCAATAATGCCTTTTAATTGATGCCGTTTATGTGCCAAATCCCACGCTACTTGTTCAGCTTTTGACTGCTCAACATGAGATCCAGGATCGGAGCCGGTATAGACTGTCACCTCAATTCGGTAGTCTTTGGCAATGGCACTTTTGGTTGTGATTTCATCCGACTCTTGGCCAATATCATCCCGTTGCAGATAATGGCGAACCCGAGTTAACAACGCTTCATCTGCTATACCCCGAGGATTTTCACGGCTTAGCACGGCCACACACACTTTGCCGCTATTGGGCTCTAACATCTGAGGCATAGCATCTTTAACAGGCATAGGCCGAGTTAAATCTTGAAACTCATAGCGCATCACCACCGCGTTATCTTCTGACTCAATTTTTATCAACGGCCTTTCATCTAGTGTTAAAGCGTGAAACTTATACCCCATTCGAGTGCCTGTGGTGTGGAACTGATAAGGGGCTAAATCAAAACGTTGCAATAGGCTTTGGTCAGATTCCATAACAGGTGGTTTAGGTGGAAATACCAAATCATTTCCCGCCTCTAATACCTGCCTTTTAAGGCCGTATTGTAAGGCTAGTAAATCCACCATATCCGATTCAGTTACAAACTTACGAAACATCTGCAGAGATTGATGATTCTGCTCTCGAATTTCAGCAATTCGTTTAATGATGAACGCCTGTACCATCTGAGCCAACAATTCAGAATCATTGGTCATGGCCTCATTAAGCACTTTAGCCTTATCAGCATCACCTTTAGCGCAATAGCTCACTGCAAATTGGATGTATTCATTGAGTAACGACTCAAATTCAGGAACCACAAAGGCTTTAGGTAAACTCATAACCCCACCTTCAATTCAATATCTTTACCTTGCCAACGCCCTTTTACCGATACTAAAAATCCAGTGCCATAAGGTGTGGCTAGACACTGTTTAGCTTTAAATTTCAGTAACCCATTAGCGGGGTTAGCTAACGCTTCTAACGATAAATTCTGAATGATCATCGCTTCAGTTGGATTTTGCATTTTACCCAGTCGATTAATGGCCCGATTTCCCATCTGACGACGTTTCACTCTTGCCGTGATTTGTGTGGTTAATGCCCGTTCAAAACGACAATTTAGCGCTTGAATTCCTGTAACGGTTTTACCTGTTCTTGGATCGATAGCAATCATTGTTTCTGTTCCGTATTTCCCGTATTAGGCTCTCCATGAGGATGAACGTGGCTGTTATAGATTTCACGGTCATCTCTCATACTGCGAACCCCATCAGAAACCTCGCCCGACACGCTCAAATTACCCTCTTGCACAATATCGGCTTTAAGCAGTACACCACCGGGATAGGCAACCTTTAAACTACCCTTATCAAGATCATAGAGCTCAGTCATACCGTTACCATAATCAGTCATCACTTGGTTCTCTTCTGTGGTAGGACATGGGTATTGTGTCGAAGGTAACCCCATTAGAGCGACCGAGTTATTAAGATTATCGCCACTACCAAGGTTAATCAGAATGCATTGTTCTCCGGCACTGGGTCGGCGGTAGTGCGTCACTCGACCTGCGCAATGAACAAAAAATGGAATACGTGTAGCCTTATTATCACCACTGACCACATCCACCGTTTTTTCTGAAGCACTATCAACAATGCCGAGCCGAATAATGTTGCAAGAAGAGCGGCGGTTCTCTTCCGTTTCTTCTCGTAAAGCCACCATCTCTTTTTCTAACGAACGTATCCGTTCAACGAGCTGTCGCAGCATAATCTTGTGTTCCTATAATTTCATGCCAATGATCCTCCAATGGCCCCATGTAGATTTGCTGTTTAATGGTGACTACACGCAAAAACACGCCTGTCTCAGGGTTAAATCGACGAGGCAAATTTGATATCAAACGGTTTTCTTCTAAGTTATGGGCACTATCAAAGAACTGGCTGAATAGCTCCCGTTCTACACGGCAGGATAAATCCAACGCTACCATATCGAAATTAGCCTGAATGGTTGGGACCTCAATAAGAAAGCGCAACTCAATATCGTGAATCTTACGGCCATCATTGCTTGTGTGGTTAACCGACTGACATTCACCGCATTGATAACGAATGGTTGGTGCAGTAATTTCAAGAGATTCGCGTTGATACGCCGTTTCAATTTCGCCAATGCCTAATTGCAGCTCTAACCGCTTAAGCACCATTAAAACCCACTCACTTGGAGCCCGAAAGAATGTAGTTGAATTCACGATGAAAGAACTCCTCAAATTTTCGGTTCAAATCAGGAAGGTATGAATCTATGATTTCTTCAGATTCTTGTGAAATATCTAAAGTGACCATTTGAATGGATTTGCGAGCCTTATTCTGACGTCGAAACACTAACAACTTATCACTGTCCATCGGAGCGATAAAAGCATGAGGAAAGAAGTGTCCCGCCACTTTTACCCCAGAGTCTGTTTGAACAGGTGAACCTAATCGATGAACACCAATTTTTCTAACACCAACCCACAGCTTTGATGTTGCCCCACTTTTGTAAACCCGAAAACGTGTGGCCATTGCCTTACTATCAATAGTTAACTCATAACCTAAGTCGGCCATCGATACTGCCCGTAACCATTGATTAGTTTTAACTAACGATCGTTTAGCTGCTTTCGATAATTCATCTGGTAAATGACTTAATCGTTCAAGAAAACGGGTATCTAGCACCATATTAGAATTCAGAGAAGTCATGCTTAATCCCTGCTTGGGTGAGATTGAGGATATACACATTTTGAATTTGGCTATCTCGTTGTCCTTTGCCCTGCTCCGGAGAGGACAACGATAAGCTATAGCGTTTTCCCTCTAGCATGATGGTTGATAACGTTGGTAAACAGCTAACGGTCAACAGTCGTTTTACCTGATGACCATCAACCGATTGCGTCTTAATGTAGCCACGAATAGCTTTTGGCTGGCCATCAGATGTCATAACAACTAAATCACGCCCAAAACAACGTTGAATCGATAGCTCAATCAACGCTTTTGCATCATCAAAAGAGGTTTTCATCATTGATCACCCCGAAACGGAGAAACCCATTAACAGCACGCCGTTATCAATAAAGACACCAACAGGAACTGTTACCGCACCATCACCTACAGGCAATGTTTTGGTAAACTCACCATCATGAAAATAAGCATCTTCTCCGGTAAATGTTGGTGAATCACCAGCCTTAATCGGACCATCAAACAAACCACGGTAAGTACAGCTAACCACTTGACCTTCTTTGGCTGAATAGTTGGGAACCACAATCAAAGAGCCATACTTTGCTGGAACATCCTTAATAAACCCACCTATTGGCGCAGTTAAATCAATTTTATTACCATCTGCAATGCGCATAAGTACCTTCTATTTAGATATAAAAAAAGGATGCCTGAGCACCCTTATCATTAATGATATGTATTACTTGTTAGCAAATAGCGCCTGAGCAATGCCTCGACGGTCAATAACTTTTGACGCAACATCGTAAGTAATTCGGAATTTTGCACCGTCGCTACTCCAACCATCCCCAGTCTCTAACCAAGGGTCTTGAGCGCTATCAAGGAAGGCCATCACAACAGAATCAAAATCTTTACCCGTTAAACCAATTGCACCGTTAACCTCACTCAGACGGGCAGTCTCTACCACCTTTTGGAACTTCTTATACGCTGGATTAAAGGAATCAGGCTTACTGGCTGTATTTAGTACAGCTTCAAGGAAAGAAGCATGATCAGGGTTTGCCAATAAAATCTCACCACGAAGATCTAGCGCATCCCCTTCAGAGGTTTGGGTCGTAGCAAAAGATTTATGCAGAGCCATCACTAAAGCCTGATAGTCAGCAGCAGGAATATCATTGACTAGATTGCCCCATTTGTTGGCAGTTCCAGCCTGAAAAACACCTTTACCATCGCCCATTTTTCCACTCAGAATAGCGTTAAACATTAACTTATCTGATAAACGGTAAGCGGCCTGCATGAATTTACGTGGAATTTTGGCAATTAGTGCAATCTCATCATTGATGATGGCTTGACGAGTGAACGCAATTTCACGGCCAAAGCTACCCAGTTGGATTTTCTCACCACTACCTTTAATGGTTGCCGATTTGTATTCACCATCTTCAGAGATGGCCATAAGATCAGGTGCATCGTTAATTAAGATAAGATCGGTTTCTTTGAAGTTGGGTAAATCTTCGGTATTGGCCAATTCTCGCCACAATGGAGAACGCACCTCTGCTTCATCTCGCATCACAGTTCGTACACTTTCGGTAATGATGTCGCTAAAATCCCCACTGTTAAAAGCACGGGCGACCAACTCATTTTTGGTACTGCAGTATTTCGCGTCTTTACCCACTGAAATCTCAGCCATATCAAGCAAGGTTTTAAGTCGATATGGATTATCTTTTTCTATTTTAGCGGTTCCACAACGGGCATTAAGTGCGTTTTGCAGTGTATCTTTGGTAATGTTTCCGTTACCAACATGAATATGACTATTCGTTAAGCCAGCGTCTGATGCCGTATTTGGATCATCTTGGCCCTTGAGTGAGAGATTACCGAGATACTGCAAAATCTTGATAGAAGCATCATCAGTACTGCAATTTAAATCATTGAGCATTTCATCTCGTAATGTATTTTTTACTTTATGAGCGGCACATAACGCACGAATAGCAGATTGACGCTCATTTTCTTTTTTTACTGCATTGATTAATGCATCATCGTTTGGTTTTGGCATAGGTTCACTTTCAATTGGATTGGTTGGTGTTGGTGAAGAAAGCTGAGCCAACAAATCAGCGGGCGTATGTTTGAACGCTTTATTCTGTAGCTCTTGGGATGAAACCGTTTTTAAACAGTTCGATAAATCAACCGCATCGATGACTTGATCGATTAAACCAAACTCTAAGGCTTGGCTTGCGGTAAACCATGTTTCTTTTGCCATGGCCTCTAAAACATCATCAAGCGATTGGCCACTTCGCTCGACATAAGCCTCTGCAATGGTCTGCTTAGCATTTTTAAGCTGAGTTAATGCGCTTTCTAATTCATCCTCGCCACCCCAAGCACCAATAGCGGGGTCATGAATCATTAATTTCGCATTTTCTGGCATATGGACTTCATCACACGCCATCAAGAAATAACTAGAAATAGAAGCAACTAACCCATCAACAATACCCACTGTTTTACCTTTGTGGGCTTTAATGGCGTTATACATGGCCAACCCTTCATAAACCGAGCCGCCATAGCTCTGAATACGAAAATGGACATCTTGAGAGCCTATCGATTGCAATGCCTTAATCAAATCGATGGCAGCAATCTCATAACTACCAATATCACCATGGATCCAAACCTTTACTGGCTGATCATCCCCTTGATTGGTTAAGGTAAACCAGGATTTATTCTTTTTGGCCATCAGAAGCCTCTTTGGTTGAATGTTGTATTTTGGATTGAAGATTATGTGCAGGATCTGCCGTACTGACGATGTCATCATCATTCATCGCTTGGCGCTCAGACTTAATCTCTCGGCGTACAGCAACCGGGTTGTAATTTCGCTCACGTTGGAAATGACTAAGCGACTGCAAACCAAGGCGAGTCCCCTTTTCAATGCCTGTCATCTCTTTTGCGGGATCAATCCATGGCATTACTGGCGCCTGATAGATGGCATTTAGAATGGAATTTGGATCCACACCCTTTGGAACAGTTAACACCTTAGATAAGATGGCCATCTGCAATGCCATTCGATATTGAGGTCGAGTCCAACTGGTTACGAACTTACGCTGCAAAATACGATAGCGAGCAAACGAGTCGATAAGTTCTTGCCGTTGGGCTGAGTAAGACCCGGTATAATGTCGGGTTACGCTCGAACAGTTCACCCCTGAACCTGATGCGGCCAATCTCATTTGAGCATCACGAAAAGGACTGCTCATAGACTCTTGTCGACGACTTTCGACAATGCCCGCATCCTCACCGGGAGCGAGTTCAAAACTATTACCCATCCCAAGAAAGATATCGCCACCACGATCAAAATCATCATCTCCATTGGAGGTCGAATCTCGTTTAATAAAGTAGGCAAAACGACTGGCTATTTGCGCACTTATCCGCTCGGATTGGTCGTAATCTTCAATATCGGAAATCAAATCCAATACTGAATGGAGCAAAGTTACCCCTCGGTTTTGATGAAAACGGCGAGTAAACTTCAAATGAGCAATAAAACTCGCTGACACTTCAGAAAAAGCAAAGCCATGTTGATCACGTTGGATGAGAATTGAAATCATCTGCCCTAGACGATTGCGCCGAATACCCTCAAAAACCCCACGCTCAGGCTCATTAATATGAAAGGGAATATAATCTGGCTCAAAGGGTTGAACTCCAAATGGTGTTTCAGATGGATATTCAAGCTCGATGTTCTCTCCCATGTAGTACCGAGCAAACACCTCACCATCACGAAGCCAAGTTCGGCAAGCTAACCACTCAGTTTCAGCACGGGATAACTCACCATCGATGTTCTGAGTTAAAGAAAACACTTCAAACCACTCACTGATTTTCCGTGCAAATTCAGTATGAACGTTACCATTCATATCCAGTGGTTGTGGTTCAATCATAATGCCATTTGGCCCCACCACGTTGGCACACAGCTCATCTAAGATAGCGGTAACATAAGGCGTGTTTTCATCCATATGCCGAGCACGTTCTCTTAATGATTTAGCATCTCGATTGACTTGATTGGCTAGACCCGTTGAGCGGGGATTACGTTTTTTGGAATGAGGATTAGCAGGAAGTGCCGCTTGATATTTATTGACCAATGTCCGATTGTACAACCGCTTTGCACCCGCTTTAGGGCTCAAATAACAAATAATGCGGTCGGCAAAATTCAATCTACTCAAGGCGATTTCTCCGTATCATGCTACGGCGTCCACCCAACTGCCCACGGCTTATTAATGCTTGCAGCCGTTCAATCTCTCTGCGAACGGTGGCTAAACTGGCGAATGTCAGCTTTTCACCTTCTGCCGTTTCAACGGCTTGTTGCATTAAAATCTTACGTTCGGCATCAAGATACCACTGCAAACGTTCACGATGGTTTATCATCCAAATATTCCTCTAGAGTGGTTATATCGACGACGAACTTGACGTTCAAACTTTGGCGACTGGTCGGCATCTACCACATTGCTATTGAGTTGCCATTCCTCAGCCCATATTGGCGGGTTATTCCAATTAATATCGTCACCGCCTTTGTAATACATCCCAGCTTCGGCATAAGCGCACAAGTCAAACGATTCATTACGAGCGCCATCTGGTTTTTGCCAATGACCATACTCATCAATAAACTCGACTGTCAGCTCATCAAACCAAACCCGTTCGGCCCAACCGGGTAGATGGAAGAAACGAGCACCAAATTCCAAACGAGAAAAGCTGGCCGCCACTCGATTTTTTAATCGGTTGGTGTGCAACTGCAACAACGGGATTTCACCGTTAGCTAACTTACTTCGTTTATCGGGATAGGTTTCTTTTACCAAATCTTCAATGTCTCGACTTGCGCCTTTAACCAAACGGAATAAATGCGACAAGCCCAAACTTTTTAATCGGTTATAAAACTGATAGGCATGATCGGTAACTGACGAGGTTTTCTGTCGGCCTTTTTTCTTTTCACCCGAACCACCGGAATCACAAAGCGTTAATACTGGCTTCATCATTCGTCCAGAACCATCGGCTAAGGGATAGGTTTTCTTAATAACTTCATCGATAAGAAGGTCCCAATCTTCGGCGTAAATCATCGGATTTATGCGATCATTGTTACGATTGGGGTTAGTCAGTATCTCAAAGCGATCAATAACCCAACGTTGCAATCCTTCACCAAAGACTTGAGCTTGCACCACAAAACGAGGGTTTTGCTTTCCACCTTGAACATCAATGGTCATTATCAAGAAACGACCTCCGAATGGGATAATTGACCGTTCATAATCTGCCGCTCGTGCCATCAATTGATGAGCCCCTATCTCTTGACCACGAGACTGCATGATATAAGGTCGTCCCATACGAACATTCATAAAGGCTTTTAGAGACTCTTCATCCCCACTATCTTGATAAATAACTTGAGCATTGAGATAGCGATACACTAAGTTTTCCCAACTGGCGTATGCAGCTATGACCCCTTCAAACCAGAACGTTGCCCATTTACTGGTTCTTATCGCTGCGGTTTCTGTGACAACGTAACCATAACAATCTATTTCGCCTTCACGAAACCAACGCCCCTCCATATTCATTTGTTGTTTCTGTGATTCAAAATGACGATGGCCACAACGGGGACATTCCATCCATGTTTGTTTTGAAGCTACTAATGGATCGGCATTCTCTTCCCACTTAAGCGTTTCGAAAGAGGGTTGGAAATAAGCACAACAATCCATACATAGCCAATAAAAGCGGCGACGATCACCTTGGTTATACAACTCCATAATGCCACCACAAGGCTGAGCTTCATGAGGTGCTAACTCTTCTTCACGCTTGGGATTCCGTACTACACGACCGGGAGAAGATTCTGCCATGACCATACCCGATGATTTGGCGTTTTGAACACGCATAAGCATCAGTTCAAATTTCGAACCCTCTTGACCCACGGCATCATCTGCACGGTCATAGTCGGTAGCCCCTGCATAACGATAAGTTGAGGCTGATAAACTGGTCTCGGTTGCTGAGTCCAGTTTGAGGTTCATGCCATTTTTAAATTTCTTTGAGGTGATATTGTCATCAGACTTTCGCCCCGTTCGAAGCTTGGCAATGGCAGAAGTAGCATTAAACGAGCGTTCTAAATCGACTTTGGACATATCAGAGGCTTTCGTTTTGGTGCTATAGATAAGCAGCATATCCCCCGGAGCTTGAGTGACGGCATAATTAATCCAGCCTTCAACTAAAGCTTTGGTTTTTCCAGAACGAGCCGGACCACACACAATCACAGCCTCATAAATACGTCGAGACAAACAATTTAATGGCTCTCTCATATAAGGAACTTGAGAAGATAAGAACTTAGTAACGTCCGTACCATCAGAGATCCACAATCCCTCATCGGCGGCCTCTACTGGTGTTTTATCTGTTGGTGCACAGAGATAAGCCAACTTACGGCGAATTTCTTTCGCATCAGCAAACTCAAGTCCTAAACGACTATCAAATTGTTTCAAGCTCATCAGATATCGCCTTTAAGTCAAAATTTAACAAGGTTTCAAGATCTTCAAGCTGCTGAGGTGTGGCTGAAGGAATTGCCGACTCAATACGAGTAATAACCTTATCTTTAAAGCCTTTTACGCTGGCAATGCAGATAGCAATCTCGTTTTCATAATCTTCTTTTAAAACACTGCCGCCTGCATCGCGCATTAAACTGAGTTTCTCGCGCTCACTTTGTACATAAGCTCGAAGCTCAGCGGCCGTTGGAAACCCCATTAAGTCGGGTGCATCCGATTCTTTCCGAGGCTGTTTACAAAGGTAAGGTGCCACTTGAACAACATCATACAGTGGCGTATTTCCCTTAAACGCAACAGGAGCAACCCCTGCCGCTTTCAAATTTTTTCTAATTGTCGAACGGTGCTTACCAAACTGTTCTAGCTCGGTCGTATTCCAAAACCGTTTCTCATTATTCATGGCATCCTCTTTATTGGCTTAAGTTCCCTCCTATCTGACTCGATTGAGTACATTGATTTGGTTCGTTATAACAACGACGTAAGTTTTCTATTTGCTCGGAGCAAAGAGAAAAATAGTGGAGCCATACAGGATCACGTTTAGCCGCTTCTCCCCATGTTTGGGGTGGCTTATGAAAAGGTTGCCGGCACGACACTAAATACGCTGCCGGTGGTTTGATATATTCAGTTTTGTACTGAGTGATCACCTGTGGCGGTGTCGTAGTACATCCAATGAGCAGCGTTAGGGATAGGTAAATCGGCACATTCTTCATGGGAAATGTCCTTTTCAATCTGTTGTTTCGCTTGCTCTGCTCGTTGTTGCCAAACTTGGCGAGCTTGTTCAGCCTGCTTAGCTGCCTGTTGCTCTTGCAAAGCCTGCTGTTCTAGCTGCGTAATAGTTTGCTGTAGCGATTGATTAGCGGAGATCAACTTAGTTTGCTGAATGCGATTAGACAAAAGCTCAGCACTCACCTTTTCCAATTGGTGCGTCACTCGATTTTGCTTTATCACTAACAACGAAGTTATGGCCACCACTCCCACAAGACCTATTAACTTAATGCTGTGAGTACCCATATAAGCAGACCTCTTTTTCAGCTAGTCGTCGAGTCACAATGCCAGAGCAATGATTACCGTCTATACGACAATCTTTACCATTAACATAAACCCAACGGGGGAACTCATAACACGCTGCATCCAACTGACCAGCCTTTAATTTCTTAAGATACGTTGAGCTGCGAAAATTACCTGCACCCAGATTAAACACAAATGACACAGCCATATCGTATTTAGGGCCTGCGGGTAAGGTCACCTCGCGGTTTACGACCTTTTCTGCAGCAGCAATATCTTCAATAAACCAATCAGCAATTTGTTCTGTATTTGCGCTATCACCTTCCTTTACATTTTTTGTGTGGCCTAGCCCGGCAGTCCAACGATCGGCACTGCACTGATAGGCCACAGAAGAACACCCTTCCAGATTGCTAATGAATGCCAATCCGTCTGGGCTTGTTTTCAAATGATGATCCGTACCTGCGACAACAGCCAGAACACTAGCAACGACACAGGTAATGGCACCACTAGTTGTCTTCCATTTGCTCATAAATCTTTTTAACCTCTGGATGGTTTTGGAGGGCTTTGAGTGTGCGGCGGCGGTAAAGCCAGTTGATAAAAGCAGTAAATATCGTGGCTGAAATAGAGATCAACACCCCTATTTCATTGATGGACAGTCCAGAAGCTAAGCCGGTTACACCCGCCCAGAGGTAGGCAAACCAACTAATCATTTTCTCTCTCATAGGCGAATTTCAGATACAAAAAAACCGCCGGTAATGGCGGTTATGGAGATTCATAGAGTGCTAAAACGACAAAACCCCACCGAGTAGGTGAGGTTCTGCAATATGAGAATTAGACGGTATTTTAAAAAAAAAGTCAATACAGATCATAATTTCGCTTTAAATCTAAAATATCAGAATGAAAACAAGATGCATATATTATATATTATGTAAACCTTGTTTTTTCTTTTGAAACAAGTAGATAGATTAACGAGAAACAACGATGCATATAGTTACTGATATCAATTTAAAACCTAATTTTGCACAAGCAGACAAACAAGATGAAGATGCCGGTGCTTTAACATTTGCTAAATATTGGTACCAATACAATTGGGCTTTGTTACATCTATTCAATCAAATGCCTAATTTTAATAATTGTTCTATTACAATGGAAACTCATGAAGATGTAATGTTTATTTCAAATATCGATTATAACGAGACTAAAATAGATTTATTTCAAGTCAAGGAGCGTTCAAAATCAGGAAATATAACATCTAATGTTATTTGTAGAGGATCAAAAGATAAACCTGCGATAATATCAAAAATAATTAAGAACATCACAAAGGAAAGATTAGTAAAACGGTTGAATTCTATAGCTCTTGTATCATCTACTGATTATTCATTTAAATTAAAAAATGAAGATGATAAAATATCATCATATCATTCAGTAAATTTCAATCATTTATCTGATGAGGTTAAAAATGAAATAAAAAAGGCTGTACTTCGTGATTTAGATATTTCAGAAATACCAAACTTCCTTTATTTTATAAGAGGAATGCAAACAACATCTAAAGATGAAAGTACATTATTAATCATAGGGATAATTGCTAAATATATCGATAGTATAGATCCTAATTCATCATCAAAACCAAAGTTAATCTATGATGCAATAACAACTGAATTACTGAAAATTGGATGCAGTACATTAAAATATAATAATTGGGATGACTTTGTTAAAAATAAAACCATTACAAAAAAGCAAATAGAAAAAATTATACAAAGAAGAACAACAAGAGAAGGATTTACTGATTTTGAATCAGTTTGGATAAAAATCACAAATGAAATGAGTAATGATGCTAACTATGCAAAACTCCCAATAAAATCCAAATCAAAAATGAAGAAAAAAGTAAGAGAATATTATGGATTAAAAATGACTCAAACGAATTTGATGTTTGACTCTTTTAGCGAAAAAGTCAATGAACTATTCGAATTAAGCTCTAAAGAAGATTTATATGAAATTATTATCGATATAAAATCCAATCTATTAAAAGATGAAAAATATAGTGATATCTTTAATGAGGAATTACTAGAACCCGCAATATTGTTAGAAATAAGTGAAAACATATGAATAAACAATATAAATTACTTATTAGAAACCTTAGAGAACGAAAGCATGAAAAAAATAGTATTTCAACAATTATCGCTAATATCAGATTTAGAAAAGTCAGCAAACATATTTCAGTTCTCTCAGAAAAAGAATTTGATTCTAGGTTCAAAGAATAATGTTGGAAAAACATGTTTAAGCACATCTATATTTTGGGCTTTAGGTATAGATCTTAAACAACCTAAGTCATGGAAAGATTTAGGTGTTAGAACCGTAATTAAATTTACTGTTGGGTGTGATACCT
Organism: Photobacterium damselae; assembly: GCF_003026815.1. Taxonomy (GTDB): domain Bacteria; phylum Pseudomonadota; class Gammaproteobacteria; order Enterobacterales; family Vibrionaceae; genus Photobacterium; species Photobacterium damselae. The sequence goes on along the minus strand of NZ_PYOG01000022.1, from coordinate 8,072 downwards.
ATCATATATCAAGAAAAGAAAAATCATTTGTAATACACTACCCTAATTACAATAAATCTTATTTTGATTCACTAAAAAGCTTTAGTATTGCATTTGCAAATATTATAAACTTTAAAGCATGTATAAAAGAAAAATCTGCTTCATCACCAACGGTACCCTATACCGCGATTCAACTTATTTGCTCTTATATTCATCAAGATACAGGATGGTCTGAATTATTTAAATCATTCAACCTTTATTATTATCATAAAAATGAAATATCAAAAGCTATTGATTATTTTGTTGGGCTAAAACCAGATGAGTACTTTAAACCTCAACTAGAAGAGCTACCTATAACAAGAGAAATAACCAAATTAACACAAAAAATAGACAATATATCCTTCACTAAAGAAGCTATATCTGTTTTTAACAAAGATAATACAGAACTATTTAATCCATTTGAAAACTATAAACATATAAAAGAAAACAAACAACTTAATGCTCTATTATATAATGAAACTGAAATAAAAGAATTATTACTAATACAAAAAAAAGAACGCTTTGCTCTTAAAGAAGAAATTAAAATAATTGAATCTGCCTGTACTGAACTTTTTAAAGACTACCAATTTGCCACAAATAATATTGAAGACCAGATCATTCAATGTCCAACTTGTGGAACAGAGCATGAAAATAATGTTGTAGCTCGTTTCAATATTATTGATGACAGAGATAAATTGATCACTTGTAAAACAAACGCATTAAATCAACTTTATATATTAAATGAGGAGATCGATAACAATAAACGTCGATTAAATTTAATTAAAAATGAAATATTAATGTTTGAACGTTTTCATAACTTACCTTCATTAATTGAAGATAAACTATTAAATGATAATATAAACATTTTTGACAATGCAATTAAGCTCACATTTGACAAGATAATAGCATCATCAAAGTTAGAAATAGACACATTAAAAACAAAAAAAGAATCAATCAAAAAATTTTCAAATAATAAAGAACAAAAAGAAAGGTATAAAAATATTGTTAATGAGTTTAATGATAAATTATTAACAAATTTCAAAAAACTAAATATAGAAGACGCCCAAGTCCTATATGACAAAAAAATAATATACTCCTTTGATGTAAGTGGTAGTGATATATCTCGCTCTATACTTTCTTATTATAAAACCCTAAATGATATGATGAAAGAACATTGTAGTGTTTATTCACTTCCTTTTGTTATTGATACACCATACCAACAAGAACAAGATAATATAAATATTGATTATATAAATAATTTTCTCAATGACTGGGACGAACAACAACTACTAATATTTGGTGTTAACAATAAAAACTACCAATCACTTATTGACAATAAAGACAGTAATGTAATTATGTTGACTAACAAAAAATCTTTATTATCTGTAGACATGTATAATAAAATAACGCAAGAGTTCAACATCTATTTTTAATGTATATAGAGTGTATCAAACATATTGATACACTCTATTTCTACATTGATTTTTCTATAGCTATTTTATTTTTCATTGAAAAAACAGCTATTATTCTACTATCTATTAACCACTCAACTAAAACATTCAAAACAACCAAATAACGTTTAAACCGGTTGTACGTCACAGGTAATGTTCTAGCAAAATAAGCAAAACGAGTTTCCTGCGTCCACTCTATTCGTCCATCTTTACAACACTGGCATTTACGCTTGTGATTACACTTAGAAAGCACAACAGCACTACCATTACACTCAGGACAAATCTGCCCTTGCTGCTGAGTCGCTTCAGCAATGGCTGTTGCACACAGAGCTTTGATGGCCTTTTCTGGATATACTCCCCGCCAATCTTCCATTAAACGAAGTGCTTCCCCCATGGTTGCGATTTGAAGCTGCTTAAGAGCATTAACATCTCGAAGCCCCTCAACAAACAGTAATAACCAACCTACAGGTGATTCATGCCAACATAGGCCCACAACAGCCAATTGTTCTTCAGCAGAAAGTAATGGGTTCCCTCCCCCAGTACTCGGACCATAGTTGATCCCTTTAATATCAAATTTGCTTAACAGTGTTTCGATCTTCATGCTTGGTGCATTCCCTTATTAGTTCGGTAGCTAGTCCAATTAAATGTCACCCATTTGCCATCTTCCATAATTCGGTCAACAGCTGCTCGGCCTAATGTGTTGGTTAACTCAGCACTCTGAAGATTCGTAATCACCCCTGTTGGTTTTTCTAAGGTATAACGTTCATCAATGATGCGATTAATCATCACACGCTCGTTGTTGCTATTGTGCTGAACGCCCAATTCATCAATCACTAGCAAATCAACTTGGCTTAAGAAACGGATGATATCTGTTTCACTTACATCAGATTCTTTACGGTAAGAATCGCGGATTTTTAACATCAACTCAGCTACGGTGATCACCACAACGGATCGTCGTAGCTGAAGCATTTCATTCGCAATAGCACATGCCAGATGGTTTTTTCCTGTTCCTGATGTCCCGGCGAAAATAAAACCACCACAAGTTCTGCGATTAACAAAGTTATCGAGTAACCGCTTTGCTTCTGCGAAAGCACTGCGTTGACCTTCGCAATGGGTATAATAATTATCGAATCGGCAGTTTTGGTGACGCTTTTTAATTCCAGAACGACCAATGGCCATAGAGACTCGTGCTTGACGATTTTCTTGAGAAATACTCTGACAGTAACTCTCAGCCTCACGCTGTCGAATCGCTTGCATCTGCTCAAACGTGTATGGTTTGACATTGGCAGGCATTGCTTGTGCTAAACGTTGCATGAAGTTCATCGATAATCCTCCGGTGGGCCATAATCGCCGTTACTGGCACCCATTTTGTTCACTGCTGATGATTGTTTTACCATTCGCTCTGTTGCCCACTGGTTGGCGTTGCGCATTCCGCTTCGCCATGCAGCGGTCCAATCTTGGTAACACTGCCCTCTGGCTAACATGGCATCCATCCACTGGTTTGTTGCTGCCTGGATATTTAAACTAAAACCTTGAACTGAGTACCAAGCTTGCATCGCTTCGGTCAGGCAGAAATCTTCTGGCAAGGTTGTTTTTGGTTTTCGCTTAGCTCGTGTTTTTTTCGTTGGTGGTTCAACAGGCTCTAGATTCTGATCGTTCAAAATATCAAGCTGATGTTCCTCGCAAGGGACTATAGGGTTATTGATCTGTTTTATCGGATCTGTATTGAGTCTGTATATGGATTCGGGAAGGTTACCGAATCCTAGGTTTCGGTGAGATCCCCGAATGGATTCGGTAATTTCACCGTTTCCATTCGGTAAATTTACCGAATCGGAATTGTCTTCAGGAAAAATAAGATCCATCAGCTTTTCTTCATCAAATCGATAAAAAATAGTCGGTACACCCTCTGCTTTTTTGCGGGTAGTACCAAGGCTCTCACCTAGGCGTGTTTTCAATTTTTTCAATGTATAACGGATTTGGTCTACGCTAAGGCATAGCTCTTCAGCAAGCTGCTCATGGCGCTTATAAAACCATCCATCGTTCTTAGATGAAGCACAACCAGACCAAAACACTAATTGCGATAAGACAGCGGCTTGGTTTAAGTCGCCACTACAAAAGCGAATGTAAACACGCGGAATACTGATGTTCGCTTCATTACCAGAAAGCTCTCTGATAGCCTGAAATAACCTAGCCATGAAGACTCTTCCTTACTGCATGTAATTTACGATTAAATACCTGAATGGCTTGCTGACGAGAAATTTCGATATATCGAGTGGATGTGGTCAGCATCCAACGAGACTCCCCGTTTATACTTTGATATTTAAGACTCATTGCACGAGATCCTTACACTGTTTTTCGAGTGATTAAGGTTTCCAAATAGCTCAGTAACGGTTTATGACTCCCCTCACTTTCTTGTACTTCTTTGTAGGCTGAACGTAACTGTTCTAAAGTTGCGTTCTCGGGCAATAACAACAAAGACGACAAAGCCTCTGATGATTCTTTATTGAACATAGCTAACAGATGATCCCTGTTAGATGTCTGTTCTCCATTGCCAATAGTTGCAACAGAAAATCCAAGTGGGTTAAGAAAAGTATTGAGAGCATCACAAGCACGTTGTTTCGGCATTGCCGCAATTACTGCAGGCAAAAGATCCATCATGGTTGCTTTGGCCTCGATGCTTGTACGTTCTAAATAGCGAAAAAAGTTTTGCTGATTATTTTTGTCATCAGCACCCACAGGTTTTAAAAGTAATTTACGTTGAGCATCAACTTCATACTGAAGGCTCATTTTGTGGTAATGACGAGAGACATGCTGAGTAATAAAATCTTTACTCACTTCGGTGCGCCATCCTTCAACAGCGTTACGCATAACGCTTTTTAAGCTCTGAATTGACATTAGAGTTTTCCTTTACTGTACAAATAACCAGAAAGCGAACATTCACCTATAATTAAGATGGTTCGTTATTATTGTTTGGATTTGGAAATACCTGTTCTAAGGTACAATTTGCACCTAATTCATTGAGTGCATTAACAATCATCCAACAGGTTTGGATATCAGGACGTCGCCTTGATGCTTCAAAATTAGCGATTCTGGATGGAACGCTATTAATCTTTCCAGCCAATGCAGACTGCGAAATACTTAATGATTTTCGTAGAGATGCGATTCTATTCATTTAAGCTCCTTGGTTGGAACTTAAGATACACAATTCGTGAATTAACATCAACCAAATATACACGATTAGTGTGTATAAAAGTTCACAATTCGTGATAAATTATATAAATGGATAAGAAAACAGAAGTAGGGCTGCGTCTAAAGCAGTTCCGGGCCAAACGAGGCATTAGTCAAAAAGATTTAGCTGACCTTTGTGGTTGGGGAGCGTCGCGTGTCAGTAACTATGAATCTGGAATCAGAAGTATAAGTTTAGATGATGCAGATACACTAGCTAAGCATTTAGGTATTAAAGCCTATCAGATACTGTTTGATGATAGTGAGTTACCTGAACTAATGAATATATCTACTATTGACATACAACCTAGCTATCAAAATTCATTTCCTGTTTTAAGCTCAGTGCAGGCTGGTATATGGACGGAAGCTTGTGAGCCATACCCAGTAGAAACTATTACTGAATGGTACCAAACCACTGAACGAACAAGTAAAAATAGTTTTTGGTTAAGAGTTCATGGCGATTCTATGACATCACCAACGGGAATAAGTTTCCCAGAGGGAACTCTCGTATTAGTTGATACAGAGAGAGCAGCCGAAAATGGCTCACTTGTTGCCGCTAAACTAACTGATGTAAATGAAGCTACGTTTAAAAAACTTATGATTGATGCAGGTCAACGTTATCTAAAGCCTCTTAATCCTCAATATCCAACGTTACCAATTAACGGTAACTGTAGGATTATTGGAGTGATTGTGGACGCTAAATTAAGACTATTCTAACTAGCACTTCTCAAATTCTAAAAACCGCCAACTATCATGGCGGTTTTTTTATACCCCACCCTCAAAATTCACAAATTGTGTTGACACAACAAACACGAAACGTGTAGCATCTAATTACACAAAACGTGAATCTAAGGTATTTGATGAACACTATTTATCAAACAAGGTACGGGTTAGTTGATGTATCAAAATCAAATGACCCCCTACTATCAGATTACAAAGTTATGACCTTGATCCCTAACCCTAAAAATGGTTGGGGTATTTCAAAATATTGCCCTCTCGATATGGAAATTACTCAAAAAATTGCTGAAGAATTTGCTGCTGAAGTCATCACTTTTATTTCTTAAGGATGAACGTAATGAGATTAATCAATGACGCTGTATTACTCGTAAAAATAAAAGAAACGTTAATTCAACCCACTGCATGGGTAGTAAAACGTAAAAGTGATATGGAGGAAGTTCTACTCAATCCAAGAGATCCTCGATTTGGACATTATGAAGAGCGAGATATCTCACAGTTAAGTGAGCTAATCAAAGATGGATATATGGTGACATTCGATGATTTTGTAATAACGGACATCAAACTTTTGTGAAATGAGCCAGGGCTGACCACCCGGATTTTTAGGAAGGATTATTAATGTGTAATGAATTAACCGCTTTCTTCGTCACAATCATGAATGACTTGGATGATCGAGAAAAGATGTATGAAAAACACCTACTGAGAAAGCCTGAACATGAGGAAAAGACACGCATTCAACTTGCACTTGTAGAAAACATAAAAGAACTGACATTGAACCGCGCTAGGCAATATGGGATTACCGTTTCAGACGATCGTAAATATTTTGAACAATACCAGCAATAACATACGAAAAAAGAAAACCCATCAGGTGACCAAACCCAATGGGGTATCTCGTGCAATGAGCCCTAGCTTTTAAACACTAAGGATCCTCTTTAGGATAACGTAGGACTGACCATCCCGCAACTAATTGATTCAAAACATAACTTCAGTAAAGGTATTTTGTGCAATGAGTAATAAGGAAAAAATACGGCAACAAGCGGCTAAACGCGCTCAACGTTTGAGAGACCGCCGAGCTGCTCAGGGGATTACGCTCTATCCTCTTCCGTTGAGTACCACTGAAGCAAGCCAATTAAATGAAATTTGCGCTTTTTTCTCTTATCCAAATAAGCCTTGTAAAAATACTGAGGCATTACAGTTAATGATTCATCGCGTACATACCGAAATGGCGCAGATTAAAGAATCACTAGGAACTTGCCAATATTGTGGTGAGCAACTTCCCGAAGGATGCGCCAAATTAAAATCTGGGGGCTTATTTAAAGGTGACGCTCGATGTTGGCATACCATAAATCGAGTTCGTCTTTCTAATTTTGTTAATAAAACATATGAATAAGGAATCTAACATGTTCGATTACAACAGCTACCCTACTGTAAACATGTCTTATACCACAGAAAACAGCTTAAATGTGACACCGTCACACTATAAAAATAAACAAGAAAGCCAACAACCTGATTCACCGCCACCAGCAAAAACTTATGCTGAACTTAATGAGCAATCAACACATCTTTTAATTAGTCACGTTGAAGTCTTAGAGATGTTTCAGATTACCAGTCGAGCAACTATTTATAAGTGGCGACAAAAACGAGGCTTCCCTGAACCAATTACACTCATGCCCTTGCGTTGGTTACGTTCTGCTGTTGAAGAATGGAAAGATAATACCAGTCGGTTTGGGAAACGTTTTTAGATGCAAAGCGATCTTGATGAGAGATCGCTTTGTTTTTTTAGTAATCACGGTCAGGGATAAATTATGGCGAGTATTAACTACGAACATTCACTCGATGAAAAAATCTTAGTTGTTTATGAACACGATTCCTTCGATGATATTCAAAAGTCTTTATTAACGTGGGGGTGCAATAAATATATAAATTGCACATTCAAAGTCTATTTTAATAACTACAGTCATGAGCTAACTCATATTGGATTTGTGCAACTCATTTATAACGACACTGATGCTAAATATATCATTCAGCACTTCACTGCTGATCATAAAGAACTATCCACTCAATCGGACGCGGTTAATTCTTATCAAGACCGATGCAGATTAAAATTTTCAAACGCTCCAAGCATGCGTATATCATGAACCAATCACTTATACCCTTGTCGGTTACGGTTCTAATTTGAATAATAAAAATATAATGCCAATTGGTTTAGTCGCAAGGCAATCTTGGGAAGAGATCGCTTTGTTGGAGCCACCATATAACCTAATAATTAGACAAACTAAGTTAGATTTTATGCTCTTTCGGGAGTTTCAGATAAGGGAAAGCATAACAAGCTCCTAATGTTCTACTTTTACTAACATTGCCACTACACACTGATGCTCTAACATGCAAAAAAGATTAAGCGTTGCTATATAGCCTTTATATTTAACGGAAAGTAACTTAAATAAATATCGCTCACAAATCGTAAGAGAGATTGGTTTATTTAGTTGAACCCGACGACTGAATTAAATGTACTTTTATGTAGTGGTACATTAAATTTGGCCACCTACTCAGAGGTGATATCATCACCTCTTAACATGAATAGGTGACATCATGACAAAACGAACAAGACGATTATTTAGTGCTGAATTTAAATTAGAAGCGGCA
>NZ_PYOG01000021.1 GCF_003026815.1 Photobacterium damselae | reverse complement strand
AACCCAGTACCAGAAAAAAGCCGTGACTTCCCTACTCTATAACCAGTTTCTGAGCAAGATGAGCTACTTTAAAAAGAGACATTTTAATCTGGGAAAGAAAAAGGACATTTTAAATTGGGATAAACACACTTGCCAGAAATCATCTGCATTATGCAATTGATGTTGATCAAGCCATGCGCTACCAGCAGCTAGAGGATGATGATGCAACAATACTAAAGCATGGCGTTCGGAGTGAGCGGCTAATGCTCTGTCTAACATCTCCAATTGCTCAGCTCGCAACTCACCATGAGGTACACCGGGCACCTGACTATCAAGTAGAATCATTTGCCAATGTTCACCTAATAAGACCTGCTCACAAGGTTTAATTTGAGGAGAAGGCAGTACCGCTTTCATGCTTGGTTGATAATCGTGATTCCCAGGCAACCAAAAACAAGGTTGCTGCCAGCGTGCGATACCTTGGGCAAAATGCTGATAAGATTCTGTGCTGTGATCTTGGGAGATATCTCCCGTTGCAATAATAGCATCAAACGGGCGTGCTTGATGATCAATTGCCGCCAAGACGGCATGAAAACTGTCCTTGGTTGCAACGCCTAGCAGACTCCCCGCATCGTTAGCAAAAAGATGCGTATCTGTAATTTGAAGAAGAACCACACTATCTGATTGTCTAGGTGGTAGCGAATAGGTCAACAAAACGTCTAAAACCCTGTTTTCTTAAAATTATAAATTTAATATACCGATTGTTTTCTTAGGCCAAATCTTAAGCAGAGGCTTAACCAATCATGCAAGAAACGATTTACTTGATGTTTTTCATCTTGTTGTAACATGCGTAAATTGGGGTAATCATACCTTGGCTTGAAACGGGAAATCTGCTGTGCTGAACACACTTCTGCGACTCGAGCATCATGATAGAGCCTGATCACCATCTGAGTAATCAAATAATCTGCTATTAGAGCTCCCTCATCAACCCTTTCTAACGTGATAAGCGTGGTATATCGAGTCGATTCTAGAATTTTCAAGCGGTATTCATGCTCTTGTACCATATATACGGTTTCATCACCTACCGCATCATTTTTCGGTAATAATGGCAGCAACTTCGCATAATTGGTTTCATAAAGCCGCATTAATTGAGCTAAATCTACCGTATATTTTGTCTTCAATCGGTCCCCTTTGACCTTCTGTCTGCTTTTATTTCAATAACTGTAATTGCTGATAATTCAACTGTAGCCATTGTAACGCAATAATGGATGCGGCATTCTCAATTTTACCCGATTCTACCCATTGATAGGCTTGATTTCGGCTCACAACATGCACTCGGATATCTTCGCCTTCTTCTTCTAATCCATGAAGACCACTTGCTGTTTGACTATCCACCGTACCCACAAAAATATCCAACATTTCAGAACAGCCACCAGAGCTTGATAAGTAGCGAGTGACTTTTCTTAAGTCGCTAACATCAACGCCAGCTTCTTCCACCGCTTCTCGGACAACGACATCTTCAGGACTCTCATTAGACTCGATAATACCCGCCACTATCTCTAGTTGCCATGGTTGACACCCAGCAGCCATGGCTCCTACACGAAACTGTTCAATCAAAACCACTTGATCCGTTTTTGGATCATAAGGAAGCAGTGCTGCTGCATGGCCTCGCTCAAACATTTCTCGCTCGATAGGCAGGCTCCAACCACCAGCAAATAAGCGATGACGAAAGCGATACTTCACCATTTTAAAAAAGCCTTGATAGAGCGTATCAGAATTTAATACCTCTACATCATTATGGCCAAAAAGATGAATATCCGATTGTTTTTTCATTGAGTCGCACATTGCAATCATCCTTAACTCGCTGTCTTTATTGAAAATGGCGCATAAAAATCACCAACATTGTTCTTCAATAAATCTATATTCGTACTATCATTTCATTCATTAGGACGCTCAGCAATGATCAAATTCAACTTTTTTAATAATTATTACGTATATTTTTAAGTCTTTTTTTAAGCGTAAAGAATTAAAATAGAGTAACGCTGAATAAAACATCGTTGAAAAACCTGTTTTAGGATAAGATAGCGCTTAATATTATTCGTTATAATTAACGTAAATAAAGGTAAGGATCAGTTTCCAGCAAGGTTTTGTTGTGTACACTGATATCTTGCCCACGATTTTTTGTTTATCAGCAGGACCAGGAAAGGCATCCATGAAAAAATTGCTTCCGCTTTTTATTAGCGTTGCGTTTGGCGGTTTAAGCCAGTCAGCATTGGCTGATAACCTAGCCGAAATTTATCAACAAGCGAAACAAAATGATCCGCAACTACTGAAAGCGGCAGCCGATAAAGATGCTGCTTTTGAAGCGATCAATTCAGCTCGCAGTTCACTTCTACCACAAATCAATTTATCTGCAGGCTATAAAGGTAACTTTATGGATGCCGATACTCCAGCGGTAGATAACCACGGTTTCAATACCGGCTTACAGCTAAGTCAATCTATCTATAACCGTTCTAGCTGGGTGAACCTAGACATTTCAGAGCAACAGGCTCGTCAAAGTGATGCGGCTTACGCTGCAGCGCAACAAGCTCTGATCATGCGAGTATCAAAAGCATACTTTGATGTTCTTAAAGCACAAGATGATCTGACATTTGTACGAGCTGAAAAAGCAGCCGTAGGTCGTCAACTTGAGCAGATGAAACAGCGTTTTGATGTTGGTCTATCTGCAATTACTGACGTATATGACGCTCAAGCTCAATACGACAGCGTATTAGCAAGCGAAATCTTGAAAGAAAATGCGCTAACAAACAGTTACGAAGAGCTTCGTGAAATCACAGGCCAAGCGCACAAGAACCTTGATATTCTTGATACTAAGTCGTTCTCAGCAAGTAATCCTGGTAAGCCAGTGAATGACTTGGTGAAAGGCGCAGAAACAGAAAACTTGACCTTGCTAACTTACCGCATTGCTCAAGATGTGGCTCGCAATAAGATTTCACTAGCAGAATCCGGTCATCTACCAACCCTATCGTTTGATACTGGCTATAGCTACGATCAAACACGAATGGGTAACGATGACGGCTCTTTAACTGCAGGTGTAACAATGAACCTACCTGTTTATACCGGTGGTCGTACAACATCTGAAGTAAAACAAGCACAGTTTGCTTATGTTTCTGCCAGTGAGCAACTAGAGCAACAATACCGTAGCGTAGTAAAAGATGTTCGTGCTTATTACAACAACATCAACTCATCAATTGCTTCCTTGCGTGCTTACCAACAATCTGTGGTATCGGCAAAATCAGCATTAGAAGCAACAGAAGCGGGCTTTGATGTTGGTACTCGTACCATTGTTGACGTACTGAACTCAACCCAGAGTTTGTACAATGCTAACAGTCAATTAGCCGATGCTCGTTATAACTATATTCTGAGCCAACTTCAGCTAAAACAAGCTGTTGGTACACTAAGCGAGCAAGATATCCTAGATATTAACCAAGGCTTAAAAGCGGTAGCGAAAAAATAATATCGTTTAACTTAGACGCTGATTAATACGCTAGAAATAAAAATGCCACTTTCATTGAAGTGGCATTTTTGTATTCCATATCAGTGTGACTTATCGCAACTTAAGCTATTGTAGCTTAACCTCGACCACCACGAATGGCATTAATGATTTCCGTGGTTGAGCAACCATCTTCAAAGTTCAAGACTTTCACTTCGCCACCAGCGGCAATCACTTCTTTTCCGCCTGCTATTTCTTCAGGCTTATAGTCGCCACCTTTAACTAGTAACGTTGGAAGAACTTCACTGATTAATCGCTGAGGAGTCTCTTCACTAAAAGGAACAACCCAATCAACGGCACCTAGACCTGCGAGTACTGCCATACGACGATCTTCTGGATTCACAGGGCGTCCAGGGCCTTTTAACGCTTGTACTGACGCATCTGAATTCACCGCAACGATTAAGCGATCACCCAGTTTTGCCGCTTCATTCAAGTAAGCTACATGGCCTGCGTGCAAAATATCAAAGCAGCCATTGGTCATCACTACTTTTTCACCACGAGCGCGAGCCGCAGCAACAGCCGCTTTTAATTGGCTTTCTGTTACTACACCAAATCCACTGTCTTGGCTGCCGTGAATAGCATTGGTTAGCTCAATCGTAGATAACGTTGATGTGCCAAGTTTACCAACAACAACACCAGCGGCAGCATTGGCTAATTTACAAGAATCAGCCAACGATTTACCCGCTGATAGAGAGGCTGCCAGCACAGAAATAACGGTATCACCCGCGCCTGTCACATCATAAACTTCTTGAGCTTGCGTCGGCATGTGCAGTGGCTCTTGCCCCTTCTGCAACAGTGTCATGCCATGTTCAGAACGAGTCACTAACAGAGCTTCTAGCTCAAATCGTTCAATCAACTCAAGGCCTTTAGTGACCAACTCATCATCACTTTGTGTTTTACCCACTACCGCTTCAAATTCAGATAAATTTGGTGTTAATAGTGTCGCACCACGATAACGTTCAAAATCCGTCCCTTTAGGATCTACCAACACTGCAACACCAGCCTGGCGAGCGCGTTGAATCATAGTCTGAACATGCTCTAGTGCACCTTTCGCATAATCAGAGAAAATAACCGTTTTCACGCCTTGCGCTAGCGCATGATCTAAATGGGTTAGTAACGCCGTTGGCTCAACACCGTGAAAGCTCTCTTCAAAATCTAAACGCAGTAATTGTTGACCACGACTCATGACTCGCAACTTAGTAATCGTTGGGTGAGAAGCAACTTCTGCAAACTGGCATTCAACGTTAAGAGAAGTCAGTTTCTGCGTTAAAAACTGTGCAGACTCATCAGCACCAGTAAAACCGATCAGATTAACCTGACCACCTAAAGCAGCAATATTCATCGCAACGTTAGCGGCACCGCCAGGACGATCTTCAATTTGGTCCACTTTTACAATAGGAACCGGTGCTTCAGGTGAAATACGCCCCGTAGGTCCATACCAATAACGATCAAGCATAATATCGCCTAATACTACTACATTAGCTTGTTCGTAATTAGGAAGCGTCAATTTCATGGTTTTCTCCACAATGATGATTACAGCTAAATACTAACATAAAGCCTTTTTTTCTTTCACTAACCGTCTGTTAATTTCGCTTTTTACTTTACTTAAAAACCACAGAGTCAGTATCAATTTCAATGCCAAGCCATTGCGACCAAGCTTGCTCAACCCATTGGCGCTGCTCGGCAAATAATGTTGGCTCACAATAAGCCGATTGTTCTTGCAAGCTCAGACGATGAATAGCATCTCGCATTTCACAATAAGCTTGAGTCAGTTGTTGCCCTTGAGGATAAGAGATCACATCACATTGACTCAGGATATCGAAAATACGAACATTATCAGACCATCGCGTAATCGCTTTATATTCACTGGCATACGCTAATACCAAATATTGAGCTAAAAACTCGATATCCGTAATACCACCGATATCTTGCTTTAAACCAAACTTACCCGGTTGTTTATGGCCTAAATGAGCTCGCATCTTCAATCTCATTTCTACCACTTGGTGACGAAGGGTTACTTTATCTCGCTCTTGAGCTAAAACCTGCTGCCGAATCGCAGTAAATTCTTGCTGCAACGCTGGGTCCCCATAGACCATTCGAGCTCGCACTAATGCTTGATGCTCCCATGTCCACGCCTCTTGCTGCTGGTATTGCGCAAAAGCATCAATGGTACTAACCAATAACCCAGAAGCCCCTGATGGTCGCAGTCTCATATCGACCTCATACAACACGCCAGATGCGGTACGAGTTGAAAACAGATGAATAATACGTTGCGCTAATCGAAGATAAAATTGACGGCCATCGATCTCTTTCTTGCCATTGGTGTATACATTACTCGGACAGTCATGGAGAAAAACCAGATCCAGATCCGAACCATAACCGAGCTCAATACCGCCAAGTTTACCGTAAGCTACCACCGCAAATCCTCGCCCTTCACGTTCCAGTAAATGGGTTGGCTCACCATACTTTTCTTTCATCTGGAACCAAGCTTGATTAACCACAGCACCAATAATCGCTTGAGCTAAATACGTCAGATGATCACTAACCTTCATAACAGGCAGTGCCCCAGCGATATCAGCCGCTGCAATCCTTAATAGCTGAGTCTGCTTAAATTGACGAATGGCTTCCATCTGCTGCTCCATATCCTCTTCTGGAATACGGGCGAGATACTCACGTAATTCATCTTGGTATCCATCAATTGGAGTGGGATGGTACAGATGTTGTGGATCGAGTAATTCATCTAGCAAAATAGGATATTGAGCTAACTGTTCTGCCACCATTGGACTCGCAGAACATAAGCGAACCAGCTGCTCTAATGCGCCATGATGCTCACTTAATAGTTCAAGATAAGTCGTGCGTGTTGCTATGCGAACAATAAGCTTAGTAATACGAGATAATACGGACGCCGCATCAGGTCGAGTAACAATATGGCTAAGTACCATTGGCATCAGCTTAGCCAGTACCTCTCGACCTCTTGGGCCTAAGGTTCGTTTAGAGAGCTCTTGCTTCATTGACGATAAAATCGATGTTTGGGAATCGACCTCAGGAGCCTCAAGTTCTGTTAAGATGGTTCGAACAACATCTTCCTTTTTCACCATCGCCCACAATTCTTGGTATTCACTAGCACAATCTACGGTTTCTTGTTCGTCTTCACCACCAATGAGCAAACCAAAGATTTGATGAATACGAACCATGTGTTCGCTGATAGCCTGTTGCAACAATGACCATGACTCATATCCCATCGCATACGCCAATCGCTCTTGATCTAGCGGCTTATCTGGCAAGGTTTGCGTCTGTTTATCATCAATTGCTTGTAATAAATTTTCGAGTCGACGTAAAAAAACATAGCCATTTTTTAAGGTAAGTGAATCCTCACTATCTAATAGATGAAGTTCTTCAATCGCAGCAAGTGTTTCCAATAAGCCTCGACCACGTAAACTCGGTTCTCGTCCACCTCGAATAAGTTGGAAAGATTGGGCGATAAACTCAACTTCTCGAATCCCTCCTGCACCTAACTTAATATTGTTGGTCAACCCTCGGCGTCGAACCTCACTACCAATCATTGCTTTCATTCGACGCAAAGATTGCACCGCACTAAAATCGATATAGCGACGAAACACAAAAGGACGCAGCATTTGTCGTAACGTTTGATACTGTTCAAAGCGCTCTTTACCCATAACTCGCGCTTTGATCATGGCATAGCGTTCCCAATCTCGCCCTTGCTCTTGGTAATAATCTTCTAAAGCGGCATAACTCATTACCAAAGGGCCACTCTCACCAAAAGGGCGCAACCGCATATCAACTCGGTAACAGAAACCATCAAATGTAACCTGATCTAACGCTTTAATCAGACGTTGGCCTAATCGAGTAAAAAACTGGGCATTAGCAATACTTCGGCGAGCGCCTTGGGTTTCCCCGTTTTCAGGGTAAGTGAAGATTAGATCAATATCGGATGAGAAATTAAGCTCACCGCCACCCAATTTGCCCATACCTAGGATCAGCATAGGTTGTGGTTCACCATGTTCATTAACGGGAGTTCCCCACTCTTGGCAACATTGCTGATATAACCATTGATACGCTTCCATAATCATGGCTTCGGCAAGTAAAGATAAATGGGAAAGGCACTCATCTAGAGGAGTCTGCTGGGTAAAATCACGCCAAGCAATCCACACCATCTCTTGGCGACGAAACTGACGTAAAATTCTCATCACATTATTCTCATTATGCGCTTGGGCCAGTTGTTGCTGTAACTGAGATCGATACTCTTGACTACGACTCTGGTCATCTTTGTGCTGATGAACCCAATGTAACAACCCTTCATTACGGCTTAAGGATTGAAAAATGAAGTCACTTAAACCCACGACCGTTTGTAATTGCTCCTGTTCTATTTCAGACCATAACTGTAGAGCTTTAGGGTGAGATTGAGCCATTGTTTGCCAAGCTTTATCACAAGCTTGTTCAAGATAAGTCATTGAAGGGATAGAGACCGACGCCATGTTACCAATCCTTGAGCGCAAAATAAGTCTCACTACCTTAGCAATAAAAAAAACACTCAACCAGTGTTTACACGCAAAGAGATAACAGTGTTAACGGTGACTTAGTGCCAGATAAAGAAATATGGCATAGTAGGCATCGTAAAGACCGACCCACATGCTCAGTAAGAAAGGCCTACAATGAAATACCGACCACAGCATCAACATGATCTTCATCCCATGAGCTTGATGGCCTTTGTTCTGTCTTTGATCTCATTAGCTCTGGTCACCAGTATGTTGTTTATTCCCAAACAAGACTCGGTTTACCTGATTTTTTTAGGCGTTGATACTTTCATTTGTCTGCTGTTTTGGTGCCAATTGTTAACTGACTTTATTCGCAGTGAAGAGAAAACAAATTATCTAAAACGGCACTGGCCTGATTTTATGGCGAGTATACCCGTTATCGAGCCCTTCCGTTTTGCTCGTTTAGTTCAAGTGTTTCGAGTGGTACGCCTACTCCGCTCCAGTAAACACATCATGCAACAGTTACAAGAAAATCGCCGTGAAGCCACCATTGCCACCATCTGCTTACTGTTAACGGTACTTATTACGATAGGATCATCTTTCATTTTATTGATTGAAGCAAAAGACCCGAATGCCAATATTCATTCTGCTAGTGACGCCTTATGGTGGGTAATTGTGACTATTTCAACCGTCGGTTATGGTGATCACTACCCAGTAACTACGTTAGGTAAAGTATTGGGTACTATGGTGATTGTTTGTGGTGTGGGTGTATTTGGTATGATTTCGGGTTTAGTTAGCTCCATTATTACCGACCCGCAGCATCAAAAAGAACAACAAGAAAAAGAGCATCGGCAAGAATGGCGCCAAATGCTGGCCAATCAACAAGCGCTATTACAACGACTGGAACGAATTGAAAAACGTATGGCCGAGCAGGAAGAAAGTGATAAAAAAAATGCCCCAGATAATCTCTGAGGCACTTTCAAGCAGAATTTACGGCCAGTATGGTGTTAACTCAATACCCATCTGGCGGGTCTGATCCATGGCGTGTAATAACGATTCATCTTTGCGCTCTAACCATTTTTCAATCTGTTGCAGATCGTCATCACTAAACTGAGGACAAATCTGACGAATAGGTTCTAGCTCCCGAAGATCTTCAACACCTTGCAATAAATCTAACCAAGGTAGACGGAAGTTGTTTCGACGCTCTTCATCATACAAGTTAGCGAAACAGACCCCACTCATTAGATTGCGTAATAAACGTGGCTGCTGATCCAGATAATCTAAACGAGATAATTGACGTTCTAAGGGAAAAACATCTTGTAACTCTTGCCATGAGCGAGTTAAGAAACCATCGGAGAACGTTTTAGCTGAACTTGCTAATTTTTCCCGCGATTTATCATCTAAAAATGGCTGCCAAGCGTGGCTTAAGATCCAGCTACTTAAATTCAATAATAGACCACAGTAACGTCCAGATTGCAGTAAACGTAACATATCATCACGTTCAGGCAGTTCATCGTAACGAGCTTCCAGTAATTGCATTATCTGCTTGCGAGCATTAAGTTTCTTTAACTGGTAGCCTCGTTCAGAGAGCAAGTCTTGAATATTTTCAGCTTCTTCAACCCAGTCTAACTCCCCTTCCAGCCACTGCAATTCTTGACGTAGCAAGGCACTTGCCCGACGAGGGATCATGCTACCAAACACCACTAAAATTTGGCGTAACAAACTGATAGCTTGCGTAATCTGAATTAATGCGGCCTGCTCTTGGCGCTCAACATAGATTTGTTCGTGGTAAAGCCAATGCTCTAATGCATGTTCAAGAGAACGAACAAAAACCTGTTCTACTGACTCATTGTTAGAAGCTGGAACCAAACCCAAGGCTTTAACTTCGTCGCCAGTATAGTCGGTCGCTAAACGATAACCACGAGCCGCTTTACTTAGATTGCCTAAACGCATTCCACCTTGAGCACACAATTCACGAGCTAAGGTAAATAAAGCGTCGGTTTGGCCCGATTTTAGTTCAAGTTCAACTTCACAAATTGGCTCACTTTTGCCATTAGCACTCACTTGTCCTTGGTCAAAAGCCACCTCTATTTGACTACCATCAGCCATAGCGACAAGCCATTGCTGACGTTCAAAGTCGGTAGAGAACAGAGGGCATAATTGCTGCTGTAGTGCCGCTATATCTAATCCTTCAGGCCAAGCATCTTGAGGATGAAGGGATAAATCAGGTTCTTGACCTGTAATTTCGACATTGTACTCAGGACGTTGATGAAGTCCTGCGACAACCCTTCCTGCAGTTTTTAACGTCTGAACAAACACATCATCAAAACGACGAACGCGCAAACCAATATCATGTTGGCGCAATTGCTGATCAGGGGTATCAAAGTAAACGTTACCTAATAAGCGGCTACTTTGTTGCAGAATTTTCATCTCAGAAATTTTGGTTAATAGCTGAGTTGAAAACTCCGGAAAAACAAAAAACTTCAGTTCTATCTCGGTTTCCATAGTTATACCTATAAACAGTGGCAAACCAAGGATATTTGCTATTTCTTCATAGGGCAAGCCCGAAATATCGACAAAACCTTGATCGAAATTAGTTCCACTATACTCATATATACGTTAACATGCGCGCCTCAATGACCATCGCTCAAGAAATAGCCTTGTTGGGCTCTCTTTAGGTTGATCGGCTATGCCAGTAAATACAATTATGGGGTTATTTGCAAAGTCCCCGATAAAACCACTGCAACGTCACGTGACTCGCGTCAATGAATGTTGTGATTTGCTAGTACCATTCTTTGAAGCATGTCATGCAGGAGAATGGGATCAGGCAACGACCTTACGTGAACAAATCTCGCAGCTTGAAAAAGATGCGGATGTGTTGAAGCGTGAGATCCGTCTGAAACTTCCTCGTGGCCTATTTATGCCAGTAGATCGTACTGACATGTTAGGTCTGTTAACTCAACAGGATAAGTTAGCTAACCTGTCTAAAGATATCGCTGGTCGAGTCTTAGGCCGTAAGCTACAAATCCCTGAAATAATGTATCCTGACTTTCTTGCTTATGTTCGCCGTTGTTTAGACGCTGCGGATCAGGCTCGTCGTGTTATTAACGAGCTAGACGAACTGCTTGAAACGGGATTCAAAGGTAGGGAAGTGACGCTTGTTGCTGAAATGATTAATCAGCTAGATGTTATCGAAGACGATACCGATTCTATGCAGATTAAATTGCGTCAACAACTTATGTCCATCGAAGACCAACACAGCCCGGTGGATGTCATGTTCCTATACAAAATTCTCGAGTGGGTTGGCGGTATCGCTGATCAGGCACAACGTGTCGGCTCACGACTAGAAATCATGCTATCGCGATCTTAATAGCGAGAATTTAACAAAAACAAGGTTTTACAATGGAAATCCTGGCTAACTACGGCTCTCTGATTATCGGAGTGGCGGCTATCTTTGGTCTTTTAATGGCAATCGGTATTGGCGCGAATGACGTTGCTAATGCTATGGGTACTTCTGTAGGTTCGAAAGCACTTACCGTTAAGCAAGCTATCATCATTGCAATGATTTTTGAGTTTGCAGGTGCTTACCTCGCAGGTGGTGAAGTTACCGATACTATCCGTAAGGGTGTGATCGAAACTTCTCTCTATGCTCACCAACCAGAAATACTTGTTTACGGTATGATGTCTGCTCTTCTTGCAGCAGGTACATGGCTGTTGGTTGCTTCTTATATGGGCTGGCCTGTATCTACTACTCACTCAATTATCGGTGCTATCATCGGTTTCGCTTGTGTGTCTGTAGGTACCGATGCAGTGGATTGGCACTCAATCCAAGGTATCGTGGGTAGCTGGTTAATCACCCCACTGATTGCAGGTATTTTTGCCTATTTCATTTTTATCAGTGCACAACGCCTGATTTTTGATACTGACAAGCCTCTAGTCAATGCGAAGCGTTTCGTTCCTGTTTATATGTTTATCACTGCGATGGTCATTGCGCTGGTAACAATCAAGAAAGGTCTGAAACACGTAGGTCTTCATCTAACAAATGGTGAAGCTTGGGTAGCATCGCTAGTCGTTTCTCTGCTTGTTATGGTATTCGGTTACTTCTACATTCAACGTAAATATAAAGACAACGACAACGTAGTGAGCTCTAACGGCTACGCTGGCGTAGAAAGTGTATTTAGCGTATTGATGGTAGTAACAGCGTGTGCAATGGCATTTGCTCATGGTTCTAACGATGTTGCAAATGCGATCGGTCCTCTGTCTGCAATCGTATCAACGGTTCAACATGGCGGCCAAATTGCTGATAAAGCTGAAATTGCATGGTGGATTCTTCCTCTAGGCGGCATTGGTATCGTTGTGGGTCTAGCAACTCTAGGTCACAAAGTAATGGCTACCGTAGGTACTGGCATTACCGAACTAACACCTAGTCGTGGTTTTGCAGCTCAGCTAGCAACTGCGTCTACTGTTGTTCTTGCATCCGGTACAGGTTTACCTATTTCAACTACGCAAACACTTGTTGGCGCAGTATTAGGTGTAGGCTTTGCTCGTGGTATTGCAGCACTTAACCTTGGTGTTGTGCGTAATATCGTTGCATCATGGGTTGTAACACTGCCAGCAGGCGCTCTGCTTGCTGTTGTGTTCTACTACGTTATGCGAGCTGTATTCGGCTAATAGCGAAAGATTTTGTTGAAGGGAGGCTTTGCCTCCCTTTTTTTTTGCGATTCTTTGACCAGTTTTACCAATCCCTAACTTGCACCTGCCCCGCAAACTTCTTAGTATGTCACCCCAGAATGAAGGCTCCCCCTCAAGGATTCAGATTGTGAAGCATCTAATTAGTTTACTGCTATTTGTTTGCGCTGTTGTTACCACATCAGCACAAGCAGAAGCGACCCGTTATATCTCAGATAACCTGTTTACTTATATGCATACAGGCCCAAGTAATCAATACCGTATTATGGGCAGTATTGATGCAGGTTCAAAAGTGGTATTACTCGATACCAATAAGAGCTCAGGCTTTAGCCGTGTTAAAGATGACAAAGGCCGTACAGGTTGGGTAAACAGCGACTTTATCTCAACTCAAATGGGCTTAAAAGAGCGCGTTCCAGCTCTTGAGCAAGAGTTAGCAGAAGTTAAAACAAAACTGGCAGAATCTATCACTTCAAACGATAGCCGTAATGCTGGAATGAAAACTACGTTAGATCAACGTAACCAACAGATCACAGAGCTTGAAGATCGCAACAGTAAACTCAATGAGCAACTGTCGACAGCACAAACAGAAATCCGCGAACTACGAGCTAAAATTGATACGCAAAAAGATGACCTACTAATGCGTTGGTTCATGTATGGCGGTATGGTTGCAGGCGTTGGTTTACTACTTGGTTTAGTGTTACCTCATATTATCCCACGCCGCCGTAAGCGTCATAACGGCTGGGCATAAACCAATAGACAAACATTAAATAAATTGAAAGGCCGCAATCTGAACTGCGGCCTTTTTTGTTTGTTACCAGAATGAGCTTTTCTTTACTTCAATTCAAGTGTTATCACTACCATTCTGATAACGAAGGCATTGCAATATCATAACCATCAAAACCTAAGATAACATCTCGTTGCTCAATCTTCTTCAACACAACACCCGATGCGATCGTATCCCCTTCATGCCGTTCTTGGCCATTAACTTTGACCCAGCGATTTTGTGGCTTAGAAGAATAAATATGCTGCTGAAAATTCATTGAAGGGAGTTTGTTTTGAACAGTAACGGGCAAATCAGCAATAGGAATAGCCTTATGCTTGGCGATCTTGACTTGTTCATCCCCAGTTCTATCAAGCTCTTTATCACTAAAAGTCTGGCCATCTGTAGCAGCAATAGCCGATTTCAACTGCTGTGCTAATTTAGGATCAACCCCAGAAAAATCCAAATTATCTAACTGATATGGATCTTGTGGTGCTGTTTTAACTGGCTCTGATGAGTGAGAGTCATAATCTGTCGTAGCACTTTCACCATAATTACCCGCATACATCGCAGGCTCTGCTGGCGCGGAGACTTCCGCTGGAGGTGCATAGTAATCACTATTACCTTGCGGTAGCGGCTCAGTTGTCAAAACTGGATAAGATAGAAATTCTATATCCTTATTGACTCTTACAGGCGCGTTTTTAGGCTTTGTAACCACAGCCACTTCTGAAAGTGTTGATATCTCCTCATGAGAGGTACTCGAAGATGCTGGTGATACCGAAGCCGTCACTGTATGACTTTGCTGGGCATACAACTTGTACCCGACAACACACGTAGCGGGCACAACAGCAATAAGCAGAGGAACCAACCAAGAGTTTTTCGCTTTGTGTTGCTCTTTAATCGTCTTCATCGGATGAATAATTGGACTAACAGAGGCATTGGCATGGTTTTGTCGTTCTTTTTCCGACGCTTTAATGGCAGTAAGAATATTAGACATAATCACACACCTTCAGGTTGTAATGTTGGACCAGGCAGGCTTAATGCAGAATCAAGGACCATTAAAGTTTGTTTACCCGCTATACCATCAGCATTGAGCGATTGTGAACGTTGGAATCGACGCAGTTTATCCACTAACCCTTGATCAAAATAATTTTGGTTCGTTTGAGGTTCACCTAAAAAAGTATTGAGCTGTTGGTTTAACCAAGCAACACGAGGGCCCTGCTGGCCATATCGAATGCTGGCATCATCACCGAATGGAGGGCGCCATAGTAACTGATAGTTACCATCCCAACGTTGCTCAAACCAAGAGGGGGTAACCGCAATACGTTCATGACCCAATAATAACTGCACTTGATTATGAGTCACCGCATATAGCACAGCGTAAAAATCATGATGATGAGCATCTTGCAACTTTACGATCACTGGACGATTGATCATAGCAAGTGATGTCAGAGAGCCTTTACCTGAATAACAAGTTAAGTGTACTCGGCTACTTGTCGCGCACGTAGCCTGATTTAAAGCGGAATCAAAACCCCATAACTGATATAAGGTCTGCATCGCTTGACGTTGTTGGTAACTCGCTTTTATAGCCGTATCTAAGCGTTGTTCACTCGAAAGTTCTTGCGCACTCTCTTTTGCCATAGGCCCTAATTGAGTATCCGTTGTTACCACTTTTGCTGCTGTTGTCGCGGTTTGCACACCTAATGGCAACGACAAATGCTCTGTAGCAAGCCATGCTCCCGCAGCCAATCCACCACCTAATAGCGACAGTAGAAGCCACCGTGACCAATTAAAGGTTTGTTTCGAGGATTCTATCTGACCTCGATTGATAGGAACTTGCCAACTTAAAACATCTTCACACGCTTGCTCTGCTATCGCTTTAGTAACCTGATGAACCCCTTGATGATGAGCCAATTGCATCGACTTATCACAAATTAGATTAATTAGGCGGGGAATACATTGGGTTTCTTTTGCTATATATCGAATCACACCATCGTCAAAAACATCATAATGACACCCAACTGAGCGCAGACGATAACGAATGTATTCCCCCACTTCCTCAACGGTTAAAGGCAATAAATGGTAACGAGAAGTAATACGTTGAGCTAATTGTCGTAAACGTTCTTGTTGCAATAACTGTTGCAGTTCCGGCTGACCAATCAACACCACTTTTAACAACTTGCGGCTGTCAGTTTCTAAATTGGTTAGTAAACGTAATTGTTCAAGTACTTCCGGCATCAAATGTTGCGCTTCATCAACTAACAATAGTGTTTGTTTACCTTCACTATGGTTAGCTAACAAATGCTGATGCAATAAATCTGATAGCTGCTTTAAACTCGCACTATCGGTATAACTTAACGCAAATTCATCACAAATAGCCGCCAACAGCTCATGAGCCGATAGCGCCGGATTTAATATCACTGCAACTTGGGTCTCTTGTGATAATCGGGCAATCATAGCTCGAAGGACGGTTGTTTTTCCGGTTCCGACTTCTCCGGTTAATAGCCCAAAACCACCGCCATCAGTGACACCAAATAGCATATGGGTTAAAGCTTCTCGATGGCGCTCGCTTAAAAATAGAAAACGCGCACTGGGCACGATAGAAAAAGGCGCTTCAGAGATCCCGAAGAAATCCTTGTACATGAAATATCTCGTCTCTTAGTAGAATGCAAAATTGGACTGTAACTCTAACAACTGGTTCATCACTATTTATGAAATAACCATGTATCAAATGTTATAGCCGATGATATCGGTTGGTTTATCATCCAGAGTTGAACCGATTATTGTATACTGAAGTCATGATTATCGGTGATGCTTACTGTCACAATGTTATCTTAACCGCAATATTAGGAGCTTTGGGTGCAAGTTTATTTAGTCGGAGGTGCTGTTCGAGATGCACTGCTTCAATTACCAATTGTAGATAAAGACTGGGTGGTTGTTGGTTCTACACCAGAACAGATGCTTGCTCAAGGGTTTGAGCAAGTCGGTACTGATTTTCCTGTTTTCTTGCACCCAAAAACCAAGCAAGAGCATGCACTGGCAAGAACAGAACGCAAGTCAGGCCGAGGTTACACTGGATTTATTTGTGATTTCACACCAGATGTTACTCTAGAGCAAGACTTGATTCGCCGCGATCTCACCATTAATGCTATTGCACAAGCGAAAGATGGCACTCTTATTGATCCTTATGGTGGTCAACAGGATCTTGAACATCGCATTCTTCGCCATGTTTCTCCCGCTTTTGTTGAAGATCCCTTAAGAGTTTTACGTGTTGCTCGTTTTGCCGCTCGCTTTGCTCATATGGGGTTTACCGTTGCCGCGGAAACAATGGCACTGATGCAGGAGATGGTGATATCAGGAGAGCTTGCAGCGCTAACGCCAGAGCGGGTTTGGAAAGAGTGGGAAAAATCATTAAGTAGCCAAAATCCAGAAATATTTCTAACGGTATTAAGACAGTGTGGCGCATTACAAGTAGTGATGCCTGAAATTGATGCCCTCTTTGGTATTCCACAACCAGAAAAATGGCATCCAGAAATTGACTGTGGCATTCACACACTCTTAGTTGCGAAACAAGCGGCACAGCTAAGCCAAGATAAAACAATTCGTTTTGCCGCCCAACTTCACGACTTAGGAAAAGCACTATCTCCAGTCGAGGATTTACCTCATCATAAAACCCACTGTCTCGATGGTCTCAAACCTATAAAGGCACTTTGTCAGCGATTACGAGTTCCCAATGATTACCGTGATTGCGCCTTGATGGTTTGCGCACAACATACAAAGGTACATCATGCCTTTGAAATGAAAGCGAGCACTTTTGTTAAAATCTTTGATCAAATTGATGCTTGGCGAAAACCTGAAAGAATTTCTCAGCTAGCGATCTGTTGTAGAGCAGATGCACGAGGCCGAACAGGACATGAAGAGGATGCTTACCTACAGGCTGATATCTTAGAGCAGACATTTTTGGCAGCTCAAGGCGTGGAAGTTAAACCTATCGTGGCAGAGGGCTATAAGGGCATAGAGATAAAAGAGCAACTGGCACTAAGACGAATTGATGCTGTTGCCTTAACATTAACAGCATTGCGCTCAAACTAAGCCTGAAACAACAGAGCCCAAGCAATAAACTTGGGCTCCGATAACTTACTTAGATAACAAAAAGGCAATCAAGCCAATACCGAGTAATAAGCGATAAATTACAAATGGTGTCATACCAAGGCGAGTAACCAGCTTCAAGAAGACATGAATACATGCGTAAGCACTAACAAAAGAGACTGAAATACCAATTCCTAATGCACCTAAATCAACAGGTTGACCACTAGTTACCAGTTTAAGCCCCAGATAACCGCCAGCCAGTAAAATAATTGGAATCGACATTAAAAATGAAAAACGTGCTGCCGCTTCACGTGTAAAACCTAAATACAAGGCAGCAGTCATTGTAGCACCAGAGCGAGAAGTACCAGGAATCATCGCCATTGCTTGAGATAAACCAATAAACAGAGATTGTTTCCAACCAGCACTGTATTCATCTTTGTTTAACGCTGAGTGCTTATCTACCCACCATAACAACAAACCAAAAATAACCGTAGTACAGGCGATAACCCAAGCTGAACGTAAATACAGCTCAATAATATCTTTCATAAACAGACCAAAGATACAGGCGGGGATCGTTGCGATCACAATCATCCATGCCAGTTTGGATTCTTTATTATGCTGCTGTTTAAAAATAGAGTTTAACCAAGCGGAAAGAAGACTCACCACTTCTTTTCTAAAATACAGAATCACAGCGGCTAAAGTACCTACGTGTACTGCAACATCAAACGCCAAACCTTGATCAGGCCAGCCCAAGACTTCGGAAGGCAAAATTAAGTGAGCGGAGCTCGAAATAGGAAGAAACTCAGTTAACCCTTGAATAAGGGCCAGCATAAAAGCTTCAAAGTGACTCATTTATTGTCCTTAATAACTATCGGTGGCCAATGTAATTGGCTGTAATTGTTGTTGAAATTGGATCTCGCGATAAAGTTCAGCAATAGAGCGCCCATCATTTGGCACCACAAGTTCTGGGGCCAATTCGTACATTGGCCACAATACAAAGGCAAACTTATACAGATCATCACGCGGCAACTGAGGATCTCGTTCTCGAATCTCATTGCCAAATAGCAAAATATCCAGATCTAAGGTGCGATCTTGATTCTTTTTTGCATCAATCGGACGACCGTATTTGATCTCCAGCGCTTTAAGTGAACTTTGTAGAATATCAACGGAAGATGACGTTTTTATTTCAACCACACAGTTATAAAAACTGTCACCATCAAATCCCACAGGTTCAGCTTGGAATATACGAGATACTCGCAGTTGACCGTGAGATAGCAACCTAAGCTCCTTGAGTGCCATTACTAGGTGATATTCGGGCTCAATGTTACTACCAATACTGATGTAACAGGTGTTCACTTACAGCCTCGTTCAATCACAACACCAACACTTCGAGCATTAGCGACTGCGCCCGGTTTTGCCACTCGAATTCGAAGCCAAGGAACTTGAAACTGAGTCATAATAAGATCAGCCACTTCTTCAGCTACTCGTTCAACCAATAAAAATGGCTGTGAACTTACAAAATCGGTCACAGCTTGACTTACCGCAGCATAATCGAGGGCTAACATAACATCATCTTGTAATGCAGCAGGTCGATTGTCGTGTGCCATTTCTAAATCCAGCACAAGTTTTTGTTTTATTTCTTGTTCCCAGTCATAAACACCGATAGAGGCAATAACTTCAAGTTGTTCGATAAATACAAGATCCATTTTCAATCGCTAATTTTGTGAGAGGTCGGATACCTAATTTGAGCAAAAGTGCGTATTATCAGGTTGTTTTCGCTTATTTTACTTTAACGTGTTATAAGTGGAATAAGCACTAAGTTAAATAAGATTTGGACTATAACACAGCCCTTTCTAAACGACATAAGCCGACATTAGTTTTCTACTAATTTAGTGCTCAAGATAACAAACTTACATCACGTTTCATATTACAGTGGGGAGACAAATATTCCTCACCGAATGATTGGAATAATTCTAGGAACTGCATGACACCATTAGCTCTCGTCATCATCATTGCAGCTTATCTACTGGGCTCGATCTCCAGCGCGGTATTAATTTGTCGTCTTTACAGACTCCCCGATCCAAGAGATTGTGGTTCAGGAAATCCAGGGGCAACTAACGTATTAAGACTGGGTGGTAAAACTGCCGCGAGCCTTGTGTTAGTGTGCGACATTTTAAAAGGCATGATCCCGGTTTGGCTAAGCTATTTCCTCGGTTTGAATCCGTTTTTACTCGGAATTATCGCCATTTCAGCTTGTTTAGGCCATATATACCCTATTTTCTTTCATTTTAGAGGGGGGAAAGGGGTTGCGACAGCACTTGGAGCATTGGCACCTATCGGTTGGGATTTATCGGGAATGTTGATCGCAACTTGGCTCGTAGTTGTCATTATTACAGGCTATTCGTCATTAGGATCTCTCATTACAGCCCTTATCGCACCACTTTTTACTTGGTGGGTAAAACCAGAATATACCATGCCAGTAGCGATGCTTTCTTGCTTAATTATCTTTCGTCACCACGATAATATTCGCCGTCTTATCGATGGGCAAGAAAGCAAAATATGGGATAAATTTCGCCGCAAAAATAAGCAAAATGCCGCATAAATTCTGAATTTAACCAAATGGTAGATATAAAAAAAGCGATCATCCGATCGCTTTTTTCATTTCAGACAAAAACCATTACTTATCAATTGGTTTTAGCTGATCAATTGGCCAACGAGGGAAAGCTTTCACGCCCAGATCCATCAACTCTTTATTCTTGAGTCGCTGCATACCAGCATAAGCAATCATTGCGCCGTTATCTGTACAAAATTCAGTACGCGGGTAGAACACTTCCCCTTTCATACCTTTCATCAATTTTTCGAGCTCTTGGCGCAGATATTTATTCGCACTCACGCCGCCGGCAATAACTAAACGCTTCAAGCCTGTTTGCTTAAGAGCTCGCTTACATTTAATTGCGAGGGTATCTACTACCGCTTCTTGGAAAGCAAACGCGATATCAGCGCGAGTTTGCTCATCATCACCATTGCTACGAATAGTATTTGCCGCAAATGTCTTCAGACCAGAGAAGCTAAAATCAAGCCCTGGGCGGTCCGTCATTGGACGAGGGAAGGTAAAACGACCCGGAGTACCATTTTCTGCCATTTTCGACAGCAGAGGGCCTCCTGGGTAATCTAATCCCATTAGCTTCGCAGTCTTATCAAATGCTTCACCAGCTGCATCATCAATAGACTCACCCAAGATTTGGTATTCACCGATACCCTTCACTTCGACCATCATGGTATGGCCGCCAGAAACCAACAATGCCACAAAAGGAAACTCAGGTGCGTTCTCTTCTAGCATCGGAGCCAATAAATGGCCTTCCATATGATGAACAGCTACCGCAGGAAGATCCCATGCATACGCTAGGCTACGGCCAATTGTTGCACCGACTAATAATGCCCCTACAAGACCTGGACCTGCAGTGTAAGCAACCCCATCGAGATCTGCTGGCGTTAATCCTGCAGACTTCAAAGCAGCTTTCACCAATGGAATGGTTTTTTTAACGTGATCACGTGATGCCAATTCTGGAACAACGCCGCCGTAATCTGCGTGTAATTTTACTTGGCTGTAAAGTTCATGTGCCAATAGGCCTTTTTCATCATCGAAAATCGCAATACCTGTCTCATCACAGGAGGTTTCGATGCCCAAGATACGCATAAATAACCTCTATACCATAAAGGGGCAAAAATGAAGAATATCACCGTATTTCAACGACTACTGACATCTTCATTGAGAATAAATTTCATCAATTACTGCACATGTTACCGTTCTAAACAGAAATTAACCAGTTCAACGACGTAGAATGCTTTACAAATGCCCCTAGATCAGATTAGAATTTCGCACCATTTTTAATCAACTGACACTCTTTGAACGTCAGTACAAACCGAATCACTCTGAGGTGAGTATTACATGCCAGTAATCAAAGTACGTGAAAACGAACCGTTTGACGTAGCACTACGTCGTTTCAAGCGCTCTTGCGAAAAAGCAGGTATCCTTTCTGAAGTACGTCGTCGTGAACACTTCGAAAAGCCAACAACTGTACGTAAGCGTGCTAAAGCAGCGGCAGTTAAGCGTCACCTGAAGAAATTGGCTCGCGAAAACGCGCGTCGCGTTCGTCTGTACTAATCTTCGGATTTTTACTAGAAGGATTGCGTTATGACTCTGATTGAACGTCTTAAAGACGAACAAAAGGCGGCGATGAAGGCGAGAGACAAAGCTCGTCTTGGTGCTATCCGTTTAGCTCTTGCTGCAATCAAACAACGTGAAGTCGACGAAAAGATCACTCTTACCGACGACGACATCGTTGCAGTATTAACGAAAATGGTTAAGCAACGTCGTGACTCTGTAGCTCAATACGAAGCTGCGGGTCGTCAAGATCTTGCAGATGTTGAACTTGCTGAGATCTCAGTACTTGAAGAGTTTATGCCTCAACCACTAAGCGATGACGAAGTTGCCGCTCTGTTGGATGAAGCTATTGCTGCAACAGGTGCTGCAGGTATGCAAGACATGGGCAAGGTTATGGGCGTACTGAAACCGCAAATTCAGGGTCGTGCCGATATGGGTAAAGTTAGTCAGTTAGTGAAAACTAAACTAGGCTAATCTAAGCTCTGTTCTGCAACAAGCCGCGTTATCCTTATGGAGTACGCGGCTTGTTTGTATTTACTTATCTTAAAACCAAAAACATAAGCCTTTGTATATAAAAGACTTATTTTCTTACACCCCAATTTAGGTTACGTTCGAATTATTATGGCAGGTAGAATCCCTCGTTCATTTATTGATGATCTTATCTCTCGATACGATATCGTTGATGTGATCGATTCTCGGGTAAAACTGAAGAAAAAAGGCAAAAACTTCGGTGCATGTTGCCCTTTCCATAATGAAAAAACGCCCTCTTTCTCTGTTAGCCAAGAAAAACAGTTCTATCACTGCTTCGGTTGTGGCGCACACGGCAATGTCCTTGATTTTGTCATGGAATTTGATCGCTTAGAATTTGTAGAAGCGATTGAAGAATTGGCCTCACAACTTGGTATTGAAGTACCGCGAGAAAATGACAATGGCTCAGCGCCTTCAGGACCTCGATCAGCAGAAAAGCGTAATCTTTATGATGTCATGGCGCACATTGCTCAATTTTACCAATCTCAACTGCGTACCGATGAAGGCCAACTTGCGATCGATTATTTAAAAGGTCGAGGCTTATCAGGCGAGATTGTTAAAAAATTTGCAATCGGCTATGTCCCCGATCAATGGGACTTAGTTCGTAACCGCTATGGTCGAGATGAAGCTAGCCAACAAGCGCTTGTTGATATGGGTATGTTGATCGAAAACGATAATGGTCGTCGCTATGACCGTTTCCGTGGTCGCGTCATGTTCCCCATTTTAGATCGTCGCGGTCGAGTTATCGGTTTTGGTGGTCGAGTATTAGGTGATGGCACGCCAAAATACCTTAACTCACCAGAAACCCCTATCTTCCATAAAGGTCGAGAGCTCTATGGCTTACATCAAGTCTTAGAAACCCATCGAGAACCCGAACGTATTTTGGTTGTTGAAGGTTATATGGATGTGGTAGCACTCGCGCAATTTGGGGTGGACTATGCTGTCGCGTCTCTAGGTACCTCGACGACAAGCGAACATATTCAAACTTTATTTCGCCAAACCAGTACAGTTGTCTGCTGTTATGATGGCGACCGAGCCGGACGAGAAGCAGCTTGGCGCGCAATGGAACAAGCACTGCCTTATTTGCTTGATGGACGCGAACTGAAGTTTATGTTTTTACCCGATGGTGAAGACCCAGATACCTATATTCGCCAATACGGTAAAGAAGAATTCGAGCATCAAGTATCTTCTGCTATGTCTCTAATTGATTTCATGTTCAATAGCTTAACCGAGCAAGCCAACATGGAAACGAAAGAAGGTCGCAGTAAACTGATGACGTTAGCCAAGCCCTTAATTGAAAAAGTGGCTGGAGAAGCGCTTCGTGAGTACTTGATCAATAAACTGGGCTATAGCCTAGGATTGCCACCGGATCAAATTCGTCTTGAAAGTAAGCGTCCACAACAAGAAAAACCACGTTTGGTACAACAAAACCTAAAACGAACACCAATGCGTGATGTGGTTGCTTTGCTGATTCAAAACCCAATTTTTGTTAATCAGCTCGAATTTGACACTCAAGCATTTGAAGGGATTGAGGTTGCTGGACTAAATTTATTGCTAACAATAGTTGAAAAATGTCGCACTAACCCCAATATCACTACAGGCCAGTTACTAGAGTCATGGCGAGGTAGTAAAAATGAGGCATTACTCGCCCGGTTAGCCTCATGGGAATTACCCCTATCTAAAGACGAAGACAGTACTCTAGATGTATTTTTAGACGCAATGGACAATGTTATCGGCCAGTGCGTCCAACAACAAATCGAAAAGTTGCAGGCTAAATCAAGCACCGTCGGCTTATCAGTCGAAGAGAAGCAGGAATTACAGTCATTACTGTTGGATCGTCCTGCCTAATAAGTAGTCAACAATTAAGAAATTTGTTATAATTAACGGTTTGCATCTCTGCATACTAAATTATCACTCAGACCCGAAGTTGGATATCGTCTATGGAGCAAAATCCGCAGTCACAGCTAAAGTTACTTGTCGCTAAAGGCAAAGAACAAGGCTATCTGACCTACGCCGAAGTAAATGACCACCTACCGGAAGACATCGTCGATTCCGATCAGGTTGAAGACATTATTCAGATGATCAACGACATGGGTATCAAGGTTGTAGAAACAGCCCCTGATGCCGATGAACTGATGATGACAGAAGATAATGCCGATGAAGACGCCATTGAAGCTGCGGCGCAAGCATTATCAAGCGTAGAAAGCGAGATCGGCCGTACAACAGACCCTGTACGTATGTATATGCGTGAGATGGGTACTGTTGAACTACTTACTCGTGAAGGTGAAATTGATATCGCAAAACGCATTGAAGATGGTATTAACCAAGTTCAATGTTCTGTTGCTGAATATCCAAAAGCTATCTCTCAACTTCTTGACATGTTCGATAAAGTTGAAGCAGATGAGCTACGTCTAACCGACATTATTTCTGGTTTTGTTGATCCTAATGAAGAGGAAACAGCAGCACCAACGGCAACTCATATCGGTTCAGAATTAAGTGAATCAGATCTTGAAGATGAAGATCGTGACCTTGATGAAGACGAAGATGAAGACGAAGATGGTGACAGCAGCGACGACAGCGATGACAACAACATCGATCCTGAAGTTGCACGTGAGAAATTCACCGAGCTACGTCAGTCATACGAAAAAATGGCATTAGCTATTGATACGCATGGCCGTAATCACCCTACTGCTGAACTTGCTGTTGATGAGCTTTCTGAGATCTTCAAGCAGTTCCGCTTAGTACCAAAGCAGTTTGATAAGTTAATTGGCTCACTACGCGATTCAATGGACAGAGTTCGTACTAATGAACGTCTCATTATGCGTATGTGTGTTGATAACTCTAAAATGCCTAAGAAAACCTTTATCAACCTCTTTGCAGGCAACGAAGCTAGCTCTGAGTGGATCGATGAAGCTCTTAACTCAGGTAAGCCTTACGCTGAGCGCTTAAAAACTTATGAAGAAGAACTTCGTCGTTGTTCTACTAAGTTACGCCTACTAGAAGAAGAAACTGGTCTTTCTATTGAGCGTATTAAAGACATCAGCCGTCGAATGTCTATCGGTGAAGCAAAGGCTCGCCGTGCGAAGAAAGAGATGGTTGAAGCAAACTTACGTCTTGTAATCTCTATTGCTAAGAAATACACCAACCGTGGTCTACAGTTCTTGGATCTGATCCAGGAAGGTAACATCGGTTTGATGAAAGCAGTAGATAAGTTCGAATACCGTCGTGGTTATAAGTTCTCAACTTACGCAACATGGTGGATTCGTCAGGCGATTACTCGTTCTATTGCAGACCAGGCACGTACTATTCGTATCCCGGTTCATATGATCGAGACAATCAACAAGCTAAATCGTATTTCTCGTCAAATGCTACAGGAAATGGGTCGTGAACCTCTACCTGAAGAATTGGCAGAACGTATGCAGATGCCTGAAGATAAGATTCGTAAAGTACTTAAGATTGCGAAAGAACCAATCTCAATGGAGACACCAATTGGTGATGATGAAGATTCACATCTAGGTGACTTTATTGAAGATACAACGCTTCAATTACCTATGGATGCAGCAACGCAAACGAACTTGCGCGCAGCAACCAACGAAGTATTAGCAGGCCTAACACCTCGTGAAGCAAAAGTTCTTCGCATGCGCTTTGGTATCGATATGAATACCGACCACACTCTTGAAGAGGTTGGTAAGCAGTTTGACGTAACGCGTGAGCGTATTCGTCAGATCGAAGCGAAAGCACTACGTAAGCTACGTCATCCAAGTCGTTCAGACGTATTACGCAGCTTCCTAGACGAGTAATCGTTGTAAGTTGATGCGAAAAAAGCGAGCGTTATGCTCGCTTTTTTATTATCTGCTAAAAATTGTCATTCTGCGCCCTAGCCTACAATTTTTAATTAAGTGAATAAAAAGCGAACAAAATAAATGAGTTAAGCGCTAGACAAGGCCAAACTCATCCCCTATAATTTGCGCATATTGGCCCCTTAGCTCAGTGGTTAGAGCAGGCGACTCATAATCGCTTGGTCCCCAGTTCAAGTCTGGGAGGGGCCACCAGAATTTAGAAAAGGCTACCTTCGGGTAGCCTTTTTTCGTTCTAGCCCACCATAAATCTCACAATTTACTCTAACGAACTAATAAAAAACTGAGATATTTGCCAATCTATTGATGAAAAACAAAACTTTCTTTTGGTTTTGCTACATAATTCCCATCTTTACGTCACATTTTCAGCTTAAAAATTTGATCAATATCACATAGTGCTTAGCGAAATGAAGTCTGCTATAATCCAGCACCGTAAAAAGTGAGTAATGAATAGCTGACACAGTGGCTCTTGTCACAAAGCAATAACAACTCGGTTATAAATTAGATTCATGAGCTTTATCAAAGCGAGAACACGTTTTGCTAAAGCAATGTTTTTGCGATTGAATTGGTATTATTACACCCAGTAATACATAAATTTTGTGAAATTATGATCAGAATCTCACTTTATTGGTAAGTTTCAACATCATTGGTTCACATTTTTACTGTATAACACTGGGGTTAAATTTCCCTTGGGTAAAAAGTTCGTCTGGAGAGAATCCTCAATGAAAAAGACCAAGATCGTATGTACGATTGGACCTAAAACTGAATCTGTAGAAGTGCTTACTAAACTAGCTGACGCTGGTATGAACGTAATGCGCCTAAACTTTTCTCACGGTGATTTCGAAGAGCATGGTCGTCGTATCAGCAACCTTCGTGAAGTGATGAAAAACACAGGTAAACAACTTGCGATTCTTCTAGACACTAAAGGTCCTGAAATTCGTACTATCAAACTAGAAAACGGCGAAGACGTTGCTCTAGTTGCAGGTCAAGAGTTCACTTTCACTACTGACACTTCAGTTGTTGGTAACAAAGATCGTGTAGCAGTAACTTACCCAGGTTTTGCTAAAGACCTAAACAAAGGTAACACTATCCTAGTTGATGACGGCCTAATTGAAATGGAAGTTATCGAAACAACTGAAACTGAAGTTAAGTGTACTGTACTTAACAACGGTGACCTAGGTGAAAACAAAGGTGTTAACTTACCAGGCGTATCTGTAAACCTACCAGCTCTTGCTGAAAAAGATAAAGCAGACCTTAAGTTTGGTTGTGAGCAAGGCGTTGATTTCGTTGCTGCATCTTTCATCCGTAAAGCAGACGACGTTCGCGAAATCCGTGAGCTTCTAAACGCAAATGGCGGCGAAAACATCCAGATCATCTCTAAGATTGAAAACCAAGAAGGCGTTGATAACTTCGACGAAATTCTAGAGCTATCTGACGGTATCATGGTTGCTCGTGGTGACCTAGGTGTTGAAATTCCAGTTGAAGAAGTTATCTTCGCTCAGAAGATGATGATTGAGAAGTGTAACCGCGCTCGTAAAGTAGTTATCACTGCAACTCAAATGCTTGATTCTATGATTAAGAACCCACGTCCAACTCGCGCAGAAGCGGGTGACGTTGCAAACGCAATCATGGATGGTACTGACGCAGTAATGCTTTCTGGTGAAACTGCAAAAGGTAAGTACCCTATCGAAGCAGTATCTATCATGGCGCAAATCTGTTCTCGTACAGATAAAGCACTTAAAGCTGAGCTAGGTTCTCGCCTAGACAGCCCTCGTCTACGCATCACTGAAGCAGTATGTAAAGGCGCAGTTGATACAGCAGAAAAACTAGCAGCACCTCTAATCGTTGTTGCTACTGAAGCGGGTAAATCAGCTCGTTCTATCCGTAAGTACTTCCCAACTGCACGTATCCTAGCGATCACAACTAACACTAAGACAGCAGCTCAGCTATGTCTAAGCAAAGGCGTGACTCCAGTTATCGTTGATTCAATCGAAAGCACAGATACTTTCTACGCACGTGGTAAAGAACTTGCTCTAGAAACTGGTCTTGGCGCTAAAGGCGATATCGTAGTTATGGTTTCTGGTGCTCTAGTACCATCAGGCACTACAAATACTGCATCTGTACACGTACTATAATTCGGTACAGGTATAGCATGAAAAAAGGAGCACATTGTGCTCCTTTTTTATTTTTACTCTCATAAAACCTTTTATGTTCTATAAAACGCCCACTATTTGACAATCCTATCAGTAACAAACACTAAGTTTTAACGCTTATTTTCTACTCCATATATCGCATAGATGCACAATAAATCATATAATTATGCCGATTAAAACTTACCCTATATAGGCACAACTCTATAGTGTGTTTTTTTACCTAAACAAGAACACTGTTGCAGTTAACCCCTTATGGATAGAACGCATAATCATCAATAGCGACAACATAAAATATACAACAATGATCATCATGTAAGAGGAAATTTGTGTCTAGTCCGACTTTGACCAACCAAGTGATGGAGGTGATACGACAAGATATTCTGCTTGGAGAATTAGCACCAGGACAAAAACTTGTCGTTGCAGATTTAAAAGAACGTTATAACGTTGGAGCCTCACCCATTCGTGAAGCCTTAGTACAATTATCGTGGCGGAAATATGTTAAGTTTGCCCCACAAAAAGGCTGTTGGGTTGCTCCGGTATCTATTGCAGAACTGGAAGATCTCTTTAATACCAATCTTCTTCTATCTCGTGAACTATTAACTCGATCTATTGCAAATGGAGATGAGAGCTGGGAGCTCAATATTCTCACTACATACCATAAACTAAGCCGCGTAAATCCAGCGGCAGCCGATATTGATTACAATGAATGGGATCAACGCCACAGTGATTTCCATCTGGCTTTAATGGCTGGCAGTAACTCGCCGGTCATGATGGCTCTTTATCGTGAAGTATACGAACAAATTGAGCGCTATCGTCACATTTGGCTAAGCCGATCTCGTGGCTATGAACACCGTTACCAAGATAATGGTGAGCACGAAGCAATGATGAAAGCCGTGTTGAGCCGAAATACAGAGGAAGCTCTACGTCTGCTTAATAAGCACTTTCAGCGAGCGATAGAGACTATCAAGCCTTTCTTGTAGTCTCGATTTATAATAGAAAAGTGAATAAAAAAAGCTCGATCAATGATTGAGCTTTTTTGTTATATCAATCAGGTGATTAACCTATGATATTACCATCCAAATAGTTCTTTATGATGAGTATTAAGTAGCAGCACGACCAGTAAAAAATACAAGGCGCTGACTTTAAATCCTAATATCACCAGACTTCCTGTCGTTAGACGTACGAGAAAAGACTTCATTCGTATCACCTAGTGACTGGGTTACTATTGCATCCCTATTGTTCGGTTCTATCCATAGTAAGAGTTTATGCACCCTCTTATTTAGCCTAGTTCATCGTTCAAAATCTAGCGCATATGATTAAGCTCTTAACGCTCGCTCACCCCGAGCAATACCCACAACACCACTACGAGCCACCTCTATAATATCTGTAGCTTCACCAAGAGCAGCAATGAAAGCATCAAGCTTATCCCCTGATCCTGTTAATTGAATCGTATAGATAGAGCTAGTCACATCCACTATCTGACCTCGAAAAATATCTGCAGTGCGTTTTACTTCAGCACGAGCAAAACCACTTGCTTTCACTTTAACAAGAATGATCTCCCGCTCAATATAGTCAGATTCGCAAATATTACACACCTTCAGCGTATCAATTAACTTATGCAGTTGTTTCTCTATTTGCTCATAGGCCGATTCGTCTTTCACATGAGTTGTGATATTAAGTCGAGATAGCGTTGGGTCATCTGTTGGCGCTACAGTTAACGATTCAATGTTATAACCACGCTGAGAAAACAGGCCAACCACTCGAGATAATGCCCCCGGTTGGTTTTCTAATAAAACTGATATTACTCTACGCATCGGTTTTCTCCGTTTTACTCAGCCACATTTCATTCATCGCCCCACCACGCACCAACATCGGATAGACATGTTCAGTTTCATCGACGCTGATATCAATAAACACTAATTTATCTTTTAGCGCTAACGCCTCTTTTAGCTGACTATCTAGCGTCTTAGGATCTGTAATGCGTACGCCAACGTGACCATAAGCTTCAGCAATAGCGGCAAAGTCAGGAACAGAGTCCATATAAGAGTGAGAATGTCGACCTTGATAAATCATATCTTGCCACTGTTTTACCATGCCTAAGAACCGATTGTTTAGGTTAACAATCTTAACGGGTATATCATATTGCAGCGCGGTTGATAGCTCTTGAATATTCATCTGTATACTGCCATCACCCGTTACACAGATCACCTCTTCCTCGGGTAAAGCAAACTTAACCCCCATAGCGGCTGGTAAACCAAAGCCCATGGTGCCAAGCCCACCAGAGTTAATCCAACGACGTGGTTTTGCAAAGGGATAATAAAGTGCAGCAAACATCTGATGCTGACCAACATCGGAGGCAACATAAGCATTGCCTTGAGTTAATTGATATAACGATTCAATAACTTGCTGCGGCTTAATACGATCACTATTAGTCTCATACTGCAAACATTGACGATCCCGCCAGCCTTGAATGTCGTGCCACCAACGATCCAATTCTGCCCCATCATTTGTTTCTTGTTGTTCATTGAGCAGTTTTAGCATCAGTTCTAAAACTACATCAGCCGAACCTACGATAGGAATATCAGCATTAACCGTTTTGGAAATTGAAGATGGGTCAATATCAATATGAAGGATCGTGGCATTAGGACAGTATTTAGCGAGATTATTTGTGGTTCGATCATCAAAGCGAACCCCAACACCAAAAATTAAATCTGAGTTGTGCATGGTCATATTGGCTTCATAGGTACCATGCATACCAAGCATTCCGACACTGTTTGGATGATCGCCAGGAAATGCTCCAAGTCCCATTAACGTACTAACAACGGGAAGATTGAGCCTCTCTGCCAGTTCCAATAATTGCGCAGAACAACCAGACATAATGGCCCCGCCACCAACATAAAGAGCCGGACGTTTAGCGGCAAGCAAGGCTTTAAGTCCTCGCTTAATTTGCCCTTTATGGCCATTCGTTGTTGGATTATACGAGCGCAGTGCAATAGTTTCAGGATAATGATACGGATAACGCTCTTGTGGATTGAGCATATCTTTCGGAATATCAACCACAACAGGCCCCGGGCGTCCCGTTGCTGCAAGATAAAATGCCTTTTTGATTATGGTCGGAATATCTTCAGGCTTGGTAACTAAAAAGCTGTGTTTAACAACAGGTCGAGAAATTCCCACCATATCACACTCTTGAAAAGCATCATTGCCAATCAAGCTACTCATTACCTGACCTGAGAGCACGACCATCGGGATCGAATCCATATAAGCCGTTGCAATCCCTGTGATGGCATTGGTAGCCCCAGGTCCTGATGTCACAAGCACAACGCCAACCTCACCAGTTGCTCGTGCGTAGCCATCTGCCATATGAACAGCGGCTTGTTCATGACGGACCAAGACATGCTCAATATCGCTTTTTTCATGTAGAGCATCGTAAATATCAAGCACTGAACCACCAGGGTAGCCGAAGATGTGTTTCACTCCTTGGTCGATCATTGAACGCACAACCATATCGGCACCGGACAACATTTCCATATTTTGCCTCCGAATAGAATGATATCTAGCTATATAGCGTCGAAGGCTGTCGGTGGTTCGCCATCCAAACAGGAGAGTTAAACTCAAAGAACAAAGCTATACAGGTCGATAACATAGTTAGGGCTTATTTTTAGCCTAAAGATAAATGCTATGTTCATTAGTTGCAGTCATAACTGAACTAATGGCCTTTGGAAACTTTAACGTTTTTTCAACTAAAAGATCCATAGCGTAACATGAGTTAACACAAATATTCTTTGGTTAAACAATATACAGATAAAAAATGTGGGGATATTGCAGATATAACGAGAAGATCAGCCAATGGATACAGATCGGAGGATATAAAAAACTAAAGGGATCTCGATGAGATCCCTTTGGAGTATTAATCGTGAGAGGCTTTTTTGTGACTCTCTTCGTACATACGCTCAATTTCTTGATGGTAGCGATCTTGAATTACTTTACGACGCAGTTTTTGCGTTGGAGTTAGCTCACCATGATCCATAGAGAATGCTTTTGGTAACAAGGTAAATTTCTTCACTTGTTCAAAACGCGCTAAATCTTTTTGTAGATCAGCCACTCGCTTTTCAATCAATTCCACGATTTGGCTATTTTTTACCAACTCTAAACGGTCTTGATATTTTATGTTTAGCTCGCGTGCGTGTTCTTCTAATGTTTCAAAGCATGGCACAATCAGAGCGGATACAAACTTGCGAGTATCGGCAACAACTGCAATTTGCTCAATAAAGTGATCTTTACCAATCGCCCCTTCAATAACCTGTGGTGCGATATATTTACCACCAGATGTTTTCATCAACTCTTTGATACGATCAGTAATAAACAAATTACCTTGTTCATCAAAATGACCCGCATCGCCAGTTTTTAAGAAGCCATCTTCAGTGAAGTTATTCGCGGTCTCTTCAGGCATTTTATAATAGCCGCGCATCACCATTGGACCACGAACTAAAATCTCATTATCATCACCAATCTTCACTTCAGCACCCGGCATTGGCATACCGATCGAATCAGGATTGAAACACTTATCATCCCAACACGATACCGTCGCCGTCGTTTCTGTCATGCCATAACCTAATTTGACATTGATACCAATTGCGTGGAAGAAACGACCGATAGTAGCATCAAGCTTAGCACCGCCTGCTGGCATAAATTTAATATTGCCACCTAATACTTCACGTAATTTAGACAACACCATTTTATCAGCTAATGCATGGCTCTTACGCAGCAACCATGATGGCTCAGTACAATTTTGACGAGCAACTGCCATTCGAGCGCCCATATTCACAGCCCAAGTAAAGATTAACTTACGGTGAAATGGTGCTTTAGAAACTTTGTCATGTACGGCTGAATAAATTTTCTCGTAAACACGAGGAACCGCCGACATATAGTTTGGTTTTACCTCAACCAAAGCTTCACGAACTTTATTGGTATCAGAAAGGTAGCAGTTAACCACTCCGCGATGGAACACATAAAAAGTCCATGCACGCTCAAACACATGAGAAAGTGGTAAGAAACACAGGGATGAATCGCCTTCATCTAATGCTAAACGCTGATCATGAGCCTCTATCTGAGAAGCAATATTCGAGTAATCTAGCATAACCCCTTTTGGCGTACCTGTTGTACCAGAGGTATAAATCAGAGTCAGTAGGTCATCCATCGCAAGAGCAGATAGACGATTTTGTAACTCAGCTTCAACTGTATCATCTCGCTGTGCGACAAAATCTGCAAAAGAGAAAACCTTCTCATGCTCTGGCAGCTCAATGTCGTCACTCATCGCAACAACATATTCCAGCTGAGGGCATTGCTCAATCAGCTCCATTGCTGCATTCATCTGAGGTTGTTCACCTACAAATAAAATACGAGCATCCGAGTCATTTAAGATATAAGCCGATTGTTGAGCCGTATTGGTTGGATAGATAGGAACCGTAACACAGCGGTTATATAAAGTCGCAAAATCGGCGATTGTCCAACGAGGCATATTGTTGGAAAAGATTGCCACTTTATCTTGAATATTTAAGCCTTTGGTTAGCATTGCCTGTGCTAACTGATGAATTTGCTCACCAAATGACTGCCAAGTT
Source organism: Photobacterium damselae (assembly GCF_003026815.1). Lineage (GTDB taxonomy): Bacteria > Pseudomonadota > Gammaproteobacteria > Enterobacterales > Vibrionaceae > Photobacterium > Photobacterium damselae. The sequence goes on along the minus strand of NZ_PYOG01000021.1, from coordinate 49,780 downwards.
GTATCTTGCCACTCCCCATCAACTTGATGACGTAGAGCAACACGATCACTTAGACGCTCAATTTGAGTACGAATGCGATGAACAATATGAAATTCGTGTTGTGCCATAGTAACTCTAATTATTTGAGCTTACACCTGTAAGCTTATTATGGAAGTGCAGTCTACAGTCGAGCATTAAAAAAGCCAACCATAATCCATGATAAAATCATGGTATTGTAAGTATGATCCCACTCTAACGTTTTGACTGTACAAGCTTAATACGAGTAATTAACTATTCTTATATAAGTGTAAACAACTGTAAGAAACTTGCTTATGCACCTTAATTCAACTGATTGCACACTATAGCAACGCTGTTTGGTCAAAAAATCAAGCTCCAATCTCATCTGTTAGATAACAAAATAGACAGAGACTCGGTACAATCACACTAATATGCAACCATTTACTGTAATTAGACACTAAAAAGCCGACAAAATGCCGGCTTAGAATAAAATTCTAGAATCATCTTATAGACGATTATCACCACAAATTTGCAGTAGCTGATCACGCATCCAAAGGTGACCTTTATCTTTTTGCGAAGACTCGTGCCAGCTTAAATAGCCACAAGCAATATTATTAGCAAACGGAAGCGGTAATACTTTTAGGCCCAAATTGCTTGCTGTCGTTTCAACTAACCAACGCGGGGCAACCGTAACCAATTCAGATTGAGCAACAACATATAAGATATTACTCAAACTTGCGCCTTGATACGCTTCAACAATGCCAGCTTGTGCGTTGTAAATATGATCAGCAAAATTACCGCTATTAGGTAGAGATTTCAAAACTGCATGTGCTTCAGAAACAAATTCAGATTCTGAGATCTGCGCACCAATGCGAGGGTGATGTTTGGCAGCGACAACAACTAACTCATCACGGAACAGTTCTGTACTGCAAAAGCCAGGTTCTTCAAAACGAGCATAATCGATCACAAAATCCACTTCTTGATAATGCATTTTCTGATTTAGACCATCACACAACTCAGCATCCAATTGTAACGTTACATTAGGTGCTAGCTGGGCAATATTGCGAAGAATACGTGGCGCAAAACGCATATCCGATGGACTACCGATCGCTAACTTAAAAGTACGAGACGATGTTTCTGGTGCAAAAATTGATGATGGCAGCTCATTTTTTACTAATTGTAGAGCTTGACGCATCGGACCAAATAGTTGTTTAGCGCGTTGTGTCGGCTGAATACCACGACCATGACGGATAAAAAGTTCATCGTTAAACATCACTTTCAGACGAGCCACAGCATTACTTACTGCAGGCTGAGACATGCCCAAGTTATGAGCCGCTCGAGTAATGTTCTGCTCTTGCATAACAGCATCGAACACTGTTAACAAATTCAGATCAACACTACGTAAACTCGATTCCATCTTAAAACTATCGATTGGATGAATAGCTGAACTTCTACGTGTCATATTTAGCCTCTACCTGTTCTACTGTTAAGTGCCTCATCCTTGGGCATAAAAATGTATAATATTTATTTCAATTCAAATGATTTACCTCGCAATCCCCTTGCGAGCCATATCAGTATGCAGATAGAGATTGATGAAACCAATAGACCCAAATACGAATTCATAACCAAGAAAAAATCATAAGGACTTTTCAACGAAATAAAATATATTTTTCAATCGATTAACCAATATATAAAAAAACAAAAAAGATCTGAAAATAAGGTAAATATTCAGAAATTCGTCAGATATTTGTCACTTTTATCTCTATTTTATTATTTAAAATAGATGCACACGCACATCGAATTCATCATTTAAATATAATTAGCCTGCTAAATGCTTTTCAAATTCTAATGCTAAATAAGCAATAAACAGCAAGGGATGAAATTGCAGAGAATAAAAGAAAAAATCGTTCAATATAAGATCGTACTTTATCTCATTCTTAGAGGATATTTGATAAAACCGAAATGTTATAAATAGTTAAAAAAACCATTGTAATTTTAATTTACAGCTCTTACTCCTGTAGCTTAGCTAACTTCAAAACAGCACTCAAAAAATAAACACTTGACGCAACACTTGAGCATTTGATATTCATTTGTACTACTAAGTAAATCAATTTTTATGGTTAAGTTAAATGAAAACAGTTTTCACTCTCCTCTTAAGCCTCCTCCTTATCGCATTACCATTGCGCGGGTAGCTTATGAGCAGAAGAAAGCCTTAACCAAAACTTTCAACCCGTGCACCGAAGCGCGGGTTTTTTATATCTATCTCAGCGCAAGGAATGCGGCTTTTTGTAGCAAAAGGATGTAACTATGAATGATCAAGTCATTATCTTTGATACCACTCTAAGAGATGGCGAGCAGGCTCTATCAGCCAGTCTTACTGTCAAAGAAAAACTACAAATAGCTTTTGCTCTTGAGCGTCTTGGAGTGGATGTCATTGAAGCTGGATTTCCGGTGTCTTCTCCTGGCGATTTTGATTCAGTTAGAACCATTGCCGAAAACATAAAACAAAGCCGTATTTGTGCATTATCACGAGCAGTCGCTAAAGATATTGATGTGGCGGCGGAATCACTAAAAGTGGCTGAAGCCTTTCGAATCCACACCTTTATCTCAACATCAACCATCCATGTTCAAGATAAGCTACGCCGTAGTTATGATGACGTGATTGAAATGGGTGTTGCGGCAGTAAAACGAGCCCGTAACTATACCGATGATGTGGAGTTTTCTTGTGAAGATGCAGGTAGAACCCCAATCGATAATCTATGCAAAATGGTCGAAGCTGCAATTTGCGCGGGAGCTCGCACCATTAATATTCCAGATACCGTTGGTTACACCCTACCTAGTGAATTTGGTTCCATCATTGAACATCTATTTAACCGAGTCCCTAATATCGATAAAGCGATTATTTCCGTTCACTGTCATGATGATTTAGGCATGTCGGTTGCAAACTCAATGGCGGCTGTACAAGCTGGGGCGCGACAGGTGGAGTGTACAATTAATGGTATTGGAGAGCGTGCGGGTAACTGCTCACTCGAAGAAATAGCCATGATCATTAAAACTCGCTCCGATCTACTTGGCGTTCAGACCCAGATTAACCATGAAGAGATCTATCGCACCAGTAAAATGGTGAGCCAGCTGTGTAATATGCCGGTTCAAGCCAATAAAGCTATTGTTGGTACTAATGCTTTTAGCCACTCATCAGGGATTCATCAAGATGGCATGCTAAAAAATAAAAACACCTATGAGATCATGACCCCTGAATCGATAGGACTTAAAAATCAAAGCCTAAATCTAACCAGCCGTTCAGGGCGAGCTGCGGTTAAAAGTCATATGGATCAACTGGGCTACAGCGAACAAGAATACAATCTAGATACCTTATACCAAGACTTTCTAAAGCTAGCCGATCGCAAAGGGCAAGTCTTCGATTATGACTTAGAAGCTCTAGTTCACTTTGCAAATGTGCGTGAAGAAGACGATTACTACAAACTAAATTATCTCAGTGTTCAGTCTGGTAGTGTCATGGCGACCACCAGTATCAAACTGCAATGTGGCGAAACAGAAAAATGTGAAGCCGCCGTGGGGAATGGACCGGTCGATGCTCTTTATCAATGCATTTATCGCTTAACAGGTTATGAGATTGTACTGGATAAATTTGATCTTACCGCCAAAGGGGAAGGCGAAGATGGCCTCGGACAAGCCGATATCATTGCGAACTATCAAGGTCGAAAATATCACGGTACAGGCCTTGCTACCGACATTGTTGAAGCCTCAGGTCAAGCGCTACTGCACGTAATCAATAGTATTCATCGCGCCAACCAAATCGCAGAAATTAAGCGCAGTGCTCACGCATAAGCCAATTATTTTTAAGGAGAGAAAATTATGGCACCACAATATCGAATCGCAGTCCTGCCCGGTGATGGCATTGGTCCTGAAGTGATGGAACAGGCACTAAAAGTCTTAGCTGCGATACAACAACGATTTGGTTTTACCCTAAGTTGTGAGCAATATGATGTGGGAGGGGTTGCCATTGATCATCACGGCACCCCACTTCCAGAGAGCACTCTTACAGGATGCCAAAACGCAGACGCCATTTTATTTGGCTCCGTAGGCGGGCCGAAATGGGAACACCTTCCTCCTAATGAACAACCTGAGCGTGGTGCCCTACTTCCTTTGCGCAAACACTTTGAGCTGTTTTGTAATCTTCGCCCAGCCCAAATTCATTCAGGTCTTGAGGCTTTATCACCTTTAAGAGCCGATATATCAGCTCAAGGCTTTGACATTGTGGTGGTACGAGAACTGACAGGTGGTATTTATTTTGGTCAACCAAAAGGTCGAGAAGGTGAAGGCGCGATGGAAAAAGCGTTTGATACCGAAATCTACCACCGTTATGAAATAGAACGAATTGCTCGTATTGCCTTTGAATCGGCGAACTTAAGACAACAAAAGGTCTGCTCAATTGATAAAGCCAATGTGCTGCAAAGCTCGATTCTATGGCGACAAGTTGTAGAAGAAGTACACAAAGACTATCCCCATATCGAACTAAGCCATATGTATATTGATAATGCGACCATGCAGCTGATCAAAAATCCGGCCCAATTTGATGTCATGCTGTGCTCAAACATCTTTGGCGATATTTTATCGGATGAGTGCGCCATGATCACAGGCTCAATGGGCATGCTGCCATCGGCCAGTTTAAACCAAAAACAGTTTGGACTGTATGAACCTGCAGGTGGATCTGCACCCGATATTGCAGGAAAAAATATTGCCAATCCAGTGGCTCAAATTCTCTCTGCAGCCTTGATGCTACGCTACAGCTTAGGTGAAGAAGAAGCGGCTCGCGCCATTGAATGTGCTGTTGCTCAGGCTTTGGAAGCGGGCGAAGTTACCGCTGATCTTGCTCGTGAGCAGAGCGCATTATCCACCAACGAAATGGGCGACCGAATTGCTCATTATGTTAGTGCTCAATCATAAAAATCACAGGCAGACAAAAATAAGGAAGTGAGCATGTCTAAAACCTTATATGACAAGATTTATGATGCCCATGTGGCAGTTGCAGCAGCAGGTGAAACTCCCATTCTGTATATCGACCGCCATTTGGTCCATGAAGTTACTTCACCACAAGCATTTGATGGCCTACGCGCTAAAGGACGTTCAGTACGCCAAGTAAATAAAACGTTCGCCACAATGGATCATAACGTTTCAACTCAAACTAAAGATATTCAAGCCTCAGGAGAGATGGCTCGAATTCAAATGGAAACACTGGCAAAAAATTGTGCTGAATTTGGGGTGACCCTATATGATATTAATCATAAATATCAGGGTATCGTCCATGTTATGGGGCCTGAATTGGGCATTACTCTCCCAGGAATGACCATAGTATGTGGGGACTCACATACAGCAACCCATGGTGCATTTGGCGCACTCGCCTTTGGTATTGGTACCTCAGAAGTTGAGCATGTCCTTGCCACTCAAACGCTAAAGCAAGCGAAAGCTAAGACCATGAAAATTGAGGTCATAGGTAAAGTCGCACCAGGTGTCACAGCAAAAGATATTGTGCTAGCGATCATCGGCAAAACCACAGCGGCAGGCGGAACCGGTTATGTGGTGGAGTTTTGTGGCGAAGCCATTACCGACCTTTCAATGGAAGGACGCATGACTGTGTGTAATATGGCAATTGAATTAGGTGCAAAAGCAGGATTAATTGCTCCCGATGAGACCACTTTTGCTTATATTAAAGACCGCAAATTTGCGCCAAAAGATGAACAGCTAGAGCAAGCTATTCGCTATTGGTCAACCTTAACCAGTGATCCAGATGCCCAATTTGATGCGGTTGTGACACTAAACGGTGCCGATATTAAACCGCAAGTGACATGGGGAACTAACCCAGGTCAAGTCATTGCTATTGATGAGCCAATTCCTGATCCCGCATTAATTCGCGATCCCATTGAGCAAGCATCAGCGATTAAGGCGCTTAATTATATGGGACTTACGCCCGGTCAAGCCCTTAGCGATATCACAATTGATAAAGTCTTTATTGGTTCTTGTACAAACTCACGGATTGAAGATATTCGAGCAGCCGCGGCTATTGCTAAAGGCCGTCATGTTGCCTCCCATGTTCAAGCTCTCGTTGTACCAGGTTCTGAACAAGTTAAAGCACAAGCAGAGCAAGAAGGCTTAGATAAAATCTTAATCAGTGCCGGGTTTGAGTGGCGCTTACCGGGTTGCTCTATGTGTTTAGCGATGAATAACGACCGTTTAGGCCCAAAAGAGCGCTGTGCGTCAACCAGTAACCGTAATTTTGAAGGTCGCCAAGGCCGAGAAGGTAGAACTCACTTAGTTAGCCCTGCAATGGCCGCAGCAGCAGCCTGTACCGGGCATTTTGTCGATATTCGTACCCTTGAGGCCCAACCAACAGAAGGAGTTTGCTAATGGCTGGATTTCAACAACATACAGGCATCGTCGTTGCTTTAGATGCGGCCAATGTCGATACCGATGCCATCATTCCAAAACAGTTTTTACAAAAAGTAACCCGAACTGGATTTGGACAGCATCTCTTTCATGACTGGCGTTTTTTGGATGATGATGGTCAAGTCCCCAACCCCGACTTTGTCCTGAATTTTCCGCGCTATCAAGGTGCAAGCATTTTATTAGCACGAGAAAACTTTGGTTGTGGGTCCTCTCGTGAACATGCACCTTGGGCTCTGGATGATTATGGTATTAAAGTGATTATAGCGCCAAGCTTTGCTGATATTTTTTATGGCAATACTATTAATAATCAAATGGTTCCAGTACGCTTAACCGAGCAACAAGTCGATGAACTCTTTAATTTTGTGCATCACAATGAAGGCGCTACCATTACCGTCGATTTACAAAATCAACAAGTCAGTGCCAACGGCCAAACCTATCCTTTTGAGATTGATGAGTTTCGTCGTTACTGCTTACTTAACGGCTTAGACAATATTGGACTTACCTTACAGCATGAAGCGAAAATTAGTGAATTTGAGCAACAGATTCCATCATTTTTGGTTTAACTGAAAGGATCTTATTCAAGCTAAGGTCGTATACTAAAATAACGGTTTATTGGAGTTTACTATGCGATCTTGGCTTATTATATTTACCCTTATCAGCGCCTGTTTCAGTTCTGGGATTTGGGCCGCACCTAAAGCGCAATTGTGGCCATACTGGCAAACCAATAATGCCACTAGCCAGCAGACTATAGACCATCAAGTCTGGCAACAATTGCTAACACGATATGTAACGGTAACACCTCATCAAACCTATTTTAATTACCGTCTTGTCACGCAACAAAGCCGCCAACAACTGCAACAATATATTCAAGGATTAACAGCAATCGATCCTCGGAAACTAAACCGTAACGAACAATTTGCCTACTGGGTTAATCTCTATAATGCGGCAACGGTTGATCTCATCTTACAAAACTATCCTATAGCTTCTATTACCAAATTAGGTGGGCTATTTAGTTTTGGTCTATGGGATGAAAAATTGTTAACCATAAATGGTAGGTCATTGACGTTAAATGATATCGAACATCGAATTTTGCGCCCTATCTGGCAAGATAAACGCATTCATTATGTTGTCAATTGTGCCAGTTTAGGCTGCCCTGATTTAATGCCAACCGCACTTACAGCAAGCAACAGTCAAACCCTACTGGATCAAGCGGCAACTCGGTTTATTAATAGCACCAAAGGTGTCGATGTCATTAATGCTAACAACAACCAAATTCAACTCTCATCGATTTATGATTGGTACAGCAGTGATTTTGGCTCGCAATCTGAGCTCAATGCTCATATTAACCATTATCGCAAACAGCCTGTGAGTTTAGATAAGGTGCGTTTTGACTATAACTGGCAATTAAATGAATTAAAGCGCTAGCAAATCTAAAGCTTAGATAAAATCACTAGCCTGTCACAAACCACCGTTTTACAATATGGCTGTTCTCATGGGGTGCCTTTGGCTGAGATTGAGTAATCAGAACCCATCGAACCTGAACCAGATCATGCTGGCGTAGGAATTGAGAAGCCCCTCTAGTTAAGTATTACTCTTATCATGCTTAAGCTAGCTTCCCAACCTGTGCCGCTCTCATTTTTACTGTCACTGCAGGATGCCTGACACAGGAGCGCATAGTGAAAAAAATACTCCCTCTATTGGGACTGACGTTATTATCGGCATCGGTAATGGCTCAGGATAAACCCACATTAACCGTCTACACTTACAGCTCATTTGCCGCGGACTGGGGGCCAGGACCTAAGGTCAAACGCGCTTTTGAACAAGAGTGTGGCTGTAATCTTAATTTCGTTGCTTTAGATGACGGTGTATCCATCTTAAATCGCGTGCGCTTAGAAGGTAGCCGAACCAAGGCTGATGTCTTATTGGGTTTAGATAACAACCTAATTGAAGAAGCAAAAAAAACCGGTCTTTTAGCACCAAGTGGCGTAGATACTAGCAAAGTTAATATCCCTAATGGCTGGCATGACCCTATTTTTGTTCCTTACGATTACGGTTATTTTGCCTTTGTCTATAACAGTAATAAGCTAAAACAGGTACCAAGCAGCTTAGATCAATTGATTCATGATCAATCTATCAGTGTAATCTACCAAGATCCTCGCACCTCAACACCAGGGCAAGGCTTAATGCTGTGGATCAAATCTGTCTATGGCGATAAAGCACCTCAAGCATGGCAAGCTCTTGCAAAGCATACGGTTACTGTGACTAAAGGTTGGTCGGAAGCTTATAATATGTTTTTACAAGGTGAAGCGGATATGGTGCTCTCTTATACCACCTCTCCGGCCTACCATATTATTGAAGAAAACAAGCAGCAATACCGAGCCGCAGACTTTAAAGAAGGCCACTATATGCAGGTCGAGGTCGCCGCTAAATTAAAAAACAGCACTCATCCCAAGTTGGCCGATGAATTTATGCAGTTTATCTTAACTAAGCCTTTTCAATCTTTAATGGCAACGGGAAACTGGATGTATCCTGTGATTTCAGAACCACTACCAAAGGGATTTGATCAGTTAACCATTCCAACCAAAGCACTGGAATTCAGCCCAGAAAAGATAGCTCAAGAGCGTCGTAGTTGGATTCGTGAATGGCAACAAGCACTAACCCAATAATTGGTTTCTCAATTGAATAGTTCGCGTTTTTCTTCTACAACTTGGCCCGGAGTTATCAGCTCTGGGCTTATTATGGCCGTTGTAATGGGGGCCTTATTCGCTCTCATCTCACAAGCTAAAGATCTCTCTATTACGGTTATTTGGACCGATCCTTATTTACGTCATGTTACTGCCTTTAGCTTTAAACAAGCTCTGTACTCAACATTACTCAGTGTGATCCCTGCGATTGCGATTGCGTATGCTTTTTCTCGTCGCCAATTTATCGGGCGAGCCTTAGTGCTAAAACTGTTCGCCATGACTTTGGTATTGCCAGTATTGATTGCCGTATTTGGTCTACTTGCGATATATGGTAAAGGGGGGATCATATCTCAATGGATGCAACACTTTGGACTGCCTGCTCCTAATATTTATGGTTTGAGTGGGATCTTACTGGCCCATGTATTTCTAAATTTGCCCCTATCTGTACGCTTGTTATTACAGAGTTTAGAAAGTATTCCAATTGAGCACCACCAGCTTGCAGCCCATCTTGGTATTACAGGGTGGAGCAAATTTCGTTTTGTTGCTTGGCCTCGACTAAAGCAGCAACTTCCCCATGTTGTAGGTTTAGTCTTTATGCTTTGCTTTACCAGCTTTGCCGTTATCATGTCTCTGGGGGGCGGTCCTAAAGCAACCACGATTGAGCTGGCTATCTATCAAGCGCTTCGTTATGACTTTGATTTAGCTACCGGTGCAATTTTAGCACTATGGCAAATTGTTCTTTGCTCTGGTTTAGTACTTCTGAGTCATTATTTTAGCCAGCCGATTGCAATTGAAAGTGGCCAAAATAAAGTACAGCCTCAATTTGAAAATGGCACCTTGGCAAAATGGTGGGATGGATTGTGGATTGGCGCCTCTTTACTGCTGGTGATACCACCTTTTGTTGCCGTCATTGTGGCAGGGCTTAATCACGAGTTTTGGCACTTACTGCAACAAGCTGAACTTTGGCAGGCAATCAAAAATTCTTTAACCATTGCCAGTTGTGCCAGTGTGATCGCTTTCGTATTCGCTGTTGCCATTATCCTAACGAGCCGTTACTGGCGTCTTAGCTCCCGTTTATGGTCTGCCAATACAATTGAAATGCTTGGAACCATTATCTTACTCACTCCGGGATTAGTGCTCAGTACGGGTATTTTCTTATTATTGCGTAACTATACCGATGCCTATGGCGCCGCATTTTGGGTTGTCACCTTGGTCAATGCTTTGATGGCTCTACCCTATATTATCAAGACGTTAAGCCAACCAATGCTGCATGTTGCCCAACAATATAATCAATTATGTTGCAGTTTAAATATGAGTGGCCTCTCGCGTCTCTACTGGGTTGAATGGCGATTACTTCGTTATCCAATAGCCCAAGCGGTCGCAATTAGCTTTGTGCTATCTTTGGGCGATCTTGGCGCTATTTCTCTATTTGGCAGTCAAGATTTTCAAACACTGCCCTTGTACTTATTCCAGCTCATGGGCAGTTACCAGATGGCAGCAGCTAGTGTCGCGGCACTTATTCTTTTGCTATTAAGCTTTGGGGTTTTTAGCATCATCGAAGGCATATTAAAACCCAATCATAACGCCATAAACACCACAACAACCGCCTCTCATAAGGTAGGATCAACCAAAGGATCATCTCATGCTTAAATTAGAGCAAGTTCGTTATCATTACGAAAACGGTGAAACGATGATGTTCAATCTACAGGCTCAAGACGGTGAGATTGTGGCTATTTTGGGCCCCAGTGGTGCTGGTAAAAGTACTCTTATGGCCCTAATCAGTGGTTTTTTAACCCCACAAAGCGGCCAGATAATGTTTAATGGACAAGTGCTCAATCAACTTAAACCAGCCCAACGACCACTTTCCATTTTGTTTCAAGAACACAATTTGTTTCCACATTTAACCGTATTTGCCAATATCGGATTAGGTCTTAATGGTAAGTTGCACCTCTCTGATGCCCAGCGAGATACTATTACTCAAGTGGCCGCTCAAGTAGGCCTTGACTCTTTCTTGGACCGACTCCCGCCATCACTTTCAGGCGGCCAAAAACAGCGAGTAGCCTTAGCTCGATGTTTAGCTCGACAACGTCCTTTATTGTTGCTTGATGAACCCTTTTCGGCTTTAGATCCGATATTGCGCCAAGAGATGCTCAATCAAGTGAAACAGCTCGCTAAAGAGCAGCATATTACGGTGTTAATGATCACCCACAATCCAGATGATGCATTACTAATCAGTGATAAATGTGCTTTTGTCTCAGGAGGTGAAGTAGTGGAATTTGGTTCGACTCAAGCGCTTTTTCACGCCCCCGCTCATCCAGAACTACAGCGCTACCTTGGGCTTGATTAATGTCCGGTGCCATATCCTTCGGCTTATAGTAAAAACCAAAAAATAGAGGGGAACTCAAAGCCCCTCTTTATCATAACAAACAATAAATACTACAGGTTTTCTTCAGCAAATTCGGCCAAGCGACTACGCACAACGCCATTGAGGTAAATATTGGCACTTCCTTCAAAATTCTTAAAACGCTCAACAATATAGGTTAAGCCAGAAGTAACTGGTGAGAGGTAATTGGAGTCAATTTGCGCAAGGTTACCCGAGCAGACAATTTTGGTTCCCTCGCCACAACGAGTAATAATGGTTTTAATTTGGGAAGCGGTTAAATTCTGGCACTCATCTAACAACACAAACGCATTTTGAATGGAGCGCCCACGCATAAAGTTAATTGATTTAAATTGAATATTGGCTTTATCAAAAATGTATTTCATTGAGCCATCGGTACATACATCATGCTTATGCAAAGCTTCCAAAGTATCGGTTACCGCACCAAGCCATGGCAACATTTTCTCTTCTTCACTGCCGGGTAAAAAACCAATTGATTCGGCAATTTCAGGGGTATTTCGTGTCACCAGTATCTTATCGTACATCCCTTTTTCAATAACTTGCTCAAGAGCCGCCGCCATGGCCAAAATGGTTTTACCACACCCAGCAGGTCCTGTGAGTATTACCAGATCAATCTTAGGATCTAACATGGCATCAAGCGCCATCGCCTGATAGATATTTTTAGGTGAAATACCCCACGCTTGTCGATGCATCAAACGTTCAAACCCTAGATCTTTTACTGTAATAGTTTCAGCATCAATCTCTTGGATTCGAGCAGCAAAATCTTGCGACTCATCAATGAGGTATTGGTTTGGATAGGGATTTTCAAACAAATGTTTAGGTAACGTGTGACAGGTACTCATACCGCGTTTTTCAGAATCACATTGCGCAACACCCGCCCAAAAAGAACCGTCAAAGCGATGAAAGCCTTTACTTAATAAAGCGACATCATCAATAAGCTGATCGGTTCGGTAATCATCAACAAAATAGACCCCCGCTCCTTTGGCCCGCAACCGCATATTGATGTCTTTAGTCACCAAGACCACATCACGAGGGGCAAACTTCTGCTGCAAAAATAACACGCTATTTAAGATACGGTTATCCCCCATCTTGTCACTAAAAGCATGTACCGTTTCTTTGACTTCATAGTCAGCAAAAATAGCAATAGTGCCACCAGTCTCGTTCTGAGATTGCAGCGGAACACCCGCAGAGATTTGTTCAGGGGTTGCATCATGAAAGATATCTTCTAAAGCTCGAATAGCCACTCGAGCATCACGAGAGACATCGCGTTTAGAATCTTTAATCCGATCGAGCTCTTCAAGCACTGTCATCGGAACAATCACATCGTGTTCTTGAAATGAGTAAATAGCGAGAGGTTCATGTAACAGTATATTGGTATCTAAAACAAAGAGTTTCCTTGTGCTGCCATCCATATAGCCTCCTTGATAGCTGCAGAACTCAATTTATGTCCTGCAATTGTTGTTCCTTTTTGATTGAACTCCTTAATTATTAATGCCGTTGTAATATGACGCGGGTATGACAAAGGGTAGATTCTTCTAAGAGGCCAAGATGCTTTGCGATATCACTAAAAAAGCTGACTTACATCGTGATCTTGAGTCCATCATGCAGTAACATAACTTCCCTTTTTCGTGGCATACCAAATTCTCAATTTTGGCTTACACTTACTTTTCAGTGTAGACCATAAATATTGGAATGCTACACCAAACAATTTCCTTGATATCAAACAATTAGAAGGTTTTTACCACTATGCCATTTGCTTTGGGTCAACGTTGGATCAGTGATACTGAGAGTGATTTAGGTCTGGGTACCGTTGTGGCGCTGGATGCGCGTACCGTGACTTTGATGTTTTCTGCCTCTGAAGAGAACCGTCTGTATGCACGCAATGATGCTCCTGTTACCCGTGTAATGTTTAATGTTGGTGATGTGGTTGAAAGCCATGAAGGCTGGACCCTCAAAGTCGAAAACATCGTTGAAGAGAAAGGCGTATTAACTTACGTCGGAACCCGTACTGATACTCAAGAAGAAGATGTTGCGTTACGTGAACTATTCTTGAATCATCAAATTCGCTTCAACAAGCCTCAAGATAAGCTTTTTGCAGGCCAAATCGATCGTATGGATCGTTTCGCTCTGCGTTATCGAGCATTGAAAAACCAGTACGAACAGCATAAGAGCCCATTACGTGGTCTATGCGGTATGCGTGCAGGTTTGATCCCTCATCAGCTCTATATTGCTCATGAAGTCGGTCGTCGTTATGCCCCTCGCGTTTTACTTGCCGATGAAGTAGGTCTAGGTAAAACCATTGAAGCGGGTATGATCATCCACCAGCAAGTGTTATCTGGTCGTGCCGAACGTATCTTAATTTTGGTACCAGAAACTCTTCAGCATCAATGGCTGGTTGAGATGATGCGCCGTTTTAACCTGCACTTCTCTATTTTTGATGAAGAGCGCTGTGTTGAAGCCTATGCTGATGCAGCTAACCCATTTGATACCGCGCAATATGTGCTTTGTTCATTAGACTTCTTACGTAAGAGTCGTCGCCGTTTTGAACAAGCTCTTGAAGCCGATTGGGATCTCTTAGTTGTCGATGAGGCTCATCACCTAGAGTGGAGTGAAGACAAGCCAAGTCGCCAATATCAAGTGGTTGAAGAAATTGCAGAAAAAACCCCAAGTGTGCTTCTGCTAACCGCAACACCAGAACAACTTGGCCGCGAAAGTCACTTTGCCCGTTTGCGTCTACTCGATCCAGATCGCTTCTATGACTACCAAGAGTTTGTCGAAGAAGAACGTAAATATGAGCCCGTTGCTGATGCGGTTTCTCGCTTATTATCAGGTGAAACATTAACTGAGCAAGAGAAAGAAACCTTAGCACAACTTCTACCTGAGCAAGATATCGCGCCAACCCTAGCGTTTATCGAATCATCTAGCTTAGATAATGGTGAAGCAATTGCTGCCCGTAATGAGTTAATTGCCAACTTAATGGATCGCCATGGTACAGGTCGTGTTCTATTTCGTAACACTCGTGCAGCCATCAAAGGTTTCCCACAGCGTCACTTAAACATGTATCCACTTGCTATGCCGACTCAATACCAAACGGCAATGCGTGTTGCAAGCATGATGGGCGGTCGAATGAGCCCTGAGCAAAAAGTGATGAAGCTCCTGTATCCTGAAGATATCTATCAAGAATTTGAAGGTGATACAGCCACATGGTGGAACTTTGATCCTCGTGTAACTTGGTTAATTGAGCACTTAAAAGCTAACCGTGGTGAAAAAGTTTTAGTGATCTGTTCTCGAGCTCAAACAGCCCTGACACTAGAGCAAGCCCTGCGCGAACGTGAAGGTATTCGAGCATCAGTGTTCCATGAAGGGATGTCGATCATTGAGCGTGATAAAGCAGCGGCTTACTTTGCGCAAGATGAAGAAGGCGCTCAGGTACTATTGTGTTCAGAGATCGGTTCTGAAGGTCGTAACTTCCAGTTCTCTAATCAATTGGTGATGTTCGATCTACCAAATAACCCTGACTTGCTGGAACAGCGTATTGGTCGTCTTGATCGTATTGGTCAAAAACGCGATATAGAAATTCATGTTCCACATCTAGAAGGCACCTCTCAAGCGCTTCTGGCTCGTTGGTATAACGAAGGTCTTAATGCTTTTGAAGAGACTTGCCCAACCGGTCGTGCGGTATATGATGCTCATCAAGATGCTTTATTAGCGCTTCTTGCAAGTGAAAAGCACGATGAAGCAGAACTTGAAAATCTGATCACCAGCAGTGCCGCTATGCACAATGAGCTAAAAGCTAAGCTGGAGCAAGGCCGTGACCGTTTATTGGAAATGCATTCTAATGGCGGTGAAGCAGCACACGCTTTAGTTGATGAGATTTCAGCAAAAGATGGCGATACCAACCTAGTTACCTTTGCGCTTGGTCTATTTGACACCATAGGTTTAAACCAAGACGATCGTGGTGAAAATGCTATTGTGGTTACTCCGTCTGAGCACATGATGGTATCGAGCTACCCAGGTCTTCCATACGACGGTTGTACGATCACCTTTGATCGTGACACGGCACTTTCTCGTGAAGATATGCACTTTATCAGTTGGGAGCACCCAATGATCCAAGGTGGTATCGATCTACTATTAACAGAGGGGGTGGGTACAACTGCGGTTTCTTTACTGAAGAACAAAGCATTGCCAGTTGGTACCCTTCTGCTTGAATTGGTTTATGTGGTAGATGCCCAAGCACCAAAGCAGTCAGGTATTGGTCGCTTCTTACCAAAAACACCAATTCGTATCTTACTTGATAGTAAAGGCAACAACCTTGCAGCTAATGTTGAGTTTGAAAGCTTTAACCGCCAACTAAGCCCAGTTAACCGCCATCTAGGTAGCAAACTGGTTAATTCAGTACAAAAAGACATTCACGTACTAATTGAGCATGCTGAACGTGCAATTGAAACTGAGCTAGACCAAGTTCGCCAGCAAGCACAAGCGGAAATGGAAGCAACACTACAAGCGGAGTTTAATCGCCTGCAAGTGCTAAAAGCCGTTAACCCAAATATTCGTGATGACGAGTTAGAACTGCTGCAAACGCAGATTCAAGAGCTAACAAATTACATCGGTAAAGCGCAAATCCAGTTAGATTCACTGCGCTTAATCGTCGTTAGTCATAACTGATCTGAGCGTATTAGCTCAAGCAAGATAAGCTCTTAACTTGAGAATAAAATATGTATATCAAGCCGCTATTTTACTAGCGGCTTTTTTTTCGTTATCTCCAACCAAGGTGCAGGTTTTCTTGGGTTGGATTTCAATTACTCTTGGTATTCACGATAATTCGTATTAGGATCCCCAACCTTTATGATTTACCGTATTCACTTCGAGTCAGCCATGAAACCGTTACCTTTGTTGGATTACAATCCGCCTCAAGATCCTTGGTTAGATGTCCTTCATCTAGATCGCGATATTATTGCGGTAAATAAACCGTCAGGCCTTCTCTCTGTCCCTGGCCGCGATCCGGCTCACTATGACAGTATCTACTCACGCGTATTACGTGATCATCCAAAATCACAGATTGTGCATCGCCTAGATATGACCACCTCTGGATTGATTGTACTGGCGATTAATAAAAACGCGGAGCGCCATCTCAAAGCCCAGTTTCGAGAGCGTCAAACTCATAAGGTTTACTATGCTCGGGTTTGGGGTCATCTAGAACAACAACACGGTTCGGTAGACTTACCTTTAATTTGTGACTGGCCAAATCGCCCAAAACAAAAGGTGTGTTACGAAGAAGGGAAGCCATCACTGACTCATTATGAAGTGGTGCGCTATGAAGAAAATGCCACTTTAGTACGTTTACTCCCAGTGACAGGTCGCTCCCATCAACTGCGTGTACACATGATGGCGATTGGACATCCGATTTTAGGCGACCGTTTCTACGCTCACGATGAAGCTCGTGAAATGGCACCTCGTCTGCAGTTACATGCAGCAGAACTGACCTTTGCTCACCCTTATACAGAAGAGCCAATGCATATCTTTGCACCATGCGACTTTTATCCTGATGCACCAACGCGCACTTTAGATTAATCGCACATAAAAAAGCGAGCCAGATATTCAGTCTTAGTCGACCAAAATCTGACTCGCTTTTATTTTAAGATGCTTTATTTAAAGCCTTTCTCTTTACGGATTAAATCATAAGCCGCTTGCAACTCTTGTGCTTTTTGCTTAGCGATCTCCATCATCTCAGGAGGTAAGCCTTTTGCAGCCAGTTTATCGGGATGGTGCTCACTCATCAGCTTACGATAAGCTCGCTTCACCTCTTGTGCAGATGCGCTTTCATCAACACCCAATACATTGTACGCATCGGCTAGTTGATCGCGAGTTGGGGCTTGTTGAAAGCCACCAGCATTTTGATACTGCTGATTAAAGCCACCTTGTTGAAAACGAAATGCTGCTTCTTGCATACGCAATGTTTGCTCTAGCTGCGCTTCAGAAAAGCCCAAGTGACGCGCAATAACATGCAGCATTTGACGCTCATTCGGGTGAATCGAACCATCAGCAAAGGCTGCAGCAATTTGTAGTTCAAGGAAAAAGCGAGAAAGATCCGCACGTCGCGCTTGGCGTACTTTTAATAGTGTTTCTTCCAGTGGAAACTGCTCATTTTTACCTTGGCGAAAAGCATCTTGGGCACGGCGGCGAGCTTCACCTTGTAGTCCCATACGATCCATAATAGCACTGGCTACCCGAATCTCTTGTTCAGTCACTCGGCCTTTAGATTTTGCCAAGTGTCCCATAACTGAGAAGCACGCATCAAAAAAAGCGGCCTGTCGATCCGCATTTGACATACGCTCACCAAACCCAGCGAAACTCCCCATCTGACGGGCGTAGGCTTTATCAAATTGATGACCAATAAAAAGGCCAATAAAAAGTCCAGGGAGTTTAAATACGGCCAAACCGAGCAATGCGCCGATGATTTTTCCCCAAATACCTGCTGTTTGCATTCTATACTCTCTGGTAATTTGCTAAATTTATTCAATGTTTACCCGACTCTTTGGCGAGAAAGGATGCCGTCGAGTTGAATTTGCTTTATGATAGCTGTCATTTATCGGGAATGCTTGTAAAAAGCGCCACCAATTTTACGCGCAACGACTCTGATACAGGAATGTTTAATTAATGTCATTAACCTCCCGCAGCTTGCTTGCCACCATGATCAGTCTGGCCCTATACGGACCAGCAATGGCGAATGAACTCTCAGCGCCAAGTGACAAAGTAAAAGATGAACATACTGTCGCTCAGGCTGATGAACCGAAAGTGGTTCGCGGAGTTTGTATTGCGCCACAAGATCGCCAAGAAGACACCAATAACCTACCAGTTAAAATCACAGCTGATAGTGCCGAAGCCATTAATGAGAAAAAGATCACCTATAAGGGTGATGTCATTGTTAAGCAAGGCACTCGCACAATTGTTGCGGATCAGGCCTCATTAAAGCAACCTGAAAATGTTGTGACGGCAACAGGTGATGTGTATCTCCATGATGGTGGTATCGAGGTTGATGCTAAGCGTATCACCAGTAATCTTGATACCCAAAATTCAGAAATGGATGATGCCATCTATAATATGACCTGCCAACCAGGTCGTGGCGATGCGGCACAGATCATCAAGACCAATGTAGATGGCACCCAGTTCTATAAGATGAAAGATGGTACCTATACCACCTGCCCAGCCAAAGATAAAAGCTGGCGTTTTTCTGCTTCATCTTTAGAACGTGATGGCGAATCGCCATTTGCCGATCTTTACAATGCTCGATTTGAAGTACTCGATGTACCGGTCTTTTATTTACCGTATTTACGTGTGCCCGTTACCGATCAGCGTTTAACCGGTTTCTTATACCCATCAATTGGCTACGGTTCTCGTGATGGTTTTGAGCTAGAAACGCCATTCTACTGGAATATCGCACCGAACTACGACCTAACCTTAACGCCTAAATATATGAGTAATCGAGGACTACAACTTGATTCTCAATTCCGCTATCTAACCGAACTAGGGCAAGGTAGCTTAAAAGGCGAATATCTTAACAGCGATAAACTGTATAAAGATAAAGGTGCTCGCTGGGCATTTAACTGGGAACATAAAGGTATCTACAATCAGCATTGGTTGTTTGATATTGATTACAGTAAAGCCAGTGACTTCCAATATTTCTCTGATCTTGATTCTGATATCGGTAACCGAGAAGATAACAACCTGTTGCAAACAGCCGATGTCTCTTATCGTGATACCAATTGGGATTCCACCTTACGAGTACGAGACTTCCAGCCGTTAACCGCTGATGGTCAAGGCAATCAATATCGATTGATGCCTCAGTTCGATCTCAATTATTACCAACAAGATCTGCCATATAACTTAGAGTTTAAAGTTAATTCTAGCGTGAGCCGCTTTGATAACGACTCTAAAGCCAAACCGACTGCTGATCGTTTTTATATTGCACCAAGTCTTGTTCTGCCTTATGCAACCCCTTGGTGGACAGTAACATCAGAAGCTAAACTGATGTATACCC
Organism: Photobacterium damselae; assembly: GCF_003026815.1. GTDB lineage: Bacteria > Pseudomonadota > Gammaproteobacteria > Enterobacterales > Vibrionaceae > Photobacterium > Photobacterium damselae. The sequence goes on along the minus strand of NZ_PYOG01000021.1, from coordinate 30,195 downwards.
ATTATAACCAAGATGCTCGTAACTCAGGTCTCAATGACTTAAAAGAATCGGTCGACCGTACTATTCCTGAATTTCGTATCCATAGCGGGCTATATTTTGAACGCAACACCTCCATTCTAGGAGAAGATTATGTTCAAAGTTTAGAGCCACAAATTCAGTACTTATACATCAAAGATGTCGACCAAAAAGATATCTATAACCCATTTGACTACAGTGGCGGTGGCTACGACTCTACACGTTTACAACAAGACTATTATGGCCTGTTTAGTGACCGTACCTATAGTGGTATTGACTACATAGCTCCAGCAAACCAAGTCACTATTGGTGCTTCGACTCGCTATTTTGACAGTAATTATAAGGAACGATTTACCCTATCATTAGGTCAAATCTTCTATATCAATAAACCGACAGCAGAAGGTAATCAGGATGCGCAGAGTTACTCTGCAACAGCATTAGAAACTGAGTTTAACCTTGCAGACAGTTTATTCTTGAAGAGCTCAATGCAATACGATGCCAGTGATAATGATATCCAAATGGCTAGTGGTGCTATTGAGTATCGAGCTAATGGTATGTATATCCAGCCTAACTACCGTTATGTTTCAAATACATATCTTGATAAATATGTGAAGAACCCAAATAAAGATAATGACGGTATTTCACAGATTGGTTTATCGACTGGCTTCCCACTTTACGACAATATTTACGTTAAGGCGGATTATTTCCAAGATCTTAATGTCAATAAGATGATAGAAAGCCAAGTGGGTGTAACCTATCGCTCTGCGTGTTGGATGATTGGATTGAACTATAACCGTTACGCGAAGAATTCGTTAGGTAATGACTTTACCGAATACGATAGTAACGTCAGCATTTCCTTCAGCTTGCTGGGCTTACAAGGCGTTAAACCTTTTGGCTCGACCGATGATGGTAATGCACTGTCTTACGGTAACTCGTTCTCACTAAATAATTAATATTTAAATAGCGGTTGTGATGACCGCTATTCTCATTTTGATGGAATTGACATGAAAAAGTGGAAGTCTTCCCTATTAGCTTTAGCCATTATGGGTGCCTCAGCAAGCTCATTTGCTGCGCCACAAGAGCTGAATAAAATTGTTACTACCGTAAATGACAGTGTGATTTTACAAAGTGACGTAAGCAACATGCTAAAAACGGTACATCTAAATGCAGCCGGTCACGATCAACCATTACCACCAGAAAATATTCTGCGCCAACAGGTTATGGATCAATTGATCATGGAGACGCTACAGGTTCAGCAGGCAAAGCAGATGGGTATTCGTATTGACGATAGCCAACTAGAGCAAGCGATTGGCCAAATTGCCAAAGAACGCAATATGTCGATCGATCAGCTACGCCAGCAATTAGCTCAATATGGTATTTCATTTGCTGATTTTCGTGATCAAATTCGACGAGATCTAATGGCAAGCGAAGCACGTACCGCAATTGTTCGTCGTCGTATCAATATCTTACCGCAGGAAGTTGAAAATCTAGCTCAGCAACTTGGCCAGCAGACTCAGCAAAATACTGAATACAACATCAGCCAAATTCAAATCCGTGTTGATGAAAGTGCTTCCAAAGCAGAGCGAGATGCCGCTAAAGAAGAAGCGGATAAATTAGTAAAAGATCTTAATGATGGTGCTGATTTTGCCAAATTGGCTTACACCTACTCTAAAGGCCCTAAAGCGCTAAAAGGTGGTGAATGGGGTTGGATGAGTAAAGAAGAAATGCCAACTATCTTTGCCGATCAAATCAAAAACAATGGTAAAGGCGCAATTATTGGTCCATTCCGTAGTGGTGTTGGTTACCACATCTTAAAAATTAACGATGTGAAAGGCCTACAAACCGTTTCTGTTATGGAAGTGAAAGCTCGCCACATTTTGCTTAAGCCATCTGTGATTCTAAGTGATGCAGGAGCAAAACAAGAGTTAGAGCAAGTTCGTCAAAAGATTTTGTCAGGTAAAGAGACGTTTGCTCAAGCGGCAAAAGCGATTAGCCAAGACCCAGGTTCTGCGGCTAATGGTGGTGAATTAGGTTGGCAGACACCAGATTTATATGTTCCAGCATTTAAAGATAAAGTAGAAACTTTACCAGTAGATACAATCAGTCAGCCATTTAAAACGGTACACGGTTGGCACATCGTTGAAGTAGAAGGTCGCCGCAATGTTGACCGTACCGATGCAGCACTGAAAAATCGAGCTTATCGCATTCTCTTCAACCGTAAGTTTAACGAAGAAGCACAAACTTGGCTGCAAGAGCTGCGAGCTAGTGCTTATATCGATAATTTAACAAATACAGGAAATAATGGATAAGGTTAAACGCATTGCGATAACCCCTGGAGAACCGGCAGGGATTGGGCCAGATTTAGTTCTGGCTCTAAGCCAACACAACTGGCCGCACCAACTTGTCATTTGTGCTGACGCGCAGGTTATGGTAGAACGTGCGGTTCAATTGGGAATTCAAGTTGAGATCATCCGCTATGATCAAACCCAACCAGCAGAACCTCATCGAGCAGGGACACTTGTCGTTGCTCAAATAGATACACAAGAGGCTGTCTGTGCGGGCCAGTTAAATGAAGCCAATGGTCACTATGTACTGAACACACTAGCCAGGGCGGCCCAGGGCTGCTTAAGTGGTGAGTTTTCGGCAATCGTGACAGGACCGGTACATAAAGGTGTTATTAACCGAGCCGGTGTTGCATTTAGCGGACATACTGAATTTTTTGCAGAGCAATCTAATACAGCGCAAGTTGTTATGATGTTAGCAACCGAAGGGTTACGAGTTGCGTTAGTGACAACTCACATACCTCTTTCTTGTGTTGCAAAAGCCATTACACCACAACGACTAGAGCAAGTTATTCGTATATTGCATCAAGATCTTGTTACAAAATTTGGTCTTGCTGCTCCCAAAATCTATGTATGTGGACTCAATCCGCATGCAGGCGAAGACGGTTGTTTAGGCCATGAAGAAATCGATGTGATTACTCCAACGCTCAATCGACTTCGCGAGGAAAATATCCATTTAGTAGGACCTTTACCTGCTGATACAATTTTCCAACCTAAATATTTGGCTGAGGCAGATACAGTATTAGCTATGTATCACGACCAAGGGTTACCAGTGCTCAAATTTAAAGGCTTTGGTAAGTCCGTTAACATCACGTTAGGACTACCCTTCATTCGAACCTCAGTAGATCATGGTACCGCACTGGAACTCGCAGGTACTGGACAGGCAGAGATAGGCAGCCTTTGGACGGCGCTTACTCATGCCGTAGAACTGGTAGAAAAACAAGCATGAGCAACGATGTCCATTTAGGCCACCGCGCCCGTAAGCGCTTTGGTCAAAACTTCTTAACCGACCCTTTTATTATCGACGGTATCGTATCGGCGATTAACCCAAGATCAGGTCAAAACCTAGTTGAAATCGGTCCAGGCCTTGGCGCCATCACCGAAGAAGTAGGTAAGCTAGTTGATCACTTTAATGTTATTGAACTAGACCGAGATCTTGCAGAGCGTCTACGCAATCACCCAGATCTGGGTCCAAAGCTTACCATCAATGAAGGCGATGCAATGCGCTTTGACTTCACTAAACTGATTCGTGAAGATGCTAAGCTACGTATATTTGGTAACCTGCCATACAACATTTCAACCCCACTGATGTTCCACCTGTTCACTTATCATAAAGATGTTCAGGATATGCACTTTATGCTGCAAAAAGAAGTGGTAAACCGTCTAGCGGCAGGTCCAGGTTGCAAAGCGTATGGTCGTTTAACTGTAATGGCACAATACTACTGTAAAGTCATGCCAGTACTGGAAGTTCCACCTGAATCTTTCGTACCAGCACCTAAAGTAGATTCTGCTGTTGTACGTCTAACACCGTATGAGACACTGCCTTTCCCATGTACCAATCTAAAATGGTTGGATCGCGTCTGTCGTGAAGGCTTTAACCAGCGTCGTAAAACCGTTCGTAACTGCTTTAAAGCTCTTATGACCGCAGAGCAGATCGAAGCATTAGGGGTTAACCCAAGCGATCGTCCCGAAAATATTTCAGTCGAAAAATTTGTGGCGCTGGCTAACTGGCTGGATGCAAATTACCAAGCCGAGTAATTGCAACTGAGCTAATATCATCCCCTTTCGCTTTTTGAGCAAAGGGGATTTTTTTATCAAATAAACATCGTATCCACCTCTTTGCCCCACACCTTCAGAGGCACAATCAGATAAGTGAGTGTTTAATGGCAACTTATATCGTTGGAGATATCCAGGGCTGTTTTGATGATTTAGAAAAACTGCTGCAGCAAGTTCAGTTTGATGCAAACACTGATGAGCTATGGTTAGCAGGAGATCTGGTCGCTCGCGGGCCAAAATCATTACAAACATTACGTTTTATTAAAGCACTTGGCAACGCAGCTACCATCGTTTTAGGTAACCATGACCTCCATCTTCTGGCGGTTGCAAATGGAATAGCAAAAGCAAAATCCAAAGATAAAATTCACGACATTTTTACCGCACCAGATGGCGAAGAACTGCTTAACTGGCTTCGCATGCAGCCTATTTTAGCTGAACATCCTCAGCATAATTTTGTTATGGTTCATGCTGGAATTACGCCACAGTGGTCACTAGAGCAAGCTCGTACTCAGGCCCGTCATGTAGAATCGGTTCTACAATCAGATCGTTATTTATGGCTATTGACCAATATGTATGGCGATGGTCCTAACTTATGGCAAGATAATTTAACTGAGCTAGAGCAGCTGCGTTTTACCATCAATAACTTTACTCGAATGCGTTTTTGCTACCCCGATGGTCGTTTAGATATGGCTTGTAAGGAAGGCCCTGACTCTCAATCCGTTACCGAGCTTAAACCTTGGTTTGACATTCCTCGCTTAACGCCAATGGAGAAAACCATTCTATTTGGTCACTGGGCTGCACTGATGGGGCATCAAGATGAATATTGTATTGGGCTTGATACTGGGTGTGTATGGGGTAATAGCCTTACTATGATGCGCTGGGAAGACAAAGCTTTTTTCTCTACTCCTTGCCCTATCTACAGCCACTAATTAGCTGTTTTGCGATAATAATCGTTATAGAAATATAGGCTTCACTTTTCTTAGTAAGAGAAGTAAAGCCTATATTTATTTAAGAAAATAGCGGTACAAGAAACAGTTAAGATCGCTGTAAAATAACAAACTCCATATCATAAGCATTATTCTCATCAGCGGTATAATGTTCACTATAGGTCTTGAGCCACCCTTCGCCCCAATTAGGGAAACGAGTATCACCTTCAAGCTGAGCTTCAATAAAAGTTAAATATAGGCAATCAGCTTGCGCCAAGTAATGCTCATAAATCGATCCACCACCAATGATCATTAGCTCTTCTACCTCTCCAGCAACCATTTTCGCATGTTCAAGAGAGTTAACAACCGTTACCCCCTCAATCGTTAGTTGAGGATCTCGACTGATCACAATGTTTAATCGCCCTGGTAATGGACGACCAATAGATTGATAGGTTTTTCGTCCCATCACTATCGGCTTACCTAATGTCGACTGTTTAAACCACGCAAAGTCAGCAGGAAGATGCCAAGGCATTGCATTATCTTTTCCGATCACTCGGTCTTTTGCCATGGCGGCAATCATACTGATTTTCATATATTTTCTCATGATGACTTTTGAGTTATACCACTGGACGACGACGGTAAAATAACAGCCCTGGCATCGCAAGACCGATTGCTAACGCCGCAATGATAAAGATGGCTTTTAGTACATTTTCAACCATCAATCCCCATAACTCAAGCGAGAAGCCTCTATGGTTTATTTCAACAACGGCAATCATAGCTTTAAATGCAAAAACACCAGGGACCATAGGGATCATCGCAGCGACTGTGAATACTTTTGGGTGAGCTAAAAAACGATGAGACCAATGTACGCCAATCATACCAACTAAGGTTGCAGCTGCTAACGTTGCCCACTCAATAGGAACACCCCAGTGCATCAGTAGAAAACGACAACCATGCCCTAAAGCTCCACCAATGGCACAATATTTCAGTGCTTTGGGAGGAACATTAAAAACCAACGCAAAACCAACCGCCGGGATCATGGCAAAGAACATATCATTGGCAAGAGCCAGCAATAGTGTCAGCATATCATTCATAACCATCCCCATACATCGAGTACATTCATAGCAGCAACGATTCCCATACAAGTGGATAAGGTTAATAACGTCGCCATTGCCCAACGAGCAATTCCCATATTGACATAACCTTTCACCATATCAGCGATTGAATTAATCAAAGGAAAGCCAGGTACTAACATTAAGACTGATGATGCCATCGCAATAAAAGGTGTATCCCCCACTTGGTAAACCTGACCAAAGCCTGAGATTAGCGTGGTGACAAAAGCGGTAATACCAAAGTTAATAAGAGGGTTAAATTGGCAATGTGCTATCTCTTGACGAACAAACATTCCAATACTTGAAGCGAAAAACGTTAACCAAAAAACAGGCCAATCGCCCCCTGCTAAACGACTAAATGAAGCGCAAGAAAGACCGATCATAAACACCACTAAATAGCGGTTATAACGTGTTGCTTTAAGATGCTCTAAACGGTGATGAACTTCTTTAACACTAATCAGTCCCCGCTCAGCCAGAATACAGATCCGCTGAATTTCGGTAACAACCTGCATATTTATGCCACCATCTTGGCAACGTCTCGTTGTGGTAATACAGCGTCCTTGATAGCGCGTTGTGATCACCATGGAGCTGGCTGATAACGAGACCTCAACGGTATCGACTCCTAAAGCCAACCCTATCCGTCTTGTGACATCGGCAATCAAAGTACTTTCCGCGCCGTGTTGCAGCAATTTTTGTCCGGCAGTAACGGCAAGATGCGATATTTCTCGCTGCTCAGGCTCAGACAAACATCCCTCATGATCAGGCATAGTTGGGGCAATCTCCTTTTGTTCCAAATCATTATAAAACTCACATTACCTTAATCATGGTGTGAGCACGCGCAAATATTATCGAATAATTTTTCAACATTCTGCTTGATTAGACACAAAAAAACCGCTCACAAGGAGCGGTTTTCATAATTTATATTGGATTATGGCTTGTAGATGATTTCAACATCGTAATCATCTTCATTCCAATCTTCCCAATCGTCGTCGTCATCATCGTCATCTTTCTGGTGACGCTTAACTTGTTCTGCATGGTAATCATCCCACTTGAACTCGACTTTCTCTTGCTTCTCTTCTTCGATCTCAATTTCACGAGGAAGTTGCTCAATGAACTCCATCAAGTCATAACACAGCTCTTGAGTACCTAAACGGTTAAGCGCTGAAATGCGGTAGTATTTATCTTCCCATGCCAAAGCATCTAAGATCTCTTGGATCTTTTCATTTGCTTCATCTTCAGGCATTAGATCAACTTTATTAAATACTAACCAACGAGGCTTACCTGTTAGTTTTTCACTGTATTGCTCAAGTTCATTGATTATTGTGAAAGTATTTTCCACAGGATCAGAACCGTCAGCAGGTAGCAGATCAATCATGTGTAGTAATACACGACAACGCTCAAGGTGCTTCAAGAAACGAATACCAAGACCAGCACCATCTGCGGCACCTTCGATCAATCCTGGAATATCTGCAACCACGAAGCTACGATCCGCACCAGCACGAACCACACCTAAGCTTGGAACTAATGTGGTAAATGGATAGTCTGCAACTTTAGGCTTCGCTGCCGATACTGCGCGAATAAACGTAGACTTACCAGCGTTTGGCAAACCAAGCATACCCACATCAGCAAGCAGTAGAAGCTCAAGGCGAAGATGACGAATCTCACCCTTTGTACCCATGGTCTTTTGACGAGGAGCACGGTTTACTGATGATTTAAAACGAGTATTACCAAGACCGTGGAAACCACCCTTAGCAACCATAAGTTTCATACCATGCTCAGTAAGATCAGCGATCACCTCGCCTGTCTCTTCGTCTACCGCACGAGTACCAACAGGAACTGATAGAATGATGTCTTCACCACGCTTACCAGTACAGTTACCGCCACGACCGTTTTCACCACGCTCAGCAGCATAGAAACGCTGGAAACGGTAATCGATCAGAGTATTTAAGTTCTCATCAGCAACAAGGTATACGTCGCCGCCGTCACCGCCATCGCCACCATCAGGGCCACCTTTTGGCACATATTTTTCACGACGGAAACTCACTACACCGTTACCGCCGTCACCAGCGTCAACTCGAATTACCGCTTCATCTACAAATTTCATCTTATTCTCCGCACTTGGGCGTTTACTGTACGAGTAAGATCTTAGATCCTCAAAGATCTTACCGTATTAACCATTGTAATCGACCTTTGCTATCTCTGCTGTCGAATAAGCTTATGACCAATAGCGCAGAACATAGCACCACTGACGACAACCATAGCACCTAAATAACCCCAGCTATTTAGAGCGACTGGCGCAACAAATTTTGGCCATACCAAACTAGCAAGGTCTACAAATAATATCGTAAATAGAGGGGCAAGTGTAATCACTGCACTTACCTGAGCTGCTTGCCAACGTGCTAGCGCTTCGGCAAAAGCACCATAGCCAACCAGCGTATTAATACAACAGAACATCAACATGCCCAGTTGTCGTGAGTCCATCAGCAATAACTGCTTTGGCTCAGCAAAGGGCGTTAATAATAACGCACAAATGCCATATACCATAAATAGTATCTGCGCTGAGCTAAAATCTCGTAACAAGCGCTTCTGGGTTAGGCCATATACAACCCATACCAAAGCCGCTGTCACTGCCAGTATCACGCCAAGAGTATAGCCTGATAAGCTGGTAAATAGCTCAACTAATCGCTCATTGAAAAATAACAATAAGCCTGAAAATAAGCAGATCACACCAATGATTTGATGACGACCTAAGGTTTCTTTAAACAGCCACACACTACTTAATAATAGTATCACTGGAGCAAGCTGAATAATGACCTGAACAACCGGAGGACTCAGATATTGTAAGGCACTGTTGAATAAAACAAAGTTGCCTGCCAACCCTAAACTGGCTAATAAAAGGAAACCAAAACGAGGGAAGTTTAGGGATGATTTTGCGGGTAACTGCTTGCGCCATAATAACCAAATACCTAAGCCAATAAACGCGGTTATAAAGCGATACCAAACAATAGTAAACGGTGACATAACTTCAACAGCTTGCTTCATCGCTATGGGCAATGCGCCCCAAAACACTGCTGTTGTTAACGCTAATAATGCTCCAATAACGGGACCCGACATAAACCCTCCAAATATAAAAAGCCCCGCCAAATGGCAGGGCTTTAGAACTCGTGTCGAGACTGATATTACTCAGCTTCGATTGATACGAATTTACGGTTTTTAGGACCTTTAACTTCAAACTTCACTTTACCGTCAGATAGAGCGAATAGAGTGTGGTCTTTACCTAGGCCAACGTTTGTGCCAGCGTGGAATTTAGTACCACGTTGACGAACGATGATGTTACCTGCAAGAACAGATTCGCCACCGAAACGCTTAACACCTAGACGTTTGCTTTCTGAATCACGACCGTTACGTGTAGAACCGCCAGCTTTTTTGTGTGCCATCTTTAAACTCTCCTATTATTAAGCGCTGATGCCAGTAATTTTGACTTCAGTGAACCACTGACGGTGGCCCATTTGCTTACGAGAATGCTTACGACGACGGAACTTAACGATTTTAACTTTATCGCCACGACCGTGCGTTACAACTTCAGCAGTTACTTTACCGCCAGCAACAAATGGTGCACCCACTGTTACTTCTTCACCGTTAGCTACTAGAAGAACTGAATCGAATTCTACAGTTGAACCAGTTTCTGCTTCTAGTTTTTCTAGACGAAGGGTTTGACCTTCGCTAACACGGTGTTGTTTACCACCACTTTGGAAAACAGCGTACATGTCTTACTCCGCTTTTCCGCATAGGCCATTCGCCGCTTAATTTTTGGGCAATGGGTATGCGCTTAATCTTGTCATCAATAGGGTGCGGATGTTACGTGAAAATCGTCTTTCTGGCAAGAGATTCAGTAAAGAAAATTGGTGAAAAGTCGCCCACGGAAAAAAGAGTTAAAAATACAATAACTAGGGGTTATGAGAATTTGTCCATTTTGGTGTAATATCAGCTAACTTAATTAAAAAACTTTCCGCCTATCGCGGCCAACAAATTTGCTGGATGTATAATGGATTTTAAAGCGATCCAAGCGCTCACTGCCAACGACATGGCGGCTGTAGACGCAAAGATACAAGCGCAACTTAACTCAGATGTTGCCCTAATTAACCAACTCGGTTTTTACATTGTAAGTGGCGGAGGTAAACGCCTACGTCCAATGCTTGCAGTTTTAGCTGCTCGTGCACTCGATTATCAAGGTGAAGATCACACCACAGCAGCAGCATTTATCGAGTTTATTCATACTGCAACTTTGCTGCACGATGATGTTGTCGATGAATCAGATATGCGTCGTGGAAAAGCAACGGCCAATGCTGCTTTTGGTAATGCCGCCAGTGTGCTTGTCGGTGACTACATTTATACCCGCTCTTTCCAAATGATGACGAGCCTAAGATCCTTGAAGATCCTCGATATCATGAGTGCGGCTACCAATGTGATCGCAGAAGGTGAAGTACAGCAATTAATGAACTGTAACGATCCTGATACGACGGAAGAGAGCTATATGGAAGTCATTTACTCCAAAACAGCTCGCCTATTTGAAGCAGCAACACAAGTCGCAGCAATTATTGCAAAAGCTTCACCTGAAGTTGAAACTGCATTTCAAGACTACGGCCGTTACTTAGGTACCGCCTTCCAGTTGATTGATGATGTTTTAGATTACGTCGCCGATGGTAAAGAAATGGGTAAGAATGTTGGTGATGACCTGGCTGAAGGCAAACCCACTCTTCCTCTCCTTTACGCTATGCGCCACGGTAATCCACAACAAGCCGCTATGATTCGAGAAGCCATCGAACAAGCTAACGGAATGGATAAGCTAGATGAGATCTTGACCTGCATGCGTGAAACAGGGGCGCTAGAATATACTCAACAGCGTGCTGAACAAGAAGCTGATAAAGCAATTGCAGCTTTAGATATCTTACCTGAGTCAGCACACAAACAAGCGCTTATCGCACTGGCCCATCTTTCTGTGCAGCGTAATAAGTAATCACATAACTAAATACAGTAAAGCCGATGGGTATGGGTACCTATCGGCTTTTATTTTATCTCAAAGCATCCTCTTCTATACTCAAAGAAAGGAGGCCACAATGAATATTCATCAAATTAAGATCGGCATGTGGATCGAGTTCCCCCATGGTATCGGCAAAGTTGTCGCCATTGATCATCTCTCTGACTCAGTGATCATTGAAAATCCCAATGATCAACAAACCTTTCAATTATCTTGTGATGATTTACACGATCAACCTCAATTACATAGTGGGTGTGATCAATACTATTAAGATCCTCTTTTGCCACCGTAATACTCTTAACGAAAAAAAAGCCCCACGATACATTCTCGTTGGGGCTTTCTGTATATGGGAGCGCGCGTTAATTATTTCGCAGCGAACTCTTCGCCAATAGCAATATCACCACGCAATGTGTCTAACATGCTCTCTAGCGCTTGTTGTTCAAACGCGCTTAAAGTGCCGTAGTCCATCACCTCTTCAATACCGTCTTTACCAAGTAGAACAGGTTGTGCGAAGAAACGTGCATGCTCACCATTGCCTTCAACATAAGCACATTCAACCACACCGTGCTCACCTTGCAGAGCACGCACTAAAGCAAGACCAAAACGACAAGCCGCTTGACCCATAGAAAGTGTTGCAGAACCACCGCCCGCTTTAGCTTCAACAACTTCGGTACCCGCATTTTGAATACGAGGTGTCAGCGCTTGCACTTCTTCTTCAGTAAACTCAACACCTTCAACTTGCGATAATAAAGGCAAAATGGTTACACCAGAGTGACCACCAATTACTGGTACACGGATATCACATGGTGCTTTGCCTTTTAGTTCAGCAACAAACGTTTCAGAACGAATCACATCCAGTGTTGTAATCCCAAATAATTTACGCTTATCGTACACACCTGCTTTCTTTAATACTTCTGCAGCAATAGCAACTGTCGTATTAACAGGGTTTGTGATAATCCCAACACAAGCATTTGGACAAACCACAGCAATTTTCTCAGCCAGTGATTTAACAATACCTGCGTTAACATTAAATAGATCCGAACGATCCATCCCCGGCTTACGGGCAACACCTGCAGAGATAAGAACCACGTCAGCACCTTCTAATGCAGGTGTTGGATCCTCACCGGCATAACCTTTAATGGATACTGGCGTAGGGATATGGCTTAGATCTGCTGCCACACCAGGCGTTACTGGTGCAATATCATATAAAGCAAGATCAGAGCCTGCTGGTAGGCGATTTTTTAGTAGTAGAGCTAGTGCTTGTCCAATACCACCAGCAGCACCAATAACAGCCACTTTCATATTCGTTCTCCTTTCCGATAGAAGTATTTTTTCAGACCTAAAAATCAAATATAACAACTGACAAAAACGGTATAGCAAGGCTTAAATAAATACAATCTATAGCGATCAGCTTTGCGAAGTCACGCATAATCCGAATAAAAATGCGAAAATAAACAACTTAATAGCACTACTTCCTATATGGTTTTGGTATAGCTAGAAAGCATATTTTGCATAAATTTTGCTATACTATTTCACTCTTTTGGTCTATACCACCTAGTATCTAATCCTAATCATAAGGGTGATAGACATACCAATTTGCATGAACTTCGTTTGCTTGCAGCTAGAAGTCTATGCAAAAATACGGTATCTCATCCTGATATATAAGAATTACTTATGCGAAATTCAGATAAACAAGAACGCCTAGTTCGTGCTTTTAAAGCTATTCTAAAAGAAGAAAAATTCAGCTCTCAGGGCGAAATTGTCGACGCGTTAAAAGCTCAAGGATTTGACAATATTAACCAGTCTAAAGTATCGCGCATGCTAACTAAGTTTGGTGCGGTACGTACACGCAACGCTAAAATGGAAATGGTGTACTGCCTTCCTATTGAGCTTGGTGTTCCAACAACAACAAGCCCGCTAAAAGAGCTTGTGATGGAAGTGGGCTACAACTCAGCTTTAGTTGTTATTCATACTGGTCCTGGTGCGGCTCAAGTTATCGCGCGTTTACTTGACTCATTAGGCAAAGCTGAGGGTATTCTTGGTGTTGTTGCTGGTGATGATACGATTTTCATTACTCCAACTAATTCAACAACAACAGAAGAACTGTACGATTCTGTTTGTGAGCTATTTGAATACGCACACTAACTGCTTTGTAGAGGAGGAAACCACTCCTCCTTTACCCTTCCTTTTACTCCCTTTCTAATTTCCAATTTGTTAACCTTTTTTTAACTTTTAAGGTTTTTTTGCTATTATTCTGTCCATAAGATCAATTGCGATCTCATACGCTATTTCACATGGAAACGAACCATAATAGGAAGGGACAACAATGGCATTAAAAACACTTATCTCCAGTAGCGCGATTGCTGCAACCCTGTTATTGGCCGGTCAAGCCAGTGCGCAAGAGTTTATTACCATAGGTACCGGTTCAGTAACGGGTGTCTATTACCCAACAGGCGGTGCAATCTGCAAACTCGTTAATAAAGATCGAAAAGATCACAATATCCGTTGTTCTGTTGAATCAACGGGGGGATCCATCTATAACATAAATACCCTACGCAGTGGTGAGTTAGATTTTGGAGTGGTTCAGTCAGATTGGCAATATCATGGCTATAACGGTAGTAGTAAGTTTAAAGAACAAGGCCCATATCCAAAACTTCGTGCAGTTTTCTCCATCCATACCGAACCCTTTAACATTATCGCCCGTGCTGATTCTGGCATTAAAACCCTTGCAGATCTTAAAGGGAAACGGGTCAATATAGGTAATCCAGGCTCAGGAGATCGCGCTACTATGGGCGTTGTTATGGATGCCCTTGGCTGGACTGAAAAGGATTTTAAATTAGCTTCTGAGCTAAAAGGTTCTGAGCGTTCGCAAGCCCTGTGCGACAATAAAATTGATGCCTTTATTTACATGGTTGGTCACCCAAATGGGTCGATTAAAGAAGCCACTACATCGTGTAATGCAAAATTGATCCCAGTTACTGGTGAGGCGATCGAAAAGATCATTGCTGATAATCCATATTATACGGCAACAGAAGTTCCGGGCAATATGTACCAAGGAAATGATGATGTAGAAAGCTTTGGTGTGGCTGCAACTCTCGTGACCAGCACCGATGTCTCTGATGATGCAGTTTATGCTTTAACCAAAGCCGTGTTTGAAAATTTTGATACATTCAAACGACTCCATCCTGCCTTTGCCCATTTAAAACCTCAAGATATGGTAAAAAACGGTATCTCTATTCCACTACACCCAGGCGCAATTCGCTATTACAAAGAAGCGGGACTACTTCCTAAAGAATAATAAGCCCAAGCGCATACTTGAAAGTGTGCGCTTACTTTTTATCTCGTAGATCTTGTTATAAGCCATAGGATATTGGCTTACTTTCTGCTGCCATCATAAGGATGTTTTGATGAAGACAGAGAAAAATCATACAGCACAACATGTTGAAGACTTAGTCGCTCAGTCCGATACTGGAGCCCGTACCCCGTCTGGGTTAGCGGGAAAAATATTACTTTCTATTGCTCTTTGCTGGTCTCTATTTCAACTTTGGTATGCCTCACCTCTTCCCTTTATTTTTAATGTCGGCATTTTTAATGATACTCAAGCCCGAGCAATCCATCTAAGCTTTGCCATGTTCTTAGCCTTTACGGCTTATCCTGCATTTAAGCACTCAGCACGAGATCAAATCCCACTACTCGACTGGCTATTTGCTTTTGCAGGAAGTTTTTCTGCATGCTACCTATTTATTTTCTATCAACAATTAGCGGAGCGATCTGGAGCGCCAACGACACCTGATATCTATATCGCTTGTACTGGAATGATCTTATTACTTGAAGCCACTCGTCGTACTTTAGGTCCACCTTTAATGGTCGTTGCAGCCATCTTTTTAACTTATACCTTTGCCGGTCCTCACATGCCCGATGTCATTGCACATAAAGGGGCGAGCTTAAACAAAGCCATGTCTCATCTTTGGCTCACCACAGAAGGGGTCTATGGTGTTGCATTAGGAGTCTCAACCTCATTTGTTTTCTTGTTTGTGTTATTCGGAGCTATGTTAGAAAAAGCGGGAGCTGGAGCCTATTTTATTAAACTTGCGTTCTCTCTCTTAGGGCATATGAAAGGAGGCCCCGCCAAGGCCGCTGTTGTCGCATCTGGCCTCTCAGGGTTAGTTTCTGGCTCATCAATTGCCAATGTGGTTACAACGGGAACCTTTACTATTCCCTTGATGAAACGAGTCGGTTTTCCCGGCACTAAGGCAGGAGCTGTCGAAGTAGCAGCCTCAACCAACGGTCAATTGACCCCCCCTATTATGGGAGCAGCTGCTTTTTTAATGGTGGAATATGTTGGTATTTCTTATGTCGAAGTGATTAAAGCGGCGATCTTACCTGCTGCTATTTCCTATATCGCACTGCTGTACATCGTCCACTTAGAAGCCTGTAAAGCCAATATGTCAGGGTTACCTCGCAAACATCAGCCCAGTATGGCTCAAAAGCTGCTCTCTTTTATTTTCACTATTTTACTCTTTCTCGTAATAAGTGCCGCAGTCTACTACGGTATTGGCTGGACAAAAACAGTATTTGGCGTCTTAGCAACCCCGATGATTACTATCGCCTTACTCATTGCTTATGTGCTGCTCATCAAACTGGCCGCCTGCTATCAAGATCATTTATTAGAAGATCCCAACCAAGAGCTGACCTATGTCCCCGATCCTTTACCAACACTAAAATCCGGGCTTTACTTTTTATTGCCTATTGTTGTTTTAGTTTGGTGTCTCACGGTTGAACGCTTCTCACCTGGCTTATCTGCGTTTTGGGCAACCGTCTTTATGATCTTTATTTTACTAACGCAAAGACCACTATTGGCTCTCTTTACTCAAGAACAAACGCTTTCTCAAGCATTCGCACAAGGAGGTCAAGATCTCATTGCTAGCCTGATATCAGGGGCTCGCAATATGATAGGGATAGGTGTAGCCACAGCGGCAGCAGGAATCATTGTTGGCGTAGTGACATTAACGGGAATTGGTCTGGTTATGACTGATTTTGTTGAGTTTATCTCTGGTGGCAATATCTTATTAATGTTGATATTTACCGCAGTGATCAGTTTAATTTTAGGTATGGGACTGCCAACAACAGCTAACTATATTGTCGTTTCAACATTAATGGCTCCCGTGATCGTAACCCTAGGAGCACAACACGGTTTGATCATTCCGTTGATCGCAGTGCACCTGTTTGTGTTCTATTTTGGTATTTTAGCCGATGATACCCCTCCGGTTGGTTTGGCCGCCTTTGCCGCAGCAGCAATTGCCAAATCAGACCCAATAAAAACCGGTATCCAAGGCTTTACCTATGATATCCGTACTGCGATTTTGCCATTTATGTTTATCTTTAATACTCAGCTGTTATTGCTCAATATCGATTCTTGGTGGCATCTTTTACTTACCGTTATTTCTGCAATCTTAGCCATGCTTACGTTCTCAGTCGCCACTCAAGGGTGGTGGTTAACGAAAACAAAATGGTGGGAAGTTATCGCCCTACTGGTGATTACTTTTTCACTTTTTAGGCCTGGATTTTGGTGGGATCAAATCTATCCAGCAAAAAACATTTTACCTGGGAAAAATATTGAGCAAGTCGTTGCAAATCTACCGATAGGCTCACCAATAGAACTGCAAGTCACAGGTATCAATCTCGAAGGAAAAGAAGTCAGTAAACATGTCTTATTACCCTTTGATGATAAAGCAGAAACAGCGCAACAACGAATTCAATCGACCGGATTAAATCTGCGCCAAGAAGAGAACACAATCTGGGTTGATATGGTCGATTTTGCAAGTCCGGCCGAAGCGGTAGGAATTGATTTTGATTGGCAGATTCAATCGATAAGTGTACCAAATCCAAGGCCAATGAAAGAGTGGGTATTTATTCCGGTGCTCTTTATTCTAAGTTTATTGGCTTGGAATCATCGACGTCGAGCTCTTACTATTTAAAGCACCATAATATGGGTAAGAGTATTTGTTAACTGATATAAAAATGGCCCGTTATCGATAATATAACAGGCCATTTTTTATTAGGATGAGAGACTAGGATTGACGATTATCATATCCCCAGCGAGGTACTAACTTTTGCTCAATCTGTAAGTGATCGAGAATTCTTGCCACCATAAAATCAATTAAATCCTCAATCGATTGTGGCTGATGGTAAAACCCCGGTGCGGCGGGCATTATTGTGACGCCCATTTGCGATAGTTTAAGCATATTTTCAAGATGTAACGTTGAAAATGGAGTCTCTCGCACCACCAGCAGTAATTGCCCGCGCTCTTTTAGTACAACATCCGCAGCACGCTCTAACAAATTGTCAGACATGCCATGAGCTATTGCAGCCACACACCCAGCAGAACATGGACATACCACCATCTGTTTGGGAGCGGCAGATCCAGAAGCGACCGGCGAGAACCAATCGTCTTTACCACATACATGAAGAAAATGAGCCTCACAAGCGAGATGCTCCACTAATTGGGATTTCGCAATTTCAGGATTGGCAGACAGCTTTAAACCATGTTCGGTTGCCAGCACAACGCGAGCAGCCGATGAGATCAATAAATAGACTTCAAACTCAGCGGCCAACAGTGATTGCAATAACCGTAGACCATAAGGGGCACCAGAGGCTCCGGTCCAGGCTAAAGTAATGCGCTTATCTCTCATGGTTTATCCTTAGCTTCGTGACTATTGTCCTAGTTTAGCCAATAACTTATCGTGAATACCACCAAATCCGCCATTACTCATTACTAAGATAGTATCGCCCTCTTTCGCATGAGCACAGATCTCCGCCACTAAGCCATCAAGATCATCATTTGTAAAAGCAGGCTGTGAACACTGATTAGCAATATCGCTAACTGACCATGGAATATTATTTGGCTGGAACAAAAAGACTTCATCTGCTGCCTGCAGCGATGGTGCAAGATCATCTTTATGAACACCCAACTTCATGGTGTTAGAACGAGGCTCAAGCACAGCCAGAATGCGAGCATCAGCTCCTACTTTAGCTCGAAGGCCACCTAACGTTAACTCAATAGCTGTTGGATGATGGGCGAAATCGTCATAGACCTTCACTCCATTCACTTCGCCTTTTAATTCCAAGCGGCGTTTAGTGTTAATAAAATTACCCAAAGCTTCACATGCAAGATCTGGGGTCACACCAACATGTCGAGCAGCAGCTATCGCCATTAAAGCATTATTGACATTGTGATCGCCAACCAAAGGCCAATTCACTACGCCAACCTTTTCCCCA
The DNA here is from genome assembly GCF_003026815.1 of Photobacterium damselae. GTDB lineage: Bacteria > Pseudomonadota > Gammaproteobacteria > Enterobacterales > Vibrionaceae > Photobacterium > Photobacterium damselae. The sequence goes on along the minus strand of NZ_PYOG01000021.1, from coordinate 11,708 downwards.
TCAAGCAAAACAGAAAATTGACTGCCATCAGCCATAAGCTTTTCAGCCTGCCAATGGCCATCACCACCTATGTATTCCAACTCACTCCAACATCCCATTTCAAGCGTTTCATCTATTGCGGCAACGCCATGAGGAGCAAGGATACGACCATTACCCGGAACCGTTCGTACCAGATGGTGAAATTGGCGCTGAATCGATTTGAGATCATCAAAAATATCAGCATGATCAAACTCAAGGTTATTCATGATCAGAGTTCGAGGGTGGTAATGAACAAACTTAGAACGCTTATCAAAGAAAGCACTGTCATACTCATCCGCTTCGACCACAAAAAACATGCTCTCGCCTAAACGCGCCGAAACACCAAAGTTCCCCAATACACCACCGACTAAAAAGCCTGGGTTATAGCCACAATCTTCTAAGATCCACGCGAGCATACTTGCTGTGGTTGTTTTACCGTGCGTACCCGAAACAGCCATCACCCAGCGGTCATGCAATAAAAACTCTTGTAGCCACTGCGGGCCAGAAGTGTAGCGAAGATTATGATTTAGGACGTATTCAACACATGGGTTGCCACGGCTCATCGCATTACCAATCACAACAAGATCGGGGGCTGGATCCAGTTGACTAGGATCGTAGCCTTGAATAATCTCGATCCCTTGCGATTCCAATAAAGTACTCATCGGTGGATACACATTCGCATCACAGCCCGTTACCTTATGGCCGAGTTGACGAGCAAGAATGGCAGCGCCACCCATAAACGTACCGCAAATACCTAAAATATGGATATGCATATCTGCTATCTCCCTCACAAATCTTGGCATTTTTCACGCTTTTGCGTTACTTCGTTACCATAAAAAAGATCTTTTCATACAATTTGTTATATCTCCAGCGGATAACAATAATGCAGTAAAAGCATGGCTGGAAATACGAGAACATCAAACTGTGAAAACTCAGTGTATCAAAATAAAGTCTATCCTTATTGTACCTGAGATTTCTCCCTTAATGACAATAGGATGCAAGGATTATCTATGTCTGACATTCGAACGCTTGGCGAATTCATTGTTGAAAAACAAAATGATTTTCCCCACGCCAGCGGTGAACTCTCCTCCTTACTAGGCTCAATTAAACTAGCAGCAAAGATCGTTAACCGCGAAATTAATAAAGCCGGTCTTGTTGATATCACAGGAGCCGTGGGTGCTGAAAATATACAAGGAGAGCAGCAACAAAAACTCGATGTCTATGCCAATGACAAATTTAAAGCGGCACTAGAAGCACGAGATCAAGTGTGTGGTGTTGCAAGTGAAGAAGAAGATGAAGCAGTTGCGTTTAACAAAGAGCTTAATCGTAATGCGAAATACGTGGTATTGATGGATCCGTTAGATGGCTCATCTAATATTGATGTTAATGTCTCTGTTGGCACCATCTTCTCTATTTACCGCCGAGTCTCTCCTATTGGCACCCCACCAACCCAAGAAGACTTCCTTCAACCGGGTCATCAACAAGTTGCGGCAGGATATGTCATCTACGGTTCTTCCACAATGTTGGTCTATACCACAGGAAATGGTGTTCATGGTTTTACCTATGACCCATCTTTGGGCGTATTTTGTCTCTCTCATGAAAATATGCAAATTCCAGTTAATGGCACCATTTACTCCATTAACGAAGGTAACTACATCCGTTTTCCGCAAGGCATTAAACAGTACATTAAGTTCTGCCAAGAGAATACACCCGAACATAATCGCCCTTATACCTCTCGCTATATCGGCTCTCTCGTCGCAGACTTTCATCGCAACCTATTAAAAGGGGGGATTTATCTCTACCCAAGTACCTTGACTCATCCTAACGGCAAATTGCGATTACTGTATGAGTGCAATCCGATGGCATTTATTGTTGAACAAGCAGGGGGATGTGCATCAGATGGTATCAATCGTATATTAGATCTGAAACCACAAGAACTTCACCAACGTGTACCATTTTTTGTTGGCTCTAAAAATATGGTTAAACAGGTGGAAGACTATCTAGAACGCTATTGCGAATAAAACAAAAAGTCACGCATATTGATACCCAAGAAATTTCAAACCAAGTTTGGAGTGACTTGGGTATCTCCGTTAAGAGTGCTGATATTTTGTTCAACTGTGTTTATAATTCGTAGTAACAATTTATTAACTCACAGTAAGGAAAGCCAATGAGTTTGAACCACGTCCCAGCTGGACTATCACTGCCCGATGATATTTACGTCATTATTGAAATCCCAGCCAATGCCGATCCTATCAAGTATGAAGTCGATAAAGACAGCGGAGCGCTATTTGTTGACCGATTTATGTCTGCCCCGATGTTTTATCCATGTAATTACGGCTATATCAATCACACTTTATCTTTAGATGGCGATCCGGTTGATGTATTAGTCCCAACCCCATATCCACTGCAACCAGGCTCTGTAATACGATGCCGCCCAGTCGGTGTTCTAAAAATGACAGATGAATCCGGTGAAGATGCCAAAGTCATTGCCGTTCCTCATCATAAAGTCAGTAAAGAGTACGAGCACATTCAAGATATTGGTGACTTGCCAGCCCTACTAAAAGCACAAATCACTCAGTTTTTTGAACGCTACAAAGAGCTTGAAGTTGGGAAGTGGGTTAAGGTCGATGGTTGGGCTGATGCTACTGCCGCTAAAGCCGAAATTGAAACCTCTTTTCAGCGCGCTGAGAAAAAATAATGTATAGAACTACTACCTCTAGTTTCCACTTAAAAACAATGGGAATCCTTTTCTGTGGCTTATTTAGTAGCCAAAATTTATCCGCAAAAGAGGTTACCCCTGCTGAATTTTGGCAATTAGAGCAAACACCTAATACAGTCATTGTTGATGTGCGCTCTCCGGCTGAATTTAAGCAAGGGCATTTCCCTTCAGCTATGAATATTCCTTTTGATCAAATCGCTCAACTTGAAGCTCAAGTGAAAGAAAAAGATCGTCCAATTCTACTCTATTGCCGTTCTGGCCAACGAGCTCGTATTGCCGAACAACAACTTAATGCCTTAGGTTATCCAAACACCTTTAATGGCATGAGCTATCAGCAACTGTTACAAGCAAAACCATAACCGATTTAAATTAGGTTAAAATTAGTTTCAATAAATAAAAAAAGAGCGCCTGGCTTTTCACCACACGCTCTTTTTACTGCCTAGTTTAGCTTAGTTAAATTCAAATTGGTACAGTAAATCTACTGCACTATCAAGCCCAGAAACAGCCTCAACATAGAGGTCCTTCATTAGACGATAGCGCACGGTAAATTCACCGATTGAGTTAAAGATACCAACACCATATTTAACCTGTAAACCAGGTGCAATATAACCACTGATTTGAACCTGAGAATCGTCGCCAGAACCTGCCGTTGATAAACTAAGATCTTTTACCCCAACAGCTTCGCCAATGTCACCGACTAACTGACCACTTTGAGCTAGGCCCATACCGATCAGCGCAGTTGTCATCGCATTACCGTTATCAGCATCTTCGCTATCTAAATTACGACCAGTTAAGATGTACGATAAAGCATTTTGCTGTGGCATCGCAGGATCTGAGAAAATCTCAACCTTAGGTGCATCTGCTGAACCAGTTACACGCACACCAGCAATCACATCATCTTCAATATTGTCAGGATCCCGAATCGCTTCAAAAGCAAGATATGGCTGATCAGCTGGCCCGTTAAAGATAATCTGACCTTTACGGATTTGCAGTTCTTGACCAAGAGCACGATAGAACGAACCATCAGTGATATTGATCTCACCGTAAATCATCGGTCCTTTACCTTCTTGGCGAACATTTAGATCACCTGTAAGTCCTGCATTTAAACCAAAGGCTTTAAGCTTCATATCATCGCCAATCTTCACCATCACATTGGTACGAATATCAAATGGTGTAGATACTTGCTCTTTTACCGGTTTCAGATCGTTATTTAATAACACCTGATCTTTAGAAACTGATACCGCAGACTTAGGCAATTGATTGACTCGAATACGACCCCAAGGAATTTCCACATTACCGGTAATATCGGCGCCTTTAGGATTCGCTGTAATGCTCAATTCAGGAGAGACTTTCAACGAAACCATAGGAGGTACGCTTACTTGAAGTTCACTACCTTTTACATGAAGCTCAGATTTCCAAGCTGCCATGTTTTGCCAGTCACCCATACCTCGCAATAACAACTTACCGTCTGGAGTGAAAATATCACCAGAGAGCTGGGCATTGTAACCATTAAAATCAATTGTAATTTCAGCGTCTTTAATATCAAGCGGAACTTTACGTCCAGTCGCTTGTAATTTATCAACGCTCAATTGACCATTAACTGCAGGGTGTAAAATAGGGCCCGTCACTCGTAGATCAGCATTTACTGCCCCATCGAACTTATGATAGTCCTTAATCACAGGCTCTAAGAAGGCCAGCATAAAGCGATCGAGTTTTACTTGTGCATTGATCTGCTGATTACCTTGCAGATTCGTAATACGAGCTTGACCACTTAAATCACCATTATCTTTTATTGCAAATAACCAATTCGCATTTAAGACATCATTTTTCATATCAGCATTAAGCGTCACTTTATCCCAAGCAAAGGTTAATGGGCGCTCATCAGGTGAAAAACGTTGATTAACAGAACCTTCAGGTAAAAGCACTTGAGCATTGACCACAGGTGCTTGATTTGGAGCCCAAGAAGCCGATGCCGTTGCTCCAACACCACCTTTCAATTCGATACCATCAGGAAGATATGGCTTCAACATCTCAAAGTTAATGTTCTTAATTGCTAAATCTGCTTTACCCGATTTACCTGCGGTTAGGTTTTGAGTTAGGCAAATACTAGCTTGACCTTGTTGCCAACAATGGGCTTCAACATTCGCCATCGCTGTTTTTAAGTTATAACCTAAACGCGTTGGATGATTGAGTACCCAATTACCAACAGGGGTTTTGATATTGCCTTTAGATAGCATCCCCTGCCATCCAGTCTCACGATTTAATTGACCTTCAAGAGCGAGGTTGGCACTTACTGGCTCAGCATCAAGGTTAAGCGTTAGAGTATGCTGCTTCTCACTGCCATTAAATAGCACCTTAAGGTCTTTTAACGACATAGTGTCATATTTGCCATTCGCAGCAGTAATGCTTAAATCACCTTGTAATTCAGGCATCGGTTTAATCTGACCTTTAATTGCAAAAGATTGTAGGCTTGCCATCTTCTGCCAACCTAAACCATTACCCTCTAGGTCGATCATCACATTGGGTTCTGCCATCTTGCCAGTTAGCTTAACATCACCCATTACTCGGCCGCGTAATCCAGCAAGAGAACGGGAAAGATCAGGCGCATTCACTTGTGCGATCATGTTCCAGTCTTTACCTAAACTGCCTTTTGCTGTTAATCCATTAATACCGTGTTTCAAGGTTAAGCCATCGGTAACAACATTAAGATCACCTTTACCTGACAGATCTTCTGCATTTGCAGAGCCCGCTAAGGTAAACGGTTGTTTCATGATGTTACCGTGAATATCTAATAGTGGTAATTTAGCAAACCATCCACCTTTAGCAGTAAGCCCACCAGATGTCTCTAACTTACCACTGATATTACCGTCAGCTTCTGGCCACTGTTTGCCAGGTTGAATACTGTCAAGAGCGATTGCACCTTGCCATTTTACCGTATTTTTCCAGCTGGCTTTCGCATTACCAGAAACAACACCACCAAGCGTTTTAATCGTCAAAGCACTTAAATCAACCTGATTAAGATCGCCTTTACCATTTAGGTCCACATTAACCGTAGGAATAGTCGTACCATTAACATCTGTTTTGGCACTGAAACTGAACCCTTTTAAGCTACCTTTCGCCTTAATGTTGGTTTTATTAACGTTGTACTCTGCTTTCGTATCAATAGGCCACTGAATGTGATTACTCGATACTTTGACATCAAACGGTAAGTTAGGATCCAACGGTGATAATTGACCTTTCACTAACGCATCGAGCTTACCTTTCAAATTGGCATCAAGTGATAATTTCGCTAATGAACCCGATGCTTTTACGCTCAGTTTATGCCCCTGGAGCGGTTTCATGGCAACTTTAGCATTGGCATCTAACTCAAGGGGATAATCACCGGTTAATGTCACATCCGCTTTTGCATTCACACTTGCTTGGGGTGCAATTAATTCCAGCTTACTGATATTAATATTACTTTTTTCAGCTTTTGCTATCAGTTCAAGCAAGCTCACTTTATGCGGTGTTTCACCATGTAGCTCAAAGTTTTTAACGGTAAATCGCTCAACATCAAACGACATCGGCAACACAACATCTGGCAATACAATCGGTTCAGCTTTAGTTGGAGCACTGCTCTTTGCTTTAGATGAACTTTTTGTTTGAGGCTTAGCTGGCGCTAGTGTTAAATCAATATCTTGCCAATCTGTTGGTTTAAGTGTCACCTTGCTACCAGCCAATTCAGCTGCTGTTGTGAAACTTTTCCATCCAACCTTATTACCCAAAATATCAAGTTTAATGTCATTAAGATGGACATTTTCAATATGAATCGGTAAAGGCATTGATATTTCAGTGACAGGCTCTGAAGGTTGCTCAGGTTCAGTCGATGGTGGAGGTAACTCAGGCATCGCAAAAGTTACCCCGTCAACTCCGAGCTCTTTAACACAAATTTCGGGAGTTAACAGGCAGCCATCGTCTAAATTCAATGAGATCTTTTTGGCCAATAACGACATGTTCCCATCATCGTATTGAACATTATTCAAGATCAAGCCATCAAAGAAGCCGCCATCACTACTTTCAATCTTTAGCGCAGGCAGTGCCTTTTGAGCCCCCCATAGCGCAACTTTTACCCCTGCAGGAGTAAACAGCAAGGTTGCTAGCGTTATTACTAAAACCAGCAATATTGCCAGCACAGCAAGAGATATACGTTTTACCCAGATCATAATTCAGGACCTAATGAGAAGTGGAGCTGGAACTTATCTTTTTCTTTATCTAGACCCCAGGCAAAATCAAGGGTGACAGGACCAACAGGAGATGCCCAGCGAACGCCAACACCAGCACCGCTCACCCAATCAGGACTATCATTCCATGCCGAACCATAGTCGTAGAAAATAGCTCCCCACCAATCGCCATAGACACGGTATTGATATTCAAGTGATGATGTTGCCATGTACTTACCACCAAGCAACTTACCCGCAGAGTCGCGAGGACCCACTGATTCATAACCGTAACCACGAATACTATTATCACCACCTGCAAAGAAGCGCATAGATGGTGGTACGGTTGCTAAATGATCAGTAAAGACCGCTCCAGCATCTAACCGGAATAAGCCTCGTTGATTCTCACTAAGAGAGCGAATCCATGCTGTTTGACCACGCAAACGAGCGAGACGATTATCAGAACCCAGTGCCGGATCGGTCACTTCAACTGAGAACATTTGACGATCACCCCACGTTGGCATCGCACCACCACGAGTTCGAGTTCTTGAATAAGTCAGACCAGGAATAAGCATATGAGCAACGCCACTTTCAAATTCACCTTGCTTATAGTCTTCATACAACCAACGTAAAGAAGCGACACGTTTCCAGCCAGACTCTAGTTTCCAATGACGCTCTAAACCAGCACTGTACTCTGTACTACGAGTATCATGGTTATCAACATAACGAATACCACCAATCACTTGATAATAATTATTTAGAACATCATCAAGCGGGATCTTATAAGCCGCCTCAATTTTAGGCTGTACTTTCGAGAACTCACTTTTAACAGTAAGGCTATGACCTTTACTGTTGATCCACGGTTTTTTCCAGTTCAGCTTAAAGTTGTATCCCACATCGGTAGAGTAACCCATACCAACTTCAACCTTATTACGAACAGCAGGAGACAGAGCTACATGAATTGGGATTTCATCACCTTTACGCTCATTAACATCACCACCAACAAAGATCGATGAAAACCACCCTACACTAGATAGTCGTTCATTAAACAACCCTAACTTAGAGGCAAGATAAGGCTCATTCTCTTGATATGGAATTAATGAATCTAAACGATCTTGATCAATCTGGCTGCCTTGGAAAAGAGTTTGACCAAAGTTGTAACGCTTACCAGAATCAAAGTGAATGATGATAAAAGCTTCTGCTCGACTTGGAGCAACTTCCATAACACTTTTCGTCATCTCGGCATCAAAGTAGCCTTTTTTCAACGCTAAACTTGATAGAGATGATTTAAATGCTTCGTAATTGCCATGATTGAGTTGATCGCCAATACTTAGGCCACTATTTCTGATCAAAGCAAGAAAGTCAGGGTCATTTGCTGCTGCACCTGTAATTTCAATATCACTTTTCGCAATATGAGTCGCAGTTCCGGCATCAACCGTAATGGTAATATCAATTTCATCACCATCAGGCTTTGCTCGATAATCAATAGATGGTTGGTAATACCCCAGAGCTTGAAGAGCTTGCTTTACTTCATCTTCAACCTGCTCTTGAAAACGTAAGGTGGCACTATAATCTTCCTTTGGAATACCTGACAGATATGCTTCAACATTACTTTCTAACTTACCGTCTAGGCCTTTGATCTTCAAAGATGAAGAGGCATGAGCAGCGGTAGAAAAAGCTAAAGCAAATGCAGTCAAGCTAAGCGGCTTGAAAAACTTTTTCATGTCCAATGAGCTTCTTATTATGGAATGGTGGATTTTTATTTAGGATCTTGTGCATTTTGACAAAGTACAACTACGCTGCCAATAAGTTGGCGCTGAAAAAATTTGAATATGCCTACCAAGCTCTCACTAACACACATATTCAACATTTATCAAAATAATACATACCCACAAAGATATAGATTAGAACAACTATAGAGATAGGGAGAAACTACAATAAATAAATGAGAGTAGTCTCTAGAAGATCGTTTAATTATACAAGAGCCAAATCAACGGCTAACGCATCAATATGACGGTTCACTTCAGAAAGTGTATTTAGCGCCTGTATATTATGGTGTTCCGCTGGAAGTAAGCGCCCCTTATCAAATTCAAAAGCTCCTACGCCCCAAATAAAAACTCGACCTCTGAAATATTTTTTCACATGACGAGCAACTTGAATCGGCCTATATTGCTTAAAAATTCGTAACATTATTGCCTCCAGACTTGATGTAAGGTTAAGACAATCAACGAGCGACTTGGTTTCGACTCTTCATCAAAGAACTAGCAAATTTCTTGCCAGTCAACTTTCTCTAAATCTAAAAAATCAAGTATTCTTAAGATGTTAACTATTCATTTGCGAAACTATATCAATATTAATTGGTCAAAGTGTCAACAAAAAGCAATTATAGATAACAGCGATTTATCTCCCAGTGATTTTTTAACATCTGGATATATAAAAACATATGGAAATTAATATGATGAACAAGAAGCCCCTAGCCCTTTTATTTTTTACTTTACTCTCAAGCTCTGTAAGTGCTCACAATTTAAAATTGGGTGAATCACTTCCACAAGTAAAAGTACAAGATAAAGGTGAAATCGTCCTAAATAAAAAAGACGATATTTATTATCAGTCATGGAGCACACAAAAACTTGCAGGAAAGGTTCACATTATTCAAGCTATTGCAGGAAGAAGCTCAGCTAAAGAGATGAATGCCTCTGTAGTCAGTGCAATTACCCAAGCTAAATTCCCAGCAGATAAGTATCAAACTATCACTATTATTAACCAAGATGACTCCATTTGGGGCACAGGAAGCTTAGTAAAATCATCGGCAGAAGATAGCAAAAAAGAATTCCCCTGGTCATCTCTAGTGCTAGATGCTAAAGGAAAAGTACAACAAAGCTGGCAATTAGAAAAAGATAATTCAGCCATTATTGTTATCGATAAAGCCGGTAAAATATTATTTGCTCAAGAAGGTAAATTATCACCACAACAAGTCACTAAAGTAATTGAGCTAACTAAAGCAAATCTGTAACCAAGATCTCAGAGGTAGCCAAATCATCTGGCTGCCTCTATGATTTTTTGGACAAAAGATTAAGATCCCAAACGGTTCATTACTCTAAGCTGACAGTAATTAAAATATGGCTAACTTACCATTTGCTCGAACTTCCTCGTCTCTCATTTCAAGTAAACAGCGTATCGAGCGCCTAGCAAAACAAAATTATATAGCTGAATTAATCAATAGTTCTGAGCTGTCTTTAATTGAACGTTTAGAGCATCGAGAACGATACCTAGCGCAAAGTAAACAAAATAACTTAGAGCAAATCATAAAGCTTGCTCACAGCTATGCAGGTGAAGAAAACTCACGGGAACTTGATATCGATTGGTGGCATCATTACTTACAGCTAGCACAAGATATTTATAGCCCGCAAATGCAAAAAGTATGGGCAAAAGCTTTAATCCAAGAAACATTGAATCCTCATAGCATCAGTCTAAAAGCATTACAAACCTTGGCGCAATTAACTCACTATGAGCTTGCTATATTTAAAAAAGCCCTCAACACATGCTGGCAACTAGGAAACCAAGACAACAACAGTAAACTGTTAAGCCAAATAGTAATCACTAATAAAAGACTTTTTTCAAACCAGTATCTAGAAATTGATTTGTTGCCCAACACACTTACAGTATCTATGTTAATGATTTTGATGGAAGCTGGGTTATTACTTAAAACAGAACTATCAACTAAGGCCATTGCTAAAAATAGTGCATTAACATTATCGAAAGGTCAGCATACTTATCAACTAGTGAGTCTAAAAACAAAAAGTACATTCAGTTATTATCGACTTAGTATTATCGGACAAGAGCTCGAACACCTTTTAGGTGACCATGATAATTCAGGCTACCGCAAAAATATTATTGATACTTTAAGCCGACACTTTCAAATCGAATCCGATAAGCACATATAATAATCATCTAGGTAAACATATCTTAATCAGATACCTATTACCCAACTCAGTTTTTACTCAAATGTAGAAAAGCCCAAGTCTTTCGACTCGGGCTTAGTATTATTTGATAAATTACTATAACGAAAAAAGCAAACCAACTGAACTACCACTCAACTTTTATCTATTTTTATTTATAAAGCATATAATGAAAAAAAGCCTGACTCTTTCGAATCAGGCTTTCTCTAAACAAATGGCGGAGCGGACGGGACTGCTATACCGAACATCAGCGCGCCCCCGGGGTGACAGGCCGGCTTGCTCTTAAACAAAAAGCAAACCAACTGAACTACCGCTCAGCTTTTTATATATTTTTATTTCTAAAACGTATAATGAAAAAAAGCCTGATTCTTTCGAATCAGGCTTTTCTAAATAAGTGGCGGAGCGGACGGGACTCGAACCCGCGACCCCCGGCGTGACAGGCCGGTATTCTAACCAACTGAACTACCGCTCCACTTAAACTACCGTATGTTCAGTACGGTAATTATTTTTGCCTTTAGATTTTTTAAAAATCTAAAAACAAGAAATGGGTGCTTGGCGATGTCCTACTCTCACATGGGGAGACCCCACACTACCATCGGCGCTGCTGCGTTTCACTTCTGAGTTCGGCATGGATTCAGGTGGGACCACAGCGCTAAGGTCGCCAAGCAAATTCGTTTATTTCAAGCAACGCTTGAAATAGCAATCTGGGAAAGTTAACTAGTTCTCAAACTTACATTCAAGTGTTTGTGGAGTCCGATAAAACCCCTTGGGTGTTGTATGGTTAAGCCTCACGGGCAATTAGTACAGGTTAGCTCA
>NZ_PYOG01000020.1 GCF_003026815.1 Photobacterium damselae | reverse complement strand
CATGCTATGGCTGAAAGTTTAATTCTTGAAGGGCGAAGGGAAAGATCTTTTCCAAGGGCAGTTAAGCCAAGACCCCAACGGTATCCCAAGAAAAAGAATGCCGTTCACTCTTAAGTGAACGGCATTACCCAATAATTGGTGTCCAACTATTGGGGGTCAGTTCACTAACGACTGCTTTTAAAATTAAACGATCTCTTATTTTATATGGCTATTTATGCAGCTGAACTTTCTGGTTTCTTTTTATAAGCCCAGATAAGGATTGCAGCACCTAGCAGAATCATTGGGGTTGATAAGATCTGTCCCATCGTTAACCAACCATCAAAGAAACCAAGTTGGGCATCAGGTTGACGGAAGAACTCAACAAAGAAGCGGAATGAACCATAGCAAAGTAAGAACAAGCCAGATACCGCACCTGTTGGACGAGGCTTACGAATAAATAGGTTCAGAATGATAAATAACACCACACCTTCTAATAAAAACTCATAAAGCTGTGATGGGTGGCGAGGAAGTGGACCGCCAGTTGGGAAGATCATCGCCCAAGGAACATCTGTCACACGGCCCCATAATTCGCCATTGATAAAGTTACCTAAACGTCCCATACCTAAACCAAATGGTACCAATGGTGCAATAAAGTCGGCAATAGAGAAGAAAGTACGGCCATTTTTATGCCCATACCAGAACATAGCTGTGATCACACCTAACAAGCCGCCGTGGAACGACATACCACCGGTCCAGACCTTAAATAGATAGAGAGGATTTGCGAGGAAAAGATCAAAGTTGTAGAACAGCACATAGCCAATTCGACCACCAATTACGACCCCAAGAAAACCTGCAAATAATAGGTCGCTAACTTGATCTTTTGTCCAGCCACTTCCTGGTTGATCTGCTCGACGATTTGCAAGCCACATGGCAAAGGCAAAACCGATCAAATACATCAAACCATACCAGCGAATAGCTAATGGACCTATTTGAACCAACACGGGATCAATTTGTGGAAAGGTTAAATACCCCTGCATTTACTTATCTCTTTATCTAGAAAAATAACCCAATGATTATCTTTTTATCCCAAAAACATTTTCACACTAATAAATAGGAGAAATACGGCAAAAATTTTCTTTAGTGTTACAGTGGGCAATCGGCTGACTAAAGCTGCACCATAACGTGTTGTTATCACAGATGTTGTTACTATACCTAATAATGCGGGTAAATAGACATAACCTAAGCTGTATGGCGGTAAAGATTCGCTTCCAACACCTGCTGTAATAAATCCAATCATGCCAGCAATAGCAATCATTGCTCCGGCAAAAGAGGCACAGCCAATCGCTTTTCGCATTTCAACACCGTGCCAGCTTAAATATGGTACTGTCAGTGATCCGCCCCCTATGCCCGCTAAGCTAGAGATAACACCAATCACAGCCCCACTACTTGCACAGGCAACAGTTGAAGGTAAACGTTGCTCTTTGCGACCTAACCGCATCGATAGCAGCATTTGGATTGCTAAAGTAAGTACTATTGTGGCAAATATTTTAGGTAATAGTTCAGTTGGAACAATTTCAGCGATAAAACTGCCACCAAATCCGCCTAAAACCACCCCAGGAGCCAACGCTTTAACAATAGAATAATCTACGTTGCCTAGGCGAATGTGGTTACGTGCCGATGCACCAGAGGTTAACACAATACTGGCAAGCGAGGTCCCTAAAGCAATATGCATCACTAAATTACTGCTAATTCCAGCATGAGGCAGTAACCAAACCAAAGCAGGAACAACAACTAGGCCCCCACCGATCCCCAGTAAACCAGCTAAGAAGCCAACGGAACTGCCTACCAGTAGACACATACCAAAGAGCCAAAGCGCATTTTCCAACATAGTTTGACCTAATAAAAAATTAAAACTTACCTGCGCGTACTAATCCACCCAAGCCATGATGCTCTAAAAATTGAACCGTTTGGGCCCGCACATCTTGGGCAAAATAAACAGAAAGGACAGACTGCGCTAAACTTTCCATATCCGCAATCGTTAAATGTTTCAGCATGTATTTTATTTTTGCCATGCTGCGGGTATTCATACTTAGTGAGCGGTAACCCATTCCAACAAGTAAAACGGCACCTAAAGGGTCTCCTGCAAGCTCACCGCACAAACTCACCGGAATCTGTAACCGATTACTGCTTTGCACAATATGGTGGAGTGCGTGCAATACCGCAGGATGAAGTGGGTCATATACGCTTGCCACCCGAGCATTATTTCGATCAACTGCTAACAAATACTGAGTTAAATCGTTACTTCCCACCGAGATAAAATCGACTCGTCCTTGTAGTGCATCTAGCTGATACAGCATAGACGGCACTTCGATCATAATGCCGATACGAGGATAAGATAATGACAGTCCCCGACCTTGAGCTTGCAGCAACACATCTTGGTAGGCTTTATCGATTAACTCTTTGGCTTCTTCAATTTCGCCAACGCTAGAGATCATCGGAAGTAAAATATCTAAGTTATTCAGCCCAATACTGGCTTGCAACATAGCTCGCACTTGAATCGTGAAAATTTCTGGGTGATCAAGAGTAAAACGAATGCCTCGCCAACCCAGAAAAGGATTATCTTCTTCTATTGGCAAATAAGGTAATGGTTTATCCCCCCCAATATCGAGCGTTCGCATCACCACAGGCATAGGAGCATAGGTTGTCAACATCGTATGATATTGGCTGCGTTGTTCATCTTCAGAGGGAAAACTGTGCTGTAATAAAAAAGGAACTTCGGTGCGATAAAGCCCAACACCATCGATGCCAGCTTTTAAATTTTGGCAAGTTTCAGAGTTTAGCCCCGTATTCAAATACGTTTGAACCTTACATCCATCTGATGTGATTGCTGGTCGAGCTAACTCTTCAGAAACAATTTGCGTCAGTTCTTGTTCTTCTTTAAGGAGGCGTCGATACTCTTTTAGCACTAAACGATTAGGCTGTACGGTAAATTCGCCCCGATAGCCATCAACAATAACTCGCTTGTTGTGCGCTGATTCAGGAACAAAATCGACCCCCATGATCGCAGGGACACCAAGAGTACGCGATAAGATAGCCGCATGAGAGTTAGCAGCCCCCTCTTGAGCAACAACAGCGGCTAATTTATCGGTAGGAATACTCGCTAACATGGCCGCGGTTAGCTCTCGCGTTAACAGGACAATCGGCTCATCCCATTTTTGCTCAACTACTTCATCATGAGAGAGAAAATAGAGCAGCCGCTGCCCCAATTCACGTAAATCTTGGGCTCGCTCTTTTAGGTACTCATCTCTCATTTGAGCAAAACGGGCTGAATAATCTTCAACGACTTGACGCACAGCCCATTCAGCTAAATCACCTGCGTTGATCTTGGCAAACAGATCTTTTCTCAACATAGGATCATTGAGTAGATGATTAAACAGATCAAAAATGGCTAGCGTCTCTTTTTGTAGCTCATTATCAAAACGTTTACGCAAGCGACGAAACTCAGCACTGGCTTTATCGATCGCAATAGAAAGGCGCTCTTGCTCTTGAATAATATCAGCGGCAAAAGCTGGCTGTACCGACTCTAACTGAGGTTGAGTGTCATCCCACCACGCTTTTGCAACGGCAATCCCAGTTGAAGCAACAACACCAGTATAGTGCATGCCCTGACGTTGACGAGGCCACATACCTTGCGCTTTCGCATGAGCAAGAATTGTGGCAATTTGAGCGGCCAAGGTGACCATAAAAGATTCTTCGCTCTCATCAAAAACTCGACAACAGCGTTGTTGAATCACCAAAACTCCAAGAACTTGGCGTTGATGAATAATTGGCGTACCAAAGAAAGAAGCAAACCTCTCTTCGCCAATATCAGGTAGGTGTTTAAACTCAGGATGATTATGAGCATCTGCTACATTAACAGGCTCAGCTTTACGACCCACAAGCCCAACTAAGCCCTCATCAAATTTTAGGGCTACATGAGCACTTTGCTTATGAAGGCCTTTGGTCGCCATTAAGGTATATTCTCGGCGGCCATGATCGGCAATATAGATAGAGCAACACTCTGCATCGAGCGCAAGACACGTTTGAATGACCAATTGATCTAGTGCATCAATAAGATTGGATGCACTGACTACTTTTTCAACAATTTCGCGTAACTGCGCCAGCATGCCAAATTAATTCCTTCTATCGCTATTGCCTCTTCCAAATTTAGTTGCGGCGGTTTTTGCGTTTAAACTTACGTTCTTTTCGCTCTTGAAAAGGCATCGCAAGAGCGGCAAATTCCTTTAATGCACGACGATACACATCACGCTTAAATGACACCACCTGACGCACCGGATACCAATAGCTGACCCAACGCCAACCATCAAATTCTGGTGTGTTTCCTCGCTGCATATTGACCTTGGACTCATCACATTCCAAGCTCAGCAAAAACCACTTCTGCTTTTGCCCGATACAAACAGGTTTTGAGTCCCAACGAACCAAACGCTTTGGTAATTTATAACGTAGCCAATGGCGGCTAGATGCTACAATTCTTACGTCCTTTTTCGTTAGTCCTACTTCCTCATACAGTTCGCGATACATAGCTTGTTCTGGTGTTTCACCATCGTCTATGCCACCTTGTGGAAACTGCCAAGAGTGTTGTCCATATCGTCGAGCCCAGAATACTTGGCCGCGGCTATTGCAGATAACAATTCCTACATTAGGACGGTATCCATCGCCATCAATCACTGGACGACCTCAATTATAAATATCTATTACCTCGATTTTTTCACATAATGTGGGTAAGGGTAAACAAACATTCTAATTAATAACTCTTTTTTCCTACATTCCCCGCACTTTCTGGATAACTTCACACTTCATATAACTTTATGAACATCCAAATGAGACCTATCCCACATTTATTCACTCTTTCTGTGGATAGATTTGTGTAGAAACTCAATTTCAAGCCAAAATTAACGACATCACCATTCAAGAAGCATGAATAAAAAACGCAAGAATACTTAATATTAAAGTTTAAAAACAAGACCTTACAACCACACCAGTCATCTAACTTGATTTAATTATAAAAGATCCTAACGAACAAAAAATAGATCGGTTAAAGATCAACCAACTTTAGCTTTATCCACAACAACACTAAACTTTTGAATAAAAAAAACACAACAACATGCTTAATAACCACGCAAACCACTGTTCAAACAGCCAGTATTCGTTTTTTAATGAAAATTTTTATTTTTGCCTGTGGATATCTTTTTCTTGGGATCTTGAGTCAACAATTCCAATATATCGTACCGTTATTTGTCAGTATCCTATTCGTGTTACCATTATGGTCTTATTTGCTACATAGATTTTTACCATGCGCCCCACCCCTTTGTCTGAAAATGAACTATTACAACGAGCCCAAGAGTTGGCAGGTCTGACCCTGGGAGAATTAGCATATCAAGCAGGAATTGTTGTACCTCCTGATCTTCGTCGAGATAAAGGCTGGGTGGGTCAACTGCTCGAATGGCATTTAGGAGCCAGTGCTGGCAGTAAGCCCGTCCCTGATTTTGCCGAACTTGGCATTGAGCTAAAAACCATCCCGATTGGCTATAATGGCAAACCGCTAGAAACCACTTTTGTATGTGTTGCACCATTAATTGGTGTTCAAGGCCTCAGTTGGCAGCAAAGCCATATTCGACACAAATTAGCGCGTGTATTGTGGATACCCGTTGAAGGTGAACGCGATTTACCTCTAGCAGATAGGCATGTAGGGTCTCCTTTGATTTGGAGTCCATCAGCACAAGAAGAAGCACAATTACAGCAAGATTGGGAAGAGTTAATGGATATGATTGTCTTAGGACAGGTAGAGCAGATCACCGCACGCCACGGCGAAGTTCTACAATTACGTCCTAAAGCAGCCAATAGCAAAGCATTAACTGAAGCCTATGGTGCTAATGGTCAGCCAATCAAAACACTGCCTCGAGGTTTCTATTTAAAAACCAATTTTACCGCTGCTATTTTAGAACGTTACTTTATCTGTTAACTCAGCCTAGCCTCGGTTAAATATAGCCGTAATTGACGTGCAGCTGGACCCGCTGGATGCAAACGAGTCCAAACAATATCAACACCTTGATGCCAAGTTTGCCCCTCAAAACTCAATGGAAGGCGTGTTAGCACATTTGCAGCAATTAGGTCTTTCACCATATCTAAAGGCACCACAGTCCAACCGATCCCTCCCATCACTAAGTTTACTGCGCTAATGGCACTTTCCGTACTCCATATTGAATCAGAAACTTGCCAACGCTTATGTTGATGATGACGACCAGATAGGACAATTTGGCGATGGGTAATAAGATCAGGCCAATCAATTTGTGACTTACGAGCTAATGGATGAGAAGGGGCTACAATACAGACCATAGCCAAGCTACCAATACCGTGCGCTTCAATTTCCTGAGGTAGTGTATCTAGTTGAAGTAGAGCCCCTATTTGCGCCCGACCAGAATTGAGTAAAGAGACAATTTCATCTTCAGTTGCATTTAAAATTTCAATCTCAACAAATGGGTAGTCTTGCTCAAATTTGGCTAAAGCTTGGGTTAGCGGCTGACTCATTGTCATCGACTGCAGCGCAATAGTTAGCTTTGATTCAACCCCTTGCTGTAATTCATCTGCATTGGCAACTAACTGTTGGCATTGAGATAGGATCCGTTTCGCTTTTACCAACAACGTATGTCCATGCTCGGTAAGCTGTGGCTTTCGCGTAGTACGATCAAACAAAGTCACATTAAGATCCAATTCCAAATTGGCTACCGCAGTACTGATCACAGATTGTGCTTTATTTAATTTTCGAGCTCCGGCTGAGAAAGAACCCGTTTCAGCGGCGGCGACAAAAGCCTCCAATTGTTCAATAGAAAACTGCATCTAAAGTATCCATAAAACCGATAGTAACTAACTTTGTATTATCTATTTTATACCTAAAATAACCATCAGAACGTCAACAATAGACAAATAAGGGTTAAAAATGCGTACTACATTGGATCGAATTCGTCATGCCATTGGTTTTGAAGTGATTGCTCTTACACTGATCATACTTGGCTTTAGTCTATTTAGTAGCATGGAAGTACATAAGATTGGAATTTTAGGCCTTGGCTTCTCTTTATTCACAACAGGCTGGAACTTTGTTTATAACATTCTGTTTGATAAAGGTATGCTACGCTTTACAGGCGGATTAGAAAAAACCTTTAAGCACAGAGTTATTCATGCGGTGTGCTTTGAAATCAGCTTGTTATGGTTAACATTACCCGTCATGGCGTGGTTTTTGGATATCACATTGTGGCAGGCTTTGATCATGGATTTGGGATTAGTGATCTTCTATTTCTTCTATACCTATGCGTATAACTGGGCTTATGATTTGTGGTTCCCTATTCCAGCGGTTTCTATTAGCACAAAAGTTCGCCCAATTTAATCACAAAGAGAGCAATATCCTAGCCCGTATATTAAAACCTTTTAGGTATAAGATACGGGCGATACTTATTTATTTTTATTGGGATGCAAATCGTATTTTTTCAGAAGACGATACATAGTTGCTCGCGAGATACCTAATTCTCTTGCTGATGCTGTGATTTGGTTATGATTATTTTCTAATACTTTGATAACGGCGGCTCTATCTGAATCGGCTCTTGCCTGTTTTAGGCTATGTGTATCCTCTTGTGACCCTGGCAATTCAAGTAACTCAGAACCAACACATTGATGATCTGCCAGTAATGCGACCCGTTTAAGCTTACTGACTAATTCGCGCACGTTACCTGGCCATGGATATTGACGTAAAGCATTGAGAGCATCATCGCTGAAACATTGAGCGACTCCATTATATTGACGCGAGTATTGCAACAACAATAGACGCGCTAAACTCACTATATCATCACCGCGCTCGCGAAGTGGTGGAACCGTGATAGAAACAATATTTAATCGATAATATAGTTCTGTCATTAGCTTGCCAGATACAAGCAACTCTTGATGAGAAACCGTGGTTGAAGCCATCATTCGAATATCAATAAATAAACGCTCTTGATCTGAATTCTGATAATACCCAAGCTCTAAAATCTGTAATAATTGAGCCTGATGCTCTAACGATAAGTGGACTATATCATCAAGAAATAACACCCCACCCTGTGCGGCCATTAAACAATTTTTAACACCATCAGCTGTTTCTATATTCCAACCGGCTAACAGTTCACGACAATTGACCCGGATAAACGGATATTTAGCCCGAATAGAGCCACGATGAATGGCTTGAGCGACTAACTCTTTTCCAGTACCAATTTCTCCCTGAATAAAGACGGGTAAATCAGATAATGCCGTTCGGGTAACCTGATTCTGTAATTTACGCATAACCGCACTATCACCCTGAAGCCCTATTTGCCCTAACTGTCGCAATTCAGGCCAAACATATCGCTCAAGAGCCAACATTCCGCATTGATGACCTATTGTTGTTAATAACTGAGGTATCGGAATCGGTAGTGAAAAATAATCAAAGCAAAAATTCACGATAAACTGGCATACGGCTTCATTATTCAGTTGTTTTTCATCAATCAAAGCAATCCAACGAACTTGCTTATGACGATTCAGCAACGAGGCAAAACTGTGCAAGCTAAAATATGATTGGCTTAAATCGACTAAACCTATGCATGGGCCTAATTCCAGTAATACGGATTCAGCCATTCGCATATCGTGACAAAAATGGCACTGCCACTCACTCTGCTCTAGTGCCGTTAAACAAGAGGATTCGATAGAACCAAAGACAAAAAGATGACTGACGTCAGACTCAAACCTAAATGATGTTCGCAATGACCTTACCCTTTACTGTCTTTTATACAACATACCCATATTTATATTTCAATCGATAAAAAAAAACCACCGTCAAAAACGGTGGCTTAGATTTATTCACACAATCAATTTATGCTTGTGGGCGCATTGCTGGGAATAAAATAACGTCACGAATAGTATGCGTATTAGTAAATAGCATAACTAGACGGTCGATACCGATACCCTGACCTGCTGTTGGCGGTAAACCGTGCTCAAGTGCTGTGATGTAGTCAGCATCGTAGTACATTGCTTCGTCATCACCTGCATCTTTTGCATCAACCTGAGCTTTAAAGCGCTGGTCTTGGTCTTGCGCATCATTCAGCTCAGAGAAACCATTTGCTACTTCACGGCCGCCGATGAAGAATTCAAAACGGTCTGTAATGAATGGGTTTTCATCGTTACGACGAGCAAGAGGAGAAATGTCTGCTGGGTACTCAGTAATGAACGTAGGTTGCATTAGTTGAGGCTCTGCAGTTTCACCAAAGATCTCTTCAAGAAGCTGACCACAAGTCCAGAAATCTTCCACATCAACGTGTACAGATTTTGCAATCTTAACCATAAGTTCACGATCCGCTACGCCTTCATAAGTTAGCGCTTGGATTTCTGCGTGATCTGGGTTGTAGTGTTTGATAGCGTCTAGCATGCTCATACGAGTGTAAGGGCCTGCAAATTCCACTTCAAAATCACCGTAAGGCATCTTAGATGAACCTAGAACTTCGATAGCAATGCTGCTTAGCATCTCTTCAGTTAGATCCATAAGGTCACGGTAATCAGCGTACGCCATATAGAATTCCATCATAGTGAATTCTGGGTTATGACGAGGAGATAGACCTTCGTTACGGAAGTTACGGTTGATTTCGAATACGCGCTCAAAACCACCAACCACTAGACGCTTAAGGTAAAGCTCTGGTGCAACACGTAGGTACATATCGATATCTAACGCGTTGTGGTGAGTGATAAATGGACGAGCCGTTGCACCACCTGGGATCACGTGCATCATAGGAGTTTCTACTTCCATGAAGCCTTTAGTTACCATGAAGCTACGGATTGCCGATACCACTTGAGAGCGGATCTTAAACGCTTTGCGAGAATCGTCATTTACGATTAGGTCAACGTAACGCTGACGGTAACGCATTTCTTGGTCAGTTAGACCGTGGAACTTCTCTGGTAGTGGACGAAGTGCTTTAGTTAGCAGCTCGTATTGATCCATATTTACATAAAGATCGCCTTTACCTGATTTGTGAAGCTCACCTTTAATACCGATGATGTCACCGATATCTAGACCTGAATATTTGTCTTTCAGCTCTTTTTGTACATCTTTAGATGCGTAAGCTTGAATACGACCCGTTACATCTTGAATCGCTAGGAATGGACCACGCTTAGCCATAATACGACCAGCGATAGCAACTACTTGCTTAGCTTCTTCTAGCTCTTCTTTAGTCATTTCGCCGAATTTAGCCTGCAGGTCTGCCGCTAGGCTATCGCGACGGAAATCGTTCGGGTGGCCGTTTGCTTTGCAATCTTTACGAATCATATCTAGCTTCGCACGACGTTCAGCAATTAGCTTATTCTCATCTTGTACTTGATCAGTCATAGGTTACCCTTAATTTTTAACCGCAAATCGGGTTAGAGACCTGATTTCAGGCTGGCTTCAATGAAACGGTCTAAATCGCCGTCTAGTACTGCTTGGGTGTTACGATTTTCCACCCCAGTACGTAAATCTTTAATTCGAGAGTCATCCAGAACATAAGAACGGATTTGACTACCCCAACCGATATCAGACTTAGAGTCTTCGTTCGCTTGTTTTTCAGCATTTTGCTTTTGCATTTCAAGTTCAAACAGCTTCGCTTTTAACTGCTTCATTGCTTGATCTTTGTTTTTATGCTGCGAACGGTCATTCTGACACTGCACCACGGTATTAGTCGGTATGTGAGTAATACGTACCGCAGATTCGGTGGTGTTTACGTGCTGACCACCAGCACCAGAGGCGCGGTATACGTCAATACGTAGATCAGATGGATTGATATCGATATCAATATTGTCATCCACTTCTGGATATACGAAGGCAGATGCAAACGAGGTATGACGACGGCCACCTGAATCAAATGGGGATTTACGAACTAAACGGTGAACACCAGTTTCTGTACGTAACCAACCATAAGCGTACTCGCCACTGATACGAATTGTTGCAGATTTTAGACCTGCGACGTCACCTTCAGACACTTCAATAACTTCAGTCTTAAAGCCCTTAGCATCGGCCCAACGCAAGTACATACGTAACATCATAGATGTCCAGTCTTGCGCTTCAGTACCGCCAGAGCCTGCTTGTAGGTCTAGGTAACAATCGGAACCATCATGATCGCCAGAGAACATACGACGGAATTCAAGCTTAGCCAGTTTCGCTTCAAGCTCAGCTAGCTCTGGTTCAATTTCGTCAAACGTTTCTTGATCTTCTGCTTCTACTGCAAGCTCAAGTAGACCTTCAACGTCATCAACGCCTTGATCTAGTTGATCGATGGTTTCAACAACCGCTTCAAGTGATGCACGCTCTTTACCTAACGCTTGTGCACGTTCAGGCTCATTCCATACATCAGGTTGCTCTAATTCTGCATTGACTTCTTCTAGACGCTCTTTCTTAGCATCATAGTCAAAGATACCCCCTAAGGACATCAGTACGTGCTGATACGTCCGCTAGACGGTTTTTAATAGGATTAATCTCGAACATTGCCACTCATCATCGTCGAAATGGACATAACCGCAGGATTCTATCGAATTGTAGATAGAATATACAGGGGGGAGAGATAGGAATCGGAAAATTATTACGAGAGTGGCGATAATTCAGGCTTTTTTCGCCACTCTAAGTTGAGATTAAGAGATGAAGTCTTATTTTGCCGCTAAATGCTCAATCATTAATTGCACACTGCGATTACCGCGAAATTCATTAATATCGAGTCGATAAACTAACTCAACTTGCTGAACTGAGGCGTCGGGCCAGCGTTTAAGATCCACGTTAAAAGCGATCGCATCAATAACACTGCCACCATGTAGCGGCTCAACCATCATTTTAAGATGCTTACCGCCAACCAGTTTTTGATGAAGCAATCGAAACGTTCCATCAAATGTCGGTTCCGGAAATTGCTGTCCCCACGGCCCGCCTGCACGTAACATTTCTGCGGTATCTAAATTAAATTCATTGGCTTCCAATTCACCGTCGGTGAGCAATACACCTTTTAGCTCATCTTCGCCCAATTCATTACGCACCGCTTGATCAAAGGCGCGACTAAAGGCATCCAATTGCTTGGTATCTATTGTTAAACCCGCTGCCATTGCATGTCCACCAAACTTAGCGATCATGCCTGGGTTTTGTGTATCAATAAGATCCAACACATCACGCATATGTAACCCAGGAATGGAACGGCATGAACCTTTGATTTGCTCATTACCCGCATCGGCAAAACAGATCACTGGACGATGAAATTTTTCTTTAATCCGCGATGCTAAAATGCCTATCACCCCTTGGTGCCAATCTTTTTGAAACAGCACTAAGCCATAAGGCATATCGTTGGCACTAAATTTTAGTCGCTCACAAATGGCTAGCGCTTCCTCTTTCATGCCTTGTTCAATCTCTTTACGGGTTTGATTTAACCCATCAAGTTCGGTAGCCATACGACGAGCAGATTGAATGTTGTCACATAAGAGTAGCTCAACACCAAAAGCCATATCATCAAGACGACCTGCGGCATTAATTCGAGGACCTAAAGCAAAACCAAGATCGCTGGTCACTATCTTTTGCGGATCGCGATTAGCAACTTCAATTAAAGCTTGAATACCTGGGCGACAACGACCAGCACGAATACGTTGTAGGCCTTGATGGACTAAAATACGGTTATTACCATCCAGTGCAACCACATCGGCAACGGTACCTAATGCAACTAAATCGAGTAATTCAGCTAAGTTTGGCTCAGGAATATTTTGTTGCGTAAACCAATCGGTTGCTCGTAACTGAGCTCGAAGAGCCAACATCAGATAAAACGCAACCCCCACTCCGCACAATGCTTTAGAAGGAAAACCACACTCATTTAAGTTAGGGTTAACAATTGCGTCGGCATTAGGCAGTATATCGCCAGGCAGGTGGTGATCGGTCACAACAACCGTTAAGCCTTTCTCTTTTGCGTAAGCAACTCCAGACAGTGAAGACACACCATTATCAACGGTCATGATCACTTCAACGCCTTTCGCCAGCGCTTGATCCACCACTTCAGGACTTAATCCATAACCATCATCAAAGCGGTTTGGTACCAAATAATCTACGTTTTGGCAGCCAAGCATCTTAAAGGCGAGCACCGATAGCGCAGAACTGGTTGCCCCATCAGCATCAAAATCGCTTACGATAATAATACGTTGATTATTACGTAAAGCTTGCTCTAATAAATCCACCGCTTGAGCCATACCATGGAGTTGGTTATAGCTCAACAAGCCTTTAGCTCCACGCTCTAACTCACCATCATGGGTAATCCCACGGCTGGCATAAATACGTTTTAATCGGGCTGGAATAGCATCGGAAAAGCCAGAAATATCCGCTTCTGGTCGGCGTTTTATTTCAATCATGAGCAAACTTCTTTTTAATCTTTATCTCGCCATCTTACTTGGTCTACCAGTAATAAAAAAGCCCAACAGTTAAGCTGCTGGGCTTCTATCAATATTACTACAAATTACTTTTTGCTCTGTTGTGCATCCAGCATCTGGCTTAGTGATGCCGCTGGCTGGTAACCAGGAATCATAGTGCCATCTTCTAGTACAATTGCAGGTGTACCATTCACACCCATTGCCACACCTAGCTCATAATGCTTTTTAATTAGATCGGTACGTGGAGTAATGCCTTTTGGATCAAATGAGCCATTTTTTGCATCATCCATCGCTTTTGCTCGATCTTTTGCACCCCAAATCTGAGCCATTTGCATAAAGTTGCCTGACTGCTCACCGCCACGAGGGAATGCTAAATAACGAACAGTAATGCCTTTGTCGTTATATGCTTGCATTTCATTGTGTAGTTTACGGCAGTAACCACAAGTTGTATCAGTGAAAACTGTAATGACATGCTTTTGATTCTTAGCAGGATAGATGATCATCTCATCTTCCATTCCTTGTAGCTTATCTTTATTGATCTTAGCCATTTTCTGCTCTGTCACATTAACAGGCTGAGCAGCTTGGTTGTCATAAAGATGACCAACAATGAAATAATTACCGTCATCTGAGGTGTAAACAATACCACGCTCAGTGACAACCTCATTTAGGCCTGCTACCTGAGAGGCCGTAATTTCTGTTGGCACTAAACCAATCGCGCTCAACTTTTTAGTAATTGCCGCTTTATTTGGCGCAGCAGAAGCAGAAAATGCAGTCGCTGCGATAACAGTTGCCAGTAGGGTCCGGCCGATAATGTGCATGCAATACATCCTTTTTAAATAAACAGTGGTCAATAAGACCGCACTAAAGTGCAAAAATTTCAATTAAGACCACAGAAAGCAGTGATAATTTCAAACTCATTTTGCGAAACTGGAGAATAATCGATCGTTATTCATTTCGCCAATACTATCATCACAATAGCATATTCAATTTATCAACCACGCGGGTGATGCTGTTCATGTAATTGCTTCAAGCGCTCCGTTGCAACATGAGTATAAATTTGAGTTGTAGATAAATCACTATGACCAAGCAACATCTGTACCACACGTAGATCAGCACCATAATTGAGCAAATGCGTTGCAAAAGCATGGCGCATTACGTGGGGTGACAATGTATCAGCGTCAATTCCTGCTAGTACCGCATAATGTTTAATACGGTGCCAAAATGTCTGCCGTGTCATTTGTTGGGCACGTTTACTTGGGAAAACCACATCTGAACTTTTCTCCCCCAACAACATAGGACGTCCTTGAGCAAGAAACTGTTCAATCCAATCTACGGCGTTTTCTCCCATCGGTACTAAACGTTCTTTATCCCCTTTACCGACAACACGAACCACACCTTGACGCAAACTGATATTTTCCATCGTCAGGCTAACTAACTCAGTAACACGAAGACCCGTTGCGTACAACAATTCCAACATGGCTTTATCTCGTAGCTCAATAGGATCATCGACATTTGGCGCATCTAATAACGCATCGACCTGAGCTTCACTGATATCTTTTGGCAGACGTTTAGGTAATTTCGGGCTAATTAACATCGCACTAGGATCATCGACACGTATTTTTTCGCGGTGAAGATATTGGAATACACGACGGATAGCTGACACCATCCGTGCACGAGATGTTTGTTTATAATCTTGGTCAAATAGCCACTGTTGGTAACGTTGTAAATCGTCAGCCGATATCGACTCTAATACCAACTTATGCTCTTTCATCCACATCATTAGCTTGGTTAAATCATTACGATAAGAGGCAAGTGTATTCTCAGATAGCCCTCGCTCCATCCACATTGCATCTAAAAAACGCTCAATAACAACGTCGTCGTTTTCCACAGAAACCTCTTATATCAAACCCAAACACATGGATATAAACACAGTATTTTTCCTATAGTAGTCGATTTAATCGCAAAAGTAACTTGCCAATGCGATCGCAACAAGCAAAGATCGGCGAATAATAATGGAATTGGTATCAGACCAATCGATCAGCATGCCCATAGGATCTCAGTATGAAAATCGGCTTATTTTATGGCTCAACAACCTGCTACACCGAAATGGCAGCAGAAAAAATTCGTGACTGTCTTGGCCACGATCTTGTCTCCGTCTTTAATATCAAAGAGACACCTATTAGTGAGATGAACTCATTTGATCTGTTGATTTTAGGTATTTCAACCTGGGATTTTGGTGAACTACAAGAAGACTGGGAAGCGGTATGGCAACAATTAGATGGTTTAGACCTTAACGGCAAAACCATTGCACTGTTTGGCCTAGGTGATCAAGAAGGTTATACCGAGTGGTATCTTGATGCGATGGGAATGCTGCATGATAAGCTATTACCAACCGGGGTTAATGTCATCGGTTATTGGCCTAATGACGAGAACTATCAGTTTACCGCTTCTAAAGCATTGACAGACGATGGAGAGTTCTTTGTAGGGCTGGCTCTTGATGAAGACAGTCAATATGAACTTAGCGATGAGCGTATCACCACTTGGTGCGGCCAAATTATGGCTGAGTATGCAGAAGCTCTAAGCTAACTCTGATTAAGAATCCAGAACAAAAAACGGGATGCCTAACTGCATCCCGTTTTTATTGTGCTTATGACTTTTTACTAAACCGTTCGAGTTTGATGCTCAGCACCGTTACCACCGATAAAACGAGTCACGACTAAGGCGATAAAGGTTGGTAGAACCCATGCCATACCATAGTCATACAGAGGTAGAACATTCAGTGCCGACATATCAAAACCAAGATACTTAGCCACATCGATTAAGCTAAACAGTAGAGAAACTGCAAGCACTACACGATAAGCCAGTGCAGGATTTGGTAACCAGCGACGGACAAAAGTTAACGCAACTAATGCAATAGCCACCGGATATAGAGCAAACAGTACTGGAATCGATAATGTAATCAGCTGATTTAGACCAACATTGGCAACAACAGCACAGATTACCGCTAAAATGACCGCCCACTTCTCATAAGAAAGCTTAGTTAATGAGCTGAAGT
Source organism: Photobacterium damselae (assembly GCF_003026815.1). Classification (GTDB taxonomy): domain Bacteria; phylum Pseudomonadota; class Gammaproteobacteria; order Enterobacterales; family Vibrionaceae; genus Photobacterium; species Photobacterium damselae. The sequence goes on along the minus strand of NZ_PYOG01000020.1, from coordinate 70,517 downwards.
AATCCGAACATGCACTAATTAGACCGATAGCTGTAGTCAAACATGCTAGTAACACAATGGCAGACAGAATAATTTGCCCTGTTGAACCAAATAGTGCCTGAACATACGCAGTTAGAATTTCACCACCATTTGCTGCACCACCTGCAACAGTCGAGCTGGTTGCACCAAGGTAGAATAGAGAAACATAAACAAATGCTAAACCAGCGGCAGCAATCAAACCGGCATAGATAAGATAAGTACAAGTCTCTTTCTCATCAGTAATGCCTTTACTGCGGATCACATCGACAATCAGCATGCCAAACATCAGCGCGGCAAAAGTATCCATGGTGTTATAACCTTCAAGGAAACCTTTAGTAAATGGCTGAGTCACATAATCTGCTTGAGCTGCTTCAATAGCACCTTGAGGGTTAACAAAAACCGCAATCGCAAGAATGGCTAGTACCGCAAATAATGCTGGCGTTAAGAACTTACCGATCATGTCGATCAGTTTGCCTCGCGACCACGCAAAAAACAGTGCGACAGCAAAGAAAATAACCGAGAAAACTGTCAAACTTGTTTGGCCAGCATCGGCACCTAGAAACGGTTTTACTGCCATCTCATATGCTACAAGACCTGTACGCGGCGCTGCAAAAGCGGGACCGATAATAATGAAGATCAGCACTGCCATCAGGGTTGCAACAAATGGAGGAAGATCGCGGGTTAACCCTTTCCATCCACCACCAGCAAGCGCAACAGCAATAATACCAATTAGAGGTAAACCTACCGCCGTTACTAAGAAGCCAAACATTGCAGATCCCATATGTTCACCCGCTTGCAATCCAGCTAGCGGTGGAAAAATGATATTACCTGCACCTAAAAAGAATGCGAAAGTCATAAAGCCTAACGCAAAGATGTCCGTTGCTTTGAGTGATCTTTTCAAACTGCACCTTCCACTCTTAATCATTAATGTTGTTGTGTCTGTTTTGTAATTATTTAGTCTATGTCACAATTTAGATATTACTGGTTGTGACACATCTCTCAGCATAATGACTAAAAAGAGTTCGATAAGCAACAGGGTAGTGAAAAACACCATAATCTAAAGTGTAAAGATTAAAAAACTAGAATTAACTTCCAAATCAGAAAATCATTTCAGAGCTATAGTCTGGATTACATGGGTTTTCAGAAATATAACAAACAGAATTAATATCTATTTAACATTTTTTAAACAACACAAGCTAAAGTATTTGTTCCCTTTCTGACGCAAAATCCATATGGATATTGTGGTTTTGACAAAAATAACGTGATGAGACAGCACAATGAGCAGCGGATTTACTCTTAAACAATTTCATGTAAACCATGGTGGATGTGGTATGCCCGTTAGCACCGATGGCATTTTGTTAGGAGCCTGGGCCAAACTCGAGCAAACACAGCCAATCTTAGATATTGGAACAGGGAGTGGTCTACTGGCATTAATGGCAGCACAGCGAACCGGTGACGCTTCCATTACGGCAATAGAGTTGGATCCAACCGCAGCTCTGGTGGCTAAGGATAACTTTGGTCACTCACCTTGGTCAGCACGCCTTTCATGTATTGAAGCCAACTTAATTCATTGGTTTCCAACTATTTCTAAGCAAACATTTGGTTCTATTGTCTGTAATCCACCTTATTTCAATTTTGGTCAGCAGGCTCAGCGAGGGCAACGGGCACAAGCTCGTCATACCGATACATTAAGCCATAGTGCGTTACTCCAAGCGCTTAAACATTTACTGGCTGATAACGGTCAAGCAAGCCTAATTTTGCCCACTTACGAAGGCGAACAACTGATTAAAGCTGCGGCCGATTATGGCTTATCTTGTTGTCGACTCTGTCGGGTGCAATCTACAGCCAAAAAACCAATCTTTCGTTTATTAATGGCATTTACCGCCAGTGAAAACCGAAATTGTGAAGAGACAACACTTTGTATTCACGATGGAAATGGCTATTCCGCGGAATTTATTGCTTTGACACAATCTTTCTACCTGAATATGTAATATGCTTTTATCTTAAAGCTGGCTGCAACTTGCCTCAATTTGGGGATAATGACTTTTAATTTAGAGCCACTAGATCTTCAAATCGTTGCCTTGCCTGTAAACCAAATTATTCTCGCTGAACCTCGCATCTTGAGGTTACTTGGGTATATAATGCCGCCCCTTAAACTTTGGCTATCCTTAATGAGTCAAAGATCATACTGTTTTAAAGTCTTAGGAGACATAACTGGTGAGAGACTTTTCCGAATTAGAGTTAGATAGCGAACTGCTACGCGCGATTGAAGAGATCGGTTACAGCCGCCCAACCGTGGTACAGGCACAGGCTATCCCTCACGCCCTTGACGGTAAAGATGTCATGGCGTCTGCACCAACAGGAACCGGAAAGACCGCTGCGTTTCTTCTTCCTATGATTCAACACCTAATGGACTTTCCGCGCCGTAAGCCAGGTCCTGCTCGTGTTTTAGTCTTAACCCCAACACGTGAGCTTGCGATTCAGGTTGCAGATCATGCTCGTGCGCTAGCGAAATACACCGATCTGAAGATCTTTACGATTACAGGTGGTATCTCTTACGATGAACACGCAGAACTGCTAGGTAAAACCCAAGATATCGTGGTTGCAACTCCAGGCCGTTTGATGGAATACATTGAAGCAGAGCGCTTTGATTGTCGTGCTATCGAATGTCTGATCCTAGATGAAGCTGACCGTATGCTAGATATGGGCTTTGGTAAGATTGTTGAGCGCATTAATAAAGAGTGTCGCTGGCGTCAACAGAGCCTATTGTTCTCTGCAACATTAGAAGGTAAAGGTGTTCGTGAATTCTCGCAGCACATCTTAAATGAGCCGCTAGAAGTAAACGCAGAGCCATCACGTCGTGAGCGTAAGAAAATCCATCAGGTTTATCACCGTTGTGACAACATGGAGCACAAGTTAGCAATTCTTGAGCACCTACTTCGTAACGATGCTGAACGTACCATTATCTTTGTGAAAACCCGTGAGCGTCTTGCTGAACTGCGTGGTCAATTAGAGACTCGTCAGATCAAGTGTTGCTGGATCCAAGGTGAAATGGCACAGGCTGCACGTAGTAACACTATTCGCCGTTTCCGCGAAGGTGTGATTAACGTAATGATCGCAACTGACGTTGCCGCTCGTGGTATCGATTTACCTGATGTTAGCCATGTAATTAACTTTGACATGCCACGTACTGCAGATGTGTATCTACACCGTATTGGTCGTACTGCACGTGCTGGTAAAAAAGGTAGTGCGATCTCGCTTGTTGAAGCACATGACCAAGCAATGATGGAACGTGTTTGTCGTTACATTAAAGAAGAAGTGCCAGAGCGCTTTGTTGAAGGTCTACGCCCTGCAACTAAGAAAGCGGCAACGGTTAAGAAGAAAAAACCGAAAAATCTAGATAAAAAAGCCAAAGCTGAACTAGCGAAAAAGAAAAAGGCGAAAGCGAAAAAAGTTGCGAAAAAGGCAACTAAGAAAACAGCGCCTAAAACAGCGCCTAAAACAGCGCCTAAAACAGCGCCTAAAACAGCGTAATTTAGATTTTATTTCTTAATAATCAAATAACCAAAAAGCGGGAATATCAATATTCCCGCTTTTTTTATCAATGCTTACTCAACTAAACCCTGAGTATTTTTATTGCTCTTCGCGTTTAAATACCAACTCTGTTGCGGTCGATTCTGCTGCGACAAAATAATATCCTGCCGCATCAAACTCCTTCAGTTTTTCAATTGAATCTATTTGGTTATCAATAATATAACGAGCCATCAAACCGCGAGCTTTTTTGGCATAAAAGCTAATCACTTTGTATTGCCCTTTTTTAGCATCTTTAAAGACTGGGGTAATAATGGTTCCTTTTACCTGCTTAGGCTTAACCGATTTAAAGTACTCATTAGAGGCCAAGTTTACTAAAATATCGTCTCCTTGCTCCGCCAGAGCCAGATTGACCTTATCTGTAATAATGTTACCCCAAAATTGATATAGGTTTGCTCCGCGCGGGTTTTCAAGCTTAGTTCCCATCTCTAAACGGTAAGGTTGCATTAAATCCAATGGACGCAATAAGCCATACAGGCCCGATAACATACGAAAATGTTGCTGAGCATACGCTATCTGCTCATCAGTCATCGTTTCTGCGGCAAGACCTGTATACACATCACCTTTAAAGGCAAACATTGCAGGTCGGGCATTTTCAGGCGTAAATGTAGGGACCCACTCAGCAAAACGAGCAGCATTAAGTCCTGCAATCTTATCGCTCACTTTCATCAAACGAGCAATATCCATCGGCGTTAACTCACGACATACCTCAATTAACTGCTGAGAGTGCTCTGTTAGCTCAGGCAACGTATATTGTTCGGTCACCAATGGTGATTCATAGTCGAGTGTCTTTGCTGGAGAAACAACAATTAACATATTTTTTATCCCTTGAATTCTGACAGTTACACCAATCTTGGTTATTTATTATTAGAATTGGTCTTTTGGATCCACTTGGATATAAGACTATCAGGTTAAACAAAAAAAGCCACGCACTGCTGCATGGCTTTAAGTATTGTTCTAATAGGTAAAAGATAACAACATCAAGGATTAAGATTTACTCTGATCCCAAATACCTTCTTCTAGTTGGGCATGTAACTCAGGATAGTCATTACTATCAAACGTAGGGACTTTCCCTTGAGCCAGTTGGTGATTGTAGTCTTTTGCTAATTTCACCACAGTGCCAGATAACAGCACAATGGCAACTAAGTTGATCAAAGCCATCATACCCATCGACACATCAGCCATTGCCCAGACCGTTGGTAGATCAGCTAATGCACCAAACATCACCATACCTAACACCACAACACGGAAAATGTTCAGACCCATCTTATGGTTATGCTCTAAGAAAATCAGATTGGTTTCTGCATAAGAATAGTTAGCAACTAGCGAAGTAAAGGCAAAGAAGAATATCGCAACAGCAATAAATATTGCTCCCCAATCGCCCACCTGAGAACTCAGAGCTTGCTGAGTCAATTGAATACCTGTGACGTCACCATGAGGGACATATTCGCCAGACATTAAAATAATCGCAACCGTTGCCGAACAGATAACAATGGTATCCATAAAAACACCTAACATCTGCACATAGCCTTGAGAGGCAGGATGTGGTGGATATGGCGTTGCCGATGCAGCAGCATTAGGCGCAGAACCCATACCTGCCTCATTAGAAAACAGGCCGCGTTTAAGTCCATTGATCATACCTTGTGCGATAGTATAGCCAAGAGCACCCGATGCCGCTTCACCAAAACCAAAAGCATTACTGATGATCATCATAATAACATCGGGTAATTTTTCGATATTGGCAAACATGATAAATAGGGCGATGGCAAGATAACACAGAGCCATCGCAGGGACTAAAATCTCGGCTGTACGTGCAATCGCTCGCAAACCACCAAAGATAATAACACCTGTCATTACAACCAGAACTAACCCGACATACAGAGGATTCCAACCAAAGGCAACGTGCATCGCTTGAGTAATAGAGTTGGCTTGAACAGAGTTAAAAACTAGGCCGAAAGCAATAATCAAGAAGATGGAGAACACAATTCCCATCCAGCGCATCCCTAAGCCTTTTTCCATATAGTAGGCAGGACCACCACGGTAGTTACCATCATCATCACGGGTTTTATATAACTGAGCTAGTGTACTTTCAGCAAAGGCTGTTGCCATACCTAGCATCGCAATTAACCACATCCAAAATACCGCGCCAGGACCACCTAACGTCAAAGCAACCGCAACTCCGGCCATATTTCCGGTGCCAACACGAGCGGCCAAACTGGTACAAAGTGCTTGAAAAGAGGAGATACCAGATGGATCCGACTTGCGGCTATTTTTCATAACTTGGAACATATGTCCAAAGTGACGAAACTGAATAAAACCAAGACGATAAGTAAAATAGATTCCCACACCAATTAGGATGTAGATGAGTACAGAGCCCCATAGCAGATCGTTTAAAAAATTAATCTGGCTTGTCACAAACACCCCTTATACATTCAAAAAGCGCTCCTCCAATACGTACAAGTCGCATCGGATAAAACGCAAAACTGAGCCTTAATGGCAAATTAATGTCATACGCTGCTTGTTACTGTTATGTCATGATTATAGAAGTGGATTGAATAAAAAACCCAACTACAAGCAGTGAATAGCAAATGACTACATGTTGTTGCAACAACTCAAAGTGACCGTTATCACTCCGCTTTTGTTGTTATTAGAATTTGGTGAAATAACCCCAATTATTTCAGCCAATATTTGCAATTCATTGGAAGTTAGAACTGCAGATGGACGCTGATCATGCTGATTTTACCAACAAAAATCAATATGCAAACAGATGAACCAGACAGCAATAAAACGGCATAAATAATACAGCAACGATAATACTACCCCTCTTAATTGCAACCGTTTACGCCATCATAAGGAAGATTGGTTTATTTTTGAAAACAAGCAATTAGTTCTAATTTATAGGCTAAATATGTAAAGGCCCAATTTACCGCACATCATGTTTAAAACATTGTTTTAATCTCTAGATATTTCCTTTGTTAATCGCAATAAATTTTTCATATGCATCAAATATCAACCAATAAATTGCAGCTAAAGTGAACAGCCCCCTATTGAAGTGAGAGCAAAGTCAAAAAAGCTTAATTTGTTCATAACAAAGATGAAACACATCGATTCTATTTTGCTCAGTTATATGATATTTAATTGCGGTGGTGAAAGACTCACCCTGTTGTAGGATAGAGGTGCTATATGGATAGCTATGCATTTGATGATTATATGGATTTTGAACCTGCTCCACGTCGTTCACGCAGTAAGCCAGAAAAGCGTAAGTGGCGTGAGATAGAAGCCTTGAAAGATCGTCAAAGATTGAGAAAAGAGCTACAAGAGATGGATCTGCTCCACGATTACTCTCTTGATGATTTGGATTATTAACCTCGCAACAATTTAAGACACGCCTTCAAAGCAGCATCGAAGGCGTATCTTTCGTTTTCTACCATCAAATATCGATGTAATTATGTAAATTACGATAGCGATCGGCAACTTTACGCCCAAACAGTGGATCATCAATATCATCTTGATACTGCTCACTCACGCAGCGCCAGTCATAAGGTGAAAAATCACGACGTAGCAGCGGAAAAATTTCTCGCTCTTCTAACTGTAAATGTGCTTTTTGACGCATGGCAAAATTATGTAATTTCTGCAAAAAAATTTCTTGTGGAATAACCGAATCAAGCAGAATCATATCCACAATATCAGCAAACTCAGCAGTAAGTTGGGTCAATTCTATATGTTCTTGCTCTAAGTTTTTAATCGACTGATTTTCACCATAATGAGCAAGGTAGTAATGATAAAGAATATCTTCTTTCGGATGATGATAACGATCGGCTTGGTATTGCAAATAATGGATAATATCTTGAATAAGGTGATAATCAATTTTCCCCCCATCCTCAACCAAACGTGCTTTTTGCAATAATATCTCTAGCAACAGGTTGATATTTCCGTGCTCTATATGAATTCTATCTAACATAGCGACTCCTTGCCCTTGAGTTCTTCCTGAACCCATAGAATATAGCTAAAAGTCGCCTGTCATGGCATGATCCTGATTATATTTTATCCACACAAATCACGATAAAAGACTAAACTTGCCAAGTAATCGGAGTTTTATTCATCGCTTGCAGTAATGTATTGGTTTGCGAAAAATGCTGACAACCAAAGAAACCACGATAAGCAGAAAGTGGAGACGGGTGAGCTGATTTCAAGACATGGTGTTTCTGAGTATTGATCTTCTTACCTTTTTTCTGTGCGTGCGTGCCCCATAGCAAGAAGATAACGCCTTCACATTCTTGATCGATATGTTCAATCACTTTATCAGTAAACGTCTCCCAGCCGATCTTAGCATGGGAGTGAGCGTTACCTTGCTCAACCGTTAGTACTGTATTAAGTAACAATACCCCTTGCTCTGCCCAAGATTGTAAATAACCATGCTCAGGAATAGTAAAACCATCAATATCCGTTGCTAGCTCTTTATACATATTCGCTAAAGACGGTGGCGTTTTTACCCCAGGTTTTACGGAGAAACTTAAGCCATGGGCTTGGTCTGGGCCGTGATAAGGGTCTTGGCCTAAAATAACGACTTTAACCTGATCTAAAGGAGTGGCGGTGAAAGCACTAAAAACATCTTCTTCTGGCGGATACACCACTTTGCCTTGCTGACGTGCATTAGCAACATAGCTTTGAATCTGCTCAAAATATTCTTGTTGTTGCTGCTGTTGTAAAAAATTTTGCCAAGATTGCACCGAGCTATCTCCATCAATTAAGTCTGTTTATCGCCCTATTCTACCGTGCTTAGATCAGTTACAAAAGCTACGTAACTTAGCAATTTCTTGCTGCCAAATATCGGGATCAATTGTTTCAAGGACCAAAGGAATATTATCAAAACGCGGATCTTGCATTAAATAACGGAAGCAATCCCAACCAATTTCCCCTACCCCTAAACTGTTGTGACGATCTAAATGACTACCTAACTTTCCTTTCGAGTCATTTAAATGCATACCTCGTAAGTAGTGCATACCAACAATTTGGTCAAATTCAGCAAAGGTCTGTTCTGTTGCTTGCTCGGTACGTAAATCGTATCCAGCGGCAAAAGTGTGGCAAGTATCAATACATACGCCAACTCGGGTTTTATCTTCAACTTGCGCAATAATTTCTGCTAAGTGCTCAAAACGCCAGCCCAAGTTCGAACCTTGCCCTGCTGTATTTTCAATCACAGCCACCACATTTGGTACTGCTTGATGTGCCATATTGATTGATTCTGCGATCAAAGCAAGACAGTCACTCTCAGAGATTTTCTTTAAATGGCTACCGGGATGAAAATTCAATAGATGCAGCCCTAATTGTTGGCAACGATCCATTTCATCAATAAAAGCATTACGTGACTTTTCAAGTTTCTCTGCATCAGGGGAACCCAAATTAATCAAGTAAGAATCGTGAGGTAAGATTGCCTCAGGATGGAATCCGTATTGCTGACAGCGCGCTTTAAATGCCGTTATTGCAGATTGCTCTAAGGGTTTAGCAATCCACTGGCGTTGATTTTTCGTAAATAGCGCAAAAGCATTAGCACCAATATTATGTGCATTAAGCGGTGCATTATAGACACCACCAGCGGCAGAGACATGAGCTCCAATTAATTTCATTTTCACCTCTTTTTATATGTGACAAGAATCACACTTTTAGACATGTTTTTTTATAACAAGAATTACAACATAATCACGAAATAAGTCCCTCTTTCTCCGTAATACGCCCCATTATCCACCTGTAAAATGTAGTAAATTTACTACATTTATACTTATAAATTATTTTTTAAAGAATATAACATTCATTGAAGGCTAGTAAAAATGCACTTAATTTGATTTAACGCAAAGAAATAGCCCTATTGATTTTAATGTTTTTTGTGGTAAATTGATCTATATCAATACGTGAAACCACACTTACGGTTATATAATACGTAGCTCAAGACAAAAATTGAAAAAATTAACAACATCCCTGTGGAGAAAAAGTCATGATCACTGGTATTCAAATTACTAAAGCAGCTAACGAAGCACTACTAAATACTATCTGGATCCTAGATAGCGAAACAAATGAAGCGCGTTGTGTAGTAGCAGCTGCTGGTTTCGAAGCAGATCAAGTAGTTCCTGCAGCAGACCTAGGTGACATCGAGTACCGCGAACTAGCAATCGAAGCTCCAGCTAAGATTGAAGGCGGTCAGCACCTAAACGTAAACGTTCTTAAGCGCGAAACTCTAGAAGAAGCAGTTAAGCACCCTGAACTATACCCACAGCTAACTATCCGTGTATCTGGTTATGCTGTACGCTTTAACTCTCTAACTCCAGAACAGCAGCGCGACGTTATCTCTCGTACTTTCACTAACAGCCTATAATATTTGTTAGTTGAAAGCGCATTACTAAGATTGCGCTAATATAAATAGAAACGGCACCTTTCATTAGGTGCCGTTTTTTTATGTCTTTTTTATGCCATTGATAAAAAGTATTAATCAAAAATAGAGAAGCCAAATCGACCTCTCTACACTTGAATTTTACATCTACCCTACTCTTTTTTCTCAGGCTGGACGGAATATAAAATTGCCGCAATGTCAGCAAAATCATTACCACGCTCAAGAGAGAGCAAAGGTAATACATTATGTTTTGCTAGTGGTTCTGGTAGTGGTATATCTATCGCTAGGATATCATCAACAACTTCTTTAAACTTAGCTGGATGTGCCGTACATAAAAAGAGGCCTGTTTCTCCTGGCTGCAACTGCTCATTTAACACTCGATATGCAATCGCTCCATGAGGCTCACACAGATAGCCTAATTGCTGTAATTGATGCAAGGTTTCCGCACTTTGCTGATCAGTAACCGCACCATAACCTAAAGTTTCCAGTCCCCAACCTTGCTGTTGGCATAGCGCTTCAATCCGCGGCCAGTTATTTGGCTGACTCACATCCATTGCATTAGAAATCGTTGGTATGGTTGTTTTAGGCTGCCAAATTCCTGTTTGCAAATAACGGGGGACCGTATCATTGACGTTAGTAGCAGCAATAAAGCGTTTAACGGGAAGCCCTATAGCTTTAGCTAATAATCCAGCCGTCAAATTACCAAAATTACCACTTGGCACTGAAATCACCAGCTCTTGGCGCTCAGTTAGAGGTAATTGTGCGACCGCTTCAAAGTAATAACAGACCTGAGCCAACAATCGACTAATATTAATGGAATTAGCAGAGTTAAGCCCGATATCGGCTCGCAGAGTTGGATCATCAAATGCTTGTTTCACTAATGCTTGGCAATCATCAAAGGTGCCATCTATCGCCACCGTTGTAATGTTTTTACCTAGCGTACAAAATAGCTTTTCTTGTAATGGACTGATTTTGCCTTTCGGATACAAAATCACTACTTGGATGTTGTCCATACCATAAAATGCATGAGCAACAGCCGCACCAGTATCCCCAGAAGTGGCCGTTAAAATAGTAATCTTGCCATCATCCCCCGTCACAGCAGCCAAAGACTGCGCCATAAAACGACCGCCAAAATCTTTAAACGCTAAGGTTGGACCATGAAAGAGCTCTAGGGCATAGGTATTGTCACTGACCTTAGTAATTGGAGCTGAGAATTGAAAAGCGGCATCAACCAATTGACTTACCTGCTGTGAAGATAATTCCTCACCAATAAAGGCAGATAAAATCTTACTACTGCGAGTGACAAAATCGAGTTCAAGTAATGCGTCAATATCATCAAAAATCGGCAATGTATCTGGAAAGAAAAGCCCCTGCTGTCGACCAAGTCCATTTTGTACTGCATACGAGAAAGAAACCTGCTGCTGAGGTTCTTTTAAATTCACTAATTTCATTTATAAATCACTTCCTGTCATTTTTGAGCCTTGCTTATCAAGCCGACAAACATGGACAAATCCTTGTTCATTTTGCACATAATGTTCTTGTAACCACTTAGCAACTCGTTGAGCAACCTCAATATCGTCACAAATGCTAAACAGTGTGGGACCGGACCCAGATATACCACAAGCAAGCGCTCCGGCACTCAAAGCGTATTCCCGGGCTTGACTAAACCCAGGGAGCAAACGCTCTCGATAAGGTTCTGCAACCACATCTTTGATCATACTGGCTGCTAATTTCGCTTGTCCCGAATAACAACCATGGATAAAACCGGCTAAGTGTCTGCCATGAGCAATCACATCTTGGCGCCGATATTGTGCTGGTAAAATAGCTCGCGCTTCTGCTGTTGAAACCGTAATACCAGGATAGGCCATAACCCAATACCAGTGTTCAAAACAGGGAATACTCTGACTTATAATATCTTGGCTCTCTACCATAAATTGCAGACCGCCAAGATAACAGGGAGCCACATTATCATAGTGCAGACTGCCTGATATCTCCCCTTCCATCTCCCCCATTAACGCTAACAACGCTTCTTGATCGAGCGGGTTACCATGGAACTGATTTAACGCATCCAATGCAGCCACAATAGAGCAAGCACTGGATCCCAACCCTGAACCAATTGGCATATTTTTCTCAAGTGTCACAGTTACGGGAAGTAAAACTAGATTTCGTTTATCCAGTTCACGAGCAAACACTTGCCAACAGCGATAAACAATATTATCCGTTGCTTGCTGCGGTAATTTATCAACAAAGCGCCCAACACAATGTAATGCAAATGGCTGTTCCCCCTCAGTTACAGCCACTCTATCACCCAATAGAGTGCCATCAATGGGAGAAACAGCAGCCCCGAGTACATCGAACCCAACACTGACATTACCGATAGATGCAGGAGCATAAACCACGACACTCATGTTACACTCCTAACTTCCAGCCTAATGTACGCATCAAATCAGCAAAAACCCCAGCCGCTGTAACTTCAGTACCTGCACCATAACCACGTAATACCAGCGGAATTGGCTGATAATAACGACTGTAGAACGCCAGAGCATTTTCACCATCTTTAATCTTGAACATAGGATCATTTGGGTCGACTGCAGCGATTCTTACTTTGCAGTGACCATTATCAATTTCCCCTACATAACGCAGAACTTTATCTTCTTTTGCCGCTTCTAAAGAGAGCTGTTTAAAGTAATCATCGCCTTGCGGCAACCGAGCCATGAACTCATCAACAGAACCTGAATCATCAAATCCTGGCGGCAGCGCTTGCTCAACAACCACATCAGTTAGCTCTAAATCTAAGCCAGCTTCACGGGCAAGAATCAATAGTTTACGAGCAACATCCATCCCAGAAAGATCATCTCTAGGATCCGGCTCTGTAAAACCATTGTTTCGAGCAACGGTTGTCGCTTCACTAAAGCTCATGCCTTCATCAAGCTTACCGAAGATATAAGAGAGAGAACCCGATAAAATGCCATTAAAACGCTCTAGTTCATCACCTGCTGCAATCAGATTTTGTAAGTTTTCAATAACAGGAAGACCAGCTCCAACTGTTGTTTCATACATAAATTTACGACGAGTTGCTCGCGCAGCCTGACGCAATTGATGGTAATAAGCCATGCTTGCGGTATTGGCTTTTTTATTTGGCGTAATTACGTGGAAACCGGCAGCTAAGAAATCAACATACTGATCGGCAATACCCTGATCAGAAGTACAATCGATAATAACTGGGTTGATAATATGATTTCTTTTCACCAGCTGCGTCATACGACTTAAGCTCAATGGCTCAGCAACCGCGCCTAATTGATCTCGCCAATCCTGTAAATCCACACCACGACTGTTGAGCAATAAGCCTTTGCTATTGGCTAAACCACAGACTCGAATCACGATTCCACTGTCGGCCAATTTGGTTTGTTGGCGCGCAATTTGATCAACCAGCTCACCACCAACACCACCAACACCAATAACAAAAACATCCAAATAGTGCTGACTATTAAATAAATTCTCATGACACGCTTTCACCGATTCAGAGACTTTATCTTGTGGCACAACGGCAGAGATCGCTCGTTCTGAAGAGCCTTGAGCAATGGCAACAATATTGACTTCCACTTCAGCTAGCGCAGTAAAAAAGCGAGATGCCACACCACGAGAAGTTCGCATACCGTCTCCAACTAGCGTAACAATGGCAAGATCATCAATAAACTCAACAGGCTCTAGTAGCCCTTCTTTAAGTTCTAATTCAAACCCGCTACGAAGTGCTTGTTGTGCTGCCCGTTTATCCTCGGTTTCAATGCAAAAGCTGATGCTATATTCCGATGAAGATTGGGTGATCAGTACAATAGAAATACCCGCAGCCGACATGGTGCCAAAAACACGAGCCGCCATTCCTACCATACCTTTCATTCCAGGTCCGGAAACATTGACCATTGTAAGATCTTTTAACGTCGTGATACCTTTAACCGCTAAATTATCTTCACCATTATCTTGACCGATCAAAGTACCAGGAGCTTGAGGACGGAAACTGTTTTTAATCAGACAAGGGATATGAAATTGAGCAATTGGAGCAATGGTTTTTGGATGCAGAACTGACGCGCCAAAATAAGAGAGTTCCATTGCCTCTTGATAACTTAAAGAGTTCAATAAACGAGCATCAGGAACTAAACGAGGATCACAGCTATAAACCCCATCGACATCCGTCCAAATTTCACAGCAATCGGCACGTAAGCAGGCAGCCAAAACCGCAGCGGAATAATCCGAACCATTACGACCGAGCGTAACTAACTCACCTTTACTGTTACCGGCTGTAAATCCTGGCATGATATGTACAACACCGGCGACTAGAGGCTGTTTGACAAAACTTTGAGTCGACGCTTCAATATCAACACTGGCCTCTAAATAATCATCACTGGCTTTAAGATATTCAACAGGATCGATAAGTGCTGCTGGCTGACCTTTTGTTTCTAACACCGCCTGCATAGTTACAATAGAGAGCCGCTCTCCCTTGCTGATCACTTTGGCATACACATTATCCGGACACAGACCCAGTAATTGCATACCGTGAACATATTGCTTTAGCTGAGTTAAAGAACTGGCCAATTTGGCACGAAGCAAAGCAATATCAAGTTCTGGTACCAACTCTTTTAAGCCAATAAATAATTGTTCAAACGTAGCAATTAACTGTTCGATCTGCTCAGATGCATCCCCAGACTCAACCGTATTATCAATAATTTCGACCAGTTTATTGGTGACCTTCCCAGGAGCCGATAACACTACCGCGACATCCTCTTGCTGAGCATTACTGGCAATAATATCCGCAGCACGTAAAAACCGCTCTGCATCAGCTAACGATGATCCACCAAACTTCAATACTCGCATCAACTTACTCTCCCTGTCTGTAATCTATTTCTTAACAACTCATAGTGAGATGTCTTAAGTGAAGTCCATTTACAAAAAAGCCCGCGCCTCGGTTAAGAGTTGCGGGCTTGATGTTAAATTCTGCGTAAATCAGCCCGCACCGACACCCATTGTGTTAGTGGTAATCATGATTGTGATTGTGCTGAATACGTTAAACATGTTAGTTTTTCTTAACCAAATTGATTTATTCTTTTTACGTTTACCGAATTAATTCGCTTGAGTCAACATTGTTTTGACTTTGATGCAAAAATAATCGAGTAATCTCGTAGTTGGTATGTGGAGTAAATAAAACTCTAACTACACTAAAAATGGACAAGAATCAGGAGAGCGTCATGGCAGCTAAAATGGATTTACTCGCCGCACAAACCATATTGCAAGGTTTTGATGCCATGTACGGTCGCTTTCTCGATGTGACTGCTGGCGCTCAAGCTCGATTTGAGCAGCAACTGTGGCCTGATGTTCACCACGCATTAAAAGCTCGAATCCATTTTTACGATCATCATGTTGGGCTGGTTACCCATCAGATACAAGCTATGGTTGGCGAGCGTTATAATAATCAAAATTTTATTACTCAAGTCAAAGCGGCTTACGAAGACTTACTGATCGATTACCCAAGATACGATATTGCAGAAAGTTTTTTTAACTCGGTCTATTGTCGTATTTTTCAACATAAACATATCGCTCCCGATAAACTGTTCGTCGATAGCTCCCAACAGCAACGCATTCCTATTTATCCAACTAATTTAACTCGGATTTATCATTATCAAGACTCGTTAGAACAGTTATTACAACGCTTATTAAATGACACCCCCTTTACCTTATCATGGCGAGATCAAACCAACGATATCACGCTTTTAATCGAGCATTTACAACAAGAGTTTGGTGAGAGATTAACCTTGTTAAGTCACATAGAATTAATTCGTGAACCGTTTTACCGCAACAAAGCCGCCTATCTGGTTGGTCAGCTGCAATTTTCAGACCATACGACCTCTCCTATTGTTTTGCCAATCCTCAATCATCACGGCCAATCGCTCTATATTGATGCCTGTATTTGTGATGTTAATGATGTCAGTATTATTTTTGGTTTTGCTCGTTCCTATTTTATGGTTTACGCCCCAGCCCCAGCTGCTTTAGTCCGGTTCTTAGCGCAGTTAATGCCCAATAAAACCCTAGCAGAGCTCTACACTGCCATTGGCTGCCAAAAACACGCGAAAACTGAACTCTATCGCGATTTCATTCATCATTTAGCCCAATCTAATGATCAATTTATTCTTGCGCCTGGGGTAAAAGGCATGGTGATGTCAGTCTTTACTCTGCCATCCTATGATTTTGTTTTTAAAATTATTAAAGACACCTTTGCCCCACAAAAAGATATTCGTCATAACACAGTAAAAGAGAAATATTTACTGGTTAAAGAGCATGATCGAGTGGGGAGAATGGCAGATACCCAAGAATACCGAAATTTCAGCTTTCCTAAACATCGATTCAGTGATGAATTATTAGAAGAGTTACAAGAGGTAGCCCCAAGTATTGTCCATATTTGCGATGATGAAATCCTCATTGATCACCTGTATATGGAAAGGCGTATGGTGCCACTTAATCTTTATATTGAAACGGCAACAGAGGTCGATATCTACCACGCGATTAATGAATATGGAACGGCGATTAAGCAGCTTGCCGCAGCCAATATTTTCCCTGGCGATATGCTATTTAAAAACTTTGGTGTTACACGTCATAAGCGCGTTGTGTTCTATGATTATGATGAAATCAGTTATATGACCGAAGTTAATTTCCGTCGTATTCCACCGCCTCGATACCCAGAAGACGAATTAGCAGCTGAGCCTTGGTATAGCGTTGGACCTAATGATGTTTTTCCCGAAGAATTTCCAACTTTTCTGGTTCCTAACCCGCAAGTAAGAAAACTGTTTGAACTTTTGCATGGCGATCTCTTTGAAGCCAGTTTTTGGCAGCAACTTCAACAAAATATTAAACAAGGAAAACTTGAAGATGTGTATCCATATCAAAATCACCATAAGCTTTTACCGAAGTTAACTTAATCACAAAAAGCACAATTTAGTCATTATTCTCATAGTTAGAATTGCCGTTTCTCTCAAAATTATTCTAGTATGAAAAAAGACTGAAATATGAAACAAGGATGGTACTGACAATGCGCTATGGAATATTGCTCCTTTCGCTCTTATTATTTGCGCCATCCTTGAGTGCTGCTGAATTTGATGAATTTATTGATTACGATACAGGAGTGCATCAATCAACTCATGGTTGGTATTTATCCTCCCAATCTGGCGGGGCTAAACAGTTCGATGTGTGGCAAATAGAAAGCGGTTATCAATACCATCTAGGAGCTAATATCCAACTCTATCTGAGCTCTCGACTCACATCATCATCCAAACAACAGCAGGCATCCCACGGCCTACTCTCTGGCATTAAATATCATCTATCCCCGCGAATCAGTATTAATAGTGCATTAACATCGACCTCGACAGAGCAACAGACTCAATTAGGCATGGAACTATCGAGCCAATATCAACTTACAGAGCAGCTTAACTTAAATGCAACGGTTGATTATCAAGATATTGAACAGGTAGTGGCACTGGGATTAGGCTTTCGCTTTTGAGTGCGAATCATTGCTCAACAATATTAGGTAAAGGGTGAGGCGTAACAATGATTCCATTTTGATCCGCATATAAGTGATCACCAGGGAAAATACGACAATCGGCAAAAGAGAGCATCACATTTTCTTCACCACTTTGACGCTTTAACGTTTTTAGGGGACAAACACCAAGAGCTTTTATCCCTAAGTTTAAACCAGATAAAGTCACCACATCACGAACCGCACCATAAACAACAATGCCTTGCCACTCATTTTGCACCGCCAATAGTGCCAGTTGATCACCAAGTAGGGCTCGATTAACAGAACCGTGTCCATCAATTACTAAAACCTTCCCTTTACCCGGCCGCGACAAAATATCTCGAACTAAACTGTTATCCTCAAAGCAACGTAACGTTACGATCTGTCCAGAAAATACCGATTTTCCACCATAATCTTGCCAAGTCACAGGAAGCCACAATATTTTATCTTCATACGCATCACATAAATCAGGTAAGAGATCGTTGTCCATAATTACTTCTCCCATTCTGTTATCAAATTTCGATTACGCTCTATGACTAGCTTGCTGTAACTGCAACAATTTCATCTCTTTTTACGGAAAATTTTTGCCGTAATATCTTTCTAATTATGGCCAAATGTTGAAAATATGCACATTTCTCGTAGTTATCTGTGTTCTTATTTATCAAAAAAGCATTTCTTGCTAAAAAAATGTAAAATCATCGCGAGACAATATTGCAATAAATGATTTGATCGCAGCTCCAATTCCATACTTTTTTACACCAAGAAGCTTTACGGATTGGATTTTGCAGCATATTTTGTAGCGAATGTTAAAGGCTATGGAGAGAGATGAATATTCTTCATCCTGTTTGATATAAATCAAGAAATGCCTAAAAACCAGCCTCGAATTAAAACAGTTATATTGTTATCGAGCTGTTAAGTGAATACAATCGACGCCATCTAAGGGAAATTGTAGCCAGTAGCCCCATTTTTCTCGGGCATTCTAGGATTCTATCTTGTAACTCTAGAAACGGATGGCGTACCAAAACAGGCGAATAATTGCACATCAAGCAAGTTTTCTTTTTAAATACTTTGCCTGTATGTAAATTTTTTTCATAGAATTTAACTATTCTGTGTATTAACACCAGATTCAGTTTTTAAACTTAGGTACAGCCACATGCAAACCCCTCATATTCTAATTGTAGAAGACGAGCACGTAACACGTAATACACTAAAGAGTATCTTCGAAGCAGAAGGATACACTGTATTTGAAGCGAACGACGGCAATGAAATGCACCAGATGCTTTCAGAGCACCCTGTTCATTTAGTGATTATGGATATCAACCTACCAGGTAAAAATGGCCTACTACTTGCTCGTGAACTGCGTGAGCAAGGTGACATGGCACTGATGTTCCTAACAGGCCGTGATAACGAAGTTGATAAGATTCTAGGCCTAGAAATTGGCGCAGATGACTATATCACTAAACCATTTAACCCTCGTGAACTGACTATTCGTGCGCGTAACCTATTAAGCCGTGCAATGAATCAAGGTATGCCGGTTGAAGACAAGAAGCTTGTTGAGCGTTACAGCTTTAACGGCTGGTCTTTAGAAATCAACAGCCGTTCACTTGTTAGCCCAAGCGGTGATCAATTTAAACTGCCTCGTTCAGAGTTCCGTGCTCTACTGCACTTCTGTGAAAACCCAGGCAAGATCCAAACGCGTGCAGATCTTCTGAAGAAGATGACAGGTCGTGAGCTTAAACCACACGATCGTACTGTTGACGTAACAATTCGTCGTATTCGTAAGCACTTTGAATCTATTTCTGATACGCCAGAAATCATTGCCACGATTCACGGTGAAGGTTACCGTTTCTGCGGCGACTTAGAACAAGATTAATCTTTGATTATTCTTGATGCTACAAAGTAAAAAGGCTTCCGGATGGAAGCCTTTTTTGTGGTGGGATCATCAAATAAATTATTGTTTTTCGTACTGAGCTAACCAAGCTTTTAATACTTTTAAATCATCTTGGTAACCATATTTAATCTCATCAACCCAGTCATTTATATTTTCCCACCAAGTTGGCAATTCAGGAGATTGCGCCATCTGAGCAACTTGTTGAATGTGCTTTAAACCAATAGAGCCTGCCGCCCCTTTGATCTTATGGGCCTCAAATTTTATGCCGTCTTGATCTTTTGCCATCATATTCGAATCCAATATTTCCAAATATCCCGGCATCATCTCTTCAAACATCGCAATACTGTCTAATACTGGTTTTGGCCCTACAATCTCAACATAAGAGCTCAGCATCTCTAAATCCAGTAATTGTTCATACATCTGATCTTGAGAATTAGCACTAAATGGTAACGCTTCTTCTTGTTCATCATCTAACGAACAGGTTAAGACTAAACGTTGAATCACCTCAGTAATGGCTTTAACACTCAGCGGCTTACTTAAAGCTTCATCCATTCCTTGCTCTAAATACTCACTCTTATCTTTAATGACATTCGCAGTTAACGCAACTAAAGCTGGCAGGTGCTGATACCGCTCACGCAGTGTTTGAGCAATTTCAAACCCCGTCATATCAGGTAGCTGAATATCCAATAATACTAAGTCGTACTCTTCAGGATCAAACATCTCAAGAGCTTCATCACCACGCATAGCAACAGTTACATGGTGGCCTAAACTTTCAAGTAGCGATTTTGCCACCGTCACATTAAGCTCTATATCTTCTACCATGAAAATATTCAGACCCAATTGTGGCACAGAGGGTAGCTCTTCATCTTCTTCAGCAGAAACCGTATTACAAGCTAAGATTGGAACAGTAATATTAACGGTAAAAGTACTGCCTTCTCCCTCTTCAGAGCTCACAGTAATATCACCATTCATCAATTGCACTAACTGACGCGAAACAGCCAAACCAATACCCGTTCCAACCGCATGTAAATTATCATCTCCCTGTTGAACCTGATAATACATCGCAAAAATATTATCCAGCTCCCCAGCAGGAATACCAATACCACTGTCTTCCACTTCAAATTGGATATGAGCTTGATCGGCTTCAACCTCACAGCTGACCGATAAGATAACGCCTCCCTGTTTAGTGAATTTGGTGGCATTACCCATTAAATTCCACAGTACTTGACGTAAACGCGTGCCATCTACCTCAATCATTTTCGGCAGTTGCGTCAATTGCTCTAAGTCGAACCGCAACCCTTTTTGCTCGGCCATTAATGCTGAGATATTACCAATTTCAGTAATAAACTCAGGCAAATCTAGAGGCTTGGGTAATAATTCTAATCGGCGGCGATCAGACTTATCCAGATCAATAATATCGTTAAAAATGTTCCCTAACGTTATCGCACTGATATGAATAGTGCGGAGGTAATTACGCTGATCTTCAGTTAACTCGCTTTCAAGCAACATTCGACTTAAGCCGACAATACCATTTAATGGGGTTCGCAATTCATGGCTTATAGTAGAAATAAATGAGGTCTTATCTCGACTGGCTTTCTCTTGGGCCTCTTCATAACGTTTACGTTCGGTGATATCACGACCAAAGCCCATCAGACCTAAACGACGACCACTGCGACTATAAAAAGGAACCTTACGCAGTTCAAATACCGCCTTTCGTCCATCTGGATACTCCAACCATTGCTCGTAAGTTAGAGAGACATCTTCATCAAATACTCGCTGATCAGTTTTGGCTATTTTGGTCGCCAACTCAGGATTATAGACATCCCAAGGAGTAAGACCAACCAGCTCTTTTTCACTTTTACCGACCAATTCAGACATTGCCCGATTACAGCCAGAAAACTGATTTTTCTCATTTCGGTAATAAATCAAATCAGGCGAAGCATCCAAAAACGAGCGCAGCAACGCACTCTGTTCTGCCAGTTCTAATTGTGCCTTTTCACGATGGTAAACTTCATTTTCTAAGTCTTCCATCGCCAATTCACGAGCTTCTTCCGCTTTTTGGCGTTCATCGATTTCTTGATTAAGTTTGGTAATGTTCTCTTGCAGTTGTTTATTTAACTGCATATCTCGCGAACGCATCTCTTCAAGTTTAGTGACGAGCTTAGATAACCTCTGGCGCGAATCTTCTAGTTGCTCAACGACCACAGAAAGAAAATAGACTGCCCAAGGGGTGATTAATAAACCAAAGGCAACCGAGCGGGCAATATCAACATCTCGCACCTCGCCATGTAGGACTAAAGTCACACCCACTTGTACTAAAATAGCCAGCGCAACCAAACCTAACGCTAACAATAAACTGAATCTTACTATCCCTAATTTAACCAGCAAGTCGACATAAAACTGGGCTAATACTTTGATTTGCTTCATCAATGAATACCATTACTTAACAGTCAGAGAGAACATTTTCTAATAACACCATAATATACTGAAACCTTAGGAAATGATTGTTTCAGTTAAAAAAGTCAAAAAAAAGCTCAGGAATCAACCTGAGCTTTTCAATACGGTACTTACTGGAAATGTCGATAACAATTACGCCCTGCGGCCTTTGCTTGATATAGTGCTTTATCGGCCTGCTCTAAGAAGTGTTGGAATCCCTCATTAGGTTGAGGAATAACCGTTGTAATACCGATACTTAAGGTTAACGTAGTTGGAATGTCACAAAAAGGCACTTCTTGGGCACGTAGTGCTAATGCCTTTTGCAATTTCTTCGCCACATATTCGCCTCCCTTGCTATCGGTAGTCGGTAATAAAATCGCAAACTCTTCCCCACCATAACGAGCCACTTCGTCCGTTTCACGCTGAATAACCGAGCTTAAAACAGCGGCCACTTCTCTTAACACTGTATCTCCAATTTGATGACCGTAGCTGTCATTAAATGCTTTGAAATAATCAATATCACAGAAAATCAACGTTAAGGGTTGTTGTAAACGAATATGACTGTGCCACATACGGTGCAAGCTATCATCAAAGCTACGACGGTTTGCGATGCGTGTTAGACCATCAATAAAGCTTAGTGCTTGAAGTTCCATGATCGCATCGGCCAACTGTTGCTCTGCTTTTTTGCGTTCAGTGACATCACGAGCAATAATCAACATGCCGCGAGCACCATCGGTAGGATCAATAAAAGGAGACTTCTGCACTTCATACCAGACTAATGTGCCATCATTTTTTAATACGCAATCTTCGGTTTTTGTCGAGCGGCCTAACTCCATCACTTCGCGATCACTTTGGCGAAACATCTCCCATTTATCGGAGGAAATCACCTCTTCAGCACTTTTACCCAACAAGGTTTCTTTGGTGTAACCGAGCGACTGGGCAAATAACTCATTACAACCGATATAAACCCAATACTGATTAACTAAACCAATCGGATCGGTACTGGAGTTAATAATGGTATCTAATAAATTATTTTGTTGGGCTAAGGTTTGTTCCGTCTCTTCTCGGCGCTCAATTTCAGTCCGTAAACTCTCTTGCATTTCATGCCACTCTGTTACGTCATGACTAATATTAAGCGTCCCCATCACATCACCTTTAGCATTAATCAGAGAAGTTTGGTTAGTTTCAAGTAAACGACTGGAACCTTCAGGGTTTGTAGTCCACCAATGGATCGAATTGGTTCCCAGACTATGCTCATGATCTTGCTGATAGTCTAAGACCCCTTCTTCAATTCTTCCTTGCCAGAAGCGATCAAAGGCCTTATTTGAGCCCATAATTCGACCTTGAGGATCTTGGAAATAGACCAACTCAGAAAGAGAGTTCAACACACTTTGAAACATCAATTGCTCTTGGGCTAACTGATTTTCGGAACTGTTATTTTGTGGTGTTTTGGAAATAAAAAGCATCCAGGTTGGATACCAATGATAACGAATTCGTTTACCCGTAATATCAAGCGATAATGACTTATTACCAGGCATTGGCACACTTTCAGACCATTGTTGAAATGAGTTTTGCCCGTGAAAAGTTTGCAGAAAATCACATACGGTCGCAGAAGATATATATTCAGGATAGAGATAAGAGTCGCCAATTTTTCGAATGCTAAGTAATTCCCGGCACGCTTTATTGCAATAGAGTAATTGGCCATCTTTTAGTCGCACTAAAGCGACAGGAAATGGCATTTTGGCCAATATTTGATGGGTTTTTTCAAGAGAGAGAGAGTCAATACTATAGATCAATAGCAGGACAAATACCCCACCGAAAACAATACAGAAAACAACAATTAAAGTCGCAAACTCAGCCATGGTTTCATCGGTTAAAAGAAAGCTCATAGTGGCAAGAACGAGACTGACCAGTGCTGTTAAAAGAAGTAAATATCGCCCCAAAACTACGCCTACTGTGATTATTTAAACCAAAAAATTCAAATTAGCCAATTCCTAAACCATCGTGAAAAAGCACAATTGCGCTACCAACTTCCTTAATTTAGAGGCCATTATACAATAACGGCCTCTATACCAAAGGAGATTTAAACAATCCCACTTAATATTTTATAAAATGCGCAAACATCTATACATTACTATGGCTTTTGGTAGACAAAAGGAGCGCCAACCCCACTACCTTGCGCACCAAACTGTTCTAAGTTTCGCCAAATCTCAGTCATCACTAACCAACGAGTTTCACACCAAGAAGGCGCTAATAGCGTCGGTTTTCGAGCACTAGCCGATACACGGTGATAAACCACATCCGGTGGCGTTAAACGGATCATTTCCGAGGCGATATCGCTGTATTGATCTAGACTAACTTCTTCAATTCGGCCGGCTTTCCAAGCTTGACCAAGCTTACTGCCTTCGACCAAATGGAGCGGATGCAATTTAATTCCATCCACGCCCACTTCTACCACACGCTTAATCGTTTCTAAATTATCTTGCTTTGTATCACCCGGCAAACCCACGATTAAATGAGTACAAACTTTAATTCCTAATGCACGGGCACGACGTGTGATCTCGGCATAACAGGCAAAGTCATGACCCCGGTTGATACGTTTTAAGGTTTTATCATTAGCCGTTTGTAGCCCCAATTCTAACCAAATTTCATAACCTTGCTCGCGATACCCCGCAAGTAAATCTAGAACAGCATCAGGCACGCAATCAGGGCGAGTTCCAACACATAAACCGACAATATCGGCTGCTTGCAGGGCTTCTTCATACATTTTTTTCAATGTTTGTACTTCAGCGTAAGTACTGGTGTATGCCTGAAAATACGCTAAATATTTCTTGGCTCTATTTACCTCACCAGCACGCTGAGTCAGCTGCTCATGAATCGGTAAAAATTGCGCTTTTTCATCTGCAAAAGAAGCTACATTACAAAATGTACAACCACCACGTCCAATTGTGCCATCACGGTTTGGGCAACTAAAACCGCCATGTAGAGTCAGCTTATGAACCTTTTCGCCATAGCGACGCTGTAAATCCTGACCAAAAGTATTAACTCGCTCGTGCAATTGCATGGTGTTACCTGATAAATAGCAAAAATAAGAACAGAGCTAGAGCTCTAATGAACCGCACAAATTAGCACACTTTAACCGTGGTTCTTTGTGTGAAAACAAGAAAACGCCGAATTTACCTGATAATTTCGGTTAAAAAATAACATGATTCGACTTAGTAATTAAAAAACAACAACATAAATATCTTTAACATTTTAAAAACCCGCAGTTATTGAGAATTCTTTTTTCCCATACCAATAAAAACAAGAAGATAGTAAAAAGAGAGAGGGACGTTCTGACATTATTCGTTGAAAAGCAACCCAAAGTGCTGGTATTCCCAACAAATCATGTTAATTTCTATTGGTAATTAATGTATCAAAACTGTAGGATAGTTACACTTGCGCGCAAAATATAAGCAACATTTTTGACATAAATTGGGCGTTTAATAGTGATATCTATCACTTAACTCGGGTGTAAGCAGTGTTTTTGCGTATTTCATCGCACACACCCAACATATCGTTTGCTACAGAACTTTATTTTCTCCCACAGCAAACACGCTTATGTAACCACGGGACATGATGTCCACATCGTCTTACATAAGACCACAATAAGATTAGGGAAAATCAAGCCATAGGATAAGGCTTGCGATAACTGGAAGGATGTATCTATGACGGATCAAGAGCGTAGTACTCAGGGCATGTACGTGCCTGAAATGGAACATGATGCTTGTGGTATCGGCTTCGTCGCCCATCTGAAAAACCGAAAATCTCATCAAATAGTCACTCAAGCTCTTGATATGCTTGCTCGAATGGAGCATCGCGGTGGTCAAGGGTGTGATCCCTGTAGTGGTGATGGTGCCGGTATTTTACTGCAAAAGCCCCATGAATTTTTATTAGAAGAGTCGGTAAAGCAAGGGATTAAACTGCCCTCTTTTGACCAATATGGTGTGGGCGTTGTTCTGTTTCCTAAAGATGAACACAAACGCCAACAATGCCGAGATATCTTAGAGCGTAATGCCAAACGACTCGACCTTGAAATTATCGGTTACCGAGTGCTTCCGGTTGATAATTCCATGATTGGAGAGGATCCATTAAGTACTGAACCTCAGTTTGAACATGTCTTTATTACTGGTGGTGCCAACCTAAAGCCTGAGGTATTAGAACGCAAACTGTATGTACTGCGTAACTATACCGTTCGAGTCTGCCTTGAGAGTGTTTCTAATATTGGAGACGATTTTTACATCAACTCCATGTCTTATAAAACGCTTGTATACAAAGGCCAGATAACTACTGAGCAGGTCCCACAATACTTTTTAGATTTGCAAAATCCAGCTATGGTGACGGCTCTCGCTCTGGTTCATTCGCGCTTTTCTACCAACACATTTCCAAAATGGCGTTTAGCTCAGCCGTTCCGTTATATTGCCCACAATGGTGAAATTAATACGGTTCGCGGTAACCTAAACTGGATGAAAGCCCGTGAAGCTATTTTAGAATCTGAGCTATTTAGCCCACAAGAAATCAGTATGCTACTGCCTATTTGCCAAGAAGGCAGTTCAGATTCCTCTAATTTTGATATGGCGCTAGAGCTATTAGTATTATCAGGGCGTACTCTGCCACATGCTCTTATGATGCTGATCCCTGAAGCTTGGCAAGAAAACAAAGAGATGGATCCTAAGCGCCGCGCGTTCTATCAATATCATGCCAACGTTATGGAGCCGTGGGACGGTCCGGCATCAGTGTGCTTTACCGATGGGGTACAAGTAGGGGCAACCCTGGATCGAAATGGTCTTCGTCCGTCACGTTATACTGTGACAAAAGATGACTTCTTAATTATGGCGTCAGAATCAGGTGTTGTTGAAATTGAGCCTGAAAATATTCAATTTAGAGGACGCCTCCAACCCGGTCGTATCTTTGTTGCCGATCTAGAACAAGGTCGTATTATTTCTGACGAAGAAGTTAAAGACAGCATAGCTCAAGCTCAACCTTATCAGGAGTGGGTGAAGAACAATCTTCTTAGCCTAAAGAAACTGCCTGATGCCGATAACATGCATCACCAGCCAACCCCAGAACGTCTGTTGCATCATCAGCAAGCCTTTGGTGTGAGCAGCGAAGAAGTCGATGAAATTATTGTACCTCTTGCCAGCACAGGTTATGAGCCTTTAGGTTCGATGGGAGTGGATTGGCCAGTAGCTGTTCTATCTCACCAATCACAGCATCTTGCCAACTATTTTAAGCAGCTCTTTGCTCAGGTGACTAACCCACCAATCGATCCGATTCGTGAACGTATGGTGATGTCGCTCAATACCTATATTGGTAAAGATCAAAACTTACTGATCGAAACCCCTCAGCACTGTCGCAAAGTTGAGCTTGAAAGTCCGGTACTCTCAAATGCTGAGCTAGAAAAACTGCGCGCAATTGATAACGAGCACCTCCAAGCCAAAACATTAGATATTGTATTTCGCGCTAGCGGCGAACCCGGCAAACTTGAGCGCGCACTAAAACGTATTTGCCAATATTCAGAAGATGCGGTGATTGACGGTTATTCGATCATCATCTTAACGGACCGTGCGGTCAACTCAAACCATGCGGCAATTCCGGCCATGCTAGCAGTAGGTGCTGTACATCACCACTTGATCCGTAAAGGTCTTAGAGCAAAATGTGACATTGTTGTCGAAACCGGTGATGCCCGTGAAACCCACCATTTT
Source organism: Photobacterium damselae (assembly GCF_003026815.1). Lineage (GTDB taxonomy): Bacteria > Pseudomonadota > Gammaproteobacteria > Enterobacterales > Vibrionaceae > Photobacterium > Photobacterium damselae. The sequence continues at coordinate 42,894 of NZ_PYOG01000020.1, read as the reverse complement.
GCAACGCTTGTCGGTTATGGTGCTAGTGCCATCAACCCTTATTTGGTGACTGAAACCATTGTTGATCTGCAACGCAAAGGTAAGCTAGATCGTGAAAAAACCACAGAAGAGTTATTTAATAACTACCGTAAAGGCGTGAATGGTGGCCTATTAAAAATCTTCTCTAAAATGGGGATTTCCACTCTTCAGTCGTACCACGGTGCTCAAATTTTTGAAGCATTAGGGATCAGCAAAGCTGTAGTTGATAAATACTTTACTGGTACGGTTTCTCGTATCGAAGGTCTAACCCTAGATGACATTGCACGAGAAGTGGTAGTACGCCATCGTGTCGGCTACCCTACCCGTGAAATTCCAATCCAAATGCTTGATGTTGGTGGGGTGTATCAGTGGAAACAGCGTGGTGAAAAACATCTGTTTAACCCAGAAACTATTTCATTACTGCAGCAATCCACCCGCAACAAGGACTATCAACAATTTAAGCAATACGCCAATGCGGTTGATGCCCAAGGAGATAACGCAGTTACACTACGAAGTCAGCTCGATTTTATTAAAAATCCAGCAGGTGCTATTGCGATTGAAAACGTTGAGCCAATCGAAAGTATCCTGAAACGCTTTGCAACAGGTGCTATGAGTTTTGGTTCAATCTCATATGAAGCCCACTCAACCCTTGCCGTGGCAATGAACCGAATTGGAGCAAAATCAAACTCCGGTGAAGGTGGTGAAGACCCAATCCGTTTTGAGCCAAATGAAAATGGCGATTGGGAACGCTCTGCTATCAAACAGGTAGCGTCAGGTCGTTTTGGTGTAACTTCTTACTACCTCACGAATGCCGATGAACTACAGATTAAAATGGCGCAAGGAGCGAAACCTGGTGAAGGTGGTCAGCTGCCGGGGGATAAAGTTGATGATTGGATTGGCGCAACTCGCCATTCAACACCAGGGGTTGGCCTTATTTCGCCGCCGCCACACCATGATATTTACTCAATCGAAGATTTGGCACAGCTCATTTATGACCTTAAAAACGCCAACCGTCGTAGCCGGGTAAACGTAAAATTGGTCTCAGAAGCGGGTGTCGGTACCATTGCCTCTGGTGTGGCTAAAGCCAAAGCCGATGTCGTGCTGATAGCTGGATTTGATGGTGGTACAGGTGCCTCTCCTATCTCATCCATTCGTCATACTGGTTTACCATGGGAACTGGGCCTTGCCGAAACCCACCAAACACTACTGAAAAACGGTCTCCGTAATCGTATTGTTGTACAGGCCGATGGGCAAATGAAAACACCACGAGATTTGGCCATTGCAACTCTACTTGGCGCCGAAGAATGGGGCGTAGCGACTGCAGCGCTTGTGGTTGAAGGCTGTATCATGATGCGTAAGTGTCATAAGAATACTTGTCCGGTTGGTATCGCAACGCAAAATAAAACCTTACGTGAGCGCTTTGATGGTCGCGTAGAAGATGTGGTGACCTTCTTCCAATATATGGCACAAGGTCTACGTGAAATTATGGCAGAGCTTGGCTTTAGCACTATTGATGAGATGGTAGGTCAAGTTAATAAGCTGAAAGTTCGCCACAATATCGACCATTGGAAGTATCAAAATCTAGATTTAAGCCCAATTCTATTTAATGAAGCTGCACGTGCTGATGACGGTATCTACAACCAGAAACAGCAGCAACATAACTTAGAACAGGTTCTAGACAGACAGTTAATTGAACTGGCAGCTCCTGCGCTGTATGAGGGCAAAGCAGTCGAGGCTGAATTAGCGATTATCAATACCGATCGCAGTACTGGCACCATGTTGTCAAATGAGATCTCCAAAATCTATAAAGATCAGGGACTACCACAGCCACTGAATGTTAAATTTAATGGTTCAGCAGGCCAAAGCTTTGGAGCATTCCTGGCCAAAGGAGTTAAGTTTACCGTTGAAGGTGATGCCAATGATTACTGGGGTAAAGGTTTATCAGGGGGAACATTAGTTCTCTATCCAAACCAGCAGTCATCCATTATTGCTGAAGATAATATTGTCGTTGGTAACGTCTGTTTCTACGGCGCAACTTCAGGAGAGTCTTATATTCGTGGTATGGCCGGTGAGCGTTTCTGTGTTCGTAACTCAGGTGCAAAAGTGGTGGTTGAAGGTATTGGCGATCACGGCTGTGAGTATATGACAGGAGGCATCGCTCTTATTTTAGGTCAAACAGGTCGTAACTTTGCCGCAGGTATGAGCGGTGGTGTTGCGTATGTTTGGGATCAGTACGGTGATTTTGATAGTAAGCTCAACGCAGAACTTGTCGATCTCGATCCACTTGATGATGAAGACAAAGCTCTATTACTGGATATGTTAACAAAACATGTCGCATATACAGGAAGTTCAGTTGCCGAGCTCTTCTTATCAAACTTCGATCACAACCTGCAGCAGATCGTCAAAGTGATGCCGCGAGATTACAAGGCCGTATTAGAGAAACGTAAAGCAGAAGCTGAAAACAAGGAAGAGTTGGAGGCCATTGATGGGTAAGCCTACAGGATTTTTAGAGTTTGGCCGCGAGTTGCCAAAGAAAGTCGATCCAAGTGTTCGTATTCAAGATAACAAGGAGTTTGTACTTGATAACGAATTTGGTGACAAAATTAATCAACAAGCCTCACGTTGTATGGATTGTGGCGTACCGTTTTGCCACAACGCCTGTCCAATCGGCAACATCATTCCAGAGTTTAATGATGCGGTTTATCGCGATAGCTGGGAAGAGGCGTGGCACATTTTAAGTTCAACCAATAATTTCCCTGAATTTACAGGTCGTGTCTGTCCAGCACCTTGTGAAAGTGGGTGTGTACTTGGGATCAACCAAGATCCTATTACTATCTGTAATATTGAGAAAAATATTGTTGAACGTGCTTATAAAGAGGGTTACGCCAAACCGAAAACACCCCGTGCAAGAACGGGAAAAACGGTAGCAATTATCGGCTCAGGCCCCGCTGGACTGGCGGCGGCAGAGCAGCTCAATAGCGCAGGTCACACAGTAACGGTATTTGAGCGTGATGAAAAAGTGGGAGGACTGCTTCGCTTTGGTATTCCCGACTTTAAATTGGGTATGAACATCATAGATCGTAAGATTGATCTTATGGCCAAAGCTGGCATTGAGTTTGTCGTCAACGCCCATATTGGTGTCGATATCAACGCGCTACAACTGCGCCAAGACTTTGATGTTGTGCTACTTACCGGCGGCTCAACTGTGCCTCGCAATCTCCCAATCCCTGGTCGAGAGCTGACAGGGGTCCACTTTGCAATGGAGTTCTTAGCGCAAAATAATCGCCGAGCCAATAACATGGATCTAAAGGCGACCGAGATCCATGCAAAAGATAAACATGTGGTGGTAATTGGTGGCGGAGATACAGGTTCCGATTGTGTGGGTACCTCCAATCGTCATGGTGCAAGCAGCATCACTCAACTTGAAATCCTGCCTGTACCACCTGAAACACGACCAAGTAACCAACCTTGGCCGTCTTATCCAATGATCATGAAAACTTCAACCTCACATGAAGAAGGATGCGATCGGTTCTGGAATATCCTCACAAAAGCATTTATCGGTGATGATAACGGCAATGTTAAAGCCTTACGTATTGCTGATATCACTTGGGATGAAGCTAAAGAGGGAGAACGTCCAAGCTTTACTGAGGTTCCAGGATCTGAGCGTATTATCCCATGCGATCTCGCCTTTCTAGCAATGGGCTTTCTCCATCCAGAACCAACAGGTGTACTGGCTCAGCTAGATATTGCCTTAGATGATCGCGGTAATGTTGCTACCACAGGCTATGCCACAAACCAAGCTGGGATCTTTGCTGCAGGTGATATGCGTACGGGGCAATCGCTGGTTGTTCGCTGTATCAATGAAGGTCGAGAGTGCGCGCGAGCCATTGATAATTATCTTATGGGCAACAGTCAACTAGAGGCAAAAGCAGACTCGTTGATGCTCTCTTAACTCATCGTTTTATACATTCCTTCCTTAAACTTAAGCCAGTACTCTAGCGTGCTGGCTTTTTCCGTTTTATCTCCGTGAGATCTGGCAACTTAATTGCCCGAACTAGCACAAAACTCTGTGTGACTGCGCTAAATTTTGTTAGCAATATTTGATCTTTTTGTAAAAGCTGATTAACGTGAATTATTGCAGGAAGCAAAATGACTCAGTCAACAGGGAGTGTTTTATGTTGTATGACTCTTCGTTAGAAAAAGATAATTGTGGTTTTGGTCTTATCGCTCATACTCAAGGCGAGCCAAGTCACAAGTTAGTTCGCACCGCCATTACCGCCCTTGATCGTATGACTCACAGAGGCGGCATTGCAGCCGATGGCAAAACCGGTGATGGTTGTGGTCTATTGATGAAAAAGCCCGATAGCTTCTATCGTCATATCGCCGAAGAGTTACAATGGCATCTGGCCCGAGAGTATGCCGTGGGTATGATCTTTTTTAACCAAGATCCAACCCGAGCCAATCAAGCTAAACAGATCATTGAAGCCGAACTTAAAAAAGAGACCTTATCTATTGTTGGCTGGCGTAAGGTCCCGATTGATCCCACCGTTCTCGGCCCAATCGCTCAAGACTCACTCCCGACAATTGAACAAATCTTTGTAAATGCACCAGCGGGCTGGAAACCACGAGATGTGGATCGCCGATTGTATATAGCCAAACGTCGTATCGAACAGCAGTTAGTCGATGATTCCGAGTTTTATATCTGCAGTTTATCGACTCAAGTTGTGGTGTATAAAGGGCTATGTATGCCCGCTGATCTGCCACGATTTTACCGAGATCTGGGAGATATTCGCTTAGAGTCTGCAATTTGCTTGTTTCATCAGCGTTTTTCAACCAATACCCAACCTCGCTGGCCACTGGCTCAACCATTTCGTTATTTAGCTCATAATGGTGAAATCAATACCATTGCGGGCAATCGTCAATGGGCCCGAGCTCGCGGATACAAATTTGCATCCCCTTTACTGCCCGATCTACAAAGTGCCGCCCCTTTTGTCAATGAAACCGGTTCAGATTCGTCCAGTCTCGATAACATGTTAGAGCTATTTTTAGCCGGCGGTATGGATCTGTTTCGTGCAATGCGCATGTTAGTTCCACCAGCGTGGCAAAACCATCCCGATATGGATCCCAAACTGCGCGCCTTTTACGATTTTAACTCCAAGCATATGGAACCTTGGGATGGGCCAGCAGGGATTGTAATGTCTGATGGTCGCTATGCTGCTTGTAACTTAGATCGTAACGGTTTACGTCCTGCTCGCTATGTGATCACCAAAGATAACCTGATCACTTTAGCCTCTGAAGTGGGAATTTGGGATTACGCCGCCGATGAAGTAAAACAAAAAGGCCGGGTTGGGCCTGGTGAGTTATTAGTAATTGATACCAAGTTTGGTCAAATTTGGCATTCGGCAGATATTGACAATGAGCTGATGAATCGCCACCCCTACCAACACTGGATGGAGCAACACGTTCAACACCTTATCCCCTTTGAACAACTGGATGATGAGCAAGTAGGCAGTCGCGCACTCAATAACGAACAACTTAAGACCTATCAGAAGCTATTTAATATCAGCCGTGAAGAGCTGGAACAAGTATTACGAGTTATGGGAGAAAATGGGCAAGAAGCAACTGGCTCTATGGGTGATGATACTCCCATGGCTGTTCTCTCTTCTCAACAACGACCGATCACCGATTACTTCAGACAAATGTTTGCTCAAGTGACCAATCCGCCCATTGATCCACTGCGAGAAAACCATGTTATGTCTCTGGCCACCAGCATCGGGCGGGAGATGAATGTCTTTTGTGAAACCGATGGCCATGCAGCCCGAGTCAGTTTTCAATCCCCGGTACTGCTCTTTTCTGACTTTGAACAACTCAAACAGCTCGATCCAAGTCATTATGGTCATAGTCAAATAGAACTTAATTTTGATCCAACCAAACAGAGTCTAGAACAAGCGATTATCCATTGCTGCGATCAAGCACAAAACGCTATACAGCAAGGTAGCGTGCTGTTGATTTTATCGGACCGTAATATTCAACCGCACAGCTATCCAATTCCTGCTGCAATGGCTGTAGGCGCTATTCAACAGCGTTTAGTGGATACTCATTTACGTTGCGATGCCAATATCATTGTTGAAACAGCAACCGCGCGCGATCCCCATCAGTTTGCAGTACTGCTTGGCTTTGGTGCCACGGCTGTCTACCCCTATTTAGCCTACGAGTCACTGGCAGCTTTAATCGATAACAACACCATTACCAAGTCCTATCGCCAAGTGATGCTTAATTATCGTAACAGCATCAACAAAGGGCTATTTAAAATTATGTCGAAGATGGGGATCTCTACCATCTCATCTTATCGTTGCGCTCATCTTTTTGAGGCAGTGGGATTACACCAAAACATTATAAAACTCTGCTTTAACGGTGTGGTCAGTCGAATTCAAGGCGCTCAGTTTAGTGACTTTGAACAAGACTTGTATAACTTAAATCGTCGCGCATGGCTAAAACGTCAACCGCTCAATCATGGTGGCTTATTAAAATACGTTTTTGATGGTGAATTTCATGCCTATAACCCAGATGTGGTGACCTTACTGCAACAGGCGGTGAAGTCTGGTCAGTATTGCGACTATCAAGCTTACAGTCAGGCTGTTAATCAGCGCCCCATTGCTACCCTTCGAGATTTATTCACCTTAACCGAAAACACAACCCCGATAGATTTAGCTCAAGTAGAGCCGTTGGATGCACTCTATCCCCGCTTTGATTCTGCAGCAATGTCTATTGGTGCGCTCAGTCCAGAAGCCCATCAAGCTCTTGCCATTGCCATGAACCGCTTAGGAGGCTTTTCTAACTCAGGTGAAGGCGGCGAAGACCCAAGTCGTTTTCACTCAGAGCGCAACTCACGTATTAAACAAGTCGCTTCTGGTCGCTTTGGGGTTACTCCACACTATTTGGTCAATGCCGATGTGATTCAAATTAAAGTCGCACAAGGGGCAAAACCCGGTGAAGGCGGCCAACTTCCAGGCCATAAAGTCACGACAGAAATTGCCAAATTGCGCCATGCTGTACCAGGTGTCACCTTAATCTCACCACCACCTCATCACGATATCTATTCAATTGAGGATTTGGCCCAACTGATTTTTGACTTAAAACAGGTCAATCCCGCGGCTCTGATTTCGGTCAAATTGGTCTCCGAACCTGGAGTTGGCACTATCGCCACAGGGGTTGCCAAAGCTTATGCTGATTTGATCACTATTTCAGGCTATGACGGCGGTACAGGCGCAAGCCCTCTAACTTCAGTGAAATATGCGGGTAGCCCTTGGGAGTTAGGTCTGGTTGAAACTCAACAGGCCTTGGTAAGTAATGGCTTACGTCACAAAGTACGAGTACAAGTTGATGGTGGTCTTAAAACCGGGCTCGATGTGGTTAAGGCTGCGATTTTAGGGGCCGAAAGCTTTGGTTTTGGCACTGCGCCAATGGTGGCACTGGGGTGTAAATATTTGCGTATTTGTCACCTCAATAACTGCGCAACAGGTGTCGCAACCCAAGATGAACACTTACGGCAAAAGTACTTTAAAGGTCTGCCAGAACAAGTGATGAATTACTTTATGGGTTTAGGTCATGAAGTGCGTGAGTTACTGGCTCAACTGGGGGTAACTAAGCTGACCGACCTTATTGGGCGAACCGATCTGCTCACATGTTTACCAGGAACCACTCATAAACAAAGTCAGCTTGATCTCTCCGCTTTGCTTATCAGTGCACCAATTCAAGATGGCAAAACACCCTATTGTAGTGAAGAGAACCAGCCATTTGATCAAGGCAAATTAAACCAACACATTGTTGAACAGACCATTTGTGCAGTAGAACAAAAACAGAGCTTACAACTGCACTTTGCTATTCAAAATACAGATCGCGCAGTGGGAGCTCGTCTCTCAGGCGAAATCGCTAAACGCTATGGTAATGGCGGCGTGGCAACATCCCCTATTACTCTGAATTTTATCGGAAGCGCAGGGCAATCTTTCGGGGTTTGGAATGCCGGAGGCTTAACACTCAATTTGATCGGAGATGCTAACGACTATGTGGGTAAAGGTATGGCAGGAGGACGCATTGTTATTGCCCCACCACAAGGGTCGGCTTTTGCCTCACACCAAGCAACCATAATCGGCAATACCTGCCTTTATGGTGCAACAGGAGGAGAGCTATTTGCAGCCGGATGTGCAGGTGAACGCTTTGCCGTCAGAAATTCAGGTGCCATTGCCGTGATAGAAGGCGCTGGAGATAACGCTTGCGAGTATATGACTGGCGGCATTATTGCAATTTTAGGCTCAACTGGGGTTAACTTTGGCGCCGGTATGACAGGTGGTTTTGCTTATATTCTTGATGAAAAAGGCGACTTTGGTGGTCGAGTGAACTCTGAACTGATTGAGATTATAGAGCTCAGTCAGTTACCGATTCATCAAGAGCACCTTCGTGGTCTTATCGACAAACATTACCAACAAACAGGATCTGAGCGAGCTCAGCAGATTTTAAGCCTGTTTGACAATTGGATAGAGCGTTTTTATTTAGCCAAACCCAAATCGGCTGATGTTTCCACTTTACTGGGTCATCAGAGTCGTTCTTCCGCTGAACTGCGCATTCAAGCTCAATAGAAGGAGTCGTTATGAGTCAGAATATCTATCAATTTGTTGATGTGGCACGTATCGATCCAACCAAAAAGCCACTGAAGATCCGTAAAATTGAGTTTGTTGAAATTTATGAACCCTTTACGCAACTGCAAGCCAAAGCTCAAGCAGATCGTTGCTTAGACTGTGGTAATCCCTATTGTGAATGGAAATGCCCAGTTCACAACTACATTCCCCAATGGCTAAAACTGGCCAACGAAGGAAAAATCATTGAAGCTGCCGAGTTATCTCATCAAACCAATAGCTTGCCAGAGGTTTGTGGCCGAGTTTGCCCCCAAGATAGGTTGTGTGAAAGTGCTTGTACCTTAAATGACGATTTTGGGGCCGTGACTATCGGTAATATTGAAAAATACATCACAGATAAAGCGTTTGAGCTCGGTTGGAAACCCGATTTAAGTCATGTTGAGTGGAGCGATAAAAAGGTCGCCATCATAGGTGCCGGTCCCGCAGGTCTCGCTTGTGCTGATATTCTAGTACGTAACGGAGTGAAGCCAGTTGTGTTTGATAAATACAGTGAGATCGGTGGCTTACTGACCTTTGGTATCCCTGCATTTAAACTCGAAAAAGAGATCATGATTCACCGCCGCCAACTGTTTAGTGAGATGGGCGTTCAGTTTGAGCTCAATACCGAAATTGGCCGCGATATCGAATTCTCACACATTATGACGCAGTTTGATGCCGTATTTTTAGCCATTGGTACTTACAAAAATATCCGCGCAAATCTTACTAACGAAGATGCTGATGGCGTATTGGATGCTTTACCTTATTTAATTGCCAATACCGAGCACCTGCTCCAACCTAGCACTCGTCAACACGCCAAGCTATCGATGCAGGGTAAACGTGTTGTCGTTCTCGGTGGTGGCGATACCGCGATGGATTGCGTTCGTACGGCTATTCGCCAAAATGCTCATGATGTAGTGTGCGCTTATCGTCGTGATGAAGCCAATATGCCCGGCTCAAAGCGCGAAGTACAAAATGCCAAAGAAGAAGGTGTCCGCTTTCTTTTCAACCTGCAACCTATCGCCATTGAAACCAATAGCCAAGGTCAGGTTTCAGCCGTCACGGTCGTTAGTACCCAACTGGGCCAACCCGATAGTGCAGGACGCCGCCGACCAGAAATAATTGCTGGCAGTGAGCAACACCTTCCCGCCGATGCTGTCATTATGGCTTTTGGTTTTCAGCCTCATGCCACACCTTGGTTAGACAATTTTGCAGTAGAAAAAGATCCTCAAGGCTGCATTATTGCCCCAGCTGACGGTGATTTTGCTTACCAGACAACCAATCCGAAATTGTTTGCAGGTGGTGACGCTGTGCGAGGCTCAGATCTGGTAGTCACCGCCATTGATGAGGGACGAAAAGCGGCTCTGGGTATTTTGGACTATTTGGATCTGAACTGAATAAATCACAGATAAAAATCCTTGGTATAACTTGGTTGGTCGTTAATAGCTTGGTTATCGTTAATATCATGGGTAAAATAATGCCAAATGCCTTTGGGCTTAATTGAACAACAAAGAGAAATCACCATGAAAATCGGTATTATCGGTGCAATGGAGCAAGAAGTTGCGATCCTAAAAGATCAACTAACAGATTGCCAAACTCACAATAAAGCGGGCTGTACTATCTACACAGGTCGTCTAAATGGCGCAGAGATCGCCCTTCTTCAATCAGGCATCGGTAAAGTTGCAGCGGCAGTAGGCACTACGATTCTTCTTGAAGTATTCCAACCAGATGTTGTGATTAACACAGGTTCTGCTGGCGGTTTTGATTCAAGCCTAAACGTGGGTGATGTGGTTATTTCAACTGAAGTTCGTTACCACGATGCTGATGTGACAGCATTTGGTTATGAGATGGGTCAAATGGCTCAACAACCAGCGGCGTTTATTTCTGATAGCAATCTAATGGAAGTGGCAGAGCAAGCACTAGCAACCATGACTGATACTCATGCGGTTCGCGGCCTTATCTGTACTGGTGATGCTTTTGTCTGCACAGAAGAGAAGCAAAACTTTATCCGCACTCATTTCCCTACTGTAGTTGCGGTGGAAATGGAAGCGGCGGCTATTGCTCAGGTTTGTCACCAGTTCAAACTGCCATTTGTTGTTGTACGTGCAATTTCTGATGTGGCAGATAAAGAATCACCAATGAGCTTTGATGAGTTCTTACCGCTGGCTGCACAAAGCTCATCGGTAATGGTGGCAAAAATGGTTGAGCTACTAAATCAATAATGACCTCATCTTGGTTTGATTTAGCCATCAACAATAGCTCCCTACTGATTATGTGGGGAGCATTGCTATTACATTGGGTTCTCCCCATCCCAACAGCAATACATCCTCTTACGATCTGGCAGCGCCTAGCCGTTATGATCGCCGAAAAAGTCAATCATTCCAACGACAGCCCAAAGCAACAAACACTCGCAGGCTCTTTAGCATGGTTCACGTTGTGGGGGTTGGCCTTGATCTTTTTTATTGCCTTATATCAGTTAGTTCAACTCGACAGTGTCTTTCAACTGACCTTACTGTGGCTGGCTCTTGATTGGCGAAGTATTGATGAATTTGGTCAACGGTTTACTCAAGCTTATCAGCAAGAAAACAAACCACTGTGCCAACACTTACTTGCCCCTTGGGTTCATCGCAATGTTGCACCGCTATCTCTGTTAGGACTAGGCAAAGCAGGAGCTGAAACCTTATTAGTGGGGTATGGGCGTAATGTAGTTACAGTGCTCTTTTGGTACTGCATTGGCGGCGGGCTCGGAGCCCTCTTATATCGCCTAGCTTCAGGGCTTGCCCGAGCATGGTCACCAACTCGAAGTCAATTTCAATTTTTTGGTCAAACAGCCAGTAAGATAACCGCGTTACTGGATATTGTTCCGATGCGAATCTTCTCGCTGCTACTTTGCTTTGGCAATAACGGCAAACAGGCACTTCAAGGGTTGCAGCAACAAGGGGAAAACTGGCTCTCTCCCGGTCCGGGATGGCTTCTGATTGCCTCTGGACACAAACTCAGTATTGCCCTCGGGGGACCGGCTCTGTATCACGATAAAAAACGTGAACGCCCTCGAATTGGTGGCCGTATTGCTCCAGCTGGTTTCCATCTAGAACAATTACTGTTGTTATTACGCCAACGCCTACTGGTTTGGCTGCTATTACTCAGTATAACTTTAATTATTTTTCATTTAGGGGGTTAAGTGCGCCGTTTTGGTATCACCCTGTTATTACTTTTTAGCTCTATCTCTTGTTGGGCAAATTCATCCGTTCAGCGCATTATTAGTCTATCGCCCCATACTACTGAGTTAGCCTTTGCCGCAGGCCTTGGTGATAAACTCGTTGCGGTTAGTGAATACAGTGATTATCCAGCTCGTGCACAAAAACTCGAACATGTTGCCAATTATAAAGGGATCAAACTAGAACGCATCTTAGCGCTCAAGCCGGATCTGGTTCTGGCTTGGAAAGGGGGAAATCCACCGCGAGAAATGGAAAAATTGGCGCAACTTGGCATTCCAATCTTTTACTCAAATCCGGTTAAATTAGAAGATATTGCAAACAATATTCGTCTATTAGGCCAATATGCTGATAACCCCTCTCAAGCAGATCTTAGCGCTACCGCTTTCCAAAATCAGTTGGAGTTACTAAGAAAAAAATATCATAACGAAAAAAGTGTCAGTTACTTCTATCAGCTCAGTGACCAACCACTGATGACGGTAGCAAAAGGAGGCTGGCCAAATCAGGTCTTTGCTTTATGTGGCGGGAAAAATATTTTTGCCGATAGTACCGTACCCTACCCACAAGTAAATACAGAACAAGTGGTTGTGCGCCAACCTCAAGTAATTTTTGGCACCAGCCACTCCAATACCGACCTTAGCCGTTGGCAGCAGTGGCAAGGAAAAATCCCAGCGGTTGATCATCATGCTATCTATCGTTTAAACAGTGATTGGTTAAATAGGCCAACGCCACGCACATTGCTGGCAGTCCAACAAGTGTGCGATTACTTGGATCAGGTAAGAAATTCCTCACACCAATAAAATAGTAAAACCTGTGTGAAAAGCCTCACAAAGCAATCATTCTCGGTTGTACTCAAAAAATTAACTCGTAAAATCGTCACGCTTTTTTTACTAAATTTAACCTCGTAGGTACAAACATGCTTATCTATATCCTCGATATGTTTGGCACAGCTATTTTTGCTATATCGGGCGTATTACTGGCAGGGCGTTTACGAATGGATCCCTTCGGTGTGGTTGTACTTGCTAGTGTAACTGCTATTGGGGGCGGTACCATTCGTGATATGGCTTTGGGAGCAACGCCAGTATTTTGGATTCACGATACCAACTATTTATGGGTAATTTTTATTACCTGTATTGTTTCCATGTGGGCAGTACAACAGCCAAAAAAAATGCCATGGTACTTTTTACCGGTGGCAGATGCCATTGGCTTAGCAGTCTTTGTTGCTATCGGCGTTGAAAAGTCGCTACGTTTTGGTGCATCCCCAATGGTTGCGGTGATTATGGGTGTGATTACAGGCTGTGGTGGCGGAGTTATTCGTGATGTTCTCGCTCGTGAAGTACCAATGGTGCTGCGTACTGAAGTGTATGCGACTGCGTGTATTCTAGGCGGTATTATTCATACTTCAGCCTTAAGCTTAGGTGTTCATGCTGATGTTGCAGCATTTGCTGGAATCATCACCACGTTAACAATTCGACTTGCGGCAATTCGTTGGCATCTATCACTACCCGCTTTTGCTTTGCGCAGTAGCTAAAGACAAAACGCTGGGCTGACACAATAAATCTTTGGTGTTGGCTCCAGCGTTTTCGTTATCAGTAACAATGTATATCAGCTCGATTATTTCATGCTGCGACGACGATACAGTACAATCAGCGTAAAAATACTCACCAAAATAGCAGCAACTGCAACCCAGCATTGTGTTTGATACTTGTGATAAAACGCCAAAATAGATCCCATTTCATCGCGCAAATACGCAGGTGCAACGCCAAAGACTAATACCCACACGGTTACAGCAATAAAGTTACCTAAAAAGAACAATCGAGCTGGCATTTGGGCAATACCGCAGCCTAAACACATAAACTGCTTTATCCCCTCGACAAATCGACTGATCAATAACCCTAATACACCATACTTATCAATAAACTGATGAAGCTTCTCTAGGGTATTTGGCTTGATCCATTGTTTATGAACCAAGATATGGCCAAACTGACGACCAATCACATAACCTAAAGTATTACCAATAAAGCTACTCATCCAGCCAACCAGTAACACCACAGGAAGAGACATCTTGCCACTGGCTGCTAATAAACTCGCCACAATCAATAATGATTGCCCTGGCGCTGGGATCCCCATCCCTTCAATTGCTACCGCCAAAGCTAAAACAAAATAACCATATTGCTGCAGTAAAGGCGTTAGTTCAGTAATAATGTGCTCAATAGACATGCTTTATAACGATAAATAAGAGGTCATGGCTAGATACTAGCGGATAAAAAAAAAGAGTGCCATCACAGCACCCTTTTTTTCATTGTGTTAGCAACACGGATTATTTTAGTGTTACACGCGCAAATTTACGTTTACCAACTTGGTATACTGCTGTACCTGCCGCTGGTGTTAGCTTAGTATCTTCGACTTTTTCGCCATCGATCTTCACTGCACCTTGACGGATCATACGCATCGCATCAGACGTTGAGTTCACAAGCTCTGCATCTTTTAGCAAGTTAGCAATTGGCATACCTGCTTCAAACTCAAACTCAGGCATCTCTTCTGGCATATTACCTTTTTGGAAACGGCTGATGAATTCTTGCTCTGCTGCGTCAGCATCGGCTTCAGAGTGGAAACGAGCAATGATCTCTTTTGCTAGTAGGAACTTCACATCACGAGGGTTCTTACCATTTGCAACATCTTGTTTAAACTGTGCTAGCTCTTCTAGAGGACGGAAAGACAGTAGCTCGAAGTAGCTCCACATTAGATCATCAGAGATAGACATGATCTTACCAAACATTTCGCTTGGCGCATCAGCAACACCGATGTAGTTATGAGCCGATTTAGACATCTTCTTCACACCGTCTAAACCAACAAGTAGAGGCATAGTAAGAATAACCTGAGGCTTCTGACCGTATGATTTTTGCATTTCACGGCCCATTAGTAGGTTAAACTTCTGGTCTGTACCACCTAGTTCAACGTCAGTTTTCATTGCTACTGAGTCATAACCTTGTAGCAGTGGGTACATGAACTCGTGAATTGCGATAGGACGGTTTTCGCCATAACGCTTTTTAAAGTCATCACGCTCAAGCATACGTGCTACTGTTTGGTTAGATGCAAGGCGGATCATACCTTCTGCACCTAACTCAGATAGCCAAGAAGAGTTAAACTCAATCTTAGTTTTTGCAGGATCTAGGATCTTAAATACCTGCTCTTTATAAGTTTCTGCGTTTGCCAGCACTTGTTCACGAGTTAGCGGTGGACGAGTAACGTTTTTACCCGTTGGATCGCCAACCATACCAGTAAAATCACCAATCAAGAATGTTACTTCATGACCTAGTTCTTGGAATGTGCGTAGTTTATTTAGAATTACAGTATGGCCTAAATGAATATCTGGTGCTGTAGGATCGGCACCTAATTTGATTCGTAGAGGACGGTTTTCTTTTAATTTAGCAATCAGCTCTTCTTCAGGAATCAGCTCATCAACACCGCGTTTAATTTCCGCTAGTGCTTGTTCAATAGTGGCCATTCTTGTTCGCTCCCACAAAATTGGCAAAAAGTAATAAGATACCATCTTACTTGAATAGCGATGTATTTTGAAACCAGTTAGACTCAAGAGAGTTTATTTTTTCTATTCTGATGATAAAAAGACACGCATGTTAGGAACAACTGTTGCTCGTCTGCCAAGGATGCACAAAATTTTAATCGCCACTGTTGCTATCGGAATGGTGATCGTTGGTCTATGGCCTACCCCCTCAACCGAATCTCATTCTGCTAAAACCAATAAAGAAGCTAAGTATAAAGTTGGGCAACATTACCCGCTCTATATTGCCATCACCGATAATGACGATAGACCGACGACAAATTTAAAAAATCAACTCGACTGGCGATACCACACCATTCGTCGCGGGGAAACGCTGGCTATTGCTTTTGATAAGATGGGGCTATCAGGCCAAGAATTACATCGATTATTACAAGATGATAAAGGGGCAAAACAATTAACTGAACTTACCCCAGGCGATACCCTAGAATTTGGTTTTGAACCCAGCGGTCAATTGACTCATATAACCTTAAAACAGAGCCCAATTAAAACGTTAGTGGTTGAGAAACAAGATGATGGTCAGTTCGAATCGCGAATAGAGCAAAAGGCTGTTGATACCCACACCAATTTTGCTCAAGCAACTATTAGCTCAAGTTTTTGGAGCGCGGCCGACAAAGCTGGACTTACCGCAAATCAGATTATGGAAATTGCTGGAATCTTTGGCTGGGACATCGACTTTGCCTTAGATATTCGAGCTGGAGATAAGTTTGCCGTTCTCTATGAAGAGCATTTTGTTGATGGTGAAAGAATTGATCGCGGAAATATTTTAGCGGCCACTTTTACTAATATGGGTCAAACATTTACTGCGGTGCGAAGCAAAGACGGCAGTTATTACAGTCAAGATGGTGAAGCGATGCGAAAAGCCTTCTTACGCTCACCAATAAACTTTCGCTATGTAAGTTCAAACTTTAATCCGCGCCGACTTCACCCGGTTACAGGCAAAGTAAAAGCACATCGCGGCACCGATTATGTTGCCCCTATTGGTACTCCGATCTGGTCAGCCGGCGATGGTATCGTGATGGAATCAAGCTACAACCGCTTTAACGGTAACTATGTTTTTGTCCGCCACAGTTCCAAATATGTGACTAAGTATCTGCATATGACAAAACGCAGTGTTAAGAAAGGACAACGTGTTAAACAAGGTCAAGTAGTTGGTACATTAGGTGGGACAGGACGAGTAACAGGTCCTCACCTTCACTATGAATTTTTAGTAAATGGGATACACAAAAACCCAAGAACCGTACAATTACCGCAAGCAGAGGCATTACACGGTAAGAAGAAAGCCGAATTTAAGCAGATGGCGAACAAACGCATGGAGCAAATAAGCTTACTTAAAACTTTGTATGCTTATAACTAATCCAGCGCAATAAAGCCAACACAATGAAATAGATAAGAAAAATGCCGCTAAGAGTTACCCTAGCGGCATTTTTTTATTCGGTTATAACACCCAATATTAACGTTATCTTATACGCTAAATGATGCGCCACAGCCACAAGTTGTCGTTGCATTCGGGTTATTCACGAAGAAACGAGAGCCTTCTAAACCATCAGTGTAATCAACGGTTCCGCCAATTAAGTACTGTAGACTCATTGGATCGACAACCAAGGTTACACCACAGTTTTCAATAACCATGTCGCCTTCATTTACTTTCTCATCAAAAGTAAAACCGTACTGGAAACCACTACAACCACCGCCTGTAATATAGACACGTAGTTTTAGATCTGGGTTCTCTTCTTCAGCGATAAGCGTTTTCACACGACTCGCAGCAGCATCAGAAAAATTTAGCGGCAAAGCTGCTTCGCTCATTATTGTAACCTCTCAAACACTTGGTAATTACTGCCGATTATCTAATACCTGACTACAGTGTTCAAGTATTGACCGTATCAGATGCTGGATCTTGGCGTAATTTTTCTTTCTTAATGGTGCGATGGAGCAATTGAGAATAAATTGGCTGACCACCTAACATCTGGGCAACTAGAGTCGCACCAAGTGAGGTAATGATCAATGGTAAAATCAGATCATAGTTATGAGTCATCTCAATCACAAGCAAAATGCCGGTAATTGGAGCACGAACGGTTGCAGCAAATAAAGCCCCCATACCAGCAATAGCAAACATACCTGGGTTTAAACCCAACTCTGGATAGTAGCTTTGTGCAATCGTGCCGAAAAATGTACCGAACAAGGTTCCCAAGGCCAGCATAGGGGCAAAAATACCACCAGGAGCGCCAGAGCCAAAACACAATAATGTGGTCACCATCCGGGCTAAAAATAGCATCAGCAACATACCGATACCATAATCACCATTGGTTGCATTAGGAATGATACTGATACCACCGCCAGTCAGTTCTGGTAGATAAAGAAGCAGTAAACCAAATGAACCACCAAGCATTGCACCCGTTAATAAAAAGCGCGGGAAATTGTTGTGGTGCAGATGAGCAAACATATCTTGAGCTAAAGTGATCAGGCGATTAAAAATAACCCCAAATACACCAAAAACTAGCCCTAATACTAAGAATAGCCACAGCGCATGAATGGTGGGTGCATCATATTGTGGCATGGTAATAACAGCAGACTGACCTTTAATCGCACGAAATACGATGTCTGCCATAATAGCCGAAATCATCACACACTTAACCGAGATTAAGCTGTAGCGAAATTGAGGACGCATTTCCTCAACGACAAACATAATACCAGCCATCGGAGCATTAAATGCCGCGGCCAAACCACCTGCGGCACCGGCAGCTAATAATGCGTGACGTCCTTCTTTATCTTTAAGGCGGAAAATATCTGACACCATACGGCCAATATTACCACCCATTTGCACGGTTGGGCCTTCACGACCTAGCACCATACCCGATCCTAGCGCACCTAAGCCGCCAAAGAATTTAACCGGAATGACTCGCCACCAGCGTACTGGGCGAAGTTCATCCATTGCACCTTCAATTTCAGGAATACCAGAACCGCCCGCTTCAGGAGCAAATCGGATCACAAGGTAGTAACCAATCACAGCCAAAACCGCACTAACAATAAAAGCACTGAGCCAAAGCGGTAATGCACTGCTGATTTCATGACGTAACCATTCGGTTCTCTGCTCTGAAACCCAGGTAACCCCCATCTCAAATAAAGTGCCGATTAAACCGGCGAGTAGCCCCACAAGAGCTGAAAGTAATAGCACCGATACCGGTGTTTTATCACGATTGAGAAAGCGCCGTACTAAACCACTAGGTTGAAGACGCTCCGGAGTAATACCTTGCGTAGAATCAGACATTATTAAACCGTACTTTGAAAAGGTCACGCATATGCGAAAAAAACAGATAGGAAGTGACAAAAAATTGTCTTTATTAGGATAGTTGACTATGTGTTTTTTTTACACAATCAATGATGGAAAATAGCATTTCATCTGTGACTTATTTGGCAAAATAAACACAATTTGATCACATCATCTCAGGTTTAGGGCTAACACAATTTAAAGTCGCAAATTTGTGCAATATTTAGGTACAATAAACCCCAATATTGCACTTAATCGAGCGCAACCTAACTAAGTGATTCACTTAAGGTGTCGTGCTTAGACAGAACAATTTGATGGGCTAATAATAACCACGCCCGTTTCCAACAATAGGACAGCACAATGAGCAAATCATCAGATTTATTTGCTAAAGCGCAGCGCACTATCCCTGGCGGCGTAAACTCTCCTGTACGAGCTTTTGCAGGTGTTGGCGGTACTCCACTATTTATTGAGCGTGCAGATGGCGCGTACATTTTCGATGCTGATGGTAAAGCGTATATCGACTATGTTGGCTCTTGGGGTCCAATGATCTTAGGTCACAACCACACTGCAATTCGCGACGCTGTTATTGAAGCTGCTCGTAATGGCTTAAGCTTTGGTGCCCCTACCGAGATGGAAATCACCATGGCAGAAATGGTTTCTCGTCTTGTGCCGTCGATGGAAATGGTACGTATGGTAAGCTCTGGTACTGAAGCGACCATGAGTGCGATTCGTCTTGCTCGTGGCTTTACAGGTCGTGACAAAATCATCAAGTTTGAAGGCTGTTACCATGGTCACGCCGACTGCCTATTAGTAAAAGCAGGGTCAGGCGCATTAACACTAGGTCAACCAAGCTCACCAGGTGTACCTGAAGACTTTGCTAAGCACACTCTAACTTGTACTTACAACAATCTAGAATCAGTTCGTGAAGCGTTTGCCTCTCACCCAGATCAAATCGCTTGTATCATCGTTGAGCCAGTGGCAGGTAACATGAACTGTATCCCTCCAGTTGCAGGCTTCCTTGAAGGTCTACGTGAGATCTGTGATGAATTTGGCGCACTGCTTATTTTTGATGAAGTGATGACAGGTTTCCGTGTTGCAACAGGTGGCGCGCAAGGTCATTACAATATCAAGCCAGATCTAACGACTCTTGGTAAAGTGATCGGCGGCGGTATGCCAGTTGGTGCATTTGGTGGTCGCCGTGAAGTGATGGAATACATTGCTCCAACCGGTCCAGTATATCAAGCTGGTACTTTATCCGGTAACCCAGTCGCAATGGCAGCAGGTCATGCGTGTCTAACCGTACTAACTGAAGAAGGTAATGAAGCGCGTCTAGCAAACACCACTAAACGTCTAGCCGAAGGCTTTAAAGCAGCAGCTGATAAACACGGTATTCCACTATTGGTTCACCAAGTTGGCGGTATGTTTGGTTTCTTCTTTACCGATCAAGAGCAAGTGACTTGTTATGAAGAAGTCGCTAAGTGTGATGTTGAGCGCTTTAAGCACTTCTTCCACCTAATGTTAGATAAAGGTGTTTACCTAGCACCATCAGCATTTGAAGCCAGTTTTACATCACTAGCACACAACTCTCGTGAAATTGATGCAACACTAGAAGCGGCTGAACTAAGCTTTGCTGAACTGGCGAAAATGGCTTAATTCCATCTAACAGTTGTTGTCATTATATATGTATATAAATCCCTCTAGTACAGAGGGATTTTTTATTTATCAGTAAGTTAGAAATACAAACTTACTGCCAAAAGTAGATAGCCAGCAGAGCTAAAGCACCTAAGATAACCAAGGCCCAAGGCACCTTACGCTTTTTCTTACTATCACATCCACAGTCACAACAACCCATGTTTATCTCCTTTTTATGAGTCCTCAGTCGCTGAATTGCGCTGATTTATGGGGAGACATGCTCACTTTTATTCTACTTAAACTAATCAATGCTATTATAATGCACAACGTTTTGTAGATTATTATGTCTCGTCACTCATTTATGGTGGCGATTCTTTTGTTAAGGATACCAATAGTGTCTCAACCATTTAAAGTAGAATCGCGTCATTGGATGTTGGTTGTTGCCTTAGTTATCGCCGGTTATGCCAGTTATCGCATTATCGAGCCGTACTTAGGCCCAATCATTATGGCCGTTATTATTTCATTACTGTGCCACCCAATGCATGAGAAAATCCGAGGCAAGATGCCAGGCAGCCCAAATATTGCCTCCTTGCTCTCATGTACTCTGCTCACCTTTATCATCATGATCCCGATGCTAGTGGTGTTCTCATCTATTGTTCATCAGGGTACGACTTTCTCTAAAGAGAGCTACACTTGGTTGACTGACGGTGGTGCCAAAGAGCTATTTGCTCATCCATATGTACAAAAGTCTTTCGCCCTTATCGATAAATATTCACCATTTAAGAGTATTGATCCACAAGAAGTGCTACAGAAGATTGCATCTATCGCCTCTCAACTCGGTTCAACACTGTTGAATGTGAGTACCAAACTATTAGGTGATGTAACTAACTTCTTGATGAGCTTCATTTTAATGTTGTTTGTTCTGTTCTTCCTACTGCGTGACCACGACAAAATGGTTGCGACTGTGCGTAATGTACTGCCTCTATCTCGCAGCCAAGAAGATGCACTTTTTAGCGAAGTTCAAACTGTTGCAAAATCAGCGGTTCTCGGTTCATTTATGACCGCATTAGCGCAAGGTGTCGCTGGCGGTTTTGCTATGTGGTTGTGTGGCTTCCCAGGCCTGTTCTGGGGCTCAATGATGGCCTTTGCCTCTTTCATTCCCGTTGTTGGTACGGCACTTATCTGGGTTCCTGCAACCTTGTATTTACTGCTACTAGGTCAATGGGAATGGGCTCTATTCCTAACTGGTTGGGGAATTATTGTGGTTGGTTCAATCGATAACGTATTGCGCCCACTACTGATGCAAGGTGGTGATTCAAATATGAATACCTTGCTGATCTTCTTCTCAATTCTTGGTGGTCTACAGCTATTTGGTTTAATCGGCCTAATTTACGGTCCAATCATCTTTGGTGTGACTTTAGTGCTATTTAAACTGTATGAAATTGAGTTCAAAGACTTCCTTGAGCATCAAGATCGCAGCTAAAACATATTGAGGGATATTTTCATGATCCCCTTTGATAACTAGAGTATCTTTCAGACCTAGATATCTAAAACAAACAGCCAGAGTGTCACAACTCTGGCTGTTTTGATCTAACTCTAAGCCGATAGCTCGCTTTTCATTATGCGGAATTTGTGGAACAATTCGCGACCACATTTTCGCTGTTTTATTTAGAGGTCATCTCATGTCTTACTCTGCTGCGAGTCAAGTCGTTGCTCGTCAAACTGCCTTCTTTGAAGATCGCAAAGTTCTGGTTGTTGGTGAACTCAACGATAGTTACCCAGCTGAATTAGTTGGCGTGGCGCAATCTGTCGCTATTTTTACGACCAACTATGGCTACTACAGCGAAATGCAACGCTATCAAAAAGTAAGTAGTTACTTTGGTGCTGAACTGACAGCTGATCTCGATATTGACATGGTGTTAGTCTACTGGCCGAAGGCAAAAGCTGAAGCTGACTACCTACTGACTATGTTAATTGACAAATTTGGCGTTGATACAGAATTTTGTATCGTCGGTGAAAATCGCTGTGGCGTGCGTAGCGCAGAAAAGATGTTTGCTCAATATGGTCCAATCACCAAATATGATTCTGCTCGTCGTTGCAGTTTCTACTGGGGTAAATGTGACCAAAAAGGCAAACCTTTCGTTGTTGCCGAATGGTTCCGCAGTTACCCAATCTCCATTGCAGGGGTAGAACTAACGGTTCGTTCACTACCAGGTGTCTTTAGTCATGGTGAATTTGATAAAGGTTCTGAGCTACTGCTTAACAACTTACCGCAACTGCATGGCAAAGTATTAGACTTTGGTTGTGGTGCTGGCGTTATTGGTGCGGTAATGAAAGCCAAGTACCCAGAGATCGATGTTGAACTGTGTGATATCAGCGCTCTTGCAATCGAATCAGCTAAAGAAACATTTAAAGTCAATAACTTAACTGGTTCATTTACGGCAACAGATGTATATAAAACCTTAACGGGCCCTTATCAGTTTTTGATCAGTAATCCGCCATTTCATGCTGGTTTAAAAACATTTTACGCAGCAACAGAAAACTTCATTGCTCAAGCTCCTGAGTACTTAGCAGAAAATGGGCAGTTAGTGATTGTTGCCAACAGCTTTTTACAATACCCACCATTGATTGAACAAAGCTTAGGTCAATGTGAGGTTACAGCAAGCACCAATAAATTTAATATTTACAAAGCGGTACGTTAATTCTTACGCTAAATGTATTTCGAGAGCAGAGAAGTTCTGCTCTCGTCTAAATATACGTCAATTTTGCCAACCCTTTCCCCGTCAATTTCGTTAATTTTGTGCTATCACACGCGCTTCATCGGATCCAACCTTGATTCTGGTAGTATTCCTCGTAACACTATTCATATAAAGTTCAGCTCATATTCTATCGTTGTTAAAAACGTTAATTTACGTTCAGCTTTAACATATCTTAGATAACCAGCTGCATGATGAACCCGGCATAAGTAATTTTGCCGCTATTTACGTTTAATCAAATTCAGTTTCAGGCACAGGAATGCAAACAAAACAACGATTTAAACGTCTTCAGCATACATTAATGCTGGCTTTTCTTGTTCTTAGTATTACGCCATTAACTCTCTCCGCACTGTATTTCCTCAACTCACACTCCAAGGATTTGGCAGAGCAAAGCACATCACATTTGGCGTCTCTTCTCGAGAATAAGAAAAAACAACTAAGCCAATTTTTTGCGGCTAAAGAGTCTGAGGTGCAAAGTTTTGCTCGTTCAGAGCTTGCTAATGCCAGTGGTGGCCGCTTCTATGGGTTAGTAGGGGCTTACCATCAATTAGGTAATATCAATAACCTGTTAAATGGCCTGACGCGAGATCAGTATTTTAAAGAGATTCTCACGGCAAAAGGGCAAAAAAGTACCACCAACAGTGCCAGTTATGTCGGCCATGAGCGCTATCGTTTAATGTATAAGCGTTATAACTGGGCATTTGATGAATATCTTAAGCGCTCAGATTTTAGTGATATTTTATTGGTTGATTTAAAAGGTAATGTGGTCTATTCAGCGAAAAAACCACAGTACTTTGCTTTAAATCTTGCTTCAGGCAAGGGAGCCTTAAAAGGGTTACAGCCAACTTTCCAAGCCATTAGCACTCAAGCGCAACAGCTAAAACAAGACCAAGAAGTCGTCCCCGTTGCTTTTGCCGATTTTAACCTAGGAGGCAATAATCAGTCAGAACAAGCCTGGTTTGCCGCCCCTATCATTCAGCAAGGGTATTTACACAGCTACGTATTTTTCCAGCTCGATATCAATAAAATCGCAACCTTACTGGCCGATAAACCGCAAAATGGGCAAACGGTGCAAACCCTATTGGTAGGCCAAGATCATCACATGCGCTTACCCAATAGTGGAGATTTGCCACAACAATTGATCAGCCCAGCCATCAACCAAGCACTTGCTGGTAAAACTGGGGTAGGCAGTTTGCTTAACTACAATAATATTGCCGTACTCAGTGCCTTTACTCCGATTAAAATCTTTAACCACACCTGGGCATTGGTAGTTGAATTACCCGAAAAAGAAGCATTTGCTCGTATTCACCAACTCGAAAAAATCTTTTTTGCAGCCATGCTTACTGCCATCGTATTGGTGATTTTAGCCGCTCTTTGGTTATCAAACTCAATAACGGCTCCCCTATTACGCTTAACTTGGGCATCTGAGCGAGTCTCTGCAGGCGATCTAGAACAAAAAATCGAAGGAACAGAACGTAAAGATGAAATTGGTCGTCTTGCCACTAGCTTTGCTCGAATGCAATGTTCTATTCGGGAAAAAATGAGTTTAATTAGCAAGCAAAATCAAGAGCTTGAAAAAAACATTCACGTAATCAAACAACAAAATGATGATCTACAAACCGCCGATAAACTAAAAGATGAGTTCTTAGCGACGACTTCACATGAGTTGCGAACCCCTCTTCACGGGATGATTGGGATAGCCGAATCCTTACTTGCTGGAGCAAATGGACCAATGCAAGGAGCCCAACGCCGTCAATTGGAAATGTTGATCAACAGTGGGCAGCGTCTAACAAACTTAGTTGATGATTTACTTGATTATCACAAAATGCGTTATGGCGATCTCGATATTGATAAACATGCAGTCGATCTTGCCAGCGCTGTTCGGTTAGTCCTTGAATTATCAGGCCATTTATTGGGAACCAAACCGGTTCGAATCATTAACCAAATACCCGCTGATTTACCTTTAGTTCAAGCCGATGAACAACGCCTAGAGCAAGTGCTGTATAACTTGGTTGGTAATGCAATCAAATATACCTCTGAAGGTAAGATTGTGCTTTCTGCAACAGTATTGGAAAACCAAGTTCGCATTCAAGTGGTTGATACAGGACAAGGAATTCCGGCAGAACAACTTGAACACATCTTTGAACCATTAGTTCAAGCCAACACCAATCATGCTAACTATCGTCAAGGAGCGGGCCTTGGTTTAACCATTAGCCGTCAATTACTGGAGTTAATGGGTGGTCGCCTGTACGTCAGCAGTCAGCCAATGGTGGGAACTACCTTTAGTTTCACCCTAAACATCGCCTCCGACGAACAAATTCGCCAAAGCCATGATCACGGTAAAATTCATCACTTCCAAGCTCCATTGTGTGATGCCACTCCGATTGAAATGGCAAATTTACCTGAAAACTTAAATGGTGAACTACTACTCGTGGTTGATGATGAACCCGTTAATCTTCAGATACTCAATAACTTCCTAAGACTTGAAGGGTATCGAGTTCTCACTGCAGAAAGCGGAAAACAGGCCCTTGAGTTAGTACAAAGCCACAAACCCGCACTGATTTTACTCGATATTATGATGCCAGAAATGAGTGGTTATGAGGTTTGTAGCCAATTGCGCCAACAATATACCCCATTAGAACTACCGATCATGATGCTATCTGCATTGGGGCAAGTTAAAGATCGCGTTAAAGGTTTTGAATGCGGCGCCAATGATTACCTAACAAAACCTTTTAATAAAGAAGAGCTTACCGCACGTATAAAAGCTCATCTTCAAGCGGGGAAAACTGAATTTGAGCGAGAAAAAAATCGTCAATTAGCTCAAGAAATTCACCAACGTAAGCAAGTTGAGTTAAGTTTACTTGAGACCCAAACTCGATTACTTGGCCTATTAGAATCCACCACCGAAGCCATTTTATGTATTCAAAATAGTGGGCGAATTCGTTATGCCAATGACGCTGCGGCTAAATTATTTAAACGCACCCCAGAGCAATTGGAGCGCCACTCTATCGATGAACTACTGCTAACCCACCTACCTGATGAGTTACAAAATAATCATCATTACAGTGGTTCACTGTGTTTCAAAATTGGCGAACAACAACAAAACCTTGCTACCGATATCCTCAATTTGCCAGAAGAGTCTGGACTTAAGCAGATGTTTATCTTCGGCAATAGCGGGCCATCGCCACAGCAACGAGTACAAATGCTTGAAGAAGCTATTGATGTTTTATCGAGCTATGCTTTTGATGGTGACAAAGACAACTTACAACAATTGCGTGAGCTAGGTGGAGAATTCACCAGACTGGCAGACAAATTGGGTAATGATGCCCCTAATAAACAAGATATTTTGCGCGAATTGCTGGTTGATGCCATGCGTACAACGCTTGAGGTTTGGGAGCAAGATACGAAAAAAACCAAGTTTGATTTAGCCGAAGAGAGTGGATTATGGCGTGTTTATCTCGATCGCAGTACGCTACAAACTCGCACCTTAGATAAATATCTCCATGTTGAGACTCTTCCTAAAACGCCGCGTTGGCGCACGGTTATTAGCACCATAGACTATGTTCTTGATAAAGGCAGTGCTCAAAATATCCAACATCAACAGCTGAGCCAGATGCGAGATAAATTGCAGAACTTATTACGAGCAAGTTAAACCACAGCGATTTAATATCGCTCCAAACAGACGCTCTAGGATTCTCTCTAGAGCGTTTTTTTATATCCCTTCACCCTCAAAGTAATAGGCAGAACACCCACGTATTTAAGGGAACAGCTCTCTATATTTTTAACCGTGAAATTAGCTCTCGATAGAATAGGATTTAATAAAATAACAGGCCTCAGCACTGTGCAAAAAGGAAACAATTGCGAGAAAAAAAGAGCATTTCACGGTGAATTTATAAAAATGTTTTAGGTTATGCGAAGCCAATCACAACAAATTCGAGGATAAAATTTTCCACACGGAATTAAGGGACATAAAAACCATGCGTTACATCACAACCGTAAAACATCAAACAAAAACAACTTAAAATCAAATAATTAAAACAGAATAAAGTACTGCAAACATAAAAAGATCAGGGTTTATAAAGTGACATCAAGCCCAAGTGAGGTATGGGTCACGATCGTTCATTTGCCTGTTTTTAACGTTTTTACCAGCTTTGTAGTTAGTTTTAACGTTTTTAACGGGAATGCCAATTGACGATCTGCGTAAATAAACCAATCCTTAGGTCACTTGAAGGCTACAAGGCCATTTATTGTTACGCTTTACTCGGTAGCATTAAAGTAGCGTCAAGCGCTCCAAGAATGGAGCTCATTTATTTCATTTATAGTGAAACAAGAGCAAAGAGTAAGGAACAGCTATGCTTGCCAATATTAAGAAAACTAAGTTAGCGCTTGCAGTGGTTGCTGCAGCTACAGCATTTACCGCACCAACAGTTTCTGCTGCAGAAAAAAGTCAGCTAACAATCGTACCTGATTTTTACCCTACAATGGTACGTAACTTTAACCCATACCTTGCAACAAACCTTCGTACAACAACGGATTTCATTTATGAGCCGCTAGTTATCTTTAACCAAATGAAAGGTAACGAGCCGGTAATGCGTCTGGCTAAAAACTACTTTATGTCTGACGACCTAATGAAAGTCACTTTTGAAATTCGTGACGGCGTAAAATGGTCTGACGGTAAACCTTTCACAGCTGACGACGTTGTATACTCTTTTGAACTACTAAAGAACAAGCCTGAACTTGATCAGCGTGGTATCAACAAGTGGGTTAAAGGCGTTAAGAAAGACGGCAACAAAGTTATTTTTGATTTAACAGAAGCAAACTCAAACGTACCGTATGAGATCTCATTTGTTCCTGTTGTAGCGAAGCATGTATGGAGCAAAGTTAAAGATCCTACAAGCTTTACTAACGAAAACCCTGTTGGTACAGGTCCATTTACCGTAATTGAGACCTTTACCCCTCAGCTATATGTTCAATGTCGTAACCCTAACTACTGGGATAATGCCAACCTAGAAGTTGACTGTTTACGCGTACCTCAAATCGCAAACAACGATCAGCTGCTTGGTAAGATCATTAACTCTGAGCTAGATTGGACGTCATCTTTCGTTCCTGATATCGACAGCACTTATGCAGCAGCTAACCCTAATCATAAGTACTGGTACCCAGCGTCAGGCACACAATCTTTCATGTTGAACTTTAAGTCGCCAAAAGACGGTAACAAAGAAGCTATCAACAATGTAGATTTCCGCCGTGCATTCTCAATGGCTATCGACCGTCAAACTATCATCGACATCGCGTTCTATGGTAATGGTACGCCAAACGACTACGCATCAGGTCTTGGTAAAGTATTTGAGTTCTGGTCTGATAAACCAACTCACGATAAGTACAAAGCTTTCAACACTTATAGCGTGAAGGGTTCTAAAGATCTGCTAGCGAAAGCAGGCTTTAAAGACCTTGATGGCGACGGTTTTGTTGAATCACCAACAGGTAAGAAGATCGAGCTTGAAGTTCAATCTCCAAACGGTTGGACTGACTTTAACAACACAGTACAACTAGCGGTTGAGCAACTACAAGAAGTGGGTATTAACGCAAAAGCTCGTACTCCTGACTTTGCGGTATACAACGAAGCAATGCTAAAAGGCACTTATGACGTTGCATACACTAACTACTTCCACGGTGCAGATCCTCACCTATACTGGGACAGCGCATATAACTCTCGCCTACAACAAGGTGAAGGTATGCCACGTTTCGCAATGCACTACTTCAAGAACGCTGAGCTAGATAGCCTACTAAACAGCTTCTATAAGACTGCAGATAAGCAAGAACAAATCCAGATTGCTCACAAGATTCAAAAGATCATTGCTGAGAATCAAGTGACTGTTCCTGTAATGTCTGGTGCAGATATGTTCCAGTACAACGAAACTCGCTTCACTGGTTGGTGGAATGAGAAGAATCCTAAGGGCCGTCCAATGGTTTGGGCTGGTGTTCCTGAGCGTCTTCTTCAAGTTCTTGACCTAAAACCAAAAGCATAATTTCTACTTAAATTGCGGTGTACTTCGGTACACCGCCTCTCCCCCAAATCCTTTTCCTCAGTTAAAGGTATGGCGCCTTGCGTCAGGGGGTTTTACGTCCTGAATTCAGCTCAGGAAGGACAAGCTGGATGTGTAAGGTGTGAGTTATGGGATTCTTTCTTCGTCGTTTATCGTTTTATTTTGTCGCCCTTTTATTTGCGGCAACACTTAATTTTATTATTCCGCGTGCAATGCCTGGTGACCCAGTGACCATGATGTTTGCTAACGCAACGGTTCAGGTAACACCAGAACGTATTGAGGCTATGAAAAAGCTACTAGGCTTTGTTGATGGTCCTTGGTACGAGCAATACTGGACTTACATTCAAGGTGTACTGACATGGAACTTAGGTACATCCATTAAATTCTACCCACAAACTGTAAATGATCTGTTAGGTGGTGCAATTGGCTGGTCTCTATTTCTAGCTGGTTCTGCAGTAATCCTCTCATTTTGTATCGGCTCTGTTCTGGGTATCTTTGCTGCATGGAAACGTGGTAGCCGCTATGACTCTTTTATCTCACCAGGGATGCTAGTGATTCAGGCTGTGCCACCTGTCGTTGTAGCAATGTTAGTACTCTTTACTTTTGCTATCGGTTTACGTTGGTTCCCAACAGGTTACGCTTACACCCCAGGAACACTACCTGATTGGACAAGCTGGACCTTCTATCAAAATGTACTCTACCACGCAGCGTTACCACTATTTTGTGCCACCATCATTCAGATTGGCGGGTTCTTGATCAACATGCGTAACAACATGATCAACCTTCTAAGTGAAGATTACATCACGATGGCAAAAGGTAAGGGCTTAAGCGAAAACCGAGTGGTATTTAACTACGCGGCACGTAACGCCATGCTACCAAGTGTAACCGCTCTTTCTATGGCGCTAGGTATGGCTATCGGTGGTCAGTTAATTGTAGAAATCATCTTTAACTATCCAGGTCTTGGCACTACCTTGCTTAACGCAATTCATGGCCGTGATTACCAAGTACTGCAAGGACAGTTAATTATCATGACTCTGTTTATGCTGTTCTTTAACTTCTTAGCCGACATTCTTATCGTTATTCTTGACCCTCGCCTACGTAAGGGAGGCAAATAATTATGAAAGCTCTATTTAAACTGCTCACTGGTAACCCAAAAGCACTTTTTGGCCTAGGTATACTGACTGTCTTTATTTTCGGCGCTATCTTTGCACCATTAATTACCTCTTATGCTCCGGATAAACGCACAGGTAATCCGCATGAATACCCTGCGTTTGTAGTAAAAGCGGCACAAAACAATCCTGATGGCTGGGTAGCAGAAAACTTAGCCACCAGTAAGCGTACTTTGCTGTTATCGAAAAAAGCAGATCACGTACTAGGGACTTCTCGTATGGGGCGTGATATCTGGTCGCAACTGGTTTACGGAACGCGTACCTCACTTGCAGTAGGTTTTGGTGCCGGCATCATGGTGTGTTTCCTAGCAACCATTATTGGCGTATCAGCAGGTTACTTTGGTGGCCGTATTGATGATGTTCTTACCGCCGCGATGAATATCATGCTGGTTATGCCTCAGCTTCCCTTACTCTTTGTTATTGCAGCCTTTATCGGTCAGGCTGGCCCAATGACCATAGCCCTGGTTATTGCCGTCACCTCCTGGGCATGGGGGGCACGTGTGGTTCGAGCTCAAACCCTATCTTTGCGAGAAAAAGAGTTTGTCAAAGCCGCAGAAGTTCTTGGTGAATCCTCTTGGCGCATCATCTTAGTCGAGATTTTGCCTAACCTAATCTCAATTGTTGGCGCAAGCTTCATTGGCTCAGTCATGCTCGCAATTATGACAGAAGCAACCTTATCCTTCTTAGGCTTAGGTGATCCAAATACCGTGAGCTGGGGCATTATGCTTTACAACGTTCAAACCTCATCTTCAATGCTTGTGGGTGCATGGTGGGAAGTGTTGGCTCCATGTTTAGCGCTAACCTTTGTCGCAATTGGTTTAGCAATGCTTAACTTCGCTGTTGATGAAATCGCTAACCCTCAGCTTCGTTCTCACAAAGGCATGCGCCGCTGGAAGAACATGGCGAACCAGAACAAACAAGAAAATAAAGCTGTGGAAGCTCCTCAGCCAGCCCTTGAAATGGGAGAGAAATAATGAGTAACCCACAAATTTCAATTCGAAACCTATGTGTTGACTATATTACTGATGCTGGCGATGTTCGTGCCGTAAACAACGTAAGCTTTGATATTGGTAAAGGTGAAATTTTTGGTCTAGCCGGTGAATCTGGTTGTGGTAAATCAACGGTTGCTTTCTCACTGATGCGTCTTCATAAGCCACCAGCATTTATCACAGGCGGAGAGGTTATCTTTGACGGCCATGGCGATATTTTAAAATACAGTGACATGCAGATGGCAGCTTTCCGTTGGAGCGAAATCTCCATGGTATTCCAAAGCGCCATGAACGCCTTAAACCCAGTGTTGACGATGGAAGAGCAATTTTGTGATGTGATCATGCGTCATACCAATATGACTCGCCAACAAGCCATTCGTCGTGCTGAAGGTCTATTAGAAATTGTTGATATTCACCCTAACCGTCTGCGTGATTTCCCTCACCAATTCTCTGGTGGTATGCGTCAACGTTTAGTTATTGCCATCGCACTGGCTCTCAATCCTAAGATGATCATTATGGATGAGCCAACTACCGCGCTCGATGTGGTGGTACAGCGTGAAATTTTGCAAAAGATCTATGCGCTTAAAGAAGAATTTGGTTTCTCTATTCTCTTTATTACTCATGATCTGTCATTGATGGTCGAGTTTTCTGACCGCATCGGCATTATGTACTCAGGTGAACTCATTGAAGTTGCACCATCAAAACAAATTCTAGAAAACCCGTATCACCCTTATACCGAAGGTTTAGGAAGTTCATTCCCACCATTAACAGGTCCAAAAACTCACCTAACAGGAATTCCAGGCAACCCATTGAACCTATTAGAAATACCACAAGGCTGTCGTTTCCAAGCTCGCTGCTCAAAGGCGGTTGATGCTTGCTTTAAACAACCGACTCAGCTTTGTCAGATAGAACCAGGTCGTTTTTCAAACTGCCACCTATTTACCAAACGCAGTTAATTTATAAGGACATTTAGGAGGCGTTATGAGTACCCCAGCACCTATCGGTAATCCAATTTTAGAAGGGAAGAATCTGGTTAAAGACTTCCCGGTAAATAGTAACTCTTTGAAAAAATCTATGATGCGCGCAATCAACGACGTGTCATTTAAAATGTACAAAAGCCGCGGCTTATCAGTGGTAGGTGAATCAGGTTCTGGTAAATCAACAACCGCAAAGATGATTGCCAAAATGTATGCGCCAACCGCAGGCCATATTGAGTATTACGGTCGTGATATAGCTGAAATCGTCAAGCGCGATGACATGATGAAATATCGTGAAGGTATTCAAATGGTATGGCAAGACCCATTTGGTTCTCTGAACCCAACCCATACGATTTTCCATCATATTGCGCGCCCGCTATTGATTCACAAGAAAGTCACTCCGGGCAATAAAAAAGAGCTCGAAGAACGTGTTTACGATCTGCTAGAGCAAGTTGGCTTAATTCCACCAAAAGAGACGGCAGCTAAGTTCCCTCATCAGCTATCTGGCGGTCAGCGTCAACGCGTCAACCTTGCTCGTAATATTGCCGTTGGAGCTGAAGTAGTATTGGCCGATGAGCCTACCTCTATGTTGGATGTCTCTATTCGCGCCGGTGTATTGAACCTGATGGAAGAGATGAAGTTTGAGCGTGAAATGGCTCTACTTTATATCACTCACGATATTGCAACTGCCCGTTATATCGCAGAAGACCTTGCCGTGATGTATGTCGGTCATATGGTGGAATGGGGAGATACTGAAGACATTATTCACAATCCTCAGCACCCTTATACCCAACTGTTAGTTTCAGCTGTACCAGATCCGAAAAAATCGATCCATGAAAAACTAAAAGGGAATAAAGGTGAGATTCCGCTCTGGACTCCAGAGAGTGTTGGTTGCCCATTTGCTGGTCGCTGTACTCATGCAACAGCCAAATGTCGCGAGCAACTACCTAGTGTAACTAAGTTGTCAGAGAACCACTTTGTTCGCTGTTACCTATTTGAAAATTAATAAGAATTATCGTTTTATCGCTTAACACATGTTGCAGTAGTTATCAGAGACACTTGCCCCGATGAGTGTCTCTGATTTGCAACCCTTGGAGGAAGTATGCAGTTATTAACCAACCATCTCGGCTATGAGCGCTTAGGAAGTAAACAAGCCATTATTCTTACCCCAGAACCACTAGTCACACCTGGGAGTGCAGAATTGGTAAGTTACCCTAGTGGTCAAACTGTGATGACACTTCCTATTAAGGCGAATACACCGATAGCACAATGGCATATCGGCTTAACCTATCAAGTGGATTTTTCTGCTTGCCAACAAGTAGGCCAATACGCCATTCGTTATCAAGGCGTTTTATCGTCCTGTTTTACCATTGCTGAAGGTCTGCTATTTGAGCAAACATTTAGCGATGTAATCCACTATTTTAAATCACAGCGTTGTACCGGAATTTATCAACAAGCAGATAAAAGTATCCCTCTGCTTGGTACTGATGAGCGCGTTGATGTACATGGGGGCTGGTACGATGCCTCTGGTGATATTAGTAAATATCTTAGTCACTTATCTTACGGTAATTATTTAAATCCACAGCAAACCCCTATGGTGGTGTGGAACATGCTTAAAGCTTATCAATTACTGGAAGATGAAGCTGATGTAGCAAAATTTACGCGAGTTCGTTTACTAGAAGAAGCGTTATATGGCGCCGATTTTTTAGTTCGTATGCAGCACCCTGATGGTTACTTTTATATGACGGTTTTTGATCAGTGGAGTAAAGACCCTGCTCGCCGTGATATTTGTGCTTTTGCAACTCAACAAGGGGATAAATCCGCAGATTTCCAAGCCGCATTTCGTCAAGGTGGAGGCATAGCCATCGCGGCCCTAGCCTCTGCGGCTCGTATTCACCAATTGGCTTCAGTTCAAGAATCACCTTATTTAGGACAAACAAATCATCAAGAGTATCTTGCTTGTGCGGAGCGTGGATACTGGCATCTTAAAGAGTACAACCTCAATTACTTAAATGACGGCCACGAAAATCTGATCGATGAATATTGCGCCCTGATGGCTGCAGTGGAATTGTATAAAACCACGCAAAATGTTCGCTATATTCAAGAAGCTCGTACTTGGGCTCTGCGCGTAATGAGTCGTCAATGTAGCGATGAGCAGCAACAGTATTTTTGGGCTGCAAATTCTGATGGCTCTCGACCTTATTACCATGCAGCAGAAGCTGGATTACCCGCTATTGCCTTATTGCAATATGTTGCCATTGAACCTCAAGACCAAGAACGTTTAGCCGCAGAACAAGTGATCAAACAAGCACTACAGTTTGAGCTGACGATCAGTCAAGAAGAGAGCAATCCTTTTGGCTATCCGCGCCAATATATTAAAGCGATTGATGGCCAAAAGCAGAGCGCATTCTTTATGCCTCACAACAACGAAACAGGATATTGGTGGCAAGGTGAAAATGCTCGCTTAGGTTCGCTTGCCACTCTAGCTTATTTTGCTACAGCACATTTACCAAACGATACCTTAACTCAGCCGCTAAAGCGTTATGCTCATCAATTACTTGATTGGATTATCGGCCTGAACCCTTATGACATGTGTATGCTCGATGGTCATGGTCGTAATAACCCAGATTATCTACCAGAGTTAGGCTTTGCTAACGCCCCAGGTGGAGTCTGTAATGGTATTACTTCAGGTTTTGATAACGAGCAAGATATTGCCTTTAAACCGGCTAAGCAAAAAGACGATATGTTACAAAACTGGCGTTGGGGTGAGCAGTGGATCCCTCATGGTGCCTGGTATTTACTGGCAATTACCGCACAATATAAGGAGCGCCACCATGACTGAGATTCGTTATTTTGTCGGCATTGATGGCGGTGGCACCTCATGCCGAGCCCGTATCGTAGACCGTAATGGCAACGTACTTGGCGAAGCCAAAACAGGCAGTGCCAATATTTTATTAGGCGCAGATGTAGCAATGAAATCGATTCAAGATGCTATCGCTACAGCAGCAAGCCTTGCTCAACTTTCCGATAGCGATTTTGCCTTTATGTCGGTTGGCTTAGCGCTTGCAGGTGCAGAGCAAAAAGAGGCTTGGTACCACTTTATGTCCCAGCCACACCCTTATGCAGCAATAACGTTAAATACCGATGCGTATGGTGCATGCCTTGGCGCTTGGGCTGGCAAAGATGGCGCAATTTTAATTGCAGGAACGGGCTCTTGCGGCATTTTCTTACATCAGGGACAACAAATTGTCGTCGGTGGCCGTGAATTTCCGATATCCGATCAAGGCGGAGGAGCAATCATGGGCCTTCGCTTGATTCAACAAGTTCTATTAAGTGTTGATGGCATAGTGGCACAAACGCCATTAGCCAAAGAAATATTAGCGCATTTTGACCAGGATATTGATGCCATTGTCAGTTGGTCAAAAACTGCTCGCCCTTGTGATTATGGCCAGTTTTCACCACAAATTTTCGCTTATGCTAACCAAGGCGACAGCTTAGGGATCAGTTTATTGAACCAAACTGCGGCAGATATTGAAATGTGGATGCAAGCTCTGATTAACAAAGGTGCCAATAAAATCTGTTTAATGGGCAGCATTGCCGAACGCATTCAACCTTGGTTAGTTCCTCCAATGCAGCAACACATTGCCAAACCACAAGGCGATGCTATGGATGGCGCAATTGCTATGGCTCAAGGAAATCACAACCTCTACGCTTTGGAGGATCTGTAAGATGAGTTATCGCCTCGATTTTACCGTTCTAGAAATACAAGAGAGCCAATCTCGCTTTGCTCTAACACTTCATAATTTAACCGATGAAGCGCTACAAGGTTGGTCACTGCATTTCTTTATCAGCCGAATGATCAAGCCAGAAACCTTGGCTAATGCTTCCATTGAGCAATTAGGTAGCTATGTTATTTTAACGCCGAATACAGAAACCCCGATTCCTGCTAATGGCCATTTTTATTGTGAGTTTGTAATGGGAACAGCCCCATTTACGCTACATGATGATGGTATTCCAGAAGCCTTTATTTCTTGTATTTCTGACGGTGATACGATTGTTCCACGTCCAGTCGAAGTTACGACTATAGATTTAGGTCAAGCCGCAGTAGAGCGCTATACAACGCCGTTACCGGAACAAGCTGGTACCATTTCTATAGTGCCAAAACCTCACCATCTGATTGAACTGGGCGGTGTATTTATCATAGATCAATTCACCTCAATAAGCACAAAACTACCCGCACCAGCAGAAGGTGCTATCCGCTGGTTACAACATGAGTACCAACGTCATACTCAACAGGAACTCATCACATTAGCTAACGGAAATATTCATTATCAGTTACATGATGAACTCGCTCCTAGCCAATATCGGTTATTAGTCGAATCGGATCATATTTGGCTTCAAGCCAGTGATAAAGCAGGGTTTGTTCACGCAACAGCAAGCTTACTGCAGCTATTGCCAACAGAACCAAGTCATAATGCAGATGCCGCTTATACGATCCCTATGGTAGAGATCGAGGATCATCCTATTTACCATTATCGAGGCATGATGCTTGATTGTGGTCGCCATTTTCATCCGCTATCTCGCATTAAAACACTACTTGATCACTTAGCTCGCTATAAATTTAATACCTTCCATTGGCACTTAACCGATGATGAAGGCTGGCGTATCGAAATTGACGCTTTCCCAGAATTGACTCGAATTGGTGCATGGCGTGGACCAAATGAGTGTATCGCCCCGCAATTTACAACGATAGATAAGCGCTACGGTGGTTTTTATAGTAAAGAAGAAGTGCGTGAAATCATCGCTTATGCTGCTGACCGTGCAATTATGGTGATCCCTGAAATTGATATCCCGGGACATTGCCGCGCAGCGATTCGCTCTTTGCCACATCTTCTCATCGATCCTCAAGACAGATCGCAATATCGCAGTATCCAAGGCTACCCAGATAACGTGCTCTCACCTGCTATTGAAGGAACTTACACCTTCATAAAAACGGTACTTGAAGAGATCTGTGAGCTATTCCCTGCACCTTTTGTTCATATTGGCGCAGATGAAGTACCAAATGGCGTATGGACTCAAAGTCCTGGCTGCCAAGAGTTAATGGCAAAACACGGTTACCAAGATCCTAAAGAGCTTCAAGGGCATCTATTACGTTTTGCGCAAGAGGTACTCTCTCATCAAGATAAACAAATGATGGGATGGGAAGAGGCAACCCACGGCGAAAAAGTCAGTAAAGAGACCGTGATTTTTTCTTGGTTAAGTGAAGAAGCGGGACTGGCCTGTATCAAACAAGGCTACCCGGTTGTGATGCAACCGGCGCAATACACATACTTAGATTTAGCCCAAGGATTTTCTGCTGATGAAGCCGGTGTCGATTGGGCAGGAAAAGTGATCTTAGATAAAGTGTATAGCTATCAACCTCTTGCTGAGATTGCGGAAGATGATCCAACAAGAAAACAGATTTTAGGAATTCAAACGGCTCTTTGGTGTGAACTAATTAACAATCAAAGTCGTTTTGATTACATGATTTATCCGCGCTTATTAGCCGTTGCTGAAGTGGCATGGACAGCGCAAAAAAATCGTCACTGGGAAGACTTTAAAGCGCGCTTAAAAGGTCAACTCAACTACCTAGACAAGGCGGGCATCAACTACCGCCGCTGTGAATAACCACAAGTGAAACATTAAAAGGATTAGATACAATGAAATACGGTTATTTTGACAACGACAACAGAGAGTATGTGATTACACGCCCTGATGTCCC
Organism: Photobacterium damselae; assembly: GCF_003026815.1. Taxonomy (GTDB): domain Bacteria; phylum Pseudomonadota; class Gammaproteobacteria; order Enterobacterales; family Vibrionaceae; genus Photobacterium; species Photobacterium damselae. The sequence continues at coordinate 4,813 of NZ_PYOG01000020.1, read as the reverse complement.
AGCGCCATGGACTAACTATCTAGGTACAGAAAAGTTCTGCACAGTCATTTCCCAAAACGCTGGCGGTTACTCTTTCTATCAGTCTCCAGAGTACAATCGTGTCACTAAATTCCGCCCTAATGCGACATTTGACCGCCCAGGACACTATGTCTATTTACGTGATGATGAAACAGGTGATTACTGGTCAATCTCTTGGCAGCCAGTTGCAAAAAGTTTAGATCAAGCCAGCTATGAAGTTCGCCATGGCCTCTCTTATTCTAAATTTAAGTGTGAATATAATGGTATTACCGCAACGAAAACCTTGTTTGTACCCAAAGGTGATGATGCACAAATTTGGGATGTTGTGATCAAAAATACCGGAGATACGCCTCGTACTATCAGCGCCTTCTCTTTTGTTGAGTTCTCATTTAGCCATATTCAATCTGATAACCAAAACCATCAGATGAGCCTTTATTCTGCAGGTACATCCTATGAAGATGGTGTACTCCTTTATGATCTGTACTACAACACATCAGAAAAAGATGGGTTCTATTTCTTAACATCCAGCTTTGATCCAGATAGCTATGACGGTCAGCGTGACACATTCTTAGGCGCATACCGTGATGAAGCAAACCCAATTGCCGTAGAAAAAGGTCGTTGTTCTAACCATGTACAAACCTGTTATAACCACTGTGGTTCACTGCATAAACAATTTACCATCGAACCGGGACAAGAAGTTCGCTTTAACCTGGTATTAGGTGTCGGCAAGCACGATGCCCGCCCACTTCGTGAAAAATACCAAGACTTTGCTAATGTTGACGCAGCATTTGCTGATATCAAACAGCACTGGGACACCCGTTGTGAAAAATTCCAGGTGAAATCACCAAACGAAGGCTTAGATACCATGATCAATGCATGGACTTTATATCAAGCAGAAACCTGTGTGGTTTGGTCACGCTTTGCCTCCTTTATTGAAGTCGGTGGACGTACCGGCCTTGGTTATCGAGATACAGCCCAAGATGCGATTTCTGTCCCGCATGCAAACCCAGCGATGACGCGTAAACGCTTAGTCGATCTTCTTCGTGGCCAAGTCAAAGCCGGTTATGGTCTCCACCTGTTTGATCCTGATTGGTTCGATCCAGAAAAAGCAGATGTAAAACCATCTAAGTCACCAACAGTTGTACCAACTCCTAGCGATGCCGATAAGATCCACGGAATTGAAGATACCTGTTCAGACGATCATCTGTGGCTCGTCCCAACAATCTGCCGTTATGTTCAAGAAACCGGTGAAGAAGCTTTCCTAGATCAAGTGATCCCATACGCAGATGGTGGTAATGCGACTGTGTATGAGCACATGAAAGCAGCTCTAGATTTCTCCGCAGAGTACGTCGGTCAAACGGGTATTTGTAAAGGTCTGCGCGCAGACTGGAACGACTGCTTGAACCTTGGCGGCGGCGAATCGGCCATGGTTTCTTTCCTACATTTCTGGGCTCTACAAGAGTTTATCAACCTTGCGAAATACCAAGGTAAGAGTGAAGATGTCGCGAAATATACCGAAATGGCAGCGAATGTTCGCGAAGCGTGTGAAACTCATCTGTGGGACGACGAGGGCGGTTGGTATATCCGTGGTCTAACTAAAAATGGCGATAAGATCGGTACAGCGCAACAAACTGAAGGTCGTATCCATCTAGAATCTAACACGCTTGCTGTTCTATCAGGTATGGCAAGCCAAGAGCGTGGTGAAAAAGCCATGGATGCGGTTGATGAGAACCTATTCTCTGAATACGGCCTACATCTTAATGCACCATCCTTTGCTACTCCAAACGATGATATCGGCTTCGTAACTCGCGTTTATCAAGGTGTGAAAGAGAACGGGGCGATCTTCTCTCATCCAAACCCTTGGGCATGGGTGGCAGAAGCAAAACTGGGACGTGGCGATCGAGCAATGAAGTTCTATGATGCCTTAAACCCATTTAATCAAAATGACATCATCGAAAAACGCATTGCTGAACCTTACTCTTATGTTCAATTTATTATGGGTCGAGACCACCAAGATCACGGTCGTGCTAATCACCCATGGTTAACCGGAACATCTGGTTGGGCTTATTTTGCAGTAACAAACTTTATGTTAGGAGTGCAAACTGGCTTTGATGGTCTAACAATCAACCCTTGTATTCCAACGGATTGGCCAGGTTTTGAGGTTACACGTCAATGGCGTGGTGCAACTTATAACATCACAGTAGAAAGCCCAGAGCATGTAAGTAAAGGCGTTAAGTCTATTACTCTAAATGGCGAAGTTATCTCTGGAGCGATTCCAGCTCAAGCAGAAGGTTCTGTTAATACTGTTGTTGTGGTAATGGGCTAATTACTATTTTGGGGGATGATTTGTCCCCCCTATTTAAATCGAGAGAAATAGGAGTTCCTCTATGATTCAGTTCGGAACAGGTGGCTGGCGTGCAATTATTGGTGATGAATTTACCAAAGATAATGTTCGCTTGGTGGCTCAAGCTCTAGCTAACATCATGACAGCAGAAGCAGTAACAGATAACGGTTTTGTCATTGGCTTTGATCGCCGCTTTTTATCCGATAAAGCGGCAAAATGGTTCGCTGAAGTTTTAGCTGGTAATGGGATTAAAGTCAGCTTTATCAATAAGTATGTCCCAACCCCTATTGTCATGTTTAAATCACGTCAAATTGGCGCAACCTATTCAGCTTGTATCACGGCATCTCATAACCCAGCAGATTACAACGGGATTAAGGTCTTTATTGAAGGTGGCCGAGATGCAGACGAGATCATTACTCAAAAGATTGAACAACAAATTGCAACTCTTCAGTCAGATCAGATCCAATACGTTGATTTTGAACAAGCAGAACACGATCAGCTGATTGAAATCATCAATCCAATGAACGAATTTGTTGATAGCATCATTGATTTTATCGATATTGAAGCGATCAAAAAAGCGAACTTACGCGTACTGATCGACCCGATGTTTGGTGTAGCTAAAAATGCGCTGCAGACAGTTTTAATCTCAGGCCGTTGTGATGTTGATGTTATTAATGATGGTCAAAACCCATCCTTTGGTGGTCTGATGCCTTCACCAAGTGCTGCAACTCTATATCGTTTGAAGCACCTTGTTGCCCATGAAAGCTATGATATCGGTATCGGTACAGATGGCGATGCGGATCGTCTAGGGATCATCGATGAAAAAGGAAATTTCATTCATCCAAATGAAGTTCTACTGCTACTTTATTACTACTTATTAGAATATAAAGGCTGGCAAGGCTCTGTAGTTCGTAATATTGCAACCACTCACCTACTTGATAAAGTTGCCGCCGCTTATGGTGAAAAATGTTTTGAAGTACCTGTTGGCTTTAAACATATTAGTGCGCAGATGGAAGCAGATGATTCACTGATTGGTGGAGAAAGCTCTGGTGGCTTAACGATTCGCGGTCATATTAAGGGAAAAGATGGCGTATTTGCATCAAGCTTACTGGTCGAAATGATCAGCGTTACTGGCAAAAAGCTCTCTGAATTACTTGATGAAATCTATGGCAAATACGGCTATACCTATACCGCAGAAGGCGATTGTACTTTTAAAGCCTCTGATCGTGAGCGTCTATACAACAAGATTTATGTTGAAAAAGCTCTACCTGAATTTGCCTATGAAGTAGAAAAAGTCAGCTATGCCGATGGTGCAAAAGTTTACTTTAAAAATGGCGGTTGGGCTTTGGCTCGATTCTCTGGTACAGAGCCTCTACTTCGCTTATTTGTTGAAATGGAAGATAAAGATCAAGCAGAAGCGGTACTACTGCAACTGAAATCTTTCCTTCATGTGTAATTTGTTTTACCCCGATATTCATTGTTGAGTCCTATCGTAACATGCCGCATAGCTGTTACATTGCGCAGACTATATGTCTTTGCGTTCAAGGTAGTTAAGTGAGATTAGCTACCTTTTTTCTTTTCCCCTTTCCTTATTTTCTCACTCATTTTTATCACTAAAACTGCATATCGATCACACTCTTCATTGTTTAATAAATGCACAATAGTTAAGCAGTCATCATATTGGTTCTGTTATCTAGCGTTGTTGGCTTGCAGCAATAGAAAACAGAATGGATATCACTAAGGAGTTAGCTATGAAAAAAGTTATTTTACTTGGCGTTATCTTACTCTCTGCCGTTCTTTTTACCGAACATACTCACTCGTTTATTGTTGGTTTTAGCTTAGCAATTATTGCAGTTGGAGTCGGCTATTTCATCGCTTACCAAGCCATTTTACAGCCTCACTATGTTATGACTTATCTCGTTTGTGCTCTTATGACGAAGCTTATCATTACAATTGCTGGTGTTATTTGGGTTTTCAGTGCTGATATCATCCACTCTCCTATCACTTTTTTAGTGGCTTACAGTCTATTTTCAGTAATGATGACTTATTTAGCATCAAAGTATCATGCGTATAGAAAAGATAAATCGGAGCAGACTCAACATCAGCTATGGCAAACGGGATTATACCGAGGGTAAACGGTAGGAAACAAAAAGAGGGAATTTATATAGATGAAAAAAAGCCTGACTCTTTCGAATCAGGCTTTTTCTAAATAAGTGGCGGAGCGGACGGGACTCGAACCCGCGACCCCCGGCGTGACAGGCCGGTATTCTAACCAACTGAACTACCGCTCCACTCAAACTACCGTGTGTTCAGTACGATAGTTTAAATTGGTGCTTGGCGATGTCCTACTCTCACATGGGGAGACCCCACACTACCATCGGCGCTGCTGCGTTTCACTTCTGAGTTCGGCATGGATTCAGGTGGGACCACAGCGCTAAGGTCGCCAAGCAA
>NZ_PYOG01000002.1 GCF_003026815.1 Photobacterium damselae | reverse complement strand
CCGACAATTATTATGGCGATGCCAGATTAAACAAAGTTTATCTCGGCGAGGAAATTGTTGGGATAACGCACCTATGGAGCGTTTCTTTAGAAGTTTAAAAACAGAATGGGTACCAAATGTAGGTTATTGTAGTTTTGCTGAAGCAAAACACGAAATCACTCGATATATTATTGGTTATTACAGCCAATTACGACCACATCAATATAATGGCGGATTAACACCGAATGAATCCGAACGATTATATTGGTTAACCTCTAATACTGTGGCCAGTATTTGTTGACCACTACATTTTGACGATTTTTGCACTTACGAATTTTTTCTTTAAATCGCTCTGACGTGTCAAAGTCAAAGTGTGGTTCATAGAAACCTAGCTCCAGCAACTCAACGTCATCATCATAAATGCCTATCTGATGGATGAGTGAGTCATATATACCTTTCTTCTCTTTGTAACTCGACTGGAGCTGCTCAATATCATTTGTGATCTTAAGATAAACTGCATTAGCTTCATCTTGGCGTAAGTTGAATGCTTGGCTTCTAATCTTAATCTCTTTATCCACATCAATGATGCCAGAATATTTCTTTTCATAGTCAGCAAGTGCTTGAGAAGTCTTTACGGTTTCTTGTTTAGAATCTTCGAGTTCTCGCTTTGTGGATTTCAGTCGAACAATAAAGATAAAAAGCGCCACAGCTAGTAATACAGAAATCACTAGAAATAGTAGTGGGGGTAATTTTTCGAATGCTAATTGAGGCATTATGACTCCTGATTAAAAAATCTATGGCGTAGTGTAATAAGATAATTAGGAGGTGTTATGCCACTTTTCGCCATTGTATTTTTTAAGATTTGAAAATAAAAGATAATGCAATAATACTTGTGGTATGCATATGGTGTCATTGCTACCGTAACACTTTGTTACTTTTAATATGGACAGCAAATAGCAAGGTTAAAGGCAGAAAAACTAATCCCAAATTACGTTAATACGATATATACGATATAAATGAGTATTTGAGATAACCAACAAGCTCTAACCCCATCAAAAAAACGAAACAAGCAGATAACCAAACCAACCATGTACCAACCGCCAACCACACTTATTTCCTAGCACCACAACAAATCAATCCCTTCTCTTTTATTCTTTAAAAAGTGGTTTTATATCTTAATTAAAATCACTTTTTAACATCATAAAAACAAAGGTAAAACAAAATATTATTATAAGCGTAATTTTACGTGATAAAAATCCAACTTATGACAATGGAGCCAACTTTTTATCTATTGTATGATTAATGCTCATTATTTTATATCGCAAATAACCAATAATAACTTATCTTTATTTGGATATTTGAGCTTAACATGGAATATATATTTACTTTATTTATAGTTGGTCTCGTTGCTTACTCAATGTTGAAGAAATTCAACCCTCAAGCAACGTTAATAACAGCAGGATTGTTACTTTTAGCTTATGCGTCTATTTCTGGAATTGCGCCAGTATTAGCAGAAGGTAAAACACAAGGCGCTCTATTTTTTGACTTATGGCAACGTTTTACCGAAATCACCAATACTCGCTTAGGTAAAGTCGGTTTAACATTAGTTTCTATTGCAGGTGTTTCGACCTATTTAAACCATATTGGTGCGTCACAAGCATTGGTGAAAGCCACCTCTCGCCCTGTTATGGCGGTCAAAAACCCCTATATTTTATTAATTTTAGTTTTGCTCTTTGTTTCTATTATGTATGTATTCATAACTGGAGCAACTTCTCTATCATTACTCTTAATGGGAACCTTATATCCCGTATTACGAAATGCGGGTGTCAGTGCAAAAACCGCAGTTGCAACCATTGTTATCCCAACAGCATGGGAATATGGCCCAGGACAAATAAATGCGGTTATTGGTGCAAATGCCATTAATGTTGAAATAATGGATTTTGTGGTTAATCACCAAACCATTTTCCAAGCATTATTATTGTTTACCATTCCTTTAGTTAATATTTTGTGGCAACGCCATTGTGACCGCAAAGATGGTTACGATCCAACTCAAGACCGTGGTAAATACTTAGCCACACTTGAAGCTCAACACGATGCGAATGATACGGTTCCTAAGTTTTATGCTTTACTGCCTGTATTGCCTTTCGTATTTTTGTTCGGCTTTTCGAGTATGGTCATGGAATCGATCACTATGACTATTCCAATTGCCATGATGTCTACAATTACCATTTGTGTAGTTATTGAGGCGATTCGTTTCCGTTCTATTCAACGTGCTTTTGATAATTTCGAAGCGTGGTTAAAAGGTACAGGAATGATTTTCGCTAGCGTATTAACTCTGATGATTGCTGCGGAATATTTTTCTGCGGGTTTAACCAACATCGGCGCCATTAATGCACTTATCGATACTGCAAAATCATTTGATTTAGGCCCTAGCGGTATTGTGGTGGTTTTCTCTGGCTTTATCTTACTAACCGCATTTATTACCGGTTCTGGTAATGCTCCTGTGATGGCTTTCATTCCAATTGTGCCTCAAATCGCAACAAATTTTGGAGTAAACCCTCTTCTACCACTGCTACCAATTCTATTTGCAGCTGGTATTGGCCGAACTATGTCACCTGTTGCGGGTGTAATTATTACGGTTTCAGGAATGGCAGGATTAACACCAATTGATGTTATCAAACGTACCAGTGTTCCTATGTTGAGCAGTATGGTTGTGGTATTAATTATGGCGGTGATTCAGTATTCATAATACCTAATAAAGCAAAGAGCTAGCCTTAATAAAGTGACCCTATAACGTGGGGCTAGCTCTTTTTAATAAGATGCATTTAACTGTAATTTTAACGTCCTATATTATCCCATCTGGCTATCGAGATAATAAACAGTAAAAATGGCTACTTAGTATAAAAACTCACATCTACAGTACCAATTAACGCCTTGGTTAATGGGTTCTTCTCAGTTGTCAGTAGCAGTTTATCAGCACCATCCCAATGTATGCCTTCCCATTGACCGTAGATCCCTAACCGCTTATACACCGCCGTTGACCAATCTAATCGGTCATTTTTCACTTTCACTAACCAAATAAAAGCGTATCCAAGCAGCATGTCTTTACGATAACCCACTAACGCCATGGTTTGAGTTTGAGGATTATAATCTGCTCCCGTAATGAGCCCTGCAGTTGGATAAGTTGCAACAGGCTTTAATAGTTGACGCTGCGCACTCTTACTTAAAACATACAGCTGAGATTGCTCATCGTTCCAATTTTTACTAAATAGCCAGATCTTATCGCCTACACTAGCAATAGCTTCACTATCAAAATTGTGTTGATAGGTCTTTGCCTTATGGAAGTTTTTAAACTGATACCGAATCACATTGTACGGCATTACGGAATGGTATTTTTCTACGTCACTAATACGCAGTTTATAAATGACTCCCCCATTACGACGCGTACTGTTATTACCAGTATCACCGACATAGAGATAGCGTTCATCTTGGGTTAGATCTTCCCAATCGTAGTTCTTATTGCCTTTAATTGAGACGGTTTTTGTAACGGTTTTATAGTCAGGAGAGAGCTGATAAATCTCGTTTTTACCACCACTGTCATTATGAGTCCAAACCCGATTGTTGATCACCGCAAGTCCTGATGTCTCATTCACTTGCACAGGGAGATCCGCTTGAACATCGATATGTAGGGGTTTTCGCACAAAATGCACTTCGGAAGATGAACAAGCCGTCGAAGTCGCAAGTATGCACAGTGATAGGAATAATCGTTTCATGATAGCTCTATAATGAAAAAAACATTAGTAGCATACCATAGTCAATCTGATGCGGTTAGTCTCATACTTTGGGTTATTTCAATTTACTGTCATTTTTCTCCCTTTTTCATCCATTTTTAAATACGATAACTGTTTCAATTTATTTCCCTCTCTTTTCATTATTTAAATAGGCTAAAACTCTAATAATAGATGGCTAATATTCTTTAGTTCTAATAAAAATCAGAAAACCAACTAACACTCTAAAATAGTCATAATTTGAATAAAAAATACAATTCGATATGCTGTCTTCAACTAGTTATTAAGGAGTCGTTATGAGAGGTTATCGCCTTATCTTCCTGTATTTAATTACCCATATTAAATCGTGTAATTAAATAAACCCATACCGTCAATTTAGTTTGAAATGGCTGGGTATAATAGAGGAAGAACTATGCTCAGTTTATTAAAGAATTCGCTATCTCTAGCAATAAAGCCCCATATACTTGAAAACTTACTGAATAAAATTGATAAAACAGAAAAAAACAGTTTTGATTCAGAAATGGTATATGTTGATTCTATTGTCACAATTCGTGACCTTGTGGGACACCAAGATTACTGCTATCAACTCAGTATTCCTGGATGTGTGACTAAAGACTCTCGCCCTTTATCCATCTTGTCACCTCTTGGCTCTGAACTGATTGGACGCCGTGTCGGTGATGATATTTATGCCAAAGAAAATGGTAAATATCTGTGGTTTAAAATAATGGCAGTAAAAAACAAACATAATGTTCATTAATATAATATTTACTTACATAAGGATATGATCATGGCTCGATATAATACAAAGAAAAAAGCTCAACGAACGTTAAAAGAAAAACGAATGGAAAAACGTAATAAGAAAACATCTGAATAAATCTTAACGTAACTTGAAATAAAAAACGCCCTAACATTTAATTAGGGCGTTTTATTTGGTTATTCTAAATTAATTACTTAACTAGAATTTATTTTTTAAGGTCAAAACGGTCAGCGTTCATCACTTTAACCCAAGCATTTACGAAGTCATTTACAAACTTCTCTTCTGAGTCAGCACAAGCATAAACTTCTGCTAGAGCACGAAGCTGTGAGTTAGAACCAAATACTAGGTCTACGCGAGTTGCTGTCCACTTCTCTTCACCAGTCTTACGGTCTGTACCGACAAACACGTCTTCATCAACTGAGGTTGGTTTCCAGCTAGTTGCCATATCTAATAGATTTACGAAGAAATCATTTGTTAGGGCTTCTTTACGCTCAGTAAACACACCGTATTGAGTGTGATCATGGTTAGTATCTAGAACACGCATACCGCCAACAAGTACTGTCATTTCAGGCGCTGTTAGTTTAAGTAATTGTGCACGATCTAGTAGCAACTCTTCTTGTGATACAGAGAATTTCTTCTTCTCAAAGTTGCGGAAACCATCAGCCATTGGCTCAAGAACGGCAAATGAATGAACATCTGTTTGCTCTTGTGATGCATCCATACGACCTGGTGCAAATGGTACAGAGATATCACGACCTGCATTTTTTGCAGCCATTTCAATACCAACACCACCAGCAAGTACGATAAGGTCAGCAAGAGATACGGTCTTCTCAAAACGCGCTTGAATACCTTCAAGAACATTAAGCACTTTATCTAGTTGCTCTGGTTCGTTCGCTACCCAATCTTTTTGTGGAGATAGTCGGATACGAGCACCGTTTGCACCACCACGCATGTCTGAACCACGGAAAGTAGAGGCAGATGCCCATGCTGTTGATACAAGTTCACGTACAGACAGACCAGATGCTGCGATTTCTTGTTTTAGTTTCGCAATATCAGCATCATCCACTAGCTCGTGATTTACGGCTGGGATTGGATCTTGCCAAATAAACTCTTGTGCTGGAACTTCTGAACCAAGGTAACGAGCACGAGGACCCATATCACGGTGAGTCAGTTTAAACCATGCACGAGCAAACGCATCAGCAAACTCTTGTGGTTTCTCAAAGAAGCGACGAGAGATTTTCTCATACGCAGGGTCGAAACGTAGAGAAAGGTCTGTAGTTAGCATTGTTGCTTTGTGCTTCTTATTAGGATCAAAAGCATCAGGGTGAACTTCGCCGCCTTTAGATACCCACTGGTATGCACCTGCTGGGCTCTTTTCTAGTTCCCACTCATTGTAGAATAGGCTGCTAAAGAAACCGTTACTCCACTCTGTTGGTGTTGTAGTCCAAGTAACTTCTAAACCACTTGAGATAGTATCGCCTGCTTTACCACTACCAAAGCTTGAAGTCCAACCAAGACCTTGCTCTGCAATACCCGCAGCTTCTGGCTCTGGACCTACATGAGCCGCATCGCCTGCACCGTGAGTCTTACCGAATGTGTGACCACCTGCGATTAGCGCTACCGTTTCTTCATCATCCATTGCCATACGAGCAAATGTTTCACGAATATCATGAGCAGCTAATAGAGGATCAGGATTACCATCTGGACCTTCTGGGTTCACATAGATAAGACCCATTTGTACTGCTGCTAGTGGGTTTTCAAGATCACGCTGCTCTTCTTCTTTCTCGTAACGAGTATCATCAGCAAGCCATGCGGTTTCTTTACCCCAGTAGATATCTAACTCTGGTTCCCAAATGTCTTGACGACCACCAGCAAAGCCTAGTGTTTTAAAGCCCATTGATTCAAGAGCTACGTTACCAGTAAGAATCATCAGGTCAGCCCAAGAAATTTTCTTACCGTATTTTTGTTTGATAGGCCAAATTAGACGACGTGCTTTATCAAGGTTTACGTTATCTGGCCAGCTGTTTAGAGGAGCAAAACGTTGGTTACCAGTACCTGCCCCGCCACGGCCATCACCTGTGCGGTAAGTACCTGCACTGTGCCATGCCATACGAATGAAGAAAGGACCGTAATGACCAAAGTCTGCAGGCCACCACTCTTGTGAATCTGTCATAAGATCACGCAAGTCTTGCTTAACTGCTTCAAGATCTAATGTTTTAAATTCTGCCGCATAGTCAAAATCTTCACCCATTGGGTTTGACTTACGGTCATGTTGATGAAGTAGATCTAGTTTAAGTTGATTTGGCCACCAATCGCTTGGTGATGTACCGTTACCTGGATTTACGGCTGGATTCACAACAGTTTCGTTGTTGTGGAAGGGACATTTAGACATCACTGTTCTCCTAATTATTTTACTTAACACCTAATGACGCAGGCGTTGTTTATTCCTATTAAGGATACGTTGGTCTTATAAATTCGCAACCATATGCATGTTACTAAATATGCAAATTAACTATGAACTTTTAAGCTGATAACCAAATTGTATAAGCTGTAATCGATAGTTAATCTAAGTCCGATTTAGAATTCATAACACCTTGACCGTTAACACTGTATTTCATTACAAAATAAATCGTTTCTTATCGCTCGATTCATTCGATGCACTAAATTTAATCCACAGTTGCTAATAAAACCAATTTTCCTTTTCTATTGTATTGATAGGTTTTAATTATTAGTTGTAAGCATGATTTGATTTTGTTTTCACTTCTCGTAATGCCACAGCAAAATACCCACGATTTAAAGAGAACAATTTTACTTTTAAATATTCATGACAATTTCTTATCGAGACCAGAAAACCACTTCGTTAGACATTCGCTCCTTTTTCCCACATAAAGCAATTGTCACCTATGATTAAAATAAGTGACAATTGTTAATGTTTCATCGCACAGTGAAATGTATCTCTATTGATTTTTAGCTCGTTTATGGGCTTATGAGGCTTAATATGAATGATTTGTTTACTAAAACTGATTATTCCTTGTACTCCAATGCAATGACTTTTGTACGCGTACCTTATGTGCGTAACCCTATCAATACCGATGCTGATATGGTTATCTTAGGTGCGCCGTTAGATCTCGCTACATCGGGTAGACCAGGAGCTCGCCTTGGTCCTGATGCAATACGTAAAGCCTCAGTCAATCTAGCGTGGGAAAGTAAAAAGTTTCCTTGGGATTTCAATTTACTCGAAGAAGCTAAGGTCATTGATGCTGGTGATTTAGTCTTCGATAGTGGTGATGCAGAAGATTTTACAACGCGATTAGAAGCCGCGGCCGATGCAATTTTGGCTGATGGTAAAACCGTGTTGACTCTGGGTGGCGATCACTTTGCTACTCTGCCGCTGCTAAGAGCGTATGCAAAACATTACGGTAAAATGGCGCTCATTCATTTTGATGCCCATACCGATACTTATCCACATGGTAGCCGTTATGATCACGGAACCATGTTTTATCATGCGCCAAATGAAGGGTTAGTTGATCCTGCCCACTCAGTTCAAATTGGCATTAGAACCGAATATAAGAAAGAAAATCACGGCTATCATGTTATCAATGCTATGGATGCGAATGATTTGTCTGTTGCAGAAATTGTGGCTCAGATAAAACAGACAGTTGGTGATATGCCGGTCTATCTAACTTTCGATATTGATTGTTTAGATCCTGCTTTTGCGCCGGGTACAGGAACACCTGTTATTGGTGGGATTACCTCAGATAGAGCATTAAAAATCATCCGTGGACTGACTGATATTAATTTGGTTGGTATGGATGTGGTGGAAGTTTCTCCCGCTTATGATCACAGTGATCTCACATCGCTTGCAGCGGCAACCATTGCTCTTGAGCTGATGTATCTGTGGGTAGCCAATCGTAAGGGATAATACTTCTAATCAAGACAGATAATATTAAGCGCGGCATTATTGTTGCGCTTACATTCACACTTTTGCCACTCCCTTCTCTCTCTTATTGCTCGAAAAATACTTCTTCCCTATCCTTTAACTAGTGCTTTTATCTCACTTCCTATCTTATTTCAGCTCAGGTGAATTATGTTCAAGCGTTTTGAAAAATTAACGCAAGCTTTTCCAAAAGACGATCCCAGCCAGCCCCCGAATACCATTTTTGCTTTTTGTCGCTATTACACGCGAGGATTTGAAAAGCCACTTATTATGGTTGCTTTATTAAGTGCTGTTATTGCCATGATTGAGGTTGCACTATTTGGTTTTATGGGACAACTGGTAGATTGGCTGGCAGCAAGCGATCCGAAAACATTCTTAAGTGAAAATGCCGGCAAATTGTTTGGTATCAGCTTGGTCATTTTGATTGTGATGCCACTGTTAGTGTTACTCTCATCTTTGCTTTCACACCAATCATTGTTGGGCAACTATCCAATGTCAATTCGTTGGAAAGCACACCGATACTTACTGAACCAGAGCCTATCTTTTTATCAAGATGACTTTGCTGGTCGTATTGCGACAAAAGTAATGCAAACCTCATTAGCTGTTCGCGAAACAGTCATGAAAACCGCCGATGTGTTTGTCTATGTGCTGGTGTATTTTACTTCCATGCTGGTGATTCTTGCTCAAGCTGATTGGTTGTTAATGATCCCTATGGTGGCTTGGTTAATCGCTTATATTGCCATTCAATTACACTTTGTTCCCAAACTTAAGCAAGTTGCGACAGAGCAAGCCGATGCTCGTTCTTTAATGACGGGCCGTATAGTGGATAGCTACACCAATATTTCGACGGTAAAACTGTTTTCTCATAGCACCAGAGAAACCGATTATGCCGAAGATGGCATGAAAGGCTTCTTAAAAACTGTCTACCAACAAATGCGCTTGGTAACAGGTTTTGATGTTTGTGTGCAATTGGCAAACTATTCCCTACTCTTTATTATCTCGGCGCTGTCGATTTATTTATGGATGCAAGGAGCTATTGAAATTGGGGCTATTGCGATTGCAATCAGTTTAGCATTACGTATCAATGGTATGTCGATGTGGATTATGTGGGATAATGTTGTCTAAATCATTAGACCAAAAATGTACTAAAAATAGAAGCAAAATAATTAGACTAAAAAGTTAGACGAAGCTATAGTATCTCCATAATAACTAAAGGAGATGCATGGATGGCAAGGCAGCGCAAATTAGTATCATCCGAGTACGCAAATGGTGACTACACATCGGTTACTCTAGCTGTTGAACGAAAACCAGTTCTTGAGTTTGTTCATGATGACAACGGAGAGCTAAAACCATCAATTAAAGAACGCATCAACCCCACGATGGTAACCATCCCTCTACTCACTGACCCTTCTGGGGCACTAGTCTTTCCTGCAAACTTATACCTTCACCATGTTGCACAAGATAGCGTCGAGCTATCAACTCTAAACACGCACTCACAAGCGCTTCTCCTATTTTATCGCTGGCTACGACTTGCTGGTAAAACCATCTATGACTGCTCTAGTGAAAGGGAAGAAGGTGTTGTTTACGGGTTTCGTGATTTCTTAGTCGATAATCTTAAGCGTGACGTTGTTGTTGATGGTGAAGTCACTACAGAGGGCATCTGGGAGGCTAGTACAGCAGCTACATACGTGGGTGTCATAATCCAATTCTACGAGTTCATGCATGTCGAGAGAATCATTCGCATGTCAGAGAACTTTATTCCTTTTGAATACACAACGAAGCGGATTAGGAAGCGCAATGGCAAAGGCAGAAAGCGTGGTGTGGAAAAGGTCAACCAACACGACATATTAGGTCATACCAAGGTTGGCGATAAAGACTTTATCAGTGTGAATACAACAGGATTGCTAAAGCCATTTAAAGGTGCCAAGCCTAATGCAAGCACTAGTCACAAGCTGACACCAATGCGCGAAGATGAAAAGCGTATCTTCTACAGCTACCTAAAGCTTGATAGCAACTTTGAGTCGGCATCTGAAGTGAAGAACTTGATGCTGTACTTGGCAACAGAAGTCGGCGTGAGGGTTGAAGAGTTAGTAACTTTTCCTGCCAGTGAAGTTAGATATCCATCACCAGAACTGGACACGATTCCGGTCTTGCTGTCTCCGGTAAAGAACGGCTGCCAAACCAAGTATGACAAAGCTAGGACAATTCAAGTTCCTAGAAAAGTAATGGATGCACTCTTCTTGTATAAAACTAGTAAAGCAAGGGTGCGTGCTGAGAGTAGAGCGTTGGTTAAACACAATTGTTTATTTGTTTCGCACACAGAGGGTCGCTATTACAGCCCTAACACTATAGAGAAGCACTTTGAGTCAATCAGGAAGAATATCAGATTAACTCACAAGGACTGGTACTTTACAGTACACGACACTAGGGCAACGTTTGCCACACACTGGCTATACGAGCAACACGCTAGCCGTGGTCTTATTTTCGACATGCTACTGACTGAGCTGGCTGAGTTAATGGGGCACGAACAAACAGCAACCACCCAGAAATACATCGACCACATGAATAACGACAAGCACTGGCGTGAGTTTGCACAGAGAAAGAATAACTATATGAAAGCGCTTATGAGGAATCAGTAACTATGGCAAAAAGTCCTATCGCCAGCGTTAAAAAAGCGACAACACCACCGCCGCCATCTTCTAATGGAGCGGCTGTTGAACAGCTTGATATGGTTGTGGTTCTTGATAATCCATTAGGCTCTGCAAAGGCTACTACGACATTTAATCTAAAGAGGCTTTGTCACAAACAATGCGATCCCTCACAAGAATTGGCTATTCCTTGTCGCCGAAAAATGGTGAAGAAGTTTTATAAAGATATTATCCAAGGAATGAAAGATGGCATGTCACATGCCACTCTAATAAGGAACATCGATGTTTTCATCGCATACCTTAGAGGTTCAGACACCCTTAATGTTGATCCATTTTCAGAAGATGGCTACAAGGCTATGCACGACGCAAGTTGGGAAAAGGTTGTTGTTGCAACCGAAGCAAAGAAATATATTTTCCAGTATGAAGATGGTGAGCAATTAGGATATAAAGAGGGCACTGCTCAATCGATTAAAGTCAAACAAGATACGATATTGAATAAAATCGGATTCGATGTTGGTAGGCTCCAATCATCTCTAAAGCAATTCAAAACAGACAGAAGACCCACTACGGTTCCATATGTACCAAACGAATGGCAAACAATGCTGCGTCGTTTGAACTATTACTTTACTAACCTTGCGACTAGGTTGATTGCTTACAAAGATGCTAACCCAACCCTTCCGCCTCCCGATGTTTTAAAGGATGTTGTGATTGATGTGGTTGATGGCAAGGAAATCACCATTGATTTAAAGTCAACGATTAGGCGCGGATCGATTTCAGCCAACTCCCCGTTTAATCAGGCAATGGCTTCAGGATATTTACTTTTTTCTTATTACACAGCATTTAATACAACTACAATTCTGGACGTTCGTCACCCAATTAGCATCATAAAGGAAGAACGAGCAGGCAGAACTTCTCGCACAGTTAAAGTTAAAGGTTATAAAGGTCGTTCAAACTCAGAAGTTAGAGCGTTATTTGAATCTCTAGATGAATCTTTGCATGTGGTTTCAAATGATGCTAACGAAGATGCTGGCATCGTAGTTACTGATATAGATAAACGAGATACCAACGGAATAGAAGATGGAGTGACATTTATTGAAGTTCTATCAACCCTTTCTGAAATTTACTCCACAGAAGATTTTGGGCGACTATTTTATATTTACACAACTAATGGGGTTGGACTATTCGATGATCATATTATTCCTTTAGTAGCAATGAATTTGGGGTTATATTCATCATCTAGATACGGATTGGCTGATTATTTTATCAAATTGTTTTACGACTTATACAATGGTAACACTTATCCTCTATACTCTGTTGTTAATACACCTCTCCGTGGAAAAGTTGTTAATAAATCATTAGTGGAACCGACAGAAGCTAAATCATTAACTAGAAGATTAAGATCGATGGTGTTTGGCGCTATTCAATGCCTTACAGATGTTGAACTAAAGGGAATTATTATGCCTCTAGAGTATGGTGAACCTGATGATGATGGCAATATAAAAGTCAGGTTCAAATACGATGATGGTAGAGATGGTGATTTTGTTGTCCCTGTCCAATATAAAGAGTTTCTGAAAAAAGTCGAATCTTATTCTAATGCTTTCAATCCAATCCCAACGCCGAAAAATGCAGATGGTACGGGGAAGGTATCTTTTAAAGAACCATATCTATTACCATTGGGAGCCAAATACAACACAACACAGTGGAATACCCCAAAAGAGGTATTGGGTAGAAATTTTTTAAAGGACTATGGTCTAGGTTATGATGACTTTTATCTTTCTTTATTATCTAGCCGAATAAGGGCAACAACAAGTAATCAAGAGTATTCCCCTGAAGATAATGGTTTTTCCGCAAAAGAAATATTACAGAATTCTCTGGAGACTCTTATGGTTTCTTACCTGAATGGTCACCCAACAGAGAATCAAAGAATGGCGTCTCAGGGAATGAATAGCCTCGTCAGGATTGCATCAGGGCAAAGCAGAAATGATGCCGTGGCTTCCTTGAAAACTGAGTTAGGTATCCCAGTGTTGGCGTATGAGGAATACAAAGCGAGGAATATGCCTACCAACCCGAATGGTGTGCTTTGCGATGGTGTAGCTAGAGTGTCCGGTAAAGACGGAACGCATTACGGTGCTAAAAAGTTTGCCAACAAAGAGATTGAAGGTGCTGACGTTGGTGACATTCCATGTTACCAGTACGACCTGTGTGTGAAGTGTAATAGTGCGGAATTAGTGGATGATGTACACGCCGTATATAAGCTAATCAGTTTTATTGATGCTCTAGAAGACGCAATTCACTTATTTCCAGAGAGAGCCAACGTTATAGAGTCACGAGTGGCGGCATTTTATAGTAAGTTGGATACATTGCCAGAATCCACAAGAGAAAAGGCTGAAGAAATTCTTGATGAGAATGGGCGCTATTTCATGTTTGAAGAACATAGTTCAGTTATGCAATATCTTTAACATCAAGGAAGCTGATTAATATGATCGTACTGAAGCCACTGCAAAAAAATGAAGCGTTGCCACTAGGATCGGCTGAAACTAATGCTCCTTGTGATGCCAGTAGCGCCGCTGTTAAGTTAGCCTTAAAAAGTGGCGACTATGCCTTTTTAGAAAATATTACTGTTTATGAAGATAGAAAAATTGTAATCAAATTCAGCTCTGATGTCTGGGAGTTTAATAAAAGCACCTTAAATAATAAAAGCATTGCTAATTTAAATTTTCACCTTAATAAAGAACTTGGTGCCAATGTTACTCCAATCGCTTCGAAGGAAGCAGAAAGGAACTTCATTAACCAAATTAAAGCATATGCTTTGGCGGTAATTTACCACTCAGCAGAGGTTGTTGAATTATCGACCCTTACTGCAAGGATAACCAACCTAAAGTGTTTTGCTTCAATGGCGCTTAGGTATGGTCTTAACGGTTTTGAAGATATAACAGAAGAAACGCTGTCAGACTGGATTGCTGATGGATTTGATTTAAGTCAGCAGTTGATGTTTGTAGGTTTAAATTCACTAAGAAAATATGGTGGCACCCTTTCATTTGAGGTGCAACTACCACATTTAACACATAAAAAGCTAAATATTAAGAAAGCTGACACTCAACAAAATGAGGTTATCCCTTTTAGGATCTGGTCTGAACTTGTAAATTCTTTTATTAAGGAGGTGCAAGAGGCATACAAGCATCGACATGAACTACAAAAGTTAACAGAAGAAATGTTAAAAGCTGGTGATAAAGCTGAAAAGAAAGCCATCAGCAACATTAGGGTTGGCGCAAGATCCTTTGATAAAAGAGAAAAAGAACGACTAGAAACATCAGAATTTTTATCAGCATTAAAAGCTGAAGGCATCAACCTTATCGATTACGAACAAAACGACCGATGGCTACAACTTTTTAATGAGAATAAGGTAATTCTGTCGCTTAATAACTATACAAAAAAATTAACATTTAAGTTCCAAGGAAAGGAATTGCGTTTTGCTGAAGCAAAAGAATACTTGTCGCGGATATGCAATGTATGCTCATGGTTGGCGTTACTTTTATCAGGGATGCGCATTGATGAACTTTACGCGTTACATCCTCAGTTCGGTGCCCAAGACATTGATCTTCCAATCGGAAACTCATTACGCAAGAAAGAGACGATATACATATTTACAACAAGGCAGTCAAAAATAACTCCAACCACACAGAAGCTTGACGACACTTACGTCACTACGGTTGATGGTTACAAAGCCTTTCATGTACTAAATGCGCTGTCAGCGCCTTATAGGGCATACATTAAAGAAGTCAAATCTGACACTATGTTTGTTGATTTAAAAAGAGCTTCCTCTCATCGTCAACGAACCAAGACAGCCCTTGGTCGAACCCTGATCAGATTCATCGCTAAGGAAAGTGGTGTTGATATGAGCTTAACTCAAGTGGATATTGATAATTTGAGTATTTCTGAAGGTAAGCAGACACATAATGTAGATGAACAGTACAAAATTACGCCTCACCAAGCAAGAAGGAGCCTTGCCTACTACCTTGTTGGTTATGAGCTATGTTCATTTCCAGCTTTAAAACAACAATTGGGGCACTTTTCAATGGCGATGACACGTTGGTACGCAAGAAATGCAACCAAATACCCAACGTTTTGGAAAGAAGTTAGCGACTTAAGAATATCAGAGAAGGCTGATATTTGTGTGCGTATCTTCAAACGCCTAGCCAATGGTGAACGACTTGCTGGCGGTAAAGGGGCTGCGTACTTGAGAGAGATCCAAAACAACCCCAATTACTTTGAGGATGGCACCAACAAACGACTTCTGACAAAAGAATACTGGGAAGAAAAGCTCAGAACTGGCAAGCAGCACATCCACGCTATTGCCCCTTCTATGTATTGCAGCAATGATAAGTGCTCAATGCGTCTGGCAATAGACCTGACCGAGTGTGTTGATTGTGAGTTTGACTACATTGAGAATGTTGCTTATGCCGAAAGCGCTCGCATGAACGCAATGTATCGGCTAGAGCGCCTAGCATCTGAGGGTGAGCTGAATCCAAGCGTGGCGTCATCCTGTTATATGACCATCCTTGCTAGCGAACGCATTATGAAAGACTTAGATTTTAAGTATGAACCCTACCAAGTGCCCGAAGCTGTTAAGAGTCTTGTTATTGATTTTAAGGTGATGGCATGAAGCGCAGACGTAATCCCCAGCAAACAAAGCAAGCACTCTTTGACGCGCTTGATAGGCTAGTTCGCCAAGAGCCTGAGCATCCAGATTTGAAAGACCGAATTGCCGCTGGCAAGGAAGTTAAAATTAATAAAGCCAATGTCGAGAAAGAGGCTGGGCTGTCGAATAATGCCGCCAAAGGTCACCAAGATGTCCTTGATGCAATTGAGGCTACATTGGTTAGAAAAGAGTTTGGCGACAGCAACATAACCGATGATGTGATCAAGAGGCACCCTGCCTACCAAGATCTGAAATCAAAGTACGATAGCGGGTTAGAAGCCCGTAAGAAGCTAAGAAAGCAAAAGGAAGACCATCAAGCAGAATTAGAGCGCAAAGATGAGGCAATAAGCAAACATTTGGCACATACACACGAGCTACTTGTCAGTTTGTGGAACGCCATCCCTCCTCAGGATGTCGATGCTCGAATGAGAGCTGCAAAAGATTTAGCAAATATCATTGATGTCAACTTCAATCAAAATGGTGCCAAGGTTCGAGCGGCGGAGGATGATGAAAACTGAAGTGCCTAAACTAAGTTAGTTCGTAGTGAGCTTCATACGGCAGTTAATGTGAGCACCACAACAAGAAATGTGCAATTATTAAATCGTTTAATAATTTATACTAATTCAATTATATCAATTGGTTAATAACGAACCAATACATGTTCGAGTTAACACAGGCAGATGATGAACCTAAATTAACACCCTTGACATAGCAAAAAGGACACATTACGTGTCCTTTTGTTGTTATTTAGCTACTTCACTATCCTGTTTTGGTTCTGGCGTGGCATCCTTGGCTAAAGCTGGTTCTAATCCCGGTGCGAGCTGTTCTTGCCAACAACCAACACAAGGCTCAGAAACCCACGCCCAAGTCTTGCTTGTGATGCACAATGGGTTTAGCCATAACAAGGCAGCGACTATGGCACCGATGATCACCGCACGCAGACTTAGTGGAACTTTGTCATTAAAGCCGAGTTCAAGTTCCTTGCTCATCCAGTCACTATTGTGCTCAGAAAAGACTTTGTAATGGGCATACCATGAGGACATTAGCACCGGAGGCATAGTGCCAACAGCTCGATGATCAGCCTGCGCTTGCGCTAAGTCAGCTCTCGCCTTGGCAACAGATTCTGTATCTTGTACATCAATCTCACAGTAAATATGCTCTAGCTTCTTGCTGATGTCAGTCAGACTAACCCCTGTAGCTTCATACTGCCCCTTTTGAAGCTCTCTTGGCTTGAGGGTGATTCCAATGATACCGATAATAAGTAAAAGTGCCGCTAAAGCCTTACTATTGAACTCGGCAAATGCCAAGCCAAGCACACCAAAAGACAGCGAAATTACGCTGATCATCGTCGGAAGCTTCTCGCAGATATCAAATGACGCAAAATGAAGCTTGGCGCTGTAGAGTACGTTGTAATACTCTCTTGCCACTTGCTTTTTAATCGTCTGTTCTGTCATAAGCTATCGTTCCTATTCGATTGGGACTGTGATTTCATGTCGTGCTATCACCCTATCATCGCGGATAGCGTAACACTCAACCGTATGGTCTCCAAAGAAATTAGCAGTCTCAATACGGGTTTTACTACCATCATCATCCATTATGTCACCACGATGATTCTTCTGCCTATCCGCTTCATACCCACGGTTACGTACCTTCCACTTCACTTCATAATCTCCACCGATATCGGTTTGCTTTACGAAGAAGTGCAGTTTGCGTTGGTGCTGAATTCGTTCCCCGCCAAATTTTAATGATGACAACATTCTGGTCATTAGATCGCTTTTGATTTCGCAATCAATGACAATTTGGTTGGTAATATCTAGATCGAATAGCTCCTCGATAAACTGCTCATTAACCGCCGAGACTTCTTTGGCTTCACGATTGGGGAACTTAGTGCCAAAAATGGCTTTATACCGCTGGTTGCACTTATCTTCATAGCCGCCTTCTCTGGCTTCTATGGCTTCTATGGCATTGTTCAGAGCGATCTCTGCATCAGCTTGAAATGCTTTCTTTACTCCGACTTGAGAGTTACTGCCAAATGCGTAGTAGTATGCTTTCTTTGGCTCTTTGGTAAGGTATTGAAAAAAGTCTCTCACCATCTTGTCAAAACTACCGAAACTAGCCTTATCGTAATCGGTGTTGTCTTTGAAGAAGTTGTAACAGAGAGTATCAATCAGAAAGCCGCTCATCTGAATATCATTTCTATGCTTCCATGCACGAACCATTTTCGCAAGTTTACGTAGATTGTCTTTGCGCTCGGTATTCAGCCCCCTAAATGCTTCTAATTCAGCACGAGTATTACACTTGCGCCATAAGCCACCGTTATATGTGTCTGGATATTTGAAAACACCTTGCCATTCAAACACAGGCACCACCTCAAAGGTAAAATCCTGCATCTCAACCACCACCACGTTCCGGTCTTTTCTTACCTTACTTGTCTTGTATGTCTGCTGAATTGCATCTTTAGCATGATCTAGTGCCTTTGATGGATCTTTACGGTAGGTATTCCAAGCCCAAGGTGGAAGTATGTAAAGCATATCAAGGTCAGAAATACCTTGAATTCCAGAGTAACGACCATACGAACCAGCTTGAAGGCTATTATTGGTTTTATCATTTTCTAAACCTCGAAACTTTTCATTAAGGTTCTTAGTGATGGTTCCATAGCGACTCGATATCGAATCCTTGTTCTTGATCTTCAAGTTGTCCAAAAACAAGCTGAAATCCCGTCTTACCGTCATATGCCATTTCCATGTAGTTAAGTCCTTATTTTATATGGGGTCACTATTTGGAGAAACAACCTCGGCTGCAAATATATTGTGCTTAGAACTTCTCGTAAGCACTACATGTACATTTTCTAATACTGAATTTAAGTTAGAAATGCTATCAATTAGGAACTTATAATCTTTCAATGCTTAGTGGGACGCATCATATCAGGAGCTAGCGGAACAATTGGAGATTCAACCTACAAGCACCATCGATGTTGTCCATTCAATCTGACCTACTCATCATTAATGAATATTCACTTAATCGCTAGGTGAACTGATTCACTCTCTGAATTCAAATCGAGAGGGATGCCAGTACGCTCATCGTTAACAGTTTCTGCTTCAAAAGTGAGTCTTTGAGAGCGTCGAATTTCCTATCTGGTTATTTGATTTACAGTTACTCACGCAAATCAGATGTTCTGTGGACTGCTTTAACAGCATTGAAATTTAAGCCAACAAACTTCTTATAAGGCTTAAGCGACTCCTTACTGTTACCAATGATATGAAAGTTGGCACGTTTGGCTATATTGATATTCATTTCTTCAACAACATCGACTGATACTTGAACCATACCGCATGGGAACCGACTTGATTTGTTTATCATGTAGGCAACGTTTGGTGATATTGGATAGTAAAAATCACACTCATGATCTTCTGGTGGTTTAACCTCGGCGGTTAATGCTGGGTGAACATTAACAATAGGTTGGTCAGAAGTAATGAACGGTATATCAGTGTCATTGATCAGCAGGCAATGAGTATCGTCTTTTCTATCTAAGTAAAGTGATCGACCTATACTCATGCCGAACATGTAACCAATAAACCACCAACACTCTAGTGTTAACGTCTTAATATGATTGTCGGCTGCATTGCTTATCGTATCTTTGAAATTTTTTGTTCTCGCTATTTGATGACCAAAGAATTGCATGAACTTAATCATGTTGTCATCTTTATCAAGAATCGATAAATCTCGATTTGCAAGAGCCTCTAGAATTTCTTGAACTTCATTTTCGTGAGCTGTGTGGTAGTTTTCAATACCATTACTCTTCCAAGCTTCAATCAGCTTATCAACGGTTTCATCTTTCTTGCCACTTTGTACATATAGCGATTCCATGTATTGCATCTTTAGGTAATCATTCAGATAAGACATGTGTAGCTCGTGTAGGTCTTTGGGGCTTTTTAATGACCAAATCCTAATTACTTGCACATGTTCAGGTTTAAGTGGCTTCACTCGATAAAAGTCCCGCTCAACAGCAATACTTTTGACACTATCAAGGCGAATGTCGTTGTTCTTCTTGGTTGTGTAATAAACCTGTTTGTTATCAGGCGACCATCGCCTCATATAGTTAGCCCATACATGATGGTGGTTTTTCTTTGCCTCTAAGTGTTTTTTTGAAGCTTCCGGCATAGCCCCTCCTCGAACAAGTGTCTGAAAACCATATAGATACAAAAATAATCAGACTCAGTAAAGGTGAAGTTTTGATCGGTACAGGGCATTAAAACGTTTGGTTGCTTTCTTAGTGGGGATGTGAACTTGAACACCACAGCAAGAAGTGACGGCAATCCATAAATATCAATAACTTAAATCAATCCTCTAATACGAAGAATAAATGACGAACTATCATCCGAAATTTATGACCTCTAGCACTTAAGTATCTGATTTAGTTACCATCTAAAGAGCAACCAAAAACCTATTGATCATTTTACTGTATGCATGTACAGTTAAAGTGCGTTTTTCATACAAACGGAGATAAGAAATGAAAATCGTATTACTCGATTGTGACTGCGTTAAAGCTGATGGATACACGTTCGCCAACGAAGGTCAGGGGGCTATCAAGTACATTGCTGTTGCCAACCACTCAGCCAAGCTCCCCAAAAACCCCACAGGAAAACCTCTCGGCAAAGTTGCTCCTGTTTTTAAGAACTCATCTGACTTTATGTTGCTGTATTTGCTAACTAAATTACTGATGCGTTCAAAGAAACTAAAGGGCGACAATCAGCATAAAATCGCCATCGTTACTAGGGACAAGGCGTTGATTGAGGCTATTCAGATGGTAGCGCAGCGCAATAATGCCCAATGCTATAACTATCCTAGGGTAAGGAGTTTGGAGGCTGACTTCTATGCACGATGACGTGGAAAGACTAATAAAGGCAAAAGCAAGACGACTTAACGTAAGTGTTGAGACGCTGAAGGATGTTATTGCTGATAGGGTTGTTGCCAGCGAATGCGAAGAAGATATTGCGTCGATTGTCCTTTCATTATCGGATAGTGACATTGCCGAGTTCACAAACTTTGACAAACAGTGGTCTTGAGTGAGGTGGAGGCTAGGTAGGAGGGATGTCGGGTATAGGTGTACTGGCTCATAATTGATCCGACACCTTACCTCATACGCCTTGACCAAATCAGGCAGCCAGAGGTATTGCGAATCCTCTTATTGATTGGCCAAAATCCCTCATCCACTGCATGTAGGCAAACAAAGATTTAACCGTCCAATTATTTGCTCTGTATCAAGTTTTTAGATCTTACTAATAGAGGTCGCATATTCACATCTACGAATGCATGCTTTAATCGTCCCAATCGAATATCAATCAAAAGTTTACCGGAGTATTGCGAATGGGTCGCGTGAGAGAAGACATTATCAACTGGTTACATACTCAACCTTACTGGGTTCAATTGGCGGCTCAGACCATATTAAAACAGGAAGAAATCACACAAGATAAAATCACAGAGTTTAAAGAGCTGTTAAAAACTCCAAAAGGTCAGTCATGCACTGAGGCATTAGACTTTGGACAAT
Organism: Photobacterium damselae; assembly: GCF_003026815.1. Lineage (GTDB taxonomy): Bacteria > Pseudomonadota > Gammaproteobacteria > Enterobacterales > Vibrionaceae > Photobacterium > Photobacterium damselae. The sequence goes on along the minus strand of NZ_PYOG01000002.1, from coordinate 337,964 downwards.
TCAAGGAAGAATCAAGCACTGCCAATCAAATATGGATTAAGTCGATTGGTGAAGTTGAAGGTATTGACGACCTAAACCCTCGCTCTCCTTTAACCTTCGAACAGAAACTCACTGTTGTTTACGGAAATAATGGTTCTGGCAAATCAGGTTACACACGCATCCTCAAAAAGGCATGTGGAAAAAACAACGCCAACGACCTGAAACCAAACGTTTTTAAAGCGCCTCCAACTGTGAGCAAATGTGCTATTAGTATTGATGGTGTTAGTACGAAAAAAATTGACTGGGTTGCAAACTCGCTACCTATCCCTGAGATTAGTTCAGCAGACATTTTTGACTCTTTTACTGGAGGTCTTTACCTTGATAATGAAAATGAAGTGTCATATGTACCGATTGATGTTCTTCTGTTTGAGAAGCTTGTGTTCGTTTCCACATCAATCAAGTCTTTACTGGATAAAGAACAAGCTCAATTAGTAAAAATTCTACCCAACACTCCAGTAGAACTAACGCAGTCCAAATATATACGAGCAATTAACGATAGGCTTAAAGCAGATGTGCCGGAAGCAACACTGAGAGAGTTTTTCAATTTTACCAATGATGACGAAAACAAACTCAATGAACTTAGTGAGCGTCTAAAAGGTGACCCATCAAAACTAAAAGACAAGAAATCACGGGAGCTAATGCAACTGACTGAACTCACTAATTCAGTTTTAGTGGCAAGCGAAAAAGTCAGTTCTCTAGTTTGTGAAAAGATTAATGAATCCAAAGCTAAGCTAGAATCAGCAAAAAAAATAGCGGAGCAAGGTGCTAAAGCCCTCTCTGATGAGAACTTGCTGAATGGCATCGGAAGTCAAACTTGGAAAGCTCTATGGGTTGCTGCGAAAGAATACTCTATGAAAGAAGCATACGCAGATGAAGAAGCCCCTTATATTGGAAATGACGCTCAGTGTGTTCTTTGCCACCAACCACTTTCAGATGCAGCTAAACAACGCTTTAAGTCTTTTGAAGAACACATTCAAGGAAGCCTTGAGAAAGAAGTTAAAGCTACGCAGCTACACTTTGACAACCTAGTTAAAAAGTTACCATCAATACCAACGAAAGATACCTTAAAGACTCAAATAGCAGCATCAAACCTTGTCGAAGAAGAATGGCTCCCTGTCTTAAGCAAGATATGGGGTGAAATCGAAAAAGTTTCTGAGGCTCTTGTTAAGCACCCTGAGATTCCAAATCAAGGATTCACATTTGATACTTCACTTATTGCAGCACTATCAGAAAAAAAAGAGGTGCTAGCAAAAGAAATAGAGAACCATCAAAAAGACGTAATTGCTTTCAACAAAGAGAAACTAACCAACGAGCTTAATGATTACAAGGCAAAACAATGGGCTTCAGGTTACATTGACGCCATTATTCAAGAGGTCAAAAGGCTAGAGAAGTACAGGCAATATGAAGAATGGGGCAAATTGTTAGGTAGCTCAAAATTCACACGTAAAGCTGGTGAAGTATCAAAGCAAGTAATAACAGATGCTTATGTTAAGCGTTTCAACGATGAACTAGATAATCTTGGTGCAAAGAAAATCAATGTTCAGTTGTCCAAAACGCGTGTGTCAAAAGGAAAAGTGATGCACAAACTGCACTTGATGGGTGTGAACCAAAACTTCACCCGCAGTAAGTCCCATGACATTTTAAGCGAAGGTGAGCAGCGAATAGTAAGTCTTGCTGCTTTCTTAGCTGATACCAATGGTAAACCTCAAACTACCCCATTTATTTTTGATGACCCGATATCATCGCTAGATCAGTCATATGAGTTGTATGTTGCAAAACGACTTGTTGAGTTGTCAGAACATAGGCAAGTCATTGTTTTTACACATAGAATTAGTTTGTTGGGAGCCTTAAATGATCTTGGAAATCCTAAATGCGTACACATAAGGCGTGAAAATTGGGGCTGCGGAGAGCACGGAGTTGTCCCATTGTTTGCGAAAAAACCACTTAAGGCTTTAAATGAACTGAAGAATCAAAGGTTAGCCCAAGCTAGAAAACTATTGGATTCGCACGGTACTGAGGTTTATGCCCCAATGGCGAAGTCAATTTGCAGCGACTTCAGAATTCTACTTGAAAGAGTTGTTGAAGTTGAGTTTCTAGCAGATGTGGTTCAGCGTCATCGTAGAGAAGTCCAAACAAAAAATAAAATTAGTAACTTAGCGAAGATAACAATTGATGACTGCAATCTCATTGAGCGCCTTATGGGGGAATATTCTGCGCATGAACATAGCCAGCCAAGTGAGTCACCGGTAGAGCCACCTACACCTGAGCAGCTAGATACCGATATTAATGCCGTTATTGACTGGCACACTGAGTTTAAAGCTCGCAAGAACTAATACCCGCCATGAAGGTAGTTGAAGAGATTCGCTTACCTTCATTCCCCCTAATCTTGTAAGGAAAAAAGCATAAGAAAAATTTATTCACATTGCGCTCAGAGCAAGGTTATTATACAAACAAGTTACTTTTTTGGCGTTTTTTAGATTAAGCAGACTGCAATCGACAACTTTTTTAGACTAAAGGTATTTTTTATGTTTGAAGACTCATTTAGACAAGTTGATCTCTTGTCACAAAAGGCTTTGCCTGAGATCTTTAGAAAGTTACGTCTAAAATTTTTACCAACATTAGTGGGAGGTTGGCGCATTATTTGAGAACCTAGGTACGGTTGTTGATGGTATGAAAACCTTAGCTAAACCAATTGAAATTAAAGACTCACCAAATGCAAAACCTTTGTCTGTAACTCAAGGTAGCATCCGCTTTGAAGATGTCAGTTTTCATTATGGAGAGAACAAGGGCGTACTCAGTCATTTGAATCTGGATATTAAGCCCGGTGAAAAAGTCGGTTTAGTCGGTCGCTCTGGTGCGGGTAAATCAACGTTAGTTAATCTTCTGCTTCGCTTCCACGACTTAGAAGGCGGTAAAATCTCAATTGACGGTCAAGATATTGCCAAGGTTACACAAGATTCATTACGCAGCAATATCGGTATGGTGACGCAAGATACGTCGCTCTTACATCGTTCAATAAAAGACAACATTTTATATGGTCGTCCTGATGCAACAGATGATGAACTTTATGCCGCAACCAAACAGGCTCATGCTGATGAATTTATCAGTACACTAACGGATCCATTTGGTCATTGTGGTTACGATGCTCAGGTAGGTGAACGAGGGGTTAAACTCTCTGGAGGACAACGTCAACGTATCGCAATATCCCGTGTCTTACTAAAAAATGCCCCTCTACTTATTCTCGATGAAGCCACATCAGCACTGGACTCTGAAGTAGAAGCCGCGATTCAAGAGAGTTTATATGAGTTGATGGAAGGCAAAACGGTTATAGCCATCGCGCACCGTTTATCAACCATTGCTGCCATGGATCGTTTAATCGTGCTCGATAAAGGAGAAATTGTTGAGCACGGTACGCATCAAGAACTCTTGGCGCAACATGGTATTTATGCTCAACTTTGGTCCCATCAAACGGGCGGCTTTATTGGCGAGCAGAATTTAACAGAAACAGTAAATTAATCGATTTGTGTTTTCTTCACCACAGCGAGTACCATGCTCTAAGGGCTCGCTGTTGGTGAACAACTGTATAATACCAATAAAATTCAGTGTTTAGGTTCTGGCAATACAGCTGGTGTGCTGTCCATATAAGTTAAAAAGTTCTGCCATAACTCATGAGTTCTTTGCTCAGTAAGCTCCGTTTTACAAGAAATGGCCATTACACCTCGAATGGTCCCCTCTCTCCATTGTGTGTAAACCGCATTACAATGAGCCGTCATATAAGCTTGCCAAGCTTTTTGTGCGACCTTAATAGCTTCTACTAATTCAGGATCATTGGCGTTATGAGTCAGGCTTGCTCTTAAGTATTGAGCAAGTTGTGCTTGTGCTGTTTCCAGTTTTATTGCGGCGCACTGATTGATCTGAATAGTATTCATCGGATTATCACAATCTAAAACCTCATCATCAGCTAAGGTTGAGAATGACAATATCATCAGGACTGAAAGTAAGTATTTTTTCATATAACTCCTTGGTGTTAGCTCTTTGGTACTAACTTCTTGGTGTTTATTCCATTTCATTGTCTAAAAAGTGATTATAGTTTTTTAGAAAATACAGATAAAAAGAATAAAACAAAAAATGGATAGAGGTCTCCCCCTATCCATTTTTATTTACAACTTAACTCAAGCCATCATTAATGATTGTGTTCACCATCAGCATGATTACATGCTTGCGGCTCATAGCGTGTTGCTTCGACTCTTGGCACTGGAGCACTAAAGAATGCTGCAGCTGAACGTGCTTTCGCATCACCACCTTGTACCGTATAAATAGGCGCAAGTTTTGGTGCATCAATGGTGCGAGTATCCAATACCTGACCATCACACACTACAGATGCCGACACCGGGTTATCTGATGTTGCAACGTTCACGTGGAACTTATTCATGTTGTCGGCATTACGACGGTTATTCTTTAACGCATATTTCAGAACAGAGCCCGATTGTGTTTCAACTTCAAGCGCACATTGGCCGGCAATTAAATCAGCCGAATCATCAGAATATACATAACCAAATGCACCGTGTAGCGCCGGGAAAATATAGCTATCTAACTTAGCTTGCGGATCGTAGTAACCCACTAGCGTTGTTACAGGTACACCATATTTTTCTGGATGAACCGCTTTAGTTGATTCAAATGGCGCATCTTTCACCCACGTTTGACCATCAGATACAAACGTTAGACGGCTACCATAAGGAACCAACATCTCTTGACCATTAATGGCTAAGTGAGAGTTGTAACCTGCACTCGAATTAAACGTAAATACTTTGCCTTTGTTAATTTCAGATGCCGCTGGAACCGACATGTTTCGAGCCCAATGACCATTCCAAGTAGATAAGTCAACTTTATCGAAATTCTCAAATAGCGCGGCTATCTTAGTTTCATTCGCATCCCAAGGGTTAACTGATGTCACTTCCATATTCTCAATACGATGAGTGTATTCTGCCATCGTTTGCGTTGCTTCATCCCACTTTCTAAAGCCTGTTGATGAGGTTTTATCAAACACCACTTTGCTTTCTAAGTTCTTCTGTATGAAATACATGGAATACGGCGTGTACATAGTAAAGCGTTGAGCACCATACATGGCCCAGCCACCAGCCATTGCGTCACTGCCATATTTGAACATACCGTTAAATGCTGGCACACATTGACCATCTAAGCAGCTTTCACCACCTGTATTAATTGGAGAGAAGTTTGGTATAAAGACGTTTTTGCTCGAATCCCAACCCCAAGTAGAGTTTAGCATATCCGCAGGACGGTGAATCGAACCTGCAAAACCACCTGGATAGTGGCCTAAACCGTAGTTATGTCCGACTTCGTGACTGAACTCATTACCAATCGAACTATCAAGCGTAACCATACCAGCACCGCCTGAACCACCGTGAGTTTGCAAACCATTGTTATACATACCACGAGTATTATGAGCCGTTAGCTGAGCTGCAATATATGGGTTTTCACCTTCACCAACACCCGAGGAGGAGTAAATGCCATAGTTGGCGTTATTGATACCAATTGAGATTAGCTCTTTACCAATACGTTGGCGCATTGTACCGCCATGCCAACCACCATCACTTGGATCGTGATCAGTCAGTAACGTACCATCAGGCAACATCACTTCGGTCAGATGAACCGGTTCATACTCATTGACGATCATTTTACTGACAGGTGCAGTTTCAAAATACTCTCGCTGTACTTCTTTATCTTTTTGGAAGTCGAAACGACCGCGAGGTTCAACCAGCATACCCACATCAATAGTATTGATTAGTAGCTCTGTTGGAGCGCCAACCTTAATAGAATTTAGGGTACCTTTTTTATCGCCGTTAGCAAAAGAGAGCGCAAGCCCTGGCTTTAACCACTCTTTTGGTAGATCTGCAGACCAGTAACCTTGTGCATAACCGATTTCATTAAAGATCAGGTCATCTTGTAAAATCCACGCACCATTCACATTTTTAAAAACGGTTGTTGTACCATTGACGATAGTACGACTGCGATCTTTATAGTAATTAACGTGAGAGTTGTAACCGGCACTTGAGATAAAGACGAATGTTTTACCATCTAGCTTTGGATTGTCTTGTTCTAAGTCGAACATGCGATTCCAGTGTCCGTTCCATGTACGCATAACCACTGTATCATGATCAACAAGAGCGGCAGCAATCGCTTCTGTTGTTGGGGTGCTAACATTAAAAGCTTTGCTTTCATCGTAGCTAAAATCAATATTTGTTGTGGTTAGCTCAGGCATTGACAATACGTTAGGTGCTAGCTGACTTGGATTTTTCATCTCAATTTCGCCAAGCACTTGGCCCGCTTTATCTGTTGCTGTAACCGTAACAGTTGAGTAATAGTCCAACTCGTTCTCAGGTTTCAGCATAACCTTAGTTTTACGCTCACCGACTAAGTGCATGCGTTTTTCTTGCTCGTTGGCATTAGCAGGTACGATATGCGCTTGAGCAAACAGAACGGCACCAGCCAAATTACCAGAAAGATCATTGGTAACAGTATTCGTATTAAAGAAGATCGATTCTTTCTGAGTAACATCAGGACAACCCGTTGTAGTCAGTACAGTGCTTAATGGCCGCTCCCAACTATAATTACCTTCGTTATCTTTTGAACCACGAGCTGCTGCAAATAATTCAAATTTACACTCGTCACTTTTGCCCGGATAGATATCAAATCCACCGTCGTACCAATACGTTTCCCATGCGGATGGAATAAAATCAAAAACTGTATTAAATTCAGAGTGGAAATCCATTAAATCAAATTTGATATTACCATCAAAATTAATTCTTAACTCTTTGCCTTTATAACTAAGATATTTTTGATCGCCTTTTTGAATGACATTGGCAGGATCTTTTGCTAATTCTGCTAACTCATTCATTTTTTGCATTACTTTGTTAGTCGATGCTTCTAAAGTTAAGGATTCTGCCGAAGCAGTTGCGCCATACAGCGAAGCTAAAATAAATAATGCTATTGTTTTCTTTTTCATAACCTAGCCCTCTTGTTGTTATGGATTAAGTATGAATTGCATTATTTTGCTCGCCAAGATAAATATACACCAATGTATATGTTGTTAATTATAACTATGATCTTACTTCAAACTTTTTAATAAACACCAATGAAAAATGTTGTATTTCCTGTCAAATTGGTCTTAGTGAAAAATAATTTTATAAATAAAAAACACTTACTTATCAGTAACATATAAAGATTCATTTATTTGACGCTATATAAAGAAAGAGATATTTAATTGACACATAGAAAAAAGCCACAAAATATATTGTGGCTTTTGTCCTTTTAGTTAGACATTAATTTATCGGCATTGATTGAATATATCTAACTTAGGCTGATAGATTTTAGTTTTAACATCCATCATACCGAGTAATGTATGAAACAAGTTGTCTTGTGTTATACCACCTTGGTTCGACTCTTTAATTAAACATTGTCGATTAATTTTCTGACTCTTCTCATACGATGGTGACAACCACAATATTAGAGGTACGGTTGTCTGCTCTTTTGGTGCAATCGAATAAGGTAAGCCATGAAGATAAATACCATCTTCACCTAAAGACTCACCGTGATCTGCCATATATATCATTGCGGTATTTGCATGTTTATCATCAGCTTTTAATATATCAACAACCTGACTCAAAATATGATCGGTATATAATATTGAGTTATCGTAAGTATTGGTTACCTGCTCTCTAGTACAGTTTTGCAGATCACTGGTGTCACACGTTGGAGTAAAGTGTTTAAACTTGGCAGGATAACGGTCATCATAGGTAGGACCATGGCTACCAATTAAATGGATAACAATTAACGTATCTTGTTTCTGCTCATCAATAAATTGTTGCAGCTTATTTAATAGTATCTGATCATAGCAAGAACCGTTATGACATAGACTCGGATCTATTTTAGCGGTCATTTCAATATGTTTAATACGATCGCATACCCCTTTACAACCACCATCGTTATCTTTCCACAATAAGTTAATACCAGCATGATTAAGAACATCTATGACACTATCTTGATGGCGTACTGTTGTTGGGTTATAGGTTGCGCGAGTCATATCTGAAAACATGCAAGGAACAGAAACGGCGGTTGCGGTTCCACACGATTGAACATTTTTAAAGCTGATAACATCACGTTGGCTTAACTGCGGATTTGTATCACGTTTATACCCATTCAATGAGTAATTCATAGAACGTGATGCTTCGCCAAGGACCATCACGACAACATTAGGTCGACCCGATTTGTTTGTATCAACCGCATCCTCTCCTAAATGTTTGAATGGCATATGCGCTTCGACTAATTGGTAACGGCCATAACGATATGTCGCGGTAATGTAATTCGTTGGGTTAAGCAGTGCTTTTATTTCTGAATGGTTACGAACTAAAGAAGCATAATCTTTGTAATAGAACCCTGCTATTACCGCAATCACAATGACAGACACTACAATAGAAATAAGCTTTGATAGTAACTCTTTCCAAAACGGTTTAAACACGACTTTCGTTAGACTAAGAACCACAATAGGCAGTACACAAATGATCAGAAACCACGGTACTAACCCCCACGATAAATAGCTGGTTGCCTCTCCCGTATTGGTCTCAAAAATATTGACTATCATGCCGTAATCAAAAAAAGTCCCATAGGTGTACATACCATAGGTCGCCAATGATGACAGAATGATGATTATTGGTATAAGTATGCGATGGGCAACTGGCCAAATCAGCAAAGTAAAAATGATATTCAAAGCAAAAAAGATAAATAATGGAATTGTCGCAACAAAAATCCAACTATGAGGCGGCTCTTTGCTAAATAGGTCAGACAGATGATGCCATAATCCTATGTTTTGAATGAGCGTAAAAAAAAGGGCGATAAGTGCAATATATGCGGTACTACTCAGTCGAAGTTTCATACTTTCAAGCCAGTTAACCAATATAAATAAGGTATAGCACTTCTTTTTAGTATTCACTTAATTGTTAGAAAGTGCATTTTGACAAAGTTATCGATTGTTTATCATCCCTACAAGGCATGAAATCATTGTTCTCAAATTTACATCAAATCCTAACATCAGCTAATCTTTACTGGCATATAAAGCAAAAGGAGAAAAACTTAAACAGTCATGATAGCTAACAGATACCTAAGTGGCATATACTATTCATATTCTAATTATGCAGTCATCGTGTTAATGAGTTATGACTATCTCTAATTTACTATTGCGCTTCCCTTCTCTTCGTAGTTTGCTCAATCTACGAACCAATATTGCAGCGTTAAGTTTTGTTACCTGCTCAGTGCCCTTTTTCTTAATGGGTCACGTTACTATGGGGATTGCATTATCTCTTGGTAGCATCAGTTGTGGACTTGCGGATACATCCAGTGTCACTAAATATCGACTGTTAGATTATTTGGTGACAATTCCACTATTTTTTGTGGTCAGTTTAGGGGTCGAGGCTGTTTTTCCTCACTCTATCTTGTTTAGTGCCTCATTAGCTGTCGTCAGTTTTGCTCTCTTTATGTTAGCGGTATTAAGCCCTCGCCTAGGTGCGATTGGTTTTGCCACAATATTATTAGCCATCTATGCCATGTTAGTGCATCAAGAAGGTCGTTCAATTTGGCTAGTTCCGACATGGTTAACGGCCGGTGCGATCTGGTATGTATTGTGGCAATTGATTGCGATGTACTTTCTTCCCAATCAAGAATCAAAAGATATCTTAAGCGACTTATATCAGGCTCTAGCAAAAAAATTAATGATTCATGACCGTGGTTTTCTTTTTTCTACTGATAAAAACCAACTCTTTATTGAATCGGCTCGCTCTCGTTCTCAAATTACCACGCTATCGAAAACTCTAGAGTATCGAATCCACCAGCAGTTAAGTGCTGGCGAAGATAGCGCAAGTTTGCAAGATATTACGCGCTTTTTAAAAATCGCAGAGCGCATATCAGAGCAAACACGGTTAATGTATTTTTCACCAACACCTGAATTAAAACAACATTGCCCACAGTGGCTCGATCGTATCCATCAGGCAAATCAAACTATTATCGGGTATTTATCGCAAGTCACCGTTAATAATGTGCACCAATTACCTTTCCCACGTATTGATTTTGATGCTCTACGTTCTTTCCCGATACCGGATAACGCAAAAGAAGAGTCTGTTGCGGCTCATGCATTTATCAATAAGTTGGATATTGTTTATCTGTCTTTACAGCAACTGAGCTGTGAAATCACAGAGGTTTCCAGTTCCACAGTTTCTAAGCCCATTGTATTAAGCTGGAAATGGCAAGAAGTTGCGATCAAACTGGCAAGCCAAATGACTATGAAATCAAGTTATTTCCGTCATGCGCTTCGTGGCTCACTAAGCTTAACCACAGGTTTAATCTTGGTTCGTCTATTTGAGCTAGATTTCGGCTTTTGGACTCTGATGACCAGCTTATTGGTATTACGTCCTAACTTGTCTATGACTTGGACTCGCCTTCTACAGCGTATTACAGGAACCCTTTCAGGTCTGATTGTGGTTGCGGCTCTACTACACTTTCAGGTATCGAGCGATATCTTACCGTTTATATTCTGTATTGCGGCGGTTCTTTTTTTCCATACCACCACAAAGCAATATGGATGGGCAGTCTTTTTTGTCACCCTTTTTGTATTCTCTGGTTTCTCATTAAATGGCCAAGGTAATATGATTATGTTGCCAAGGTTGGATAACACTATCCTTGGTGTAACACTACCACTGTTATTTGTCTTCATCATCGCACCGGGTTGGCAAAAGAAATCATTTCCATTACAGCTGGCAACGACCGTTCAAGATTATATTGTCTATCTAACTGCATTAAACCAATACATTGGAAATAAGAATGGTGAATTATCTCTGCATGTTCAACACCAGTATCAGCGCTGTGTTCTTAACGATACCAACCTGTTTGACCACTGGATGGGATATCTTGGCGAGCCTCATTTAAGCGCACAACTTGGTGAATATATTTTGCTCTGTAGCCGTAGCTCTAATGTTATTTTGCGCATTATCACTCAGCTTAATGAAAATAGAGATGAGTTAAACCATGATGACGAAACGACAAGTGCGTTAAATCAGGCCATAGTGGCTCTACAAGATCTGCAGATGCGGTTGGGAGAATCAAAGCAACAAGCAGATATCTACAGCTATATATCAAAGAGAAAAGATGCTATTTATCAAAGCTTTAGTCATATCGAAAACGAAGTATATCGCTTAGATAACAAGACATTACTCAAACTATTATCGAAAGAAGTTCAGCTACTCTCTCAATAAGCACTTAACGGTTGGTTGCACTTCGGTTGTGAGCGCAAAAATGAATCAATACCTTAGTCACTATACTCGAAATTTTGCATTTTGAAGTCACTTGGGTATCAGCAGATACAAAATAGCCCAACAAAGATAAACACTTGCTGGGCTATTTTTATCAATGGGGCAAGAATCAGTCTTGATACTCAGTATCTTCTGGACGTAACTGAAGTTGAACACCCAATAAGAAATTACGTAAGATCTGATCTTTACACTCGCGATAGTGTTTGTTTTCTGGCTTACGGAAGAAAGCACTTAATTCGTGTTTACTTAAACGGAAGTTAGCCAGCTCTAATACTTCTAGGATCTCTTCAGCCTTAAGGTTTAGAGCAATACGCAGCTTCTGAAATACCATATTATTGGTTAGGCGACTTTCTGGCTCTGGTTGCTCACCTTCACGTTTACCGCGCTTTAGGTTAATTAGACCATTCAAAAATGACGCTAACTCACTATCACTCATTTTAATATAAGCAGAATCATCTTCTCTTTTTAGCCAAGACACCACTTGCTCTTCCGTTACCGTAACTTCGGCTTGAGCAAAAATGTCCACCATTGCTTTATCTTTAAAATCAAAAGTGTAGCGAATTCGGCGTAAAATATCGTTATTAGTCAAAGTAGATCCTAATCGTCAAATGATTCCAGCTCTATCAACATGATTACTGGAGGTTGCGCGATGGTAACAGACATTATGCGTAACCCCAAGTAACTTACATGTTAACTCACTTTTTTACGTTTTTTATAAACCACGCAGAAGTTACCGCGGCGTGTTCGGCACTTAGAACAACGCTCACAGTCTACAGGTTCGATATTGCCGTCTTTCCAACGTTTAATTAATTGTGGCTCAGCCAGCAGTGGACGAGAAAGCGCGAAGTATTGAATGTTTGTGGTATTGGCGATCTCTTCAATAGCAGAAAAATCACTCAATCCGCCAACAGTGATCACTGGAATGCTCACCTCTTGACTAATCACTTGACCATATTGATGGAAATACCCTTCAGCCTCAATAGTGTAACCATCGTGTTTCTCTCCCACCATGGTATCGGCTTTACCGTGAATATTACCAGAAACAATAATGCCGTCGACACCTAGCTGCTCGAGCTTTTTACAGATAATTCTAGTTTCTTCAAACGTTTGGCCGCCTTCAAAAAACTCTGTTGCGGTCAATTTCACTAAGATAGGAAAATCGTTTCCGACCAGCTTACGAGTCTCTTGGATGATTTCAACCAAAAAGCGCATACGGTTTTCTAAACTGCCGCCATACTGGTCTGTACGCTGATTGTAATAAGGGCTTAAAAATTGGTTAATTAAGTAAGTATGAGCTGCATGGATCTCTATCCCATCAAACCCAGACTCTTGTGCTCGACGAGCCGCTTGAGCAAAAGCTTGTACAATATAATCAATCTCATCTTGAGTCATCGCTTTACCTAGGGTATTCGTCCCTTTTTCAGCGACTGCACTTGGTGCAAAAATAACTCGTTCACCCACATTATAAGTCGTTTTTGTACCACCATAAGCAAGCTGCATAACAATCTTCGAATCATAACGATGAACAAGGTCAGTCAACTTTTTGTATTCATCAATAAATGAGTCGTTATACATCCCCATCATGCCAGCATTGGGTTTTTCTTCTTCAACGATATTGGCATAGCCTGTCACAATCAGGCCCACTTCACCTTGTGCCAACTCTTCATAGATGTCGTACAACTTCTCAGTCATATGTCCATCTTCTGTTGCCATGTTTTCCCATGTCGCGCTTCGTACAAAGCGATTTTTTAAAGTCATATTGCCTAGGCGACTTTCGGTAAACAGAATGCTCACACTCTATCCTCTTCTACTGTAAACTTGTTAGTGCTTCATTATTATAAAAATGGAACTAGTAACAGCCCAATCTTGCCCATAAGGAGCATTATTGAATTAATAATCTTGTTGGCTTAATAAACAAATAACGTATTTTTTGCGAATATTTACCAAGGTTAGCAACAAGATAACAGAAGTTCTTTAATTTAGATTAAGAGAAAAGTGAATAATCTTATAATACTAAGCTAAATTAACTATTCTTAATTTATACTCACTATACTTTCAATTTTCTGCCTTATTAATAAGCCAATTTATTCTCTCTTCTCCTCGCACCTTGAAGTTACTTGGGTATAATCTCTCTTTTGCAGACCAATCTAATACAGCGAACACTTAACTATGATTATTCTTACAACAAATATTGGTGATATCACCATTGAACTCAACTTAGATAAAGCACCAGTAAGCTCGAAAAATTTTAAAAAGTATTGTGAGGATGGTTTTTATGAAGGAACCATTTTCCATCGAGTGATTGACGGTTTTATGATTCAAGGTGGTGGTTATTGTGCAGATATGGAAGAAAAACCGACCCGAGCTCCGATTGTGAATGAGGCTAACCGCGGGTTAAAAAATACTATCGGAACAATTGCAATGGCTCGCACAGATGCTCCTCATTCAGCGACGGCGCAGTTTTTTATTAATCTCGATGATAACGATTTTCTTGATCACACAGGCACGACTAACCTTGGTTGGGGTTACGCTGTTTTTGGTAAAGTTATCGCGGGTATGGACGTTGTCAATCAAATCGCAAAAGTAAAGACAACCTCAAAATTTGGTCATGACGATGTACCTTGCGAAACTATTACGATAGAAAAAGTAACCATTCAACAAGAGTAAGCAACTGAGAAAATAAGGTTTATTCGCATCTCCCCTCAAGTAACTCATCTTGCTGAATTACTTGGGGTTATCAAAACCATTTTCATCTAACCACTGTTCCCACGTTATAATGTTCAATTTTCGCCGCATGCTATAGGCTGAAAAAGAAATCCATAGTGCCATAGTCAATGCAAATACTAAGGCTCCAAGTAATTGGTATTGATCGGGCGCGTTATATTGCCAGATAAATAGCCACATAAAGCAATAAAATACGGCTCCTTGCCCAACAAATTCATAAATAAATAATTTAAAAGGATGTTCAAACAGACATGGGCGTCTTCTTTTACCTGAAATCCTCGACCAAAGTCGAAAATATGGTGAGATCAAGCGTTGAGGTACACCTTTTCGTTGTAGATAGAGATTGATAAATTCTTGCTTTTCCATAGCTTATCGTCCGTATCAGTATTTAAAAATAATAAAACTCTTCTAACTCATGAGGAGGCAAACTATGAATATAATTTTTATCATCATAACTTGTGCACTTCAAATTAGTCAGTAGTTCTTTATTTTTAAATACATAAACACCTGCAAATTCGAGTTTTTCCCTTAATCCAATTTCCTTATCTAACCAATCACCGTTGGCCATTCCTGAGTAAACAATGTATTGATAAGGTTTGTTATCGAACGTCAATCGCCCTTCGCCACCACCACTGTAAGCGGCTGAACTAAAATGAACATCGCTCTTAAGTTCTAATTCAACTTTGTTTGATTTTCCGTAGCGATAAATTAACTGCTTATTAGGGGCAATACACACAGAGACCGTTTTTGATTTAATATGACAGGAGAACGATTCTGTCTCATTTGTTTGACATAAATTTTTCGCTTGGGCTGTAGACATAGAGCCTAAAACCAAAACACATCCAACAATATATCTATTTACCATCATTCAATCCTCTTTTAACTCAATATATCAAATAATTCGAGATTAGGTTTCAGTATATTTTTCAGGGTGCTCAAACCACTGTATAAACCACTGTATAAACCACTGTATAAACCACTGTATAAACCACTGTATAAACCACTGTATAAACCACTGTATAAACCACTGTATAAACCACTGTATAAACCACTGTATACAGTGTGAGCGGGATCTATTTTTAAATGCAAACTTTTTAAACCAGTATAATTTAAAGGGTTAAGAAATAGTGGCTAATGACAAATAAAATACACTTACAAATCAACAGGTTATACACAAAATATTCTAATACTCACATCAGATTTTTTGCCTACCTTGTCAACTTAGCGTAAAAAATGCTTGCAACCCTATCAATTAAAAACTACTGTATAGACATACAGCATGTATAAATAACCACTAGTTTTGATTTGGAGAGCAACATGGCCGCTTTATCTACAGCAAT
The DNA here is from genome assembly GCF_003026815.1 of Photobacterium damselae. Lineage (GTDB taxonomy): Bacteria > Pseudomonadota > Gammaproteobacteria > Enterobacterales > Vibrionaceae > Photobacterium > Photobacterium damselae. The sequence goes on along the minus strand of NZ_PYOG01000002.1, from coordinate 322,486 downwards.
TCACTCGGTTACCGTTTCTCAAGCTTATAAGACCACAACAGCAACTCATTCTTCATTAACCACTCTCGCTGTTAGCTGTCCTATTGCAGTCTCTTTTTGCGACGAGCAACAAACACAACTGGCTTATTTATTACGCTTATTAAAACAAGCAAGTGCTGAAAACCGCTGGATTATGTTTCTTGGTCAGGACGCATTGCTAGATAAAGAGCTAATGATTCAAGCGGGAATAGATATAAAGAAGATCCTAGTCCTAAAAAATAAAAGAGGCATGACAGATCATGATTTGATGGTGAAAGCGTTACGTACAGGAAACTGTAGCGCGGTCATTGCTAATGGTGATATCTCAGATTTTCAGACCCAATCGATTTGTGATGCGACAGTTAAAGGTCATAGTACTGCGTTTGTTGTACGCAATACGTCTAAAAATACGCATACTTTTCACTAATAATATTTTCTATTTCTTAGATTTCAGCAAAATATTAAACCCAAACGCGCATTATGAAAAAATATGCACAAAAATTAAGATAACTTTCTAATATATGCACATATAAATCAAAATGTTAGAAATATTGACGATTCATATGTTTTTTGATCCATCACAATGAAGACCCCACTTTGGTGATTAATTGGTATGATTAATCTCAGAAAGTATGAATTCGCACAGGATGTTTTAAGAAAATGCTCTATAATCCCCCGCGTTATAGTTTTTAAACTCGGATTCTACTGTGGATAATAAGCTTGGATTAGGTGCGTTAAGCGCTCTCGTCGTTGGCTCAATGATTGGTGCAGGTGTTTTTAGCCTGCCGCAAAATATGGCTGCTGTTGCAAGTCCTGCTGCTGTGATTATCGGCTGGACAATTACTGGTATTGGAATGATTTTCCTCGCTTTATCATTTCAGCATCTATGCCAATTAAAACCCGAAATAGAGAGTGGTGTTTTCGGATACGCACAGGCTGGTTTCGGCAATTTTGTCGGATTTTGTTCTGCTTGGGGTTATTGGCTAAGTGCAATGCTGGCTAATGTCTCTTACCTTGTTATTGTATTTAGTACCCTTGGTATGTTCTTTGACAAACCAGATATGGTGTTATTCGGTGAGGGAAATACCTGGCTCTCTGTTGTCTGTTCTTCCATCGTAGTATGGGCAGTTCACGCTCTCGTACTTCGAGGGGTAAAAACAGCGGCAGTAATAAACTCGATCACTACAATCGCAAAATTGATTCCAATGGTACTCTTTATCATTTGTACCATGATTGCATTTAAGTGGCATACTTTTACCTTAGATTTCACTGGCGTACATTTTGGTGATGAACACGGTTTACTGTCTCAAGTAAAAAGCACCATGCTTATCACTGTATGGGTATTTATTGGTGTAGAAGGTGCCGTTGTTGTTTCTGGTCGCGCACGTGATCGTCGAGATATTGGTCGAGCCACAATTCTAGGCTTACTGACTGCTCTATCGATTTATGTTTTTGTTACTCTGTTCTCAATGGGTGTTATTACCACGCCAGAGCTTGCAGCAATGAAGAACCCTTCAATGGCACAAGTGCTTAATCAGATACTTGGCCCTTGGGGTGGACTCATCATTGCGATTGGCTTAATTGTGTCTGTAACAGGGGCTTATTTAAGCTGGACAGTTTTAGCTTCTGAAGCACCGTTTATTGCCGCTAAAGAAGGCATGTTCCCTAAAGCATATCAAGAACAAAACGCGGCAGGCACTCCTGTACGTTCACTTCGATTAACCAATATTTGTATTCAGATCTCATTGTTTGCCGTTGTATTTGCTGGTGGCACATACGATAGCTTACTTAATATTGCATCTGAGATGATCTTAGTCCCTTACTTCTTTGTTGGTGCTTATACTTTACGTTTAGCCATTGAGAAAAAGGATCGCGGAAGTTTAATGGTTGTTGGCGTATGTGCCACCATTTACGGACTATGGTTATTATATGCATCAGGCCTAGAGCATTTACTGTTATCTGCCCTACTGTACCTTCCTGGACTTATGTTTTATGTAAAAGCAAAACGAGAGCAAGGTTTAAAGCCATTTATCGGCAAAGAAATGGTTGCAGCAAGTATGCTAACAGTTGCGGCATTTGTTGCTGTAGGTATGTTGTGGCAAGGCATGATTTAAAGATTGTTTGGTAGTAAAACAAATAAGAGGCTCATAATTGGGCCTCTTTTTTTATTCTCTATATTTATGCCCAAGTGACTTCAAAATACAGGATAATTAATCAGTCAAATAGATAATAATATTTTCTTTATCATCATCTTGGAGATGAATTCGACATTGAGCTAACGCTTCTATTTCATTAAGCTGAGCCTCATCGAGTCCATACGGCATAGTTATTACTAATTCATCGAGATCTGCTTCTCTGGCAAGCTCAACGAGCCGTGATAAGTTCATTACATCACTTGCATTCGTTGATAATACTTTACCGGCTAGCGTATCAAATTCATCAATATTGATATGTTGACGAACACATTCAAATGTTGAAATTAGCTCTTTGAATGCCTCAATAAACGTGATGCTCTTGGGGTTACTATTTGCTAAAAAGTTAGTATAGCTAAACAGTATTTTTCTTTGAGGTGGTTGTTCCATAACCGAATCCATATAAGCTCCTTCCAACTTATGACGCTTGAGCCACACAATCTCTCTTTCTTAGATTATGCATCCATGCTCATTACGCTAATAATACTACTCGGCTTATTTTTTAGTGAGAGATCCAATTTGTGAAATTATGCTCTTGATCTCGAAATAACTTGAAAAATAACACAAAAAATTTTAATAAAAACAATAAATTAACAAATAAAGAACCATTACTATAACCATTTGATTATTAATATCTTTAACTATAAAACAAATCAAAACCCATCAGGAATAAAAAAATCAGTAATATAACTAATTGAATTAATGAGTTATTATTATTAAATAAAAATGTAAATGTTATAGTTTACTTTTTAGTAATTAAAGAATTACTTACAATCATAAAAGTTCCCTAAGCGTTTATTATTCATACCAAGATGGGTATTATTTTTTTACCTCAATAGCATTTAATTCAGATTTTAGCTCAAAACATAGTGTATTTTTAATTTTATTTCTCTTTGCTGTTTTTTTACTAGCGAATAAACACTCTCAGGAATACAATTAAGCTGCTTGGGGAGTAGTCACCACTGTTCGCCTGTCGTCATCTCGAAGCTTAATGCTTCCGGCAGTCGAGAGTTATTAATTATTAGTAACTTTGACGAGACCAACGCCATTAACACGCGTTTTGCGTGTACTTGTCTGTAGCTGTTATGCAGACAAGCTTAGTAATGTGCGGAAGGTCATGGTGAGCCCTATTTGCTGGTCCCACCTTCCGCATTCGTTTGGAAGGAGAAAAAAATGAGCCTTTTTAGTTATGAAGGGTTCGCTGTTCTAACAGTGTTAATGCTAGCTTTAGATTTATACCAAACTCGTGGTGGTGCTGTTTCTATTAAGAAAGCGGCTATATGGAGTTTGTTCTGGGTTGTTTTAGCATTGCTATTTAGCGTTTTTATTTACCACTATTGGCCTCTGATGGCTCCAGATAGCACCTACACAAATGCACAAGCAACAACTGCATTTTTAACAGGTTACCTTCTTGAGAAATCATTAAGCGTTGATAATTTATTCGTATTTGCGCTTATCTTTGGTCAATTTATGGTGCCTGAACGCCTCCGTCCTCGTGTACTTATGCTAGGTGTTGTTGGTGCGTTGATTCTTCGTGGCTTTATGATTGCAGTTGGTGCTGAACTACTGGATCAATTCCACTGGGTGCTATATATCTTTGCAGCTTTCCTTCTTTATACTGGCTTTAAATTATGGAAAGAAGGTGACGAAGAGCCTGAAGACTTCTCAAACTCATTGCCTGTTCGTGTCGTGAAACGCTTCTTCCGTGTAACCGATGATTATCAAGAACAGAAAATGTTCGTGAAAGATAAAAAAGGATGGTTGGCAACCCCACTTCTTGTTGTTGTGGCGGTAATCGCACTGACTGACGTGATGTTCGCGCTCGATTCTATTCCAGCTATTTTTGCCGTGACTAGAGAACCGTTCTTAGTGTACACAGCAAACGTATTTGCGTTATTAGGTCTACGTTCTCTGTACTTTGTTCTAGAAGGAATGTTGACTCGCTTCTGCTATCTACGTGTTGCTTTGGCTTTCATCTTGAGCTTCATTGGTGTGAAGATGCTACTGGTAGGAACCGCATGGGCAATTCCAACCGCTGTTTCTCTTTGTGTTATCGCATTAACCATTACCGCTGCAATTGTTGGTTCTCTTTGGAAAACACGTAACCAAGTTAAAGTTGAAGATAAACCAGCAGCTGGACACCATTAAGGGTAATGCTAAAAAAGTTAGTAATAACCGCGACTACCCTACAATAAGTCGTCGTTTTTAAAAGAAAAAAAAGACCAACTTCATTGAGTTGGTCTTTTTTATTTAATTATTCATTTAAATTAACGACGATGATTAAAGTCTTTCATCGTAATAAATTTTGACTGAATCTTCTTACCAGATGGCGTGTCGTAGTTATAGATATCTTCACGCATTTGAACTTGACCATCTTGGTTTACCCAACCAGTTAGGTAGACAAAATCAACTCCAATACGACGAGATAAACTTACGGTATCTTGCCCTTTGTCTTTACGCATACTATCAAATGTGCGCATTGATGGACGATTCTGGTAATCTAATACAAAATCAGCTAGATCGTGCGCTCGTGCAACACGAACACAACCAGAGCTTAGATCACGTTTTGTCTTACTGAATAGACCGCGAGCAGGCGTATCATGTAAGAAAATCGCATAATCATTTGGCATTAAGAATTTAACCATACCCAGTGAGTTATGAGGACCAGGTCCTTGTTGGAACTCATGTGGGAATGATTTTGGATTTACCGCAGACCAATTAATGCTACTCACTGGGATTTCTGTACGATCACGCCAGCTATTGATCACTTTAATATTGTGAGCGGCTAGATAACCAGGGTTACGCTTAGCCTTTGGAATAACATCTTTCTGCTTAATGGTAATTGGCACATTCCAATACGGGTTAACCACCATTGTATTAATGCTTGATGAAAATAGATTGGTTGGGCGACTCTCACGGCCAACGATTACTTTCGAATCAAATACGACTTTGCCATTCTCATAAACTTTTAGCATGTAGTCAGGGATGTTAACCAGAATGTGCGCTTTATCTTTAGCAAATGGTGCAATCACATTTGCGCGCTGCATATTCAAGGCCAAACGGCGCGCAAGTTCACCATAAGGAATGGCTAGTTGTTGTGCGGTTGACTTACCAATAATACCATCAGCTGATAGCCCATAGCGTTTCTGGAAATGTTTAATCGCATCATTCATCACACCAGTATTACTGATCGATTTTGCTGCCATTAATTTATCGTAATTAGCTTGGTCCAGATCGCCTAGATCATAAAGCACACGAGCAACCGCTTTACCATGAGGAATACGGTCCCCTTTACGGTAAACAGCAGGAAGATAACTTGCTTTTAGTGGGTTCGGCTCTAGCGCTTGAAACTTAGCAATAGCTTGCATGGTTGCTTCAAAATTAACGTTTGCCGGACGCTGTTGCTCAAGACGAGCAAGAGTCATCGGAAATGCCTTCTCATTAGATACATAAGAAGACATCTCTTTGCTCATATTAATTGGCTTTGTTGTAAACAGTTGGTTGCGATGAGTCTTGATGTACTGCTCAAATGCCTGATAAACAAAGTAAGTATCCGTAGCCAACAGATCATAAGCGCGCATATCTTTATGCTGCTCTAAATTACGAAGTTCCTGTAAACGCTGATCCATACCCGGAAGAAGACCAGAATCAACAACAGCCTGTAATTGCTGTTCAAATTCTTTACGTAGAGAAGCCTCCTCCCATAGTGGATAAAACTTATTATCTACGTATGCTTGTTCAATTGACTGAGTAAAACAGACATTAGAAACTGCAGTTACACATAAAGTCTTCGTACTGTGAATATTTGCATTATCCAAATATGACCAGTTTACATTACCTTGTGTAAGTGGTGCTGGGCGTTCTTCAGAGACTTGTGGTGCTGCTGATACCTCTGGAGCTGTAACTGCTGTTGAACTCTCATTTGTAGTAACAGGCGTAAACGCTTCTGTAGCAAAAGCACTGCCTGGAAATACAAGTGAAAGCGCAAGTAATTTACCTGCTCGCTGAGTGACAACACGCTTATGATTTAACATCGTCAAGCGAATCCTTACCTATTAAAAACAATACAAAATGCCAACATATATGAAACTGTTGAGTGCAAAAAATAGCATAAAAACGAGTGTATCGCGAAACTTTTATTTTGCTGGCTTGGCATATCTTTCATACATATTTAGACAAATATTTGTCGTAGTTACAATCCAAATCATTGAACTTCAGCCATAAAATTTTACTCTTCACTTTTATTATCTCGACAATAAACGTCAAAAGTTTGACAAAGACATTGATTTAAAACGTAATTTTTTAAAGCTTTAAAAAATGGTGTTTAATTTATGCTTATTAATCTTTTTTTACAAGTTAATCAATAATGGTTAAAAAAACACCTTATAAGATTAATTTTTAAACACGACTATTCACTTGGGTTAGCGACTTTATATAAAGACCACTCTTCTACCACATTCCCATTAGGTAAATGACAATAACCTACTACGCCACTTGGCTCCTTATTCATGACAACTTTACCGCCTTGCTGCACACAATATTGTGAAGCCGGATTTGCCATATCAGCCTTTGTCACTTTAGGTTCAGCAGCACAACCTGCTAAAATAGCTACGCAACCAATTGAAAATAAAATTATTTTTTTCATATATATCTCTTTTTACGTGGGTGTAAAGTCCAACACTGGATTTCTAAAAAGGAAATATACCATTGACTGTTTTTCACTTCTGGAAAATGATTATTCACGATAGATTAGTCCATAGAGAACATAAGGACTTTCTGGGAATACATTATGAATTTTTCTGATAAATTCAAAAAAATCGCAACAGACCCTCGTTTAACGCCGAAACAAAAAACACTTTTCCTTTCATTAGAAGCAGATAGCGCTATTGAGTACCCCGCTATTTCAGCAGAGGTTGAAAAAGCGATGGCTGACGGCATTATTTGTGACATGTTTGAAGGGCATGCTCCTTTTAAGCCTCGTTATGTTCTACCTGACTATAGTAAATTTTTAACCAATGGCTCTATTTATCTCCAACTTCCACCAGCAGAAGATCTTGATGATGCATTAAATGCGTTAACCATTATCTATCATCACGTACCATCAGTGACTAATTACCCGGTCTATCTTGGTCAACTTGATGAAATGTTGCTTCCTTATACACAAGATGTCTCAACAGATGAGCTATATAAGAAGCTAAAACGCTTTTGGATCATGCTCGACCGTACCTTGCCCGATGCCTTTATGCATGTAAATATTGGGCCAACAGATAACATTGTTTGTCGAACCATTTTGCAGATCGACGCAGAGCTTAAACAAGTTGCACCCAACTTAACTCTCATGTACGACCCAGATATCACTCCAGACTCATTATTAGAGCTCGCAGTAAAAAATATCTGTGAATGCAGTAAGCCACATATCGCAAATTACCCAATTCACAAACAGACCTTTGATGAACAAGGTTTTGGTATTGTCAGTTGTTACAATGCACTTCCACTCGCGGGCGGTGCAAATACATTAGTTCGCATGAATCTTAAAGAAGTTGCGAAAAAATCTAATAGCATTCGTGAATTTTTTGCTTCTGACCTGCCTACTTATTGCCAAACCATGTTTGAACTGATTGATGCCCGTTGCGAGTTCTTACATAAAGAATCACACTTTTTTGAATCCAGTTTCTTAGTACAAGAAGAGCTTATCTATCCAGAGCGCTTTGCTCCGATGTTTGGTATCTATGGAATGGCTGAAGCCGTCGCAGAGTTACTTGCAAAAGAAAATTCACAAGCGGTTTACGGATATGACGATGAAGCCAATCAACTTGGCCTTCAAATTTCTGCAGCACTAAGTGACATTGTAACCTCAACACCGGTCAAATATGGCTATCAAGGACATGCTCTATTGCATTCACAAGGAGGGATCAGCTGTGATCACAATGTTACGCCAGGGATCCGTATTGCTTACGGTAACGAACCCGACCCTGTAACGCACATTCAGTCTCTTGCTGCTCAACACCAATACTATCACTCTGGTGTAAGTGAAATTTTAACAATAGATCAGACGATTAAAGGTAATCCGCAAGCTTTAATGCAATTGTGTAAAGGATCTTTCCAACTTGGATTTAGAGAGTTTACTGCCAATGTCGCCAGCAATGATTTAGTTCGTATTACAGGGTATATGGTTAAACTTTCCGATATTGCTAAATATGAAGAGCAAGGATCTCGAACGAACACCACTTGGCTTGGTGCCGACGCTTCTGTTAATACCGATGTCATGCAACGTTTGCCTCGAGTATTAAGTGGCGAGCAAATGCCAAGTTACCACTTAGTCGATAAACAATAAGATAAACAGATCAGGCAGAACCATGACCGAAGCAATAATTAATCGGATTCTGCCTTTTTCTTGTGTCGATGGGCCAGGAAATCGGCTAGTGATCTTTTTCCAAGGGTGCAATTATCAATGCAAAAACTGTCATAATCCCTACACAATTGATATGTGTAATCATTGTGGTGATTGCATTGAGACATGCCCTACTCAAGCGTTAACATTGGAAATTATAGATAATAAGAAAAACATAGTATGGGATAGTCGCACATGTATAGAGTGCGACACTTGTTTAGAGACTTGCTCTCGCCAATCTACGCCGAAGGCAGAGCGTTATACTGTTGAGCAAATAATGGTACTCATTGAAAAGCACCAATTATTCATCAATGGAATTACAGTCTCAGGTGGCGAATCAACACTGCAGTTAGCGTTTATTGTTGAGCTTTTTAAAGCGGTTAAACAGACGCCTCACCTTCACCATCTCACATGTATGATTGATTCCAACGGGAGCTTAGGTATTCAAGGTTGGTTAAAGGTTTTACCTTATCTAGATGGCGCTATGTTAGATTTAAAAGCATGGCAGAACGACATCCATCATGAGTTAACCGGTCATAGTAACCATCGCGTTTTTCAATCAATTAGATTGTTAGCAGAATACGGTAAATTGCATGAACTGCGCTTATTACTCATTCCATCTATTACAGATTTTGATACCAATATCGAAGAACTCGCTTTATTTATCAACCAAATTCAAACAGACAATCTAGTTAATATTCGCCTCAATGCGTTTCAACATCATGGCGTAACAGGAGAAGCATTAAATTGGCCTGTTTGCCGACAAGGTGATGTAGAGTTTTTAGCTCAACAGCTGATCCAACGAGGTGTACAAAATATTCTGTTACCTGTCATATACCTCAACCATTAATCAAAATCTAAATGATTAATAAGCACATTTTACGATCTGCTCATACATCCAACGATGGGCAGGATCGTTCATACTCGGCTCATGCCATACCAAGCTGTATGCCACTTCCCCATAATTAAAAGGTAAAGGTTTAACCACAAGATCTTTGGCAATGATAGCGGTTTCAGCCCAACGCCGAGAACAAGTAAACAATAAATTGCTGTACTGACATAAGGTCGCAGCTGCACCAAAATCGGCCACGGTAACAGTTACTTGTCGGCTTTGGTGCTCTTGAGTAAGTTGAAGTTCAAAGAAAGGTTGATTGAGATCGTTATCCATAATCCCAATATGATTTTGGCTAAGGTACCTCTCTATTGTCATTTCTTGTTGAGCAAGTGGATGATTTGGGTTCATTAAACAGATCATCTCATCAGTCATTAAGGTTTCCCATACCAAATGGCTTTGACTGTTTAATGGCGGCTGACTTCTGTCGTGGGGTAAAATAACGAAATCAAGGATCCCTTTACGAAGACCATCAAAACCTATGCTGTCTTTAGACCAAATATCCAATCTTATATGCGGCGCTTGAGCAATAATATTTTGGCTCAATTGTGCAGCTAACAGATCAAAAGTACTCTCTCGCATCGCAATAGAAAACCGACCTTGATATTGGCTCACATCAAAGACTTCGGCCGTCATGATTTGATTCATATCATTGATCATTTGCCGAACTGTTGGACCTAGACGGCGAGCTAAGGGTGTTGCGATTAATTTATTACCGTGGCGATAAAACAGATCATCATTGAGGTTATCACGTAACTGATTCAGCGTTTTACTGACCGATGAGGGGCTTAAGCAGAGTCTTTCTGCAGTGGCTGTCACACTTAATGTATCAAGCATAATATGTAACGTAATAAGATGCTTCATACTAATGCGTGATAACTTAATAAGATCCATGACTCGCTATTCCCCTATTAAAAACAATTGATGACCTTAAAAACAACAATGCCCATCACAAAGGACAGGCATTGATTTTACATGATTTTATTTAGGTCGTCGTAACTTAACAAACACCATGCAGAAATTCGGCACGAGTCGCTGGATTGCGCTTAAAAATACCACCTAATGCTGTAGTAGTAGTCTCACTGGTCGCATCCATTACCCCACGAGATTTCACACAATAATGTGTAGCATCAATACGAACGGCGACATCTTCACTTTCCAATAACGTTTGCAGAGCAACCAAAACTTGTTGAGTTAAACGCTCTTGAACTTGAGGACGTTGAGCAAAGAAACGAACGATACGGTTGATTTTTGATAAACCAATAATTTTACCGCGTGGAATATAAGCTACGGTAGCTTTACCATCGATCGTAACCAAGTGATGTTCACAGGTACTCGTTAGGGTAATATCTTTAACTCGAACCATCTCATCACAGTTCATCTTGTTTTCAATAACTGTGATTTTAGGGAAATTAGCGTAATCAAGACCGGAGAAAATCTCATCCACATACATTTTTGCAATACGGTGAGGGGTTTCTTGTAGGCTGTCATCAGTTAAATCTAGGCTAAGTAGATTTAAGATCTCACGCATATGATGTTCAATTTTTTCTTTTTTTTCATTGCGCTCGACCACAAGGTCTGTCATTGGTGTTTCCAGTCCACGAGCCGCTAATGCCTCACGAACTTTTAAAGCTGATTCGCTAAGTGTTGTCATTTTTCCTCCAACTGGCTTAGGTGCTATTTTACCCAAAACTCACCCATTCTTTCGGCCAGTGATACAAATCACGTTCGAGGATACCTGTAAATGAAAATAATTCCACCCTGAATTTAATACGGGTTAGTTTCGCTAGCCTTTTTTTGGCATAATTACTCCAATTGATACTCTCTAAGTTAACACTAGTGATGAAATCCAATCACACTATACTATTGAGATATTTATCTGAACGTTATAACTTAAAAGATATATTTCAGATACTGTTTAATTGACATAATTATAATGGACACCACTATGGGATGTTGTGACGCACCGGGTTTAATGCCGGTTGAAACTGCTCTTGATAAAATTTTGTCTCAAGTAACACCTCTTGAAGCAACCAAAACTGTCGCGCTTACTGATGCAATGGGTTACGTGCTTGCTCAAGATGTACACTCTCCGATCAATGTTCCCCCTTTCGCAAACTCAGCGATGGATGGCTATGCGTACCGTTCTGCCGATCTTGTTAACGCCAATACACTCACTTTAGCGGGTAAAGCTTTTGCTGGCGTACCTTTTGCCGGTGAATGTCAGCAAGGTCAATGCATTCGAATTATGACAGGTGCTGAGTTACCGAAAGGGGCTGATACCGTCATTATGCAAGAAGAAACCACGGCAGACGGTGAGACCATTACTTTTCATGATAAGCCAAAGCATGGTGATAATGTACGCCCTATTGGCGATGATGCTTGCCAAGGTGACATTGTACTGGCTAAAGGTACCCGAATCACTGCACGTGAAATGCCTCTACTGGCTTCTTTAGGTATTGCTCAGTTTGAAGTGTATGTTCGCCCTATTGTTGCATTCTTTTCAACAGGTGATGAGCTACGTCCTGTCGGTGAACCATTAGAAGCGGGCCAGATCTATGACAGTAACCGCTACGGTATCCGCGCTTTACTGGAAAAATTTGGTTGTGATGTACTCGATCTTGGCATTATTCCAGATTGTCCAGACCAACTACGTGCTGCATTTACTAAAGCCTCAACAGAAGCCGATGTAATGATCACCTCTGGTGGTGTTAGTGTCGGTGAAGCCGATTTTACAAAAGACATCTTAGATGAACAGGGCCAAATTGGTTTTTGGAAAATTGCCATGAAGCCAGGTAAACCGTTTGCATTTGGCACCATCAATAACGCTTGGTTCTGTGGCCTACCTGGTAATCCAGTATCTGCAATGTTAACGCTATATCAGTTGGTACAACCTATGTTGGCAAAACTTGCAGGTCACACTCAATACCAAGCACCACAGCGCCTTCAAGCTATTGCAACAACTGGCTTTAAGAAGCGCCCTGGTCGAACTGACTTCCAACGTGGTATCTATCAGATTAATACGCAAGGCCAAGTAGAAGTTGCCACCACAGGTAATCAAGGTTCAGGAGCATTTAGCTCTATGCATCTTGCAAACTGCTTTGTTGTTTTAGAGCAAGATCGCGGCCGTGTTGAAGCGGGCGAACAGGTAACCATCGAGCTTTTCAACCACACCATGTACTAACAGGAATTTTTTGTGAGCGAACTTTCCGATGCAGAAATGCTGCGCTATAACCGCCAGATTATGCTGCGCCAATTTGATTTTGAAGGCCAAGAAGCGCTAAAGAGTGCTTCGATGCTAATTTTAGGAGCTGGCGGCTTAGGTTGCGCTTCTACTCAATATTTGGCGGCTGCGGGTGTAGGAAAACTTACCCTGATTGATGATGACAAAGTGGAAGTGTCTAACCTTCAGCGACAACTGCTTCATAACGACAGCACAATTGGTCAATTGAAAGTTGAATCAGCAAAAACCGCTCTAGAAAAAATCAACCCTTATCTTGAGGTTGAAACCATTGCTAAGCGTTTAAGTGATGATGAACTTCGTCCGTTAATCGAACAGCATGATCTTGTGCTTGATTGCAGTGATAACGTTGATACTCGAAATCAATTAAACCGCCTCTGTTTTGCCATTAAGAAACCGCTTATTTCAGGAGCGGCAATTCGCATGGAAGGTCAAATTAGTGTTTACACTTATCAAGACAATGAGCCTTGCTATCAATGTCTTAGTGCCCTATTTGGTCAGCAGACTCTAAGCTGTGTTGAGGCTGGTATTATGTCACCTGTCGTCGGTATTGTTGGTGCGGTACAAGCAATGGAAGCGATTAAAGTCGTTAGTCATATGGGTACGCCATTAACCGGTAAGCTGTTGATGCTGGATGCTTTATCAATGAGTTGGCGAGAAATGAAACTGATGAAACTGCCGACATGTTCGGTTTGTGGTACTCAATCAGCCTAATCATTTTAAGATCGGTTAGAAAATACAAATCCTGCAATAGATGATGATTACATTTATTGCAGGATTTTTTTATCTTGGCTAACGATATAGATATATCAGATAGAACAAAGCCAGTAGAAAGAGATTTTCTCCGTCTACTGGCTTTTGTAAACTTATGTTTTTTGAATCTACATAAGGATTATAGCGACAGAATAATACTTACGATTGCAGCACTCATTAGGTTAGCAAGAACACCAGCCATCACTGCACGAGCACCATACTTGGCAATAAACGGACGACGCTCAGGGATTAGACTTCCCATACCGCCAATTAAGATTGCAAGCGTGGTGACATTAGCAAAGCCACATAAGGCGAAAGTAACAACAGCTACACTGTGTGGTGACATCGTGTCTTTTACTTTCATCAAGTCAATAAATGCAACAAACTCGTTCATCACAACTTTCTGACCAATCAAAGAGCCAGCCGTTATCACATCTGCCCAAGGCACACCAATAAGCAGAGCTACAGGTGAAAATACATAGCCTAAGATCAGTTGGAAGCTTAAATCTTTAACGCCAAATAGAGCACCAATATCGCCTAACATACCGTTTAGCAAAGCAATCACACTAATAAATGCCACCAGCGTCGCACCAATGGTAACAGCCATACGCAAGCCCGACATTGCACCATCAGCGAGCGCTTCAACCACATTCGTTGCTTTAGGGATTTCAACTGCGGTAATTTCATCAGCACTGATTTTTTGTTCTGATGGCGGCACAATGATTTTAGCCATTAACAAACCCGCAGGAGCCGACATAAACGCAGCAGCAATAAGATAGCCTAAGTCCACACCCACAGCGGCATAACCTACCATAGTAGAACCGGCAACCGATGCTAAACCACAAGTCATAACAGCAAACAGTTGCGAATCATCCATGCTTTTTAAATATGGTTTGATGACCAATGGGACTTCTGACATACCAACAAAGATATTTGCAGTTGCCGATAAGGATTCTGCACGGCCAGTACCTAATACTCGTTGTAAAGCCCCACCGCAAACGTTCACAACTTTTTGCATAATACCGATATGGTAAAGCATAGAAATCAATGCGGAGAAAAAGATGATGATGCCTAAAACGTTCACCGCAAATACGAAACCAATACTGCCCGTTGCTAAACCACCAAACAGAAAAGATAAACCATCTTTACCGTAATCGGTCACATAGGTTACGCCGTGAGTAATCGACTGTAGAATCGTTTTACCAACAGGTACATATAGCACAAAAAGAGCAAACAGAACTTGCATTAAAAACGCCAGCGATACCATTTTAATCGGAATGCGCTTACGGTCAGTAGAAATAATCCAAGCTAATAAAATAAGAACAAAAATACCCAGTACTGCAATCATGATGTTGATCAAATATGTCAAAAGGGACGCGCATTGTAACGAGCAACAAAACACGATCAAGATCACAAAGTTATGTAAATGTTAACTTTAATTGCACTAAACAGGTTAATTCTACGTGCTACAGCAAAATATCAATAACTTACCGATTAAATTTAGACGTACTTTTCTCATATGGAAAAAATCATTTGCTTTGAAGCAATAAGAAGCGCAATAAACTGATGAAAAACAGACCATTACAATGCTTATAATTACACCAAAGCCAGATGATAATTAAAAAAAACGCACCCTGGAATAAGCCAAGATGCGTTTATGTTCAGCAGCCATAAATAGCGATTAATTAGTCGTTATCGTTTAAGCGGATGCCGTCTTTTCCAATAACAATCAGACCCTGCTTATACAAGCCACCAATGGTCTTCTTAAAGGTACCTTTACTGGTACGGAAAACATTGAAAATTTCTTCAGGCGTTGACTTATCACTTAATGGAATGAAACCACCCTTTTTCTCTAACGAGGTTAAAATTTTATCTGATAGGTCATCCATACGTGCTTTACCCATCTTCTGCAGAGATAGGTTGATTTTGCCATCTTCACGAATTTCTTTTACGTAAGCTTTTAGCGTCTTACCAATAAACAGCTTACCAAAACATTCGGTCTTAAATAGTAAGCCCCAATGTTGATTATTAATGATCGCTTTATAGCCAAGATCTGTGATTTCTGCGATCAATACTGGTACTTCATCCCCAACTTTATACGTTGCCGGAGTTTTATCTAAGAAGCGGTTAAACTTAGTTGAAGCGACAATACGACCTGTTGCTCGGTCGGTATACACACGCACAAGAATCTCTTCACCTTCTTGTAATTTACGGCGCTGTTCGCTGTATGGTAACAAAAGGTTTTTACGCAGACCCCAATCTAAAAATGCACCAACTGTCGTGATTCCTTCAACTCGCATCTTGGCAAATTCACCCACTTGAGCGATAGGTTCATCGGTTGTTGCTACAACTTCATCGTGTGAATCATTGTATAGAAAGACTTTAATTTTATCGCCCACGTTAGTGCCGGCTGGAACTGACTGGCTTGGCAATAAGATATTACCGAAATCCTCTCCACCATCGAGAAATACGCCAAAGTCTACTAGGTTGACGACTTCTAATGTGTTGTATTGTCCAATTTTAATCATGAATCCGACACTCTCTGATCAGCATGCTACACCGTTATGTTGTGTAACAATAATAAGTGATATAACGTGTAAACTTAGCTTTGTAATTTACTAATGACAGAGCATTATACGTGATGTTCCCCATTGGTGCTCAGCAATCTTTAACTGTTTGGATATTTTTCATCCTATTAACACGGTTAATTGCATTTACTGTCATCATAATCCGAGTAATATTTCAGGTTCTAGGTTCTAGGTTCTAGGTTCTAGGAGAATGACTAAGTTTAAAATAAAACAACAATAACAAGCTCAAAAGTCACTGAACTAGAAAGTGGTGGCTAGTACGCCAATCATTAGCCACACTAAATATCATTTCATGCAGTTTAGAGGTACGGATACAAAGTGATCACTGTCGACAAAAAAGATGGACACAAACTTAAAATCTCCCACGTCATTCAAGAAACGACTAATCGACAGCTCGATATTTATATTTTTGTGCCCGGAGAATTAGGCCTAACCAGCAACATCATCAGTGATGAAGAGTTCTACCATAACGCAATTCATGGCAAACGTACTTATTACAGTGACGTTAACCACTTACCCCTCGTTCATAGTCGATTAGCCAGTCGAGGTAAATTATCGATTGAACAATATCGCTTAAGTTTAAGTTTGTACGCTTATCAGTATGCACTGGCTCTAGAAAAAGAGACTCATAATTTACTTGAGAACAAAGAGTCAGTCACATTAGATGATGTCAGCGAGCTGAGTGAACTGACAATTCGTATCTTAAAAAGGTTACGTCGTAACGTACCGACAGATAAAAAGCTGCTTAAGTACTACGAGAACATTGATAACTATCTATCATGGTTTACTGAACAACGTTGCTTGGCTATGGTGGCTCACCTACCCCGTGGTAACGAATACCCAGAAATTAAAGAACTCTTATTAGACATCTGCGCATCTGAAGAGCAACACCGAATTAAACACAAATATAATTCAGAAAGAGCAATGCAAGATCAAACCCGAATGTCGAATAAGATGCGTCTTCTACGTCGTTTGATCGAATACCCAGTCACTATGAAAGAGAAAACCATAGAGCTGGGTAAAAATACCCGAAAAATTGTCACAGGTGCAGCGGCAGGTATTGTGATGATCTTTGTGACTTTAATGATGATAAAAGCGCGTGGTGTATTAGGTGATATTACCGCATCATTTATTTTGGTTCTGTCTCTGATTTACGCTATTCGTGAAGTTTTTAAAGACGATTTAAAAAAAATGCTTTGGCGTTGGCTTCGTAAAGGTCGAGCTCGCTGGCGTAAACAATTTTTCGATGCTAATACCGATCACCTTATTGGCCGTCAGTTCGAGTGGATGGAATATATTAGCTACGACAAACTTCCTGAAAGCATTAGAAAGACCCGTAAACATAAAGTATCAAATAGAGAAGAGACCATTCTTCACTATAAAAGTACCACTCGAATGTCTCCAACTAAGTTCTTAAGTGGTTATGAACAGACCCGTGAATCAATTATTCTCGATTTAAGAGTTGTTGCCAGCTTAATGGAAAAAGGCTCTCAACGGATATATCAGCTCAAAGATGGTCAAGTCACAAAAGAATCGGTTGAAAAGCGCCATTTGATAAACTTAATCACAAAAGAAACGGATGAAGATAATACTGTTCGTATTCAACGCTGGAAGATCATCATGAACCGTTCAAAAATTGTAGATATCGAACCGGTTGAAGTCGCATTACCTGTAACAAAATAGATATATCACAACAGACGACAAGGCTATTGCTGTGAAAAATTTTGATGTAAATCTGCTGAAAGTATTAGAAGTCTTACTACAAGAAAAGAGTGTTACAGCAGCAGCTTGTCGCTTACATCTCAGCCAATCGGCAGTCAGTAAACAACTTGCTAAACTACGCGAAACGTTTCATGATCCTCTGTTTGAACGAGCTCCTCATGGCCTAAGACCCACACCAAAGGCTCTCTCCTTGGCACCCAATATTCATCAGATATTGCGACAAGTAGAACAGCTCACTCGGCCAGAAGATTTTGATCCTGCGAGCAGTCGTCGTAAATTTCATATCGATTTAGTGGAAACGGCTTATACACTGACCTACCCTGATTTTATTCCTAAAATGCTGGAACAAGCACCAGAAGTTAGTTTAATCAGCCGCACTTGGAACGATGATAGCTTAAATCAACTATTACGCTGTGAAATTGATTTAGGGATTGGTATTTTTGAATGGGATGAGCGTTCAGAGATGCATTACCGAACCATTCCCAATGAATTGAATTACTATCTACTGGGCCGAGATTATCCAGTCTGTTTAATGCGAAAAGATCACCCTTCACTACAAGAAGAATGGAATCTCGAAACGTTTTTAAAATACCGACATATTGAAGTAAGCATTGGCGGTCTACGTCGTTGGTTATTAGAAGAGGTTCTAGCTTTGCAGAATCGTCATGTTGATATTGCCATCAATATGACCGACTTTAGAACAGCCATAAAACTGTGTGAAAATTCAGATCTGTTAATGTGCTACCCTTCGTATCCAACTCATGAGTTACAAGAAACAAGTAATCTGATTGTACGACCAATTCCAATTCATTTAGACGCTGGTGGCTATGTTCTTCTATGGCATCGTCACTTTGAATTAGATCTGAGCCACCAATGGTTACGTGAGTTAATCATCCATGGCGTTAAGAAATTAGACTAAGCAATATCTCGAAATTTCATATTTAGCTTGAGAATCAGATCCATCACACAGTTTTACAAATAGAAAATTTACAGCCTCGTATTTACTGTTAGATTTCACAAAATTTAATTGTAGATACAATACCTTATGAATGAAAATCGCATTCCTAGTTTAGAGCTTGGTCGTGTCATTGCTATCTTTGCTGTTGTTATTATTCATAGCCAAGCCTTTAATACTCTACCCTTGATTAATGGTGAACCCTGGCTTGGTTATCTACTCAACCAGAGTAGTCGTTTTGCGGTTCCGCTCTTTTTCTTAATCTCAGGTTACTTAATTGCGCCGAAACTTATTGCATCCCCACAACAAACCGCGTGCTCATATAGTATTCCGCTTTTAAAAGTTTGGCTTATCTGGAGCATCATTTATCTTATTGCGCCTTTTAATCTCAACACTGTGATGCAAGAGAGTTACTTACAAGAGAGGATGGGATATTGGCAATATTTAAGTGAAAATCCTATTAATTCTCTATTTGAAGGCGGATTAGTACATCTTTGGTTTATACCTGCACTCATTTGTGCCGTAATCCTCATCGCATTCTTTATACGATTCAATAAAATAGAATGGCTTCTTCCATTTGCGTTATTACTCTTTGTCTACGGACTTCTTGCGGGAAGCTATCAGCCCTATACTGAGTTAGACTCCATTATCTTTACTCGTAATGGACCTTTTTTTGCCACATTGATGGTCGGCTTAGGATTTGAGTATCGTCGTCAGAAATGGCAATTGAGTAATACTATCGCACTCCTGTTGTTTATTGGCGGTATGTCACTGCACCTTACAGAAGCTTTTATGTTATCCCTTCTACCTGATGGGCTATTTAATATTCATGATTTCTTGTTAGGGACACCATTATGGGGCTTAGGTATTTTTATTTTATTACTTAATCATCCCAATATTGGTAATACTCAATGGGTTCGTTACTGTGCGAAACACACCTTAGGTATTTATGTTCTCCATTTATTATTGATTATATACTTTATGAATATCTCAATGATGCTGAATCTAAACCCTTGGGTAAGTAATATATTAATCATACCAGCTACTTACTGCATATCTTTAATTATCATCTCATTAATTGATAAAACACGCTTAAAGCACATCTTGTTGCGATAAGCTTTTATAGCAAGCGGTTTAACTACCGCTTGCTTATCTATTCATAAATCATTTTATTTTTATTAATTATGAATGACCAAAATACGATTAACCAACCCAATTAATTGCAATTATTTCCCTGTAAACCTTTCAACAAAGCCACTGGTAACGTTATCATTATCACAGTAAATATTAACTTAAAAATTTAGTTAAATATTTTACCTAATATAGAACCAAATACCGAACAACAAATAAAACGAGTATTTTCATTAAGTTAAAATAACCCGTCATGTCAAAATAATAGCATCATTCAGCTTTCGTAATATTTTGTGACATAAATAACGAAAATATTAAATGTAAACGCTTACACTCCTCTCCGTTAATTTAACTCACAATGGATTATAAAGATGGGAACTAACGAGATAGGATTTAGCGTTATTGATTACGCTGTTTTTGCCCTCTATGTGCTTATTATTATTGGTGTCGGCTTATGGGTTTCACGAGATAAGAAAGGAGCAACAAAAGGAACAGAAGACTATTTCCTTGCTGGTAAATCACTACCTTGGTGGGCTGTAGGTGCATCACTTATTGCTGCCAATATTTCAGCTGAACAGTTTATCGGTATGTCTGGCTCTGGATATTCTATAGGTCTGGCTATTGCTTCTTACGAATGGATGTCTGCACTGACATTAATCATCGTGGGTAAATACTTCTTACCCGTCTTTATTGATAAGGGTATATATACCATTCCTGAGTTTGTTGAAAAACGCTTTAATAAATCATTAAAGACGATTCTTGCTGTATTTTGGATTGCCCTATACGTTTTTGTAAACCTAACATCTGTACTCTACTTAGGAGGCCTTGCGTTAGAAACCATTCTTGGCGTTCCAATGATGTACGCAATTATTGGTTTAGCCCTTTTTGCAATCATTTACTCGCTATATGGTGGTCTTTCTGCCGTTGTTTGGACCGATGTAATCCAGGTGTTCTTCCTTGTTCTTGGTGGCCTATTAACAACCTTTATGGCTCTAAGTTACATTGGCGGTGCTGATGGTGTATTAGGCGGTTTAAGCCACATGATTGATGCAGCGCCTGAGCACTTTGAAATGATCTTAGATCAAAGTAATCCGCAATATATGAACCTACCGGGTATTGCCGTTCTTATTGGCGGTCTATGGGTTGCGAACTTATACTACTGGGGCTTCAACCAATACATTATTCAACGTACATTAGCCGCAAAATCGGTGCAAGAAGCGCAAAAAGGTATTGTGTTTGCAGCTTACTTAAAACTGATTGTGCCGTTCCTTGTGGTTATTCCAGGTATTGCGACTTACATTATTACATCAAACCCAGAATTACTAAGTGGTCTAGGCTCTGCAGCTATGACTCACATGCCATCTGCAGCACAAGCAGATAAAGCTTACCCTTGGTTAACTCAGTTCTTACCTGTAGGTATAAAAGGTGTGGTGTTTGCGGCTCTTGCTGCTGCCATTGTGTCATCACTAGCTTCTATGCTGAACTCAACAGCAACCATCTTTACCATGGATGTGTACCGTGAATACATTGATCCAGAAGCGGGTGACCACAAACTGGTTAACGTAGGTCGTGCAACCGCTCTTGTTGCTCTGATTATCGCTTGCTTTATTGCTCCTATGCTTGGCGGTATTGGTCAAGCTTTCCAATATATCCAAGAGTACACGGGTTTAGTAAGTCCAGGTATCTTGGCTGTGTTCCTTATGGGCCTATTTTGGAAGAAAACCACCAGCAAAGGGGCTATCGTTGGCGTTCTGATGTCAATCCCATTTGCCCTATTCCTAAAACTGATGCCTCTATCTATGCCGTTCATGGATCAGATGCTCTATACCCTACTGTTCACTATCGTTGTCATTGCCTTTACAAGTCTTAGCAGTACAGAAGGTGAAGAGGATCCTAAAGGTATCGCACTTGAAGCTAAGTTATTTAAAACAGAATCAAGCTTTAACTTAGCATCGTATGGCATCATGGTGATTTTGGCTGTGCTATACGCAGTATTTTGGTAATCATCTAATTAAGTTGCTACTCAATAGATAAATTTGAGTATCACCATAAAATAAAAGCCAGTAGCAATATAATCTACTGGCTTTTTTGATATTAAAAATCTACTACAGCTGTTTGCGATAAGCTTTAAATAAAACTTCACCAAGATGATAAAGCCGCTTAGCCTCTTCGGTTAAATCCAGTCTATCCCCTTCAACTCGGCGTCGATTTAATTGAGTGTTTACGCCATCTTCATAGGCAGACACAATCGCTTGTTGAAGTGTGTCGACATTAAATTGAGGGACGTCCTGACTAACACACAAAGGTAAGATAATATCTGGATTGAGTTTCTCTTTATTAAACTCAACCGCTTGAGCAATTACTTTTCCTTTTTGTGTTTGTGGATTAGACAAATCATACGGTGGTTGCCATTCATCTAATGGAGGAAGTCGATCAACTTGGTTTACCAGCACTAAAATCTTTGGTGCTTTTCGGTTTTGATTTGCTGCTAATTGATAAAATTCATCTACGGCTTGACGCAATTCGACATCCAATTTACGAGCTGATTGATTGGCTTTTAACACCCATAACACTAAATCACTATTGGTTATTTGTGACACAATCTTCTTCTGAGTGGCCTTATCACCATCTAGCCCAGGTAAATCAATTAGATGGACTAGATCGATACCATCGACTGTACATTGATGAACGGTTGCTTGATCTGTTGAAGGTAGCGCACTCACCTCTGCGGCCATTTCACCAATCAATGCATTAACCAATGATGATTTACCTGCACTTACTTGCCCCACAACCGCAACACGAAGCGGACTGACTTTAGCCGCATGAGCTTTACTGTCTTTAGCCTCTATTTCGCTCGGTGGCAGTTCATCATCCGCTAATTTAAATTGACCGCTATAAAGATCAATTGCAACAGAGGCAACTTCCTGTAGTAACGTCGCTTTTAGTTTAAATTGGATCTCAGCACTGACATTATCAAACAACTGCCCCAATACCATACCTCGGGCTTCGGCCAGCCAGCCAGTTGGCGTCGTAATACGAAACAGTCGGTAGATATCATAAGCACTTTTCGCATAACCTAACTTATCACTTAAGTCATATCCCTGCTGCAGCGTTGTAATACTGACTTTATCCACAAAAGGAATATTTTCTCGAAGAAAACGGCGATAACGGCGACTCACTTCTTCTGTCATTAACAAAAACTCTGGCGCAGTAAAAGAGAGTGCCTTACCCGATTTTTGGTTATAACTGGCAGCAACTTGAGTTAAAACCAGTAGCGCATGAGCTTTAAGGTTATCCCACTCTGGTTCTTCATTAATCTGGCGAACAATGGTTTCATTTGCTTGTTGCCATATCTGTTGATCTTTAGCAGTCCAAGCTGGATTGCCTTCAACATCTAACCCTTCTAGATCCTGCTTAATAGCCGTTTCTACCGTACGAGAACGGCGCATCCACCAGTACGGAACAAAGATAATTAAGCAAGAAGATGCAATCAGAGCAAAGAATAAAACCCATTGACCATTTGTTACTAAATCTGCAATGCCAAAACCCGCTAGAACTAAGATAGGTATCGCAATCGCCAGCATAACAAGTGGTACAAAGCCATCAGATAAGCGACTTAGCAAATGGTAACTATTTTTAATTTTATTCATGATGCTTTTGCTCCATTTTTGCTTGTTCCGTTGCTACGTTTTTAACGGATTTAAATGCTTGTTCAAAAGCTTGTTTCATCTGATCTTTAGAAACCGTTTCCCCTTTACTCTTATGGTATAAATACATACAAGCCGCACGACCAATAGCATAGGTAGAGGAAAAACTCATTACAGCAGCGGTTGCACTCCCCACTGTCTGACCATAAATAGGAATAAACTTCACTAACTGATTTACACCCAGTTTTGATAAATATTGAATCAAAAAGCCTGAACCCAACATACCAATAAACTCAGCATAATCTTGTTTATTCCACGTAACGCCATATTGATTTGCTAGGCTGTGTAGCATTTTGCCCTGAATAGAAGGCACGGCCACAATCCCGATCCCTGGAATAGCATCACTTGCCCCAGCAGTACCTGCGTACCAAAGAATTTCCGTTTGTAGTCGAGAGAAATTGTGTTCTTCTCGTGTTTGGTGGGCATTTTTTTCTGTAATTAAACTCAACATAGGAAGTGCCGCTACCAGTGCTTGCTGTAACTGCTCTAACCCTTCTAGCTGTTCGATTTCTGGAATAAGATCAACGCAAATAGGCTGATACCAAAGTTGTTGTTCTTCGGTTAATTTATCTGGATTAATGCCCCAAATATCCAACACTTGATTGTGGTGTCGAGTAATGCTCCGCTGGCGTTCTTGTTCATCTGAGATACCATTAATAGCGGTATGCACAACCAACAAGTGACGAATTTTCTTTGATTTTTTAATTGCTTTCAGAGCTTGTAAAACTTCAGACTGATCTTGCTCTTCTGCTTTCATGATGACCAATAAAGCGTGGCTTCGACCTTCACAATACTCAATGTCATGTTTAGGATCATAATTGTCCTCAGCTAAACCACGGGTATCTAAAAAGCTCACAACTGGGTTAGCCGTTGGGTAGTTATAATCTGAAGCAGTTTGAGTACAAGGCTGAAAACCTAAACCAATTTCAGCACGACTATCTCCGGTTAAAGCTTGAACAATTGTTGATTTTCCAGCGCCGGTCTTACCCAATAACCATAGGGTTGGCACTAATTTTTGCCATTCTTTACTAGCAGGTTCAATATCAGGATTAACTGATGGGTTGATGTAATCATAAACCTTTTTAAAAAAGCGGTTCATAAACACCTTCTTTCTTGTTGTTATGCGTTTTGAACATTATGCAGTTAATCTATAATTTTGGCAAAACAAAGGGAGCACAATGGCTCCCTATTGATAACAACGGTATGTTTTAATTTATTTTTTACTTACTGTTCTTTCGCTTCTTTTTCGCATTGTGTTTCTTCAACTACAGCTTGTGTTGTTTCTGCATCAGCTTTAAGCCACGCCATAAATAGCTCATACCAAATAGCTAAGATAACAGCACCTAGGAATAGACCGATAATGCCGGAGAATAACATGCCGCCAATAGCACCAATCAATATCACAGGCATTGGAACATCAACACCACGACCCATTAGCATTGGTTTTAAAATATTATCAGCTAATCCGCCCGCTAACGCCCAAATTGTAAAGATGGTTGTGCTAGTACCATCACCCGTTGAGTAGACATAGAAAATAACAGGCGCAATCACAATCAGAGCTGGTAGTTGAGCAATACATAAAATAAGAACGCCCAGAGTCAATAAACCAGCCATTGGAACATGGAAAGCAAACATTGCTGAACCAATAATCATAGCCTGAATAAAGGCAACCCCAACAACACCAAGTAGCACACTACGAATCGTTGCGGCGGTTAATGTTGTCCATTTAGCACCATTTTTACCAACTGTGCGGATTGAAACCTTTTGAATAGCTTCAGTAATTTTATGTGAATGAGTCATAAAACCACCAGCAACTGCTAGGGCAATAATAAAGACAACCAAACTTGCTAAGCTGCTACCCAAAATAGAAGCTAAAGTACCAACAGCAGTTTTAATTTCAGGTAAGAAATTCGTTACCGCCTTTTCCATATTCGTTGCAAATAAGCTCCACACTTCATAGATCTTATCACCCACAACTGGAATATCAGCAATACGCTGAGTTGGGCCTGGAATCTTAATATCGCCACTTTGAAGCACACTCATCGTATGAGTTATGCCATCATAAATAGAACCCGACACCATAACAAAAGGTGCAATTAATAACGCAATACAGACCAAAGCGATCACTGTTGCTGCTAATCCACGACGTCCTTTAAATACCGCCTGCAATTTATCTGTAAGTGGCATAAGAGCAACAGCAATAATAGCACCCCACAATACAGGAATAATAAAAGGCTTAACAATATCGTAAGTCCATATAATTAAAACAAGTAGCAGACCAATACGTATGGCCGATTCAACCATATTATTGACGAACAATTTATTTTGTCGTTGCTCCATCTGTTTATCCATTTTTATTCCCCTGATTATTTTTCTCTACATAACTTTGATTAGAACTGACGAGACTCGATACCACGATCGCCATATAAAACACGCCAACAATGGCTTCTAAATACACAATAACTTGGGCGATAGGTGTAATTGGACTGATATCGCCATAACCTAACGTTGTTAATGTGACAAAACTGAAATACGCCGCATTAGAAAAGTTATCTCCCCACGGCATGCTTTCCATACCTGTAAATGAATTAGGATCAAACTCTAAAAGAATGAGATAAAGGATCGCCCACATTAAACCAAGTAATAAAAATAACGCGACTGACCCCACAATCTTATTAAACGTCACAGGCCCAGAGAAGAGCACTTGCTTTGCTATCGACTTGAACGTGCCAAAAAAGAACGCAAACATTAACGCTAACATTGCAATATCGATTTGCTGCAGACTAAAGAACTTTTTAACAACGATAGCACCTATCCAACATGCTAGTAGTGTCACTAAAAATCGATACCAATTTTGATCAAACCGTAAACTGACCAAACAAACCACAAAAGTTAAAATAGTAAATGCTTCTAACACATATTCTAATATATCGCTGGTGGTTACCTGTACTAACGAAGCACTAATCAGTAAGCCAATTAATGCTAATGTTAGATAGAAAAAATTGTTTGATTCAGTAATCTTCTTTTTAACTACCACAAGATTATTTCCTTACTTCCAGTGATCCATGAATTATCCCTAACTTATCTATCTTGGTTCTCATCAGAGGCCGTATCTTGTAACACCATAATTGATGCTGACATGCCAAAACGAAGATCAAGATTTTCTGGTAACGCTTCAAGCTCAATGCGTACAGGAATGCGCTGCGCTAAACGAATCCACTGAAACACAGGATTCACATTAGGCAATAAGTTGTAGCCAACGGTGCCATCTTTCGGTGCTATACCCCATCCTATTGAGGCAACTTTAGCGTCGATCGATAAATCAGGATGAGACATTAAGGTAACTTTTGCCTGACTTCCTGCATGAATAGCGGCAATTTGGTTTTCACGAAAGAAACCAAATACCCAAAAACTGTTTTTATCAATTAATGCAATGAGCGGTTGATTTGCAACGGCTTGCGTTCCTGTTTGAATATCAAGGTTTGAAACATAACCATCAACAGAAGCATAAACTTTGGTGAAACTCACGTTCAATTCCGCTGCCTTTAATTGCTCTTTAGCTATTTGAATCTGCAGTAATGACTCTTCATAAGCTATTTGACGACGAATAAGATCCTTATGTGATACAGCACCACGATCTTTTGCCCTAATATCACGCAGACGATCGTATTCGATCTTTTTACCTTTAGAACTGATGATCGAGCGTTCTAAGGAAACTTGAGCTTTTGATAAAGCAACATCGTAAGTACTTGAGTCAATCTCAAATAAAAGATCGCCTTTATTCACCATTTGGTTGTCAATAACCGCAACGTTCGTAATTGGCCCAGAGACTCTAGGCGCAACTTTGATCACATTCGCTCTCACCTGACCATCTCGAGTCCACGGATTATTGAAGTACTCTTGATATTTTTGGTAACCCAGCCATACAGCTCCACCAATGATCAAAAGATTAACTAGGATGACGATTGTCTTTTTCATCTTTCACCTAAATTTGGATATAAAAAGTATCGATCGCAACCACATAAAAAACCATGATGGCGAGAAACGTTAATGAGGGATACGCAATAAATCGTGATAACCGAGTCTTATTTAAAATCACAACGGTTATCCACGTAGCAACTAGAGACAAAACCGCCACCAATAAAACTGGCGAATAATAAATATCTCCCATTGAGAGTTCGTGAGGTATCGACATTAATTCAACTCCTCAACAGGAACCTTATCAGGATCTAATTGGGGTAACACCACCTGCTTAGGTAAATCCGCTTTTGGCATAACAAGATCTTCATCAAGGCTTGTTCCCCAATCAGTACGGCTTCTCATTGTTTCTATTGTAGAATCAGCAACTAAAGGTTTACCCGATGTGATTTGCCATCCACCACCTAAGGCCTTATACAGCGCAACAACTTGATTGGCGACATTACCTTTAATTTGCGCATAGCTATCTTCACTTCGAGTCATCTTCTCAACCGAGTTCAGTAAACGTTCGAAGCTGATTTGGCCATTTTCGTACTGAGTCATGGAAATATTAAAAGCACGAATAGATGAGTTAACCGATTGCAGACGAAGGGCTTTTTGCTCTGTATACAAATCATAAGATTCAAGCGCATTAGTGACCTCTTGCACCGCCACTAGCACTTTTTTATTGTAATTGGTTAATGACTCTTGGAAGCGGACATCTTCTAAGCGAATATTATTTTTCACCCGGCCATATTGAAAAATATTCCAACTAAAACTTGGGCCAGCAACAAGCATGAGAGAATCGCTGAAACTGAAACTGCGATCAGATGGGACTGTACTATTAATACCGATTGAACCAAGTAATGAAAAGCTTGGATATAGTGCGGTTTCCGCTAATCCAATTTTGGCACTCTGGCTATGAGCTTGCAGTTCAGCAACTTGAAGATCAGGACGACGCATCACTAAGTTAGCATCAATCTGATTATCTACTTTGGGAATATGAGGCACTAAAGAGTACTTATCAGTGCCATTTAACGCTGCTTTCTTACCCACAGCATATCGCGAATCATATACCGCAATTTTCTTATCAATAGCATCAGAGCCTAACAATGCATCAACTTCTGAAGGTAATACACCAAGTAATACCGCTAGTGCATTACGAGCTTGCAACATAGCAATTTTTAACGATGGTAGAGCCGCTTTTGTTGTGTATAACTGGTTTTTTGCTTGCTGGACATCAAGCTCGGTAACATTACCTGAGTCATATTGAACTTGGGTGATATGAACAACACGTTGTTGAATTTCAATATTGCGTTTTGATAATAAAATACGCTCTTGAAAGGTGCGATAATTTATATAGTTACGCGCAACTTCAGCGGTAATGGTTACAGCAATATCACGATATGAAGCAATTGAAGCGTACATTAATGCTTCTGCAGATTCGATTCCTCGTGCATATTTACCCCAAACATCAAGCTCCCATCCCGCATCAAAGCTAAGGGCTGCATTATCAAATGACTTTTCATTTTGGTAGGCCTTAGCAAGATTACCCGATACTTGCTGAACTTGTGGATATTGGAGACCTTGAGATATTCCAAGAGCTGCTCTTGCTTGAATAATACGTAATCCTGCCGCTTCAAGATCTAAATTTTGCTCAGCCGCCATCTCAACCAAATGATCCAGTGTTGGATCATTAAACTGCTGCCACCATAGTGCAACATCAGCTTGATCTTGTTGATCAACCAACTGCCATTGCGCTGGTATCGCTTTAGGCTGTAAAGACTCAAAGTTCGGGCCTAATACACTACAAGCGGTCAAGCTACATAGCGGCAAGATTGTCATGCAAGCTCGCAATGAATGTTTTAACACGTAGTCTCTTCCCTTTTAAAATCGTTTTTGACGTAAATGATCCCAGTCGATCGCAACATAAGCGTCTTTACACTGATTCATCGCTTCAAAAATATTGCGTTTCACACAGACGAAAATATAAAACTCTGCAATTTGTTGATGGCTGATTGATGTTAGATCTACTTGCTGAAAAAAATGCTCAAGTGACTTTTCACCTTTAGCATAATCAACTTGATATTGTTCAAAACCAGCAGTTAATAACTCTTTACCCTTGCCACCGGCTAATGTTGTCGCCATCTCAGCTAAAGAGTCATCTGGATACTGGCTACGAGCTTTGTTTACTAGCGGGTTATTGTGCAACGATTTCTCATACACATTTAAAATGGTCAGATGATTAACTAACTGTTCAGACGCGGCGGCAAAACCTATTAACGATTCACTAGAAAGTGCAGGAAAGAGCTTTAAATTAATTTTCGATGCCCATAACTTCAGCTTTGGTACCGTAAACTTAAGAATCTTAAGATGAAACTCTCGCTTTCTCCGTTGAAACTTATTGGGTTCTAGAGCAGAAAATGACATTAAGTAATGCTGAATATGGCGATATAACCGCTCTCTCATAACCAAGAATAGGTGCTCAGGTTTAGATGAAAACGGGAAATAATGAGAAAAAATAATCATCAATACAACTTGATAAAACAGTACCATAACGGTCATGACGATTCCAAAATGGTAAAACATGGTGTTATCAATATTGAGAATAAACAGTCCCATTAAGAAGAAAATGGTGACCGGACCATTAAACAAGTAAAACGCAATAAAGGTATAAAGAAAAATAAAGACGCCAAGCTCTAACCCCAACGTTAAGTTTGGCAGCACAAAAATATAAGCCGGGACCGCAAATAAAAAACCAAAGGTAAATAATACCAATAGCATAACTGGGTGCACTGGCATAAAAGAGAGCAACGACATATAAATCGTTGAGAAAATGACAAAACTGTAACCACCAGGTGGATTTAAGTAGATCCAGATAAATGCAGCAACCCAATAGGTAACAAAAACTTTTAGTGCCGTCTTAAAGTTTTCAGCATCCCACCAAATAAAGCGACTGGTGTTATTGATATTTGGCTTATCAAAGCTCACTCGCTCTGTTACTGAATCGATGCAAGTCACGACTTCGGTTAGCTTCGACAGCTTTTGATGTAAGCTCTTTAGAGAAAACCCTAAGGTTATTGCAGACCCCTTTTCAAAATGACCGGCATTTTTTAAAGCATCAACTTCAAAATCTACTTTTAGCTCTGATCCAATATAGTGACTTTGTTGTTCGGCCCATGCATCATCTAACTGAGAAAACAGTTGATTAATCTCTTCAACCACATCTTGATAGTTGCCAATAAAGTCTTCGCCATCAACATGTTGATCAAAACTGGATTGACCAACTGCAACTAACTGTTGAGTGATCTGCTTGTAGTAATGTAGCGCCAAATCCCATTCAGTTTTATAGGCAGATACATCACTGCACTCTTTACTGATGAGGCTATATCGCTGATCAAGTTGCGATTGAGCTGTAAATAATGCTTTGATGAGTTCTGGAAGTGGATCGTCAAATTCATCTAACTGAGTCGGCGTTAAACTTTGCCGATGAATAATACCGACAAATACCGCTTGTTGTTTCTCTTTCAGATCAGCTGCTAATTGACGTAAATTTTGTTCTGTTTTGGTTGGAAAAAGAAACGTCCCAACTAAAGTGTATATAACGACACCGAAAACGGTCATATAAGCTCGATCGATACCATAAAGAAAAGCGCCTTCCGCATCCCCTCCATTTGACATCATTAGAGTCATGACCCCCGTTAGCATAAATAACGTGGGATCTTTGGTATAAGCATTCCGAAAATAAAAGATAACGGAAACAACAACCGATACCGATAGCATATAAAGCCATTGTTCTTGAGCAAAAACACCAACCAAAGAAAGGCCAAGTACCGCTCCCACAACAGTACCAAGAACACGAAGTGAGCCTTTTGCTAGCGATTCCCTTTTACTTCCTGTAGAAGCTATCAGCATCACTGTGGTTGCAGCAGTCGAAGCTTGGGGCCAACCCATAGCCATGGGAATAAGATAAGCAAGGGTTAAACTTAATCCGACTTTACAGGCAAACTTAAACTTGTCACTCATACAAAAAGGAAACAACCACTTTGATAATGAAAACGAAGTCGTTACTTTACTGTTTGTGTTTGTTAACCCATCGCTTTGCGACATCCACTTTCCCCAATTTGCTGAATATATCAAGACAAAAGTAGTAAAAAGCGGGCAAATTAGCGGAATATTTTTACCTAATCTACTGATAAATTGGAAATAGGTAACATTTCAGATCTTTTAAAAACAATAGATACAACAAAGATATTAAAACAACTAAAAAAGTCTCAACAATACTCTGGAATAGAGGCGGACATGATGTTAATTCATTGATTTAAAATGAATAATATAGTTTTAGCTAAATTAACAAAAAAGCCAAATAACTTAAAATATAGGCGGGGTTTAAATGGGGATAATAAAAACTAAAAGTAAACCTCGATTTATCACTGCAAAGCAAAGTATAAAGGGAGTAAATGGTCATTACTCCCTGGCTAACAGTTTATGAGATCAGAGTGAATGGTGTTACGTTTAAGGATTTAAGCGCATTAGGGCCATAGCAAATAACCTTACCCCAGAAACCATACGGCTCTCATCAATATCAAAATCACCATTATGATGGCCTGCGGTCAGATCTGAGCCAATTAAGCAGTACACAGCTTTACCACCATTGTGTTGTACTCGGTCAAATAAATAACCAACATCTTCACTTGCACCAAAATCCTTTTCGCGGATAACATCACTGAAACCAGCATCCAAGCCAATGGATTCAATCAAGTTCACCATTTCAGTATCATTGTGCAAACCAATTGCTTCACCTTGAGCCTGAATTTCTACGTTAACGCCATGAATATGTGCAGATCCCTGAGCAATTCTCTCAACTTGCTGATACATATAATCATTAATTTCGCGGTTCTCGCCTCGCGTTTCACCTTTAAGTACAGCATTAGCCGGAATGACATTGCGCCCTTCTCCAGCCTTTAGCTGACCCACATTAACACGCGTCATACCATCTCTATGGCGAGGAATGGCCAGCATTTGTGTCACTGATGTGCAAGCCGCAGCTAAAGCATTACAACCGGCATTAGGCTCAATACCCGCATGAGCAGGTTTACCTTTGAAATGTAAATCAAATTTGGAGCTGCATAAGAAATGCTTAGGATCACACACTAAGGTACCACTTGGAACATTCATTCCAACATGTGCAGCTAAGAAGTAATCCACATCGTCTAACCAGCCACTCTCAGCAATGGCTTTTCCTGCTCGACATCCCTCTTCCGCAGGTTGGAAAATAAATTTAATTTTGCCACATAACTGATCTTTATTAGCGGCAATTAATTCGGCTAACCCTAAACCGATCGCGGTGTGGGCATCATGACCACAAGCGTGCGCAATGCCCGGTGCTAAAGATGCAAAGCCTAAAAATCTTGGACGATGGGAATCATCCTGGCTTTCCATCACATCAACAGCATCAATATCAAAGCGGAAGGCAACCGTTGGGCCATCACGGCCAGTATCAAGAATCGCACCTAAACCAGTAATACCATCCATTTGAGCCAAATACTTAGGGTCGGCCCCCCAAGTTAAGGCCCTTTTTTGTGCTTCAATAACACTTTCTTCATCGCGCCCCATTATGGCAGAACGCGCAATGATCTCATCGGCAAAAGCTAACTGATAACCATGATGTTCCATATGAGCCGCAATTCGACAAGTGGTGAAAAACTCACACCATGCTGATTCGGGGTATCGGTGAAACTCTCTACGGTAATTCATTAAACGTTGAGATAAAGCCTGTTCATCATAGTTTTGAAAAAATGTCACTTGCGATTCCTACTGCTGTGCCTATGGTACGTAGCTAATAACCGGTAAGTTCCATAAAACCTTGTCCAGAGTGCGATCCTGTCACATGGATAGGTCCTTCCCAATATGGGAATACAAAAGGAAGCCACTGATCCTTTCGTAAAACATTTACCGTTAACTTAATATTTTGAGATGGTACATCAATTCTCCACTGTAAAGGAAATTTTTTACCATCAATTCGAGTGTAACTTAATGGAGTTAAACGAATTTGCGTATGATCAAGTTGAACAACTTTACCATTAGGCCAGCTTCTAGAACCAAAATAATAAGGTAAATCATCTTTTTCACGCAGTTGAGACACCATAAGAGCGCTACCATCATTTAAGTGAATAGAGAACCAGTCCCAGCCAAGCTGATCTTTGGCAAGCATGCTACTGCTCCATTCACGATCTAACCACGCCTCACCACTTACTTGATATTCTGTTCCATCAAGAGTGATTTTACCGTCAATATCTAAAAATGGCGCACTAAAATAACGGGAAGCCATATCAAGCTCAGGATGCTTTTTGCTATAACCCTGATCACCTTGTAATACAATTGGACCATGCTGTGTCACTTTAAGAACCGCAGCCATTCCGTCATCTGCAAATTCGACCATGCCCGGAAACGGCGTTTTGCCGAGAGCTTTCCATGACCAATTATCAAGCCAAGCGTGGTATGGCGTTGAAGTAACACCAGCCTGACCTATGCCACCACGAGCAAAACGTTCGGCAGACCAAACCTTTGACTTACTGGTAATGACTGCATGAGCCATATACATTTGTGGCGTTTTCCAACCCGTTTCTTTTTCTGTACTGGTTGCCATCCGAAAAAGTGTCCATTGAATTCCGAACTCTTTGCCTTCAGGTGATTTTACATTAGCAGTAAGATACCACCATTCAGTTCGATACTCAGGGTGAGCCCCATAGTCTCGTGGAAACTCAACAGGCTCACCTCGTACAACCGGTTCATATACATATTCATCAGAACGAGTTAACACTTCAGCCGTATTTGAACGTTCTGTTTTTTTATTACAACCAACGAGAAGAGTTAGAGCCAAAGCTAAATAAATAAAATGTGTAAATTGCTTTGTCATTAGAACGCCTCTCTTAACGACAAAATCGCGGATCGCTTCACTAGACGCCACACTGGCCATCCACCAGCAATCAACAAGACCACTAATGCCGATCCCAAAGTAAATAAATATTGAGTTGGGAAATAATGGATAGGCATGGTCCAACCAAAAGAGTATTTCAAAACAACATCAATCAGCAGCTGTGCCAAAATTAACCCCAGAGGTAGCGCCATTAAAGCAGTAAATAGACCAATTAATAATAATTGCCCCCCGCCAAGTACCGCCAACTCCAACCCGGTCATCCCCATGCAACGTAATAGAGCAAACTGACGTTGGCGAGAGACTTCGCCAGCAAGAGTGGCAAAGAAAAGTCCGCACACAGCTATAAATAGCGTTAATGATCCTAATGTCGACGTGACAACAAAGGTCTGATCAAACACACGCATTGCTTGAGTCATTAAGTCAGAATTATTGCGGATGCGCTCTGGCTGTAGTCGGAAACGCTCACCCAATTTAGCCAATAGAGCCTCGTCATTAGCGCCTGGATTCAAATGAATAGCTAAACCAACTTGTCCTGAATGCGGCCAATAACGGTGCCACTTATTGTATGAGATCAATAACTGTCCATACGGATTACCATAGTCATAATAGATACCAACAATGCGCCAGTTATCATTCATCGGTGTTGGTAGATCGACCATATCACCTATGTGCCAATTATTTTTAAGAGCCAGTGATTCACTCACCATTACAGCACGTTGCGAATGTAAACTCTGCCAATAATTTGGTTCGATATCTTTTACTGAAAGTGCCGTCATTTCACCTTCAGATTGACCAATACTCATCACTTGCAGTGTACCCGCATCGGTTGGAGTCTCTTTTTGCCAACGCCACCAAACGTCATTTACTTCTGGTTGATCTTCTAACCAACGGTACATTCTTGGTGCCATATTCATAGAAGGACGAATGTAAATATCTGCGGCAAGACGTTGTTCAAGCCAAGTGTGAGTCGTATGGCGGAAGCTTCCAACCATAGTTTCCATACCAATATTAGAGGCAAGAGCCAACATAAATGCCATTGCGGCAACGCCACGATAACTTAAACTTGAAGCCGCATCAGTAAAGAACCAACGCATTTTCACGGATGGAAATATCACGCCTAGAATTTGGAACGACTTCCAGAGTAAATACGGCATTAACAACCCAGATGCGGTTAAAATTAATGCGATAAGAACAAAACCCGCAAATTGTCCATGAGGTAGTTGATAAATGCCAATTGCAACCAAGATAAAAATTAACGAAATGATTGATTGCCAAGCAAACTCACGGCCACTAAAACGAACTAGAGCCATATGAGTTGCTAACCGTACAGGTGGCGTTTTGATTAATCGAACCATCGGCCAACCACACGCGAGAATGCTACCACAACCGGCAATAATTAAGCTGGCAACACCCCACTGCCAGTGCCAACTAACAGCAAGATTAACGTTAGCACCATAGAGATCACTTAGCGTTGCTGCAACCGAAGGCATTAATTGCTGTGCAAGGACCAACCCTAGCAGGTTACCGCCAATTAAACCTAAAATAATCCACAAAATTAATTCTATTGAGAGCGCTGCGGCTAGTTGTAGGCCTGTTACGCCTAACTGCGTTAATCGTCCAACTAATGGCTGGCGCTGAGTAAAAGAGAGAGACATCGCTTGATAGAAAATAAATAATCCAACCACAAACGATAACATTCCCATCGCAAACAAATTCAAATGGAACGCATTAGTTAGGGGTTCAAGCCTTGCACTTTGGTTACGTTGTAACGTTAAGCCGGGAGGCAATATCTGGGTTAAGCGCACTAATTGCTCATGGCTCATCTCACCACAGACAATAGACGTAAAGCCAGAACTTGGCTGGATATCTCTTAATCTTGCAATATCGGCAACTAATCGAGGACCGCCAGTTAATTCATCAGGTACTATTTCGACTGGACCAATTTTCTTGCCGCTATCTAATGTGATCATATCGCCTGATTTGACCCCCATATAACTAGCAAGTTGCTCTCCAGCAATAATAGGGTATGGCGGTTTCATCAAATCCAGCATATCGGCTCGTAGTGTTGCCATATTTTTTTCACTGCGAGTAAAAGCAGAGAACATAGCAACGGGATCGAGCCCGACGAGTTCAAAATCACGCCCCTGCTCTGTCACGATTCGATAGCTATCAAGCGGCGCACACGATTTAAGTCCCGCACGTCTTAATTGAATATAGAAACCTTGAGGAACTTTAAGACCTAACTGTGCTGTGCGGATACGATAAGGATAAGGATTTGAAAATAGAAGTTCACCTTGGCGATAGCTTTCTCTCGCTTGTTGGTTAACCCCCATTACACCAACAAGAAGTGCAATTCCCAGCGTTAAACCAAGCCAGACCAGCATGATTTGAAATGGGTGGCGCTTATAATGCCCCCATAACGCCTTAATGACGGGGCTTAACATGCAACTGTCCCCCTTGCAATCGGATACAACCATGCATTTGAGAAGAGACTTGCTCACTGTGGGTAACAAGCAAAAGTGTACATTGCAGTTTTTGACATAAACCAGTTAACAGACGAATAACAGCGCCAGCATTACGTTCATCTAAACTGCCTGTTGGTTCATCTGCTAATAGAATTTGGGGTTCCATATACAAAGCACGCGCTATTGCGGCGCGCTGTTGCTGTCCACCGGAAACTTCTTCAGGAAAACGATCTAACAAAGACATAAGATCAAGCGCTGATATAATTTGGCGCCATAAATCGGGGCTCTCTGGTAACCCCTTTAATTGGCGACAAAAACGAATATTATCTGCAATAGTAATGGTCGGTAATAAATTAAACTGCTGGAAAACTAG
The DNA here is from genome assembly GCF_003026815.1 of Photobacterium damselae. Taxonomy (GTDB): domain Bacteria; phylum Pseudomonadota; class Gammaproteobacteria; order Enterobacterales; family Vibrionaceae; genus Photobacterium; species Photobacterium damselae. Next base: position 285,161 of record NZ_PYOG01000002.1, on the reverse strand, counting down.
GCCGATATTATTACGACGAAACAAAGCTCTTTGACGCTCAGAAATTGCATGAATAGGTGTGTCTCCGAGCCAGATCTCACCCGCGTCACATGAATCTAATCCTGCAATTAAATTTAGTAGCGTACTTTTACCAGAGCCGCTCTCTCCCATCAGAGCCAATTGTGCTCCGCGTTCAAGATTTAACTCTGCTCCTTGTAAAACAGAATGGTACTCACTGCCATCTTGGTAGCCTTTACAAAGCTGAGCCAGTCGTAACATTTATGCCCTCAAATCCAGTTAAGTCATTGCGTACAGCTCTTATTGTTCAATAAAGCTGTACATCTGTAAGTAAAATTTACCGCAAACCCACACAGACAGAAAGGAGTTTTCTGATCATGCACTCAAATAGAATGCAAACTGTTACACAATCAATACAAAATGGGCTGATTACCCACATAACGCTAACAAAACTGGTCAGTTATACGGCTTTAATACGTTGTTTTATTAAGCAATTTGGTATTGCAAGATTATCCGAAATAGCCATTAATTTAAGTATATACCTAACCTAATGGCCTTAGGATTTATTTTATTAATGGCCGATTTTTTATCTCACTAAGCAACCAAGTTATTCATCCACTTTTTCGAACGTAAACGAATAGTTGATCCCACCCATTTCACAAGCTCCTCTAGCCCTAACAGAGCATAAATCCACTCTACTGGAATTTTGAAAACCAGCGCACAAATGGCAACAACAGGAATACCAATAACCCACTGAGCAATAATATCTTGATAGAAACAGAATCGAATATCGCCACCAGCACGTAAAATACCAACAATCATAGTCATTGGAATACTTTTGATGATTAATAATCCAGTATAAATGACAAAGAAATGCTCAGTTAATGCACGGGTTTCTGGTGTCAGCGCTGTAAATAGATTCAGAACCGGCTCTTTAATTAGCAGCATCAATATTGCCATCACCATACTACTAAGTAGGTTAAAACAGGAAACAGCCCATGCTTGGTGATAAGCTTCCTCCATTTTATTGGCACCTAGCTGGTTTCCAATCATAACGGCTGCAGCATTTGAGCTACCAATTAAAAATGCAAGAGACAATGATTCTATCGGCGTCATCACGGATAATGCCGCCAGCCCCTCTACCCCATATTGACCAATAATGGCGTGATAAACAAAAATACCCGCAGACCAAGCTAAATGGTTAAATGTGGTCGGCAAAGAGAGGGTTAAAAAACGTTTTACATAAATCCATTCACAAGCAGCAATAATGGTACTTAGCCCAAAAGAAAGTAGATGTTTGCGATGATATAAGTAGGCATATAAAAGGCTAACCTCGACCACACCACTGATTACTGTCGCCCAAGCAGCGCCAGCAATTCCCATCTCAGGAAATCCCCATTTACCGAAAATCAATAGCCAGTTCAAGAGGATATTTAAGCTAATTCCGATTGCGCTAAAAAAGGTACTAACCCCAGGTTGGTGCATTGAGCGCAATCCTACAGCCATACTTATACCAAAAGCCATTGGGAACATACTTAATGCTGTAATCTGTAAATACTGAGCACCTAAAGCCACTACTTCAGAATTATTGGTCGCAAGTGAAATTACGCTCTCCGGCGATAGAAAAAAAACACCTGCCGCTATTAGTGCCGTAATATTACTCATAAGCCAAGTTAAAGCCGTCGAACGTTTAACACCCTCGCTATTTCCTGCTCCCCAATATTGAGCAGTCAATAAAGCTCCCCCTGTGGTCACACCAAAGAGCATAATCGTTGCCACAAAAATAGCGCGTCCCGCAATGCCCATCGCAGCAACATCGGTCTGACCTAATTGGCCGAGCATTAAAATATCAACCAGACTACGACTTGAAAACATCATAGACTGAATGGAGATCGGCAAAGCGATGAGTAAAAGGCGACGTAAAAAGTCACCTTTAAATTGCTGCAATACAAGTGTGAACATTAACGCCCCAGATAAGATAATAATTCTAATTCGTCGATTCGACGGGGATATATACTCAAGTGATACCTTGATATAAACGCTCAGATTTTATACGCCCAATGTACAAACTCCAATCAAATTAACCTTATTTTTGCCGTTTTTTGTATTTAATACCAAACTGATAAATAAGGGATTTTTAAACTTTTATTTTATTCCCATAGCGAATTATTAAATGGGTGAGATTACGATGGTTCGAACAATTTTAGTGGTAGGGGCTTCAGGTTATATTGGCAGCAATTTAGTGCCGAAATTAGCCCAAAGAGGATATTCAGTTAAAGCGACAGGACGCAACCTATCACTGTTAAAAAAGAAAGGTTGGAACAAGCTAGACAACGTCTCACTGCATTATCTAGACCTTGACGAAAAGTCAGATCTGACCAAATTATTATCTGATGTAGATCTGGTTTTTTTTCTGGTTCACGGCATGACACACGGCCATGACTTTATTGACTATGAGATTGAAGCAGCACAACATTTCAGTGATGGATTAAAACAAAGCCAAGTAAAACACGTTATCTATTTAGGTGCATTACAAAGTAACAACAGTGATTCTAAACATTTAATTGCTCGAAAGGCGACAGGCGAGATATTAAGACAAAGTGAAAAACCAGTAACCGAACTGCGTGCTGGTATTATTATCGGACCAGGATCCGCAGCCTTTGAAGTAATGTGTGATTTTGTCTACCACCTACCTATTATGTTAACGCCTAAATGGGTGACTTCTCGCAATTCGCCTATCGCCTTATGTAACCTACTCCATTATCTTTTTGAACTGATCAATATGCCGCCTTCTTCACATCGTATTTGGGATGTATCAGGCCCAGAACAGATGAGCTATAAAGATCAAATGATCCGCTTAGGTAAGATCATCCATAAACCTATTCGAGTCTTACCCATTCCATTTTTAAGTCCAACCTTAGCCGCTTACTGGTTAAGGTTTATTACTTCGGTTCCAACCAATATTGCCAAAGCGTTAATTGGTGGACTGAGATTTGACCTCCCAGCCGATGGGACACAGATTCAGCAGGCTATACCACAAACATTATTGACCTATGAAGAAGCGGTTTCAATTGCCCTAAAAAAACAAGTAGAAGTTGTGGCAAACCCTATTTGGGGATTTAACCCAGATGCAATAGAACGCTGGCAAACAGGTTATGGTTATTACCCTAAACAAGCCGGATACACATTAAAGACGGATGCTTCTCTTGATGCTTTGTGGCAACAAATTCAACGACTAGGAAACCCTGGGACGGAATACTTCTTCGCCAATTCTTTGTGGCATTTGCGTGAGTGGATGGACAAAATAATTGGGGGTAACGCTTGTGAGCGCTATCGTCGAGACCCGGATACTTTACAACTTGGCGATAGGATTGACTCATGGAAAGTTATAGCGCTAGAAGATAAACATTTTATTTCGCTCTTATTTGGTATGAAAGCCCCCGGTCTTGGTCGGCTGGAATTTACGATAAAAGATCATGGCAACTACCGCACTCTTGATATCAGAGCTTGGTGGCATCCTGCTGGATTCAGTGGACTTTTATATTGGTTCGCCATGATGCCAGCTCACTTATTTATATTCAGGGGAATGACTCATGCGGTAGCTAAAAAAAGTAAGGCTCATATTAAAAAAGGAAAAATTGATACCCAATAATCAATTAAGACCTTTGTTATACAAATAACATACATAAATATACCCTCGGTGTATATTTATTTAATGGGTAACCCAATTATAATTTCCCACACAAATACAACACTACGATTGTTTTATAAACAAGTATTTATCTAATAAAACTTAACAAACGTCTGACAGCCAATTATTTGACATATCCTATAATTGCTGGACTAAGCCGAGATTATAGATGAAGGTAAGAAATGAAAAAATGCTGCGAAAATAGTCAATATCAAAAAATCTCTCGCACTTTTTGGCAGAAGCTTTTTTATAAATCCATTTATCAATGCCAATTTTGTAACCATGTAGTTAAAATTAAATAATATGTCTAAAGATAAAAAGAAGTTAAGAAAAACGATCTCTTACTTAAATCAAAAACATCTTAAATTAGTTAGACAGAAGCATCTAAGAAAACTAAATAACGCATAGTTTTTCTATTTGATTAAACCCGACAAACTGGCCCATTATTGTCTTTGTCCATCTTTTTCATAAATGTATTATATTGCTGATAGCAGGTTGAGAGAGTATCATCATTTTTTTATCGGTGATGCACAATGAAACCAACAACATCTGAAGCCATGCGAAATATCATATCGCAGGTTAAAACTGAGTTACCTCTTTATGATGAGAGTACATTTACTTGTGGGCCTGATAATAGTTGTATTGGCTGCCCTAAAAAACTGATGGAAATGCTTGAATCAGAAGTCTCTTACTGGGAACACGCCCTTGATCGAGGGACAAAGCCTAACTTTGATGATCTCTATCGATTTGGCAAAATGTGTAAAAATATCAAACGCGGATTAATTAGAAACAATCTTATTAAATCAGATAGTTAGATAATTCCAATAGATTGCCATCAGGATCTCTTATATACACGGAAGTTATACTCCCCATAGCCCCTGTCCGTTGGATTGGTCCTTGTAGAATAGGAATATTAAGTGAAGAGCAATGGGCACAAAAGTCAGCAATATCCACATCAACAATAAAGCATAGATCAGCACTACCCGGCTGTACAATTGCAGCTTTAGGTTCAAATTCTGAGCTTTTCTGATGCAAATTAATTTTTTGATTTCCAAACTCTAAGGCAACACGCCCTTCAGCAAAATGAATAACCTTCATCCCTAAAACAACCTGATAAAATCTTAAAGTTCTATCTATATTTTCAACGGTTAAAACGAGATGATCAAGCTGTAATACTTTCATAAGTAAATCCTTTTACTCAAAAAATCAGGAATTATTTTTTAAAATTTTTCGCGATAAAGCTATCTAATTTATTCGCAAAATTTTGTCTATCTGCCTGGCTAAGCGGTGCAGGACCTCCTGTTTGAATACCACTACTTCTTAGCGTTTCCATAAAATCTCGCATTTGAAGTCTCTGCTTAATCGTCTCTTTTGTATACATCTCCCCTCTTGGGTTCAATGCATGACCATTTTTTGTAATCACCTCATCTGCTAATGGGATATCAGCAGTAATCACCAAATCACCTGCTTCTACTTGCTGGACAATGTAGTTATCTGCCACATCAAATCCCGCTTCTACTTGTATCGAACGAATATGTGCCGATGCAGGTACTCGAATAAATTGGTTTGCGACAAGAGTCACTTGTACACCTACACGGTTAGCAACCCGAAAAAGGATCTCTTTTACAACGTTAGGACAAGCGTCCGCATCTACCCAAATTTTCATAATAATTCCTATAAAAACGACCCATCTTAAGTAAGCCGTTATGCCCAAGTAACTTTGAGATGAAAAATTCAGAGCACTGACATTACAGCTTGTAAGTTACTTGGGTATCTATTCTTTTCTGGTTAATGTTTATAGTATTTTGCCATTAAATCAACTTGTTTTTTAATGACATCAATCGGAATACGACTCCCATTGATGGGCTTTAAATGGTTATCAAGCGACTGGTAACCACCGCCAGGATAAGTCACTAACATGGCATCTGGCCCTACAATAGCGTAATTATAATAACTACCAGCGATAAACCAATCTCTAGGTTTTGGATCAAACAGGTTATATCCAACACTATAATCACTGGTTGACGTTGGGCTATGAAAGATCTCAGACATCAATGTCGGCATTATGTCGTAATGATTAGTTCGGTAGTTAATAACTTGACCATTATGCTCAGGTAAGTAAACATACAGTGGCACATGGATTTGTACATCACTGTAGTTGCTAGAGTGTCCCCAATAATTCTGTTTGTTATCATTGAATTCTTGTCCATGATCGGACGTGATCACAATAACCGTATCCTTCAAATTCACTTTAGCTAAAACTTGTGCAATCAGTTTATCAATATAAACCAACGAATTTTTATAGCGATTATGATACAGAGAAGCATCAAAGTTATTATTCAATAAGGCGTGATCAACTCGCTGTACATATGGCTCAAACTTACTGCTGTCTGCCGAAAAATCTGATGCATGAGCCGCATCATAAAATAAGAACCCAAAATAAGGCTGATCATTTCTTTTATTTTTAAGAAATGTTAAAAAATCCTGTGTGATCTGAGCATCACGCTCTACCGCATTCTTACCCGGAGTGTGAAGTCGAAGCTGCTTTACCTCTTTAAAAATAGTTCTTCCTAATGGAGGGCTATTGAGTGTGGCAGAGCCTAATATTTCAGTTTGATAGCCTGACTCTATAATTTTATTCATAAATATAGGGCTTGTCTGGCTGGCGTAAAAGCTATCCCAGTAAGTTGGCGGTAAGCTATAAAACAAGCTAAACATACCAGCTTGAGTGGAATTACCACCACTACGATGCTCTTGGAATCGATAGGTTTTTTGAGCAAATTGGGAAACATTAGGCATCACAGATTTTGTCGCATCACTAAAGCGCCATGCATCTATCATAATGAATAACACATTGGGTTTCTTTATATCCGAATCAATCTGTACTGAATGTAACGGATATAAAATATTTGTCGCTTGTAATGAATGGACCTGAATTCTATTTTTTTCTGCTTTATTTCTATTGACTATATTGTTTTTATATAGAAATTCACGGGCTGTTAATGGGTAATAAAGTGGCCACTTATTGTTAAATTGACTAAATTCCATGCTATATAGCGCGTTACTATATGCATGAATACCTTGGCTTAATAACAGTGATATAAACCAACTGATCATTAAAATCCATTTTAGTTTTGATTCTAATACTCGCTTACTTAACCAGAAAACAAACCCTAGTCCAATTAAATAGAAGCAATATAAGCCAATGAAAAATAGCCAAGATACCCAAGAAATATCGAACACTTCATTTCCAGCATTAAAAAACATTTTAATTAACAATGCATTAATATGAAATTTATATTGTTCAAAAACAACAAGATCGACGTTTAAAATGAGTAATAAAATAGAAAAAACAATGGCGATAATTACTTTAAAATAGTGTGTTGGTAGTATCCCTAAAGGTAATAAAACTAAATTGAATGCGAGACAAATTAAACCAAACCAACCATATTGAGTAAAAATTAGATAACATTGCTGTAATAGTGAATAACTTTGACCATTGTCATTATGAAGAAATGATGAAAAGCCTAATGCAATAAAAACAGTTAGACATCCCCAAAATGCCACAAGCCAACGGCAATTTTTTAGGAAGCATTGAAACATTATTGTGTACCAAGTTTCGGTATATATGAGTTTAAAATTATAATGATTAATGTTTGCGATAAAATAGCAAACACTGAGAAAGATTGTTTCAGAAAAGATACGGTATTTGATTCATATCTAATGATATTTCAATCAATATTTAAAAATACACAAAAAAATGAGGCTAACAGCTAGCCTCATTTTTTATTTGATTATTTTAGCTAAAATTAGCCTTCAAGGCCTTTCTTCGCAAGATATTCATCGTATGTACCATGGAAATCTTCCACGCCATCTTTCGTAATTTCGATGATACGAGTTGCGATAGAAGATACAAATTGACGGTCGTGAGAAACAAACATCAATGTACCTTTAAAGTGCTCAAGAGCTAGGTTAAGCGCTTCGATAGATTCCATATCCATGTGGTTAGTTGGTTCGTCCATTAATAGGATGTTCGGCTTTTGCATAATTAGCTTACCAAACAGCATACGACCCTGCTCACCACCAGATAGTACTTTTACTGATTTCTTAATGTCATGTTGAGAGAACAGCATACGACCAAGGATACCACGTACAACTTGCTCGTCGTCACCCTCTTTCTTCCACTGGCTCATCCAATCCATTAGGTTTAGATCTTCTTCAAAGTCAGCGCCATGATCCTGAGCATAGAAACCAATATTGCTATTTTCAGACCACTTAACCATACCTTCCATTGGTTCCATTGCACCAGCAAGTGTATTTAGGAAAGTAGATTTACCGATACCGTTCTCACCGATAATAGCGATGCGCTCACCTACTTCAACCAATAGACGAACACCATTGATTAAGATGTTATCACCATAACCTTGCTTTAGACCTTCAACTTCTAATGCGTTACGGAACAGCTCTTTCTCTTGCTCAAAACGGATAAATGGTGACTGACGGCTTGATGCTTTTACTTCATCTAGCTGAATCTTATCTAATTGCTTCTGACGAGATGTTGCCTGCTTTGCTTTTGATGCGTTAGCAGAGAAACGGCTTACGAACGTTTGAAGCTCAGCCATTTGTGCTTTTTTCTTCGCATTGTCTGCAAGTAGACGATCTCGAGCAGACTCAGCTGCGATCATGTATTCGTCGTAATTACCTGGGAATAGACGCAGCTCACCGTAGTCTAAGTCAGCCATATGAGTACATACACTGTTTAGGAAGTGACGGTCGTGCGAAATGATGATCATAGTACAGTTACGCTCAAGCAGAACTTGCTCAAGCCATGCAATAGTATGAATATCAAGGTTGTTGGTTGGTTCGTCCAGAAGCATAATTTCTGGGTTTGCAAATAGAACCTGAGCAAGAAGAACACGTACTTTCAGACCAGGAGCAACCGCGCTCATTAGGCCAAAGTGTAGATCTTCTGGAATACCAAGACCTAATAGAAGTTCACCAGCACGCGCTTCCGCTGAATAGCCATCCATTTCAGCAAATTCAACTTCAAGATCAGCAACGCGCATACCGTCGTCTTCTGACATTTCAGGCATCGCATAAATACGATCACGCTCTTCTTTTACTTTCCATAGCTCTTTGTGACCCATGATTACGGTATCAACAACAGTGTACTCTTCAAAAGCAAACTGATCCTGGCCCAGTTTCGCCATACGCTCGTTTGGATCTTTTGAAACAGTACCTGATGATGGCTCTAGCTCACCGCCTAGGATTTTCATAAAAGTAGACTTACCACAGCCGTTCGCGCCGATAAGACCGTAACGGTTACCTTCACCAAACTTAACTGAGATATTTTCAAACAATGGCTTTTCGCCAAACTGCATTGTGATATTAGCTGTTGAAATCAATGTACTGTTCCAATATATGATGTTCGTTCAAACATGAAAAAAGCCGCGTTGTTATGCGACTTTTTCTCGAAATTGCTGACTACTATAACAAAAAATGCGACTTGAATCACTGAATATCTTATCGAGAAGCCAGCAATCCATTCTTAAAATCAGAACAAATATGCAAAGCAAAATGCAAAGCGCTCATTACTGACTACACTATTAATAAGGATGTCGTAAATGGGATGTTTATTATGAAAACGCTGTATGCCATTACTTCGTCAGTTCTTCTATTCACAGGAACTGCTGTAGCACAACCCGTACCCTTTGATCTTAAAAATCAATTCATTATTCAGTTTGAATCTTCTATCAGTAATGAGAAAAGACACGCTATCGCATTAGAAATTACCAATGCTAAAGGTCAAGTACATCATCACTACTCACATGCTTTACAAGGAATGTCGATAACGTTACCTCCTCAGGCACTAACCAAATTGCAAGAACGATTTGGCGATGCCATTATCCATATAGAGAAAAACCAGATAGTTAGCTTAGCTAAGCCAGGGAATGGTAAAGGTGGCGGCGGAAAAGGTGATGGTGATAGTGGCAGTACGACACCAAGGGCTCCTGAAGTGATACCTTGGGGAGTAAGCCGTGTTGGCGGCCCTCAAATAGCTGAATATGGCACCGCATGGGTAATTGATACTGGTATTGATAGCAGGCACCCAGATCTTAATGTAGATAAAAATCGTGGGGCTAATTTCATTCGAGGTAAAAATACTACTGAAGATGACAATGGTCATGGAACACATGTTGCCGGAACAATTGCAGCTAAAGTCGATGGTTACGATGTTGTCGGGGTAGCGGCTGGGGCAACGGTTATTCCTGTTCGCGTCCTTGATAATAACGGAAGTGGTACAATGGATGGCGTTATTGCTGGTGTTGACCATGTTTATCGCAACGGTCAATACGGTGACTGTGCCAACATGAGTCTCGGAGCTCAAGGGTTTTCTTCAGCATTAGATACAGCTATAAAAGCCGCGGCTAATAAAGGCATCATTTTTGCAGTTGCTGCGGGTAATAGTTCGGCAAATGCAGCCACTTTCACTCCCGCAAGTACAACGCACCCAAACGTTTTTACAATATCTTCTGTCGGCCAATATGATAATTTCTCTTGGTTCTCCAATTACGGCTCAGTCGTTGAATATGCATTACCAGGTGAAAATATTCTATCAACTAAGACAGGCGGAGGCACAGTTGCATACAATGGTACTTCAATGGCAGCTCCTCATTTTTGTGGTTTAGCCATTATCGGAAGTTATTATATCAATGCTTACGCAAACAACGATCCAGATGGCAGCCCAGATCCAATACCTAGTTTATAATCACAAGCGGGTTGATATCCCTATCAACCCATCTTTATCTTAATAGATTTTTGAATAATTTAGTGATACTTAGGTTATATGCTAACCATATTCTTCTAGCAAAATAAATTATTGTTAAAACCCACAAGAACTCAATAAGGTTCCAAATAAACATAATAATTAATTTTACTTTATTTAACTCATATGCATTCTATCGCACTTTGTTTTTGTACACAAAACTATGCCACATAAGCATCAAATAATAACTTTGACAGGCATCCCTTCAACCCAATCCAGATCATTTACGTGATTATTGAACTCAAGAACAACTTTTAATACGGCTTTCGTTTCTGTAAAAGGTGTCGTTAGTTGCGATGGAAGTTTAGTTGCCAACCGAGGTTTAGATCGAACAATTGCAGAATATTGGCCACCATTAGGCAATTGAACCATCACTTCACTCCCTTTTGCGACTTTAGCCAGATATTTAGCATCAACATAGCTAATTACTTCAGGCTGTCGATAGGGAGCAATAGTCATCAACTCTTGGCCTTTCTGTACCCACTGCCCTTCTGTAACATAATTCTCAACAATAAACCCAGATACAGGCGATACAATGGACAGTTCATTCTGCTGACTCTGATATGAAATTAACTTTAATCCAATATCATTACGTAAAAGCATTAACGGGCCAGCTAACTTATTTTGATCGTAAGAAAACAGCGCCTGTTCCTTTGATATTGATGACTGAAGTTCTCGCTGTTTGGCAACACTGGCAGTATTTATAATATTGGCGTAATCAACTTGAGAAACTTGACCTTGTTTTCTATATTTTTCATAAAGTTTTTTGATTTCATTAACTTTGAGAAAACTACTTTTAGCATTTTTAATTTCTTGATTATATTTATCAAGGTTAATTGCTGGTAACTTTTCTATTTGCGCATCAATTTCTTGAGTCTTGAGTGATAAATAGTGTTCCGTATTTGATATCGTTTCATTATTAATAGTCACTAACACGGATTTTTTAGTATATAACTCATCCCCATTGACAACAAAATCAATAATACCATCGTTTGTAGCTGTAATTAGCATCGGACTTGTTGTTATTATCCCTGGTGCAATTGTCAAATAGATTGACTGATACATAAAATAAGCAAGATATAATATAGGACTGATAATAAGTAATAACAATAAATACCAGCGAAGCCTATACCCTCCACGCTTTGCCGAACCGTATATCACATTCATAAAATTTGAACTTTTCGGATCGACTTGAGTTTCTGTATGAAATTGGACTTTCATCTAAAATCTTTTCCCTTTTTTTAATACCCACCAAGGTGCCATATTGGATTCTTCATGACTACGTCTGATCAACTCATTAAACATTGAAAACGCAGTAATTATTCTCATTAGAAATTGATATATAGGATATAACCATAACCAGACCACAAATTTGATATCCTTCATTGGACGTTCAGAAATCAAATTAATATAAAGAATAAAGTAGACACTTGTAATAACCAGATACATTAAATACAAAATAATATTAATCGTTAGCACTATTTGCCAAGGTGCATACATGCAAATATAAATTAAGTAAATAATAACGAGTAATGGTAGAATCACATTTTGAAAAATCCCATAAACAAGTATAAATACAAAGTTTCCCCAGCCGAGTAATTTCGGAGTTAAACCCTTATTATGTTTTCTCAAATGAAGGAATAACAAATCACCATCCCATCTTAGTCGCTGTTGAATCAATCCTTTTATCGTACTTGGAACATCGGTATGCCCAACAGCATGGGGGGAGAAAGCTAATTTAGTCTTTGGGTATCTTCTTTTGTATTGTTTTAGCCGTACTGTTAAATCTAAATCTTCTGCAGTATGAGTATCCCAGCCTCCAATATGATTTAATATTTTCCGTCTAAATCCACCAAATGCGCCCGATATATTATTAAGTACACCCCAGTTAGCCATTCCCGTTTTTCCAAGTTGCATCGATAACATATATTCTATGGCTTGCATTCGAGTTAAAATATTATCTTGCCAATTTCTAACTTTTAGCGCTCCACCTACTGCCAAGGTGTTGGATGATTGAAAATGCTTAACCATATTGATGGTCATATCATTATCAAAAGAGGTATCTCCATCGACATTGATGACTATGTCATGTTTAGCAAAAAAGAGCCCAGAGTTGAGGGTCGATACTCTTCCTCCACGTTGCCACTTTGGTATGACTCTTACTTTACGAAAAGGTATTGATTTATATTTGGCTGCACACCTTAAAGCAGCTTGATAGGTCTCATTATTTTGTTTTGCCCCATCAACAATAGCAAGGATTTCAATTTTCCCTGGATATATCTGTTCAACTAACGTATCTACTGTTTGAGTTATGGCATCCCCCTCTCCATAACAAGTAATAATAAAACTGACTGATGGGTATTTGACTATTTGATTTTCATCTTGATGCCATCCCCATCGAAATACACCTGATATTACTAAGATCACAAGTGGTAATTCAATTAATAAAAAACCTGGTAAAAATAAGAAGATATTATTTGAATTTTGGGAAAGTGATGTTATTAATGTCAGCGCTATATAATTTAAGCTATCTATCATTCTCAATACTTTCTATTTTATCTTCAAGCCATCTAGTTATTGATTTATCCATAGCCATTTTTGATAATGTCCACATTCCGACAATAACGGATATTTTAGGAATGTTTATATTCTCAGTTACACGGCTAATTTTTTTCATGATTGTATTCATTGAGTTCTTAGATGTATGAGGAAAGACCAATAAAATGACATCATTCTCATACTGGCATGTAATATCAGTTGTTCTCAATATTGTATTCAGCCTATCAATATACTCATAAATAAAATTGTCTGCTTTATCTCTACCATATGTAAAATTCATTTCATCTATTCCATTAAATTTAATAGCACAGATAATATGATCGTATTGATGTCTAATAGACAGTTTACTTAACCAAGGTAATAAACTGAGTAAATATTCTTTATCAACTCTTCCAGATAGATTTAAATCAGGTAAATTATAGTCTAACTTTGCTCTAACATACTGCTCGCCTTTATCGGTAAGTCGATATGTATAGATCGATTTAGCTATAGTTGAAGAAACATCTTGAATACTGTGACATGAAAAGCATTTTGCTCGGGTTTCAGATTCAATAAATAATTCATGGCAGCTCTTACATGAAAACATTTCTAATGGACGATCATAATCAACCCCAATATGCTTTAATTTTGTTGAACATTTTGGACATTCAAGATGATTCGCCTTTTTAAATTCAGTCTCATTGTTAACATGACCACAAGTAAAGCAATGTAGTGAATGCTGAGAAATAATATCGATACTCTCACAGTTAGGGCATGTTTCTATATAGTTTAAATGTCCACTATGACATGTATTACAAATTCTTATTTTATCAATAAGACTATCCGATTCAATAAGCCCAGATTTAATAAAACTCTCCAGCTCTATAATTTCATTCTGTTTATAAAATACGTTAAGTATTGGATATGTATAAACCGTATCTAGATGATAATTTAATTGAGGAGTTAGTCTTCTTGAAGGATAACTAAATAGCCAACTTAATAATTTATTATCAGTATTTTTAATTAACTTCGCTTTTTCCCTTACAATATCCCAATCGGCTATTGCTTGCTGACAAGAAAAGATGCCATAGGAGAGATAAGAAGATAACTCTGTTTTTGCTGATGTATAAATCAAACACTCTGTAAGATGTTTATCATTCAGTTTTTTGAGTGTTTCATCAATATCTTTTTCTACAACAATAATAGAGTGCTTTATATTGATAATATCATCTATATAATTAATGTTATGAACGTTAAAGCGTTCATCAGAAACACATAGATCACCTAATATATATAAAGGTATCAATGACTTATTCATTATTTTACCAAAGGTTGTTAGTTTAATTAGCGAGGTTTATTTGCAAGTTATCGCGAGACGTAGATTACAGGATAAATTTAAATCTAATAATTTATCGTGTCATTTTTTTGACAACCATCAACGTAATTATTTTTTTGACATTTCTCGCTATAAATAACGTTTTAAATCATTGACATTTATTTATTTTAGATTTTTGTTCAATTTGTTTATAGATACGGAAAATGAGCATTGGTAGTCTAATAAAAATGTATTTATTAATTACATGCATCTACAAACTTTCTCATGTTAACGACAATAGGCCTTCTTTCTTACCTATGTCTAAATGTATACCCTAAATGGAGGCATGGAAGGATGGAGGTTTATTAGACATAAAAAAATGACGCCTCGATTACATTCAAGGCGTCATTCAATTTTATGGGGAATTTCTTGGCGATAATAGAGTTATCTTACCCATTCACATAATCGGAAACCCATATTTATGTAAACAGCACAACTCTTATAGCCTAGTATTACCCTACTCCCAATCAAGAATAACTTTACCTGATAAACCAGAGCGCATTGCATCAAAGCCTTGCTCAAAGTCATCAATCTTGTAGTGGTGAGTAATAATTGGAGTTAAATCTAGGCCAGATTGAATCAATGATGCCATCTTGTACCAAGTTTCAAACATTTCACGACCGTAAATACCCTTAATTACAAGGCCTTTAAAGATCACTTGGTTCCAGTCAATTCCCATGTCTGATGGAGGAATGCCCAACAATGCAATCTTACCGCCATGGTTCATACTTTGCAGCATGCTATTAAATGCCGATGGATTACCCGACATTTCAAGACCAACATCAAAACCTTCAGTCATACCCAGTTCTAACATTACATCTTTTAGGTTCTCGTTAGCTACGTTTACAGCACGAGTGACACCCATTTTACGAGCAAGATCCAGACGGTATTCGTTCACATCAGTGATCACAACATGACGGGCACCAACGTGTTTTGCAACTGCTGCTGCCATAATGCCAATAGGGCCTGCACCTGTGATCAATACATCTTCACCCACAAGATCAAAGGATAGAGCGGTATGAACCGCATTACCAAATGGGTCAAAAATAGAAGCAAGATCATCTGAAATACCTTCAGGGATCTTAAATGCATTGAACGCTGGAATCACAAGATATTCAGCAAATGCCCCTTCGCGGTTTACACCTACACCAATTGTATTGCGACATAGGTGAGTACGACCACCGCGGCAATTACGGCAGTGACCACAAGTGATATGACCTTCGCCAGATACACGGTCGCCAACTTTAAAGCCGCGAACCTCTTGGCCCATATCAACAACTTCACCCACGTATTCATGACCCACAACCATAGGTACAGGAATGGTTTTTTGTGACCACTCATCCCAGTTGTAGATATGTACGTCAGTACCACAAATTGCTGTTTTCTTGATACGGATTAATAAGTCGTTGTGCCCCATTTCTGGTTTATCAACTTCTGTCATCCAAATACCTTGTTCTGGTTTTAGCTTAGAAAGCGCTTTAATTTTCATAATTAGATGATTCCCATATCTTTACCAACAGCAATAAATGCATCAATCGCTTGGTCTAACTGCTCACGGCTATGTGCTGCCGACATTTGTGTACGAATACGTGCTTGGCCTTTTGGAACAACAGGGAAAGAGAACCCTACAACATAAATGCCTTTTGCTAATGCACGCTCTGCAAATTCTGCCGCGACTTTCGCATCACCTAGCATGATTGGAATGATGGCATGATCTGCACCCGCCATAGTAAAGCCTGCTTCAGTCATACGGCGACGGAAGTGTTCTGCGTTATCCCATAAATGGCTACGAAGATCGCCACTTTCAGCAAGTAAATCAATTACACGATTAGAAGCAGCAACAATGGCAGGAGCCACTGAGTTAGAGAACAGATAAGGACGAGAACGCTGACGTAACCAGTCAATCACCTCTTTCTTACCTGCTGTATAACCGCCTGATGCGCCACCCATTGCTTTACCCAAAGTACCTGTAATGATATCAATGCGATCCATTACGCTGTGGTATTCATGAGTACCGCGACCGTTTTCACCCATAAAGCCAACTGCGTGAGAATCATCCACCATCACAAGCGCATTGTATTTATCCGCTAAATCACAGATAGCTGGAAGATTAGCAACCACACCATCCATTGAGAATACGCCATCAGTTACAATCAGTTTATGACGCGCGCCAGCGTTATCGGCTGCGATTAACTGCTCTTCTAACTCTTGCATATTATTGTTTGAGTAGCGGAAGCGCATCGCTTTACATAAGCGTACACCATCAATAATAGAAGCGTGGTTTAAGGCATCAGAAATGATTGCATCTTCAGCACCTAAAATGGTCTCAAACAGACCTGCGTTTGCATCAAAACATGAGCTATAAAGAATCGTATCTTCCATACCTAAAAAAGCAGAAAGTTTTTGCTCAAGTTCTTTGTGCGCATCTTGCGTACCACAAATAAAACGCACTGAAGCCATACCAAAACCGTGTTCATCCATGCCCTGTTTTGCAGCATTGATTAATTCTGGATGGTTAGCCAAACCTAAATAGTTGTTAGCACAAAAGTTCAGTACTTCTTCGCCAGTGTTGATCGATACTGCCGCTTTTTGTGCTGAAGTAATAATACGCTCTGACTTATACAAACCTTCCGTTTTTACATCGGCGATTTGTTGTTGGATCTGTTGGTAAAATGCTGAAGACATGACGTTCCCCATCGCTTTCTTTTGTAATAATTTAGTGACGATATTTAATGCTGAGCCTGTTTACCGAATAAAATGTTACACAGCTCACACTTTATTGTTTTTACAGCAAAAAATAGTCATTTAAACAGCAATAAATCATGCTGAATCCCTTTTCTCGGATTCTAATTCAAAGCTATTACAACTATTATCCCCTAGTATGGAAAATGATTATTGAACCTGAGGCACAAATCTGTGGAAACGAATAAACTCATTGCTCTTATGCCCGATTTAGCGGTTTTTATTATCGTTGTCGATGAAGGCAGTTATACCGCGGCGGCAAAAAAGTTAGGGGTTACCCCATCGGCACTGAGTAAGCAGGTTTCAAAGTTAGAAAAAGCCTTGTCGGTAAAATTACTCGAACGCACAACGCGAAAATTAGTGATGAGCGAATCAGGCAAGCGAATCTACGAACAATGTACAGCCATGATGAGTGCGGCCAAACAAGCGGTTGAGATCTCCAGTTCAGAGCACACCATTCCAGCGGGTACTGTAACTGTTGCTGCACCCAAGGCGTTTATGAGTATTATGCTCCAACCCTTAGTTACACCATTTTTAAATTTATACCCAGATATTCAACTTAAAATTAAAGCCCGAGATGGCGATATTGATTTGCTAGCAGAAGAAATTGATATTGTGTTTCGCTTAACTGAGAAGCCTATTGAAGGCCAAGTGTTAAAGCAAGTAGGCAAAGTCAATCTGGTATTGTGTGCAAGCCCTGATTACATTGCACGTAAAGGGCTCCCTCAACATCCTTTGGAGCTTAAACATCATGATTGTATCTATTTGGGAGAGACCAACACCGATCATATTTGGGAGTTTCATCAAGGTACCGAGAGACACAGCATTGCAGTTACGGGGCGTTATGCCGTTAACCATTCTCAGATGCGTTTAAAAGGCGTACAAGATGGCCTAGGGATCGGTATTTTTCCTGACTTTGTCATTAAAGAAGCATTAGCTGAAGGCAGTGTTATCGATGTATTACCAGAATGGACAATTAGAGGTAACTATCAAGGAGTCATCGCCCTGCAATACGCACAAACCAAATATATGCCCGCACGTGTACGAGTTTTTATTGATTATGTCACTCAACATTTGCCACTATAGATAGATAAAAATACGTTAAGGGCTGCGGCTATGGAAAAATATATTGGATTGATGTCTGGCACTAGCATGGATGGCGTTGATGCTGTGCTGGTTGAAATGGATGACAAACAGATCAAATTGCTAGGTCATCACGCCTTTCCGATGGGAAAAAACCTTAAACAATCTTTATTAGATATCTGTCTAGGTCAACCAACCAGCCTACAAATTATCGGAGAACTGGATCATCGCTTAGGCCACCTTTTTGCCGATGCCGTTCTTGCGTTACTGGATCACACACAAACTCCAGCGTCAGAGATCACGGCGATTGGTAGCCATGGACAGACTGTGTTTCACTCACCGCAGAGTCAATACGCTTTTACCATGCAAATTGGTGATGCCAATATTATTGCAGCTAAAACAGGCATTACCACCATTGCAGATTTTCGTCGCAAGGATATGGCTTTAGGTGGTCAAGGCGCTCCCCTTGTGCCAGCATTCCATCAACAACTGTTTAGCGTCCCAGATCTCACTCGAGTTATTTTAAATATTGGTGGTATCGCAAATATCACTGTTTTAGAACCAACTTGCGCCGTTACAGGCTACGATACAGGTCCTGGTAATATGTTGATGGATGCATGGATTCAGCGTCATCTTGACCGTAGTTACGACAAAGATGCCACGTGGGCAAAAACAGGTACTGTCAATCAACCACTGCTCACCCGTTTAATGCAAGAACCGTATTTGCAACTCTCTGCTCCTAAAAGTACAGGCCGAGAGTTATTTAATTTGCCATGGTTAGATATGCATTTATCGAAACTCGAAGCAATGAACTCGCAACCACTCTCTTTGCAAGATATACAGGCTACGCTTGCTGAATACACTGCTGTTACTATTGCAGACGAAGTACGCAAACACGGAAGCAGTACGACTACAAAAGAACTGCTCGTGTGTGGCGGCGGAGCTCATAATCCTTTGCTTATGGAAAGACTGGCAATGTGGCTTCCTGATTGGGATGTAATGACAACCGCAGATCGAGGCGTTGATATTGATAATATGGAGGCCATGGCATTTGCATGGTTGGCTTATCGTACCATGCATCATCAACCGGGCAACCTGCCAGAAGTGACGGGGGCTAAAGCACTCACTAGCTTAGGTGCAATTTATCCTGCTGACTGATCGCTAACAAAACCCTGTTATAGTTACAGAAAAGTCACGGAAACGGCTATGTCTAAATTACATTATGGTATTTGGGCATACAAACAAAATCTTAGAGGAACATGTGTTAAAAGCACTGATATTTGCCATGTTAGTACCTATTACCGCTTTTGCATCGAACATAAATAATGTCGCATTGGTCTCAAGTTCAACCCAATTTGATGACTCTCAACTGCCACAAATACAACAAAACCTTGAACAAAAAGGTTATAGCGTATCGCTGCAATATTTGGATCAAGTCATTTCTGATTTTGGTTACGTTAATACAGACCAGAAACGCGCCAAAGATCTTATTCGCGCTCTAACCGATGACAACATCGATATTTTATGGTTTGTGCGTGGAGGTGGTGGTGCCCTTAATCTGCTACCGTATCTGGAACAACATAAAGACGAATTAAAATCAGCTAAGCCTAAAGTGCTTGTCGGTTTTAGTGATGTCACTGCTTTACATCATTTTGTCAACCAAGAATTAGGCTGGCCCTCTATTCATGGCGTGACTGCAGCAACCAATTTAGAGATGGGTAGTTTTAATCAAGAACCTCTGCCAAATATTAGCGAGTTGCTTAAAAATGGCGTGGAATATGATTACGTCCTTCCTCTTAATGACCTTGCCAAAACCGCAAAAGTCAATGGCACATTAGTAGGTGGTAATCACACATTAGTTGCTGCCACATTTGGTACAAAATACAGCTACGATTTTAAAAACAAAGTCTTGTTACTCGAAGATGTCGGCGTCTCTTTCCGTCAGCTCGATCGTTTATTACAACAGATCTTGTTTTTAAATCAGTTCGATGTCAACGCAGTTATTTTTGGTCAGTACTACCCTGCCGATCCAACCGATCCTGAACGATTAATGTATAAAACTGTGCTAGAACGTTTTGCACAACAGCTGAATAAACCTGTTTATTATTTCCCTTTTATTGGGCATGGAAAATATAACCGCCCTGTAATTTTAGGGCACAGTGTTGAGCTATCTTGTAAAGAAGAATATTGCAATTTAACGCAATAACGTATCGTCAAATAGAGTCGAGTCCAATTGGCGACTCGGCTCTCAATAACAAATACTGTTGATACACTAACTTACCATTTCCTCCTATACTTTCAGAAGATCTTCACAAGTAAGATAAGCCTGAAAATACGGAGAAATATTGTGTCACTCTGGATATTATTTCAACGCTGGGCCGTTAAACACTTTACCCAACTCACAGGGCGTAATCTGCTATTTGCCCTTATCGGCTATATTCTTACTAGTTGGATACTCCTATTTATTGCAAATGAGATAGCATTAACTCATTCGATTACTGATTTTATCTATTATCTATTTGTTACCGCTTCAACCGTTGGCTATGGCGATTTATCTCCAACAACACCAACTGGTAAATGGATTGTGGCGCTATTTATTATTCCCGGAGGATTAGGATTATTTGCACTCACAATAGGAAGAGTAACAAGTAATTTAATTCTTTACTGGCGTAGTGGATTACTAGGAAGACGAGAGGTTAAATTGAAGAATCATATTTTGATCTTAGGCTGGAATGAAAAAAGAACTCTACATTTAATTAAGATGCTTCAATATGAAGAGAAAGGTTACCGTCCGATTGTTCTTTGTACTCGTTCGGAAATAGAAAACCCTTTACCTGGCGAAATTGAATTTGTTCGTATCAATCACTACACAAATATTGAAGAGATGAGAAGAACCAGTCTTGAACAAGCCAGTTGTATCATTATCGATAACCCTGAAGATGATATAACCTTCACTGCTGCGCTAGTCTGTGCCAATTACAACCCTAAAGCTCATATTCTCGTTTATTTTAATGACGATTCCCTAACACCGCTATTGAAGTTACACTGCCCTAATGCCGAATGCATTCCTTCTGTCGATGTTGAGATGTTGGCAAAATCAGCCATTGATCCTGGATCCAGTAAGCTTCATCATGAATTATTAAGTACCCATGAAGGAATGACTCAATATTCCGTAAAATATCCCATCGACAAAAAAACAACACAAGTCTCTGAGTTATTTTCACATCTTAAAATTGAACACGATGCCATACTAATAGCGATTGAAAATTCCAACGGCATTATTGTTAATCCGGCACTCAGTCAAGAAATTAGACCTGAAGATACCGTTTACTATATTGCAGATGAACGAATCCGAGATTTTCGCTGGCCATAAAAAAGGCCACTATCATCAATAGCAGCCTTTTAGAATCTATTTATGTAGAACGATCTTATTTGATACCTTGAGAGCGTAGGTATTTCTTCACTTTCTTCATCGCCATTTGACGCTTAAGAGGTGATAGGTAATCAATAAATAGAATACCTTTTAAGTGATCAATTTCGTGCTGAAGTGCGATTGCTAAGAAATCATCACGCTCCATATTGATCTCATTACCATCACGATCTAACGCTGTAATCGCAATCTTTTCGAAACGCTCAACATCAGCATAGTAATCAGGTACAGATAGACAACCTTCTTGACCTACTACTGGATTTTCACCACGAACAATTTTTGGGTTGATGAAAACTTGAGGTTCATTACGCTCTTCAGACAGATCAATCACAATGATCGCTTCTTTACGACCTACTTGAGGTGCAGCTAAACCAATACCATTACCAGTTTCGTACATAGTTTGAAGCATATCATCAACAAGTGTCTGAATGTGCTCTGCTTTTACGTCTACAACATCTTCTGCCTGTACACGTAACTTTGGATTTGGTTCGGTTAAAATTTCTAAAACTGCCATCTTACTCTACTTTATTCAATGCGATATCACGCGCTTATGCGTAACTTATCAAATCTAGCCGATATTTGTTAGATCTGATTCTACCGATTTTAGGCTGATTCGCCAATCAGTTCTGACGATTATTGTAATAGTTTTGATTAGCATTTGATTCTGACTTGGCTAATAACAAGAGAAAAGCTTTACTATAGTGATGAAGCAAGGGCGTTTCGTAGAGCTATGAATAACGCTTGTTTAACAATGGGTTTAGGAAGGTAATCATTCATACCAGCTCGAAAACAGTTTTCTTTTTCTTCAGGTAATACATTGGCGGTTAACGCAATGATTATCGGTTGTTCAATGGAAGACATATTCCTTATGGCTTGAGTAGCTTCAATTCCTCCCATTCGTGGCATTTGGCAATCCATTAAGACTAAATCAGCCCCATTTTTTTCAATATAACTGGTGACCTCAACCCCATCATTTACGATATGAATATTAGTTACCTTCATTGTTTTTAATAATGTTTCAATAAGCTTCTGATTCACCTTACTGTCTTCTGCAACCACAATATGTTTATGTTGGTAACTGCTGAGATCAAAATGATTACTCTCTGACATTGATGTTTTCATCAAAGAACTCGTGGTAGATTCAAGCACAAGATCGAAGTAAAACTCAGAGCCTTCTGATTCATTACTAATGACATTTAGCTCACTATTGAGTAAAAAACATAGACGGCTAGAGATGGCTAAGCCCAGACCAGTTCCACCAAATTGTCGTGATATTGAGCCATCAGCCTGCTGATAAGCTTCAAAAATGGCGCTTTGTTTTTCACTGCTGATGCCAATTCCAGTATCAATAACCCGAAAACGTAAACAATCTGTCTGACTATTATCGTCCTGTATTTTTTCAACCGCGAGTTCAATACTGCCTTCATGGGTAAACTTAATCGCATTACCGAGTAAATTTAATAGTATCTGTCGTATTTTTCCTTCATCGCCAATATAGGTTTCGTGAAGATCTTTATCAATACGACAGGCAAAGGTTAACTCTTTATTATTCGCTTGGATTAGGATCACCGAGCCTATTTCATCAATAAATTCAGATAGGTTAAACTTGTTATTGCTAACTTCAACATTACCATTTTCTAATCTTGAAAAATCTAGAATTTCGTTAATGATGGATAATAAACCAGATGCTGAATCTTTAATGTATTTGACATATTTTTTTGATTCATTATCAAGTTCCATCTCTTCTAGACATTGAGTAAAACCAACCACCCCATTCATCGGGGTTCTGATTTCATGACTCATATTTGCCATAAATTCAGATTTTACTTTTATTGCTTTATTCAACTCATGGGTTTTATTGATTAATGCTCTATTTACTTCTCGTAATTTTCTATCATTATGATAAATACATGAATCTGCTTTTTTTATTTCATTAGCAAGTAAATAAACTTCTTCTTCTGCATCTTTACACTCTCTAATATCTATTACATTTGAGCCCATATGGGGAAGATGCTCAATGATTGAATTTATAGGCTCTATAATTCTTTTCTTGAGATACAACATAATCATGAACAAGCATAGCAAGAATGGGGTAATAAGAAGCAAAACTTGGAAAAAAACGCCATCAAAAAACAGAGACATATCATATAAAACTGAATATTTTATTATCGGTTTTCCGTCATACAAAACTGCCGAATGAAACGCATAATTCCCTTTTAATACATCAGTTCTTATTGCTGCATGGTCTTTAGGTGTTAATGACATACTGTGGTAAGCATGGATGATTTTATTGTTAGAATCATAAAAATAGACAAGCAAATATTCTGGATAATTACTTAACATTCTATTCAGTTCAATCGAAGAATCAGTATTTGAATAAAGAATAGAGTCTACAATAAGAGGAGCGGAAGCATTCATTAAATGGTCGGTATATTTTTTAATCTTCTCAGTATTGAAATAGTGTGCTGTAGACATTGTCGCTATTGTGGAAATTGTTAATATAAATAACAGTGATAAAAACATCTTCCAAAAGAGTCTTATAGAACGAAATTCCCTTTCTTTTTGCTTATTCTCATGAATAATAACTTTTATACCTAAGTTCCATTTAGCCATAATCTTACTACTTCTCTATGGGTAGATTATGATTAGACCAATCAATCCAAGAGCCATCATAATGCGCTACATCATAACCCGCATGCTTCGGTATCAAAAATACAATGAACGTGAGCATATATGATCCCCTTCCTAAGTATCATGATACTCAAATAACATCGAATAATTAATTTCAGGATGAATAGTTTGAGTATACAGTCATAACTAAGCAAATATTCAGCCAACAATTAATTATTAGATATCAACACACTATAACAATTAGCATTTTTATATAGATGCAATTTGCAAAAACCTCTGAGATCGCTCCCAGAGGTTTTCAGTTAATACGAGTAGTTACCAGTCGGTTATGCTTTAGCTGATACTAACTCTTGATCGGTTTTCTTAACGAAGGCATAAGCGATACCAGTTAAGATTGTACCAGCAGCAATCGCAATCAAATAACCAAGCACAGGTGTAATCGCATTCGGGATAAGTAGCACAAACAAGCCACCATGTGGAGCCATCAATTTTGCACCAAATAACATGGATAACGCACCAGTTAATGCACCACCAGCCATACAACAAGGAATTACGCGCATCGGATCTTTAGCTGCAAATGGAATTGCACCTTCAGAGATAAAGCATAATCCAAGAACAAATGAGGCTTTACCCGCTTCTTGCTCGTTCTGGTTAAACTTACGTTTTGCAAGGAATGTTGCTAAACCCATACCCATAGCTGGTACCATACCCGCGGCCATTACTGCTGCCATTGGCGCATAAGTTTGAGAGGCTAGCAGACCCACACCAAAAGTATAAGCGGCTTTGTTTACCGGACCACCAAGGTCAAAACACATCATACAGCCAAGAATAATACCAAGCAGAACTGCGTTGGCTGATCCCATGTTGTTAAGGAACTCAGTTAATCCTGTCATTGCAGCAGAAACTGGACCACCAACAACATAAATCATCACCAAGCCAGTAAATAAACTGGATACCAATGGAATGATTAAAATCGGCTTAAGCGCTTCCATTGATTGAGGCAGCTTAACATTATTAGCGAGGAATTTTGCACTGTAACCAGCAAGGAAACCGGCAACAATACCACCAAGGAAACCAGCCCCTGTTGAACTCGCCAACATACCACCAATTAAACCAGGTGCTAAACCCGGACGATCAGCAATAGAAAATGCAATAAAGCCCGCAAGCACTGGCACCATAAGCGCAAATGCAGAGCCACCACCAATAGTCATTAGAGCTGCAGCTAACGTACCTTCTTGCTTAAAGGCTTCAATACCAAAAACAAACGATAGTGCAATGGAAAGACCACCAGCAACAACAAGAGGAAGCATGTGAGAAACACCCGTCATTAAGTGTTTATAAGCACCTGTTTTCTCTTCTTTGGTTTCTGCTGTTGAATTAGCTGCATCTTGTTGATATGTCGTAGCTGTTGCAAAAGCCTTAGCAAACTCTTCTTTTGTTTTCTTAAGTGCAGCTCCAGTGCTGGTTTTATAGAGTTTTTTACCAGCAAAACGAGATAAATCCACTTCAATATCAGCTGCAATAATCACAAGATCAGCGGCTGCAATTTCATCTGCTGTCAGTTGATTTTTCGCACCAACCGAACCACGAGTTTCAACCTTAATCTCGTAACCTTGACGCTGACCTTCCTCTTCTAGCGCTTCAGCAGCCATAAAGGTATGAGCCACACCCGTTGGACATGCAGTAATGGCAACAATACGTTTTGTACCTGAAGTTGGTTGTTCCACAATACTTGGAGCAGTAACCTTGTCTAAAGTTTGTGCTTTGGCTACAGCTTGCTCTAAAAACGTCTTCGTATTTTCAAAACAATCTGCAATATCAGCAACATA
This sequence comes from Photobacterium damselae, assembly GCF_003026815.1. Classification (GTDB taxonomy): domain Bacteria; phylum Pseudomonadota; class Gammaproteobacteria; order Enterobacterales; family Vibrionaceae; genus Photobacterium; species Photobacterium damselae. Next base: position 259,019 of record NZ_PYOG01000002.1, on the reverse strand, counting down.
AACTTTTTTACCAACAAAACGTTGTAAGTCTAATGTTTTACTTGTTGCAACAACAATACAGTCTGCTTGGTTAATCTCATCGACAGTTAATGTTTTGCCATCCACAACAGATGACTGACATTCAATGGCCGCTTCCCAACCCAATTCCGCCGTTGCTTTATCAAGTAAACCTGCAGCAATAATACTATTGGCAATTCCGCTTTGGCAGGCGGTAACAATCGCTATTTTCATAATCATCCCTCAACCTTAGCAAACTGTTGTAATTTGTACTTGTTGTTCAACTTGCTTAATACCATCATGATCTTCTGCACCAACCCCAACTTGGCTCACAGCTAATGCTGATAAGGCCGTTGCAAATCGAAGTGAAGTCTCTTTATTCCAACCATTAATATGACCCCAGCATAAACCAGCTACTAAGGTATCACCCGCACCAACAGTACTGACTACCTGCATTTTAGGAGGCTTAGAAGCGAGCCAACCCTCTTGGTTTAACCACAACACACCTTCTGCTCCAAGAGAGATCACGACATTGCTAATCTTTTTCTGAGCAAGCGTCTCTGCAGCTTCAATAATTTGCTTTTGAGTCGTTAACTCTTTGCCTAAGAAATCACCTAACTCTTCATCATTTGGTTTAATCAACCAAGGCTGAGCATCTAATCCGGCTGCGAGAGCTGCTTTACTGCTATCAAAAAAGACCTGCTTACCTAATTGACCTAATTTTTCAACCCAACTAGCACAAAGTTCAGGGGAAATACCCTTTGGTAAACTTCCCGCGATTACGAACACATCATGACTTTCAGCCAACAAAAACAGAGTCTGTTCAAATCGTGCAATATCAGCATCGGTAACGTAAATTCCAGGGAAGTTTAAATCTGTAACCTGTCCAGAATTTTCTACTAACTTAACATTTATCCGTGTCGCACCAGGAACACGCACAAACTGCTCATTAACGCCAAGTTCATTAAAAAGTTGATTAAACGCTTCTTGATTGTCTTCACCCAGCAAGCCTGTAACCGTAACTTGAGCACCGAGATCAGACAGTACCTTAGCGACATTGACCCCTTTACCCGCAGGATGAAAATCCGAGCTATCAATCAGATTTACTGAACCGGTTTGAAGTGAAGCTAAACTACCCGTTAGATCCAGCGCAGGATTAAGTGTGACAGCAACAACCTTTTTCATTTGATTTGTCATTTATTTACCCTCACCTAAGCCATCTTCAATCGCCTTACCAATCGCCTGCAACGCTTTATCAGCATCATCACCTTGTGCTGTAAATTCCAAACGATGGCCACACTTCACCCCTAAGGTAATCACTTTCATTAAGCTTTTTGCGTTAACCCCTTTCCCTTCACCATCTAGATTTACTACATGGATATTAGAGTTAAACTGCTTAGCGACATTCACTAGCATTGCACTTGGACGAGCATGTAGACCGTGAGGGTTATGGATCGTAAAGACTTGAGATTCCCCCTCGATCAATGGCTCAGTTAAAAGCACCCGAACCTTATCTTCTGATGATGCTAATAACTCTGCAATTTTCTGCTTGCTGATCAAATGTGCCAATAAATTAAGGCTCGCAACGTGGGCCTGATTACACGCAGCAACCAAAAGCAGACCTTTAACTGACTTACCCTCTTCTACAAATTCATTTTGCACAGTCACCCAAGCCAAAGCGGTTCGAGATACATCCACCGAAGTTCGAGCCAACCATAAACCTTGACCTAAATATGTCGCCCCATGAGCAATAGCATCTGCAACACTTTTATTAGATGCGAACTGTCGATTTTTAATTAAACCACCCGCTACAGCAATTAGTTGCACCAAGTCAGTCGCAGGGAAATTCAACTTCATCAAGCTTGGATCAAATTCAACTTCAGTTTGTTGCTCACCATTAAGAATCGAAATAATTTCATCAGCACTTTGGCAATCTTTAAGCTGCTGCTCAACACCATCAGCCGATAGCACTTTGGTTAGTTGTTTTAAAATACCTAAATGCTCATCCGATTTAGCGGCAATACCGATCGCTAGGTAGACCGTCTTACCATCCCCCCAATCAACCCCATGAGGAAAATGGTGAACTTTAACGCCCGTTTGCTTAACAAGCTCTCTGGTATCAGTTGTCCCATGTGGAATTGCAATACCATTTCCTAAAAATGTTGAGTTTTGAGCTTCGCGAGCCAGCATACCTTCAACATAACCGGCTTCAACCAATCCAGCGTCAGTCAAGTCAGCTGCGATGGCTCGAATCGCGTCAGTTTTATTAGTCGCAGCTTTTTCTAATGCAATATCGTTATTTGTTAATGACAACATAGTGTGCTCCATAATTTTCATGCACTTTGTCTTGTAACCTCAGTATCTCACTCACAATTAATTGCGCTAGAGGCTAACATTGTAAAATACGCTGAATCGTTTCAGCTTTTAGTTCAATAAAAAGTTTCGGCAAAAAATCAAATAGATAGTCATAACCTTAATACGATTAATAAAAACTACATCTCATAAAGTACAAAATATAGATTTCATTTTCGTATTGATACTCTGCTGAAACCTTTCAGCTGACATGCTGAATGGTTTCAGCTATGATTGCAAATATTCTTTAAAGCCGAATAAATAAATTATGATCCTGCGCACAGTAAGCACAAAAAGAAGTGTTAGATGATGTGTTTAAGGTATCTATACAGTAAGAATTCGATTACATATACCCGATTAGCGCTATCCTAACGTAGTTTTCAGGTACAAAGACTGCACATTACCACTGTATCCAAATAACGTTATTTTAGTATTAACTTATCCATAACCAATTTTGTTCGGTTATATGGATCATAAAGACGTATTAAATAAAGGTAGATATGACTTTAGATGAAATTGCAAAACTGGCTGGTGTTTCACGCACAACGGCTAGCTATGTTATCAATGGCAAAGCCCAGAAATATCGCATTAGCGAAAAAACACAGCAAAAAGTGATGGCCGTTGTTAATGAGCATAATTTTCGTCCAGATCATGCCGCCTCTTCGTTACGTGCTGGATCCAGTCGATCTTTTGGCTTAATCATTCCAGATCTGGAAAACACCAGTTACGCTAAAATCGCTAAATTGCTTGAGCGTGATGCACGCCGAGCAGGCTATCAATTAATTATTGCATGCTCAGATGATGATGGCGAAACCGAGATGAAAGTGGCAGAAAATCTCATTAGCCGCCGTATTGATGCTTTAATTGTGGCGACTGTTCTACCGCCCGATACACCTTTTTATCAACAGCTACAGCAGAAAAATGTTCCGATCATTGCCATTGACCGTCCTTTAACCGATGAGCATTTTGCGTCAGTTATCAGTGAAGATTTGATGGGCGCTTATGAACTCACAAAAGCAGTTATGGATAAAAGCATAAAAACGGTGGGATTGATTGGTGCAATGAAGGAGCTCGGAGTATCAAAAGAGCGTGAGCAAGGCTTTATCTCTGCCGCTCAGTTATACTCTGATGCCACAATAACACTGGCTTATGGTAAACAATTTAGCCGTACAGAAGGGAAAAAACTGGTCACTGATTGGGTAAATACAGATACAGTACCTGAGGTGATTTTAGCAACTTCATACACACTCTTTGAAGGGGTTCTGGATTGCTTACTACTCTACCCTGAACATTTTAAACACGTTAAGTTGGCGACATTCGGTGATAATCGTTTGTTAGATTTTTTACCGATAAAAGTACAATCATTGTCTCAGCAATTTGAGGTTATTGCAGAAACAGCCTTAGAGTTAGCACTGAATGCATCGGCCAAACGATATCAAGCTGGGGTTGAGGTTGTACCAAGAAAGTTATTGCGACGGTAATAAGCCATGAAAACGACTTCTACTCTATACCTAGATGAAAAGTACCCAGATGAGAAGTCGTTAACCTAAAAAAGAACAATAGACCGATTTAAGTCCAGATATTCTCGATATTATTCTCTAGCAACCACCGGGAAAATTGCGGATATTCGTCTAACCCTCGGAAGAAAATCGCACACGGTTTATTAACCTTATCGGTTTGACTTCGAACCGATTCTAATAATTCATGTAAAGCTTCATTACGGCCATCAAAGCTATAGTGCAATTGTTTATTAGAGGCATCAAAACCAAGTGTCAGTTGATATAAGGACTTAATATCAACCACATAGCCATCAAAGTAGTGCAACAGTTTATCAGCACAAAGTAAATTAGCAGGAAGAGAAGCCAGCAAATGAACCTTTAATCCGTTAACCCCTCGATATAAACCTTGTTCAGCAAGAATATCAATGGCAGTTGCAGACTCGCTGCTGGTTCGAATATATGGAATATACACATTAAGGCTGTTTGAGGTTGAGATCATAAAACGTTTGATCGCTTCACATTCAAGTTCAAACACAGATTTATAAGGCTGGGAGACGAAGCGGGAGACCCCTCTCATACCAAGATAAGGGTTTAACTCTTCGGGTTGTAATTGAGCTCCGATAAGATCGGAGTAACAGTGCAAGTCAGCATAAGAAAAACAAATATGTATAGCCACTTGTCCGTTATCTGATAACTCAACTAGCCTCTGCTGGACACATTCTAACCACCATTCTGCGGCATTTTCATAATCGTAATTAACCGTTAGCGCTTCATATTCATCATGAGTTAAACGATTAGGTTCCACTAGAGCTAACGGATGAATCCCAAGTTTCAGATAAATATCATCAAAGAAAAACAAAATAGGATCAGCTGACTTTTTTCCCTCGGAATGATGAACGGGACAAAAATGTACTGGTGCGAAATTTTTATTATGATTAATCATTATGCATAACTACCTTGTAAAAATGCGAAATCCTAACTATCGCATTATGCTTAACTGGATTTTAGTAAATCACAATTTGTTTTATTTTTCATCAGCTATCCTTACATTTATCCATTCGGAACAAACCTGTATTTATAGCCCTGAACAATAATTGATAACTTTTCGCCTATAAATCGTTATAGTTCAGCTATTTTCAAACAAAAACCCAATACATATCACAAGTTTGGTTTATTCTCATGATGTTTTGGGCTATCTTACACGCGTCAAAACTAGATAATAGGCAAACATAATATGCCAATGAAAACAGATGAACTTCGCACCGTTAGTCTTGGAGTGATGCCAACTCCTGCTGAAATCGAAGCTGCTTCCCCTACAACTGATGAGATAGCCCTGCATGTTGCACGCTCTCGACAGCAAGTAGAAGCCATTTTATCTGGCCAAGATTCTCGCTTACTGGTAATTGTTGGACCTTGTTCAATTCATGATCCAGAAGCTGCGATTGATTATGCTAAACGCTTACATGCGTTACAAGAAAAGTACCGTGACCAACTTTTTATTGTTATGCGTACTTACTTTGAAAAACCACGAACTGTTGTTGGCTGGAAAGGTTTAGTTTCCGATCCCCACCTTGATGGCAGTTTGGATTTGGTAGCCGGACTTCATAAAGCTCGCAAACTGCTTGTTGATGTCAATGCGCTTGGTATGCCAACTGCAACCGAATTCCTTGATATGGTTACCGGCCAATACTTAGCAGATTTGATTACTTGGGGTGCCATTGGTGCTCGTACAACAGAGTCTCAGATCCATCGAGAAATGGCTTCTGGACTTTCTTGTCCTGTTGGTTTCAAAAATGGAACCGATGGTAATATTCAAATCGCCATTGATGCTATTCGCGCAACTCGTGCACCTCATGTTTTTTGTTCACCAGACAAACATGGACAAATGACCATTTACCGTACTTCAGGTAATCCATACGGTCATATCATTCTTCGTGGTGGTAAAGCGCCAAACTATGGCGAGCATGATGTAACGCTATCTTGTCAAACTCTGGCTCAATTTGACTTACCGCAGCGCTTAGTTATCGACTTTAGTCATGGTAATTGTCAAAAACAGCATAAACGTCAACTTGATGTCGCTGCAGATATCTGCCAACAAATACAATCAGGTAGCCGTGCTATTGCTGGTATTATGGCAGAGAGCTTTATTGTTGAAGGTAACCAAGCTGTAATAGCTGGCAAAGAAAATGAACTGCAATACGGTTGCTCGATTACAGACCCATGTTTAGGTTGGGACGACACTGCAACCATGATTGAGATGCTAGCAGATGCAGTTAAAGCAACACAAAACTAAAGCTTAAACTGATTATTTCTAATACACTAGGGGCGATATCATTCGCTCCTTTTTTATTTGTCTTCTTCTATTTAAACTTACCCACTTGCAAAATATCTAAGATCAGTCTGAACCTCTTTCTAATCCTCGAATCTTTCTTATACTCACTTTTATCATTTAAAGTCACTTACGTGATAACACTTTACTGAACCTAGCATCTTGAAGTCACTTGGGTATAATATCTAAAGTATAAATAACCTTTCATAATAAATAGAGGCCAGACACATGCCATCTTTTGACATCATTTCTGAAGTCGATAACGTTGAAATCAAAAATGCAGTAGACAACTCAATTCGTGAACTTGACACTCGTTTTGATTTTCGTGGCGTAGAATCAAGCATTGAACTGAACAAAGAGACAGTGAAGATCAAATCTGAGTCTGAATTCCAAATCGATCAAATCGTAGCTATTTTACGAAACAACCTAGCAAAACGTGGGGTTGATGCAAACTCTCTAGAGCGTAAAACTGTTAACTTCTCAGGCAAAACTGCGTCTCAAGATATCGAATTTAAACAAGGTATTGATCAAGCCACCGCGAAAAAATTAGTTAAAGCGGTTAAAGACTCAAAAATCAAAGTTCAAGTTTCAATCCAAGGTGATAAGCTTCGCGTGACAGGTAAGAAGCGTGATGATCTACAAGCAACTATGGCTTTAGTTCGTGAACAAGACCTAGGTCAACCATTCCAGTTTGATAATTTCCGTGACTAATATCAGGCTGTAAAATATATTAAATTCAAAAAAGAGAGTAAATTTACTCTCTTTTTTTTAAAATAATTTGACGTATAAACATTTTTTAGTAAAATTAAAAAAATATTAGAATACCTCTCACTCGATCTAGATCACACTTTTCTTAGTGATAATTAACACTCTAATTACATCAAGTTGACTCTCTTATTTCTTCTCATCAAGTTGTTTGCCACATATGCATGATCTTTACGCAAACGAAACCTTAAATGTCATAAATCAATAGTTGTACCGTATACTTTCCCCTATACTGCGCCACCTTTCTACAAGGGTTTCATTATTTTTAATAAGGTTATTGATTAGAGCGATTCGCAGACATTAACGAACAATTTGATGCCAGCAAGGAAATGCTAACCAATGACACCGGAACCGTCACTTTTATTGGTCATACAATTTACGTCCTAAATTGCAAAGCCAATACCATTTAAAATCAAATCTCGTCTGTTGCTCTTTTTATCGTGAATACGATACAAGGATTGAACCCTTTAGAGGCACTTTGATATCACAGGCCGTCAACATAGCCTATTTGATACCACACAATACCTATAAAGGAGATGTCCAGTATGGACACCGCAAACAATACGACACAGAATACATCATCAAACAGCAAAAAATTAGGCTGGAGCAAAAGCGATACCGTTTGGGTACTAGGTCTATACGGCACAGCTGTAGGTGCAGGTACACTATTCCTACCAATTAACGCTGGTGTGGGTGGTCTGATCCCTCTTATCGTAATGGCACTTCTAGCTCTGCCAATGACGTACTTTGCACACCGTGGTATGACTCGCTTTGTACTATCTAGCTCTAACCCTGGTGCAGATATTACTGAAGTGGTTGAAGAGCACTTTGGTGCTAAAATGGGTCAATTGATTACCATTCTGTACTTCTTCGCAATCTACCCTATTCTATTGGTTTACAGTGTGGCATTAACTAACACTGTAGAGAGCTTTATGCAGCACCAATTGCATATGACTCCACCAGCTCGTCCTATCCTAGCTCTTGTATTGATCTTAGGTTTAATGGCGATTGTACGTCTGGGTGAGCAATTGATTGTGAAAGCGATGAGTATCCTTGTATTCCCATTCGTTGCGGTTCTTATCATGCTGGCTCTTTACCTAGTTCCTTACTGGAATGGTGCAATTTTCGATCAAGTAATCCCTACAGGCGACAGCATCAGCTCTATCTTCATGGCAGTATGGTTAATTCTTCCAGTAATGGTGTTCTCTTTTAACCACTCTCCTGTGATCTCATCTTTTGCAGTAGCAAAACAAAAAGAATATGGCAAAGATGCTGAAGTTCAGTGTTCACGCATTCTAGGTCGTGCACATGTAATGATGGTTGTAACTGTAATGTTCTTCGTATTCAGCTGTGTACTAAGCCTATCTCCAGCTGATCTAGCAGAAGCAAAAGCTCAGAACGTATCTATTCTGACCTATTTAGCAAACCACTTTGATACCCCTGTTATTGCATATGCAGCACCAATTGTTGCAATCATTGCAATCACTAAATCTTTCCTTGGCCACTATTTAGGTGCAGGTGAAGGTCTAAATGGTATTGTTACAAAAGCAGCGCGTAGCCGTGGTAAAACTGTTAGTCCTAAAGCTCTAAATACATTTACCGCAGTATTTATGCTAGTAACAACTTGGGCTGTAGCAACAATCAACCCAAGTATCCTAGGTATGATTGAGAGCCTTGGCGGCCCTGTAATTGCAATGCTACTGTTTATCATGCCTATGTATGCAATTAAGAAAGTGCCAGCAATGCACAAGTATGCAGGTAAGCTAAGTAACGTATTTGTTACAGTGATTGGTTTAATCTCAATCTCTGCAATCTTCTACTCATTAGCTATGTAATCATTTCAACTCAAATGATTATCTAGAAACAAAATGAAGGCCGCTGATTATTCTGCGGCCTTTTTCTTTACAATGAACAGAGCACGTTATACTGAATGTTTGGCGATGCAGCCCGTCTTTCTAATCCTTTTGAAGAGCGAGTTATAACAGTATCTGACGTTAACCAAAATGGTACCGATAAACCAATCTTATTAAGCGCTTCTGTTGAAGAGAGAACTGCAGCATATTCATCCACTGTCGCTATACTCGCTTGCCCCTGAATCCCCTGACAAATAGCTTTAGTATCTTGATAGGCAAAACGGCCAACTCGATTAGACATCGCCTCATTACTCTCTTTCTTAACTGGCACGATCAAATCATTAGTGCCAACTTTACCAATCCGATAACCGACATACTGCTGCGCAATCTTTTTATTGGCACGATGAGCTTGAGATCTTGATTGAGCAATAAGAGCAGCAGCTTGAGATTGTGAAATAGCGTCACTATCAGAATTTGATGCTAAATATTTAACTAGTGTCTCTCGATATCCTTTTTGAGCTAATGCGCGCTTAACTTTTGCAATATCCTTTTGCTCCACAGGGCCAACCATACTACGAAAACCATTTTGATAGCTGTGAATCGATATTGCGTAAGGTAGAGATGACGTTAATGATTGCATCACTTGCATTGTTTCCATCAAGTTCTTCTTTTGATATTGAAACTGCACATAAGCTTTATTGTTGGTGCTCTCTTTACGGCTAACCGAAAACTCACAGTTTGGCTCATACAAAGACACGTTTTTGATTTGTCGCTCAATACAAGCAAATGAACTGGTACTGCATGACCAAAGCACAGCAATAAGAAGTAAGCGACAAAAATAACGAAATGAGAAAAACAAAGTCATATCCAAATCAAAACAAATCATTTTGCTATTGAATCTAAATCAACTTTGTATATCGAGGGAAAAACAAAAGAAATGCGAAAGAATACTCATAATAAAAACCCAGAGTATTTTCGCTACTCTGGGTTTAATGCTCAGAATTCTACATCTGCAAATCAGTACAGAGATTCTTCACCTTCAGGGCGTGTTTTAAAACGGCGATGTAGCCACATATATTGACTTGGCGCTTCCATAATAGAGCGCTCAATCGCTTTATTTATATAAGCAGCTGCTGCATCAGGATCGTTATGTGGAAACTCGCCTAATTCAGGGAATATCTTCAAAGTATATTGTCCACTGTCAGTATTACGAATCATCGCAAACGGAACAACTGCACAATGAGAGGCATCAGCAAGTAAACTCGTACCTGTAGTGGTACACGCCTTTTCGACTGCAAATAAAGGTGCAAAGGTTGAACGGCGACGACCATAATCATGATCTGGGGCGTACCACATCAACTCTCCATGGGCGAGCGCCTTGAGCATACCCTTAACATCTTTACGATCAATCATATATTTATTTGAACGGATACGGCCTTCAAACTGGAAATAATCAAAACATGGATTGTTATTAGGTCGATAAACGCCAACACCAGGAGTCTTCATACCAAATGCACGAGCACCCAATTCAAGGTTCATTGAATGGATTGCAATCAGTAAAACGCCTCGTCCCTCTGCTTGCAGTTTATGGATATGCTCTAATCCTTCAATTTGCACATGACGCTCAACACGTAAATCTGGCCAAAACCAAGCCATTCCAGTCTCAAACAATGCTAAACCAGTATTATCAATGTTTTCTTGAATTAACTGTGCACGCTCTTGCTCAGACATTTCAGGAAAACACAGCTCTAGATTTCGCTCAATAGTATGGCGACGCTTTTTCATAAAATGCATGGCTAAACGGCCGATGCCTTGACCCATACGAAATTGAATAAAGTACGGGAGCCAACTGATAATGTACATGAGTCCGACTAAAAATAATGTCGGCCAATATTTAGGATGTAAAAAAGCTTTACGAAATGTAGGGGCTGTAAATTTGCTCATAACCTGCAAAAAATTCCATCATTATTACTCTGTTACATCAGTAACATAATTGAATCTTTTATTTTATGGTGAGAAAGCATGATCTTGCAAGTGATGTTCAATATTAGCGTTTGTTTATACAGCAGCCATTAAGAATTATACCAAATAACCGTAAGAGGCTAGATATAGAGAGTTGGAGAGAATACAGGGGAAAAGGTCCAAGCAAGCCATACTTTCTTGCTTGGACTGCAATTTATAGATACAAAGAAGCTTCGTTTTCTGGACGTGTTTTAAATCGACGGTGCAACCACATATACTGGCTAGGTTCAGTAAGTATTGATTGCTCAACAATTTTATTAACAAACTTTGCACCTTCGACAGGGTTTTCTTTCGGAAATTGGTCGATAAGAGGCTTGTGAATCGTTAATTTATACTGACCAGATTGATTTAATCGAACAATAGTAAAAGGAACAATCGCGCAATCACTGTTATCAACTAACAAACTGGTTCCTGTTGTAGTACACGCATTCTCCACTGCAAACAATGGCGCGAATGCTGAGCGTTTCATGCCATAATCATGATCGGGGGCATACCAAACCCGAGCCCCACTGTTAAGTGAATCCAACATACAGCGAACATTTTTACGATCAATCAAACTTCGGTTAGATCGCGCTCGACCTTTATACTGAAAGTAATCAAAGCACGGATTATTATTTGGTCGATAAACCCCCATTCCAGACATCTGAATACCAAATGCGCGAGCACCTAACTCTAGATTCATCGAGTGAACAGCCAGCATAAGAGCCCCTTTCCCATCTCGCTCTAATTGCTCTAAATATTCCAGTCCTTCGATATCGACATGGCGCTCAACCCTTAGATCGGGCCAAAACCAAGCCATTCCTGTTTCAAACAAAGCAAGGCCCGAGTTATCAATATTTTGTTTGATTAACTCTTCGCGCTCATTGGTATCCATATCAGGAAAACACAATTCTAAATTTCGACGAATCGTTTGGCGACGTTTAGGCATCAGTTTAATGGCAATACGCCCTATCCACCGTCCCAAATGATATTGCATAAAATACGGAAGCCAGCTGAGACTGTACATCACAGCGACTAAGCACAATGTTCCCCAGTAACGAGGATGAAGAAGAGATAAAGAAAATGATGGAGCGTTGTATTTTGTCATAACGCTAAAAGCCTATTATTTTTTTAATATTATCGGTGTTGTAACACTTCGATAAAGTAGAACGGCATTGTAGTGATAATAAGATGAAGATAGAAGCAACAATGATTAAAACATGGAAATATCACCCAAATTCATGAATAATTTCTTAAACGTCTAAAAATAAGATGGACTTTTAGGCTTAATAGGCACAGCCAAACTATAAAAACGCAACTAAATTGTAATACAATTAACAGTAAAATCAGGAAATTACATTGGAATTATTGAATATTCGTTTTTTAGGCAAAGATTTACGCTTGGAAGGCTCAATGGCTGGATGGCAACAACTATTTTGGGACAACACTTTAGTCTCTCAAATTGCCGCATCGGCTGATAATACCCCACTTCACCACCAATTCGAACTTAGTAATGGTGAAGATACGATTTTTTGTGAATTAGCAATATCACTTTCATGGCAACCGTTTTCTCTTCACTACAATGCCACTGCGAACCAAGAAGTCATTGTTCAAGGGTTACGGACTGAAAAAGATATCGAGCAACAAGCCCCTGTTGAGACCCCTAAAGCTGAGCGTAAATTTAGCCTAATCGGTTTAGTTTCTTTAGGGATGAAAGCGCTAAAAAGTGCAAAACTTATCAAAGTGATTCTCGCATCAGCCAGTTTAGCCGCCTACTCTTGGTTGTTTTCTCTTAAGTTTGCTCTTGCTCTCATCGCTTGTCTTGTATTCCATGAATATGGCCATGTTCGAGCCATGAAGTACTTTGGAATGAAAACCAAAGGCATCTATTTGATTCCATTTTTAGGTGGACTGGCTCTAAGTGATGAGAAAATCAATACTCGCTGGCAAGATGTTGTGATATCTATTATGGGCCCTGTTTTTGGTCTAATAATGTCGATACTCTGTACCGCTTTATATTGGCTTACAGGAGAGATGTTCTTTGCAGGACTGGCTGTTTTTAATGCCCTTCTCAATCTCTTTAATTTACTGCCAATACTGCCTCTTGATGGTGGTCATATACTCAAAAGCATCAGCTTTTCAATGAACAGTAAAGTGGGTATCACTCTCTGTACTATTGCAGCCATCGCCGGAGTAATTATTAGTTATCAACTTGGCCTAACTCTTTTGGGTTTCTTGCTTATTATGGGATGTCTAGAGATTGGTTTTGAGTGGAAATACCGACACCATAGCCATCTATTGCCATTAAATCGCTACGGTCAAATTTTTTCCGCCGTTTGGTATGTTGGTCTAGTCAGCGCTCTGGTTAGTATTATTTGGTATTTTGCGGGTACTGGTGACGCACTATTAGGCCTACCACTACAGGTTCTTGGCACCTAATCATGACAGAGCAAATCCCACCTGCTTTTTTTTAGGTTAGATAAGAGATAAATAAAAGCCTCAAGCTGGATAAATATCAGCTTGAGGCTTAAGTTTGTATAAAATTATTTTTTATTCTTTGCCATCATGGCTTTTAGATCAGCAAAAGGATTGAATGTCGCCGCCTGGTGATCATCTTCCCCAGCTTTGATAACACTGCCCATGCCATTATCAGCTTCTGTATATTTTTCATGCTCATGGTCATGACAGAATAGACACAGCAACTCCCAGTTACTGCCATCTTCAGGGTTATTGGTGTGGTCATGATCAACATGGTGAACCGTTAACTCTCGTAGATTCGAGTATACGAACTCACGGGAACAACGACCACAAACCCAAGGGTATATTTTCAGCGCTTTTTCACGGTATCCAGCTTCAAGGCGTTTATATTTAGCGCTAGAGCCTGTTACATCAGAAGACATTACCTTCATCCTAAATGTTCACAATAAAAACTTTGTGTATTGAACACCGCAACCCTTGTAAATTCAAGTGGCGAACCCCATCAATGTAATAGATTTATACCTAAGTCACTTTAGATTATCGTCAACTTGGCTGTATTTGCGAAATTTGATTGAGAGTTAAAATCGTCATACAAAATTATTGTCGATAAAACACTCACAAAGACGTCATTGTACTAGGCTAACTTGTCATATCTATCATGGCATTTACCATAAAACTGGCGTATTTTTGCGTATAAAATAAACTAACATAACGATTCTCTTGGTTTTTGAGATAAAAATTCGATCTGGTTTAGGTGTATTACTGCATGATTATGTTAGTATTCTCCCCAAATTGTTCATAGTGAATCGACCTTTCACTGTTAAGAGTAAACGAATATGGCTTTTGATTTTTCTAAGATGACTGTTGATTTATCGGCAATACCAACCACATTTGATATGGTGCATGTTGGTCTTGGCGCTCTAGTGTTAATCCTTTTGGTTATGTACATTGCTAAAAAAGGCAAACCAGTAGAAGTTGAAAAAATTGTCGAGAAAGAAGTCGAAGTAGAGAAAATCGTTGAGGTTGAAAAACCGGTTGAGAAGATTATCGAAAAGATTGTTGAAAAACCGGTTGAGAAAATCGTTGAAGTCGAAAAAGTAGTAGAGAAGATTGTTGAAGTTGAAGTGGAACCAAAACTGAAAACTTCTACACCAGATTCAGCTCTACAACTGCTGTCTTTATTACAACAAGAAGCACGCTTTATTGATTTCATGCAAGAAGATCTAAAAGGCTTCAGTGATGCAGATATCGGTGCAGCAGCTCGTGTTGTACATGAGGGTGGACATAAAGTAATTAATGAATACTTTACTTTCGCTCCTGTTCGTTCTGAAGATGAAGAAACTCGCATTACATTGCCTCAAGGTTTCAACGCTTCAGAAGTACGCCTAACAGGTAATGTAGTAGGCGAAGCTCCATTTAATGGTACATTGATCCACCGCGGCTGGAAGGTAACTGAAGTTAAGCTTCCTAAACTTGCAGAAGGCCATGATGCTCATATCGTTGCAGCCGCTGAGGTAGAATTATAATGCAAGAAACACAAGAACATCGTTACAGTATTGGTATCGATTTAGGTACAACGCACTGTGTCCTTTCTTACGTTGATTTAAACGACGAAGATGCCGCTGTAACTGTCATGCCAATTCCACAGCTAACCAACCCTGGTAATGTGGAAGAACGCAGCCAATTGCCATCATTTATGTATCAAGCACATGAGTCTGAATTGGCTCCTGG
Organism: Photobacterium damselae; assembly: GCF_003026815.1. Lineage (GTDB taxonomy): Bacteria > Pseudomonadota > Gammaproteobacteria > Enterobacterales > Vibrionaceae > Photobacterium > Photobacterium damselae. Next base: position 244,014 of record NZ_PYOG01000002.1, on the reverse strand, counting down.
TGATACAGCTCTGCCTTGGAATGCTCAACCTAAGGCTATTGTGGGCGCAATGGCTCGTACATTAGGTAGCAAAACACCTATTCGTTTGATTTCGAGCGCTAAAAGTTGGCTTTGCCATGGTGGCGTAAACCGTCGTGATGCATTTTTGCCACTTAATAGCCCTGATGAAGTAGCGAAAGTTTCTCCTGTAGAAGCAACACAGAACTATTTAGAGCACCTTGCAGATGCTTGGAATAATGCTCATCCAGAAACACCTATTTTTGATCAGGACGTAACAATTACTGTTCCTGCATCTTTTGACCCAGCAGCTCGCGATCTAACTGCAGAAGCTGCTCGTAATGTTGGTTTTAAACATTTAACACTACTTGAAGAGCCTCAAGCTGCTGTTTACAGCTGGATCAAAAATAACGATGAAACCTGGCGCGACCAAGTGAGCGTTGGTGATATCGTATTAGTTGTGGATATCGGTGGTGGTACTACTGACCTTTCTTTAGTTGCAGTAACTGAAGATGACGGCAACTTAACCCTAAACCGTGTAGCTGTAGGCGATCACATCCTATTGGGTGGTGATAACATGGATTTAGCGCTGGCTTATCGTTTAAAGATGAAGCTAGCTCAAGAAGGTAAGCAACTTCAACCATGGCAGGTTCAAGCAATTACTCACGCTTGTCGCGATGCCAAAGAAGACCTTCTTAATGACAGTGAATTGAAATCCGTTCCAATCGTTGTTCCAAGCCGTGGCTCTAAACTTCTTGGTGGTACGCTACAAACTGAATTGACTCAAGAAGAAGTACAGCAAACTTTGGTTGAAGGTTTCTTCCCACAAACTGCGGTTGAAGAGATGCCAGTGCAAACAGCTCGTGGCGCTTTAACTCAAATGGGTCTGCCTTATGCGCAAGATGCCGCTGTTTCACGTCATGTTGCTAGCTTCTTAAGTCGCCAAAGCCAAGCTGTTGAAGAGTTATTTGAGAAATACGAACAAGTACATGATGGCTTTATTCGTCCAACAGCGATTCTATTTAACGGTGGTGTTCTAAAATCATCACTACTTGCTGATCGTCTAATGTCAATCATTAACAGTTGGCTAACGACAGCAGGTTCTGAAGAAGCGAAACGTCTACAAGGTCTTGATCTGGATCTTGCGGTAGCTAGTGGTGCGTCTTACTACGGCTCTGTTCGTCGTGGTAAAGGTGTTCGTATTCGTGGTGGTATCGCAAGCAGTTACTATGTTGGTATCGAAAGCGCAATGCCTGCAATCCCAGGTATGGAACCACCATTAGAAGCACTATGTGTTGCTCCTTTCGGTATGGAAGAAGGCTCTGAAGTTAATGTACCAAGCCAAGAGTTTGGTCTGATCATCGGTCAACCTGTTCACTTCAAGTTCTTTGGTTCTACTGTTCGTCGTGAAGATACAGCAGGTACACACCTTGATTGGTGGGAACCAGAAGAGATGGAAGAATTGCCAGAAATTCAGGTGACACTTCCTGTTACTGAAGGTCGCAGCGCAGGTGAAGTGGTTCCAGTTAAATTGGCATCACGAGTTACCGAATTAGGAACACTTTGCCTTGAGGCTATCTCAACAGAGAATGGTCAAAAATGGCAAGTTGAATTCGACGTTCGCGAAAGCTAATTAAGACTTACGGCGCATCACACGGTGCGCCGTTTTATTATCCTTTTTATACCCATACGGTGTTTGCATAAGCATATAGGTATATACCCTCTCCTACCATTAAACTGCTTCTTTTTCACCGTATCAGTACTACTGGAGTCACAATGTCTTCTTCCCCTCGCTATTTAGTCGGTATCGACTTAGGGACAACTCATACAGTGGTCGCGTATTCACCGATTACGGATGATTTACAAACCAGTCCTACTAAAATTTTTGAAATTGACCAATTAATTGCTCCTGGCGAAGTCGCTCGTAAAGCCTTACTACCCTCATTTCGTTATCACCCAGCAAAAGGTGAAATGAATGAAAATGAACTGGTGCTGCCATGGAATCAACAACCAGTCTCTGGTGATATTCAATCAGTTATTATTGGTGAATTTGCACGAGAATTAGGCGCAAAGGTTGAAGGTCGACAAGTCGTTAGTGCTAAAAGTTGGTTATCTCATCCCAATGTTGACCGTAATGATGCAATTTTGCCTTGGTCATCAACCGCATCTAAATCCGATGTAGAAAAAGTCTCTCCTGTTATTGCCAGTGCCAGCTATTTAAACCATGTACGTCAAGCTTGGGATTATCATCATAAAGATGCACCACTAGCAGAGCAAGAAGTGGTCATTACGGTGCCTGCTTCGTTTGATGAATCTGCTCGCGCTTTAACATTAGAGGCTGCAAAACTCGCAGGTCTGCCTAAAGTTTTACTACTGGAAGAACCACAAGCAGTTTGTTACGACTGGTATGCGCAAAATCGAGAACACGCCGATACATTACTTAAAGATTTACCCCTTCTTATGGTATGCGATGTAGGTGGTGGTACGACTGACTTAAGCTTGATCAAAGTGGGTTATAAAGACCAACAACTTACCCTAGATCGAATTGGAGTTGGTGATCACCTGATGCTTGGCGGTGATAATATCGACTTAGCACTAGCCCATGTCGCAGAGCAGCGTCTTCACGGTGAGAGTAAAAAACTTAGCCCTGCGGCACTATCTAAGCTTATCCAGCAAACTCGCCGAGTAAAAGAGCAATTACTTTCAGGCCAAGCCCCTGACTCAGCGAAAGTCACCCTACTTGGTAGCGGTTCTCGTCTGATTGGTGGCGCAAAGAGTATAGAACTAACTCGACAAGAAGTGCACGATATCGCTTTAGATGGATTTTTCCCTCTCACAAGCTTCGATGATCAACCTAATCAGCGTCAAGCGGCGGTCGTTGAATTTGGCCTGCCTTATGCTGCAGATCCTGCGATCAGTAAACATCTAGCGCAATTTATCGAGCTGCACTCTACTGTGTGTCGAAATGCTTTTGCTGAATACAACGAGCATGCAGAAACCCCAATTAACATTGCTGAAAATAAGCCAGCTATCCCAATGGCGGTACTACTCAATGGTGGGGTATTTAATAGCCCGCTGTTATCTGAACGCACGTTAACGTTATTTTCCAATTGGCGTGAAGATGCCGTTACTGAATTAAAAAATCCCCACCCAGATCTAGCGGTTGCTCTTGGCGCAGTTGCTTATGCAAAAGCGCGTCATGGTGCTCAACTAAAAATCGGTGGTGGTTCAGCTCGCGCCTTCTTCTTAGTTATCGGTCAAAATAATGAGCATAAGCAAGGAATTTGTCTGTTACCAAAAGGGATCGAAGAAGGTACTGAAGTTGCGTTAAAACATCGTAAGTTTGCGCTAACACTGGGCGAACCCGTTCGTTTTAATTTGGTTTCAACCACGGATGATAATACGGCTCAAGCTGGCGAGTTAATTGAACTTATTGGCGATAGTTTTATTACGTTACCGCCATTTATTGCCACTTTAGATAGCGATACCGACCGTTCAGAGCTTGCAGCTAATCAAAAGGATCGAGAAGAAGTCACCCTTGCCTGTCAGCTTACCGAGGTTGGTACCTTACAAATAGAGTGTGTCAGCATTAGCGATAGTAATAAACGATGGAAAGTTGAATTTGCGATTCGTAAGGATCTTGCACGATTAGATCGTCAAGATAGTCAGAGTACCTTAGCCGAAAGTGAACTACCGCCTCGTATGACAGATGCTGTCGATGCCATCAAAAAAGTCTACGGTGGCAGTAAAAATAGTGACAACAATGCGGTTAAAACATTACGTAACGATCTTGAGAAGATGTTAGGTAATCGCGACTCATGGGAAACACCGTGTTTACGTGAATTAGCTTCTGCTCTATTAGAAAGTCGTAAACGCCGTCGTCGCTCTGATTTACATGAACGTACTTGGCTTAAATTGGCTGGCTTTACTATGCGACCAGGCTTTGGCTACCCTGCTGATGACTTCAAAATGGAGCAAATCTGGAATATGTACCAACAAGGTATTCAGTTTGCTGATAACCCACAAACCTGGTGCGACTGGTGGACATTCTGGCGTCGAGTAGCTGGTGGTTTAAGCCAAGAGCAACAGTTGGTTATCTATCATGACATTGCGAAATACATCAATCCAGTAGCAACGCGCGATAGTAAGTTGGCGAAAGAACTACAAGAGCGCAGTTACGAAGAAATGGTGCGCTTAGCGGCTTCTCTTGAGCATTTGCCATTCCAAAATAAGTTACAGTTGATTGAGTGGCTATTTGGCCGTTTGCAAAAGTCTCAACATGCCCAAGCTCACTGGTGGGCTATTGGTCGGATCGCAACAAGAACACCATTCTATGGCCATATTCATAATTTATTATCGGCTGAACATATTGCCTACTGTTTACCAGAACTGATGGAGTTTGACTGGCGTAAAGAGAGTTATATTGGCTTTGCCGCAGTTATGATGACTCGTATGACAGGTGATCGAACTTTAGATGTTAATGATGAATTACGACAACAGGTTATCGATAAGCTAAAAGCAAGTCGAGCACCAGAGAGCTGGATTCAGATGGTATCGGAAATTAAAGAACTTACCGAAGCAGAAACAAAACGTGTATTTGGTGATGCATTGCCAAGCGGATTGAGACTGATTGGTTAAGCGCTATTAATTAAAGAGATAAAATACCCAAATGACTTATTGTTATTTGGGTATTTTTATAATTATTCCTATAAAAATATAGTCATTTGATAATTAAAAACTTAATTTCTAATTATCAACATTTAAAAAAGAAACCTATTTCATATAAATTTACAAATATTATTAATTCGGATTCTTTTTAAGCAATTTTTTACATGATTCTTACAATCAAAAGGAATCTATTCACCTTTCGTTAAGGTTAAGCTTGTTATTGTTTATTTCACAGCAATAGTTTACTTGATCTGTTGATTAAGTCTGAAGTAAATCATTGAGCTGTATCGGTTTAACGAATTCACTGCATTACGCGTGGTGATGCCCACAGAATCTGAACAGCCCCAAGCATTAGTGAGTATAGTCATGAACCATAGCCAATTCGAAGTGATTGCTAAACGAATTTTTAAATCAGAAAACCAACGTGTTGCCGTAGCTGCTGTTATATTTGATGGCCTTTCTAGCTATGAAGCGGAAAAACGATTTGAACTACCAAAAGGTACGTTATCTCGTAATGTTCGTAAATATAAGAATGAAGTTGCTTATATTGAATCGGTTGTTACAGCATAAAAAAGAGAGCATTTGCTCTCTTTTTTATAAATATTAAATAACTGAACGCTATTTATTGTTCAGTTATTTAATTCCGTAGACATTAACTTTACAGCATAACAAAATAAGCCAACTGTAATCATTAATACAGAGCCAAGTTCAATCGAACTAAAAATTGCTAATTCTTGCCAAGGATTTGTATCAAATAAAGCGGATACAGAAATATTATTCCAGTCACTCACAAATTGGCTAAAACCACTTAGCACATTTATTGTATACCCCAAAACTTTCACCATCACCGTTACGGCAAAAAGTATAATAAGGGGATGATTGGTTAGTTGAGAAAGCACTAATAATACGCAAGCAATAGGCAATAACCCAATGCTGACTACAATCATACGATTGATATAGCTCATGATATGCATGAACATCTCATGAAGATTTATCGAACTTGATTGTAATAAAGCATCGGAAAGCAATAGCTTAGCAACGATCATAAAACAAAAATCAGCAAAAACTAAAAGAATGACACTAATTGCAGGAATAACGATCAATCCAACAACAAGTTTTGCGCCTAATGTCTTCACATTTGAAACAGGCATCGAGCGCCAAAAATTCCAACTGCCCTCTTGCTTCTCCTTCAATAAGGTCTTTGGCATATAAGCAAAAAAACAAATTACAGCAACTAAACCACAAATTAGAGTGTTAATACTGCCAATAACACCACCAAATCCCATCGATAGTTGAATGTTATCAAATTGCTCCCAACCATTAATCTTAAAATTGAAAGAAACATCGTTACTATTGTATAAAATCAAAATAAAATTAAGCACTAGAAATAATGCTAAAAAGAGAGGTATTCGAAAAATAACCTTGTGCTCGATGAGTTCTTTACTCAACAGCGTAAAAAATTGTTTCATCGTTTAATCACCCTGTTGAATAGCTAGAAATATTTCAGATAAACTTGGCTTTGCCACATGCCCTAACGAACTCAATTCTGCGATATCACGATCTTTAAACAAAAAAGACCACTGACCTAATACTTTCTTACTATAAATTGGGTTAAGCATCAGCGCTTTATCTTTTGTCTCTTCGCCAGTTGATAGAGCATTAAAACGGAGCTCTAAATCTTCTCTAGATTCAGATAACACAACTTTTCCCTGTTTTAATATAACAATGTCAGTCAATAGATGTTCAATCTCATCAATTTCATGACTTGCTATAATAAGACTTCTATTTCCTTTCTTATACCAATCTAAAACATCGGTATAAAAGCGTTCACGGTAAATAAGATCAAGTCCTAAAGTAGGCTCATCCAAAATTAGTACCTTAGCATCAATAGCCATAACCAAAGCAAGATGCAATTGAAGCTTCATACCTTTAGATAATCGTCCGATTTTAGCTTTTAACTCAATATCTGTATCTTTAAGGTACTGCATAGCTTGCACCTTATCAAAATGACTGTTCATACCAGATACATACTTGATTAATTGCTTTACCGTCATCCACATAGGAAGGCTATTACTATCAGATAAATAGGAAAGATTCGACATCACGCCAATATGATCACGAACAGGATCCAAGCCAAAAACTTTGATCGCCTCATGACTTGCTCTCAAACCTAATATGCATTCAATTAATGTCGACTTACCCGCGCCATTATGTCCCAAAAGCCCAAGAACACGCCCAGGGGATAATGTTAAAGACACATTTGACAAGGCACATTGTGAACCATAAGTTTTATTTAACTGATTAATTTCAATAAAAGGATGCGATAAATCCATCACACAAAACCTTGCACTTTTTTAAATGAAGAACGAGGTTATCACAGGTTATCTTTCTCGTAATACTTGAAAGTGTATTTTTATGATAAAAAGTACCAGACAAACAGTAGAAATAGATAAGATAGTTATATTAAGTATAGGTAGGGCTAGAGAATTGATAAACGACAGTGATTTGTGTTTATTTAATGAATAACCAACTGAAAACGGGTTTATACTCAAGTCACTTAACAACAGGTAATAAAATCGAGTAAAATCAGTATGATTGGACTAAACATATTACTTCGTATTTATATCTAATAGATAACAAAAAATTACCTATATAAATAAATTAATATAAGTCATTCAATATCTATCGATATATTATTTAAGATAACTTGAGTATGTCAGACAAGTGCTGATTATTCTTCTTCAGCAGAGATTGTCTGGATTAAATCTTCAGGATGTACACCATCTTTTTCCATTAAAGCCATAATCTCAATCATTCGAGCTTGGCGAGCTTCTTCTTTAAACTCATGAAGAACAGAGATAAGGTTGTTAATCTTCTGAAGTGGCATACGCTTAATCACGGCCTTTTGACGACCAGGAACTTCATCAGCAAAATCAATTAAAATTTGGCGGTAATCAGTACGAGCTTCTTTTACTTCACCTGTCGCACTAACATTTTTTAACATTGCACTCAGCGCTTTCTCCGCTGCAGCGAAATTGTCCATGAAATACCTCTGGAATCATAAACGCTCCCTAACCAAAGAAGGTTAAAGATATTCGTTCTTATAATCAGCATACAATTATGCTGTGATTATATCTAAATAAAGAATAAGTATTTAGTTGTCTCGTGAATGGAGACTATGCTCAATCCTATAGAAAGTTACCAAAGGCAAGCTTGCTATTACTGATAGTATAATCACAAATCAAGGTTTTGTGCAGTTATATTCTATAGGAATCGTAAATATACTCTGTGTTTTCACTGTTGTGAACAAAAATCTACGTAAAATTGTAACTAATGTGTAGGTTACATCATCATATTCTCTATAAAGATCACAATTATTGTTTTTATCCAATACCTATGGGGAGGTAAAAGAGCTAATGTTTGAGATAATCATTTGAATGTATGTGGTCTTTTGACAATTTTTTTACGGTTCGGATAACTCTTAATCTTATGGATAAGATATAATCAATCTATTATCACTAACCAGTCATTACCTATGATTACTAATAAAAAAATAACTAGATTTTCTTTGCTCAGCTCTCTTTTGCTTACCCCCCTTTTAAGCCATGCATCAATTCCGACTCATGGTGATTTTACCGCAAAGCAAGCCTGTGACGCTTTTCAATCATTTAGAAAGCAAAGCAATCCACAGAGCGTTCAATTATCGGTTGGACAACGCTATGAAATAACTGCGATTAACAAAGAGGCTTTCGACTGGGTACAAATTAAAGTACCAGGATCATCACCTCTCACTCGTTGGGTTAAAAGTAGCTGTGGCGAAAGCAATTTCCTAGGCCAAAGCAAACCGACAACAAAACCATCTACCCCCAATAATAACAAAGGAAATGGAAGTTGTAGTACAGCAGGCAACTTTGATTCTTATGTATTAGCACTAACCTGGCAGCCAGGATTTTGTGAACACTTCTCTTATAAAGGGAAAAAGCCTGAATGTGATGCTATCAATAGTGGCAAATTAGCAAGTACCAACTTGACCCTTCATGGATTGTGGCCAAATAAAAAAAGTTGCGGTACAAACTATGGTTACTGTGATGATAGCAATAAGTTAGATCTATCACGTTCGACGATCAATAAAATAGCCCCGTGGATGCCAAACTTTTACTATCAGACCAAATTCGGTGAATATGAATGGCGTAAGCACGGCACTTGCCAAACTCAAAGTGCAGATCAGTATTTTATGACGGCAGTAGACCTTGTTAAGCAGGTGGATGCCTCAGAAATCGGCCAATATATCAAAGAGAACATTGGGCGTAATATCAAAGCAGATCAGTTTAAACAAGTTCTGGTCGATAGAATGGGTAAAGAGGCAGTCAATCGTATTCGTCTATCGTGTACTAAAGGCAAGTACCTTAACGAGGTCCGTATTAATCTACCAGAACCTCTAGATATGACGGCATCTCTTGTATCTCAGATGGAAAAAGCGCCACGTACCAAATCATTTTACGGAAACTGTAAAAAAATCATTCATATTGAAGCCGCAGGTAAATAGACGGTTATTCTAATATGATGGAGATCAGAGCATCGACTCTGATCTCCTCGCTTAAAACTATAACCTAAGTCTAAGTTTTGTCTTTTTTCACTCTTTTTACTATCCATTCTCAATAAAATATGTAATACCATGCATAGTAATATGATGCTCTCCCCTGTATCGTTTTTTCTTAAACGTGAAGGGATTTGCCGTTCTAAATCAATGATAGAGCGCTTAACCTCACTATATATAATAATAAAGAATAGGATCTTAATAATGAACAAGCTGCCTTTATGCCCAACCTGTGGGCAAAATGATGAATACCTAATTGATGATAACGGTTGTTTTACTTGTTTATGCGGACATAGTTTCTATATTGATGAAGCAGAATGGAAAACACAAATAACTACATCTAAGTTAAGTCCTACCCATGAAATCCCTTATTATCATTAAATGAGAATGGTAGTATTTGCATATGATCAAACTGCGCGTACTACCATATTATTTTTGACCTTTTTTGACCCAACATTACCTACTCCGTCTTGGCTTCCCTGATAAAAATGCTCAAAAAAACAGCTTTTAAATAATTTTCTTTAATTTCCCACTATTTGATAATTCATTTATCTTCCTTAGATTAAATCCTTTTACATTTATCAATAAAATAATGATAACAACAGCCCTTTCTGAGGTTAATGAATCTCTCCTTCTATTCTCATTTTTATCTATTTTGCACCAAAACAACGCATTAATAATTTATCGTTACTTTAAATTCTCATATAGCAAGAATAATTTGTTAAAAAATATGAGCTATTTTTTAAACATCAGACTTATATAAAACCCCATAATTTAGTTAATATCACGTTAAAAATTTGTTTAAGCACATTTGGACGCTGTTCACAATTAGTCACTATAACATATCCAACCAAAAACATAAGACATTGAAATTAAACAACATAATTTATATGGGCATTTATCCTGTAAATCTATTACATGGAATTCATTCGAATTATGTGATATAGATCTAGTTGGATTTTCGAGATTTCATGCTACTTTGCATCCGCTAAATTTGGTTACACAGTCGATTCAATGTTTCTCGTATGTGAAATTTATCACCTAGATTGAACATACTTTAAGCAACCAGAAAATCTATTATACAGAGTCGACTACTCGAACAATCATGGAAAGAGACATTCATTGTTCACTCTTTTGCAGATGCTTCATGAGTCTAGTTACAGGAAAAATTTATGAGTGTTACTAACGAAACATGGATTACGTCATTAAATGACGGCTTAATGTCAATCATTGGCGTAATAAACGGCGTTCTTTGGGGCCAACTACTTGTTTACTTACTGGTTGCAGTAGGTGTCTACTTCACTTTACGCTTAGGCTTCATCCAAATCCGTCAATTCCGTCATGCGATTGATGTCTTAAAAAGTGGCCGAGACTTAGAAAACGGCATCAGTTCTTATCAAGTATTCTGTACTTCAATGGCAGCTCGTGTCGGTACAGGTAATATGGCTGGTGTTGCTGTTGCTTTAACTGTTGGCGGTCCAGGTGCTATTTTCTGGATGTGGTTAATTGCACTATTTGGGATGGCAACAGCATTTATTGAATCAACCCTTGCCCAAGTTTACAAAGTTAAAGATGTTGATGGTCAATATCGTGGTGGCCCTGCTTATTATATGGAAAAGGGCTTAGGTCAACGTTGGATGGGAACGCTATTCTCTATCTTCTTGATCATCGCTTTTGGCCTTGTTTTCAATGCCGTACAGGCAAACACAATTACTGATGCTCTAAATCACTCTTTTGGTGTAAATAAAATCGTATTAGGGATTGTGATTGTTGCTTTCTCAGCTTTCTTTATCATGGGCGGTCTACGTCGAGTAGCACAAGCATCTACCAGTATTGTTCCAGTAATGGCAATTGGTTACTTGTTAATTGCTATTGTCATCGTAGCTATGAATATCTCTGAGCTTCCTGCTGTTTTAGCACTTATCGTGAAAAGTGCATTCGGCTGGCAAGAAGCAGCAGTTGGTGGCGTGGCGTACACCATTGCTCAAGCGATGCAAAGCGGTATTGCTCGTGGCTTGTTCTCTAACGAAGCAGGTATGGGTTCAGCGGCAAACGTAGCAGCAAGTGCAACACCAAACCCGAACCACCCAGCCTCTCAAGGTTTTGTTCAGATGCTTGGTGTATTTACCGATACCATCATCATCTGTACGGCTTCTGCTGCGATGATTATGTTATCTGGTGTTATGGATCAGCCGGACCACGCAACAGGTATTAGTCTACTTCAGCAGGCACTAAGTAATGAGCTTGGTGGCTGGACAACCTACTTTATGGTTGCTGCAATTATCTTATTCTGTTTCTCATCGATTATTGCAAACTACACCTACGCAGAAACAAACATTATGTTCCTAAACGGTAATACGAAGAAAGGCTTATTTGTTTTCCGTCTGTGTGTGTTAGCAATGGTGATGTTCGGTTCTGTAGCCTCTCTTCCTGTTGTTTGGAACCTAGCAGACGCCTCGATGGGACTGATGGCAATGACCAATATTATTGCTCTTGTATTCCTATCTAAGCTGGCAATCAAAGTAATCAAAGATTATGAACATCAGCTTAAGGCTGGTAAGATTCCGGAATTTGATCGCACTAAGTTCCCAGAACTTGATGATCTTGATGGCGCATGGCACCCAGAAGAGATGAAATTAGAAGAAGCGCAGTTTAAGAACTAAACAACGCTTTGATCAAAAAAATCAGCATATCGAATGAACTGACCCCCAATAGTTGGACACCAATTATTGGGGGTCTTTTTATTTTCTAAAATCGGTTACTTTGCCATTTTTTCTGCAGTGATTTTTATTACTTCAACAACAACATCACTAGCTGCTTGCAATGAATTCACAGGTAGATACTCGTATATTGAGTGGAAATTATGAGCACCGGTGAAAATATTTGGACAAGGCAATCCTTTTTGCGAAAGAACGGCACCATCATAACCGCCACGCATCGGAGTGACTTTCATCTCAATATTATTACGCTTATACGCTTCTTTAGCGATATCTACTGGGAAGTGAGCTTCACCTTCTAAGCTATTAGCAACATTTTCATAACGATCAGAAAGATCAATTTCGATCGCATTTTCACCCCATAACGTCTTACAACTATCAGCTAATTGCTGCAAAAACGTCATTCTTTGACGATATCCCTCTTTGGTAAAATCACGAATATCCATTTTTAGAACAGTTTTAGCACTATTACCTGACAGCTCTTTTACCCAATAATACCCTTCTCGACCCTCTGTATATTCTGGAGCCTCCCCTGGTGGCAACATTGCAATAAATTTATGCGCCATAAGTAAGGAGTTTTTAAGTTTTCCTTTCGCTGACATTGGGTGAGCAGATTGCCCGATAAATGTAACCTCAGCATTGCCTGCATTCCAGTTTTCATAAACAAATTCACCAATACCACAGCAGTCTAAGGTATACCCAAAATCGGCGCCAAAAGAGTCTACATCAAAAGCTTTTGCTCCACGTAGACCTTGCTCTTCATCTGGAACAAACCCTACTTTAACTGGGCCATGTTCAATTTCTGGGTGATCTTGCAAATATTGAAGCGCATCTAAAATTGCCGCAATAGCCGCTTTATCGTCAGCCCCCAATAAACTTGTACCATCTGTCACAATGATCTCTTGGTCTACATATTGTGCGATTTCAGGAAATTCTGAAGCTTTTAATATAATGTCTAATTCTGGATTTAAACAAATATCTCCGCCTTGGTAATTTACAATATGTGCATGGGTATCATTTTTTTGTTCAGCACTGGTATCTAAGTGGCCAAAAAATGAAACCGTTGGTATTTGTTTGGTCGTATTTGCGGGCAAAGTAGCAGTTAAGATTGCCGTTTCTCGTAGTTCAATGTCTTGTAAACCTAACTGCTCGAGTTCTTGTTTAACCCAAAGTGCAAGTTCCATCTGTCCAGGTGATGATGGCATGATCCCAGCGGCACCCTTCTCACGATCTGTAGTGGTATTAATGCGAGTGTAATTTAAAAAACGATCCACTATGTTCATTGTATTTTCCTAATTCTAATTTCAAATTCACAACTTTTTTAATGCTACTTTGCATTGTCAGGTTTTAAAGAAACTAAACTCTTCAAATAACCCTTCTATTCTTTGGAAACGATTTTCTTTTTCTTTATGAATCGAAAGACCTTTTATCAATCCTTCGATAACAGCAAAACCAGCCGTTCGATTATTGAAAAAACCATTACCGGCACTTTCGACAACAAACTGAATGTCACTATAGGCTGCAAAAGGATTTACGGCCTGATCGGTCATGATGATGATTGAACCACCATGTTGATGAAACCATTTAACAAGGCGAACAGTCACGCTGGAATATCGATGGTATGAGATCGCAAAAAGAATATCGTCTTTGCCAACATCCACCAATTGGTGAGGAAGTTTAGAAATATCTGCTTCAATAAGGATGACCTCACGCCGCAGATAACGAGCCAACAAATAGAAGTATGTTGCTAGTGCTTCTGATGAGGCACTCCCCATTACATAGAGCTTACCTTTTGGTTGGCGCATTAACTCAAGAGCAGATTCAAACTGCTCATCGGTAATATTATGAAAGGTTTTATCTAAATTACTGAGCACTTCAGTATGATGTTGTGCTAATAAATTATTTTCACTAGACCCTAAATCGCCGTTATCCGTTTCATAACGTTCAATAGGTGTCGTTAATGTATGGGTAAGTTCAGCTGTCACCTGTTTTTTAAAATCGATAAAGCCAACAAAGCCCAAACGTTGCAAAAAACGCCCTAATGTTGCTTTGCCCACGCCAATCTGTTTACACAGTTCATCAATTTTTGCGAAAGGTAATACGCTATAATTCGCCATAAAATACTGAGAGATCCGCTGCTCAGCATCTGTCATGGATTGGAAGTGATTTATTGCGTCAATAAAATCCTGTTTATTCATGGTAGTGGTTTCCCAGAACTTATCCATTTTGGGAAATTTTTCCACTACACAATACAAACTACAAGAGAATCCCTTTTTCCCATCACCAAATTGTGATCATCAGACAAGAAGCACAATTAAATGACGTCAATAAATTCAGAGACAAATGAAAATGGCCTACCAAAACATGATAGGCCTCGTTGATATTTAATTGAGATAGCCATGTGCTTGTTTCCAACTATCACTCATTTGTTCTAAAACACAGCTAGGTAGAGGACGATGAGCCTGAGCAGGTTTTGTTACTATGGTTCGATAACCTGCCGCTTTTAATCGCAAATCAAATGATTTATCAATGGGCATTCCCGCTCGTGCGAGATCATAACGAAATACCCTTAATGAAAGGTACTCATGGGCTTCGAGTTCTCCACCATATGGGTATTTGAGAACCTTTGCATAAGCACTTTTTGCCAGTTCGAAGTTCACGCTAATCATATGCTTACCTCCAAGTCCAATAGGGCTACTGGTTATAATCACAGTATGATGTTATTTTCGAAAAAGCAAGGTGTTTCTCATTAAATATGTTCAAATCGATTTTATTTAGGGAAAATTTGTGAACTCAGTAAATTGACAAGTAAAATATTGCCTTTAGTTTCCTAATAGGAATATTTTTTACTTACTGTTATTATTAATATTATTATTTTGTTTGGAATCACTTCATGTTAACCACGCGATCTTGCATTAAGACTGTCTCCCTTTTATTGGCTCTTTTATTATCGGCTTGCTCTAGCAAACCATATGTTGGTGAAATAGAAACAATGGAAGGTGTATACACTTGGGGGCATGAGGTTCATAGTTTTCAACCTTGTAATACAGATAAATACTACTGGGTAGAAGGACAAGAATCTGTTCTAAAGCCATTGATAGAAGAAGCATCAAAACTTCAAGCAGAACAAGAAGAACCCTATCAACCTATCTATGTCAAAATTAAAGTAGAAGTAGAGCCTCAGGTTACAACAGGATTTGCTGCCGATTATGATGGAGCAATCAAGATCTTAGCGGTGCAAGAGACGCATGCATCGGTTCCTACGCAATGCAAAGCGCCATTGTAATATTTGAATAAAAATTCGTCACTATTAACCAAAATTAAGGGTAATTCTTCACTCTATTTAGAGCCTGAATTACACTAGCTTGGTTAAAGTTCAAAGGAATCCACATGCAAAAAATCAAGATAACACCAAATCCACATGTTGCAGCGATTTTTCAAGGTTGGTCTGAGGACTGGTCAAAAGAAGCAAAAGCAGAGCAAAAAGATTCGGCAAATCAATTTCATACTGTATACAAAATTGCTGGCGAGCTGTTCACTAAAGGTGGTGAACTGGATGCTAACGTTGTGTCTGCACTCTACAACGATTGTAAGCAAAAAGTCACAATGTCTAAAGCAATGGTTGATAAAGTAAAATCAGCACTGGCAAACGATGAAGAAAAAGCCGAGCTATTGATTAAAAAGATCAACACGACAGCGCAAGATGCCGCTTATATTGTTAAAGAACTTGGCCAACAGATGCTTGAACAAGCTTAATATCTGATTGATAGGTCACCACCTATAACACACAGGTATACTTCTTTAATTTGAATATAGAAAAGCGAGCAAGAGATACTCTCCTGCTCGCTTTTTATTTTCTCTATCCAAACATCTTCAAAATACAAAGTTATTTGGATTTAAACGGATTATAAACCAATAATCAAAGAAACCGCCGTTGATACAATAAGCGCACCAATCATTGGAATTGCAGTTCGTTTAACTAGCTCAAAAGGTGAAACTTCTGCCACACCAGCTACGGCAACAATCGCCCCGGTAATCGGAGACATTGAACGAGCAATACCCGACGCCAACTGCATAGGCATTAACATAATGATTGAGTTAATTCCTACTTTACCTGCAATTTCTGGCACCATTGCGGCAAAAGAGAAGAACGGTGCATTACCAGAGCCCATCAAAATAGCAGCAAAGGTAATAATAACAACCATCAGGATAATCATGATTGCTGGAGATAAAGAAGCATGAACCGCAGCATCAATTACTGTATCCAGTAGACCAATCACCTTCATACCATGAGCAAAAACTTGGCCGGCAATAACTAGAGTTACTACGCGAGCAAACTGACGACCCATGCTATCAAAGTAAACAATAATGTCATTAAAGACCGCTTTAGCACCTTGACGGAATCCTTCACAAATCATCGCAACAGCAATCGATATAAACATGGCCGTCACTACATCGATCTTCACACTCTCGATCGCTAAAGGACTTAGAATCATGATTAAACCAAGCGGAATGATAGGTAAAAATGCGTACCATGATGGTGGATTCGCCAATTCATCTTCAACTTGGATATCATTATTTTCTGCTTGAACTAATCCTTTCTTATCAAACCACTGTTGCACAAAGAAATGCAATACGGCAATGGTAATCATGGTCGCAATAGCAACTGGCATTTGGTAATTAACAAAGTACTCAGTCACTGGCATATCAGCCGTTTTTGCTGCAAGATTTACGTTACCTGATGCAGGACCTAAATCCAAACAGGCTGAAGTTGCAATAACCGCAACCGCCGACATCTTACTAACACCAAGACGAACCAGAATTGGATATAGCGTTACCATTAGCAGCAAACCAAGGCCAGAAGCACTTGGAATAAACACGTTTAAGATCTGACCCATGATATAACCCAGAGCCATCACAAAATACGGTGCTTTAAAATATCCTAATGGTTTTATAGCAATATTCACTAACGCTCGTGAAGCGCCAATATGATCCATATATTTAGCAAAACCACCCACAGCCATAATGATCAGACCTAGTGATCCAACGGTTTTTGCTGTTGTGTTTTTAATAAAAGTAAAAATATCTAGCCAGCTATTACCACTTGATGCCCCCTCAGGCAGTGGCGTGCCAATATTAAATATTATTGCGGCGGACATCATAACGATACCACCAATAAACAACGTCGTTTGGGGATTGAACTTCTTATAGATCAATGTGCCCACTAAAAAGATAACAATCAAACTAAATACGGTAATCACAATCAGTACTCCATGTAGTGATTAATCCAGCAAACAGTTGTCATATTAACCAATTAAAAAGAGATAACAGCCCTTAATAATAAGCACTATACATATCTATGAAGCCCATCAATAAATCAATAATGGGAAAAAACATTCCGCTCTATGGGAAAAAACATCTTCCCAAATTAGTTGTAATAACTTACTTACAATTGATTATTTATTAATCTAAAGGAGGGATTAAAAATGCTACTAACTTTTTAGGAGATGCAGCAAAAGCCCCTCAATATTGTGATGAATATCAAAGAGCTTTTGGGAGAAAGAAGGTTATTTAGTTTCTGATGTTGCAGATGAAACTGCTTTAGGTTGACCCGTCTTCACGGCTGGTTTTGTTGGTTGATCCATCTGCATCATGATATGTTGCTGCTCACCCATCATTTTCATCATGTTAGCTTGCATACTGTCCATATCACCCCATGAGTTTGCAAATGCGTTATTCATATCAATTTGCATTTTCTGCATCTTATTAAAGAATGCTTTAGCTTCTTTATTATTAGGCGCAGATTTTCCTTGGAACTGGGTAATTTCATAATGCATAGGGCCGTATTGTGTTTGAACAACCCCTTTGGTTACCGTTTGCACACCATCGTCAGTTTTTGTTGTCTTTGTGGTTTGGTTACTTTTTGCTGCTACCGATTTAGTAGCATTTTGCATATCACTGTTTTTAACCCATCCGGTCTGACCATTTGATGGATCACCGACTTTAGACCAATCTTTATCGATGAAAATAGTCATTAAAGGAGCATCGCCATTGATTTTTTCAATGACTTTTGACTGAGCATTAGGTTGTGAATAAATGGTAATATTACCAACATCATTATTGTTGGCAGCCCAAACTAAAGAACTTGCAACTAGAGCTGCAGCGCCTGCCAAAGTAAATACAACACCCTTTTTCATACGATCCTCCCGCATGGACTACTACTGATAAAAATTAGATTTAAACTTGGCTACAGAAGTCATACTTAAAAATCATAAAGCATGCTTTATCATCATCCAAGTTATTGAGTCTGACGAGAGGCAATATTGAAATCTTAGTTTAATCAGATTAGACCTATGAATATCGAATAAGGTATCGACCTACTTTGATGATATGTCTAAAAATGTTCAGATGTACAATGATAGATCTTACCTAATAATACTTTTTCATAGCCAATTTGCAGTTGTTTAAGAGACTGTTCAATTTGAGTAAACGCAAAACTAAAACGCTCTTTAACATCAATAAGCCATACCACTTTTTGACCTTCTACAATACAACTCTTAACTTCTTTCACTTTTTCTTTTGCATCAAAATCAAAAATATTTAATTGATAATCAATAGCAGAATCCCCAATTAAATTATCTAGTGATTCAGGGATCTCTGATGAAAATAAAATAATATCAGCCTGCTGAAGTTGATGATAAGCATACAAAGAGAGTTTTTCTGGAATTAATGGATCGATTTCAATACAACTTAAAACCGAAAGTATTGAAATATCTTGATGATCAGCATCAACTAACTCAAAGTGTGAATTATCATTAACTGCGTTTGATAAAGAATAGGTTGTATCTACTAGTGCTTTCATAATTGTTATACCAAAATCCAAACAAAGCTAAGATATTAAATTTGTTCAAATATCTCTTTAATGAGGGGAGAAAATTCCCCCCTCTTATTTCTGTTTACTATTTATTAATTTGCAGATCTCACATGCATATTTGCAACGTATTCATCTTCAACCCAATAAATACGCTCTGCCACTTGAGCTTCAGGATTAAGCTCAACGTTTCTAAGTACACGCTCTTTAAATTTATGGTAGCCTGCTCGGTCAATAAGATGTCCCATATGTAAATATACAGGCTTACCTTCAAGCATCTCTTTTTCAAATCCCAAAAGGTTTTCAATCACTTGATGAAGTACATCTTCTGTAACCCAGTTTAAAAACATCTTACCGGTACGAGGCGTTTTCTTTGAAGTACGTCCCCCTAATTTCACCATATAGAGTTGTTTTGGGTCACGTTGCCAAGCCAATGTTGGACAGGCTAATACGCATTCACCACAGCCAATACATTTGCTCTCTTCTTTTATTGCCTTCCCGTTTTTAAGAGATAAACATCCAACCGCATGGTGTTCACAAGCACGAACACATGCACCACAGCCAATACAACGTTCAGCATTAAAGTGCATTTTTGCCACACCTAGTACCCCAAAATCAGCCATATTGGCTTTAGCACAATCGTTAGGACAACCTGCTAATACAATCTTGAGATGATAAGGCTGAGGGTAAATATGATGCTCTAACCGTAGAGCAAGACCTGTAGTGTCCGTATTTGCTTTTTGACAGATTCGACTGCCCTGACAAGCCACAATGTTACGACCAGCAATACTCTTGTACCCAGCTTGAGTATCTTCAACATCAATACCACATTGCTCAACAGTAATCTCTTGCAAGAAAGGCTCTAAGGCTTTGTTCACCTTATCGATATCTTGATATTTTATTCCAGGCATTGCGAGCTTCTGACGAGTGGTTAAATGGATAATGCCATTACCAAACTCTTGAGCTATATATTGAGCTACCGATAATAAATGAGCAGGCATGATACCACCCGGAATACGAACACTTATCATGCACTCGCCACGAACTTTAGACAGACGATAATCACCATTTGCTCGTGTCTTAATAATATCTACATCGAGATCCATCATCTAATCCTCAATCTACTAAATACTCAGCTTGGTCAAAACGAAATACGGGGCCATCAACACAGACGTACTTATCACCAATTCGACAATGTCCACATTTACCCACAGCGCATGCCATCTTGCGTTCGTAGTCGACCCAAATTTGCTCTTTTTTAAGGCCTTTATTTAATAGCGCTTGAACTGCAAACTTGATCATAATTGGTGGGCCAACCACTATGGCTTGAGTATTCTCTAATTGAGAAAGATCTAACTGTTCAAAGTAATCAGTAACTCGGCCAATACAGAAGTCATTATTCGCCTCCCCTTCATCCAATGTAGTGATTAGGTTGATATTATCTCGCCATAACGGCATACATTGACGATATAACACTGCATTTTGATTACGAAAGCCCAGAATCGCATCCATACCAGAAAGTAGTTCAGGTTGTTCACTAAAGTGCTGGATTAAACCTTTAACAGGAGCAACACCTGTACCACCAGCAATAACGATAAGATGTTTTCCGTTGTAATCATTAATAGGATATCCATTACCGTGAACACCGCGCATCCAAACGCAGTCACCGACATTGAGTTCAAACAGTTTATTGGTGACTTTACCCACCTTTCGGATCAGTAAATCAATATAGTCTTCACCACAGTCAGAGACGGAAATAGGAGCTTCGCCATACATTGGCAGTGATACTTCAACAAATTGCCCTAAACGAGCTGGAAAATCTTTTTCGACTCGAAAGTTCCATTCTGCATCTGTATAACGGGTGATCTCTAAAATTTTGTACGCCTTTGGCAACAAGGTGTTGTTATGACGTCCGCAGTTACATTGGTGGGTTGAATCATGCTGACACATAGAAACTCCTATTGCTGCTCTGATTTAATCGCATTTTCTACAATATCAGTCATGCGATTAATAATTCGGGTAAAAGAGATATATTGAGGACAGCGATCGATACAACGACCACATCCCACACACATATGGTGAGTTCCTTGGCGAGCTTTATAGTCATTCACTTTATGCAATGCTCTAAAACGTAATCTTTCGCCCGTTTTATCTCGAAAAGAGTGGCCACCAGCAATAGCAGTAAAATCACCAACCATACAACTAGCATGTTGTCGACGACGCTCACCGTATGTAGGATTTTCATCATAAGCAAAATCGAAAACACTGTAGCAACTACAGGTTGGACAAGAAGTTGTGCATCGACCACAGCCTATACAACGGCGATCATACTCAGCCCAACTGGGATCATTTTGTAATATTTGACGGATTTTCTGAGGATCAGAACAAACTTGATCCGGTAAGCGAACTTTAATCTGATTTTCTTGCACAAACTTAGGCTCATATTCTCTATCTGACCCAAGCTCAGCAAAAAAAGGGATTAGTGTTTCATCTTTAACTTGAATTACTGCTCCGTCAGTACTGACACGTATAGCAGCCGCATAATTATCTGTTTCGTTTGTCCCCATCGATACACAAAAACAAGAATCAAAGCTGTGTTCACATTCAATTAATATCAGCTTAAGTTTATCTCGTAGAGTTTGATAATAGATATCTCGATTACCACCATTTTCTAAGAACATATAGTCAAGTCGTTCTAATGCATGAATATCGCAAGCGCGAAGAAATACAATTGTTGGCTTGGCTGTATGCTCTGGTTCAATGATCATATCGCCATGAAAATGAAACAGGGTTTGAGTAATAGGAAAGATAATCTCTTTTGCGGAAAAATGTGACTTCTCATACCACACAATCTCTGACGCTGAATGAATATTTTTGTAAATTAAGTTATCTGTATGTGCAAATCGACCACCAAAATGTTCATACGTTGGAGCCATTATTTGATATGAGCATTTAAGCTCCGATATCAATCGTTCCAATTCTGTATTATTTAAATACTTAGACATTACATCACACCTTCATAGTGAATATTATTTTCTTTTTTTATTCCATACCAGTTTATTAATTCAGCCAGATTAACAACCTCTCCAACAATAATAATGGATGGACTTTTAATGGATACTTGGTAGAGTTTTTCTGATATTGTTTTAAGCGTTGCAATAATATGGTGATGCTGGTTTGTCGTCCCCTGACTAACAATCGCAATCGGAGTATTAAAATCCATCCCATGATTTATTAAGCATTGAGTAATCCATTCAACCTTATGTAAGCCCATATAAAAAATAAGAGTATGATCCAAATGAGTTAACGCATCCCACTCAATTTGGTAGCTATCATCCCCTCCATGAGCTGTAATCATAGTCACCCCACGCGATATTCCTCTGTGTGTTAAAGGAATCCCACTGTAAGCACCGCAACCTATTGCAGCTGTAATTCCGGGAACGACATCGTATGAGATCCCTTGTCGTTCGAGTACTAATGCTTCTTCACTTCCTCGACCGAAAATAAAAGGATCGCCGCCTTTAAGACGACAAACGATATGACCTTGATTGGCAAGTGTTACTAATAGCTCATTAATCTCGCATTGCGATGTTGATACACAGTTATACTTTTTGCCAACCTTAATTAATTGAACCTCATTAGGGACTAATTGCAGTATTTCTCTTGATACCAAATTATCGTAAACAATAACCGTCGCATTTTTTATTATTTGAAAAGCCCTAATTGTCAATAAATCAGGATCTCCTGGACCAGCGCCAACTAAATGGACAAATCCTCTTTCTTTTCTGGAAAAAATAGACTTAACATTATGACTATTTGGGTTGATTGACATAACAAACGCTACCTAAGCACTAATCTTATATAAAGAGTAATGTCATTTTATTTAGATAACTATTCACTAATTACTTAATAGGTATTTAGGAAAATTTAACCGTTTTATTTAATTGACCTATATCAAACGAAATAAAGTAATCTTATCTCTATAATGAAAATTTATTATTTAGATTTAGGAATAAGGCAATACTAATCAAAATGCATAACACCATAACAATTAGTGATGCAAATCACAAAATAAACACATTTTAAAATAATACTGAATAAAACCTGAATTAGTTAATTCCATTTTAGAATAATTTTTCATTTCCTAGTTATTTTTTGTGAGAGTAATCACAATTAAATGTAATATGAATTGGTAGGATTCGCATCACATTATTTCTATTAAGACCTTATATTCAGGATTTGCCATGACAAACAAAAATCGCAACCTCCTGACATGGATTAGTTTTTTATCATATGCGCTAACGGGCTCACTAATCATCGTCACAGGTATCGTGATGGGTGATATTGCTAAGTATTTCGACTTACCAATATCAAGCATGAGTAATACCTTCACCTTTTTAAATACTGGTATTTTAATTTCAATCTTCCTGAATGTTTGGTTGATGGAAATTGTTCCGCTTAAACGTCAGCTAATGTTTGGCTTTGGCCTAATGGTACTTGCCATTCTTGGTTTGATGTTTGGTCATAATCTTGCATTATTCTCTGGCTGTATGTTTGTACTCGGTGTCGTAAGTGGTATCACTATGTCTATCGGTACTTATTTGATCACCCATATTTATGAGGGTAAGCAACGCGGTTCTCGCCTACTCTTTACTGATTCATTCTTCAGTATGGCGGGTATGATTTTCCCTGTAATTTCAACTGCCGTACTTGCCCATCATCTTGAATGGTACTGGGTATACGCTGCAATTGGCGTGATCTATCTTGCTATCTTTATTCTAGCTCTAATTTCTACTTTCCCTGAGTTAGGTAAAAAAGAAGATGAGCAACAAGCGGCTCCAGAGAAAGAAAAATGGGGTGTGGGCGTATTATTCTTATCCATTGCTGCACTTTGTTACATTCTAGGTCAACTTGGTTTTGTTTCTTGGATTCCAGAATACGCGACCAAACAGTTAGGAATGACAATCACTGATGCAGGTCAGCTTGTAAGTTACTTCTGGGGAGCATATATGATCGGTATGTGGATCTTCAGTGTGCTGCTTAAGAAGTTTGATCTTCAGCGCTTTGTGATGGTGCTTTCTGCCCTAGCGACTCTACTGATGTACTGGTTTAATACCGATACTGATGCGAAGACACTGCTTTACGTTATTTCAGCATTAGGCTTCTTTAGTAGTGCTATTTACACTTCAATTATTACTCTAGGTTCACAGCAGACAAAAGCGGCTTCACCTAAGTTAGTTAACTTTATTCTACTGTGCGGCACCATTGGTACAATGTTAACTTTCGTTGTTACCAGCCCTATTGTTGAAAGCTTTGGCACTCACGCTGCACTGATGACAGCAAACGGACTATACGCGGTTGTATTCCTAATGTGTTTCCTTGTCGGTTTTGTGACTAAACACCGTATTCACGGACACGCAGACGCGGCTTAACTTTTACCGTTAGTTCCGTTAAAACAAAGAAGCCATCGCACTTAATTATGCGATGGCTTTTTGTTTATGCTGAAGTAACTATTTTACAAGTGAGTGATAGACTCAGGAGAAGTCTCTGGCTGTTTTAAATTCGGGATCTGATTTAATACTTGATATCCCTTAGATGTAATTCCACCCGAGTAAAGTTTGTCACCATTAGGTAAAATATTCATGCTTTCTGATGGATTCCACAATGTATAGAAGTTTGATAAATCAAAGCCCGATACATATGAACTACACACCATCAATAAGTCACCGCCACTTAATCCTGTATCAGAAGATGAGCAGTAGTTAATACCCTGATCACCAATACTATCGCCTCGTGATTTACGGTGCATAAGCTTAAACATATTCCACCCCTGATCTTGATTATAGATAGTTAGTAAGTCCTTTTCGCTATACCAGTTATCAATACGGAAATGATTCTCAGCCCAAAGTTTTAACTGAGCAAACATCACCAAACGAATACCAGCATCACCGTTACTCCATACATGTTTATTATATCGACTAAAGAGTAATGGCATCTTTTGGATATCACTCTCAACTCGACTCATTTTATTATTAGGTTCTGGGCGCTGTTCCTGCATGTATAATGCCAATATATTATTGGTTACTTCTGTCCCTCCAGTCATAGAGAAGGGAGCAGAAGCTAAGTTATGACCTATTTCATGCCACAAAAGCCAATCATTAGTTGGTGTAGTTGGGATCTTATTACCCTTATTGTATGTCGTGCTTTGAACTGGATACCCTGAATGAGCAGCACCAATACTAATTTGGATATCATTAACAAATCGATGACGGTGATCAGCTAGATCTTGATAAGTAAAGCGTCGATGCTTACCTACTGAGACAACTTCATCTCGACCATAAAAGTCACTTGCACTATTGGCAAATTTATTCATCTCATCTACAAAAATTTGTATATCTTGCTGTTCAATGTTCTCAACAGGCGTTGTATAGATTACATGGCCAGTATCGATTTCAGCTAAAGGTACATCACTTGCTTTACCATACATCCATTGGTTATCTTTCCAAAATGCTGCAGTCGCAACACCACTAAAACTAAATTCAGCTGTACCCTCTATATTTGAATGAGGTTTGATATAAATTAAACCGCCATAAGGAACACGAAAGCTTAAATTTGAACCATCATAATTAAAGCTTTTTTGCACTCGAGGAGGTCGATTTAAAGCGACTTCATGCTGCTCTAACCCCGTTAAGTCATCAATCAAAGAGACAGTAATCGTTGCAGGTACACCACCACTTACTTGAACTTGTTGATGCTGATGAGCCCAAAGTCCTGTCGACTGCATATTATTTACAGTACCTGTAACGGCATTGTTTAATGTAGAAACAGTGACTGTTTGAGTGCCATTCGTAAATGCTGGACGACCTGGGTATTGAGTCGTATCAACTTTGATATCAAGATCCCAATAAGAACGACCAAGCATAATACGAGTTAATGGTTTTTCCTGATAATTTAATGGGTAGCTTGGATTTAACTCACCATTTTTATGTAAAAAGCCATACTTAATTAAAGCTTGCTGTTTATCAACGGAGCACTCAATACCACCTTGGTGTTGATTATTGGTATAACAGTTTAGGTAATCAACTGCTGTTTTAAACCCAAGTTCGTCCTCAACTGAATTATCATATCGATACGGCTCGTCATTCCACATCCAAACAGAGGTGTTATCATAAGTCTGATTTAATTCAGTTAAAGATAAGCGATGCCCTTGCTCACCACGAGTTCGATAATACAATTCATGCTGATACAGTTTAGTTAGGTTGGTCCCTAAATTAGCCGCTTCAACCATAGAGTCGATAACTTTAGGTGAGATTGAATAGCGTTCATAGTTAGCACGCTGATAATTACCAAACGATGGAATTCCATGACCTTTTCGGAATTCGATACAATTGACTTCAAACTCATAGTCATCTTGGCAAACTTTTACGCCAGGAAATGCGACTTGTAACTCATGAATAGCCGCACGTTTTTCATCTTCAGATTTGACTTGAAAGAATGCAAAACGTTCTTGTGGAATACCATCGATCGTTAGTGGCATATATGGCGTAGTATATTTCGCCACTTCCAATTTAGGCATCTTATTTGGGGCTGGCCATGTAATAGTACCATCACTATTAATTACAATCTTAGATGCATCATCGTTAAGTGTTTCAAAACGTTCATAAACAACTAAGTCATGCTCAGTAACTGCGTGCACATTAGGCTTAACGCCACTACCATGACAGTAATAACTTGAACCACAATATGCTTGCGTTGTTTTAGCTTGTGCGACATTAGCCCCACCAAGTGAAACACCTGCCATATCTGCTAGTTTCGCAATCGGCTCTGGATTCACTTGTTCTATCGCATCAAAAAAGACAATATGACCACCAGCATTCACATATTGAATAAGATCATTAACGTCATTTACTGTCAATTTAGGCTGTGATAAATCAGAGATATTCTTGGTTGTTGTACCATCACCAAAAGCGCCTATTTCATAAGACTGAAGCAACAATATTGGTGTTGTTTCAGGATTAATTCCAGAAAAATTACCAGAAGTAATACGCTCTAAACTAACGTTATAGCTCTTATTAATGAAGAACTCATATTTTGGTAACCAGCTTTGATGGCCATGATCAAATTTAGGTGCTAATTCAATATTTGTCGCCACATTAATGGCGTTTTGTCCATTTTGATAACTTGGTTCAAGCCATGTAAACAGATTCTTAAAGAAGCGCTGCATACTACCATTATCAAATTGACGGTCAGTGGTTGGATCGACAATGTTATTATTAATACTATATGTACACTGCTGATCTTTAATTGAAAGAGACTTATTCCCCCAATAACTATCTGGACAAGATAGAACTATTGGATAATGTCCGCTTCCCATAAAGACAATACTACCCTTACCTATTTGACCGGTAGAAATACCTGGTAAGTTAAAAGTCGCATTATCTTCTGAAACTTTCGGTGGTCTCAGCATTGTTACCTTTGAATCGGCATCTATGGTAGTTGCATCTACGATATGCGGCTTAAATTCTCGAGTCCATGCTTGCTCTTTTCCAAATGGTAACCAATAGTTACTGTCCATACGAGGCATTAAAATGGGAAATGCCGTATTAGAAATATTAAGATTTCGCATTAAACGAGCAAAACCAGAAGCCCCGTAGTATGAACCAACATCATGGAATACATGAAATTGCTGAACACCTGAATATATCTGATGTAATGTTGCATTTATATTGGAGCCATGAGCTTTCACTATTTTAGTTTGCTTAGCCCAGAGTGATTTGGGTTGTTTTAATTGTTCATCAATCTCTTTTGCTAAACCAGAGTCAAATTGGTATTCAAACTCATTAGGAACATGAAAGTTAGTTCCTTCAATTTTGGCGCCATTAGGCAGAGAAATATTAATAATTTCATTAATAGCGTTCGGATACAAAGCAAAAATTTGGTGAACTTTAGTATCAAATTCACGATGATCGTGCAAATTTTTAGAGTATCGTTCAATTAAGCTATCAATATTTTGTTTTACAAGACTATTTTCAGTCACATCGGTTAATTGGTAGCTAAGCTGATTTCCTTTCACAGAGCCAAAAGTAAAAGTATCAATACCAAAGGTGATCTCTTCACCCCAAATATATTCAATTTGCCCCTGACTGTCCGTTACCCCGCGTGATGACGGCGTATAATAGTGAACACCAGCAATAGGTAGACCTTTTGCGTCAAGCAATTTTGCTACTGTAATTTCTTGATTGTCAACGGAAGGCTTATATTGATATGCAGACTCTGCCGAAGCAGACACAAATTGACTGTTAAGATCGGTTGAGGTGCCTGGAGTGACTTCCGGTTTTAACGTTACATCGACATGAGAACTCGGAGCTTTATCTACCTCTTCTGTTACTTGCTCTGAAGATGGATTGATAAACTCTTTAACAGCCTCTGTATCGGTAGAATTATAAAGTGTCGCAATGTCATAACTATTAATAACATCTAAACACACCTTATTGTTATCACTTTTACAAGTATCAATTTTATTGAGAACTTGAACCGTATTATCAACAGCTCCATCGTGGAGAAAATGTTCAATATCAAAGTGAATAACCTTCTGAGCATCACTATGGAGTGAGCGAGGTTGAGGTGCCTGCTGAGAAAATAGTTCTATTGACCCGAAATTACATCGGATGTCATCCCCATCTTTAAAGGTAAATTGGCCGTTTAAGGCTAGTTCTTGACCATTACAACTAATATCACCCACTAATTGTTTACCCGATAGTTGCAGACCACCTTTATGGATCTTTATTGCAGGATCAAGTACTGATGGTGGAATGGTATCCGGCTCCGTTGGCGGTTCTGGTAATTCTGGCTCAACTGGTGGCTCAGGAATTTCAGGCTCAACAGGTATTGAAGGCTCTAGCGGTATAAGTGGTTGTTCAGGTTTTACTGGTATTGATGGATCTAAAGGCGTTAGCGGTAAATCAGTATTTTGACTATTACTATCACCATTACAGCCCGTCAATAAAGCGGCAGTAATTGCAAGAGAAAGGAGTTTTAAATGCATAAATGACTTTTCTTATAATAAAATGTATTGTTCCCCTTTCTTATATTTCCAATTAATTAGGCAAGCAATTGTCAAATAATTCAATATATAACTATCGATAAAATATAGTCAAATTATTAAATTTCATACTTTAATGACAATATATTTATTCTATGTACAAATTTATCCTCCGCCAATAGATTGACTAAAGCTCAATAAATTCAATAACTCACCGAGCTTAAATATTATCAACCATTAAACTTTCTTTTATCATCGATACGCTTTCTATGCCAAATAGAATAGTGACGTAATCCTGCTGGACCATGAGCAATAATCACTGAAAGTAATAAAACAATGATATAAAGAGCAGCCTTATCTTGAGGTAAGATAACAAATAATCCCAATAAGCCTAGTTTTACATAAGTTAATACGCCCTTAAGTTGGATCAACCATAATCGAGAACTGATGATTTCAAAGCCAACCATAATAACTCCCGTTACCATAGCTAAAACCCACCAATGTAACCATAGCGATTTATCAACACCATAAAAGACTCCACCACTCATTCCTGCAATACCAAGAATGTGTAGTGCACGAATAAACGTCTTACCTAGGCGCTGGATCCAAAAGCGAGTTTCAGACATACCAAATTGACCTTTGTGATCGCCTTTAGGTGATTTTTTATTCAAGTGATGATGGCTTTGTTTCATATTTAATAAACTGAGTAATTAAGGAAGTGGCAAGGATAACGGATTCACTCAATTTTTGAAACGCACTCTACAAATTGAATAGATAAAAAAAACCCGCTTCAATTTGAAACGGGGGGATACAAAGAAAATTAAAGTGATGGTTCATTGGAGTTTTGGAATTAAATTAATATATTTCAATTCTGCAGTAACAGTAAATAAAGCTAGGAATCTCGCTTATCAAGAACAGTATAACCTTTATTTTCTAGGCACTTACGGAGCACATACTGAGCATCATCTAAATCTTTACTTCGTCCAGCAAGGTCCCCTGCAATGAACCCGCTAGTCCCCCCTAAAGCAGCACCTTTTACAACACCTTCATCAGAGAGGCCACCAGCTAGAGCACCCATACCAAGTCCTAAAACAACGCCGGTTTTACGACCAGCCTCTTTATTACCAGTCGCTTGATCTGCAAATATTTTACATTTACTTAAAGCTAATTCGTAATTATCATCAAGATTCATTACAACAGGTTGATCGTTATAAGATAATGCGCCGTGTCCTGAACATCCAACAAGGAATAACGTTCCAACAGCAATTAAACCCAAATAAATTTTATTCATTCTTGTTACCCATATAAATAGTATGGCAACAACTGGAAATCCTTATTTCGCTGCTGCGTTGATATGGGTTAATTAAAACGACTTTTAGAACTTTTGGCTAATTACTCTTCTTTAGAACCGCAATAAATAAAATTAATTATCAACTTGATACCCTGCTAAAAACAGATCAACACAAGCATCTAAATAATGATGAAGTTCTGTTTCAAGCTCTTGCGTCTCTTGACCTAAATAACGCCAGTACACCGCTTTACCATGCCACATTAACAGTAATTGCATTGCCGCCTGCTCAAGCGTCATGTTCTCAGGAATAGCAATAATTCCCTGTTGCTGTTTTAATTCAAGAAACTGAACTAACAAAATAACCGTTGCTTCTGGGCCTGCAGCCAAATACGTTTTAGCTAAATCAGGATGATTATCAATTTGACTGATGGCGGTACGAAACATAAGAACCGCTTCAGTACTGAGCAACATAGCTTGAAATCGATAGGCAAACTGACACAAAAATTCACGAATCGGTAATGAGTGATCTAGCGCGGTTTCAGTAAACTCAGCAGCGACACATTTAGCTCGTATACACGTATCAAACAAATCATCTTTCGTTTTGAAATGGCTATAAACTGTTTGTTTTGATACGCCAGCTTGTTCGGCAATTAAGTCCATTGAAGTCATATAACCCTGTGACATAAATAGCTCACTGGCCGCAGCTAAAATTTGTTCTCGCTTTCTTTGACTTCGAGGGGTTAACACTTTTTTCGTACTCATTCTCAGCGCCATTTTCCTAAAATTCTAATCAAGATCTAATTTTTACTCACTGTCACAATTTTTAATACAATCAAACTGGACAGTCTAGTTTTGTTGGATTAATTTTCAACTCAAGTAACACTTTCTTATATACTTCTTTTGCCACGTAAGGAATAACACCTACGATGTATTACCGTTTATATATTCATCTATGGCTCGTATGCAGCGTTATGTTACAAAATGTGGCATTCGCATCTGAACTAAAATCCCCTTTACTCATTAACGGCCTTCAACTAGAGCCTCAAACCAGTTACCAAATTCCACGAGAGTTTGTTGGATTCATTCAAGCAAAACAGCAAACAAGTTTAGGCTCGGAGCTAAACGGTAAAGTAAAACGTATCTTAGTAGATGTAGGAAGAAATGTTACGGCAGGCACACCACTTCTCGAACTCGATACCGACCTGTTACAAACAGAAAAGCAGCAACTATTCGCTCAGCAGCAACAGTTTCAGGCGCAATTAGATCTTATTAATACTAATTTAGCTCGACAGCAAACTTTACAAGCGAAAGGATTTAGCGCTGCGTCAGAAATTGACTCGCTTCAAAGCCAACGAAAAGCCTTGCTAGCCAATTTGAGTCAATTACATGCAACCTTAGCAGCCAACCAGTTAAAACTGACCAAATCCACAATTCGAGCGCCTTATAATGGCAAAATTAGTGAACGTTTTGTCTCTCAAGGTGATGTTATTAATATTGGAACCCCCACTTTTACCTTGCTTGCAAATGATCTAACCGAAGCTCACATCGGGGTTCCTGCGAAATATATGACGCAGATTTTAAACCAACCTAGCTGGCAAATACGTATCAATAACAAGCTCTACCCGGCTCAATTATTAAACCCAGGAGCGAGTATTGACCTTAACTCTCGTACTGTCGAGCTTCGCTTTGCTCTTCAAGCGCCTCTTCTAACAGGAGAGTTAGCCTATCTAACATACCAAGATCACCAGCAACAAAATGGGTATTGGATCCCTCTTACTGCGTTAACTGAAGGGCTGCGTGGCGTCTGGACCGTTATGGCAATTGTGCCAAAGTCTGACAAAAATCATCAAATTTTAGAGCGGCGTACCGTCAAAGTGATTTTTGCTAATGGTACTGACGCCTATATTACAGGAGCGATTCACCCCCACGAGCAGATTGTAGCGGATGGTTTACATCGCGTTGTTGCAGGCCAAGAGGTTGAAACAGCATTGCAGCCAAAGGGTAAAAATAATGAATAAGATTCTGGCGAACAGCCGCTTATTAACCCTTTTTATTGCCATTATTATTGTGAGTGGAATCTCTGCACTAATGTCGTTACCAAGAGCAGAAGATCCCATTATTCGTAACCGTAATGCGACTATTACAACAGTACTGCCCGGAGCAACTACAGAGCGTGTGGAGTCTTTAGTCACAGAAAAGATTGAAAACCAGTTACGCCAACTCGATGAAATCGCACTTATAACTTCAACCTCTCGCCCCGGTATTTCGGTTGTAAGCATCGAATTACAAGATACAATCTTAGATTCAGAACCCGTTTGGTCATTGGTTCGAGATAAGTTAACCGACATCGAACCTCAACTGCCCGCAGGGACATTATCTCCGGAGTTAGATAGCGATCACAGTTATGCTTTTACCATGATCGTAGCTCTTAGTTGGGATCATGAAAGCGAAATCAATCTGGTCACACTTAGACGCTATGCAAAAGAACTTAGCCATCGTTTACGTAATTTATCTGGAACGGAGTTCGTGGATGAATATGGTTTAATTGACGAAGAAATATTAGTCTCTATCGACCCCACTATTGCCACTAGCCTCAAACGTTCAGCAGCAACTCTATCTGAGGCTATAGCTAACGCAGATGCAAAAAATGCAGCCGGTAGACTGATCAGCCCATCCGCTAACTTTACAATAGAAGTCTCCGATAGCTTAGATTCTCTAGATCGCGTTAAGCAGGTTCCTGTTCTGGTTGATTCTAATGGTCATGTTATTCGACTAAGAGATATTGCAACTGTCACCCATCAACCGTCTTACCCAATGGATGAAATCGCGTTAACTCAGAACCATAATAAGTTGCAACCCAACATAATCATTGCCGCTCGAATGCAACCTCAGTTAAGAGTCGATCAATGGAGTAAGAAAGCGCATCAAATAATCGAGCAATTTCAGCAACAATTACCACATAATATCAAAGCTAAAGTCCTCTTTGAGCAACAAGGTTATACCCAACAACGACTATCAGAACTTATGGGTAATCTACTGCTCGGTTTTATTATTATTTTATTTGTATTACTACTTACTCTTGGTGCTCGTTCAGCTTTTATTGTCGCGCTGTCTCTACCATTAACCAGTTTATTAACCCTTGCGCTAATGAAATACACCAATATTCCTATTAACCAAATGTCGGTAACAGGTTTAATTGTTGCGTTAGGAATTATGGTCGATAATGCTATTGTGATGGTTGATACCATTGCTCATTACCGTCATTTAGGGGCGAAGAAAATAGAATCTGCTTATAAGGCTCGGCGCCATCTTTGGTTACCCCTGCTCGGCTCAACGTTAACTACCATTTTAGCCTTTATGCCGATCATTTTAATGCCAGGAGCTGCAGGAGAATTTGTTGGTGCTATCGCGCTCACCGTATCGTTTTCTCTTGCTGGTTCTTATCTTATTGCCCACACCATTGTCGCAGGCCTTGCCGGTCGATTCTTACCTAAAAAAGAACCCTCTTCTGCTTGGTACCATACCGGGATCACCTTACCTTCGCTGAGTTGCCGTTTTGAAAAAACATTGGTATGGAGTGTTAATCATCCACTCAAAACGGTTCTACTCAGTCTTCTGTTACCGTTATTAGGGTTTGTAGGGGCATCACAACTGACTGAGCAATTTTTTCCACCGTCAGATCGAGATATGTTTGAAATACAAGTGTATCTATCACCTCAAAGCAGTATTTATCATACCCAAGAATTTGTTCAACAACTGGATAGTACATTGCATCAATACTCAGATATTGAACAAGTCCAGTGGGTGGTAGGAGGCAATGTACCTTCGTTTTACTACAATATGGTAGGAATGCAAAAAGGAGCGAACAATTTTGCTCAAGCCATGGTGACCGCATCTGACTTTAACGCGGCTAATCGCATGATTAAAACGTTGCAGCAACAATTACCTATCGATTATCCCCAAGCGCAAATATTGGTCAGAAAGCTGGAGCAAGGCCCCCCTTTCAATGCTCCAATCGAGCTTCGCGTCCAAGGAAACGATCTCAACCAACTTAAGCAAATTGGTGATCAATTACGCTTAATTTTAGCTAAACATCCAGCCATAACAGAGACTCGATCAACGTTGCAATTTGGATTGCCAAAAGTGGCTGTCTCGGTCAATGAAGAAGCCAGTCAGCTAAGTGGTTTATCTTTAACACAAGTTGCGAAACTGCTACAAGCAACCTTAATTGGACAAAATAATGGTAGCGTTATCCAAGGACAAGAAGAGAT
Organism: Photobacterium damselae; assembly: GCF_003026815.1. Classification (GTDB taxonomy): domain Bacteria; phylum Pseudomonadota; class Gammaproteobacteria; order Enterobacterales; family Vibrionaceae; genus Photobacterium; species Photobacterium damselae. The sequence goes on along the minus strand of NZ_PYOG01000002.1, from coordinate 209,560 downwards.
TCCAATTCGAGTTCGGGTTGCTGATAGCCAAAGAGAAAATCTCAGTCATTTAAATAATCTTTTGTTGCCAATAACCAATGTAAATCAAGCCATTGGGTTACCATTATCCGCCATTGCCGATTTACAATTGGAGCCAAGCCTTGGTGCAATTACACGAAGAAATGGTAACCGAGTAAATACTATTGAAGGGTATTTAATTGCAGATGTATTGCCACAAACGGTTTTGAATCAGATAGAGCAGGAGTTAAGCCAATACCAAAAAACATTACCTGTTGGTTATAAAATTGATATTGGAGGTGAATCTGCAGAACGAGATGAATCAGTCAATAACCTTCTGGCTAACCTATCCTTAGTTATTACCTTAATGATTATGGTGGTCGTCGTGTCATTTAACTCATTTAGACTCAGCATGATTATTTTTGCGGTTAGTGCTCTTGCAGCAGGTCTTGGCTTGCTGTCGGTATGGGTTTTTCAATATCCATTTGGTTTTACCGTCATTATTGCCCTGCTCGGTTTGATCGGTTTAGCCATTAACGCCGCTATCGTCATTCTATCGGAATTTAAAGCCGACCCAGCAGCAAGAGAGGGAAATATTACAGCAGTAGTTTCAGGCACAATGAGTTGCACTCGCCACATCACCTCTACCACAATAACGACTGTAGGAGGCTTTCTTCCTCTGATACTGGCTGGAGGTGGATTTTGGCCACCGTTTGCCGTTGCGATTGCTGGGGGGACGCTGCTCACCACCCTCTTATCATTTTATTTTGTCCCAGCTATGTACTGTATCTTAGTGAAGCATCGAAAACTTACCATTAACAAAAAGGCGCTAAGTTAACCGTTGTTTTCGAGTACGAAATTCTCCTGGGGAGCAACCAAGATGCTTTTTAAACACCCGGGAGAAGTACGACACATCCTTAAATCCGGTTGTCAGAGCAATAACTGCAATCTTTTCTTTGTCTGCACTAAGAAGACCACAAGCCATATCTAACCGTTTTTTAATAATATACTGTTTGAGGGTTACCCCCATAACACTGTGAAAGAGGCGTGAAAAGTAGGTTGGAGAATAGTGACAAGCAGCAGCTAAATCTTCTTCCCGCAAAGGTGAGCTAAGATTTTCATCAATAATCTTAAGAGCTGGTCGTAGCGGCTCTTCTCTCTCACTGATATCTTGAGTTATTTCATCTTCTACATCATGAGTGTGCAACCGAGTAAAACAAGACTCTAACTGCTGACGATTAGAACTCGCAGGTAGAATATCTTCTCCCCCTGCTCTTAACACGTTTAATGCTAATTCAGAATCTAACTTATGGTATACCACAATCACTTTGGTAGATGGATAACGGTTACGTATCGCTTTTAATAACGTAAATCCATCAGAAGAAGAATCTTTGATCTCCAAAAATACCAATTCTTTACCCGTCATAGAAGCAAGTAACTCAAAAGGCGAAACATCTTTAAAATTGTGTAGCTGCCGTAAGTTTTCTTTTGCTTCACAGTGTTTATCGCTATGCGTACAGTTAACCCAAATCACATCGTCACCTATTTAAGTCTACCCATCTGCCATTGTGAGAATCCCATTACTTATGATTAAATAATTCCTTTTTAGCCTATAGATAATTTTGTGAGTGAATGTTTATTTTTGCCAATTCATTGAAGATCTTACTATTTGAATAGATAAAAGAGTCTCATCAATAAGACTTCAATTAAATCAATAGAATAAACAATATTCATAATATTTTATTGCATATATAAAGCGCCATTTTTATAGCAAAATATTATTTCAAAACTTACTTATCATAATTAATCGGTCTAAAAATTAGGCGTTTTATTATTTTTATTTTGTAAATTTTTACCAATTCAACCCATTTTTAATAGAAGAGAAATAAGTCTGTGAACCTCATCAACCTCTAATTTCTTGATGATCCTATGATAAAAAATGAACGTTAAAATAACCTTATAATTCTCTTTTCAACTCAAAATAGTATGAATCAAGTAAAGCCTGTAGTACTCACTCTTCTTTCAACCATATTGTTTTCATCTGTTGTTCAGGCTGAAGAAATACAAACGACAAAACCTGTCATAGCGGCCTACTACCCAGATTGGAAAGTTTATAATCCAAGAAAAAGTTACTCAGCAGGATCAATTCCTACAGACAAATTAACTCATGTTATTTATGCTTTTTTGGGCGTTTGTGGACCTCACTCAGCTTCTCCAGCTAATATTCAGAAAATAATGGCTCAGCAATGCCGAGGAAAACCAACCGGAACAGCCGTTATTGTTGATAACTTTGCCGCATTACAAAAACAGCTCCCAGGCAAAACAGACTACAAAGTGAGATACAAAGGAAATTTTGGTCAATTAAGTGCGCTAGTTAAAGCAGATCCAGAGTTGGTTGTTTTACCCAGTTTTGGCGGTTGGACCCTATCAGAGCCTTTTCATACCGTTGTAATTAATCCAACCTATCGTAAGAACTTCGTTGTGAGCGCCATAGACTTACTAGAACGTTATCCATTTTTTGGTGGTATTCAACTTGATTGGGAATATCCCGGAGGAAATGGGTTATCAGGTAAAGGCAAAGATAATCTTGACCAAGAAAAAATAGGGTTTACAGCCTTACTTAAAGAATTAGATCATGGTTTAGAAACTCTATCTCTGAAACATCATCGACAATACGAGCTTTCTGCGGCAGTGAGTGCAAGTAATAAGAATATTAACAATATTGACTGGCCACAAGTCGCTCAGTATTTAGATCACATATTCTTAATGAGTTATGATTTTCTCGGCGGTTGGGAAAATATCGTTGGCCACCATGCTAATTTATTTGCAACGAACAAAACCCCAAATCAGGTCTCAGTCGATCAGCAAGTCAATGCATTGTTACAGCGAGGTGTATCACATCAACAAATCATTGTCGGCGTTCCATTTTATGGCCGAGGTTGGCAACAAGTTGAGGATTTCACTCCAAACACACTAGAGGGATTGACGAGTCAAAGCGGCTTAAAAAAAGGATCAGATCTTGATGATCCGGGCTATTTCACCTATCAAGATATTGCCACTCATCTGCTCAATAATCCTAAACTTGGCTATCAGTACTATTATGATGAACAGGCTCAAGCCGCCGTACTTTATCATCCCACAAAAAAAGAATTTATTACTTTTGATGATCAGCGTTCAATCAAAGCAAAAACTGATTATGTCAAACAAAATCGACTTGGTGGTATTTTCACTTGGGAGATTACTGCAGATAAAGATAATCAACTTATTGAGCTAATATCGACAGAATTAAATCGATAATACAGTATTTATTCTTACCACCGATATTTCCATTTATGAAAAAAGCGCTTTCCATGTTTGTAGCGCTTTTTTTATTCAAAAAAATTTTTTAAAAAATACCTCATTTTTTTGCTGACAATCACATTTTTATCCCCTAATATTGCTGCCGTAATTTGAGTTCCGATGAAGACAGCAGGAGAGCGGCGAGGACTTTCAAACTAATGAAAGCCATAAACGCCCGCCGAAGAAGTAAGCAACCGAGCCTATTTTTTTCATGAAAATACTCGTGTGTAAATCTTTCAGGCACCCTAGTTCTATTGAATAAGGGTATGGACTGTTGTTGGAGGAGCCTCTGGAGAGACTCGTTAAATCGAGCGCCGAAGGAGCAAGTTAAACAGCATAATCTGTTTAGTGAAACTCTCAGGCAAAAGGACAGAGGAGATAAGATCAACAGCCAGAATTTCTTTCTGTAACCAACTATTTCTGTTGTTTTTTATCTCTTCCTTTGATGTTTAAAGGAGGGATGATGAATCCGCTACACGACACAATTTTTAGTTTTTTAAAAGCATTTGATAACCTTGTTTGGGGTCCACCACTACTGATCTTATTGGTTGGTACGGGTATGTATCTTACTTTTCGCTTAGGATTTATCCAGATCCGCTATTTACCACTGGCTTTACGCTACGTATTCGGTGGTAAAAAAGATAAAGACGCCCAAGGCGAAGGTGATGTTTCCAGCTTTGCAGCCCTATGTACTGCCCTATCTGCCACTATTGGTACAGGTAATATTGTTGGCGTTGCAACCGCTATCAAATTAGGTGGTCCTGGCGCACTGTTTTGGATGTGGCTTGCTGCTTTATTTGGTATGGCAACAAAATATGCTGAATGTCTATTGGCGGTAAAATACCGTGAACAAGATGCTAACGGCCAAATGCTAGGTGGACCAATGTACTACCTAGATAAAGGTGTCGGTAGCAAATGGTTAGCAAAACTGTTTGCCCTTTTTGCCATTGGTGTTGCTTGTTTTGGTATTGGTACCTTTCCACAAGCAAATGCGATTGTAGAAGCGGCTCAAATTTCATTTTCAGTACCAAAAGAAATTACCGTTGTTATTTTAACTGTGTTAGTTGCAATGGTAACGCTTGGTGGTATTCAATCTATTTCAAGCGTAGCAAGTAAAGTTGTTCCGCTTATGGCTGGCTTTTACATTATTGCTTGCCTAATTGTACTTGGTACTAACGTTTCTCATCTACCAGAAGCCGTTAGTCTAGTTATTGAGTCTGCATTTACAGGTCATGCCGCAACAGGTGGTTTCCTAGGTGCTGGTATTATGCTTGCGATTCAATCAGGTATTGCTCGTGGTGTATTTTCTAACGAATCAGGTTTAGGTAGCGCACCTATTGCAGCAGCTGCCGCCCAAACAGAATCGAGCGTTCGTCAAGGTCTTGTTTCAATGACAGGTACGTTCTTTGACACCATCATTATCTGTACGATGACAGGTTTAACCTTAGTGGTAACAGGCGCGTGGCAAACTGATCTTGCAGGTGCAACCATGACTACCCATGCCTTCTCTATGGGTCTGAACTCTGACTACTACGGTCCATTAATGGTATCAATTGGTTTGATGTTCTTTGCGTTTACTACTATTTTAGGCTGGAACTACTACGGCGAACGCTGTGTAGCTTACCTATTTGGTGTAAAAGCTATTCTGCCATATAAACTATTTTTCTTAGTCCTTATCGCAGCTGGTGCATTCATGAAGCTAGATATGATTTGGATTATTGCTGACATCGTTAACGGCCTTATGGCAATTCCAAACCTTATTGGTCTGGTATGTTTACGCCATGTCATTATTGCTGAAAGCCAAACATTCTTTGCCCAATTAAAAGCAGAGCGTGAACAAGAAAAACAGCAAGCAGCACAAGCAATGTAAGTTGTTTAGATAAAAGAAATGCCTCACTATTGTCTATTATAGTGAGGCATTTTTGTATCTAAGTAATTGAAATATCTAGTCGAGATAATGAGTTAATTGCTGATAAAGATCAAAGTTACTGTCTTCCATCCAACACTCCGTCATCATGCCATTTTCTAATTTAAACAACATCATCCCAGTCATATGGACGGCCTGATTTTTACCAGGAATACGTAGCCAGCCACCATGGTATGTTGCATGACATTGGTAAGATGCCATCAATTTATTATCATCAGATAACATATGAGTTAATTGAAATTGTACGTTTTTAAAACGCTGATGCCACATGGCTAAAAAAGACAAATATTCTTGATGTGTGACCTGGTATTTACGTCCACCAGCCATATGAAAGATAAACGGATCAGTAGCCATCTCTTGTAGTTGCGAGCTATCTACTTTAGCTAGCACTTCAAAAAACCACTGTTTGATCCATAACTCTTTATTCATAATAACCTCAGCCAGTTTTATTAAAATCATCTAATTGGCTTATTATTAGTTATAGATGATTATCTTAATAAAACTAGCCTAACCAAAATCATACTCAAGATCTGTAACTAAAATCAGCTTTGACAGAAACCTTTCATTACATCAATAATTAGGCCATCTCATATTCACGAACATAGGCGATATTGATATCAAGAGCCGCTGCTTGTTCATAAGATAACCAAGTATCTTTTAACTCTTTGGCAATTTTGCACGCCGCTTCAGCATCACTGATGAGTAAACGCTCAGCAAACAGTTCACCTGCATCTTGTTTTGCTCGAAATGATGCTAATGCCACAACGTCAACAAAATGTAGAGCATCAGATGCAGAAGCAAAGGTTAATCGGTTTAATTCAATCCCCATCGCCCATAACTTAAGTTTTGCAATCGACCCCCAATGACTGGAAACAACAGCTAAATGTAAATCCTTACGAGCTTTTAGTTCAGAAAATAAATTATGCACCTTTGCTTTATCTTGATCTGAATAATTTCGTTCAATCAGTGCTTGGCGCAATAGCTGGTAATAAGTCTTCTCGACTTGGCGATGTAATACAGAGCGGCTCTCTTTGATCTGATAACATTCAATAAAATGGTCAAGAGCACTCGCATCCGTTACATTTAGTTTGCATAATTCATCTGCCGTCACCTGAATATTGAGCTCTTGATTGATAGCTTTAATGTAGCACTCGCGATCAAATTGATCTTCATCGATCAATAAACCATCAATATCTAAAATAAATAACTTCATGAATTGCCTTCTTTGTTCGGTAGAACTTTTAATCGGTGTATTCTCAATAAGTTAGCAATAAAATACTGTGATCTAGATAGCTCCCTAAACAATCAGACTTCAATTAATCTTCGGCTTTGCGATCCTGTGACACTTTTTAACTTCCCTCCTCTTTAATTATGCACTCACGATGAAATAAGCTAATAATTAAAGAGCGGAATCGAATATAAAAATCCAAGTAGCATTAAATAACTTGGATGCAAAAAGCAATATCGTAATAAGGATGATTACAGATGAAGAAAGAACCAAACCGTAGGCAGTTTCTCAAACTGGGTTTAGGCAGTGTGATAGGTATGACAGTCGGTGGAAAAATTCTACTTCAACCCGTATCGGCAGAAGAAATTCCTCATGTCTCACCTGAAGATCCTCAAGCAAAAGCGCTTAAATATGTGGATAAATCTACCGTTGATGGGCAAATATGTGCCAACTGTGCCCTAATACAAGGAAAGGATGGAGATGAGTGGCGTCCCTGTGCGATTTTCCCAGGTAAGTTAGTTAATGCTAATGGATGGTGTTCTGCATATGCGCCCAAACCAGCATAACCGTTACCAGTAATAGAAAAGAGAGCCTTTATTGCTCTCTTTTCTATATGAAAACTCTCAATAACCCCAAAATGCAAGATCCTGAGAGAATAAGTTAGGCATTTCTATTTAAAGCAGTGATCGGCCCAACGCGCAAGACCCGACGTCACCGAACCAAAATAACTACCACTAACAATAGGAATATTTGGCAACTGCTGCTCAATACACTGACGTAAAATCGGTGAACGAGCGGTACCCCCGGTCATAAAGATAACATCAGGTTGGGTATCAGCTTGAGCCAGTGCCTCAACAACCAGTTCTCGCATCTTCTCTTTTGGAACATCAATTGCTTCAGCTAGCTGCTGCTGATTAATATCAATCTGGAACTGATCAGCTAAAATCTGCATATGAACTTGATACGCTTGCTGCTCAGACAAAGCAATTTTTGCCTCTTCTGCTCGTCGCACAAGTTGATAGCCTAAAGTTTCATGATAAACATGGATGAGACGTTGTAACTTTTCAGGCTCTTGAGCATCTCGGCGCAATTGATCCAGGGCTCGTAAATTAGCGTTAGAATAAAATTCCGTTTGAGCGGCTACGTTATTGATCGCAATCGGATTCCAAAATTGACTTAATGGCATCTCGATTCCTCGCAAGGTCTTTGAACCATAGCCAAACTGAGGCATGAGTTGTTTAAACGCCAAATAGATATCTAGATCGTTTCCACCAATTCGTTGTCCACTGTGGGCCAATAAACTCGCGCTACGGTCTGCTTGCTGACGCCATGTTGGCCCCATTTGGATAAGTGAACAGTCAGTAGTACCACCACCAATATCAACTACCAGTACCGTTTTATCTTCGGTTAGTGAGCTTTCATATTCTAGACCTGCGGCAACAGGCTCAAATTGAAATTCAACCTCTTTAAACCCTGCGCGTTTTGCAGCTTGAAGTAATATTTTTTCAGCTTGGAGGTTAGCACTCTCACCACCCGTTCCTTGGAAGTTTACCGGGCGACCGATAACCGTATTCACAATATCTTGTTGCATTGATAGCTCTGCCTGCAACTTAATATTTTTCATCATGGCACAAACAAGATCTTCAAAGAAACTGATCTGCACATCACGCAGGCCATTCGCTCCTAAAAAAGACTTAGGTGATTTAACGTAATAGGTCTCTTCAGGATCGGCTAAATAGCTATCTAATGCCGCTTGACCAAACAGTAAGTCACCCTGCTCTACTATAATGTCTTCTTCACGATTAAACGCAACGGCGCGACGCAATACTTGCTCACCCACTGAATCTAACGGCTTAACCCCCATAAAACGATAGAGATACTCAGAGACAGCTTCACGGGTTGGCGCAGCTAATGTAGAAGGTATATAAGGATTATCTTGTTCTAACGGTAGTAGTTTCGGTTGACCATTTTCCATTACCGCTACAGAACAATTCGCTGTTCCGTAATCGAATCCAATAAACATAGCTATAAGCTCCGCCATTAATAAAAGCGGCGGATTGTAACGGATTTCAGGACAAATAGAGAGAGCAATTGTGTAATTTGTGATTGATATTTAATGTATTGATAAGATTCAGGAACCATTACTTAAGATAGTGCTCTAAAATGACTACAGTTTTCTTAAAAACCAAGGTACATTGTGCCCACTTTGTAACGGCTATACCTAAGCTGACATTTATCAAAAGTTTAGGTATATCCATTAGCAGAAAGACAATATTATGAAATTAATCCTTCGTTCTTTTTTCAGTTTCCTATTTCTAGCGCTCGCACTGACAGGTTGTTCTGACTCAAACACACCTAAAGATGGCGATCAATACATGACTATTGCTAAACCAATCAGTGATATGCAAGGTGTCTATGAAGTATTTTCTTTATCTTGTGGCCACTGCCGTAGTATGGAAACCATGCTGCCTGAAATTAAAAAACTGGCTGGTGTGAAAGATATCCGCAGTGTACATGTAACCTTTAATGAAAGTGCTCAACTTGCCGCTTTTGTCTACTACGCTGCAGCGATTCAATCTCCAAATGGTGAACCAAGTGATAAGCTGACTGAACAATTGTTTGCTTATACTCAAGATACACCAAAAGATACCCCTATGGACAAGCGCAAAGAGATGTTAAACAACCTGTTTGCACAATACAAAATGAACAGTCCATACCAATTAACTCAAACACAGCAAGAAGAAGTGTTTAGTAAAATGGATCAGGCACAGAAAATCATTGAGGCGGCTAATATCACATCGGTTCCAACCTTTATCGTTAATGGTAAATACCTAGTCAATACGCCAGCACACAAGAGCTTACAAGATTTAGCAAATACCATTAAGTATCTAGAAGCTAAATAACCAATCCCGCTCTATCCAAATCGATCAAAGCCCTGCATTCACTATGCGGGGCTTTTTCTTGTAATAAGAATATACAGTTCGACACAAACTCTCATAACAAATTCGTTTCTTATTTCTTTGCCTTTTTTGAGGCTGATTGTAACTATGTTCAAATGTATCAAACCAATATTAACCAATTGATTATTAATATTTTATATTGATTGCAAAATGTAACTTCACATTCATAACACTTGATGACGTTTGACTAATATTACAGATATTTTATCGCTTTAATGAGTCCACAAAACAAACACAAGCAGTGAAAACACAATTTTAAGGACTCATACAATGATGAAAAAAATTCTTGCACTTAGCATCAGTGCTGCATGCATAGCCACTTCAGCTCAAGCCGCTACCGTGTATCAAGATGGTGATAGTAAAGTCACCATTGGCGGACGCTTAGCAGTAAAAGCGCAATACACAGAAAGCACTAAAGATACGAGCAGTACAACAGAACTTGAAAATGCCAGTTCTCGAATTAACTTCGGCTTTGAACATCGAATGACGCAAAACTGGCTAGCAGGGGCAAAAGCGGAATGGGGATATGATGCACTTTCTAGCGGAAAACAAGAATTCTCTAACCGTTTAGGTAACCTCTATTTCGCAAATCAAGATGCAGGCCTCATTACTGTGGGTAAACAGTGGTCGACTTATTACGATATCACTGGCTGGACTGATGTATTTTGGATCTATGGCGGCGAAGCATCGGGCACCTACGATGGTCGAGATGGCCACGGTGGTTCTGGTACAGGTCGTGCGGATGATGCCATTTCTTATCGTAACTCTTTTAACGGCTTAAACGTCGCGGCACAGTACCAATTTGAAGATGGTTCATCAGAAGGTGAACGTCGTTATGGTTTGCAGGGTGCTCTATCTTATGATCTTGGTTTAGGGCTTAGCTTTGGTGGTGCCTATAACCTCACAAAATACCATCAGGAATCCGATGATAAAACATGGACTCTTGGCGCAAAATACGATTCAGATATGTTCTACTTAGCGGGGCAATACGGCCAATATCGTAACCATACCAATATTAACGGTAACCTGACTGACGTAGCGAAAAAAGCCTATGGTTATGAATTGGTTGCAGCTTATTTAGCAGAAGGTGGTTTATACCAAGTTTATGGTGGTTATAACCATTTGGCTGACGATAACTCTTCTGCACGTTATTCATATGGTTTGGTTGGAGCGGCATGGACTCCTGGGAACATGGTCTTTTCAGCCGAATATAAGTTAGGCGTAACGAATAAAGATCAAAATGGAGCCAATAACGGCGCAGATCAAGTTGCCCTTTTAGCTCGCTACAACTTCTAAACTTACCGACTTCTTTTTTATCCTAAACTCCTGTTCATTGTTGATTGAGGCGAAAGTCACATCTCTTTGGCACCTACTTGCTAGGTGCCCTTTTTTTATTTTAATCATTGAGTTTAGCTCTTTTTTCCCTTCATACCATTTTTGTTCACTGTTTTTATACATTCAGCACAAAAGCAATTATTTGCGTTGAGCTTAATTATTTATTTATCCCTTTAGTGACTACATTTATTAGGTGGAGATATGCATCTTAATCCCTATTTGGACAGTGCATGCGGTACTTCACAGGATAATAGACACAAAAAAGGAATTCTAAATGAATATTAAATTCATCACATTAGCAGTGGCATCCAGTATCGCATTTCCTGTATCGGCAGCAACAGTATACAAGGACAGCAACACAGATTTTGAAATTGGTGGACGAGTAGAAGGACGAGCAAACTTCTCTGATGCCAATAAAACCTCATCAAACAGTAGTACATATGAAGATATGTCTCGCGTACGTCTTAATGTGCAAGGTAAGCAAGAATATAACCAAGATATTTCATTTGTAGGTCGCTATGAGTTTGAATTAACAGAGCAAACCGATCCTGCCTCTGATGACGAAGTTGATATTAATACTCGTCATATGTATGTCGGAGCAGAAACCAGTATGGGTAACCTGTACTACGGCCACCAAAACAACGCTGTTACTTATTTAACAGATTGGACTGATATGGCAGAAACCTACAGTGGTTATACCAACGAATACACCGTTGCTTCTGCCGACCGAGCTAAAAATGTCATTCGTTATGCCATCACTACCCCAGAAGGAATTACATTCCAAGCCGATGGAAACTTTAACTCAGACTCTCAAAGTGACGGTTATGGCGTCGCTCTGGCCTATGAAGTAAATAACCTAGGTGTCGGTGTAGGTTATTCAGCCAGCGATCAAACTTACAGTTGGAAAACCAATCCGAATCTAAAGCATGATTCAGATACTTACTTTATAGCGGCGAAATACAGCTTTGATGGTTTCTATGGTGCGGCAATGTATCAAGGCGGTAAAATAGCTGATTCTGACTTCTACGCCATTGATGCCTTCGCCAATTACACCTTTGGCGACAATATGGTTGATATATCCTATAACAAATATTCTGCTGATGATTACGTTCTGCTAGACATAGAATTTATTGGTATTGAATATGCCCGCTATATGGGAAATTTTGCAGCTTATGCAAGCTATAAATTTAATTTAGTAGATGTTGCATCAGGTTATACCTCTGCTGATTACATTGGTGACAACACCGACGACGAACTGATGCTAGGTGTCCGTTATAGCTTCTAATCCAACCAAATAAGATCCAACAATACCAGTCAAATTCCCCTATGATTTGGCTGGTATTTTATTTAACTTTCCTTATATTCATTCCTGTTAAGAATAATTTAATCCACTATTTTTGTACTCAAACCCTCGATATAGATGAGATTAGTTCTCAACACGTTCATCGCTGTTTTACACCAACTAAGCACTTTTACCTTCCTGTTTACCATAAATCCTCAACTAGACTTATTGAAGGATAAGGGTTTAGTCACATTGTCAAGACTTGAAGATCATAGTTTAGAGTGGTTTGATCAAATGCGTTGCCAATACAGGATCGATAAGATCACAGTTCATCAAAATATCTCAATGTGTTACTTAATTTGGATAATTTGAACACTACACTATGGCACGTCAATCTCTTAACCTCGTTGCCTTATCAACGTATTCAAAGGTGTTATCTTATGGCGAAAAGCTCCCTCGCAGCGGATACAACTGCCAAGCAAACTATCCCATTCCAGCCAACTTCTATTGAAATTTGGAACAGTAAATATCGACTGAAATCCAAGTATGGCGATGCTATTGATCTCACCTTAGACGATACTTTCAAACGGGTAGCGAAAGCCCTATCAGCCCTTGAGAAACCCAAACTACAACAACATTGGTATCAAGAATTTCTTTGGGCGCTTCGCAATGGTGCCATTCCCGCAGGCAGAATTACTTCTAATGCAGGAGCTTTTGAGCATAAACCTGCAACATCAACCATTAACTGCACAGTATCTGGGATCATCGAAGATTCCATGGATGATATTTTAGCTAAGGTGCATGAAGCAGGGCTTACACTGAAAGCGGGCTGTGGTATTGGTTATGATTTTTCGACCTTACGTCCACGAGGGGCTTTTGTCTCTGGTGCTGGTGCATACACATCGGGCCCACTTTCCTTTATGGATATCTACGACAAAATGTGTTTTACCGTCTCATCGGCAGGCGGTCGTCGTGGTGCACAAATGGGAACCATGGATGTTCGACACCCAGATATTATTGAATTTATTCGAGCTAAGCGTGAAGATGGACGATTGCGCCAATTCAATCTCTCATTACTGATTACCGAAGAATTTATTGAAGCAGTTAAACAAGACCTATCATGGCAGTTAATCTTCCCAATGACCGCGAAAGAAATCGCACAAGATGGTATTGACGTTGATAATGATGAAACCATGGTTTGGGCAGACTGGCCAACAACAACTGATCTGATTGAAAATGATTTAGGCCAAGTAGCTTGTAAGATTTACCGCACTCTACCTGCTCGTAATTTGTGGAATATCATTATGACGTCCACTTACGATTATGCAGAGCCGGGCTTTATTTTGATCGATAAAGTCAATCAAATGAACAATAACTGGTTCTGTGAAGACATTCGAGCGACCAACCCTTGTGGTGAACAACCTCTTCCGCCTTATGGTGCTTGCTTACTAGGCTCGGTTAATCTGACCAAATTTGTTCGCTATCCTTTTACCGAACAAGCTGAATTTGACTGGAAAGAGTTTCGTAAAGTGGTGGCCATTTTCACTCGAATGCTCGATAACGTTGTTGAAATCAATCATCTCCCATTAGAAAAACAGCGCCATGAAATTGAAAATAAACGTCGTCATGGCATGGGTTTTCTCGGTTTGGGTTCAACGTTAACAATGCTAAGACACCAATATGGTAGTGCAGCATCTGTTGCTTTTACCGAACAAGTTGCTCTCGAATTAGCAGTAGTGGGTTGGCAACAAGCTCTTGAACTGGCCAAAGAAAAAGGTTCCGCACCTATTATGGAACAAGAGTTTGAAGTAACCGCAAAGATGTTACGCCAACGCCCAGAAATGCATGATGATGGATATGAGTTAGGTGATAAAGTTAAAGGCCGTATTCTGCATGCCAAGTACAGTCGTTACATGCAGCAATTGGCAGAAGTTGAACCTGAGCTAGTTACTCAGTTAATGGAAACTGGCGCTCGCTTTACTCACCATAGTTCCATCGCTCCAACGGGTACCATTTCGCTTTCTCTTGCCAATAATGCGAGCAATGGTATTGAGCCAAGCTTTGCTCATCACTACACCCGAAATGTTATCGTGGCAGGAAAGAAAACCAAAGAAAGTGTTGATGTTTATAGCTATGAATTATTAGCTTATCGAGAACTCATCAACGATAAAGCGATGCCTTACAGTACCGAGCCTGACGCCATGTTACCGGACTATTTCATCACAGCTGACGATATTACGCCAAGTCAACATGTGGAAGTTCAAGCAGCGGCACAACGCTGGATAGACTCTTCAATCTCGAAAACTGCCAATGTTCCAACAAACTTTGCTTTTGAAAGCTTTAAAGATATCTATATGGACGCCTATGACAAGGGGCTAAAAGGCTGCACGACATTTCGTTTTAACCCAGAAGTATTCCAAGGCGTTTTGGTTAAAGAGAAAGACCTCGAAAATACGACTTATGTCTTTACGCTGGCAGATGGTTCTACCTTTGAAGCAAAAGGCAATGAACAGATTGAGTACGACGGTGAAATCCATACCGCAGCCAATTTATACGATGCATTAAAAGAAGGTTACTACGGTAAGTTCTAGTCAGCACTCCGATTCTAGGTACAAAATTATGGTTAGAAAAATTGAACAAAATATTGTGGGTTTTAAAGTCAAAAACCACGTTGAAGGAACACCAATTCAAGAAGAGACCGCACCTTTAGAGCAGATGCATGAATCTATGCCTCGCCCTGAAAAATTAGTTGGTGCAACTTATAAGCTTAAAACACCAGAGCATATTTCAGAGCACTCTCTATTTATCACAATTAATGATGTCGTCCTTAATGAGGGAACCGAGCACGAAATACGTCGCCCATTTGAGGTGTTTATTAATTCTAAAAGCTTAGAACATTATCAATGGATTGTGGCGTTAACCCGTATTATGTCGGCTGTTTTTCGTAAAGGTGGTGACTGTACGTTTTTAGTCGAAGAGTTGCGATCTGTCTTTGATCCTAGGGGTGGCTATTGGAATCAGGGTAAGTACGTTCCATCTTTGATTGCTGAAATTGGCAATATCATTGAAATGCATTTGATTGAAATCGGCATGATCAATAAGCCTGAGTTAGATCAACATCAACAAGCATTTATTGATGCAAAAAAAGCAGAGCTGAGCGGTAACTCAGTCAGTAACGAGCAAGAACATGCTGATAGCAATTTTCCACCAAGTGCAACCCTTTGTTATAAGTGTCATGCCAAAGCTGTGGTCGTTAAAGATGGCTGCCAAACCTGCCTTAACTGTGGTGACTCAAAGTGCGGTTAATGATCTAATCTTGTACGCTGTAGCTTAAATTACTTCTAGCCCATCAATTCTGGTGGGCTTTTTTGTATCGACGATTTACTTGTAACAAATTGCAAACAAGAGACCTACATCACACATACATACTCATAAGCGTTACAGTTGCTTTTTCAACTCAGTGCACACTTTGTAAAAATGAGACTTAACCCACGAATTTATTTGGCGTATTTATAGGTGTATGTTTGCGTAACACTGTTTGGGCAAGAGAGCCAATGACGGCATTTTGGATCAAGACAGAACCAGATAGAAAAATAAACAATAACAACAAACTCTATCCGCTAGGTAGAACTACTCCCTAACCACTCCTTTCGTACCATTGCGAAATCAGTTCTTACTGAGTCCCCCTACCCCCAAACTCAGCGTTACCTAGGGTCGGCAATTATGCTGGTACCACTAAATGGATTTTATGGAAAATTAGGAGGCTCTTTATGAGTGACATTGCGCTCTCTATCAGCATACTTGCGCTGGTAGCAGTGCTGGGACTATGGATGGGTAACTGGCGGATCCGTGGTGTTGGTTTAGGTATTGGTGGCGTATTATTTGGTGGGATCATTGTTGGTCATTATACCGATGCTTGGGGTATTGCTCTTGATGCCCATACGCTGCATTTTATCCAAGAGTTTGGCTTGATCTTATTTGTTTATACCATCGGTATTCAGGTCGGCCCTGGCTTTTTTGCTTCTCTACGTAGCTCCGGCTTAAAACTAAATGGTTTTGCCGCTCTCATCGTTGTTATTGGCTGTTTAGTCGCAATTTTACTTCATCAATTCTTCGATGTACCTCTTCCTGTTATTTTAGGTGTCTATTCAGGAGCGGTAACCAATACCCCATCATTAGGTGCCGGACAGCAGATATTGTCTGAATTAGGTGCAAATGAATCCATGCTTGATTTAACGGGTATGGGCTATGCAGTTGCTTATCCTTTTGGTATTTGCGGTATTTTGCTAACTATGTGGCTGGTACGCTTATTGTTTAAAGTCAATGTTGACCATGAAGCTGATGAATATGATAGCAATAATGGTAAGAAAACAGAGAGCCTTCACACCATCAATGTTGCGGTTAAAAACCCAAATCTTAATGGACTTACTTTAAGCCAAGTTCCAGCACTTACTGAAGGATCAATTGTCTGCTCCCGTCTTAAAAGAGGCAGCCAACTCTATATTCCAAAACCTAACACACGCATAGAAACCAACGATTTATTACACCTTGTCGGTAATCCTAAAGCGCTGGATAAAGCCCGCTTAGTGATTGGTGAAGAAGTCGATACATCACTTTCAACCCGAGGTACAGATCTTCGAGTCCAGCGTTTAGTGGTTACCAATGAAATTGTATTGGGTAAAAAAATCCGCGATCTGGAATTAAAGGAGAAATACGATGTTGTGGTTTCTCGCTTAAACCGAGCTGGCGTTGAACTTGTACCAACGAGCCAAACATCATTACAGTTTGGTGATATTTTAAATCTGGTCGGACGCCAAGAAGCCATTGAAGCCGTAAGTGGGCTGGTGGGTAATGCGCATCAAAAGTTACAACAAGTCCAAATGCTGCCTGTCTTTATCGGCATCGGTTTAGGGGTATTACTCGGTTCTATCCCACTCTATCTACCCGGTTTTCCAGCAGCAATCAAACTTGGTTTAGCCGGAGGTCCCCTCATTGTTGCTCTTATTTTGGCTCGAATCGGTAGCATAGGTAAGCTGTACTGGTTTATGCCACCTAGTGCGAACTTAGCGTTACGTGAAATTGGTATTGTTCTTTTCTTAGCGGTGGTGGGATTAAAATCAGGCGGAGGCTTTGTTGATACTTTAGTCAATGGTGATGGCTTAAGTTGGATGGGCTACGGGATTCTTATTACCTTCTTACCTCTAATGATTACAGCAATCGTTGCACGAATGTTTGGTGGACTTAATTACCTAACCATTTGCGGTATGCTAGCAGGTTCCATGACCGATCCACCCGCGTTAGCTTTTGCAAATGGACTTCACCCAACCAGTGGTGCTGCAGCATTGTCTTACGCCACGGTTTACCCTCTTGTTATGTGTTTACGCATAATATCCCCACAGTTACTCGCTCTGCTTCTTTGGGCGATGTAACCATTGCAAGCCACCACACTTCCTCATTTGGGTGGCTTGCTTTTTTATTCTATTCAATCAATCTTACATTCTTGCCTTAAATATGTGATCTAAATCATGCTATTATTTGTAGGATGATTAAAACAGGCCAGTTCAATCCCGATGACTGGTTGTCCACATAAGTCTAACTTCCATGAACTACTACGAACGTTTTGCTATCCGATATTATCGCTTTTTGTATATTTTACGGGTATTTGTGACCTTCAGTCTCATTTTGTCTATTACCCGAATTTTTGATATCCCTTATGGTACTTGGGCCCTCATTACTGCGGTCACTGTTATGGGTTCTATGCCATTTATTGGTGGCGTGTTATCAAAAGCAAAACAACGTATATGGGGAACCATGCTTGGCGCACTGCTGGGTTTATCACTCTATTTGATCCCGGTGCAATTTAGCTGGATGCATCACTTTATGTTTCTCGCGTTTATCTTAGCGGCAATGTATTACACGCAAGAAAAATACTCTTACGCCGCTTTAGTAACCGCGATCACAATTGCAATTGTAGCTGGTGGCGGGCCTGAAGATTTTCATGCTGCGATGTGGCGCACTATAAACGTACTATGGGCAGGTATGACCGCTCTTATTTGCAGTTTGTATGTTTTCCCTTCCCGCGCAACGAACCATTTTTTAGATTTGGTTAGCCAATTTATGGATCAAAGCAGTCAGTATTATCATCAACACAACCAAGAATTATCGATGAGCACATTTAACCCAATCAGTACCACAGATCTGGCTAAACTTATCGATCAACAACAAGCTCTGCTTCCCCATGCATTAAAA
The DNA here is from genome assembly GCF_003026815.1 of Photobacterium damselae. Lineage (GTDB taxonomy): Bacteria > Pseudomonadota > Gammaproteobacteria > Enterobacterales > Vibrionaceae > Photobacterium > Photobacterium damselae. The sequence goes on along the minus strand of NZ_PYOG01000002.1, from coordinate 191,243 downwards.
GAGTCAGGGCCAAATAAACAAGTTATTACTAACGCTTTACTGATTGAAAAACGTATTTATACCATGCTAGAAACATTGGTCAGTACACGTTGGGATACGCAATCGGGACAAGAAAAAATCAGTGATATGCCAGGATTAACTCAGGCCAAAGAACAACTCGCACGACGCTTTGAACGACTTAGCCGACAAGTTATCGATAAAAATGTCACACCCATTCACAAAGATGAAATTAAGCTGTTGCATTTATTACCAAATCGAGAGCACCACGAGCAAGATGACACCAGTGATATCAGTTATTTTGGCTATCTTTGGTTAAACCGAGAGTTAGCAAGACAGTTTTCCAAACTCACACATACACTGGCAAAACTGTTTCAATATCATGATGAGATTCAATAAATAACAAAGCCCCAGTTTATCTCGGTAAACTGGGGCTCTTTTATGAGTCGTATTTATTCTTTATGGCTGAGCAATACTAGCACTTCAGCATGATCGGTATGAGGGAACATATCAAACCACTGCACTTTCTCAAGCTCGTATCCCTCTAAGCGTTGAATATCAATTGCTAAAGTTTCAGGGTTACAACTTGAATAGATAATATGCTTTGGTGCAAAGTAACTTAATTGTTGACACAGTTGCTCACCAATACCACGACGAGGTGGATTTACCAGCACCAACTCAGGCGCAGTATCGTGCTCCATCGAAAATCCCGTCGAATCAAGAGCGGCAAAATCCAGATTTGTAATCCCCATTGCCTGTGCCGAACGTTGAGCACTGGCAATCGCTTCTGGTTCAATCTCGATACCTGTAACATCAGTTTCAGGGCTTACACAATGCAATGCAAAACCACCAACGCCGCAGAATAGATCCCACATAGCGCTTGGTTTTATCTCACGAACCCACTGGCGAGCAGTTGCATATAATTTTGCAGCAACATCTGGATTGGTCTGAAAAAAGCTTTTTGGGCGTATAACCAGAGGAACGTCATTAAGCTGCTCATCAAGATGCTGTGCTTGAGTTAAAAAGATCTCTTCATCACCTTCTAACCGAGCCATATGTACAGGCTGGATATTTACCGATACGACTTTAATGGCCGGAAAAGCTGTCATCAATCGTTCAAGATTCGCTTCAATTCGAGGCATAGCATTATGACTGCGCAACACAAAACGAATCATAAACTCACCCGCTTTATGGCTACGAGTCAGTAAAATAAACTTAAGCTCGCCTTTTTTCTTATTCACATTGTACGGAGGGATCCCAGATGTTCGAATCCATTGCTCCAGTGCTGCCAATAAATCTTGCATATCTTGCGGATAGAGAGGACATGCTCGTAAACTGATCGGTTTATTGTCTTCATCAACAACCGCCACCGCACCAAGACATGGTTCATGAGCTGCCCCCAATACGACCATTTTGGCTTTATTGCGATAGCCTTGAGTCGCACTTCGCACTGGTTCTAACCAATGTTGAGGCTGACAAGGTGCTAATAGTGAACGCAAACCCTGATCTTTTTTCTCAATTTGCTGGTCATAACTCAATGAAGATAGAGGACAAGAACGACATAAATTTGAAGCAGACAGTGAACAATGCATAAGGCGAGAATCAATCAAATAACAACAATAACGATAATATGTCAGGACATGAATCGTTGATTTAGATAAAGGTGCGCTATGTTATCACAAACCTAGCGCTATTCCATAAAGAGCAAGCAATCTTGGCCCTGATGTACAATTCTCTTAATGGGGGTCTGAAACACACGATGCAGTAAAGATTCGGTCATAACTTGCTTTGGTGCGCCTTTCGCTACACAAGAACCGTTTTTAAGAACTAACACAGTATCAGCTTCTCGTAGCGTACGATTTAGATCGTGGTTAGCCACCACAACCGCAATACCTTGATCAGCCACTTGGCGTAAAATACGATATAACGCCGCTTCTTGTCCCACATCCAGAGCTGCTGCGGGCTCATCTAAAAGCAATAATTTCGCATCTGGATTAATTCGAGAGTCGACTTGAAGCAGTGCAGTTGCAATTCGAACGCGCTGCCATTCGCCTCCAGATAAAGACTGAATATTACGGGTCAGCTTATCGGAGATATTAAGCTTGTTTGCTATTTCATCAACGGCGGTATTCACCTGTTTATCAGTAAGATCGGCAAACATCGCAATAGTTAAGCTCATATATTGGTAGACCCGCATAGCAAACGCAGGCTTATCTTGTTGAGTTAAATAACTGCGAATATGAGCTAAAGAAGTTAAATCTAATTGAGCTACTGAGCATTCATCTAGAAATACATCACCCTGTCCAATTTCTAGCCCTGATAATAACGACATTACGGTACTTTTTCCGCTGCCGTTAGGACCGATTAAATGAACAATATCCCCTCCTTTAATGGAAAAAGACATGGGTAGTAGCCTAGGCGGTAGTGCTAAATTTTTCGCGTGAAGTAGCATCATTTTGTCTCCGCCTGTGACAGTAACATCCAAATAAATATCGGCGCGCCTAACGTTGTGGTTACCACTCCAACAGGCAAATCGGCAGCGGGTAATACAATGCGCGATAAAGTATCAGCGAACGCTAACAACAACCCACCACACAGAGCAGAAAGTGGTACTAAGAAACGGTTATCTGTCCCTAAGGCCAAACGTAAGATATGTGGAATCACCAAACCAACAAAGCCAATAACCCCACCTAAAGCAACCGAGATCCCAACTAGCAATGAAATCGCCAGAATCAATTTCCATCGCAGCTTAGTAATATCCAATCCCAACTGTTTGGCTTGTAATTCACCCAACATGAGAATGTCGAGCTGACGACCTTGGGTACATAACCAAACAATCATTGGCAATAATAGCACCAGCAGTATCAATTGCTGCCAACTCACTCCCGCAACACTTCCCATTAACCAATACATCAATTGGCGCATAGAAAGATCATCACTGAAATAGAACGACCATGTCACCACCGCTCCCGATAAAATACCAAGAGCAACACCTATGAGTAATAAGCGAGTTGTTGTCACTTTCCTTTGTCGAGAAAGCATGACTAAGATAAACGTAAACAGCAACGCACCCACCATTGCAGTCAACATAGAAATCCATGGCGAAGGTACAACGGGTAAAACAAACATTAGTACCACTAAAGCCAAACTTGCTCCCCCAGAGATACCTAATACGCCAGGTTCAGCTAAAGGGTTCGCTAGCAATACTTGAAGTACCGCACCACTAACAGCTAATGCGGCTCCAATCGATATTGCAGCAATTAAGCGCGGAAGACGAAGTTCTAACAGTAACTGTTTCGCTAAATCACTCTCTGGCGACCATGGAATAATCCAAATTTCCCCTACCGCGAGGGAAAAGAGACAAATAAGAAGCAACAAAACGCCCGCTCCGATAAAGGCCCATCGCCAGCGTGCATTTTGCTTTTGAATTAGATGATTAAGTTGCATGATGTTGATATCTCAAATAAGAGCTACAACAATAACCGCTCTCATTATAAATAGAAAGTATCATGCATCTTAATATTCGGTGATTAGAGGATTTCTTCGATGCTTGTTGGTTTTACTAGCAATACTGCGCGTTGACCAATAGCAACATCTGGGTTTGGAAACACAATCGCTTCGCCACCTTGCTCGATATAAAATTGAGTTTCTCCATCACCACCAATGTGCTCGCCTTCATCAAAGAAAGTAAAATTAGGAACATCAGTTGGAAATAAAAAGAAGAAATCAGAACTTTGCTTTATGAGAGTTCGATTCACACGATAAACAGGCGTTTTATTACTATCCCACTTGGTTTCAACTAATTGAGGCTCTGATACTAATAATCGCATTGCCCGATCAAAATCATCTAGCTGAGTTAAATCATTTCTACCAAGTGGTGCAACTTGACCAAGTTCAATCGTTAAAGCCTGCGCCCCAAAATATTCTGCGCTGTGCCAACTGAATGTTGATGATGGTCGATTTGATAATAAAACCGCATCCAAGTTTGCTTGTTGAATAAACGAGAATAGAGAAGCACTACGTGTCGGCTTATCTGTAAATGGACTCAAAGCAAAACGGTAATGTTGAGATTTTCGGATTGCACAATGTAGATCTAAATGCCAACGTTCAGGTGCAACAGCCGTTGAACGACCATAAAAATTAGAGACAATATCTTGCAGATTATTAGCAATATCACACTCTAGATTTCTTGGTTCGTTTTTCACTTGAAATAAACGGTTAAGGTTCTCTTCAATAAATCGAGTCTGATTATTGATGGCAGTTGGATGAGCAATCATCACCAATAAACGATGTGATAACTCCAATCGTCCAGCCATAATATCGCGGACTAAACGGTCTAATAATTCAATTGGAGAGGTTTCATTACCATGAACACCCGATGACAAAATAATATCTTTAGTTTGAGCGGGTAATTGTGGTGGATTGAACTCTAAAATACCACGATCTAAAGAACGGCATAAGATACCAGATGGTAAGGTCCACTCTTCTTGAGTAAACGGTAAGGACATATCACAAGTCGCGGCTAACCACTGACCTCTTTGAACCCAATCTGTATATGTCATGATACTTTCTCCCATTTACAATTGTGCTGACTTATTATTTTTATACCCGAAGACATCAAGACATTTTTTAGTGAACAATCTCCGTAATGATGCCTCAGTAATGACTTAGGTATGGTTAAAACACCATACGTGACGAAAGTGTTAATTCCTATTATTTTATGTTCTAACTGTGTCACAGAGCAGAACATAGATAATAAAAAACCCAAGTAGAACAACTTAATCTACTTGGGCTTTGCTTTCGTTATTGAAAAACTACTTGAAATTACTTTTTAACTTCTAGCTTTTCTACACGAGCTTTTAGTTTTTGACCAGGACGGAATGTTACAACGCGACGAGCTGTAATCGGAATATCTTCCCCGGTTTTAGGATTACGACCAGGTCTCTCGTTTTTGTCTCGCAAATCAAAGTTACCAAAACCTGATAATTTAACTTGCTCACCATTTTCTAGAGCCTTACGAACTTCTTCAAAGAAGACTTCCACCGTATCCTTGGCGTCCCGTTTGCTTAATCCAACATTCTCAAACAGGTTCTCAGCCAAATCGGCTTTTGTGAGCGCCATAGATAACTCCCTCAAGACTATGTTGAATGAACACGTTATACCCTAATGCTATTATTGTGCATTTAAGCTACACAAAGTAACCGGGTAAAACACGACGAATCTTTATTGTTAATTCGAGTGTGATACATCATAGAATCAATACGCATCGGGACGACATTGATTCACTCGAGCTTAACTCAAAGACAAGTTTAAGCCAACTTGCTGATTTCCGCCAACTTTTTTACGTTAGCTAACTGTCAAATCATTGATATTTTCGCTTTATCCCTTAGGGTATACATAAGCAAACAAAGGCATAAAAGACACCATTTATAGATTATTAATCCAATATAACCACAACATCTAGATTAATCATCCAATATAATAGTAATAATCAATAAGTTAATCTTAGATAAAAAAATTTAAAAAAAACCAGAGATAGCTCAAAAAAAAAGCAGTCCGATGGACTGCTTTATGAAAACAAAGACTTAAACAGAACTTTGTATAAGAATAAATCGTTGGCTAACCCAACGCTTTATCCATGTATTAATCGCGAAGCGAAGCACCAAACTGCTCTGAAAGAACAGCTACGATACTTTCTACTGCGCCAGAAATATCAGCTTCTTCTAACGTGCGCTCAGCAGATTGAAGTGTCAATGCAATTGCAAGGCTCTTCTTACCTTCTTCAACGCCTTTACCGCGGTATACGTCAAATAGGTTCACATCTTTTAGTAGCTCGCCACCGTTTGCACGACATGCTTCAACAACTGCACCAGCAGATACAGCGTCATCCACTACTACTGCGATATCACGACGGTTCGCAGGGAACTTAGAAATAGCAACCGCTTCAGGAAGCATACGAGTATTGATAGCATCCCACTCGATTTCAAACATTACAGTACGACCGTTTAGACCAAACTTGCGCTCAAGCTCTGGGTGAACTGTACCGATGAAACCAACTTCTTTGCCATCAACAACGATTGCTGCTGTTTGACCTGGGTGTAGTGCTGGGTGCTTAGCAGGTACAAAGCTAAATGCCGCTTCGTTTGCTGTTAGCTCAAGTACTGCTTCTAGATCACCTTTAAGATCGAAGAAATCAACGGTGTTAGTTGCAATATCCCAGTGCTCTTCACTGCGAGTACCAGCAATAATACCAGCAAGCATCATCTCTTGACGCATACCGTTTTCTGCTGACTCTTCAGGAATAAAGCGAAGACCTGATTCAAATAAACGCACGCGTGGTTGCTGACGTTTCTGGTTAAATACAACCGTATTTAGTAGACCAGTCCATAGGCTTACACGCATTGCTGACATTTCCGCTGAAATTGGGAAAGGCAGAATCAATGGTTCGATTTCGGGTGCAATCAGTTTTTGCTGCTGTGGTTCAACAAAGCTATAAGTAATCGCTTCGTGGTAGCCACGGTCAACTAGAAGATCACGTACACGCTTAAGCGGCAGATTTGCTTCTTTGTGCGTATTCATGCTTAGCGCAGCAACAGGAGATTGGTTTGGAATATTGTTGTAACCGTAGATACGACCAACTTCTTCCACCAAATCTTCTTCGATTGCAAGGTCAAAACGCCATGCAGGAGCAACTGCTTTCCAGCCTGCGTCTGTTGTTTCAACATCACAACCAAGACGAGTTAGGATCTCAACCACTTCTTCAGAAGCAATCTCATGACCTAATAGCGCATCAAGTTTTGTGCGACGTAGCTCAATTGTTTTTGCTTTCGGTAGATCAGCTTCAGATTCAGCTTCTACGATAGGCGCTACTTCACCACCACAAATCTCAGCTAGAAGTGCTGTTGCGCGCTCCATTGCTTTGATTTGAAGCGTTGCGTCAACACCACGCTCAAAACGGTGAGAAGAATCAGTGTGTAGACCATAGCTACGAGCACGACCGCGAATCGCGTCAGGTGCAAAGAATGCACACTCAAGCAACACATCTTTTGTTTCAGCTGTTACGCCAGATTGCTCACCACCGAAGATACCTGCAATTGCAAGTGCTTTAGCTTGGTCTGCAATCACTAAAGTATCGCTATTAAGCTCTGCTTCAGTGCCGTCTAGAAGAGTCAGTTTTTCGCCCTGCTCTGCCATACGAACAACGATGCCACCGTCGATCTTAGCAAGATCGAATGCATGCATTGGCTGACCTAGCTCAAGCATCACATAGTTAGTCACATCAACAACTGGATCGATTGAACGAATACCACAACGACGCAGTTTTTCTTGCATCCATAATGGCGTTGCAGCTGCAACATTAACATTACGAACAACACGACCTAGGTAACGAGGACACGCAGCTGGCGCTTTAACATCGATAGCAATGGTATCAGCAGCAGTTGGCTCAACAACGTTAAACTCAGGAGCTGTTACTTCAGCACGGTTTAGAACACCAACTTCACGAGCTAGACCAGCAATGCTTAGACAGTCAGAACGGTTAGCCGTTAGGTCTACATCGATAGTCACATCGTTAAGTGCTAGGTATTCACGGAAATCCATACCAAGAACAACGTCTTCTGGTAGTTCCATGATGCCGTTAGATTCAACATCAATACCTAGCTCAGAGAATGAACATAGCATACCGTGAGATGGCTGGCCGCGTAGCTTCGCTTTCTTGATTTTGAAATCACCAGGAAGTACAGCACCTACTGTAGCAACTGCTACTTTTAGGCCTTGACGACAGTTTGGCGCACCACAAACGATATCAAGCAGTTCTTCTGCACCGATATCAACTTTAGTAACGCGAAGTTTGTCAGCATCTGGGTGCTGACCACATTCAACAACGTGACCAATTTTAACGCCAGTGAATACACCAGCCACAGGATCAACGCTATCTACTTCCAAACCAGCCATTGTGATCTGGTGAGCTAGCTCTTCGCTGTTTACTGCAGGATTAACCCACTCACGTAGCCAAGATTCAGAAAATTTCATAGTTTCTAGCCCCTAATGCTTACTTGAACTGTTTAAGAAAACGAAGATCGTTCTCAAAGAATGCACGTAGATCGTTAACACCGTAACGAAGCATAGTTAGACGCTCAACGCCCATACCAAATGCAAAGCCTGAGTATTTTTCAGGATCGATGTTTACAGAACGAAGTACATTAGGGTGAACCATGCCACAACCTAGAACTTCTAACCATTTGCCATTCTTACCTTTTACGTCAACTTCAGCTGAAGGCTCAGTAAATGGGAAGTAAGAAGGACGGAAACGGATTTCTAGATCTTCTTCGAAGAAGTTACATAGGAAATCGTGAATGATGCCTTTTAGCTGAGCAAAGTTCACGTTTTCGTCTACCAACATACCTTCAACCTGATGGAACATTGGAGTATGTGTTTGGTCGTAGTCGTTACGGTATACACGGCCAGGAGCAATAAAGCGTAGTGGTGGCTGATTTTGCTCCATAGTACGGATCTGAACACCAGATGTATGTGTACGAAGCATCAATTCTGGGTTAAAGAAGAATGTATCGTGGTCCGTACGTGCAGGGTGATCTTCTGCAATGTTTAGCGCATCGAAGTTGTGGAATGCATCTTCAATCTCAGGACCAGCTTCTGTTGTAAAGCCTAGCTCACCAAAGAAGCTCTCAATACGTTCGATAGTACGAGTTACAGGGTGAATACCACCATTCTCGATACGACGACCTGGTAGTGAAACATCGATAGTTTCTGCTGCAAGTTTTGCTTCAAGCTCTGCACGTTGAAGAGCATCTTTGCGCTCAACAAGCAGAGTTTGAACAACTTGCTTAGCTTTGTTAATTTCCTGACCTGCAGTACGGCGTTCTTCAGGTGGTAGCTTACCTAGGCTTTGAAGCTGAAGGGTTAGCTCGCCTTTTTTACCTAAAAACTGTACGCGGACTTCGTCCAGAGCGACTAATGAATCAGCCTGCTCAATAGCTGCCGTTGCGTTGGCAATAATCTCGTCTAGATGTTGCATCGTTTCCTCATCCACCTATTCGTGGCGTCCATTAGGGAGATATAAAAATCGCATAACGATACATAGTAATGAAAGCTGAGTCTAAATCCAAATTGAATCGTACTAAAACCGCAGATTTGAACGAAAAAAAAACGCTTTTAACCCATAAGATCCCAGACCCAAATTAAATTTTGCGAACTTTGAATGAGGCCGAACCTTTTACTACTCATTTTTTACCATTCAATTTTGCACTTTTTTCTATTTTCAAATGCGGCATTTAGCGGTAAATTACCCACTTGCTTGAATTTGGGAGTTAGTAAAATGCAAAACAAAGATGTCGCAGCATTAATTAAAATGAGTACATTTGCTGCAGTGTTATGCGCAATCTTATTAGTTATGGGTAACGTAGGTTTAACCTCTTCACTACCAGTTTTTGTGATGAACCACGTTAATATTATCCATGTAGGTTTCTACCTAGTCTTTAATGCCATGTTTATTGGCTTGCTTGGTCTTATGGTATTTAACCGCCAAAAAGCTGTTCGTAAACAAGCGATGCAAAAAGCAACCGCATAATTTACGATATCAGTCATAAATGATTTCATAAGCCCTACTTTTCGCTCAACGTAGGGCTTTTTAGTATCTATCGCTGCCTAAATTAAATTTCGTTTTTATGTGTGGGTGTAGAGGTGAGATTTTTCTGGGTAGAAGATTGATAGTTCGTTCTATCTAGGCTGTTAAGTATTAGGAAAAGTAGGGATAACGCCGCATTAAGGTGTGAGCAACGTGCCCACGAAACGCAACCAGACCACCATAAAAACTGAACTCAACGATAGAATGAAAAATGCCAAGCGTTGAGAATCACTCTTAAATGCTTTGTTATATGGTTGGTAGTGCCATAAAAATGCATCAATAATTGAATTTATCTACACTAAATCGACATAGTTGGCTCTTGTTGATGAAGAATGAAGATGGATAGCGAGAACTAACAGGCTTGAAACCATACTTTATACAAAAGCCCATTAGATATGCATTTCCAATATCTTCAAACGCAATAATGTTCCAAGGGGATTTTTCGGACACATAGTTTTAGTAATGACTTCAGCACACCTTGATTCTGAAGCTCATCCTCCAAATATACGCTAGCGATAGTTAAACAAGGCTCACTAATGTCATTGGTATAGTTTCTAAAAAGCAGCTTAATTCCTTCGGATTCAAAATCCCAATCTTTCCAAAGGGTTGGCGCTCCTTCCTGCAATTTAAACCAACGTTTTATCTGCTTCTTAATAGTTGGTTTTTCACGTAACTGCCACATTTTAAAATCGATAGTCTTCACTGAATTACCTCGGAGTTGAACCGCAATAAGCGTTACAGGCCCGTTTGATTGCCTTATTAACTCTCTGAACCGCGAATCCCCTGTATAAAGAACACGTGCCCATAATTATTATTTAGTTTATTTTCTTTGTAAGTATCTTTTATTAAAGAACCTATCCCTATAGGATTCAATATCGTAGGAGATGGTAAGTTACCCAAGAAACCCGTAAGAAATGTTTTTAAAATATTAGGTTTTGATTCAGAAACAAGCTTCCAAAGATCAGATTGAACCTTATTCACTAATGCTTCATTAACATCAGGATTTGATCGAGCTAAATCAAATACAACCTTTCGAAAAGCATGAATATATTTATCACTTCTCAGATCAATGATTTCGTCCCAAGATAAAGCATCGAAATCAGGAACCAATATATCACTATTGAATAAATTATGGCATTCAATACCTTGATGTGAATATTCATTTGAAAGCGCCCTACCGACTATTGGAGCATAACTTGGAACTAGTTCAACCCCTTCTCTCAATAGCAATTGATTGATACCTAAATCCGTACTCAAATCACCGTACAACTCTTTGACGTCATCAATGTTATATGCGTATGAATCATCATCCAAACCATTTATGCGGCGAATTTCTTGATGACAGAAGTCACCAATTCTATTATTTACTGACTCATCAACAACTGTATGAACATCTGATTCAAATTGGTTCACATCACTAACTAAATCCCAGCAATCTACAAAAATATTACAGAATGCTTTATTTTTACCAAGTGACTTCCTATCTGATAACGTCTCCCCTGAGTTAATTAGCATCGATACACACTCACCTAAGCTGCTCGCCATTTCTCCCGGCCCAATGCCTACACCTCGGCGATTAAAAATCACGTGATCATAGAGAAGAGCGTATCTTTTCATTACTCCCTCACAAGATATATTCTCTCGATGAAAATTCCAGATACTAGATATTGATGATGCTACGTACATAAGTTTCCTTTGAGAGTTAACACCCTGTTAAGGTGTGAGCGACGCAATACCTAAGCTGCCGCATAGTAATAATGACACGCGTTGTGAATCACTTTTAAACAGTTTGGTGAACGTCATCGAGTTACGAAGCTGTTTAGCTGCCTGAGTAGCAGAAAGTCATCGGGAGCGATAACGTTGATTCCTTTCTCAGGGTCAAAAAAGTACTGAGCAACTCGAGCATGATTGAACGTATTAACATCAAGTGGATACTCTGCAAAAGGGTTATGGAGTATATGTAAGCCATCAGCGATTTCTTCCTTATACTCAGCTTTAATTGTATTACGAATTTCTGGCATAATGCTGTCGCCTTTGGGTAAGTGAAATGTGTGGTATACACTCATTGCGTCAGGGTTATCAGCAAGTGCTCGAATTTTTCCCCAAGTGGCTAACGAGCTATAAATTACTGCACTTACATCTTTGTACTCATCTGAGGTAAACAGACCTACAGGAATTGATGCATTTTCGTTTTTAACTACTGCCTCAACAGGATACTTAATCAACTCATTAGCCCCCATTGCGATAGTCGTTTCCTCATCCACATACAACCCATATAAAACAGCTATAATTCCGCGATTAACCGCAAAATGGGAAAATGGTCGGTCAAAGGAAGCTAAGCCAATTACATAGGGTTTGTTTTTAACATGCGGCAAATCAGAGTAGCTGGTCCTGAACTTCTTAATTTTGGACGATAAGCTATTAGAAATCCTGATTGCTGATTGCTGGTTGAACTCAGCAAAGTCCATCTGAGCAAACAATTGTGTATGCCCTACGGGTGCTTCTTCGCCTTGAGGCGGGGCTGCAATAGTAGCTTCAAGCGTGATATGCCTATCCAATTTAGTTACAAAATCTGGCGCATGATGAGAAAAATCAGTTTGAGCACCAAGATCTTTTAAAAATGCATACAGATAAAGCTCCCACATAGATGATTCAAAAGTCGTTTGAAATTCATAAGTAAACTTCCCATCTCGATCCTTGAAACCTTGCGCCCAAGATGTGAGAACATCTCGTTCTGGCTTGAACTGCTCTTGCAGCATCATTTTGAACAAGGGATGTTGCTTTTCATCTTTAGCAATTGGTGTAAATAAATCTAACATGATTCCTCGATATAAAAATGATGCTTAAAGCCCTGTTAGGGCTGCAGCAACTACACGGTGAAACCACACTTTAAACAGCGCTCACCGCCATAGTTTTCATTGTAACTAAGCCCTAGACTACTACCGCACTCTGGGCAATAGTCTGAATTATCGAGTGTCCCCCATTCCCACGTATCTTCATATTCGGGGATCCCATGCCTGTCATAACCTATCAATTCACCTGCGCTAGATTGTTTTGCAATGTAACTACAGTGACTATGTGCTTTTAATAAGTCGAGTACAATTTCATGGTTTATTTCAAACCACTCCCCAATTACACGTTGATCTTTGTGCTTCTGATGTAGTTGTGTTTCAAGCTCACGATCAGTACCACTGTCAATCCAGCCCATTAATGCAAGTCGTCTCGAATTCCCCGTTTGCAAAGCTTTTAGACGTTTAATTGGATCTTTGCTAATTCCGATTTTAATCCGCTGGTTAATTAAGTCTTCGTTTTCGATAATAAAATACAGTGCCATAATTTCCTTGTAGCCCTAACAGGGTATTATAAATATTCTTACTTTCGCTCAATAATATACTCATAAAATATCCTTATCATACTCGATATAATCTTTATATATTATGAAGTTAATAGCACTTTTTATACCGAACGCTTTAGATAGGATGTGAAACTACGAAATGTATTTATCAGTCTTATTCAATACAAAACGAAATTTAAATCATTTAATTTTCAATTAGTAGCGATAAAATCACCATTTTTATGGTGACTGTTTATATACACAACAAGTAAAACTAAACCAAAATCACATTAATAAGTTATGAATGAGTATTTGATCTAACATGTTTTGGACAATTTTAACTAGCCATGGAATGTCATTTCTGAGTTAGCTCGTTGTTGGACAATTATTAGTTTCGGAAAATCGAACATTAGCAATTCATGAATAACTTTTTATAAGGCAAATATTGCCAGTTAATACGCCTTCGTACTGTACAGTGCGCACTTTGCTGCTTTTATGTTAAATGTAACTTATTGAATTATATCGGATATCGTAAATTAGATACTATTAATGACGACATTATCATTAATCACAAATAAGGATATATGGCGTTATGGCTAGGGAAATGACTAAAAACTATTATTTCCGTAAATTTCAATGTGGATTATCAAAAAAAGATACGGCTGAACTATGTTTTAAAAGTGTGAGAACAGTCACTCGGTGGGATTCTGGAAACCGATACCGCCAGAGTGTCGTAGACTAATGAAACTTCATAAAGGGCTAGAATTGTCAGCGCTAGATTCAAATTGGAAAGGGTGGGCAGTTAAAAAAGGCTATTTAACCAATGAAAGAGGTGTTGTATTAACGCCTGAGCAAATATTAACGGGTTTTGCACTTATAGAAATAGGCTCAAAAAATGATCGTAATATTCAGAGAGAAATAATTAGAATTGCAAGATTATTAAAAACATTAATAAAATAAAAGAATAAATATCATAAAAGCCCCATTTGGGGCTTTAATTAAGAGTTAGAACTGAGCTTGCAACGCGTCGCTCATTACCTACAAGAGTTGTATAAAAACGTTGTTCAACGCCATAGATAAAGTTTTTAAGCTTAATCTCATCATCAATAATAAATTTATTATTGGCATATGTGATTTCAGGATAATAAGACTGTATATAATTAGTAATAACTGCTCTATCATTTACTCCAAAACTTGCAAGCTTTTCATGAGCTAAAGCAATTTTCTTCCTATTAGGAATACCTACTTTAAAATTAGCAGGATTATCAACATGAATAAGATCATCTTGTAAGAAACTTATAACTTCATGATCAGTTGCTTCACGATATAAGCTATCAATACCAGTAAAAATTACACTAATACGTGACAAATCCTTAAAGAACAGTTTATTAGTACTAATTTGATAAACAGCATCTGGTACATCATTTAAAGTAATAATATTACCATTTGGAATAAATGAAGCATCATTAACATTGAAGAACTTTTTTCTTACATAATTAGATGTTACAAGCTTCTGATAATATTTAAAGTCACCTTCTTTAACACATAAATATTTTGCAGAAGAAAAATGGTTAGGAGATAACTGAACATAGTCAGCAGGAACAACGGTTTGAACATCAATAAATTCATCTTTGAAATTTGTTGTATTGAAGTTATCAATAAAAAACCATTCACCATCATCTAATTTATGAGTAGGAGTATAAGCAATACAATCTGTTAAGTCTTGAATTGTATATATTTCTGCATTATGGCTAATTGCCAAATGAAGAGGTAAAGAACGACCTCGGCTGTGACCGGGTTTAACTAAAAGTAAGCTCATTATTATTTTTCCATATCGAGGTAAGTATACTCATTTATTTTTTTTACTTTTCCTGAAGTAAATCTTAAAGGATCTTTTATCGTCTTTTTTGTTATAAGTATAATTTTTACGCCATTTTTCGTTGTGACGTAGAAAAAGTTATAACCAAATAATAAAAATATAGGGTTAAAAAAAGATATTCTTGAACAATAAATAAATATCGCCATTATAAAAAAAACATACAAAAAAGAATGTAAATTTATTGGTTTATCATAAGATGCAGCACTCAAAGCCACAAAGAAATAACCAAGATAACTAGGTAGAAATGAATCGTTTGCTATTTCAATGGATTCAAAAGAATCAACTGGGAAATCTAAATCATGAATAAACCTAGCTATAAATAATGTTATAACACTGAAAACAATAACGATGAAAAAATAAGTCGAAATAGATTGTAAAAAATTAAAAGTATAACTAAATATTTTAATCTTATAATCTGATGCCACTAAATAAACAGAGAAAGACAGCAGTAACGAGCTAAATGTTAAAAGTAAACGAAAAAAAACAGCCATAAATTTTCCTGTTTGGTGATACTGTCCTTTATATGTAGCATTTTTACCCTAAATACTCATTTATTACTACCGAAATACTTGAATAATTATGTCTTACTTTTAATGTAATTAATAGACATGATGCATAATTATACGTATAGACAATAAGTCATTTTATATAGAAAATAGACAATGATGTGCATTAATTCATACATACCTAGCTGTGTATACACTGAAAGTACACAATGCAACAAATGGTTACAAATAGAAATAATATTAATATAAAAGAAAATTCAATCACGTATCACACCAATCAATACGTTTAATAGTTTTACCCAGTTGATGTTTAGCAATTCTCTTGGCATAACCCAAAATAACTAACTCTTCACCTAAAGAAGAACCATCGATAAGAACATCAGCATGATAAACAAAGTATTTACCTCTACGCATATTTGTGAGGGCTATGCGTGCAGGAATTTTCTTTAAGCGACTATTGATATAGATAAGTGCTTTCATAGCTAAAAGCTTTTCTTCATCGCATTCACCGTGTATTGATGGTGAATCAAAACCTAAAAGCGTTACATAAACCCCTCGACCTGTAACATCAGGAAAGCTTGGAATATCAACTTTTAAAATATTAGGATGCTCAAACTTCAATACTGTTGCTGTAAAGATCTCATCATCTGATGCGAAACTGTTAAAAGATGAGAGTAAAATAAGGGCATACATCAAATATTTCATATCATGAACTCTTAAGAAGATTATCAAGATAACTTTAATTGATTGGTTGCTATGAAAAAATCTATAAGGAGAGTAATTTAGAGCCACAACAAATAAAGCATGTAACTGAGCCTAACTTTTCTATCTAAGCACCATTTACCTTTCACCCCGTATTACATCTCGGGGATTAACAGCCAACAGCATGGGAAGAATCGATAACTTTTAGTATTGCAAAAAACCGTGAACAGGGTGTGAATGAGTAAAAAGTCTAGTCAATAATGGGGCAAAAATAAGTTTGCTAACATCACCCTATTCAATCTCTATCGAAGAAAAAACAACAAACCATATAACAACAGAGCTTTCTTTCAGTTAATCCACATAAACTTAAATATTAACGTGTTAGGTACAGGGTACATTTTGTCTCCCACCTATACATCTTGATACATAGTCGTGACAGAGTTTTTATTCTCTTAAGTTATAGAATAGAGCTTATTAATTCATTATAAATAAGCCATGTCATCTCTTCATTCTTCTACTTATAAACAGCTTTGTATTTTGTCACAAAATCTCCATGCAGATAGCACTGGATTTAAAAAAGTACGCCAAGATGTACGTTTTAAATTCTGGGGATTAATGCACCAAAAAACCATTAAGAATCTGCTTCAAACGTTTGATAATGAAACACTATCACCTGTTTTATCAATTCACCCAAAAATCATAAAAAAGCCATTTAAATCCTATATCTGCGCAAAATGGAACACTCAGCGTCGGGTGAGTTCGGTTCAACAACATTTCCAGTTTCTACAACATAATTTCCATGCCGATGCACTCCCTGCTATTTTTACCGCTGATGGCTACCAACTTGCTGAAGTGACTGATCAAGAAGAAAATATTTATCGTCTGTTTATTAATCGAGGTCAGCAGCGAGAAGGTTCTTTAGGATTATCGTTACTCGATAGCGAAGGGAATCGAGTTTACGCAACCACCGTAAACTTTGAAACGACACCCTATCGAACTATGTATATTGGCGTTATTCAGGGGCCTAATGAAGGCATCGAAAATCGTCAGCAAGTCATTAAAAGTCTTACTAAGAGTTGTCATGGATTACGCCCTAAGGCTTTGATTTTAGAGTTTGCTTTAATGCTTGCCCGATGTCTTAACGTTACTCACATATATGGTATTAGTAATCAAGGTCATATTTATAAGTCATGGCGTTATATCGGTCGAAAACGCAGTAGTATTGTTACTTTTGATTACGATGCTTATTGGCAGGAATATGGAGCAATTCAAATTGATAAGAGCTTTTATCTTGTTCCAACTCAGCCAGAACGAAAAGACCTGAGTCAATTAAATCGTAATAAGAGAAAGCTCTATACCAAACGTTATGCTTGGCTAGATGAATTAGAGCAAAGCTTTTGCCAGAACTTAACCCCTCTCAAAAAGTAATTATTCTATTTATTGAGATAATAACTAAATACTATCTACTATGATTCCACCAGCTTAAAATCAATTTGGATATATAGAAGGTATAAAAAAGGTCAGCATTTTCGCTGACCTTTTATTATTTAACTTATTAATTTAAAAACGATAAAACCTTAGGTTATGCCGGATCTAAATCAAGTAATGTTTGAACCTTATCTTGACTCTTAGGTTCATTACCAAAGCCACGTAAACCAACAACATGCACGTGCTCGCGATCTTTAAAGATCTTACGAACCAGCTTGTAGGTTGTACCCTTCTCTGGACTGATATTTTCAGGTGCCGCGATCAATAACTGCATATCAAGACGCTCACACAGTTCAAACAAGGTCGCAATAGACTTACCATCCAATCGCGCAGCCTCATCCAAGAACAGTAGTCGACAAGGAATAATATCCTTACCACGTAAGCGACGAGACTCTTCTTCCCAGCTTTGAACAACCATCAATAGAATTGCCTGACCCGTACCAATGGCTTCACCCGTTGATAGCGCACCAGATTCTGCTTGTAGCCAACCATCAGTACCACGATTAACCTCAATGCTAAGCTCAAGGTAGTTACGGTAATCAAGTAGCTCTTCACCTAATGTTTGAGGTGAACGCTGTCCTGTATCGATATGTGGATTTAAACGCTGGAACAGTTTTGCCATCGCTTCTGAGAACGACAAACGCTGATTTCCAAACAGATCATTGTGTTGATCTTTTTGTTCACATAGACCCGCAAGAAGTGCTTCGTGTGTTTCACGTACTTTCACATTCAAGCGAACGCCATTAACCTGACCAAAGTAAATATTCTGTAGGCCTTGGTTTAGCATACGAATACGATTTTGTTCACGTTGAATCGTCTTACGAATAATATTAGCAACAGAGTCAGAACTGATCGCTAGACGCTGTTCACGGGCTGTTAACTCATCGGTTAAACGCGCCAGTTCCACTTCCATCTCTTCAATCGCTTCAACCGGATCATCGGTACGAATAATATCGTGACGAATACGCTCACGCAGATGTTGATAAACAGCGATATAGAATAGAACTTTACGCTCTGGACGAGAAACATCTTCTGACGCTCGCAGTGCATCTCGCAACTCTTCATTATCAGAAACAGCAAGACGTAGTGCACCTAACGCTTTATCGGATAGTGAACGCAGCTCATCAGCTGACATATAAGCCATTTCACGACGATGCAGACGGCGTTGAACATCACTTTCACGCGCTAGACGTAGAACAGAACACCATCCCGCTTTCGCTTGAACGACTAACTTACGTACGTCTTGATAGTCTTTACCCACTTTGCGTAAACGCTTAGCCAAAGACTTCATTTCAAGTTCAATCGAGGTGATGGATTTCTCAAGCTGACTGCGACGGTTACGAGAACTGTGTAGTCGTTCATTAAGCTCATCACGGCGAATACGTGCACGTTCTTCAGCTTCCACATCCGCACGAACACCTAACTCATGCAGTTCACGTTCAAACTCTTGCACGGTTTCCAGTTTAGCTTGATGCGAACTCTTTAATGATGCCAATAGTTGATTATATTGGTTCATCTGAGAACGCGTCTGTTTTAAGCTTTCGCGGTTACGGTTACGCTCTTTTTCAGCAGCAGCAAGCTTCAGTTTTAGCTGTTCATTTAGCTCAGAGCTCTTGTTCAGAAGATCAACAGAATCGGCATAGCTAAAGTAGTGACGACGTTCAGCTAAATCTGCAATAGCAAAGATCAATGCTTTTAGATCTTGTAACTTCTGATCGGCTTGAGCATAACTGGCTTGAAGTGCATCAAACTGCTCAGGGTCAGCATCTAATGCCGAGACTAGGTTTTCCAGCTCAGATAAAGATTTGCCGTGACGCTCTAGATAGATAAAGGCTTCATCCATCTGAGAAAGTTGCTGCTCAACCTCTGCAAAACGAGGCTTAATGGTGTCGTCTTCTAATAAATTAGCCACAGGGGACAATTTACCGAGTAACGCTAAACCTTCGCGAGCAGCAGCCAATTGTGAACGCTGTTGCTGCTCTTGAGCTTGAGAATCTGCAAGTTGACGTGTAGCTTGATTGCGTTGCTCACGCGCAGATTTTAACTCAACTTCAGGATCTGGTAAGAATGCAACCGCCATATGTGTTGCTACAAAGCTATTGAAGCTCTGGTACAAACGCTGAAGTTTTTGTGAATCAAATGACGCTTTAGCATGATCTTCAACAACCTGATCACGCTCTTCACGTAGTGTCTCTAAACGCTGCTCACGCGCCGCTCGACCAAATAATGGTACTTTAGGGAAACGAGAATAACGCAGTTGACGATCGTTAAGATGAACACAAACAGCATCTTCTAACTCATCTACATCAAAGCCACTATCGTCAAAGGCATCAGCATCACCTTCAATGATATAAAGATCATCTGGACAGTCATCAAGAGCAATCAGCTTATCTTTAATACCTTGTAGATCTGGAACAACAATCGCGTGACGAGCCGGACCGTACATCGCACTGAAATATGGCGCATCATCAATAGTGATATCGTCATAGATTTCAGACAGCATAGTACCGCCTAACGTATCTGCAAGTGCACGTAAACGTGAATCATCGCTACCGCCAGGCTGGGCTAAACGCTCAATATCGTTATCAAGTTGCTGTTTACGTGCAGCCAGTTGATCACGATTGCTGCTTGCTGTGCGCTCTGAATCTAGCGTTTTTTGCATCGCTTCCATAACAGCCTGGCTGCTATCAAGTTCTGCTTCTGACTGCTCTGCAAGTCTTTCTAATGCATCAGACGCGGCAATCCATGCAGGAGCCTTCGCTTCTAATTCGGTAATTTTTGCCGACAGCTGCTGTTCTTGATGGCGCAATTCATTACGTTGCTCAACCAATGCAGCTTGATCTTGCTCTAGACTCTTAAGTGTCGCTTCATGACGCTCTTGTTCTTGAGCCAGCGCCATTTCACCATCCAGCACAACCATGAATTTCTTTTGGTAAGCTTGAGCTTGTTCTGTCGCTTGCTGTTGATTACGAACACTACGTTCAAGATCACGATATTGTGATTTTAGCTGTTCACCACGTTCCACTACTGAGCGTAACTCACGGGCTTTTGCTAACAACTCACGAGCTTTAACACCGGCATTAGTTCGCTCAACTGCACCAGCAATCGTGGTAACAATCGCCAAACCTTTATCAAACTGTTGTGCTGCCGCAGATGACATATCCAGTTTATGTTTAAGCGCAAGTAATGCTGTTGTCTGCTTATCTTGTTCTTGCGTTAGTTGTTGCAGATATGGTGGTGCTTGATCAGGTAATAATTGATGATCACCTGATAAATCACGCGCTTTCTCTAACGCCTGAATCGCTTGTTGATATTGCAAAGCACGAGTTTGCTGCATATCAAGAGCTTGTTGATAATCTGCAAGCTGAGTTTTTAAGCTATCAACTTCTTCTTCTGTTAGCTGAGCTTGTTCTTCTGCCATAGCAAGTTGTTCAGCGGCTTCTTCCACCACCATAACTTGCTCTTCAAGACGCTCATTTAGCTCTTCTAAATCTTCACGGTAACGTTCAATTTTCTCTTGTTGACGTACGGCTGTTTGCACTAACTGCAAATGATCCGACGCTGCTTGATAATCTTGCTCAAGAGCTTGCTCATTATCGCTCAACTCACCCAACTCTGAGCTCATATTGTTCAGTGTTGTCTGTTGATCGATTAGCGTTTGACGAGAACCCATCATTTCACGACGAAGATTTAATGTGGTTTCTAATTTTTTCTGACGCTCATTAGCATGGCGCATATAATCAGCTGCAACATAATTTGTTGCTTCTGTGATCAAATGCTTAAATAAATCACGGTCGCTTTGAGTGATCTTAATTGCTTCAAGTGTCATGCGGTTTTCACGCAATGCTGCTTCCATATCTTGGAACGCTTTCTTAACACCTGAGTTATGAGGCAACAGATAATCACGCAATGAACGAGTGATCGCACTTGAAATACCACCATATAATGAGGCTTCAATTAAGCGATAGAACTTAGAGCGATCTTGGCTATTGCGCAGTTTCTTAGGTAGAACACCCAATTCAAACATCTGCGCATGATAGTCGGTTACTGAATTAAATGTTTTAAACTGAACACCTTCAAACTCAGCAACTTTGTCTTTCACTTCATTGATCTGGCGAACACGTGCTTGGTTCTCAGAAACCGTTTCAATCAAGACTTCAGTTGGTTTGATATGTGATGGTAAGCCTTGAATTAAGAACGGCTTAATATCAACTTTCTTATCACGTCCAGCAACTTGCTGTAGCTTAACGGCAAAGATCAAACGTTGATTTTTTGAGTTTACGACATCCAATGCCGAATAACAGGCACCTGGCTTTAACTTACCGTGCAAACCTTTATCGCGAGAGGCTGTTGCACTGCCCGCTTCGGTTGTATTTCGGAAATGAAGTAAACTTTGATCGGGGATCAAAGAGGTAATAAAGGCCGCCATAGTCGTAGACTTACCCGCACCATTACCACCAGAAAGTGTTGTCACCAAATTATCGATATCAAAAGTACGCGCAAAGAAGCCGTTCCAGTTGACCATGGTGAGCGATTTGTACTTACCGCGTTCCATTAAATGTTACTCTCCTGCTCCTCAGTCGACATATCGAGTTGCTGCTGACCGTTATCAGCCTCATCTGTCATATCTTGATCATCCAGTAAACTTGACTGGCTTGGCTCTTGTTGATGGACAACCGCTTCGCCATCACGAATTAGACGTAATTGCGCTTCACGGATATCATCACCAGTACGTACATCAGCACCAAAACGGAATACCGCTTCACTGATACGGAACTTGCCGTTTTCGCCAATAGGAATCAACATACCGATACGACGTAGTCGACGAAGAGATGTTTTTACTTTGTCGTACAGTTTTTCACGATCAAGATCTGAACCTGTTGCGCGGTTTGTTACCAGCTTCATTAGCTTTTGTTCATCAGCCAATGAGACTAATTCATCAAACAGCTCTTGGTTCGTAAAAATACCTTCGTGAGCTAAGCGCTCTGGGCTCAGATACAAGAAACACAGTACTTTACCCACCAACATATCAATTTCAGACAAAACTGAACGACCAATCAATGATGTTGAACGTGGACGTAGATATAAGAACCCTTCCGGTGCACGGACAAGTTCAGCATTATATCGCTTATAGAACATTGAAAGTTCTGTTTCAAACTCAATAAGATATGCGTGATTATCCAGATCTTCACTTGAAATATGTCGACCAGAGCGAAGCGCATTATCTAGTGCAGGGAAAAGTGGGTTAGCAATTGCTTTTGCCAACTTTTCAGGCATAAATTCTTCAATATTTGTTGATGACATTGGCTTGTACCTTGGCTCCGTAGTCATTAATGGCTTCCCAATCTGGCTGAATGGCATTGAAATCATCTTCTGAATAACCCATTCGTACCGCCTGATCGATAACAATGCGTGCAAGATCAAAATGATAAGCTAGCGGATGCTGTGTTAAGTAGTCTTTAAGTAGCGCACTTAAATTAATTGGAGCACCCGTTGCTTTGTGCGCACTGAGCATTTCAGCAACACGATCAGCTAATTCATCATTAACCAGATCCAGTTCTTCAAACTCTAACTCACCAGGGACAATACCTGTGACTTCATCATCACGCAGTATCAAAGCCTCATCTCGCATATCGACAAGGCGATCTGCATCGGCGTAAGTAAGTAGCCATGGATTATCAAAATAGTCCGTCACAGATTGGCGTAGGCGCTGACTAAAGGCACGGTTTTTATCCATATCAATCGCGGTACGAATAAATTTGTGCACATGACGGTCATAGCCAATCCAGAGATCAATCGCTTGCTGACCCCAGCTAATAATTCGATCCAGTTTCATTTGTAGGATAAAAATCATCCCATCAACAAAATCCAGTTCTTCACGACCTTGAGTCGATTCTTGAATGATTAACAATTGAGTCTGGAGCTGATCTCCCGCCGCTTGCAACGTATCTTGAAGTTCACGAAGCGTTTCTGATGTCTCATCAAGTAACGTTTCACAACTTGAAATTGCCGCACGCCAGTCTTTATTCAATAGCTCAGCAATATCGAGTTTCACTTGCTGCTGATGCTCATCCATGGTGCGCTGATTTAAATCAATACGGTCAAAAATTTCAGCAACTGAGAATTTCAACACGGCATAGACATTTTGACGCCAATGTTTGATATCACCATCTTCTTGGGCTGATTTTGCTGCTTTATTAATTTCATCAGCAACCATGGCTAACTGAATAGACAGTTTCAAGGTCGAATATTCACGCTGACGAACATAATAATCAGTAATACCCAATGCCAATGGACTTAAGCGATATATGCTTGCTCCATCGGTGATTTCACTGGTAAAGCGCGAAATTAAACGCTGACGCACCAGCTCATTTATGGCGTTATTGGCACGAAAGGCTAGAGTTTCTTTGGTTTGTCCAAATAGATCACTAACTATGCGGAATGCATCGATCAGTTCTCCTTCCCCTAGTTCTTCATCGAAGCGATCACCGCTTAAGACAGCAATCGCCAACAAGAACGCCAGCCGCTCAGTTGGGAGGTTAATCGCAAATTCATTTTGCTTAACCCAATGTACCAACTCAGGAACGGTCTGGGTAACTTCACTCATCCGTTGTCCTTATTGCTGTTATGCTTCCACTAAATCGTTATCGCTAGGCTTACGCGCATAGACATGTATATAACGACCTAGAGATAAATACGGTTCTTGACGACACAGTTTCTGTTCCATATCAAGAACTTGTTCAAATGTATAATCACCTAAACGATGCTTTTGCATATAATCATGGAAAGTACGAACACCCGTTTTCCCCATAATTTCTAAACCAGCATCTTCAAGGCATTGATAAACTTCCTCTGGTCTGATCCCTTTTTGTGGCTGAAGCTTAAATCGCTTACGATGCGGCATACCTTCTTCGATATGCGTTAAATTGCCACAGATAAGGTTCTTAAACAGTAACCCATGGTAGTTATAAAACATGACTGAAATGACACCGCCAGGCTTGATTTGTTCCAATAAACCGCTCAAAGCGCTAATTGGATCAACTAACCACTCCATTACTGCATGAAAAAGAATCAGATCAACAGGTTGCTCTATAAATTGTCCAACCTCTTGTACTGGACAATGAACTAAACGATATTGCTCAAGCAAACCATTTTTAGCAATTTCTTGCTCGGCTAAATTCAGCATTTCGCTAGAAAGATCACATAAAGTAACATGATGACCCAACTCGGCGATGCGCTGCGACAACTGACCTAAACCACCTCCAGCATCCAACACTTGTAGTGGCGTTTCGCTCTTAAGCTCTGCTAAGATCTGTTCAATATCCTGCCAAACGACGGTTTGTCGAATTTCGCCTTTGGCAGTCCCATATATATTTTTCGCAAATTTTTGCGCTAAATCATCAAAATTTCGGTCTTTGATCACGTCTGCTTTACGTTATGATAGCGATTATAAAAAATGTCTTTTATTTTCTCACAAGCGCTCAAGGAATAAAGGCTTGTGATGCTATTTAAAGCTCAATTGCTGAATTTTCGGACTACTCTTTCATGTTTGAACTCAAAAAATTGCTTTCCACACTATTAATGCCACTACCAGCCCTACTTATAATCGGCTTTATTGGCTTATATCTACTTTGGTTTACCCGTCGTAAGGGGCTCGCTGGAGGATTTATTACTGCGTCACTGTTAGGAATTTTACTGCTCTCCTTTCAGCCAATATCCACCAGTTTACTGCGTCCCTTAGAGAAGCAGAATGCTCCCTTTATACCGCATTCTACGCCAGTTAACTACGTTATGGTGTTAGGTGCAGGTCATGTTATTGACAATGCGTTTCCTATTACTTCGCAATTATCGCGCGCTGCATTAATGCGTTTAGTTGAAGGTATTCGTATTTATCGTATGTATCCTGGCTCAAAACTCATTTTATCGGGTTATGGCGGCGGTTCAGATATTAGTCATGCTCGTATGATGGCAAAAGTTGCCTTAGCATTAGATGTTAATAAAGCGGACATATTACTACTCGAAACGGCCAAGGATACGTGGGAAGAGGCGTTTCAAGCGGCCTCTGTTGTCGGTGATAAGAATCTGGTGTTAGTAACATCAGCTAGCCATATGTCACGCGCCTTATACGAATTCCATCAAGCTGGGTTAAACCCAATCCCAGCACCAACAAACTTTTTGGCCAGTAATAAAATTGAGCAACCATGGGTCCGCTATGCACCAAGCTCTAAATATTTAGAACAGTCGGAACGATACTGGCATGAACGAATGGGACAAATTTGGCAGCGTCTTCGTGATGCCTTAGTTCAAGAGCACGTTGAAAAACCACAATCCGCTGTATCTGATGTTCACGATCTCGAACAAGACAGCAAAACCGCTCAATAATTAAGCGCCCACCGCAGCAAAACTGATGTTGCAATAATGTAAAGCCAATATGCGTATTTTCCATATTGGCTTTTTTATAATTACTACTTTTTCTGTTTTGAGAAAGACAAAGAGAAATATTTTCTTCCCACCTGTTTTTAATAACTTTTAGATATATGGAATAGCTTTTTCTTATATCTAAAAGTATTAAAAAGACTACCGTTTTTTGTGATCCCCCTCTTATGATGCATACAAATTACAGAGAAAATTCCCACTCAGAATCAAGATAATCGCCAACATTTCTGAAGTAGGATGCCTAAATTCAGACACAAAATACTAAGGTCGGCACTATGATCTATCCCATCGTAAACTTAATTATTTTTGCGCTTCTCATTGCGCTGCTATACCAACAACAACGAGCTGAAAAAACACTGTCTCGTCGTGTATTTATCAGTTTAGGTTTGGGTGTTATCTTCGGTGCTTGTTTACAATTTGTTTACGGTAGCGGTTCAGAAGCGATTAACCAAACCCTTAACTACGTTAATATTGTGGGTGCAGGCTACGTTAGCTTACTAAAAATGATCATTATGCCACTCATCATGGTTTCGATTATTGGCGCTATCATCAAAGTGAAAGACTCAGGATCTTTAGGTAAAATTTCAGGTCTTTCTATTGGTATTTTGTTAGCAACAACAGCAGCATCAGCATTAATCGGTATTTTAGTTACTCATTTATTTGGCTTATCTGCTGATAGTATTGTTCAAGGTGCTCGTGAGATCGCTCGTGGTGAAGCTCTACAAACACGTCTAACATCTGTTGAAAGCTTATCTTTTGCTGATATGGTGATCTCTTTCTTCCCGAGTAATCCATTTGCTGATTTAGCAGGTGCTCGTCCAACATCAACTATCGCCGTTGTTATTTTCTCAGCCTTTATCGGCGTTGCTGGTTTAACGGTTATCCGTACTCAACCAGAACTGGGTGCAAGTTTTGAGAAATTTATTCATGTTGTACAAGAAGTAGTTCGTGCTCTAGTTCGTATGGTTCTGAACTTAACGCCATATGGTGTTTTGGCTCTTATGAGTAAAGTTGTTGCAGGCTCTAACTATCACGATATCTTAAACTTAATTAGCTTTGTTGCTGCATCTTATGTGGGGTTAGCGTTAATTTTGGTTATGCACCTCGTCTTGGTTAGCTCTGTTGGTGTAAACCCAATTCGTTATATTAAGAAGATACTTCCTGTACTAACATTTGCTTTCACGTCTCGTTCTAGCGCAGGAACCATTCCTCTAAATATTGAGACGCAAGTAAAACAATTGGGCAATAGTGATGGTGTAGCGAACTTTTCAGCATCGTTTGGTGCAACAATGGGCCAAAATGGTTGTGCGGGCCTTTACCCTGCAATGTTAGCGGTAATGATTGCACCTACAGTAGGTATTAATCCTCTCGACCCTAGCTTTATGCTAACGCTTATTGCCGTAGTCACCGTGAGTTCATTTGGTATTGCAGGTGTTGGTGGTGGTGCAACATTTGCGGCTCTGATTGTATTATCAACACTTAATATGCCTGTTGCCTTAGCTGGTCTATTAATTTCAATTGAGCCTTTAATTGATATGGGACGTACCGCAATTAATGTAAGTGGCTCAATGACAGCAGGAACAATTACCTCTCGATTATTAGGCCAATATGATGAGAAGGTATTTCAACAAGATGAAGAGACTGATTCGTCGCCAACCCATCTAGCATAACAATCACATCAGATTAATAAATCAAACCGCTATATCCACTTATAGCGGTTTTTTTATAATTTGAGATCATTGATTACTAAAATTGAGTAATACAAAATAAATACATAAATCAAACTTAACGAATACAAACATCATCTGATTTCTATGTTTTTTATATCAATATTGAGAATCATGATTAAGTAAATATTAAATTCGCTTACAAATAGAGCAAGAAACCTTATTTATCAACAAATTAGTTACAATTTAATTTTATGATTTAGATCACATAAAGTCATCTCAAACAAGTTCATCTTAAATAGCACATACCATAGAGAATAAATAAGAGATGGTGAGTAAAATGACTATTAAAATTACAGCACGTAACTTTGAACTTCCTGATTATCTTGAAGAGCATATTCACAAAGCATTTATGAAACTTGATAAATTTAGTATTAATTTTCATAGCAAAGATGTTTTCATGAAACTTGAACCAGAAAAGAACTTTCATGTTGAAATTGCTACTCGTTCAAATCTAGGTCAAATTGATGCATCTGCTGATAGTAAAGAATTAATTGAAGCATTAAATGAAGCATTTGCTCGTCTTGAACGTCAGCTAATTAAAAATAAAGAGAAGCCTATGTCTCATATGGCAGATCATGCTGAAAAACAAAAAGCAAAACTGATTGCTGATGAGTTAGAACAAGAAGCCGTAGCAGATAAGTAATTTTCTGATTTATTGTTGGAAATAAATCTGTCGCAGTCAAAAAAACCGAGTGAAATTAATAATCTCACTCGGTTTTTTATTGTTCTAAATAATTAAACTGTTAGCTAATTAATGCACGAACTTTTTCTAAATCTTCAGGCGTATCGACTCCAGCTGGCGGAGCATCAATTGCGACATCAACATGAATTTTTTCGCCATACCAAAGAACACGTAACTGCTCTAATGCTTCAATTTGTTCTAAAGCAGTTGGCTGCCAATTAATATAGGTATTAATAAAGCCTGCACGATATGCGTAAATACCAATATGACGCAGTAAATTATGATGAATCTGAGCTGGTTGTTGAGCGAAGTGATCACGATCCCAAGGAATGGAAGCGCGACTAAAGTACATCGCATAACCGTCTTTATCCGTTACGACTTTCACAGCATTTGGATTAAAGACTTCATCTTCATGATCAATTTCAACCGCTAACGTCGCCATTGGTGCATTTTTATGAGCTAAATTATCTGCAACTTGGCGAATGATCGTATCAGGAATTAACGGTTCATCACCTTGAACATTAACGACAATATGATCATCAGCTAAGTTGTATTTCTCGACCACTTCAGCTAAACGCTCAGTACCTGACTGATGATCGCTACGGGTCATACACACTTCACCGCCAAAGGCTTGAACAGCATCAAAAACACGCTGATCATCTGTTGCCACAATCACTTTATCAGCCCCTGACTTACAAGCTTGCTCGTAAACCCACTGAACCATCGGCTTACCACCAATATCAGCTAAAGGTTTACCAGGTAAGCGAGTAGACTGGTATCGCGCTGGAATAATAACCGTGAACGACATATTAGTTCACCTCTTCAGGGCTTAATGTGCGAGCTTCTGGTTCAAGTAATACCGGAATTCCATCACTAATGGGATACGCTAAGCGATCAAATTTACAAACCAGTTCATTCTTATCTTTATCGTAGTTCAGTTTTCCGTTACAAACTGGACAAGCTACAATTTCAAGCAGACGGTGATCCATACTTTTCCTTTACCTCAATGATCTGATTAATAATGGCTGTCGCATGTTCCGAATCAATCTCGGCATCTACAGGCAGATACCACCAATTGTCTCGAGCAAATCCGTGGCATTTCACCGCGTCTTTTTCAGTCATTACTAGGTGCTGCCCGTGTTGGGCAAGTTGTACTAATTCATCTTCAACCATGGCTTGATGATCAGCAAATGGCTGGCACTTAATTGGGGTGACCCCCAACGCAGATAATGTATTAAAAAATCGTGGTGGATGACCAATTCCAGCCATTGCAACCACGTCAGACAATTGCGAAACATCACATCGCAATCCTGTCTTCATATTGATTAATGGCGCCGGCTTTAAGCTCATAGCGGCTTCGTTAGCCTGAGGCTTACCACCATTACAAATTAAGAAATCGACTTCATTAAGACGCAAACACGGTTCACGAAGCGGACCTAAAGGGATCAGTTGTTCATTACCAAATCGACGTTGGCCATCAATAACAACCAATTCGAGATCACGCTCTAACGCATAGTGCTGTAGACCGTCATCCGTAATAATGATATCAACACCTTGCTCTATCAATAGTTTTACTGCTTCAGCTCTTTTGGGAGCAACTGCAACAGGCGCTTGAGTTCGACGCTGAATCAAAACAGGCTCATCACCTACAATCGATGCAGGAGTATCACTGTTTACCAAATAAGGATAATACGGTGCTTTACCTCCGTAACCTCGTGATACAACGCCTGGTTTGTAACCGCGAGCTTGTAGTTGTTCCACCAGCCAAACCACTACTGGCGTTTTACCATTACCACCTGCGGTAATATTACCGACAACCACAACAGGTACTGGAGCTCGATAAGCTTGTTTTTTACCCGAGCGGTACTCTTCCCTGCGTTTTTTTGCTATGTAACCAAACAGCTTACTTAACGGGAAGAAAATAGGCCAAGTTACCCCATAAAGAAACAGCATCCCCCCTTTAGGAGGATGCTGAAACCAAAGCTTTTCAATTAAGTTTGCCATTACTCACCAAATTGAATGCGATGAAGTTGAGCGTAAGCACCATCAAGAGCAATGAGCTCATCATGAGTACCGCGTTCAATAATTTCACCTTCATCAACCACTAAGATCTGATCTGCTTTCTCGATAGTTGATAATCGGTGGGCAATAACTAATGCGGTACGATCTTTTTGCAATTCATCCAATGCTGCTTGAATAGCACGCTCTGATTCCGTATCAAGGGCTGATGTCGCCTCATCAAGAATAAGAATTGGAGCATTACGTAATAATGCACGAGCAATGGCAATACGTTGACGTTGACCGCCAGATAGGCTAACGCCATTTTCACCGATAACCGTATCTAACCCATTATCCATATCTTTAACAAAGTCCATGGCATGGGCAAGAGTTGCTGCTCGTTCAATATCTTCTCGGCTGTACTTATCACCACTTGCATAAGCGATGTTATTGGCAATCGTATCATTAAACAGATGCACATTTTGAGAAACAACGGCTACATGTTCACGTAAATTAAACAGTTCGTAATCACAAATATTAATACCGTCTAATTGGATTTCGCCACTATCAATATCGTAAAAACGCGTCATTAAGTTAGCAATGGTACTCTTACCAGAACCAGAACGACCAACCAGTGCGATAGTCTTACCGGCGGGAAGCTCAAAACTCACATTGCGCAGTGCTGGTGTATCTTTTGTTGGATAAGTAAAGGTCACATTCTTAACTGAAACATCACCACGAACAGTATCAACTTGATGTGTACCATTATCTTTCTCAGTTTCTAAATCCATAAGTTCAAACAGCGTATGGCAAGCAGCCATACCACGTTGGAACTGAGAGGTCACGTTAGTCAGTGCTTTTAGCGGGCGCATCAAACCAAACATAGCACCAAATACCACAGCAAAAGTACCTGGGGTTAATTCGGCACGTAATGACTCTGAGTTTGCAAGTACTAAAACAACAACAAGAGCTAACGAAGCAATAAGCTGAATTACTGGGTTCGCAATCGCTTGAGCAGAAACCAATTTCATTGTTTGGCGACGCATCAAGTTACTCACCTGATCAAAACGCTGCCTCTCTACTTCTTGGCCACCATAACTCAGTACAACTTTGTGACCTTTAAGCATTTGTTCTGCTGAAGAGGTAACCGATCCCATTGCATCTTGCATATTGCGAGAAATTTTACGGAAACGCTTCGAAACAATACGAATACTGATCGCAACCACAGGTGCAATAACCAAAAGAATGGCGGAAAGCTGCCAACTGTTCCAGAACATTAGCGCCATCAAACCAATAATCGAGGCACCTTCACGCACCATGCTAACCAAAGCGCTACTGGTGGCGGAAGCAACTTGTTCTGAATCGTACGTAATACGAGACAACAACGCACCGGAAGCTTCTTGATCGAAGAAAAAAACAGGCATCTTCATAAAATGATTAAACAAACGACGACGTAAGTTCATCACAACGTTACCCGATACCCAAGATAAGCAGTACGTAGAGACAAAACCACTTAAGCCACGTACGATCATTAAACCAATAAGATAAATTGGCATCATGGTAAGAAAATCGGTGTCAAGCTTATCAAATCCACCAAAGCTCTCATCAAGAAGAGGTTTGATCATTGATAACATAAGAGTGTCGCCTAGCGCATTAATAATTAAGGCAACAACAGCTACTGTTAATCCAAGCTTATAAACACTGATGTATGGCCACAGTCGTTTATACGTATCGACAGTAGATTTCTCTGTAATATTTGTCATGGAAACCCATATTTCAATAAGACAATTACCTCTATTCTACCCTCTAAATGACTGTATAACAAAATGTGTTCTTCTCTATCAGGGAGATATAGGTAGGACAGGTCAATGTCTAGACAATCTAGGTTTAAAACTCGGGTTACTAGCTATTTATCTCGTTGCCAGCGAAACCACTCGGTCGCCACATCCTGACGGTAACGCTGTAACTTAATTTGATTATCCACAAACTGAACACTAATTTGCCCTTCATTTGCAGTGGTAAGCCAAACAATATTTCGTTGCTCATACCGTTCTTTGATGCGTTGAGAAGGTAACCGCCAAGGGTTATAGAGATTTATTGAAGCCAATGCGTAAGAGGGTTGTAATTTATCTAACCAAGTATAGGTTGATGAGGTCGCACTACCATGATGCGGAACAACAAGTACTTCCGTTGTTAGTTGAGGATAAGCTTTAGCCAAAAGTAACTCCACCACATCGTCAATATCACCAGTTAGTAATATTTGAGTTTGACTGAGTTTTCGTCCAGATTCTCGAATACTAATCACACAAGAAT
The DNA here is from genome assembly GCF_003026815.1 of Photobacterium damselae. GTDB lineage: Bacteria > Pseudomonadota > Gammaproteobacteria > Enterobacterales > Vibrionaceae > Photobacterium > Photobacterium damselae. Next base: position 158,535 of record NZ_PYOG01000002.1, on the reverse strand, counting down.
AGGGGTTAGATGCGTAATCCCTGATAACTGGCGGCCATAGGACTTCAAATTTTAATCCTTGCCACAACCAACTTTCGCCTTGTTTACAAACAGAAAAACCAGACCGGTTATCACTGGAGCGGCGCTTAACAGGATTAAAATCTGCAACAATATGATCGGTTCCTCCTGCATGATCATTATCACTATGGCTAATAATAAAACCATCCAATTGCCCTATCCCCTTTTTTGCTAATACAGGGGCAATCACTCTTCGAGCAATACTGCTGTCTTTCCACTGGCTTCCTGTATCGTATAACCACGCTTGTTGATTTTTTTCGATTAATATCGCAAGTCCATGCCCAACATCCAACATATGAACTTTCCACCCCATAGCTGGTGAACGATTATTCAAATTCCAATAAAAAAGACATAAAAGAACAAAAATTGATATGTGCCCACCGATAAATTGGCGAAGAGGTAAAAGGTACAAACTTATCCCCCACACAATAGCGCCACATAAAATCCAATAAGTATTCTCTGAAAATAACCACCATCCACCTTTGGCCCATGATGCTATATAAAGAACAGGCAACAGCGACCAATCAGCAAGTTGCCATATCAGTAGAGAAGCTGGCAACCACCATGATGTTAATATAGCCAAAAACAGTAGAGGAACCGTTACCATACTCACCCATGGGACTGCGATGAAATTGATAATAGGTGCCCAAATAGACATACCACCAAACCAGTGCCACTGTAGCGGTAGCATAAAGATAAGTAACACAAATTGCAGTTTTACTAATTCCACTGCATTAGATTTAGCTTTGTGACTAAACTTCGAGTGACGAGCCGTTTTGGGTGATGATAATGATTTCCCTGAAAATACTCTGGAGGCAAACAAAATCCAAACAGCCGAGAAAGAGAGCCAAAAGCCTGAGGCGTAACTCGATAACGGATTCCACACTAAACATAACGTTAATGTCACTAAAAAAATCTGCCAACTAAGCCACGTTCGCCTTGCATACAGCAGCCCCCCAGCAATCAAACACATCAATAAAGCTCGTTGAGTTGGTAAGGAGAAACCGGCGAGCCAGGCATAAGCAAGAGCAAAACTAAAACCACAGGTTAAAGGTAGCCAAAGAAATTTCTGATTTTGTGGCAAAAGTGAACGGAGGAACCATCCAATCCCCCATCCCCACAACATAGCGAGCCCTATATGTAACCCAGAGATGGCCATCAAATGAGCTAAACCACTATCACGTAATATCAACCAGTCATCTGCCGTTAATCCATTTCGATAACCAAAAGTCAGAGCGTATAGATAAGCATGATGCTTTAGGTCTACCAGATAGGATGAAATATAATCGAAGAACTGCTGACGATAAGTAACTGAAGAATCTAGCATCATGGGGAGATTGTCGGCTTGATAAATTACTCGGCCTTTACGGGTAATCCCCTTACCTACGGCGTGTACTTCACTATCAAAACCAGCTTCATTTAGCATGCCATAAGGACGGGAAAACTGAACGGGAATCTGCCATTTTTGCCCTTGCTTTACCCAAGATGATTGATCCCAACTAAGCTTAAAAGTAGAGGGTAAAACATAAGATGACAGCGTATTTATTGTTGGGGAGACCTCTATAGAATCTGACGAAATGTTACGATTTATCAGCGAATTTACTCTAACTTCTATGGTATGATGACTGCGTTTTTGTGGAATACTTTCTAGCTCATTCATATATTGATGAGCATATAAAAGTGCCCATGATGCACTTAATGTAAACCATAGTAGCCAATAATAACGAAAGATAAGCGCAATACTCGTTGTTACGAAGGACACCAAAATAAGCCACTGCATATTGGGTAATACATCCCATATATGTAGCGACAAAATACCAAACACGACTGCAGTACAAAATAAAAACATCGGTCGTGACTTAAGACAAGAAAGAGCCAAAATGCCTCGACAAATTATCAAACGTTATTTGCCTAACCACGAGACAATTAAACGCCAAAAAGCCCTGCGCATATTTGGTAATGTCTTGTATAACCCTAATTTGTGGTGTTTGAATCGCCGTTCGGCATCGGGAGCTTTTGCTGTTGGCTTGTTTATGGCTTTTGTTCCATTGCCAAGTCAGATGATTATGGCGGCAGGATTGGCTATTTTGTTTGGTGTAAATTTGCCTCTTTCCGTTGCTTTGGTTTGGGTCAGTAACCCAATCACTATGCCTGTTTTGTTTTATGGAGCCTATAAAATTGGGGCTTGGGTGATGAATACCCCCCATTTGCCTTTTCATTTTGAATTGTCTTGGGAGTTTTTGCTCCACCAAATGAGTCAAATCGGACCTCCATTTCTACTGGGGTGTTTCATCTGCAGCGTAACATGCGCACTGCTCGGTTATTTTGGTATTCGAGGGCTATGGCGCTATTCGGTTGTTAGAAGCTGGAATAAACGTAAATTTCGTTTATCAACACTGACTAAGAAGAGTACTTACATCCCAAAATAAACTTGAACCTATCAATGTACCACTACACAAACACGCATAAAAAAACCTCGCAAGAGATAGTGCGAGGTTAAGATAGATGGGTTAACAATGAATAAAAGACGAGCTAAGTTGTGAATTACAACAAATTACTGTTCACCATCTTTCAAAGCCTTTCTCTACTCATTTGAATTGAATCTCACTTAGCAGTCGTCTTCCGTTAGAATACGAGATGTTCCATCTAAGTTTTTGAACTCATATTGCAGCCCAACATCTAACAGTTTTGCAATACCGGGAACTTGGCAAAATGAGTTCACAAATTCATTTCTTTCTCTCTCCAACCTCATATCTGCAAACGTCATGACTACGCGAGGGCCTTTTGCATAAACATCTTTAATAACCATTCCCTGCTGCGCTAAGTAAGGTAATTCTTGGCGAATAAGCTCAGCCCTCTGTTGTGCCAAGTTATTGAGATTTATTGATGGCTCCGAGCTACAACCAGTTAGAGCGAGAGCAACCAGACTCATAAATACCAAGGACTTTTTCATTCCACCTTCCAACCTGTTTATCAATATCATTAAAATCAGTGTACCTTTTATGAACCAATTTGAAATCATAAAGTTATGCAGTACGATAAAAATATGACCTAGCACGCTATGTCCGCAAATCTGTATTTATCTGGTATACAAACCTTACATTTCAAATTTAACGCTGTATTATTATTGTTAACCAAGACAAAAAACTTTACCGTTAATGTCATCATCTATAATACAAAACAGCTTAATAAATTAGAGGTTTATATGGAAAGTCCAATGCACTCAATGCTCTCTAAAGGATGGAAATGGTTCTTTATTGTTGGCATTCTAATTAGTATCGCGGGTTTATGTGCGATCAGTTTACCCGTTGTTGCTGGTGTAACAATTACCACAATCATCGGTGCAACCTTCTTATTTAGTGGTCTAGTTCAGGCTTACCATACCTTCAGTATTAAACAGTGGAACGTTAAACTTTGGTACGTTCTAGCTGCAGTCCTTTATATCGTTGGTGGTCTATTTATCTTATTCAAGCCATTAGCAGGATTGGTTACTATCACAATGTTGATGGTTGTGACCATGATCTTCAACGGTGGTACTCGTGTAGTATTTGGTTTAACAAACCGTGCCCTACCAGGTGGTAAGTGGATTGTTCTTAGCGGTATTATTTCAACTGCTATTGGTATTTATTTCTTTACCTTGCTTGATGATCCTCAGTTCTCTCTTTCTCTACTAGGTATCTTTATTGGTGTTTCATTACTATTTGAAGGCTTTAGCTTTATTTTCCTAGGCTCACAACTGAAAAAACAAGCAAATAAAATCCAGTAGTTATTTAAATATCTTTAAATATCAAAGGGAGCTTCTAATGCTCCCTTGCTTCCTTACTTCGCCATAACCTCAGCTATCGCCCTACCTAACATTACCTTATGACAACCCTAATACATAAAGAGCATAATCAATTTCAGATTCAATGATTTTTTCTCTATCCAGCCTGAAATCTAAGGTTTTTATACTTAATAGGCTATCTTCGTTATTTTTGCTGATATAGCCTTTGCATATCAAATCTATTAGCAATAAAATGTTCGGAGTCGGTAGATTACTCATATTGAGTCGTTAAATTGTGTAGATTTACTTCATTTCTCTTCATTACTTGTTCGCTGTTACTGTCTTCAGTTACGGTCGAGCTTAGTCAGCCTAAAAATATAGGTTTGTACCGCTATGAAGTAAGTCTGAATTCAAACATTCACAATGATGATAAAGTACAATATGTGCCAAATTCTCGGTTTGTTCGTAATGAATCAAAACCAGATATAGAGCCATCAACCGACAATCCAGATAGAGTTTCCTCTTTTGATTTGGTTCGAAATTACTTTGAGCATAAGATTTTTGTCGCCAAACTTGCTCAACAACGCGTAATTAGCCATATCAACCCTCCATTTGTGCTTAATGGCTGGCGAATCAGTAATTTACAATTTCGATTTGGCCACAGCCGTAGAGAGCCATTCGTTTCATAAGCTTGTTGTTTTTAAATTTATAACTCTAATTTTAAGGAAACTTTGATGCTAGATTCATTTCTATCCATATTCACAGCACTGTGGCATCAAGATTTTGTTGCGCTAAAAAATCCAGAAAGTATCTTAATGATCTACTTCTGCGTTACATTCGTCATTTGGCTTGAAAGTGCATTTTTACCGGCAGCTCCTCTTCCATGTGACAGCATTGTTATACTTTCTGGCACATTAGGTGCGATGGGTATTATTGACTATAAAGTAATATTCATTTTACTAGTAGCAGCGTCTGCAACTGGTAGCTGGCTAGCTTACCTACAAGGACGTTGGTTAGATCATCTACCTAAAGTTCAGCGTTGGGTTAAGATGGTTCCACCACACCGGATGCAAACTGTTGATAGCTTATTGATGCGACATGGTTTAGTAGCGTTATTTGTAGCTCGTTTTATCCCTGTTGTACGTCCATTACTACCACTTATGATGGGTCTGCGAGTCAAGAGCAAAACGCATTTTTATCGATTCACATGGGTAAGTGCAACCGCGTGGGTTGGTCTACTGACTGGTTTTGGTTATTCATTGAAATTCTTACCAGAAAAAGTAGCTCATGTTGTTACGATTATTTTGATGGTTGCCCCTTTGATTACTTTAGCGGTTGCCGTTTGCAGTGTATTAGCAGGTTGGTTATTACGCCGAAAAAAACGTAATGCAGAAATGAATCAAACTCAAGTAGAACAATCTATTAAGTAAGTAATATCGTACAGGTTGTATATATTATGTTAAGGCTGCTTCGGTAGCCTTTTTCTTTTAATAGAACTAACAGAACCGAGTCTAAAGGCAAATTTTAGTTAGAAAGATGAGCTCTTCAAAGTTGAATTCGAACCTAAAGACTTGAGGTATTTTGAAGTATCTATTTTAGCCCATCTCAACCATCAAACCGCCATCTTATCCTTAATTACCCTCTATTTATTGAACCAGAAAAATAGCTCTCCTCGCATTGGTTTCTGATACAAAAAAAACCCGCCTTGCGACGGGTTTAATATAGGATTCGAATAACTTCAAATTAGAAGTAGAAACGAGTACCGAATACGATGTTAGTTAGGCTATCTTTAGCTTTGTCGCCAGAGAAGTCGATATCGTCAGTTGCGATGTTGTAGTTCGCTTCAGCTGTTAGAGCAACGTTAGGGTTGATGAAGTATTTAACACCAGCCGCTAGTTTGATGTTAAGAGCCCAAGAATCACCACTCTCACCTAGATCACCAGATGCACCATTATTGTTGTCGTAGCTTAAACCAGCAAGCTCAGTTGCTGCACCAACGTAAGGAACCCAGTTAGTAGAGTTAACGAAGTTGTACTCTGTGAATACACCTAGTTTACCACTGATTGCATCATTTGCATCTTGTGCACGTACAGAAGCAGTACCACCCACTTCCCAGTTATCTTTAACGAAAGTACCGTAAGAACCGTTTAGGTTTAGATCCCAACCGCTACCTAGTTTAGCGTTACCCTGGATACCTAGTTCCTGAGTACCTGCTGGTAGTTGAACTGCTGCTTGAGCTGCAACTGGAGCAATAACTGCTAGAGCCACTAGAAGGCTTAGTGCATTCTTTTTCATTGTAATTCCTAAATTCCATTATATAAGTAGAGACAAGCCAATAAGCTACCCATTATGAATAGCACAAGACAATCTATAGTTCATAATCTATTTGTCTTTTAGTTCACTTGTCTGAAATTCGAAGCGTAAATTAGCACGACTTTTCGCAGTTGTGAACCCTTTCCTGTTCAGTTTTTGTTCAAATGAACAATATTCATAATTTATTTTCAAAAAAGGCATCTAAATGATGAATTTAAGAAATTTCTGACATTTACGTGACATTAATTAATTTACAACACGATATGCGCTGAATAAAACAGCATAGTATTTGCAATATGTAACTTCTGAAATTACTTTATTTTTTATTATGGTTGGTAAATAAAATAACTGTTTAAAGCAGCAGCTAATTTTCACAAATCTCGCAGATATTTTATGTAAAAAAGACACTTTTTATTGAAAGGATCTACTTGTTTGGTTAAATCTAATACGTTTATCAAAAAATAAATAATAAAAAAGCTCCCACCTAATGAGAGCTTTAATAAGTTCTATAACATCCGTTTTTCAACTGGTGCTATTTAGCACTCAGTACTTGAGCAGGATGTAATCGACTGGCTCGTCTTGCTGGATACCACGTTGCAACTAAACTAAGCAAAATAGCCGTTATCGAAACCAAAATGACATCATGGATAGATAGCTGCGTCGGCAAGAAGTCAACAAAGTAGATATCACCAGAAAGAAAACGATGACCAACTAGTTTTTCAATGACTTTGACAATAGCCGTTAAGTTTATCGCCAAAAGTGACCCGACAACCGCCCCAATTAAGCTACCCACTACACCCGACATTAGTCCATGCCAAACAAAAATCGATTTAATGAGACGATCTTGCGCCCCCATGGTACGTAAAATCGCAATATCAGCAGAACGATCTTTAACAGCCATCATCAAAGTCGATACAATATTAAAACAGGCCACACCAATTACCAGCACCATCACTAGGTACATAATAGTGCGAACCATCTGAATATCTCGGTATAGATAACCAAATTTCTGAGTCCAGCTTTTCAAATAGACATAAACAGGCAGCGTATACCCTACCTCTTTTACAATGTGCTGTGCATTTAAAACATCGGTCACATTCAAAGAGATACCCGATACGCCATCTCCCATATCCAAATACTGCTGAGCATCTTGTAACGGTACAATCGCCAAGGTGTGATCTATTTGGCCACCGAGCGCTAAAATTCCCGCAACTTGGAGACGAATACGATGGGGAGCTTTAAGTTTTGCATCAGGATCCGCGCTTGGAATCATGGCCGTTAGCCAATCGCCTCGTTTCACCTTCAGTTTATTAGCAATACCTTGACCAATGATGATCTCTTTATGACCGGCTTTAAAATTCGACCAAGCATTATCAAGAACAAACTTAGGTAAAGCACTAACCTTAGTTTCATCTTTTGGATCAACACCTCGTATTCCAACCGCCTTAAGTTTTGCCCCTTTTTCTAACAAAGCAGTGAACTGCACATAAGGTGCAGCACCTGTCACTAACGGGCTCTGTTCAACGCGTTTAATAATAGGTTGCCAATCTTGCAATGGTGGCTTAACTGCTTCTAATTCACCATGAGGAATGACCGCAAGAACTCGATTTTGTAACTCTCGTTCAAAACCATTCATCGCAGATAAGCCAAGAATAATGACGGCAACACCAACCGCAATACCAATGGTTGATGACATTGAAATAAACGATACCATCCGATTTCGTTTCTTCGCTCGGCTAAATCGGCTACCTATATAGAGAGATAAAGGTCGAAACATTACACAGCCTCAACTTGTGTTAACACACCATCTTTCATATGCATACAACGGTCAAGTTTGCTTGCCAACTCTTTGTCATGCGTCACGACCAAGAAAGCTGTTCCCGACTCTTGATTGAGTTTACGCATCAAATCATAAATCTCGACTGCAGTTTTATGATCTAAGTTACCCGTTGGCTCATCGGCCAAAACAATAGCCGGTTTATTCACCAATGCTCTTGCAATAGCAACACGTTGACGTTCACCACCACTGAGTTCCGATGGACGATGTTCTAAACGGTGTTTAAGGCCCACTAATTCTAACATGTCATGAGCACGCTGACGGGCCTCTGCAACGCTCACCCCACCAATCAACAATGGCATTGCCACATTTTCTGTTGCAGTAAAATCGGATAATAAGTGATGAAATTGATACACAAAGCCAATCTGTTTATTACGTAATTTAGCTTGTTTATTCGCACTTAATGTATCTAACCGAGTCCCTTTAAAGAAGACCTCACCATCAGTTGGCTCATCCAATGCCCCTAAAATATGCAACAGGGTACTTTTGCCTGAACCTGAAGAGCCAACAATAGCGACTAACTCACTGTCTTCAATTGAAAATTCAACTTCTTTTAATACTTCAGTCTCAAGCTGAGCCTCTTGATACACCTTACGCAGGTGATGACAATGTAATAATGAATTATTCATAACGTAGTGCCTCAGCAGGACGAACAGATGCAGCTCGGTATGATGGGAATACCGTTGCAAGTAAACTTAATAAAATAGCGCCAATTATAACAATGATGATCTGAACAGGCTCAATAACAACAGGTAAAGAGCCACCAATGGCTGAAAGACGAACGCCAATTATCGACATCACCGTATTTAAATTAACAGAGAATAATGTACCTAGAATGCCGCCAAACACAGCACCAATTACCCCACTACTCGACCCCTGAACCATGAAAATGGCTAGGATCTGATGGTTAGTCATACCTTGGGTTTTTAAAATCGCAACCTCAGACTGTTTCTCCATCACCACCATAATCAGTGCAGAGATAATATTAAATGCAGCAACTCCGATGATAAGACCCAGCATTAATCCCATCATATTCTTTTCCATTTTAACGGCTTGGAATAACTCGCCACGTTGAGCTCGCCAATCGGTCCATTGCCAATGGTTAGGTAAAGGTTGCTGTTCTAATTCAGTTACAACAAAAGGATCATCAAGATACAGACGCCAACCACTCATTTGATCCGATTTAAAGTGCAATAAACGACCTGCATCCTGAATATTGGTGTACACCAGCTCTTCATCAACGTTTGAGCCCGTATCGTAAATCCCCACCACGGTAAATTTACGTTGGCTTGGAATTCGACCTAAAGGAGTATATTGACTGACACTCGTAACCATTAATCGGATTTGATCGCCTACTCGAACCCCTAATTGAACAGCTAACGCTTGACCAATAACAACATTAAAACTATTAGGTGTTAATTTATCGAGAGCGCCAAGAACCATATGATCGGCGATAACTTCATATTTATTAGGATCAATCCCCAACATGGTTCCCGCCGAAATCGACTGAGCACTCTGAATGACGACCTCACCTCGGGTAATTGGAACAACCTTAGTTACGTGATCCATTTGAGTCAGTACGGCTGGAGCGCTATCACTCTCAAGCATACGACCACTCGCATCGGTAATTACAGCCTGTGGTAATACCCCTAAAATACGGCTTTTCAGTTGATCTTCAAAACCATTCATCACTGATAAAACAGTAACAAGAGCCATAACACCAATAGTAATACCGGCAGTAGACATATAGGAGACGAAACGACTAAAGCGATCGCCTGAGCGACCTCTTAAATAGCGTAACCCTATAAAAAAAGAGACTGGATGAAACATAACCTAGTGAAATCACTCCCTTAAATGAATAGCTCTAGAATACCTGTTCGAGTTATGGAATACCATGCAAAGAGGTAAAACTAATGTAAAAACAGGAACTAATTACTGCCAACTTGGGTTCTAGACTTGCGGCTTGCATAAGCCTAGGCAATAATCCTTAATTAGACTTGAATCTGAGTTATTAGTTTAAAGGCATAAAATGAATCAGGATGAGTATTTTTCCGTACATTATGATTTAAAAATTAATGTATACCCTCTTGAGGACGGGGTAACCTTGCCCGACCATCAAACCTTTGTGAAGGAAATTCCTCCACTGTTTCGTGTTGCCAGTGAGTGCTCAGAACAAGAAGAGCAAGCAGAACGGTTACTAAAAGGTATTTCACAAGATGAAAATGCCGCGATTGTCCAATACCTATTCGCGCAAAACAGCAAAATTAACCTACTGCTCTCTTACGTTTTATCGCAACAAGATGATGCCAAACACCGTTTTTATACAACGTCATTTGGTGCAAGCAAATTAAACTATATTGCAACCCAACCGCTTGCAGTAAACCAATATGTTCAAACCACACTCTTCTTAGACTACCCACCAGCAGCTATCTACAGTTATGCCCAAGTCAGCCGCTGCGAACTTTTAGCAAATAATCAATTTGAGGTTGAATTACGCTATGTTCGCCTCCAAGAAGAAGATAAAGATTTACTGATTCGAGCTGCGTTACATCAACAGCAAAAACTACTACGTCAACGTGCTCAACAACGCTCAAATACGATAAAAGAATGATGAAACAAAATACAATACTCTCAATTCCTCTTCCGAAAAAAGCGGGAGAAAGTAGCTATGTTGGCAACCTATCTGGTGCTGCACTTGCATTATCGATTGCTGAATTAGCGGCTAACCATAACGGTCCCATACTTGCTGTGGTGCCAGATAGCCAAACAGCAGTCAGACTACAACCAGAGATTAGCCAGTTTACCCATACTGATGTCACTATTTTTCCTGATTGGGAAACGCTGCCTTATGACAACTTTTCCCCTCATCAAGATATCATCTCGGATCGCTTAGCTCGACTATATCAACTACCAACACAAGAGTCTGGAGTACTGCTCGTACCCATTAGTACGCTGCTGCAACGATTAACGCCGCGAGAATACCTCCACCAGCATGCTCTCATCGTCAAAAAAGGTGATCGCCTCTCTTTAGAGAAATTACGCCTACAGTTAGAGGCATCCGGGTATCGTCATGTGGATCAAGTTATTGAGCATGGTGAATACGCTAGTCGAGGCTCTCTACTCGATCTATATCCAATGGGTAGTAATCACCCTTATCGCATTGATTTTTTTGATGATGAAGTAGATTCCATTCGTGAGTTCGATCCTGAAAATCAACGTTCTACGGGTGAAATTGAGCATATTAATTTACTGCCAGCTCATGAATTTCCAACCGATGATCTGGCGGTAGAAAGCTTCCGTGTACGTTGGCGTGAACGTTTTGAGGCGCGCCGAGAACCTGAGTCGATTTATCAACAAGTCAGTAAAAAAACATGGCCTGCGGGTATCGAATACTGGCAACCTCTATTTTTTGATCATACCGAAAGCTTGTTTGATTATTTACCCCAACAAACATTGCTTGTGACATTAGGTGAGCTTGAGCCTGCCGTTGATCAATTCTTAGCTGATGCTGATTATCGCTACGATCAACGCCGAGTCGATCCACTCCGCCCTCTTCTTGAGCCTAAAGAGCTCTGGTTAACCAAAGATGAGATGCACATTGGCTTTAAACAGTTGCCAAGAGTGCGCGTTCAGCAAGAGAGTGTCGATATTGATAAAGCGGATCGCTTCAATCCAGCCCTGACTAAACTGCCAGAGTTAACGATTAATCATCAGCTAAAAGAGCCATTAGCAGAACTGCGCCGCTTTACTGAACAGTTTACAGGTAAAGTCATTTTTTCTGTTGCCTCTGAAGGTCGTCGAGAAGCATTACTCGATCTTCTGGCTCGAATCAAATTACGACCAATGGTCTGTGCCAACTTAACAGAAGCAGTTGAAAGCCCATCAAATTACACCATGGTTATTGGTGCTGCTGAAAATGGCTTTTTACTGAGCGACCCTCATGTTGCCTTTATCTGTGAAAGTGATCTTCTTGGTGAGCGTGTTACTCAGCGTCGTCGTCGAGAAGAAAAGCGAACAACCGTTAACGCAGATACCATCATTCGTAACTTAGCAGAATTGCAAATTGACCAACCCGTTGTTCATATTGAGCACGGTATCGGTCGTTATAAAGGCTTGCAAACGTTAGAAGCTGGCGGTATTACAACCGAATACGTAACGTTGGAATACCAAAACAGTGCCAAACTATATGTGCCCGTTGCCTCTCTTCATTTAATCAGTCGCTATTCTGGCGGTGCCGAAGAAACAGCGCCAATACACAAATTAGGCGGTGAAGCATGGGCCAAAGCGCGTAAGAAGGCTGCAGAAAAAGTACGAGATGTTGCAGCAGAATTGTTGGATGTCTATGCCAAGCGTGAACTTAAACCTGGCTTTAAATTTAAGCTCGATCGTGAAGCCTATGCCGATTTCTGTACAGGATTCCCATTTGAAGAAACCCATGACCAAGCACTGGCAATTAATATGGTGTTGTCTGATATGTGTCAAACAAAGGTCATGGATCGTTTAGTTTGTGGTGATGTTGGCTTTGGTAAAACCGAAGTCGCGATGCGAGCTGCATTTGTTGCTGTTGATAACAACAAACAAGTTACAGTCCTCGTACCAACAACACTGTTGGCCCAGCAGCACTTCGAAAACTTCCGAGACCGCTTTGCTAATACGCCAATTCGAGTTGAAGTGTTATCTCGCTTTAAAACAGCGAAAGAACAAAAACAGATTTTAGCCGATGTTGAAGAAGGCAAGATTGATATCTTAATCGGTACTCATAAACTGCTTAATAGCACCGTTAAATATCATGATTTGGGTCTGTTAATTGTAGATGAAGAGCACCGCTTTGGTGTCCGTCAAAAAGAGAAGATCAAAGCTATTCGAGCAAACGTTGATATTCTAACACTGACTGCTACACCAATTCCTCGAACTCTTAATATGGCTATGAGTGGGATGCGCGATCTTTCTATTATTGCCACCCCGCCTGCTCGCCGATTAGCTATCAAGACCTTTGTTCGAGAGAAAGATGATGCCATCGTTCGTGAAGCAATTTTACGTGAAATTAATCGTGGTGGTCAGGTTTACTTCCTACATAACGAAGTCGATACCATTGAAAAAACCGTAGAAGATATCAGTAAGCTAGTACCTGAAGCTCGAATCACTTTTGCTCACGGCCAAATGCGCGAACGAGAACTTGAGCGCATTATGAGTGATTTTTATCACCAACGATTTAACGTGTTAGTTTGTACAACCATCATTGAAACAGGGATTGATGTTCCAACCGCTAACACCATTATTATGGATCGTGCTGATAACTTAGGTTTGGCTCAATTACACCAGTTACGAGGCCGTGTTGGTCGCTCTCACCATCAGGCTTATGCTTACTTACTCACACCTCATCCTAAGCGTATGACTAAAGATGCCGTGAAACGTTTAGAAGCCATTGCCTCACTTGAAGATTTAGGTGCAGGGTTTACTTTGGCAACTCATGATCTAGAAATTCGTGGTGCCGGTGAATTATTAGGCGATGAACAAAGCGGACAAATTCAATCCGTTGGCTTTACGCTGTTTATGGAAATGCTAGAGCAAGCCGTTGATGCATTAAAAGAAGGTAAAGAGCCTTCTCTTGATGATCTGCTTAAAGAGCAAACAGAAGTTGAGTTGAGAATGCCTGCTCTTCTACCTGATGATTTTATGCCCGACATCAATACGCGCTTGTCCATGTACAAACGTATTGCCAGCGCCAAAGATCAAACCGAACTTGATGAAATTCGAGTTGAGCTGATCGACCGCTTTGGTCTATTACCAGAAGCGACCAAAAACTTATTAGCATTAAATCAAATTAAGTTGAAAGCCGCTAAAATTGGGATTCGCAAAATTGAAGCGGGCGAAAAAGGTGGGTACTTCGAATTTAGCCAAGATGCCAATATTAACCCTGCAATTTTGGTTAACTTACTGCAAACCCAGCCACAATATTATCGAATGGAAGGACCAACAAAGCTTAAGATCTTCTTAACCGACAGTGATCGTCAAAAACGTATCAAGTTTGTTAATGATCTTGTCGATCAACTATCTCAAGCTGCCTAGTCAATCGTAAAGGCCATCGAACAACTTCGGTGGCTTTCATGCTGTTCTTCCTTCGTTATACTTTATTTTAATGCAGACTCTTAATTTCTATCTTGCCTCATTAGTGGACAACAAGATGACTCAACATTTTACCCTTGAAACCGAACGTCTCTATCTCCGACCATTTAAAGATGTTGATCTGTTTCCTTTTCTACAAGCGCTTTATGATTCCATGGCCGAGCTATCACCCTGGTTAGAGTGGTGTGACTACAATTTCACCCAAGATGATGCCAAAGAGTGGATTGCGAATAGTTCTGTTGCTTGGCAAACCAATACTGGCTATGAATTTGCCGTATTTGATAAACGCAGCGACGAACTCTTAGGGGCTGTGGCACTCACCTGTTTACAGCCATTATTTAATTCCGCCAACTTAGGCTATTGGATCCATTCTAGCTATCATCATCAAGGAATTGCTAAAGAAGCATGCCAAGCGATCATCCATTTTGGTTTTGAAGATTTATCTCTTACTCGTCTTGAGATTGTCACTCATATGGACAATATCCCAAGCCAACAGACCGCACTGGCGTGTGGTGCTCAATTTGAAGCGATCTCGCGAAATCGTGTGTTAGTTAACGATATTCCAAATCCAGGTTATGTCTACTCTATCATTCCACAAGATGTTGAATAAGAGTGTGGTAACATAACGCCCTATTAATTTGTGTGTCTTTTAGTAAGGAAACCTCAGTGTCTAAAATGGTTCTTGCAATTCTACTTGCCGTTCTGGTTGCATTTTTTCTGTATCGTTCATACACCAATAAACAACTGGCAGCGGAGAATATTAAACAAGGTGAAGCATTCTTAGCGGAAAACAAAACAAAACCTGGCGTAATTACAACAGAGTCAGGTTTGCAATATTTAGTGCTACAACCAGGTACTGGCACTGTGCATCCGAAGCCAACGGACACTGTTACTGTGCATTACCATGGTACTTTGATCGATGGGACAGTATTTGATAGCTCTGTTGACCGTGGCGAGAAAATTTCATTCCCGTTAAACCGAGTGATTAAAGGATGGACTGAAGGTTTGCAATATATGGTTGAAGGCGAAAAAGTACGTTTATTCATCCCTGCAAATTTAGCCTATGGTAATAACAGCGCTGGTATTATCAAACCAGGTTCAACGCTAATTTTTGACGTAGAGTTGTTTAAAATTAACTAATTAACCCAACTCGACCAGCTGCTTTTTTGTATGAGTTCACAACTTTTAGAATTAAGCAGCTAATTTTTAAGTAAACAGCAATCTAATCAATACAATTGAGATATATGCCTAAGTCACTTTAATGTGCGAAATTCTATAAATAAGACTTAGGTATGCAGCCATTTTAAAGGACTATTATGAAGTGCTTATCTCACCAATCCCTTATTCTTTTCTCTGTTGGGTTATTAACAACAACTCAAATTCAAGCATCTTCTTCCTTAGAGCAAGATCCAAACTTATATCGCCATTATTATGCTGCCCATGAAATCCAAACTTATCAATCAGACACTAAGCAATGGTCAACTGAGCAAGCATCTGACTGCCTAAGCCTAACTCAAGGCCCCAATCATACTGTTCAGTTTTCATTAGTATTATTTGCTACTAATTCCCACGTTTGCGCAATGGAAGGCTCTGGCATTTGGGTTGGCGATACCATTCGCTACCTTCCAACCCCAGAAGTAAGAGAAGAAGCACCTAATTGCGAATTAGAAATTAATGTCACTCAAGATGATATTTCACTTAGTGATATTGGAGGTGCTTGCCGTGAGTTTTATTGTGGTATCAAGGCCAATATTGACCAAGCTCGCTTCATACGCACTCACCCAACAGAACAAGAATGTCGTTTAGTCAGTGATTAATAACTGCCCAATGTTGGTGTTATCATAATTTCCACGCTATCGCGGTATTCCCCTGCTCGTTGTTGGGTAACTGATGGAACTTCCACTTCAATTGGTATTTTTATACCATCTGGTTGCAACCGATAGCCCTGCTTACTCGATACCTGATGTAAATTCATTACCTTAGAGTTAATTAATAACTGATACGGTATATCCCATTTACTTTGCCCCGAATGATGCCGGAGATTACCTTTGTTTAGCGAAGAAACTTCTACATAAAAGTCCTCGGTTGATTGAATGTACAAATTAGGCGCATTCGTACGAATACCAGATTGTGTTAAGTCTCCTAAGTCCCAACGATAATATTGCCCCGCTATACCGTATAAACTCAGCTTCATTGTATTTACCACGGCAACTTGCAGTGTTAACTCTTCTTTATCATAGTACTGGTTTAATTCATGTGGATTTGCCGTTAAGGTAAACTTTAGCCTCCCTTGATATTGTCCAGAGGCGACGACTTGATCGGCTGGATAGCGGATAGAAAACTGAGTTGATATCCGTTCATTTTCACCCGAGAAATCTACAATGACTTTTGAACTATCTTGACGAACTTGATTGTGTTTGAACTCTAAATCAAATTCTAACCGTTTATTGTCATGATTTATTAAAGCCCATGGAAATACAGCAGGTTCAATAACCAAAAACAGAGGGCATGAACGCTGATCGCCACCCTCAATAATTAATGAATATTGTTGCGTTAGCCCATTAACGTGTTGACCGAAAACTTGATACTGATCCCCACCACTAGAATACGTTATCGCTCTAAGCTGGGCATTACAGTCAGCTATCGTAAATGATGAAAATAAACATAGTATTATAATAAGAGTATTTCTAAGACAGAGGTTCATAGTCCCTCCCCACTTAATTTTGTTTATTTAAACTGATCGTGCCAAGGTTTATTAGCAACGGGCTATTTTCTTTGATGTGTAAATCGTAATACAAATTATGTTTAGCAAAACGAATACTGTAATGTCCTTCTCGTAACCCAGAGATAGCAAACTTACCATTGCGATTTGTGAAAAATTCAATGGGAACATACTGGGTATTATTACGTAAAGTTGCCGAACCAACAGCAAGACTTAAAGGCTGTTTATTGGGATTCTCAAAAGCCCCCATTACCGTAATAACATCATCACTACCTATGGTAAGCGCATAACCAGAGCCATTTTCAGGATACAAAGCAAAAGATCCTTCACCTAAAGAGTATCCCGGAGGGAGATCTTCAACATCATAATTAATCTGCTGCTCACTGTACGCGACAAGATCGGGTATCAACATAGCGCCTAAATTATCACTATTGACCCTTGCTGTATCATCATTAGGCTGGATTTCAATATAGTGTTCTTTGAGGTTGGCATGTGACTTTATAATGGCAAAGCTTTCATTAACCGGCCTACCAACCGCCCATTGGCCATCAGCAAACGCAACACTTGTGGCTAATTCAACTCGTGAAACATGACTTCGATCGGTATCAGATAAGTCAACATAGCGGGTTGTATGATCGGCATTAAACTCAAATCGATTACCGGTATAATAGAATCCAGCATCAATAGCAGCATCTGTATCTTTGCTATTTTCGACACCAATAAATGTTGAGATCCCTCCCGTATTTCCCAAGTTCTTCTGATACGACAACTCACTTTGTGCTTGCTGATTATAGCTGTTGTAATTCGATATCCAGCGGCCTGTATATCCTAGCGGCCAACTGACAATGGCCTGAAGTGACAGATCATCATCAGTTCGCTTTTCATATTGATAAGTAGCCGTCACATTCCATGTAGCGGCTGTTGAAAATAATGGTGCTGATAATCCAGAACTGATAGACCAGCGATAATCATTATCATAAGAATAGCTATAGACCCCAGATAATGATCCTCTTAAGGTCGAGGTAATATTACTATCAAAGTACAGAGTAACGGCATGTTGATCCGATTGTAGCGCCGAAAAATCCAACGAGCCATTTGACTCATATGTTTCAGCATCAGATGTGACGTCATTGATTCCTACAAAATTAGGAGAAAAATACTCATATTTAATACTCAATGAAGGATTAAATTGATCCCTCGCTGGAAACTCAGCATCAAAGCCAATACTCGCGGCCCAACCACTATGATAATAGTCATGATCACTGTATGCGACATTCGTTTCAAATGTACCAATTGACGTTGCAACTAATGTTCGTTGACCTAATTGTTGAATATCTGTTTTTTTATTTGAGTCTCGGGAGATTAACCATTGCCCATTGACTCCTAAAGTTAACCAAGGGTTTAAGCCATATTCATAAAATCCACTGATAACCCGGTGTTGATTTTCATATTCCATACCTTGATTTGATAAGTTACCTGGTACACCAAAGCCTAAGCTGTATTCAAATTCCCCTTCTTTTAATAAATCACGCCCAGTCGCGATATTGAAGTTCAACGTCTCACTATTGCCATAATTATCACTAATAACAAGCTCAACATTATTATTACCAGCAGCCAGCGGAATATCTTGCAAATTATAAGAACCAGGGGCTAAGGTAAGTCGATTCACAATAATACCATCGACTTTCACATCTACATTAGAGGTTCTTTGTAAAGTAAAACGCTGACTGGCTGTTGGACGAACGTTTCGAGTTGGAATATCTGAATAATCACGGCTAATCGATAACCCGATAATATCCGTGCTATCTTGGAACCCCACGCTAGTCTGATAAAAATCGCCAAGAGTAATTCTTGTCGCAGAATCAGCAAAATCTCGACTTAATCGAGTACCTATACGCTTAAATTGCCAATTGCCGCCATCTTCGTCATCTAAAGTAAACTCTGAAGTTAAAAAGTTCTTCTTCCAGCGAACGCCCGTTTCAAATTGATAATACTGAGTAATATTTGAATCGGATGCCTGCTGATTTTTATATTCATCATGTACCAAAGCAGCTCTTGAATTCAGATAACCACTTAATTTCGCATCCGCTTGATATTTTCTATTTGGTTGCTTCATGATTGCTGATAATGCATGCTCTTTTTGCTGAGCTTTTTGCATCGTTAACTGCATTTCAAACAATTCAGGATTAAATACCAGCTCAACGCCCTTACGTTTAAAGTCATCAGGAGTCAATCTACCTTGCTTACTCTCACCCTTTAGCTGATTGATAATATCGCCACTGAGAGATTGTGATAACAATTCAAGGGTCTGTTTACTGTCCAACGAGATAGAATCATCGGTATCGATAGTAATTAATACCGAACCTAATGCATGACCATTCATGGTTAATAGTGTCTGTAACTCCAGCGGTTGTGATGTAGGGTTAAATTTTGCGGCCCCAGCAGGAAGAACTAACAGGCAAAGGAGAATATATATACTAATCAGTATTCGCATAACTAATCGTCCTTGATAAGTTCTATTGAGCGTACTTTTCTTCCTGATGTATCAATAAAAAGTGATTTTTTTTGTTGTGGGTACAAAAATAATGAGTTTGGTGATATCTGGCTAGAAGTAACAGTAAATGCCTTACCTTGCAGATCAATTAACGATATCTGATAGTCTTCTAGTCTTGTGTATTTATTACCACTATTAATAATTTCTGCCTTTAATCCTGTCGTTGTATTTTCTACACTCACGACATTTACCGAATCAAGCAAATTATTTGATGTAATATGAACAACAGCATTGTATCGGATTCGAATCTGAATCCCAGCATCACTATCTTTAGCTGTTGGGTGCTGTATAAATGAGACAAAATAACTCAGAGATGATTTTAAAACCGTATTATCACTCCAAACTAGCATCACATTCTGCCTTTTACCTGGCTCAATAAGAAAAGCAGGGGGAAATACTTGTAGTTTATGATTAATATCATTCTTATCTTGGTTAATATTGGAAGGAATCACCTCAATCGCTACTCGTTGATTAGAGTCATTATAGAGAGAAATCATCTTATTTCTCTGAGATTCTGATAGATTCCACTCTTGGACCATTGGAGATATTTCTAGACCAAGCACATAAGATGAAAAAAGAGCAAAAAATAATAAAAACATTTTCATTATATGCATCCTTATTTTCATCAATATTTATTGTGCCACAGTTTTAATCTCTATAGCTTTGGGCTTATTTTGAAATTCATTTTTCTTAGGTATGGTTATAATCAAATTTGACTTTGGTAGAACGATATTACTATCCGATAATTTCGCGACACTTTGTTTATTAAGATTGTGTTGTTTTCCTTTTGAATCGATAACCTTCCAAGTCGTCTCACTTAATCGAGCATATTTATTACCACTATTTGTCAGTTTCATTTGCCATAATTGGCCTTGAGACTGTATATCTGAAACGGCTAACTTACTTTGACTATTCTTAGGAGCCACATTCACTAAAGTATTAATATGAACAGATAGACCTAGCTGTCCTTTCTCTTGTTCAGAGAGTTGAATTGGCACTTGACGGAACGAAATACGATAAGCTTTTGATTGGACAATACTAGGATCACCAACATATTTCACCATAACAGATTGTGAACGTCCCGGTTGAATAACCGCAGTCACTGGAACAGCTAAAAACTCGTCATCAGCAGGGACTAAGGTTTCTTGCCCTTGAGAATCAATCTTCAGCTCAAAAGGAATGACTTCTATTGTAAGCGGCTTTTTATCAACATTATCTACCCTCATCACCAGCTGCGAGTCACTTCCAATAGGAGCTAACTCACTAACCATAGGCTGTACTTTAAAAGCATAAGCATGTTGGCTCATACTAATAAGTATCATAAAAGCAATGTTAATTATCTTTGATATCCTATCCATACTTATCCCTTAAAATCGGTGCAGTATACAAATATTCTGCTACTGCACCTTTTCGATGATTATTGTGCGGTAATTGCTACAGTTAATGTGTCGGAATAACCACCAGACCATGGTGCCGCAGCAGTTGTCGTCAGTTCAATTTGACCAGCAATTCCAGCAGCTAAAGTCGCTGAGCCTGATAGAGAGTATGTTTCAGTGTAATTATTGGTATTAAAGCCACCTGGAGCATTAAACGTATTCACATTATTACCAATAGTAAGAACGGCGTCATATGATAAGGCAACATCTTCAGCATCATCAGATTCTAAACCACCTTCTGCGCTGATCATGGTCACAGTAGCTCCATCATAATCATTACATTTGAATGTTAGACCAGATACTGAACCTGTTTTTTGAGCTGTTGATACATCACCAAAATCGACTATAGCGCTGGTTAATCCGCTTATTTCACAAACAGGTGCAACATGACCATTTAGTTTCACATCACCCGCTTGTGCCATACCAGCAGAAAATAAAGTTGTCATTGCAATTACACTTAAGCTAAACTTTTTCATTGTAAACTCCGTTTCATTCCATGTGTTTCGGTTTTTTCCGGCCTGTTACAGCAGGCCGATCTCATTTATGTCACAACTATTCCCATGACACGTAAGCTCTTTAATCTTTAAAGAACCTATTTCTAAAATTGTATTTAAAAATAGACACTAATTTCATTTAAAACTATTTGGATACACATCTATAAATAAAGTATCTTCATAATTTCCAGCCCATACCATAGGTCTTAATAAAGCAATATTAACGCTACCTTGCTGCTTTAAATTAATATCACCACCAAATTCTATATGAACCTTGTTTTGTATTTTATGACTTGTCATATTTAAATAATTCACTCCAGCCATATCAATTCCTAACTGATAGGGAACCACTTCATTATGATATTCTTTGTGTCTAATTCCACCAAAGTCAGACTGAACAGACATACTCAAAGGACTATTACAGTTTACTTCAAAATTAATCAATCGAGGTTTTCCAGATGAGAGTTCAACTGTCTGATTATCTTGAAATTTCATTGTGCATACTTCAGGTATGACGCCAACTAAATCTAATGTTAATTTAGTTGGAGACGCACTAGAAACCGTTGATAAAAAAAATAGAAATAGCCAGAAATATCGCATCACAATAAGCCAATATCATTCAGATGCTATTAATCTAGTCCCTTACTAAAATAAAAAAGTATGAATACAAGTAGTATTTATTATCTATAAATTTAGAAAAGTATTAGATTTAATCTATACTCAATTTATCTTTTATCACTATAATATTTTCGTTTGGATAAAATCATATAAGGATAATCTATGAGTCAAAAAAAATTTAATCTATTATTGATTGGCTTAAAAACTATGAATACCGAGTTAATCATTAATCAAATTAACAACAATAGACTCAATAATATTTCATTTAGGAATATATCCAATTTTAATTATGATTTTAAAACGTCATCTTACGATCTTATTATCATTGATCATCATGCAATTTCAATAAACGAAAATATTAATAAATTACTGGAATCCAAAGACTCTGAAACACCCATCCTAATTTTCAATATTGATACAGATATTACAACAGACACTCTACTATCTTGGCCTAAAGTCAAAGGAATACTGTCAAAGGATTCGCCGATAGAACATTTGATAAAAAGTATCGCTGTTGTGATAGAGCATGGATTATGGCTCCCAAGACAGACTCTAGAGCAAATGCTTGATTACTATCGAAATCATAAACCGAGCAATGATACACGGTTATTACCAACTCAGCCTTTATTGACGCGGCGAGAAAAGCAAATTCTAGGCTTGTTAACAGAAGGAAAAACCAATATAGAGATTGCTGAAACATTATTTGTTGCAGAAACAACCGTTAAGTCTCATATATATAACCTGTATAAAAAAATAGATGTCAAATGTCGAAAAGAGGCTATTTTTAAAGTTAAGCAGCTTCGACCTGAAAGTATGTTATAGCAAAAAAGCCACGCAAACATGACTCTGCGTGGCTTAAAATCTTAAGGCTTTAAAGGACTTAGTGTAATTTTAGATTTGGACGTAATACGCGGTTAATTCGACTGACTAGCATCATAAGACCTGTTTTAAATACCCCATGAAGCGCCATTTGATGCATTCGATACAGCGAGATATAAACGACACGAGCAATGCGTCCTTCTACCATCATTGAGCCCTTAGTTAAATTCCCCATCAAACTACCGACCGTAGAGAAACGACTAAGTGAAACAAGAGAACCATGATCTTTGTAAACATAAGGCTTAAGCGTGCGATCATTTAACTTAGCAACAATATTAGAGAAACAACGACTTGCCATTTGGTGTGCCGCTTGAGCACGAGGAGGAACAAATGAGCCGTCTTCTTGTTGGCAAGATGCAAGATCACCAATAACAAAAATATCGTCATCACGCGTTGTTTGTAGCGTTGGTTTTACCACAAGTTGGTTGATTCGGTTGGTTTCTAGCCCTGCGATATCTTTCATAAAGTCAGGCACTTTAATACCAGCAGCCCACACCATAATTTGCGCAGGAATATGTTCACCATCTTTGGTTGTTAAACCCGTCTCATCGGCTTTATTCACCATAGTCGCAGTACGAACATGTACTCCTAATTTAGTCAACTCACTGTGTGCTGCCTGTGAAATTCGAGGAGGAAGAGCAGGAAGAATTCGCTCACCCGCTTCCACCAAATTCACATTTAGACGGGAGCTATCTAAATCACCAAAACCATAATTCTGCAGCTCTTTTACTGCGTTATGAAGCTCAGCAGATAATTCAACACCCGTTGCACCAGCACCAACAATCGCAATATCCACTGTTTGCTGATCTTTGTTTGCGTGCAGCTTTAAAAACTGGTTATTCATTTGTGTACGGAAACGATGCGCCTGCTCTGGACTATCGAGGAAAATACAGTTTTCTCGTACACCAGGAGTATTAAAATCGTTCGAAATCGAACCAATTGCTAGCACCAAAATATCGTATTCGAGTTCACGTTCAGGCATTAGCAGTTCATTTTGCTTGTTATACAGCGCAGCTAATGTGATCTTCTTAGCTTCGCGATCAACAGCCTGTAAGCTACCCATTTGGAAATCAAAAGAGTGATTTTTAGCGTGTGCACGGTAGCTGATTGCATCAACTCCTGCGTCCATAGAACCAGTAGCAACTTCGTGCAAAAGAGGTTTCCATAGATGGCTTGCTTTTCTATCTACAAGTGTGATCTGGGCACGACGCTTACGGCCTAAAGTTCGACCTAACTTGGTCGCAAGCTCTAAACCACCAGCGCCACCACCAACAACGATAATTCGTGTCATATCTTCCTCTTATTTTGTATCTTAATTTGGTTTAATTTTTATGCTTTGACTGACTTATACTTGGCTATATACCTTATTGAACAACCATCTGGTAAAGATAAGCAGCAAATGCCTGTTCAATCGAGTACTGTAAACGGTGTAGGGACATTAGACAGACGGATCGGTGATCCGTCTGGGGATGTAGGAGGTAATGATGGATTATGCTTGTTTAAACGCTTTTATTGTTTGTAGATGCTGTGAGATCTTTTTAAATTTATGACTTTGTGTCTCATCCCAGACTATTTCATAGTAATCGTCTAGGGCATCTTTTGTTTGCTGATTATCTAATACTTCGTCGTTAGTTGAAAGTATACAAATACATTTACCTGAATTTTTTTTACGAAAATCTGTAACACATTTTGTCGCAATATCAGCATATTCCTCTGGCCTATCTATTCTTCCTTCCATATTCTCTTGAGGGTTAAGGTTTGGGTTGAACATTACCTGCTTGATGCCGCACAAAAAGCCAATACGTTCAGACCAAAAAGCGCCCAGCCCCACCCCACAAATTAGAGGATTTTCATCATCCGACTGTTCGATGAGTTTATGTACTTCTTTAAGAAGATGCTGCATATCATGCTTGGGATGTAACGTACTATAACTAACAAAGCGTACATCAGGGTCGATAAACTGCAGTTGTAAGACCTTTTCATGATTACCAGGACTTGTTGAATCAAAGCCGTGTAAATAAATAATCATTGTTTCCCCTTTCGCTTTAGTATCATCCTAAGATTTTAATCTATCAGGTTTTAACCACATTGAAAGAGTTACATACAAAACTATGACGCTGTTGGCAAAATAAAAGCAACATGACTTTAATCTTACTCAAACTTAAGTATCGTCAGCCAATCTTAACCTCTGAATGAGTTCTTGTTGTAATGCTAACGCAGCATTAAGGTACTCACTGTCTTGCCACTGTTCATATCCAATGTAATACCACAAAATGGCTAGCCACATTCCCCAAGGCAGATATGTGTTCACCTGAGTTAAAATAACGTTGAACTCACTTTTTGTGAGCTGGCAATATTGAGTAACAGCCCTTTCAATCGACATATCATTGGCCAAAATCGTTAAGGCTAAATCTAATAAAGCATCCCCTGCTGCGGCATACTCCCAATCGATAACCTTTAGTCGTGACCCCTTTCTAATTAAGTTATAACGTCCTAAATCACAATGACAACATGCCAATTGTTTAGACTCTGGGATTACGGAATGGGCAAACCAAGAATGCAGTTGTAATAAACGGTGAGAATGAAGTTCTACAGGGATCTGATCCCAGTAATATTGACAACGCTGCTTAAGATCAAGTGTTGTTTGCGGGAGAGGTTGCTGATGAATCTGAACCAGCAGTTCAAGGATCTCACTATCTGAGGTCTCTTTACCCGCTTCTTTTCCTTCTAACCATTCTACGAGTAGACCTTGGTTATTACAGTAAATAGGTAATGGAGCAAGAGATGCGCTTAGCTGCTGAAGAGTCAAAAACTCCTGCTGACGATCGACTAAAAAAGCTTGGCTGATTGCTGAGACGGGGCGCCAAACAGCAGTGAGTAATCGACCTTGATAATATCCGGTCAGCTTCCAACAACGGTTAGTTAAACCACCAGATAACGGTATTGCCGATGTAATCTGAAAATTAGGGATAATGTCAGCATCAAAACCATTAATAAACTGCTTATTTGCCACAATAATAGAACCTCATTACCCCTATTTTTACCACTTGAGTTTACCAGCCTTGTGGGTTTGTATTTGGTGCATCAGCCTTATCAGACCATTCAATCAGGCCTGACTTTAAATCCATCAAACGCATTGTCATTCGGTAAAATGGCATTGATTGTCCATCTACTTGTTTGTTGGTATTTGACACATTTCCATACAGCATATATTGAGCACCGACCATGTTACCAAACTGAATTGCTGTACTTTGGTTTACAAGTTGATCATCACTGCTAAAGTTCAGTTGCTGGCGCACTTCTTTAACACGAGAGCTATCAACAGAAGCAAATTTACCTGAATCGTCTACCGTCTCTTTTACGGTATTTAACAATTGCTTACTGTTTACATGACTCGTTGTTTTATTCTGCATCGAACTAACAAAAAGCACAGGCTCTGCGCCCGAAGTGATTTTTTTAACCGCCGCAGATGCCAACATATTTTCAGTCAGGTTTTCTGCCACCTCATTTAAATCTGTTTTCTGCTGTGGTGGTTGAGGCTTAGGCTGAGGATTTACTGGCGTTGTAGTATCAGGCTTAGGTTGAGGCTTCGCAGGTACATTCGTTTCAGGCTTATTCCAAACATCAGAAATATTGCCATAATCAACTTGCTGAGCACAGCCACCCAATAGCAATGCAGACATACCTACAGCTGCGACAAGATGTTTTTTCATTGAGCTACCTTTAATTGTTATCATTTAAAACGCATTAGCTTGATATAAAACCACAAGCCTTTGAATCATAAAGAAGATTTATGGGTTTAACTGACGAATGCCAATTCGATATTGAATAGCATCGGCTGATGGCGCAGTACCTGAAATCGTTGCTACTTTACCCGCATTAACAGTCAAAGCTTGCCAAGCTAAACTGTCATTCAGTTCTAACCCTTGCTGATTATACCAATAAAATTGATATTCTAATTTCAGCGTCATGTTAGTTAAGTTCTTAACTGGCACAACAATATGCATAACGCCGTTAGAGATGTCTTGTTTCTGTCCATCTACAGACAAACTACTGGCTAAAAATGGATCGCTAATTACCAAATGATTATCACTAGATGCCAACGACAACCCAGTTTGAGAACCAGAACATGCTGATAAAAATAAAGAACAAAGCAATAAGAGAGTCGCTCTCACCTTTAACCTCACATCAAATAACATCCATATACCCATACGCTGTGCAGATTAAAGGCACTTGGGTATAGCAAAACTGGTCAAAAAAGCATTAACCAGTTTTTATTAGCGTATTAAGCTTTAGCTTAGCCTAACAACATTGGACCTAATGGACGACCACCAAGTAAGTGCATATGAATATGATACACTTCCTGACCACCATGAGGATTACAATTCACAATCAGGCGATAACCATCTTCAGCAATACCTTCTTGCTCAGCGATTTTACGCGCAACCGTAAACATACGGCCCATCATAATTTCATCTTCAACTTGAACCTGATTAACCGTTGGGATCAGTTTATTTGGAATGATCAATACGTGACTTGGCGCACGAGGGTTAATATCACGAAATGCTGTTACTAGTTCATCTTGATAAACAATATCAGCTGGGATTTCGCGACGGATAATCTTACTAAAAATAGTTTCTTCTACCATGACACACTCCATATCATAATTGGATTTTTAAAAAGTATGCGCTACTCAAGATTATAGAGCAATAAAGAACGGTGTTTTAAACTCTTTTATCACCTATTTAGTTAATCTTTAGACTATTTTTTGTCGTATGGCTCTAACTTTTCCTCTTTACTCCTCTAATCAGCGTAAGTTCTGATTAAGACATTAGACATTTCCCCGATATATAACCATGGTTTTATAAATACAGGGAAATTATGAAAACGCATCGCCTTCCATCCGTTATTCATCGTATGTATTTCAGTTTCGCGGTGATGGTGGCCTTATTGATATTCACCGTGATCTTACTGCTTAGTGGCAGCAATAAAATACACAGTCAGCTAAATACACTTGCGGCAAATGCTTTACCTTTGGTATCAGCCTCCAACCACACCAGTGTATCTTTATTGGCAGCAGATAAAGTCTTTAAGGATTTTCTGACAAGCCAAGATATCTCTGCTATGTCCCAATACCAACATAATTTTAAGCAAGCAGAACAAGATTATTTACATGCTCAACAGCAGTTAGCCGATATCATTATTCGCCACCCAGATTTAGCGTCCAACATGGAACAACTATTCCAATTACAACAGAGCTATTTCCAAGAGGCTGAAATAGCAATGAACAACTATCGAACTCAATTATTGGCACAGACCGAGCGCCAGCAATCAACTCGTCGTTTTCAGCGTCTACATGCTAAGTTAAATAGTGGAATCAAAGATGAAGTAGCGAAACAGCAAAATTTCTCGGTAAAAATGCTGGCAAAAAATTATTTTGAGAAGCTGTCCGAGACAGAAACCGTTACCTCTGATGCTCTTGCCAGTGAAAATATTGCTGCAATTGATCAAGCCGTGAAAGCCAATCGAAAAAGTGTCAACCACCTTGGTTTTGCCTATCGAGGTATTACAACTCAGCTTCCTGATCTGAAACCTATCTTTGATAAAGACGTTGAACAATATATCCAAGATATTGGCCGGTCTGGAGGAGTTTTAGATCAGCATTTTGAATACATTACGGCCAAAGATCGTCTCTACACTAATATTGCTACTTTGGCTCAACAAATTGATCAAGCCATGGCATTGCTTCTGCAGTTTGATCAAAAAGCCTCGCATTTAATGAACCAATCTATCTCTAATGCAGATACGGTTTATCAGCAAGGCCTTTACCGTGCATTACTGTTAGGAACTGTTGTTATACTGTTTGCGATCTTTATTGGCTGGCGTTTAGCCCACAGTGTTCGTCAACCACTAAGAGCAACACTTAATACCCTACAAGCCCTAGCTGATGGCAATATGACACAACGAATTCCCAACAGTAAATATCATGAATTCAATCAATTAAGTCAGTTTGTAAATACGGTTGCGAATAATCTTCAAGATATTTTAGGTAAAATCAATGAAGCATCAGATAGCTTAACGAACGTATCGATACAAAATCATCATTTAACTGAGCAAGCCCAACAAAAACTCAATGAACAGCGTCAGCAAACAGCATCTGTTGCAACCGCTATGACGGAAATGGAGCAGTCCGTTGCTGAAGTGACAATGAGTGCCCAACATACCCAGCAAAAAGTACATGATGTTGAAAACGCTTCAATAACTGGACGCGATGTGATGAGTCAGAATATTCATAGCGCCCATGAACTCTCTGCTCGCTTAGATGAATCGGTGCAAGCCGTACAACAACTAAAATCAATGAGCAATAATATTGGCTCTATTTTAGATGTTATTCGTAATATTGCCGATCAAACCAACTTATTAGCACTGAATGCTGCCATTGAAGCCGCACAAGCAGGAGAACAAGGTCGAGGATTTGCGGTTGTAGCAGATGAAGTCAGAGTTCTAGCCAAGCGAACAACTGAATCAACCACTGAAATAGAAACTATGATTCACTCTCTACAACAAAGCTCAAATCAGGCAACCACTATGATGCAAGCTTGTGTATCTGAGATGAACAATAATATTGAGCAAGCTTCTGATGCCAATAGTGCTATGGAAGAGATTCAAGCATTAGTTATTGAAATTAGCCAAATGAGTAGCCAAATTGCTCAAGCCGCTGAAGAGCAACGCTGCACTACCAGTGATATTGCGCGAAACTTAGAAGATATTAGCTTAATTGCCGACTCAAACAGCCAAGCAATGACAGATATTTCGTTATCAAGCCATCAATTAGAGAGCTTAGCCCAAACCCAGCAACAACTGGTGACTCGCTTTACCCTCTAAACGCCCAGTAAAAACCATTGAGCAGCAAACGATTGCGTTAATATTCAACAAATGCACTCTTTGCTGCTTGTTTCGTCTTTACAATCGATATTTGAACTCTTAGAATCGGGCAAATTTTTTGAAGGGAAACAGACATGACTACGATAACAATTACCCGTCCAGATGATTGGCATGTACATTTACGTGATGGTGATGTACTTCCAGATACAGTCCGAGATATCAGTCGATATATGGGCCGAGCGATTGTAATGCCAAACCTCATTCCTCCTGTTATCGATACCGAATCTGCCCTTTCCTACCGTGACCGCATTTTGGCAAATCACCCAACGCCAACCTTCTCTCCTTTAATGACCATTTATCTTACCGACAATACAACTGCCGATGAGATCTACAAAGCAAAAGAGTCTGGTCATATTTACGCAGCAAAATTATATCCTGCTGGTGCCACAACCAACTCGGATTCAGGTGTCACTTCTATTGATAAAGTGCGCCCCGCGATTGAAGCGATGCAAGAAGTCGGAATGCCTCTACTCATCCATGGTGAGGTCACTCATAATCACATTGATATTTTTGATCGAGAGAAAACATTTTTAGAGACAGTATTAGGCCCTATTGTTGATGCATTCCCTACACTAAAAATTGTGCTCGAACATATTACAACCAAAGAAGCCGTTGAATTTGTGTTAAATGCGGGCAGTAATGTTGGTGCGACCATTACCGCTCACCATCTCCTATTTAACCGTAATCACATGCTTGTGGGTGGTATTCGTCCTCATTTCTACTGCTTGCCAATCTTAAAACGTAATAGTCACCAAGAAGCACTTATCGCCGCAGCAACCAGTGGAAATCCTAAGTTCTTCTTAGGTACAGATACAGCACCACATGCTAAAGGACGCAAAGAAGCGGCTTGTGGCTGTGCAGGTTCTTACACCGCTCATGCTGCAATTGAGTTGTATGCTGAAGTATTTGAGCAAGCAAATGCCCTTGATAAGCTAGAAGCCTTTGCAAGTTTTAATGGCGCAGACTTTTATGGTTTACCACGTAACAGTGACACCATTACATTAACCAAAGAGGGTTGGCCTGTGCCAGAAGAGATGTCTTTTGGTAACGATGTGGTTGTGCCAATCCGAGCTGGTGAAATGATGAGTTGGAAAGTGCTTTAATCACCACTTAATCTATCCAGATTAGTTAGATAAGCCACAACAGATTAAATAATAAAAGCGCCTTGGTATTACTATCAAGGCGCTTTTTTCAATAACATTTCACTCTGTTTTAGCTAGAACTTAAACCATGATTAAGCGGTTTACTCGCTCGGTAATCGAACATGATGGAACATGCGATATAACACAGGAACAACCACTAATGTCAGTATGGTTGCAAAGCCTAAACCAAACATGATGGTTACTGCCATAGGTTTAAAGAACACATCAGGTAGCAATGGGATCATACCTAAGATAGTGGTAATGGCCGCCATACAAACTGGACGAACACGACTTACCGCTGCATCAACAATGGCCTGGTATTTCTCCTTACCGCTTGAGATTTCAAGTTCAATTTGGTCTAGCAGTACAATACCATTTTTCACCAACATACCGGATAGACTTAAGAAACCAAGTAGCGCCATAAAACCAAACGGCGTATTAAGTAACAGAAGACCTAATGTCACCCCTATCACTGCAAGAGGTACCGTTGCCCAGACAATTAACGCTTCTTTTACCTTGTTAAACAGTAAAATGGTAATAAGGAACATACAGAGGTAACCCATCGGCATTGTTTGGAACAGTGACGCTTTAGCATCTGCCGAAGACTCATATTCTCCCCCCCATTCCAGTGCATAACCGGCAGGAAACTCAATTGATTCAATTTTGGACTGCATACGAGCTTGCACAGAGGCCGCCGTTTCATCACCTAATGGATCAGGATCTGCCATAACAGTTAATACGCGCTTACGATCTTTACGAACAACTAAAGGATCTTCCCAACGAACATTAACACCAAGGATCACCTGCTGAAGAGGAATAAATCCTTGAATTGCCGGACTCCAAATTTTAATCCCTTCAATCGTACTAACATCAACACGCTCTTCTTCTGGCAAACGAGCCACAATCGGCATCAAATTAGTACCATCACGATATAAACCTACCGCCATACCAGAGAAAGCCATTTGGAACAGATCGTCCACGTCTTGCTTTGTGATACCGTAACGACGAGCTTGGCTCTCATTAAAGATTGGCTCAATAACTTTGGTGCGTTCACGCCAATCATGTCGAATATTAAATGCCCCAGGATCAGCATTCATGATATCAACAACTTGCTTACCTAACCCTCGTAATACCGTTGGATCGGGACCGACAAGACGAGCTTCAATTTTTGACCCAGATGATGGACCAAGCATTACCTGCTTAAGTTTATATTCGAGTTTAGGGTGGTCTTTATCCAGTACGGCACTAAATTTACGCATTACAGGAATCACATCATCAAAACTTTTCACCCGAACGATTAATTCACCATAAGCGGCATAGCTCTTTTCTGGGGTATAGGTCAGCATGAAACGTTGCGAGCCTTTACCCGCGCTAGAACTTACATACTCAACCCCTTGCTCTTTCTCAACCACTTTTTCAAGCTGTTCCAATGTCTGGTTAGTTGCACGAATATCTGTACCTTCTGGTAACCAGATATCGACCATAAACATCGGTGTGGTTGAGGCCGGGAAAAACGACTGCTTCAATAGTGTAAAGCCATATAAGCTTGCACCTAGCATTAGTACGAGAGTAATCACCGTTAACCAAGCGCGGCGCATACAAAACTCTAGGAATGCTCGATACCAGACAAAGATCTTACCAGCATAAGGATCAACTTCTTCAGCATTAGGATCTTGCTTTACATTCTTAAAGAAAAGATCAGCAAAAAACGGCGTTAATGAGATCGCAGTAAACCAACTCAACATTAAGGAGATCAGGAGCACAGTAAAGAGTGTTCGACAATACTCACCTGTTGAGTCTTGCGATAAACCAATTGGAGCAAAAGCCATAACCGCAATCATGGTTGCACCAAGTAGAGGCCATTTGGTTTGGGTAACAATGTCAGAGGCAGCCTGCATTCGAGTCCGGCCTTTTTGCATCCCGATCAAAATACCTTCTACCACCACAATGGCATTATCCACCAGCATACCGAGTGCGATAACTAAGGCGCCAAGAGAAATTCGTTGTAAATCGATTGCAAGCCACTTCATGAAGACAAAGGTGCCTAATACGGTTAACAGCAAAATTAAACCGATTAAAAGCCCTGAACGTAACCCCATAAAGAACAGCAGCACAATAATAACAATGGCAACCGATTCACCTAAGCTAAGTACAAACCCACTAACCGACTTATCAACTTCCGTTGGCTGGCTATATACGGTATCAATATCAATACCTACAGGCTGTTGCTCTTTTAACTCGGCAAGACGTTGCTCAACCTTTTTCCCAACTTCGACAACGTTAACACCAGAAACAAAGGAGATCCCCACATTAAGAGCTTGCTTACCGTTAAAGCTGATTAAGTTATCAGGAATTTCTTTAAACCCACGTTTGATCTCTGCTACATCTCGCAGATAAATCAACCCTTCGGCGCCTTTTTCAGTGATGATCAAATTGCCAAGTTCGTTTACATCCTTAAACTCACCGGTTGGATGAACTCGAATATACTCATCCCCGATACGAACAGCCCCTGCACTCGATACCAAGTTCTGGGTAGCTAATGTGTTGTAAATCGTCTGCGGTGAAATACCTAAATTACTTAAGCGACGCATCGAGATCTCAATAAAGACCTGCTCTTGCTGAGTACCGGTTACCGATACTTTTCCAACGCCATCGACAAGTTCAACCTCTCGTCGTAGATAATCAACGTAATCACTGAGCTCTTTATAAGTGTAACCATCACCAGTAATGGCCAGCAAAATACCGTAAACATCACCAAAATCATCAATAACTTTTGGTTCACTCACACCGGGTGGCAAAGTGGGTTTTAAATCATTAACTTTACGACGAAGTTCATCCCATATTTGGGGTAAATCATCAGGACCATAATTATTTTTCATGGTCACCGTTATCTGAGATAGTCCACGACTGGAAATCGAATTAACTTCATCAACATAACTGAGCTGCTGAATCGCTTTCTCTATGGGATATGTGACCTCTTCTTCGACTTGCATCGGTGTTGCACCGGCATAAGAGGTCACAATCATCGCATCTTTAATGGTAAAAGCAGGATCTTCCAAGCGCCCTAAGCCAAAGAAAGACATGGTACCGCCAATCAAGAAGATCAGCGCAACCATCCAGCTCACCACTTTATTGCGAATAAAATAAGCGGCAATATCTTGCTTCATTATTCAGCCTCCTTATTTTCGTTATTCACAATCCGAACCTTATCGCCATCTCGCAAACGGTTCCCACCAGCGACAACAATTTTTTCGTTAGGTTTAACACCAGATACCAACCGAACCCCCTGAGGCACTACCTTATCTGTTACGACGACTCGCTTTTCTACCGTGTTTTCATTTGATACAACCCAAACGTATTTTTGCGCCATATCTAAACTATCCCCATCTTCATTAAACACAGCAGATAGAGGAACAACGGGTTCACCTTGGCGGTACACATTAAGTTTTTGCGCGTCAGCTTTCACTTCAACAGCCATACCATCAAGAATGAATTTATCTTTTGGCATCGGCATAGTTAATGTCACCAGAAAGGCGCCTGATCCAGGATCAGGTTCAGTAGTAAATTCTTTTAAGCTGGCTTTATATTCTGATCCATCCGGCAAAATTACTCGCGCATCAGGTTTTGAATTATTAATTTCTAACGCGCTGTTTTGTGAATAAATCATATCGGGTGCTTGCAGATCGATATCAACCATTTTGGTACTATGAATATTCATTACCTGCTGCCCGATCTGCACACTCTCAAACTGTTCAACGGGCACACGGGAAATAACCCCATCAAAAGGTGCTCTTAACTGCGTAAAAGAGAGATTTAGCTTGGCAATATCTAAATTTGCTTTAGCAATACTACGTTGCGCTTTTAATTCATCAAATTGCGACTGCGCTAAATAGCCCTTTGCCACCAGCTTGGCTGAACGTTGATATTGGCTATTAATCACATTATATTTCGCCTGCTTATCATCAACCTCAATCTTGAAATCTGTTGGCTCAAGCGTGGCAAGTAACTGCCCTTTTTTTACGAAATCACTAGGGCGAACCAGTATACGAGCGACCTCGCCAGAAATACGGAACGACAAGCTGGATTTATCAGCAGCGGCAGCAACAGCAGGAAAGGTAAGTTGTGGTGCTTGCTCTGTTAAACTAACTGTTGCAATAGAGACAGGTCGAATTTGCGAACGCTCTTCAACACTGGTTTTTTCACATCCTTGCAAGCCTAATGCAAGTAAAATCCCACAAGCGATAGCGGTATATTTTTTCATTTTATAAACCTCGCTCTTTAATCCATGGGCGTACTTTTTGCCCCTCTTGCAACTCTTTCACACCCGATGTTGCAATTTGGTCACCATCATTTAAACCAGATATAATGTGTTGCTGCTCATCCAGTTGAACTTTAACTTTATGAGCCAAACCTTGTTCATCAATATGCCAGACATAAACCTCATCGCCCTCAGTCATAAGAGCTCGTTTAGGTACAGAGCCAGATTCACCTTTTGGAATGGCCAGGCGAACCTGTCCTGACATTCCCGGCAAAATATTTTTCCCTTCAGGGCGATCCATATATAACGTCACTTTATAACTGGATGTTTTGGGATCTGACTCTGTATCAATTTCTTTAAATTTGGCCTGATAGGTTTGGTCTTTAATGGTATCAAACGTCACTGCTGGCGTAATGTCATCAGTAGTCGACTGAAAGCGGGTTAGCAGATGATCTGGGAGCTGAAAAGTCACATTGATAAGGCCTGCACTTTGAATATGCATAACAGGTTGCTTTGCCCCCACATATTCATAATTTTCAACCAATGATAAAGAGACATTGCCATTGTAAGGCGCTTTCAACGTTGCATAGGCTAAATTAGCTTTGGCTTTATCTAACGTTGCCTTTGCTTGTTTTAAGGCCGATTTAGAAGCATCAAAATCCAGCTCTGAAACCACGTTGGTTTTACGAAGCTGGGCATTTCGATCAAATTGAACTTTTTTAAGTTGATAGTTGGCTTTCGCCTGGCGGACTTGCAGTGATAACTCATCAACATTTAACTGAGCTAACTTCTGTCCACGTTTTACGACATCACCAGGATGAGCAAAAACATGTTGTAACTGTCCCGGAACACGAAACGCTAATACCGCTTTATCTCCCGCAGCCACAGTAGCCGGAAATGTTCGAAAACTTTGATTGTCCCCGATAGATACTGATAATAACTTGACTGGGCGCGATTCTGGCTCGGGAATTTCCTTTGCCTTTTCACCACATCCGGCTAACACCATACATGACAGTAAGGTGACCGACATTCGATGCCCCATAAACACTCTCCAATCCCTATGATTTGTCTTTCCTTGTTTAGTTGTAGTATCGAAAACAGATAAATGACAAACATAATCCATTTAAAACCCACACAATCAACAATATACACCATTATTGATCACAAAAAACAAACAAATCACATAAATATAAGACAACACAAATAAAACCGGAGGTTATCAATCACAAAATGGGAAAGCGATAGCAGATGAAAGTTATTCAGTGCTAATCAGAAAATAGGTTGTTATGAAGGGAAAGTTTCATGATTTTTTATCAACAAAAAACTCAAAACTCATAAAAACAGAATTTTATATCCATATAACCTTATGTTTATAAACAAAAAAGGAGCATATAAGCTCCTTTTATTTACTATAAATCAATTTTCATTATGAGTTTTGCATTTCTGCAATTTTGATCCGCCATGTATCAGGACCGGTTTGGTGTGCATTGACACCTTCTGAGTCTACAGCAACAGTGACTGGCATATCTTCGACTTCAAACTCGTAGATAGCTTCCATACCCAGCTCTTCAAATGCAACAACACGAGCTTTCTTAATGGCTTTTGCAACCAAATAAGCCGCACCACCTACAGCCATTAAATAGACGGCTTTATGTTGTTTAATTGATTCGATAGCCGCTGGACCACGTTCGGCTTTACCGATCATACCCATAAGACCCGTTTCACCTAACATCATATCCGTGAATTTATCCATACGAGTTGATGTTGTTGGACCTGCAGGACCGACAACTTCATCACCTACAGCATCAACTGGACCAACGTAGTAGATAAAACGCCCATTAAAGTCGACACCATCAGGTAAGCCTTCCCCTTTCGCAAGCATATCCTGGATACGTTTATGAGCCGCATCTCGGCCGGTTAGAATCTTACCAGAAAGAAGAATAGTCTCGCCCGATTTCCACTGCAAAACATCTTCTTTAGTTACAGAGTCAAGGTTAACACGACGAACTGAGTCTCCAACTTCCCAAGTAACTTCAGGCCAATCTTCTAACTTAGGTGGCGTTAATTCTGCAGGACCTGTTCCATCTAATGTGAAATGTACATGTCGAGTGGCTGCACAGTTAGGGATCATACAGACAGGTTTTGATGCTGCATGTGTTGGAGCAGATTTAATTTTCACATCAAGAACTGTGGTTAAACCACCAAGGCCCTGAGCGCCAATACCTAAGCGATTGACACGCTCATAGATATCTAAACGGAGTTCTTCTTCTGCATTTTGGGCTCCGCGTTCTTTTAGCTCATGAATATCAATGGCTTCCATTAACGATTCTTTAGCCAATACTGCGGCTTTTTCTGCTGTGCCGCCAACGCCAATACCGATCATGCCAGGAGGACACCAACCAGCTCCCATTAGAGGAACCGTTTTTTCAACCCAATCAGCAATATCATCTGATGGATTTAGCATGACCATTTTGGTTTTATTTTCAGAACCGCCGCCTTTGGCTGCAATTTGAATATCAACTTTATCACCAGCAACCATATCGATATGCACTACAGCAGGAGCATTATCTCGAGTATTTTTACGGCTGCCCGCGGGATCAGCAACGACAGAAGCACGAAGAGGATTTAATGGATTGGTATAAGCTTGACGTACCCCTTCATCAATCATCTCTTGCACGGTCAAATCACTGTCCCACTGAACATTCATACCAATTTTAACAAAGCAAGTTACAATGCCGGTATCTTGGCAAATAGGTCGATGTCCCTCTGCCGACATACGAGAGTTAATCAAAATCTGGGCAATAGCATCTTTCGCTGCTTGGCTCTGTTCTCTGTGGTACGCTTTTTCTAAAGCTTGCACAAAATCAAGTGGATGGTAGTAAGAGATGTATTGTAATGCATCAGCGACACTGCTAATTACATCCTCTTTGCAGATGACGGTCATAATTGCCTCTTTTGATTATTATCATTCCATGGCGCCCCGACTTTCTTCCATTGTAGGGTATTGTGTTTTTAATCTCGTCCTTGGGCGTCGAACTCGGGCTATGATACTCTTACAACAAATTTTGCGCTATTTCCTAATCAAACCCCTGTCACAAAAAAGAAAATGATTTGTAAATCTCATCCTCAATTAGTGGTTCAAGCAATTGATTATCACAAAAATGTAACACAGTCCTGGTTCGAGCCTCTAGCGGGTCAACCGTGGGCCATGATATTACGCTCTGCAGCAGACGATCATCCAGATAATCGTTTTGATATTTTAGTTGCAGATCCTTTAGCCACTTTACAGACACAAAATGACACAACTTGTATTAAGTTTTCAAATGGCGACGAAAAAGTCACCACTGACGATCCTTTTACAGTTTTAGAGCAACTAAAACAGCAACTAACCCCTGATATTAAAGGAATTCCAGATATTCCATTTGTTGGTGGTGCCGTCGGTTATTTCAGTTATGACTTGGGTCGACAGGTTGAGTCTATTCCGTCCATTGCTCAGCATGATATCCATCAACCGGATATGGCTGTTGGTATCTATGATTGGGCATTAATTGCCGATCACAAAGAACAAAAAGCCTTCTTGATTTCCCCTCGAGATAGTCAACGATTTGAGTGGCTAGAACAGCAAAGAGATCAAGCGCAATTGCAGCACAATAAAAACAAGCCACAACATTCTGATGATTTTATGTTAACAACTGACTGGTCATCCAACATGACCAAAGAGGTTTATTGCAACAAATTTAACAAAGTCCGCGAATACATCTTATCGGGAGATTGTTATCAAATTAACTTAGCACAACGTTTCTCAGCACAATATCAAGGTGATGAGTGGCAAGCTTATTGTCATTTAGAGCAAAAAAACGGTGCCCCTTTCTCCAGTTTTATTCGTACAGAGTCAGGTGCCATTATTTCTGTATCACCAGAGCGTTTTCTTCAGTTAAAGCAAAAAGCAATAGAAACTAAGCCGATTAAAGGTACTCGACCTCGTCATCACGATGTTGTGCAAGATAAAGCGCTGGCTGTTGAGTTACAGCAATCGACAAAAGATCAGGCTGAAAATGTCATGATTGTCGATCTGCTTCGTAATGATATTGGCCGAGTCGCCAAACCAGGGTCAGTAGAAGTGCCTCATCTCTTTGCCGTAGAGAGTTTTCCCGCGGTTCATCACCTTGTAAGCACAGTGACAGGTACTTTGGATGATCAATATCAGGCAACCGATCTTCTGCGAGCCTGTTTTCCTGGAGGCTCAATTACTGGCGCGCCAAAGGTCCGAGCAATGGAGATTATTGAAGAGCTAGAACCTCACCGCCGTAGCGTCTATTGTGGCAGTATTGGTTATATCAGTCGCTGTGGGAATATGGATACAAGTATTACTATCCGAACATTAGTTGCTGAAAATAATACTATTTATGCTTGGGCTGGTGGTGGTTTAGTACTTGATAGCCAAGCAGACAGTGAATATCAAGAAACTTTAGATAAATTAGGTAAGATATTACCAACACTTCCTCGTCAACCATGATTCGATTTCTAGCATCACAGTAACGGTTAGTACACTGTGATGCTTAGTTTTTTAGGACAGTACAATGAATGAAAACCATCTACTCAATAAACTGGTTCTAACCCCACTTATACAAGATTATAATGCTTCTCATCGAGCACGAATATCTCAACATCTCCCACCGAATTACCAATTCAAACAAGCCGCTGTTCTTATTCCTTTAGTGAAACGCCCCCAAGGTTGGCAAGTCATTCTTACTCAGCGAGCCCACCACCTAAAACATCATCCCGGTCAAATTGCCTTTCCTGGTGGACGATTTGAGCCTGAAGACGGCGATCTGATGACAACAGCCTTAAGAGAGACAAAAGAAGAAACGGGGATTGATTGCACAAAAGGACAAATTTTAGGTCGCTTACCAGCATTAGAAACAGTAAGTGGTTACCGAGTAACCCCCTTTTTTTCAACAGTAATGGAAAACTATCAAGTCAAAATTGATCCTAATGAGGTCGCCGAAATTTTTGAGGTTCCTATCAAGTTTTTACTCAATCCAGTGAATATTAAAAGTCAAAAATCACTCATTAAAGGCGAATATCATACAATTTATGCAATCCCATTCAGCCACTATTCAATTTGGGGAGCAACAGCACAAATGATTAAATTATTATCAGATCAGATTTGGGATTAGATTTTATTATCAAGATAATTAGTTTTTTTAATACCAGACACTAATTAAGTGTGATCGAGATCGCTTTTATTTGTATTGCAAAACAAGTCAGTTACAGAACGAGATCTTTATCAATGTTTTCGTGCCACAAAAAGAGAAAATGCGCACCGTTCCTATTCCGTTCCGTACAAAACTTTTGGATATATACATTATGCAAACCACTTCTACCACCGCAGCAACTGGTACTGCAAAAGCTAGATGGACTTACAAAGATTTTACTTGGGCACTTTCTCTTTTCGGTACTGCCGTTGGTGCTGGTGTTCTGTTTCTTCCAATTAAAGCAGGTGCTGGCGGTTTCTGGCCACTTGTTGCTCTTGCGCTACTTGCACTGCCAATGACTTGGTTTGCACACAAAGGTCTTGCACGTTTCGTTCTTTCTGCAAAAAATCCTGAAGCAGATATCACCGATACTGTTGAAGAACATTTCGGTAAAACAGGTGCTAACATCATCACCTTCGCATACTTCTTTGCAATCTACCCTATCGTACTGATTTACGGTGTTGGTATCACAAACACAGTAGACTCTTTCATGGTTCACCAGCTAGGCATGGATTCAATGCCACGTTGGCTACTATCTGGTCTTCTTATTTCAGCAATGACCGCAGGTGTAGTATTTGGTAAAGAGCTAATGCTAAAAGCAACTTCTGCAATGGTTTACCCTCTAGTTGCTGTTCTACTGATTCTTTCTATCTACCTAATTCCTGATTGGAACACTTCAATGATGTCTGTTGCACCAGACTGGTCTGCAATGCCTGCTGTTGTTTGGCTTGCTATTCCAATCATCGTGTTCTCATTTAACCACAGCCCAATTATCAGCCAGTTCTCTAAAGAGCAGCGTCGTGTATACGGTGAAGATGCAGTGAAGAAAACTGACATGATCACTGGTGGCGCAGCAATGATGCTAATGGGCTTTGTAATGTTCTTCGTATTCTCTGTAGTACTTTCTATGACTCCAGAGCAGCTAGCAACAGCAAAAGCAGAAAACATCTCTGTTCTTTCTTACCTAGCAAACGTTCACGAATCTCCATACATCTCTCTACTGGGTCCTCTAGTTGCATTCGCTGCAATTACTTCAAGCTACTTTGGTCACTTCCTAGGTGCTCACGAAGGTCTAGTTGGTCTTGTTAAATCTCGCTCTGATATGTCTATCAGCAAGATTGAGAAAATCTCTCTAGTGTTCATCGTGGTAACAACTTGGATCGTTGCAATCATCAACCCAAGTATCCTAGGTATGATTGAAACAATGGGTGCACCAATGATTGCTGCAATCCTATTCTTGATGCCAGTATTTGCAATGTACAAGGTTCCAGCAATGGCGAAGTACAAAACATCATCAGCTGCACGTATTTTCACAGCTCTTTGTGGTATTGCGTCAATTACTTCTGTAATCTACGGTGCACTATAAAATCAGCATAAAAATATAATGCTGAACGTGAGAAACTTATCAGCAGAAATGTGTAGTAACGCATAGTCTTATAAGACAAATCACGTACAATAGACGATAATTTAAGAGCAGGGATGAACTAAAAATCATCTACTGCTCTTTGCTTTTTACTACTCGCCAAGGAAGGGGCGAGATTGAGAAAAACTAAACAGTCTTGGCCGGAGGCAAGATCGCTTCCCCCGACTGAGGTAATCAACATGATCAGTGTTTTTGATATCTATAAAATTGGTGTGGGTCCTTCCAGTTCGCACACTGTAGGCCCAATGAAAGCTGGTAAAGAATTCATCGACGATCTTCGTGCGATGGGTAAATTACGTGACATCACTAAGATTACTGTAGATGTATATGGCTCTCTATCTCTAACAGGTAAAGGCCACCATACTGATATCGCAATTATTATGGGTCTTGCTGGTAACAGCCCAGAACACGTTGACATCGATAGCATCCCTGGCTTTATTGCTCGCGTTGAAGAAACAGAGCGTCTTCCTGTAGGTATGCATTGTCATACGGTTGAATTCCCTCGTGATGGTGGTATGAACTTCCACACAACTAACCTTCCTCTTCACGAAAATGGCATGACGATTCGTGCTTGGATTGGTGAAGAAGAAGCTTACACTAAAACATACTACTCTATCGGTGGTGGTTTTATTGTAGATGAAGAAAACTTTGGTAAAGAGCAGTCATCAACTGTTCAAGTACCTTACATGTACACCACTGCTGAAGAACTAT
The DNA here is from genome assembly GCF_003026815.1 of Photobacterium damselae. Lineage (GTDB taxonomy): Bacteria > Pseudomonadota > Gammaproteobacteria > Enterobacterales > Vibrionaceae > Photobacterium > Photobacterium damselae. The sequence goes on along the minus strand of NZ_PYOG01000002.1, from coordinate 115,999 downwards.
TAGCTCAATGTAAAGAAAGCGGTTTATCTATCAGCTCTCTTGTGATGGCTAACGAGCGCGCAATGAATGCTGAAGATGAAATCAGCACTTACTTCGCTAACATCTGGCGTACTATGCGTGAATGTATGGAACGTGGTATGACTGAAGAAGGTATTCTTCCTGGTCCTCTACGTGTACCTCGCCGTGCAGCCGCTCTTCGCCAGCAACTAATCACAACAGAAAAACTAAGCAATGACCCAATGACAGTTGTTGACTGGGTTAATATGTTTGCATTTGCTGTTAACGAAGAAAACGCAGCGGGTGGTCGTGTTGTTACTGCACCAACAAACGGCGCATGTGGCATCATTCCTGCGGTACTGGCTTACTACGATAAGTTTATCCAATCAGTAGGCCCTAAAGAATACACTCGTTACTTCGCAGCTTCTGGTGCAGTTGGTGGCCTATACAAGCGTAATGCTTCTATCTCTGGTGCCGAAGTAGGTTGTCAGGGTGAAGTTGGTGTAGCTTGTTCTATGGCCGCTGCCGGCCTTGCTGAGCTTATGGGTGGAAGCCCTGAGCAAGTATGTATGGCTGCTGAAATTGCAATGGAGCACAACCTAGGTCTAACTTGTGATCCTGTTGCAGGTCAGGTACAGGTTCCATGTATCGAACGTAATGGTATTGCAGCGGTTAAAGCTATCAACGCATGTCGAATGGCTCTACGTCGTTCATCAGACCCTCGTGTATCTCTAGATAAAGTTATTGAAACTATGCTAGAGACGGGTAAAGACATGAATGCAAAATACCGTGAAACGTCTCAAGGCGGTCTAGCAATCAAAGTGATCTGCTAACAGCAAAGGCACATTTCTAGTTATATCTAAGCCACACTTTGAGTGTGGCTTTTTTATATCTTCAATTTAGACACGACTGCATTTCCACATCTCTTCCACTTAAATGTAAGCTAATACCTAAATTATCAAAAATATTCTAAGAATTTAGCATATACCATGCATTTTTAGTTGTTAATTTGAACTTTTTTATCGTATTTGATCTCTTTTTATTCCAGAAAAAAGCACAAAAGCAATAAACAACTCTTATGTAATTCAGAAAAACAAGCAAATTATTATAAATGAATTGATATAGGTATAGATTTTTAAACATTCACTCGAATTATACTATTCAAACAAATCGTTTAGTCCTATACTCGCACTCACGGCTTAAGACTTATCTTATATACCCAAGTTTTTTTGTAGCTTGGAATAAACAATTAATTTAGGTATATCAGAAAGAAGCTTCTCAAGGATGATATTTGATTGGTGCTGTGTTCATGAATATCAACAGCAACCTCATGGAGGACTAATATTTATAACAACAAGATCGAGTTTCGGTATGAAATATAAACGTATATTGTCACAAAGCCATATCGTCCTAAAAGAATTCTATGTTGATCATCATTTGATCGTAAACTTAAAAAATGGTGATGGCGATGTTTGTATCAACGGACAATCAGTTACAATTAGCAGCAACGCAACGTTAGTAATTCCTAAGTTTAGCCACATCTCATGCACAATTAATCAAAAAGACTGTCATAAAAATATTGAGTTACAACTATTAATGGTAGGTGAAGAAACCATTGCTCAATCATTTAAATATATGGCATCACTAAAGCAACCTAATACACCAACAGCAAACTGCATGCCGGTTTACCATCTCAATGAAACACCAGATGTTGTTGAGCAAAATTTCCAACTATTTCAACAATCCTTACCTGCTGTTGCTGATACTAGACTTGAAAAAACGTTTTTGACCCAATCGCTTTTCTTCATTTTGTTAGCACTTAACGAAGCTGGTATTGATGTATTTAATGTTTATCGATTCAACTATGATGAACCAAAAGAACGAACCATTGCTCGCTTAATTACTCAAGATCCACAGCGTAAGTGGAGTGTTGATGACATGGCAAAGGCCCTATTTACAACTCAATCAACACTACGTCGTCATTTAGCAAAAGAAGGTGTTTCATTTAGTCAATTACTGCTTGATGTGCGTATGGGACTAGCATTGAATTATCTGACTTTCTCAAACTATTCAATCTCACAAATTGGCCATCGTTCTGGCTTTGGAAGTGCGGCTTACTTCTGTGATGCGTTTAAACGTAAATACGGTATTACACCATCACAGTTTAGAGCGACTTCTCGTGAACATAACGACATGTCTGCGCTTCATCAGCTAACTCCAAAAGCTGAAATGACGATTGATGTCGTTTAAGACCATGTCTTTTATCCAGAATGGTCTTTGAGATAAACCTACCAACATATAACGTTGTTGGTAGGTTTTTTCTATTTGGTTTTTAAGTTATTTACCATTTTTTGACTAATCGCCGTTATCTCTTGTAGCTCTTTGTCTGTCAGTCCATCCATCATTTTCTTTTTTATCGACTCATCAACAACTCTAATTTTCTTAATAAGATCCTCACCTTCCTGCGTTAAAACTAGAAATTGACTGCGACGGTCCTGACTGTTTGATCGTTTTTCAACTAAGCTCTGCGCAATCAAGGTATTCACCAATCGTGTGATTTGAGCTTTATCCCTTGTCAACATAAGAGCTATATCATTTGCAGTACAATGAGGCGATTTTTTATTAATGATTTTAAGAACTCGCACATGCATAGGAGCAACCTCTAGCTCCAAGGCTTCAACCTGTTCATACACATGACGTTTTATTGTGTGAACTAGGGTAAACAAGCTATCAGTAAAATCAGTCTGTTCCATAAAGCATCACTCCTCTTTATTAAATTTAGTTGACAATATCAACAAATAAAATTAAGTTGATATTATCAACTAACAACAATAATAACTCAAGCTCGAGGAGATAAAGATGGAAACATCAAAAATTAAAGGCCATCAATACCGAATTACCGTAGAAGAAGTAAATCCAACCAATCAAGAATTATTAAATCAGCTAACTTTTGAATTAAATGATCGAGAAGACATGCTTCATATTGTGGAGGATGTTAAAAATCACAGTGGATTAGAAGATGATGATGCGGTAAGAGCTGGGGTGGCAATACGACTACTAGGTCCAGTACTCATGAAAAATCGTAAGGATTCTTTATTTGTTGATCTCTTTCCTCACTTTAAGACCTTTATGCAAAAAATAAAAAGCACGATTAAGGCAAATAAATCCGCCTTGTAAATGACTATGTCTCAATACAAAAAAGTTTCAAATACAAAAAAACCTCGCGTTAGTGCGAGGTTTTTTGTTCTAACTATCTATTAAGCAGCAGCTTTTAGTGTTTCTTCTTTTTTAAGCTCGCCAACAGGAAGGATAGTACGGCCGTATTCAGCGTTAAGTACCTGTGCCATTGCGAAGTAGATAGCACTTGCGCCACAGAAGATACCTTCAAGACCTGCAATAGTACCAATCAATGCGCTACCAGTGAAATCACGCGCTGCAAGTAGGAAAAACAGAATAGTAAGAGAACCAAATACTACTTGCTTTGCTCGTGGGTAACGAAGAGAACCAATAAACATAAAGGCAGTAAATACCCCCCAAAGGCCTAGGTACCAACCCATGAAATGAGCAGGACTTGCTGCAAAGCCCATCTTAGGCATTACAATCAGGCCAACAAGAGTTAACCAGAATAGGCCGTAAGATGTAAATGCTGTTGTACCAAATGTGTCACCGCGCTTGAAGCACATCATGCCAACAAGAACTTGACCAAGACCACCGTAAAAAATACCCATAGCCAGAATCATTGAATCTAGAGGGAAAAAGCCCGCGTTATGGATATTCAAAAGAATTGTTGTCATACCAAAGCCCATTAGGCCTAGTGGTGCTGGATTAGCTAGTTTTGTTGACATTTAGGTCCCCTGCAGGAGTAAATCAATAAAAATAATAAAAAATCAAAAAATGGTGCATCCAAAAATGCGGGGCGAATTCTAAAGGATGCGATCGTTGAGATCAATGTAAAAATGACGTAAAAACGTTCATATCTGCAAAAAATTTCATTTTATTGATTTTTTGTAAAGCAATTTAATGCAGCCATCTATAAATAAGTGTTACAACTTATATCCTAAGTAATAGGTAGAAAATAAGAACCGTCACAAAAAATCGTTAACATTCAAAATATTAGATAAAATACCGACACATTAACTATGTTCAGTAAACGTTACTTTAGTCATATCGAGTATGTTTTTTGTCATAACTTGAAAAAAGTGCTTTTCCTATAAAACTAATTTAATAACGCGAAATCATCATACAAAACTCATAAAAAAAGCAGCTTCACACTGCTTTTTATTTAAGATTCCAATTTAACAATAATTATTCTTTATTGCGTTTCAACCATTGGCTCATCTTGTTCAATAGAGTCGTCATTCGTGTTTAAATGACAACTACAGGATTGGCAAATATGCTCCAAAATACTCTCTAATCTCTCTTGACTTAGTGGTATTGGATTCCCCTTTATTGAGTTTGACAGTAAGGCGTCTTTAGCTACCTCATCAAACATGGTCGCACATAACCCATATTGACCAACCAAAGGGATCTCTAACCGAGTCAAAATACTCTTGACCCAATCAATCCCCTCTTCTATTTCGGCACATGGCTTGATCGTCAAGATCTCGGCAAGCTTCTTATAACGACCTAATATATCTTTTCTGTTTTGCTCTTTTGCAATGGCAACATTTTCTTCCATAACATAAGGTGCTAAACGAGCCGTGATGACACCATGGGGAGCATTTAATCTACCACCCAGAGCTGCAGCAAGGCCATGAGCAGCCCCTAGTTTGGCGTTAGTCAGAGCCATTCCCCCCAGCATAGAGGCAAAAGCCATATCAGAACGAGCTTCTGGATCATCTTGCTCACAGGCCGGAATAATAGCGGTTGCAATACGTCTTAGCCCTTCCTCACAAATCATGTCAGTTAATGCATTGGGCTCACCGCAAACATATGCCTCCATTAAATGGGTGAACGCATCCATCCCACAACATGCGGTTAATTGTGGCGACATACCATAGGTTAACGTCGGATCCACAATCGCTAAATCAGGCAACATCTCCGGACTACGCAAACTGACTTTGATATTCTCTTGAGCCGATTTTAACACCGCATTACGTGTTACTTCAGAGCCCGTCCCTGCTGTTGTTGGTATCGCAATAAAAGGAATAGGTTTACTCTGCAAAGGTAAATTTCTACCAACAACTTCAGCGTAATCATAAACACTGCCTTGGTTGGGTATTAATGCAGCAAGAGCTTTTCCGGTATCAAGCACACTGCCACCACCAATTGCAATCACCATATCAGGTCGAAACTGCCTAGCCATTGCCGCCATCTCTTCAACCATCGCAATCAATGGTTCACCAAGTACTGAAACTTGCTGAAAGCGCATCGATTGTTGCTGAAAATATTCAATTAAGGGTTGCGCTCGGGAACTGTCTTGGCCTGTTACCAATAACACACTGTAACCAAATTGATTTAAAGAGCTCAGTGATTCAACCAGAGCGTGTTCACCAAATACTATCCTTGTTGATGTCATAAATTGAAACATAGGCACTCCATAACCATTAATACTACGCTCTAGAATTCATGACTTTACACATGCTATTTTTGATTTTGCACAAAATAATAGCGCTCTTTTTTATTACATCGTTATTAACCCAAGCGAGTTCACATTTTAAGCAACTAACACGATTCTAGGTTTTACCCTTATTAACAATCCATCTAACCATATGAAATAAAAGCGGTGATATTTTCATCGTTTTTATCTCTCATCGAAAAACTCTATTAAAATAAGCGATAAATCCCTCTTTCTCATTATAAAATCCCGCGTTATAGTGATGCTAATCAAATTGCTTAATACGTTATTGACTATTTTCTAATTTAAGCTGTTTGAACATAACATTATTGCAGGAGAGATATTATGTTCGTTGTTATTTTTGGTCGCCCTGGTTGTCCATACTGTGTTCGTGCTAAAGAGCTTGCTGAAAAACTGAAAGAACAGCGCGATGACTTCAACTTCCGTTATGTTGATATCCAAGCTGAAGGCATTAGCAAAGCAGATCTAGAAAAAACAGTTGGCAAACCAGTAGAAACTGTTCCTCAGATCTTCATCGACCAAGAACATATTGGTGGCTGCACTGAATTTGAAGCTTACGCTAAAGAAAACCTAGGTCTATTTAACGAATAACAAATAAGCATTAGAAAAATTTATGCTAACCATAAAAAGGATGAGTTAAGACTCGTCCTTTTTTTATAAATATTAACAGCAAATGAACAGTATTTTTAACGTACGCAAAACGCTATAACTTATTACCCTGATTAGATTTCTTCTCTAAGTGTCAGATAATTCTAAAAGTTACTATTTTTAGATTAATTTGTTCTTATTTGCTCTATATCCGCTAATGAAAATCCGTTAGAATTTTACAGATTGCTTCAGCTTATAAACTCTTTAGTTTGTCAGCTGATTTTTTGTATGGCTCGTCTAACTCCGGAAACTGTGTCGTGAACATTGATGTGGCAGCACTCCTCCACCAAAACAATATCCTTTTACTCTTTGTCGTTCTTGCCGTCGGTTTAGCGTTTGCCAAAGTTCGTATTGCAAATATGCAACTTGGTAACTCTATTGGCGTTTTATTAACCGCTCTTGTTTTTGGTAATGCTGGTTTTACCTTTAACGCAGATGCCCTCAATATTGGCTTTATGCTGTTTATTTATTGTGTCGGTATCGAAGCAGGTCCAAACTTTTTTGGTATTTTCTTTCGCGATGGAAAACACTACCTTTTACTTGCTCTCGTCGTTCTATTATCTGCAATTGGTATAACTATGACTATGGCCCACTACTTAGATATGAATCTAGGATTGGCCACAGGTCTAATGGCAGGCTCACTAACCGCCACACCAGTCTTAGTGGGTGCAAAAGATGCGTTAAATAGCGGGCTTTCTGATATTACCGATCCAAATATGATCAAAAACTTAGTCGAAAGCTTAAGTGTTGGTTATGCCATGTCTTATTTGGTGGGGTTAGTCAGTCTAATTCTACTTGCTAAATTAATGCCTAAGTTACAAAAGCAAGATCTAGCCGAATCATCGCAGCAGATCGCACGTGAACGGGGTATTGGTGAAGTTTCACAACGTAAGGTGTATCTACCGATTATTCGAGCATACCGTGTAGGACCTGAACTCATTAATTGGATTGATGGCCGCAACCTTCGTGAACTGGGTATTTACCGTCAAACAGGCTGTTATATTGAGCGAGTACGACGTAATGGTATTTTAGCAAACCCTGATGGCGATGCGATTTTACAAGAAGGTGATGAAATAGCGTTAGTTGGTTACCCTGATAGCCATGCACGTCTGGATCCCAGCTTCCGTAATGGCAAAGAGGTATTTGACCGCGACCTACTCGACCTTCGTATTGTCGAAGAAGAAATCGTAGTTAAAAATGACAGTATCGCGGGCAAACGCCTTTCTGAATTAAATCTTTCTGAGTATGGCTGTTTTCTTAACCGAGTAGTTCGAGCTCAGATTGAAATGCCAATGGACCATAATATCTTATTAAACAAAGGGGATATTCTTCAGGTCAGTGGCGAAAAGAGCCGAGTTCATGGTCTTGCTGAGCGTATTGGTTTTATCTCAGTCCACAGTCAAATAGCTGACCTATTAGCGTTTTGCTGCTTCTTTATTCTAGGACTATTGCTGGGCCTTATCACCATGACATTTGGCCATGTCGCCTTTGGGCTTGGTAGCGCGGCAGGTCTATTAGTAGCTGGTATTACTTTGGGTTTCCTACGAGCAAACCACCCTACTTTCGGTTATGTCCCTCAAGGGGCGTTAAATATGACCAAAGATCTCGGCTTAATGGTCTTTATGGTGGGTATTGGTTTAAGTGCAGGTAGTAATTTATTTGAATCTATCACACAAATTGGTCCAACTGTCTTTGTCACCAGTTTGATGGTGAGTGTGATTCCTGTTGTTCTGGCTTACCTATTTGGTGCCTATGTACTTCGTATGAACCGCGCTTTGTTATTTGGTGCCATCATTGGTGCCCGTACTTGTGCTCCTGCCATGGATATGATCAACGAACACGCACGCAGTACTATTCCTGCATTGGGTTACGCGGGTACTTATGCAATTGCTAACGTGCTTCTTACCATAGCAGGTACTTTAATCATCATCTTAAAGTAATCCTCCCTTAGTTGATGGGCTGACTTATTGATTGTTCATGAGTCAGCCCATATTCAGTCGCTCCCACCTACAACCATCACACTTATCTGCCACTAAACCGTTCAGTCATTTGATCCGCCATCACTTTTTCGCAGGTCAAACTCGCCAGATAAGTATTGATTCTATATAGTAATATTTATTCTATTAATGAAAAAAGCGATGACCAGTCGCTGCAGTGGGTATCCTAATTATGCGTATTCTTATCGTCGAAGATGATCCAATCCTAAGCCATCATCTAAAATCACAACTTAGCGAGCTAGGAAACCAAGTTCAATGTGCAGATACGGCAGAAGAAGGTCTGTTCTTTGCACAAAATTATCCAAATGATATCGCCATTGTTGATCTTGGTTTACCCGATCGCGATGGATTAAGCCTTATTAAAGATATGCGAAGCAAAGACTTACGCTTACCCATTCTTATTCTAACCGCGCGCTCTAACTGGCAAGATAAAGTCACTGGGCTTGAAGCTGGTGCCGATGATTATTTGGTTAAACCTTTCCAAAAAGAAGAATTAGTCGCTCGTTTAAGTGCACTCGTTCGTCGTAGTGCAGGCTTTGTAAAACCAGAAATGACTGCTGGCGATATTCGTGTCGATCTACTCGCAAAACAAGTATTCATCAACGAAGAAGTGTTAGAACTGACCGCATTTGAGTATGATTTACTCGAATATTTAATGCGCCATAGCCGACAGGTTGTTTCTAAACAGCGCCTGCTTGATGTTCTTTATGAAGATCAAGAAGGTGACCCAAATACAATTGAAGTTATGATCAGCCGCTTACGAAAGAAATTCACTAAGACAGGCCAAGAAAACCCAATCTCCACTATTCGTGGTCAAGGGTATATCTTTGAATTACAAGCACAGTAACCATTTCAAATGAAGCCCTTAATTCCTCCTCGTTTACGCCGCCGAGTTCTTGTAACTTCGGTGGCTATCATCGTTCTGATTACTTCTGCCCTTGCAGGTGTCATCAATCAACTTTACTCACAAAGTTATATGGCATCCTACTCATCAGAGCTGGTTGCTCAATTACCTATGGTGGTTGCTCAGCTTAACCGTGCAGGGTTAATCAAAGATGTTGATAAATGGATAAGCTCTGTTGATCCATCAAAAACTGATTATATCTCTGTTGTTTGTAATCAAAATGACGATACAGTTTGGCTCTCAAATCCAGAAAAACTGCATAACTTAACCAATATATGTACTCATATTCCCGATGAAATTAATACGCCAACCTTAGTCAAATTTCCTAATCATGACAGTTATATTGCCTATAACCTCAGTCGTGACAAAGAAAATGGTAAGGTATTTCAGTTAGTTGTTTTGCGTTCAGGACAAAATTACGAAGCCTCGCTTAGTCAATTGCACAAACGAACGACATTCTATTTAGGTCTATTTGTGCTAATTGCGATTACATTCTTAATTGCCGCTTTTCATTGGAGTTTCCAACCACTGCGAAAATTAGCCAACCAACTTAATGAGATGTCAGAAGCAGAGCGCAATCAGCTCGACAGTGATTATCCAATGGAGTTACAGGAGATCACAAAAGCACTAAATCGGTTAATTCTATTAAGTAATGACCAAAAAGGCCGCTATCGCCACGCTATGGATGATTTGGCACACAGTTTAAAAACTCGCCTAGCCGCAACAAATGCCCTACTGGATGACAAAGAGTTATCACGAGCTGAACTGAATCACCGTATTATGGAACAAATCAGCCAAATGGATGACTTAGTTCAATATCAGCTAAAACGTGCAATGATGGGACAACAAGGTCTACAGCGCAGTAAAACAGAGCTCAAGCCAGCAGTGGAAACCTTTGGTCGAATGCTAAGTAAAATTTATGGCGATAAAAGTGTTAAGCTTCGCTGTACTTTTCCCGATAAACAGCTGGTGCCAATCAATAAAGATGATCTTATGGAGTTGCTTGGCAATTTACTCGAAAATGCCTATCGTTTTTGTATTAGCGAAGTCGCTATATCGGTAATTGAAAAATCAAACCTATGTGTTATCCGTATTGAAGATGACGGGCCCGGGGTCAAGCCTGAGATGAGAGAAGCTATTTTTCAGCGTGGAGTGCGGGCAGATCAACTAAACCCCGGACAAGGGATTGGATTATCAGTTTGCCATGAAATTGTAAGCAGTTACCAAGGCACGATCCATGTTGAATCGTCTCAATTAGAAGGTGCCGCTTTTATTATCAAAATTCCAAAACAAGCCTAATTAAGATAATAAAAAATGCCATACTATCAATCTAGTATGGCATTTTTCTATCAGCAGATAATCAGTTTAGCGATTAAATGTCTTGAACATCAAACTCAACAAATGGATTTACATCTGCATCGTAATCAACAGTTTCTAAACCAAAACCAAACAGTTTTAAGAACTCATCTTTATACTGTTGGTAGTCTGTCACATCACGTAGATTTTCGTTAGTCACATTTGGCCATAGTTCACGACAATGCTTTTGAATATCTTCACGAAGTTCTAGGTCATCAAGACGTAGACGATTCTTATCATCCACTTCAGGTGCAGTACCATCTGCTTTGTATAGGCGTTGAGTAAACATACGAAGGATCTGTTCCATACAGCCTTCATGTACACCCTCTTCACGCATCTTCTTAAATACCATTGCAATATACAGTGGCATTACTGGAATCGCAGAGCTTGCTTGAGTCACAACACTCTTAAGTACTGCTACATTTGCAGAACCGCCGATAGTCTCTAGCTTAGTATTAAGCTCAGATGCTGCGCGGTCTAAGTCCATCTTCGCTTGACCTAACGCACCATGCCAGTAGATAGGCCAAGTAATTTCAGTACCAATATAGCTATAAGCAACCGTTTTACAACCTTGAGCAAGTACACCAGCATCTGCAAGAGCATTGATCCAAAGTTCCCAATCTTGGCCGCCCATTACCGTTACTGTATCTTGAACTTCTTGCTCAGTAGCAGGTTCAACACAAGCTTCAAATAATGTGTCTTTGTTGGTATCAACCGCTGTTGCGCGATACTCTTCACCCATAGGCTTAAGTGTAGAACGGATCACTTCACCAGTTTCTGGTAGTTTACGAACTGGAGATGCCAGAGAATAAACCACCATATCAACCTGACCCAAATCTTGCTTAATCAGATCAATCGTTTTTTGTTTTGCTTCGTTTGAGAATGCATCGCCATTTAAGCTCTTTGAGTAAAGGCCTTCTTCTTTAGCAAACTTATCGAAAGCAGCAGAGTTATACCAACCTGCAGTGCCTGGCTTTTTCTCAGTGCCTGGCTTTTCAAAGAAAACACCGATAGTTGCCGCACCACCACCAAATGCTGCAGCAATACGTGATGATAGGCCGTAACCACTAGAAGAGCCGATAACCAACACACGCTTTGGTGCATTTGCAATTGGGCCCTGTGCTTTAGTGTAAGCAATTTGCTCTTTTACGTTCTCTTCACAACCCACTGGATGTGTTGTTGTACAGATAAATCCACGAATTTTAGGTTTGATGATCATGTTCAACTTCCCTTATTTAGTTGGGAGTAGGATAAAAGGTAAATGACAAATTCGCATTAATTTTATGATGATTTTATGGAAAAAGTGCAGTGGTTGGAGGTGTTATCGCTAAATTTGGTCAAAAAAAGTGCCACGTTTTTCTACGTGGCACATGGGAGACACCAGGTTTATTATCATGACAGAGTAAAACTCTTAAGCAGCCCTTCCTGGTTGCAGACCGCCTGATTTAAATTCCGCTGGGTGAAAGTGATCAACTTGAATTGCTTTCTTTCTCAGTTGCTCTGCATTGTCAATTTTATCCCGTTCTTGTTCTGTGATGATCCCCTCATCCAGTGCAATTTGTAGCTTATCAGATAGCGAAGCTTTGCGTGGGATCGCACCAGAACGTATTGCTTTTGCAAGCTTTTTCTCTATTCCTTTGACCTCATTCAAGGCCACAAAAGCACGTTCTAATAAACCAACAGCATCATCTTCTTTTTGTCCGATATAGCAAAGATGAGTAAGTCGCTCACGATGGGCTCCTGGTTTCATTAATAGTTTCGCTATCTCAATACTTAATTCATCTTTTGGCGCCGCGTAATGAATACCAAGAGGGAAAGTTAATGTACGCAATAAGCCGCCAACGCCTTTAACCGGGAAGTTAGCAAAAGCTTGATCAAAAGCGACACCACACTGATGTAAACAATATGTCACCCCATAATGCACAAACGGTAAATCCTCTTTTTGTCGCCCTTCATCTTCATAGCGCTTTAATACAGCCGAAGCTAAATAAAGATGACTTAATACATCCCCTAAGCGAGCAGAGACGAGCTCTCGACGTTTTAGCTCACCACCTAAGCTTAACATCGCAAAATCAGCTGATACTGCTAATGCCTTACTCATACGAGCAAGTTGACGATAATAAGTTGCCGTTTCACCACTAACCGGAGCAGAATTAAAACGAGAGCGGCTAAAGGCATTCAATAGCGACTTAGCAACATTTTTAACCGCAAACCCAATATGGCTAGATAGCAGATGATCGAACTCTTTGGCTCCTGCTTTATCGTCAGGGTTAGCAGCAGCATCCATCTCTTGCAGAACATAAGGATGACAGCGAGTTGCACCTTGCCCAAAAATCATCAAATTACGGGTGAGAATATTGGCACCCTCCACTGTTATTGCAACAGGGATACCAAAATAGTGATGACCAATATAGTTCATTGGCCCTAATTGAATTGCACGACCAGCATGAATATCCATTGAGTCATTTAAAATAACCCGCGCCAGTTCGGTCATATGATATTTGGCAATGGCTGTTACTATACCTGGCTTCTGTCCACTATCGAGTGCAGTTGTGGTCAGAGTACGGGCAGATTCTAATAGATAGGTTAAACCACCAATGCGCCCCATTGCTTGAGCAACACCTTCAAAATTACCAATCGAAGTCCCAAACTGCTTACGCACATAAGAGTATGCTCCCGTGGTTCGAGCGGTAAGATGCCCAATTGCAGTGCCTAAAGCTGGAAGAGAAATACCTCGTCCCGCAGACAGACATTCCACCAGCATTCGCCAGCCCTTACCCGCATACTCTTGGCCTCCAATGAGCCAATCCATCGGGATAAAAACATCATTGCCTCGAGTCGGACCATTCATAAAAGCCATACCTAATGGATTATGACGTTCACCAATTTCGACCCCATCATGATCAACAGGGATCAGAGCACAAGTGATACCAAGCTCTTCTTGATCACCAATTAAGTTGTCAGGGTCAAATAACTTAAACGCGAGTCCTAATACCGTTGCCACGGGAGCCAAAGTAATATAACGCTTATTCCAGCTTAACTTAATCCCGAGCACTTGCTTTCCATTAAAATCGCCGTAGCACACTTCACCACGATCAGGAATGCTTCCAGCATCTGAGCCTGCTTCAGGGCCTGTTAACGCAAAGCACGGTATTTCATCACCATGAGCTAATCGAGGTAACCAATAGTCTTTTTGCTCTTTTGTACCGTAATGAGACAATAGCTCACCAGGTCCTAATGAGTTAGGAACCATCACCGATACCGCAGCACTTAAACTTCGTGTGGCAATCTTAGTAACAATGGTCGAATTTGCGTAGGCAGAAAAATCAAGACCACCATATTTTTTACTGATAATTAGGGAGAAAAATTTCTCTTTACGTAAAAAATTCCAGACTTCGGCTGGTAAGTCTTTATCATGTTGAACAATCTGATAGTCATCGAGCATATCGAGTAACGTTTCAAGTTGATTGTCAATAAAGGCTTTCTCATCAGAAGACAGCTCAGGTTTAGGATAATCCAGTAGCGTATCCCAATTTGGAGAACCACTGAATAACTCACCATCCCACCATACACTTCCCGCTTCCATAGCCTCTTTTTCTGTATCAGATAACGGCGGTAAAACCTTTTTGAACGTTTTAAATGCAGGATCACTTATATAGCGTTGACGCCATTTTGATAACGTACTCATAATTCAGGTCCTTTTGTCTTATACCAACTCCGTTAACTGATAAAAAGCTGGTATCACGCTTCACATTTAGGGTATTTCATTCTCTTCACTATGATCTTGTGTCATATATTGCGAACTTACTCACCAACTCGTCGATGAAGATGAATCAGTTCATGTTCTATTGGTGCCGAGACTCCCGCGGCAAGGTAAGGTATTAGGCGATCGAGTAAATGTTCAATATCGACTTTACTTGCAAAATCATTATCTGCGATCTCACACAGCGCCTTGCTTGAGGCCATAGTGAACACGGATGCGCCTAAGGTAAAATGCAAACGCCAGAATAAACTTTCAGGATCTAAAGACGGATTAGCTCGGCAAATAGCCGTTGTAAATAGTGACAATTCTTTTTGGTAACGATTTACAATAAACCAGCGTAAATGCCCCTGAACATCGGTATAACCACGTCCAATTAATGACATAAATAATGTGGTGCCATTAGGCCGTAATTGGTTGAGTTGAAGCAATGGTGTTTGAATGGTTCTAAATACCTCTACCATCGAAAACTCATCTCGATTAAGCAGAGCTTCAAACTCCGTTTTTACTAACGGCATAAAGCATTCAAGATAACGACCTAATACCGCTCGAATTAGATTTTTCTTATCTCCAAAATGGTAATTTACCGAAGCCAGATTCACATTCGCTTTACTGGTAATCGTTCGCAACGAAGTTTCATTAAATCCGTGTTCTGCAAATAGCCATTCTGCGGCATCTAAAATACGGCTCTTAGTATTTCCTTTATCAGTCATATTTAGTCACCTGTATTAAACAACTGTTTAAACTTTACAATACAAACATTTTGTTAACAAGTTAATTTTATTTGATCAACAATTACAATACGATAGGCAGTCTGTTTATAGGGTTATTAAAATGGATAAAAAAGAAATGATGAAGGTTTTATCTTGTTGCAGGAAAAAATATCTTAGGAGTATTGAAGAATGCGGGAACTAAGCAAGGTTATGTCGGTCTGAATTAATACCACTGCTTATTCTTTTAAAGAATTTTTTGGAATTAAATTTCAAGACCCGATTCAGGACATACTGAATCGGGTTATTTTTTGCTTATGATTAAACAATCAAGCGACGTAATACATTAGTTAATAATTGGATTCTCGGCTCAATAGAGTCAATAAGTAGATATTCCTTATCACTGTGGAATCCTGCCCCCATTGGACCAAAGCCATCAAGAGTCGGTGTACCAACAGCAGCGGTAAAGTTACCATCAGAGCCGCCACCCGCATCTTCCCAGCCATAAGTTAATGCTAATTTATCGGCTTCTTCACTCACCATGGTGATTAAAGCTTCAGTATCTGCCGAAGGTTGCATTGATGGTTTAAATGTGACGCGATTAACAACAACAGACGCTCCAGATTCAAATGGATTTTTTGCCATCTGTTGTAACTTAGCATCAATTGCTTCAGCTTCTTCTGTGTCCCAAAAGCGCAGATCAACTGTGGCTTTTGCATAATCTGGAACCACATTCACCGCCATACCACCTTCAATGATTCCCACATTCATCGTAGTGCCAGTCTCAAGGTTTACCATATCTTTTATCGCTAAAGACCAGTGGCTAAGCTCATAAATGGCAGACACGCCTTCAGCTAAAGCCGAACCAGCATGAGATGCTACGCCATGAAACTCAATTTCATATTTCGCATTACCTTTACGAGAACGAATCAAATTGCCACTTGGGCGAGCAGCTTCACACACTAGTACTTGGCGGCTCTTACGGGCTAATGTTTCTAACCATTGACGAGAATAAATAGAACCAATTTCTTCATCACAATTTAAAGCAATAACAACAGCAAATCGATCCAACTCATCCAGAGTTAACCCTTGTAAGGCATACCAAGCGCTCAAAATGCCAGATTTCATATCCGTAGCGCCAGGCCCATAAATTTTTTCATTATCAAAACTCATCGGTCTTTTAGCTACTGTCCCCTCAGGAAAAACAGTATCCATGTGACCGCTGAGCATAACATCATACTCCGTTGCATCAGGCTTATTCGTGATTTCCAAACACGGTCCAGCATTAGGATCTAACTGATGTCGAATTACCGTAAAACCAATTTGTTCAAACATTGGAGTCACGATATCTGCAATTTTGCTAATCCCTGCGGGTGTATGACTACCACAATCAACATTAACCAAACGCTCTAGCTGAGAGATGTATGTTGATAAGTCAAAAAGTGTTGCCATCTGTTATTCCTTTTTTTACAAGAGTCTGAAATCAAAACCACTGTGCCCAGATACCCTTATTAATGCTCTGATCTGAGTCAGTTTATGACAAGATTTGATAAAAAATGAAAAAAACAAAGTAGAATTACCCTACAAGTCAAAACGATATGTTCAGCCCTAATTCAGCATTAAAAGCTTTTGAGATCGAACGTAGGTAGTAACAAAATTGACCATTGAAAAAAAATTTCGCTTTTTTTTGATTTTTAGTGAACCTTTACCAATACCATGAGTCTTAATTTATGTAATTCAGATTAATGGAAAGAAGAAAAGCTCTGTATTTCCGTTAATTTAGATGCTACTGCTGCAAAACTCCTAATTGTGTTTTATGGAATATTCTTACCCACTGGTGCTACATCAGTGGGATTTTTTTATCTATCGAAAACAATTAAAAACACCGTTTCTTTTGTCGTTTTCATTTCAACATATTTTTTTTTGATTTTTTTTAAGATTCATGGGAACTAACTTAAAACTACCGAGTCTTATATTATAAGTTCGGAATGATAATAAAAGATTGTTAATCATAACCTTAGCTTATTTTTTATTATCATTGTGAAACCACTGCTGCTACAACTCCTAAGTTGTGTTTATGGAACATTTTTTGCCCACTAATTTTTTTAGTGGGCTTTTTTTTGCAAAAAATACAGAGAAAACTATAACTTATCTTGCAAAAACCCAGTTTATGAAAAAAATTAAACTTTTTTGGAACTATTACCAAACCCCATAGTCTGAATAAGTAAGAATTGAGATTAATAGTCACGTTTCGCTGGCCGCCAAATTAGGCTATTAGTTTAAATCCACTGCTGCTACAAACTCCTAATTGTGTTTATGGAATGTTTACGCGCTGAGAAACCATTATCTCAGCGCTTTTTTTTGCTTCTAAATCAGAGTTCTGGAGCTAAAGAAATCAAATCAGAATGCACTAACGTCAGATCTAATGCTTTGAGCGTCATTGAGGCATCAATCCATTTTCCATTTTCATGGCTATCTGGTGACAGACTAAAGTTAGGCAATGGCAACTTGGCTAGTTCTGCCATCTGAGTGTAATAACTCGCTCGACTTGGATGAGAATTTGCGGCTAAGTGTAAGATTGGACTTGGTGGCTGCTTTGCAATAATGCGGCTAATGGCTGCAATACAATCGGTTAAATGAATCAAATTAACTGGATCAGACCCCTTTTCAATATCCTTACGACCTGATAAAAATTTCACCGGATGGCGGTTAGGGCCAATTAATCCAGATAAGCGCAAAATGGTTGAACGATCGGGCCAAGTATCCAATAATTGTCGCTCTATCTCTAAATGCGCTTTTCCTGACTCAGTCTGAGGCCTTGGTTTCGTTGATTCTGTAACACGACCTTTTGTATCACCATAAACTGCGGTTGTACTAATAAAGATAATTCTTTTACAGCCATGATATTCCGCTGCTGTCATTAACGTTTTTATATTATGAATATGTGATTGCTTATCACTACTGCGTAATTTTGGTGGAACGTTAATGACCAAAACATCTGTAGCAAAAAATGCCCTTTTATCTTTATCCTCACAAAAATAAGGGTAATCACTATTATTATCTAGTGGCACGGATATTTCGCAGCAATTAATTCCTCGCTGTCGGATTTTATTTACGCCATCTTGCGACGTTTTACTACCAAACACTTCATAACCTAAATCTAATAAATGAAGGGCTAATGGTTCACCTAACCAGCCACAGCCACAAATACTCACTTTCATATCATTACCTATTGATTTTATTAATTTAAATACCGATCAGCTCGATAGATTATGTCTATGCCTTTTTCTCTTAATATCAACAAAAGATATTACTCTGTATTTTTATCTTTATTATTTCGACCTGTAAATTAATTCCGTAACATTGAAAATAAGCAACAACTTTCAGCGTTCTATAACCAATACTTGGTAAGTTTTACTCATAAATACTTACCAAAATGAAAGGAAAAATAAGATCTTGGTCAAACTATAATAATAAAGAAAAGTAATTGTCTGATATTTACTAGGAGCAGCTCGAATAATAGTAGTATAGTTTCAGTATTGATATCGTAATTACATTATTACGAAATGAAATTCAGCAACGAAGCGCGGTAATCACTATGAATACCCTTGAAAAAATACAAAATAATTTAGAAAACTTTAGCAAATCAGAACGAAAAGTTGCTGAAGTGATCATAGCATCGCCACAAACAGCTATTCACTCAAGCATTGCAACATTAGCCAAGCTAGCGGATGTCAGTGAGCCGACAGTCAACCGTTTCTGTCGTCGTCTTGATACAAAAGGCTTCCCTGATTTTAAGCTACATCTTGCACAGAGCCTAGCAAACGGTACTCCTTATGTTAACCGTAATGTTGAAGAAAATGATGGACCAGATGCCTACACATCGAAAATCTTTGAATCAACCATGGCATGCCTTGATGTTGCAAAAAACTCACTTGACCCACAACAAGTGAATCGAGCAGTAGATCTATTAACCCAAGCTAAGAAAATTTCATTCTTTGGACTTGGAGCTTCTGCAGCGGTCGCCCATGATGCACAAAATAAGTTTTTCCGCTTTAACATCCCTATCGTGTGTTTTGACGACATTGTTATGCAACGTATGAGCGTGATCAACTGCAGCGATGGTGATGTTGTGGTTGTAATATCACACACTGGACGAACTAAAAATCTGGTGGAGATTGCTCGTATGGCCCGTGAAAATGGAGCCACTGTTATTGGGATTACAGAGAAAGATTCACCATTAGAACGCGAGTGTTCACTATCTATTTGTCCTGATGTACCGGAAGATACTGATATCTATATGCCGATGGCCAGTCGTGTTGTTCAAATGACCATTATTGATGTGTTAGCAACAGGCTTTACCTTACGTCGTGGTGCGGGTTTTCGAGATAACCTCAAGCGCGTAAAAGAGTCACTTAAAGATTCCCGGTTTTCTAAAGAGCCCCATTTTTAAGTCTCCAATTTATCCACCAAAGAATCTTCTTAAGAGCTGGGTTTAGAGAAAATCGCCGCGCTTATAAACAGATGCTTAATTAAGGCATCTGTTTTTTTATGTCTAATTTAAACCTCATAAAAAATACCAAAAGAACATACCAAGCAATAAAATAAATACCATTTAAAGCAAGATAATATTGAAGCTAACTATTCCACTCTATATACCAATACCTAAGCATCACCATTAGTGATAACTTACTTATTTACAATGATTTTTTTATTCTTGAAATATTAATTAACCATTTTGATTGACCAAGAATAACTTTTACTTTTCCTATCTTGTAGTAAACTTTTACCTACGTTTAAAGCCGATATATTTTGGCTTAAAAATCGTTCTGTAGATAAAAATGGAGTTTCAAATGGCTGATAAGCTAAGACGTACAAAAATCGTAACAACACTTGGCCCTGCAACAGACCGTGATAATAATCTTGAGAAAATTATCGCCGCGGGTGCAAACGTTGTTCGAATGAATTTCTCTCACGGTACTCCAGAAGATCATATCGAGCGTACCAAGACTGTACGCGCAATTGCAGCTAAGTTAGGCAAACACGTTGCTATTTTAGGCGACCTTCAAGGCCCTAAAATTCGTGTATCTACATTTAAAGATGGCAAAATCCAACTCGCTATCGGTGATAAGTTCACTCTAGATAGCGACTTACCAAAAGGTGAAGGTAACCAGCACGCGGTTGGCCTTGACTATAAAGAATTACCTAAAGACGTTGAAACTGGCGATATCTTACTTCTTGATGATGGTCGCGTTCAGCTTCAAGTAGAATCAGTAGAAGGCAATAAAGTAAACACAGTTGTTACTGTTGCAGGTCCTTTATCAAATAATAAAGGTATCAACAAAAAAGGCGGTGGCTTATCTGCTGCTGCACTGACAGAAAAAGATAAAGCAGATATCTTAACGGCTGCAAAAATGGGCGTTGATTACCTAGCAGTCTCTTTCCCTCGTAATGGCGAAGATATGAAATATGCTCGTCGTCTTGCCGAGGAAGCAGGTCTACAAGCTAAATTAGTTGCAAAAGTAGAGCGTGCAGAAGCCGTTGCAACCACAGAAGCCATGGATGATATCATCATGGCATCAGATGCAGTAATGGTTGCTCGTGGTGACCTAGGTGTTGAAATCGGTGATCCAGAGCTTGTTGGTGTACAGAAGAAACTTATCCGTCGTGCTCGTAGCTTTAACCGTATCGTGATTACTGCAACACAAATGATGGAATCGATGATCATAAGCCCAATGCCTACCCGAGCTGAAGTGATGGACGTTGCCAATGCGGTACTTGATGGTACAGATGCGGTTATGTTATCTGCTGAAACCGCAGCTGGTAGCTTCCCTGTAGAAACCGTAACAGCAATGGCAAGTGTGTGTATTGGTGCAGAAAAAGAGCCAAGCATTAACGTGTCTAACCACCGTATGGCTCGTACTTTCGCCTCTCCTGAAGAGACCATTGCAATGTCTACCATGTATGCAGCGAACCACATGGAAGGCGTTAAAGCGATGATTGCAATGACAGAGTCAGGTCGTACAGCACTGATGATGTCTCGTATTTCTTCTGGTCTGCCTATCTTTGCGATGTCTCGAAACGAAGATACACTAAATCGTGCAGCACTATATCGTGGTGTAACTCCGGTATTCTTTAATCGTGACAGTGATGCAGGTCTTGATGCGGCTAAACATGCAATGAATGTATTGAAAGAAGCCGGTCACCTTGTTTCTGGTGATCTTGTTATTATCACTCAAGGCGATGTGATGGATATCGTTGGTTCAACCAATAACATGCGTATCCTAACGGTAGAATAATCGTCTTTTACATTTCGATTGATTACCGATTAATGACAAAGGTTGAGTTTAATACTCAACCTTTTTTATTTGGCTTTTTGATTTAGCTTTTTTGTTTAACCTAGCTATCAAGTAACACCGTAAACTCAAAATGGATTCCATTTAATGGGCTCTCGCCAATTAGGATTAATTTTTGCAGTCAGAATATGGTCGCGCCATTGACCGTTAATTAATAAATAATCCTTGGCCTCCCCTTCTTTTTCAAATCCGACCGAATAGAGGACATTAGCGCTTTTCTCATTATGGGGCATATAAACGGCAATAATTCGATGAAAATGCTTCTCTTCAAATAACCAATTAATTGTTGCTTGCAATGCCCGCCGCATAATCCCTTTACCTTGGTATTCGCTATCTAACGAGTATCCAACATGGCAGGCGTAAAAAGGCGATTTAACAACGTTACTGAAATTGATCACTGCCAATACTTGATTACTATGACGCGGGGTAACAATAAAGTAATAGGCCATTTCATGACGATGTAAAATTGCAATTTGTTCTAGTCGCTTCTCCCATCCTGCCACAGTAAAGAAGTTTTCTTCACGAGTTGGTTCCCAAGGTTGGAGATGAGATCGGTTTTTTTGATAATAAATTGCAATATTTTCCGCATCTTTGCAGGTCACAAGACGAATCTTGAGTTCATCCACAACAATTGTGAAAGAACGGTTTATAATTGAATGAAACATTCAAACCTCAATACGCTGAGTAAGTTCTTGGTGCTTAGGTCGTAAACTAACCACAAACAGTGAGTCACGATGTTCTTCGATTTTATTGAAACAGAGTTAGGAAAAATACTCTTATTGGCTGATTATCAAGGCCTACGACAGTTAACGGTGTGTCATCCGGGATATCGTCCCAATGAAAGCTGGCAATATAACCCTAACTTCATGCGACCTTATACATTACAACTGAAAGAGTATCTGGCTGGTAAACGAGAAAAATTCACTTTCACTATTGCACCTCAAGGCACTCAATTTCAACAAAAAATATGGGCTGCTATTGTTAATACCCCATACGGCCAAACCACAACATACCACCAAATTGCAGAAAAAATTGGAATCCCTTCAGCAACTCAGGCAATTGGTATCGCCAAGAATGTTAACCCCATCCCTATTGTAATTCCCTGCCATCGCATCATAAATACTGAACACTGCCACTGTGGTTATCGCTATGGTTGCGATGTGGTTGATAAATTGCTTGCACTTGAAAGCCATAAACTAAAACTGGTCGAGGAAGCCTAGCGTCTATCTCCGACAAAAATCTACCGATATAAAAAGAGATAGCTTCAAACTATCTCTTTTTTACGTCGATATAACCGCTTAACGATCATTGAATTGTGTAGATTACTTCGCTTTCGTTAAATCGTACTCTCGCAGTTTATTTGCAATCGCAGTATGTGACACCCCTAAGCGAGTCGCTAGCTTTCGAGTAGATGGATACGTTTTATAGAGGTTCGCTAAAATGCCTGACTCATAACGTTTCATAATTTCATCCAGAGACCCTTCAAGTGTCTCATCACTGATAATACTGCTACTCACTTCATTTTCAGGTAAGTGAATATCTTCCATCTGCAGTACATCTGATTCAACTTGAGTCATCGCTCTAAATAAGATATTACGCAGTTGGCGAATATTTCCAGGCCATGCATATTGGGTTAAACAGTGAGACACTTCATCGGAAATAGACGGCTTAGTTTGCTGTAGTTCTTTAGCAAATTGAGAGAGAAAGAGTTCAGAAAGAGGAAGAATATCAGCCACACGCTCACGAAGTGGTGGCACCACCAGCGCTAATACATTCAGACGATAATAGAGATCTTCTCTAAATTGCCCAGCCGCTACTAATTCATGAAGACGTTTTTGGGTAGAACATATCACCCGCACATTCACTTTTATCTCTTTCTCTTCCCCGACTCGACGGAAAGTTCCATCTTGTAGAAAGCGCAAAAGTTTCACTTGTAAATGAGGCGACATTTCACCAATTTCATATAAGAAAACAGTGCCGCCTTCTGCTTGTTCAAAGATGCCTTTTTTGCTTGGCTCACCAATTGTTGCCACTTCACCAAATAATTCAGTTTCCGCTGCATTATCTGGCATAGAAACACAATTAACGACCATAAATGGTTTATCTCGACGCAAAGAACGTTGATGACAAGCACGCGCCAACATCTCTTTACCTGTCCCCGTTTCCCCCTGAATCAGCAACGGGGCATCCAACAGCGCCAATTTTTTCGCCTGTGCAACTAAATGTTTAAAGCGAGAAGAGTGACCGATAAGATGTTCAAAGCCTTGATTCCCACTGATTTTACGCATCGCAATAGGCATCTTAGCTTCTGATAAAGACTTTAGCAGGATAACTGCACTAGCAAGAACTTCATCTTCATTATCATCTGCCACATACACAGGCATGATATCCATAACATAATCAATACCAGAAATGACAACCATCTCACTTCGGCGTTTTGCCTGCTCTTTTTCAAGCCACTGATGAAAATTGAAACCGAGCAAATGATGAATTGACTCACCAAGCATAACCTGCTGTTCTTTCCCCATTAGCACTTCAGCTGCATGGTTAGAAAGATCGACTTTACCTTGGAGATTAATAGAAAAGAATGGATCAGGAAGCGTTTGAAGTAACGCAGACAATTCCTTATGTTCACGCTCACTTGGCATAAACTGAATACGACGAACATCGGTAACGCCATCCAGTTGACGAATCTGAGACATCAACTGACTAAACGACTCAAATGCCACCTCTGGGCAGTTCAGATAAATAATACCAATACGGTCGATTTCAATACCGCGAAGATCAATTTGCTGTGCGGTTAAAATATCAAGCAATTCTCGAGTAATGCCGACACGATCTTCACAAAAGACCTGTAGCCTCATACTTGTCGCCTTCTTAGATAAAGCCTATTCGCGCCACTACACTATAATAAAATTTGATAAATTATAGCAACTTAGAGGCCGTGATAATCTTAATGTCAACATTTCGTGACAAGTATGCAGTGTGCTATTAAGGCTATGTTGAGTCAAGATAGAAATCTTAGTTGTCTGTTTAACTGATGATGTTAACAGCACTATCTTGTTAATATATGCGATATCTCTTTATTCAAGATCTTGTAACAGTTCTAAAATGATACGATGAAGCCACTGTGTTAATGCACTGTTTCTATTTTTTTTATGGTAGTACGAGTAGAGCATTTGCAATTTTTGCTCTTCAGGTAAATCCACCTCAATAGTTCGTAGACCTTTATATCGGCTGATAGGAAAAATATGACTGGTAGGGAAATACATATCCGTTTGTAAAACGACATCAACTAGCGCAGACGGTATCTCGGAACGAAATCCAATTTTGGTATGAAAACCTAAGCTATCCATTACATCAGCAGCATGACTTCGATGGGTGTTCCACCCTGGAATAATCAATGACGCAATCTCATAGTCCACCAAATCTTGCGGTTTTACGGTATCTTTTTTTATTGGGTGCTTATCACGCACAGCAATAACGCCATGAACCGTCCGTAATTCTCGACTTTGCACCTCTTTAGTAACGTTAGAAAAGCTGTAGTTAACACCAAAATGCAGTTCTCCTTTAGCAATATCATCAATTGAGTTCATTGACCAATTCACAATCTGCAAATCAATATTGGGGGCTTGTTCTCTTACTTTGGTAAATAACCGTCCTGCTATGGCACATAATACTTGCGGCGCTAACGCAATTTTAATCGTACGCTCTATCAGTTCTGGATGAAATTCTTGTGATGCATTGAGAGTGATGGATAAACCATCTAGATGTGGTGTGAGTTGAGCAATCAATTCTTCAGCAAAAGGCGTTGCCTGTAACCCATTTAATGATTTAACAAACAACTCATCATTAAAGTGATTACGCAGCCGTTGCAAAGCATGACTGATAGCAGGTTGTGTAACAAAAAGACGTTCAGCCGCTTTACGTGTGTTTAACTCCTGCGATAAAACCAGAAAGGTACGCAGTAAGTTCAGATCTAAAGTAAAAAACAAATCCTTTGTCATCATCACTCCATAATTTCTATAACCTATTTATTTGTAACATCATTTGGAGCATAAGCAAATTATAAAAAAGAAAGCCTACCGCAATGGATAGGCTTAACGACTAAATTTATGGCGAAGATAGTTTAGTGATCTTTCTTTTTGGTCAGTTGAGCAATTAAATCATGACGAATTTCACTCAGCTTGGGTTGTTCACCCGGCAGCCAAGGTAAGGGACGCATTAAGGTCATGGCTTTCAATCCTAATCGTCCTGTTAATAGTCCAATACCAACCCCTTGTGCCACTCGTGTTGACATCCGTCCAGCCAGATCCATTGATAACACCTCAGTACCAATATCGGTAGCAATTTCTGATGCCCCTGCAAATGCCATATTAGCCAGTACTAACTTCACTAATCGGATACGGGACCAATAGCCGAGCTCGACCCCATAAACATTAGATACTTGTTCAATCAATCGGAAATTACGCCACGCCACTAACAACATATCAGCAATAGCCAATGGACTTAACGCGACCATCACAGCAGCTTCGCTTGAATAACGTGCGACTAATTGACGCGCCATTTTATCTTGTTGACTCACAACCATTTTATCGTATAGCGCCATCACCTCACGATCATTATGAGTCGCAGCTAATGAATGAATCCAACGGTCATATCCTGTATTTTCAGTAGAGATCTGACTCTGCTTAGCCAATTTGGTACAAAACGCTTTACCGTTACCAATACCGTCAGCATTTAATAATTCTTGTGCTTGATCTCGTTCAGTCTGACGATGCTTTAAACGACGCAGATTCAGTAATTCTCGACCTAATGCGGTAATACCCATGGTTGCAATACCAGCAACTAACACACTCCAACCTAGGGATAACCAATCAGCACTCTGATAAGCAGTAACAACATAATCAACCGATTGCCAGCCAACCATAGCGGCACCAGCCAGTAACAATCCTTTAAAGAAACCACCACGACGCTTTGGCTTTGAAGCTAAAATCTGATCCAGTTCTTGCTCAATTTCCGTATTATCAGCTTGTTTAGGCAAAAACTTTTTGTCTTCATCAAAACTGATTTGCGATGTCAGTTCTTTTTCCTGTTCTGTTTGAATATCAGGAGACGACTCATCAAATAAGATTTTGCTCTTATATTGTTCACTCATTACAATTTATCTCCCAATAAAAACTCTAATGCTTTATCCATTCGTATATGGGGTAAAGGCTCATCACTCTGCTGTTCTAGCGGTCTGAAATTCATAAACTCAAACCCATTGTTTTGCCAAAAGCTCTCATTAGGTAAACGTTTAGGCACCTCTCCTGGAAATAAGGTTTGGGGCTGTTCATCCATGCTTACACCTCGTAACGCAGGAACTTGCTGGCCATGATGATTCACAAAACCGGGCTCTGTCGCTTGAATAGATGCCAAACTAACGCAATCCATTTCAATGCCTTCAAACGATGCGGTATGCCAAGCCTCATTTACCAACTGTTGTAATAAATTGACCAAATTAGGATGCTGTTCAGGTGTCACATGATCCGCCTTGGTTGCTGCAAATAGCACTTTATCAATTCGTGGCGCAAACATACGGCGCAATAAAGAGCTGCGACCATACTTAAAGCTCTGCATCAATTGATCAATCGCTTGACGCATATCATTGAACGATTCAGGTCCTGCATTGAGCGGTTGTAAACAGTCAACCAAAATAATCTGACGATCAAATTTCGAAAAGTGCTCTTTATAAAAACCTTTTACGATATGTTGTTGATAATATTTATAACGCTGTTTTAGCATAGCAAAGTTACTGTGCTCATCAGCCTCTTGTAACTGTTGCTCGGTATATTTATTGGTCCAGATCATTGGGAAAAATTGCAAAACAGGCGCCCCGGCCAATTCACCAGGAAGAACAAAACGCCCAGGTTGAACCCAATGCAGCCCACCTTCATCTTTACATGCATAAAGATACTGGGTGAAAGCTTGACTAATTTTTTCTAATAACGCTTCATCAACAGGAGCAAATGGATCAAATTCATCCCCTAACGCCATCCACTCTTGAGCAAGTTCTAAACGCTTACCTTTCAACACAAGAGCTTGCTGCTTAGACCAAGTCATAAAATCCATATCAAGCAGCGGCAAATCCAATAACCACTCACCAGGATAATCAACGATGTCTAAATAGAGCGTAGCGGTATCTTGTAGATATTTTAACGCTCCTTTTTGTGGCCGGTAACGCAAAGCTAAACGAATTTGGCTAACATCACGGGTCGGCTCAGGCCAAGCAGGAGGCGTTGATAAAATAGATGCCATACCTTCATCGTAGCCAAACTTAGGAATGTGCATATCCAATTGAGGTACTCGTTTTGCACCAAGTAAGTGCCCTTCGCGTACCGGAGTAAATAACGGTAAACGGGGATTAGTGCTTACATGCAGTAATTGGTTAACCAGCGATGTAATAAAAGCGGTTTTACCAGCACGAGACAGTCCCGTAACGGCCAAACGTACATGGCGATCTAAGCCACGATTAACCCATTTATTAAATTCATTACCTAATCGGTTCATACCTGTATCGTCCTATTTTTATTGTCGTTCTCAGGTGCGAGTAGAAAAACTGGAAATAAAAAGTGCTACCGCCCTTTGGAACAGCCACAGATACTCTCTAACCTTTACTTTGTCTAACTGTAACAAAGGACAAATTAACCCTAGATGAATTTCTTATTTATCTAAATGATGTCTTAAATTTTTTATTAATAAAAACAGCAAAGCAGGCCTAATATAGCCTGCTTTTATTATCATTAGATCGTTGACTTATTACAGCTTACGAATTTCACGCTCAACGTCAAAGGCTGGTGATGTAACATAAGCTTCCATTGTACGTAATTTGCGTTCCATGGTGCTCAATTCCAGCTCTACATTTTGCAAAATCTGACCAGGAGGATGACCCGCCTGCCATGGCTTTTGCTTAATATTATGTTCTTTAAACGTTTCTTGTTGATCTGTTCGCTCTTGTGGCATCTTATCTAACATTAACCATGCAGCAATGTATGCAACCGTGGCAAAAAAGCCGACACCCAATAAAAAGGCTGAAACAGCTAAGATACGGACTAGCCATGTTTCCATTCCAAAATATTCGGCAAGACCTGCACAGACCCCACCAAGCTTGCCGTTGACCGGATCTCGATATAAGGTTTTATGCATTATTTTTGTCTCCATTGTGGTGCTTCTGCATCTAAGATTCGCTCAAGCGTCACAATTCGCTCTTGCATCTGTTCTGCGCGGGCAACCAATTTCTGTAGTTTTTCTTGCTCTTCGCCCGATAGGCCCTCACCTAAACGACGCTTACTACGATAATGAAGAATCAACCATAGCGGAGCGACAAAAATACAGAAAACCACCAGCGGTACAGCTAAAAAACCCATAGACATTCGTTACTCTCCTTCTCGCGCAGAATCAATTAATTTAGAGTTATCAGTGAGATCGTAATCAATCACTTATTCTTTATCTTTGATGCTGGCTTTTAAACGTTCTAATTCTTTTTCGATTTCATCTTGTGCCTGAAGTTCAGCAAATTCAGACTCTAATGATTTACCTCGACCTAAGCTGTAGCTATCGGCCTGCGCTTCCATCTCATCAACTCGACGCTCATATTGCTCAAACTTAGCCAAAGCTTCATCCACCTTGCCCGTATCCAGTTGACGACGAACATCGCGGCGTGTGCCCGCTGTTTTATGACGAACCACAAGAGCTTGCTGACGAGCACGAGTCTCTTGTAGCTTGCGTTCCAGTTCTGCAACTTCAGTACTTAATTTTTCAATGCTCTCTTCAACTAATTTATACTCTTCATTAAGAGTTAGTGCGACATCTGCCAATTTCTGTTTTTCAATTAGAGCTGCACGAGCTAAATCTTCTCGGCCTTTTTGCAGCGCTAAACTGGCTTTTTGTTGCCATTCTGTTGTTTGAGCTTCAATCGTATTAATTCGGCGTTGAAGCTCTTTTTTATCGGCAAGAGCACGCGCAGATGAAGTACGAACTTCAACCAATGTATCTTCCATCTCTTGAATGATAAGACGGATCATTTTTTGTGGATCTTCAGCTTTATCTAATAGTGAATTGACGTTTGCGTTAACAATATCTGCGAAACGAGAAAAAATACCCATAATTGAACTCCTTAAAGTAATCATTAGATAGCGATGTGTTTATCTAATGAAACTGACTACATTCACCCAAAGTGATTGGTCATTATGATTAACCGTTAATGGTTTACTTACAGGTTATATAACAAAGAGTGTGCCAACTTTTTATTTATTAAAAATCATAAAGTTATCATTGTTCAGTGAAATAACAACTGCTAAAGTTTAGTTAATTAGACCAACTATTGGTGAAATTAACTATGCAAAAACCAGAAAATATTATTGGTGAATCTGAGTCATTTCTCTCAGCCTTAGATCAAGCATCTCGCTTGGCATCTGTAAATCGCCCCGTCCTGATTTTAGGTGAACGTGGAACAGGTAAGGAACTGATTGCTAAGCGTATACACTATTTATCGAAACGATGGGATCAACCTCTCGTTACTTTAAACTGTGCCGCATTAAGTGATGGTGTCATAGACTCTGAGCTGTTTGGTCATGAAGCGGGATCTTTTACTGGGGCGAAAGGATTACATAAAGGGCGCTTTGAACGAGCAGAACAAGGCACACTCTTTTTAGATGAACTGGCAACAGCCCCTCCTAGCGTACAAGAAAAACTGTTACGTGTGATTGAATATGGCGAATATGAACGTGTTGGTGGCAGTAAAACCTATCAATCCAATGTACGATTAATCTGTGCCACCAATGAGAATCTACCTAAGCTCGCTCACGATGGAAAATTTCGGGCCGATTTACTGGATCGCCTCGCTTTTGATGTTATTCACCTGCCACCATTACGTGAGCGGTTAGATGATATTCTCCCATTAGCCGAGCACTATGCGGTTCGTATGTGCCGAGAAATGAGGTTTGGTTACTTTGCGGGCTTTACCCTTCAAGCAAAAAAGAGACTGTTGCAGCACTCATGGCCCGGTAATGTACGAGAACTTAAAAATGCCGTTGAACGTTCCGTATTTCGCAATGGGTTAGAAGATGAAGCGGTAGATAATATTATCTTAGACCCTTTCACCCCCCCATGGCATAACACGACAACAAGCATACCCACAGAGGTTGAGAATCAAAGCTCAACATTACCCCAACTGCCTTTAGATTTACGCCAATGGCAACAAGAGCAAGAAAAAGAGCTGATTGAACAAGCATTAGAGCATGCTAAACATAATCAACGCAAAGCGGCTGAACTACTAAACCTGAGTTATCATCAATTGCGGGGGCTTTTACGGAAATATCAGCTAGTTGGCAATAGTGACGAATAGCGCATTTTTTACTATTGGCCTGTCTTTAGTGGTTAGAATCTGCGCATAATTTATAGATAAATGTCAGAATGACTGAGGATAACTTGGTGGTTACCATGGAAAATGATAGATTTGACGACTTGATTTCATTTTACGCCTTTTCTTTATGAGCGCTTATACACGTCTTTTACTCGCTTGTGCGGGGTTATTAAGCTTGTTTGGCTGTTCTGAACCAACAAAAGAGAACACAATCCGCGACACTGGATTTATCTATTGTGGACAGGACACACCAACCACTCTCAATCCGCAATTGGCGGACGGTGGCCTCACGGTTGATTCTCTCGGAGCTCAAATCTTCGATCGTCTCTTAACCTTAGACCCTGTGAGTCATCATACTCAATCAGAACTTGCTAAAAGCTGGAAAGTGAGCGATGACGGGTTGGTCTATACCTTTACTTTACGTAAAAATATCCCCTTTCAGACAACGCCTTGGTTTACACCATCTCGCCCTTTAAATGCTGAAGATGTTGTGTTTAGTTTTGAGCGTATTATCGACCCAAACAACCCTTTCCATAACGTTTCTGGTGGTCGTTACCCTTGGTTTGAAAGCAATGGGTTTAATAAATTAATTAAGTCGATCACGGTTGTTAATCCAAATACAGTACGCTTTACTCTTAACCGTCCTGACAACGCTTTTCTCTCAAATCTAGCGACCAGTTATGCGGTTATCTATTCAAAAGAGTACGCCGAACAATTATTAAAGTCTGGGCAATTAAATAAATTGGACCTAAAACCAATCGGTACTGGCCCGTTTTATCTGTCACAGTATCAGCCTAATGATTTTATTCGTCTTAAACGTAATGATGCTTATTGGCGTGGCAAGCCAGCAATGGAACAAGTTGTCTTTGATATCTCATCTAGAGGTACAGGAACACTGGCTAAGTTATTAAGCCAAGAGTGCGATGTATTATCTTCTCCGGTAGCAAGTCAATTGCCTGTAATTTCTAACGATAAGAATTTTAACCTTACCGCGCAAACAGGTATGAATGTCGCGTTCCTTGCTTTTAATACAGAGAAAAAACCGCTAAATAATTTAAAAGTTCGTGAAGCGATTAGTATGGCTATCAACCGTGAAGCACTATTAAACTCGGTCTATTACGGTACTGCGACTAACGCAAAAAGTTTACTTCCACCTATGTCTTGGGCTTATAACCATGACAGTGTCGTACCAAACTATGATCCAAAAGAAGCTAAAGCACTGTTAAAACAAGCAGGATATAACCACAACCTGACATTAACGATGTGGGTTCCTCTTGAACCTCGACCATACAACCCAAGCCCTCGCAAAACCGCTGAGTTGATTCAAGCGAACTTGAAATCGGTCGGAGTAAACCTTGTGTTGGACTATCAAGAGCAAGTTGATCGAACCTCTTTAAGTAATATCAATAAATTCGATTTAATTTTGTCGGGTTGGATTGCTGATAATGGCGACCCTGATAACTTTTTGCGCCCATTACTATCGTGTGATGCAAAAGAGGCTCAACTTAATATTGCTAACTGGTGTAACTTACAGTTTGATAACCTACTTGAGTTGGCATTACGAACCAACCAACAGTCTCAGCGCTTAAACTATTACTATTTAGCGCAAGATATTTTGGATAAAGATCTGCCCATTCTACCGCTTGCCCATGGCGTGTATTTCCAGGCAAATAATAAATCCCTATCTGGTGTGCAAATGAGTCCATTTGGTACTCGTTCGTTCGCCGACGTACATCGTAGCGAGTAACTTATGTTTATCTACACCATTCGTAGACTTAACTTGTTTATTATTACCCTGATGATTCTCACCATCATCGGCTATAGTATTCTTCGTCTCGATACCAATACTATGTGGAGCCAACAGCCCTTTTTTAGCGGTTGGTTTATGTACCTCAAAAACCTTGCTGCTGGCAATTTAGGTATTGATATTAATGGTATCCCGGTTGCAGATGAGATCTTGGCGGTATTTCCAGCCACATTAGAGCTCTGCTTTTTTGCCTTTTTACTCTCTCTTATTATTGGTATTCCACTCGGTACCATTGCTGGTGTACGCCGCGGGCATTTTGTTGATACAGTCATTTCCTCAATTACCTTGGTGGGCTACTCCATTCCACTATTTTGGTTCGCCATGCTGTTGATCTTGCTGTTTGCTCTTCATCTTGGCTGGTTGCCTGTTTCAGGTCGTTATAGTCTGCTTTATGAGATCCATCCAGTAACAGGCTTTGCACTTATTGATATCATGCTCTCTAACGAGCCATATAAAGCTCATGCGATGTTAGATGCCATAAAACACCTTATTCTGCCAACACTGGTACTGGCAATGGCACCGATGACAGAAGTCATTCGTCTTACCCGAGCGTCAGTATCGGAAGTAATGAAACAGAACTTTATTAAAGTTGCACAAACCAAAGGCTTATCGACATTTGAAATCGTACGTCGCCATGGTATGCGTAATGCAATTCCTCCTATTATCCCCAAACTTGGCATGCAGTTCTCAACCATGATGACCTTTGCCATGTTAACGGAATCCATCTTTAACTGGCCAGGAATTGGACGCTGGCTACTTGATGCTATTGCGGCACAAAATTATATTGCGATTCAAGCAGGTGTTATTACAGTGGCAAGCTTTATCTTATTGGCGAACATCCTCTCTGATTTGATCGGGGCATTTGTAAACCCATTAGTAAGGAAAGAGTGGTATGCCATCAAATAATGTCTATTTAGAAGAAGTCATCCCAACCCAATGGGAACGAACATGGCAGCATTTTCGAGCAAACTCACTAGCAATGTTTGGACTTTGGTGTTTACTTTTCCTTTTGCTGGTCACTTGTACTGCTCACTGGTTAGCCCCTTATTCTCCAATTCAGCAAGTTGGGGAACTGTTAATGCCACCATCATGGGATAACTCAGGACATGTTGAGTTCTTCTTCGGTACCGATGATCTAGGTCGAGACATCCTATCTCGTCTACTTATTGGTACGCAGTTAACCTTTGGTTATGCGCTATTAATCGCTCTAGCAGCCAGCGTGATTGGTTTTGCTATTGGTGTGTTGGCAGGTATGACAAAAGGACTAAAATCCAGCATCTTGAACCATATTTTAGATACTGTACTGTCGATACCTTCATTACTATTGGCGATTATCATGGTCGCTTATATGGGGCCTGGTGAAGCTCACGTTTTATTAGCGGTATGGCTAGCATTGATCCCTCGTTTTATCCGGGCGATCTACACCGCAGTTCATACTGAAATGGAAAAAGACTACATTATTGCTGCTCGTTTAGATGGGGCAAATAATGTATATCTTCTCTACAACTCCGTATTACCAAATATTCTTACTGTCATTACCACAGAAATGACCCGAGCTATCTCTATTGCTATTTTAGATATCGCAGCATTAGGCTTTTTAGGTCTAGGTGCTCAACCTCCAATGCCAGAATGGGGAGCCATGCTTGGTGATTCGGTTGATCTTATCTATCTAGCACCATGGACAGTAACACTTCCAGGCTTATCCATTATGTTTAGTGTTTTGGTTATTAACCTTGTCGGTGATGGTCTTCGCCAAGCTCTGAATGCGGGGATAGACTAATGCCATTACTTGATATTCGTAACTTAACAATTGAAATTGATACCCCACAGGGCCGAGTAAAAGCGGTTGATCGTATGAGTATGACGATCAACGAAAGCGAGATTCGAGGTTTAGTGGGTGAATCGGGTTCAGGAAAAAGTTTAGTTGCCAAAGCCATTGCCGGTGTAGCTAAAGATAACTGGCACATTACAGCAGATCGCATGCGCTTAGGTGATATTGATTTACTTGCACTGTCATCGCGTGAACGTCGTAAAATCGTTGGTCGCGAAATGGCCATGATTTTCCAAGAAGCATCATCTTGTCTGGATCCATCTGAACGAGTTGGAGCCCAGTTAGAAGAAGCTATTCCCTCTTCTGCATTTTCCGGTCATCTTTGGCAACGATTTCATTGGCGTCAAAAACAGGCCATTGCCCTATTGCACAAAGTGGGTATTAAAGATCATAAGCGTGTAATGCGCAGTTACTCCTATGAGCTAACAGATGGGGAATGTCAAAAAGTAATGATTGCGATGGCTATTGCTAACCGCCCTCGTTTATTGATTGCAGACGAACCGACTAATGACTTAGATTCGATTACCCAAGCGCAAATATTCCGCTTACTCAGCCGAATGAATCAGCTTGGTAACACCACCATTTTGCTGATCAGTCATGACTTAACCACGGTGACTCAATGGGCAGACCGCATTACCGTAATGTACTGTGGTCAATCAGTTGAGTCAGGTAGTCGCCAAGATTTACTTGAAACACCGCATCATCCCTACACAGAAGCGCTATTACGCGCCATGCCTGACTTTAGTGATGGTATTTGTCATAAGAGTAAGCTAGAAACACTACCAGGCTCTATACCACCACTTCAACATTTACCTATTGGTTGTCGTTTGGGCCCCCGTTGCCCTCACGCCCAGCGTAAATGTGTGGAAGTACCCGAGCGCCGTAAAGTGAAGTCGCACAAATACAGTTGTCACTTCCCACTCAATATGGAGAAAGATAAATCATGAGTGCGTTACTTGAAGTGGTCAAACTTAAAAAAGACTACCAATATCGCTCAGGACTGTTTCGCCGTCGTACCATTGAAGCGGTAAAGCCTGTTAGTTTTTCTCTTGAAGCTGGTGAAACAATCGCTCTACTGGGTGAGAATGGCTCAGGTAAATCGACTCTCGCGAAAATGCTCGCCGGGGTTGTGGAGCCAACAAGTGGTCTTATTAAAGTCAATGGAGAGCCTCTTGTTAGTGGCGACTACGAAACTCGTTGTAAACTGATTCGTATGATCTTCCAAGATCCAAATACCGCGCTTAATCCACGCATTCAGATCGGCAGGATCTTAGAGGGGCCTCTCAAACGTAATACCAATATGACACCTCAAGAGCGCGAAAACCGAGTATTACAGACATTACGTCGTGTTGGCTTATTACCTGAGCACGCCTATTTCTATCCTCAAATGCTTGCTACAGGTCAAAAGCAGCGTGTATCTCTCGCAAGAGCTTTAATCCTTCAACCTTGTATCATTGTTGCAGATGAGGCTCTAAATGGTCTTGATATGTCAATGCGCTCACAGATGATAAACCTTCTACTAGAGCTACAAGAAGAGATGGGGTTATCGTATGTTTATGTATCCCAACACATGGGCGTCATTAAACACTTCAGTGATAAAATCATGGTAATGCAAGATGGTGAAGTGGTTGAGAAAGGAAGAACTAAAGAAGTCTTTGAGGACCCTAAGCACCCTCTAACTCAGAAGTTAATCGAAAGCCACTTTAGTGCTCCAACACAAGATCGTACGACCCGTATTAGCAAAGCGACGCCTAAAATTAAGTGTTAATCGACATTTAACCCATTTAGGAAAAATCCACTGTCCTAATACAGAAAACGCCCTGTTTAATGCAGGGCGTTATCGTTTGCTTAGTTCAGTAAAATAAAAGCGGTCTTATTTTACACCAGCAAGAGTCGCGTTAATGTCAGCCAGAACCTGAGCTGGATTTTCCGCTTGTGTAATAGGACGACCAATAACCAAATAATCTGAACCTGCGGCAATCGCTTCAACTGGCGTCATAACTCGACGCTGATCCCCGGCAGCACTTCCCGCTGGACGAATACCTGGAGTAACTAACTTAAACTCTTGGCCTAAGTTACTTTTTAATAAAGACGCCTCTTGAGCGGAACAAACCACACCATCTAGACCGCTATTTTTAGTCAGCGTAGCCAAATTCATAACCTGCTCTTGTGGTGAACGGCTAATACCAATACCTGATAAGTCACTGCTTTCCATACTGGTTAGTACAGTAACACCAATTAGCAGTGGACGATCTTTTCCATATGGTTCAAGGATTTCGCGTGAGGCTGTCATCATTCTCTCACCACCACTTGCATGAACGTTTACCATCCATACGCCAAGTTCGGCTGCAGCTTTCACTGCTTTTGAGCACGTATTTGGAATATCGTGGAATTTTAAATCTAAGAATACAGAATGGCCCCGATCATGCAGTTTACGCACGAAATCAGGGCCATAAAAAGTAAACATCTCTTTACCAACTTTCAACCGACAGCTTCCTGGTTCAATTCGGTCAACAAAAGCCAGAGCATCATTTTGATTATCATAGTCTAAGGCGACAATAACTTTTGGATCCATTAATTGTGTATCTAGCATTTGGGCTCCTGCTTTATCTAGAGATGTATCAAAATTCGGGCGCGATTTTACAGGAAAATTGAAACTTTGCTAGATAAATTGGTTTAAGGGCAGAAAAACAGAAGACTAAAGAGGAAAATAGAAAAGATATAGGACTAACAGATAAAATAACAGTGATGATCTCTTTCGAAACCATCACTGTTATTTTTTTACAATCCGTGAGTCAGGATTTGACCGTTAAATCGTCTATTCGCCATCTAAACCACGAATAGGTTTAACAGAACCCCAACTCTTACAAGATGGACATTGCCAGTAAAGAGAATGAGCAGCAAAGCCACACTGACGACAGCGGTAATGAGGCTTCATTTTAAGTTGTTCACCAACTAGATGACGCAAGCTAGTTAAACTCTCTTTCGCTCGCCCCTCTTCTGCCTCATCTAAATGATAATCCATAAGTTGATAGAAACCACGCATAGTTGGATTTTTCTGTAACTGACGAGTCATAAAGGTCTGTGCCATAACAGGACCTTCGCGGTGCGCAATTTCATCAGCAAGCATCAACTCAGCGGTCGCACCTACTTTACGTTCAACACATAGTTGTAAATATTTAAGCCACGTAGACTCACTGTTAGTAGCTTGATAACACTCAAGTAGCAAAGGTAGTGCTTCACCGACAAAATCAATATCTTGATCAATGACTTTTTCTAAATACTTGATTGCCTGCTTGTATTCTTGATTTTGGATATGAATGCGAGCCATCATTAATGACGCTCGTACACACTGTTTATCAACCGATAACGCTTTTTTGATATCTTGAATTGCTTTATCTGGATTTTGGGCACCTAACTCAATCATGGCTAATTCACACCAATAGTGAGCGATATCATGCTTGAGCTTTGCTTCACCCATTTTGACTAATTGAGAGGCCATATCAATGGCTTTTTCCCACTCTCTAGTGCGTTGATAAATATTGAGTAATTGTTGAAGCGCACTTTTACGATAATCAGGCTCATCAAGTAATTGACCAAAAATCTTTTCTGCTCGGTCAAAAAGGCCTGCGACCATATAGTCTTTCGCTAACTGCTGCAACGAAAGGTTACGCTGCTCTATAGTTAAATTAGGGCGGGCAATAAGATTCTGGTGAATTTTAATTGCCCGCTCTACCTCACCTCGGCTTCGGAAGAGATTTCCTAAAGCAAGGTGAGTATCAATGGTTTCACTATCAACTTGGAGCAGCTCGATAAAAATATCAACCGCTTTATCAGACTCATCAGATAACAGCATATTCAAACCCGCCACATATTGTCGTGACATGTGGTTTGACTGCTCCTGTCGATCGTTACTAGCGCTTCTATTACCCATATACCAGCCATAAGCGGCAGCAATTGGAAGTAATAGAAACAATAGTTCAAGCATTAAAACTTATTCCTTTACAGGCTCTGCACGTAACTGGTCTAGCTCTTTTTGCTGCTTTGCAACTCTCTTAGTTAGACGATTTTTAGTGAAACGTGCTTTAAGATATAGGATGCCGCAGATAATCCAGCCAATAGCAAAGCCAGCACCAAAAGCGATACCCAATAGAGTAGATAGCTGAAACTCACCTTGAGCAATCAGATAATCAAAGTTCACAAGCACTTGGTTTTGCGCACCAAGAGCAAGGGTGATAAGAAAGCAGGCAACTAGCACTATCGCTGTAAAAATTTTCATCAAAAACCTCTCACTCCTTAAAGAAAGTTAATTATACCAAGCGTTGTAGGGAAAAAACCAAGTTTTTATGTGGTTTGGCTCTCTTCTATCAAAGACTTGGGATCTACTGCCTCGATTATGCAGGATTTTAACTCATCAGACCATAAACAACAGATATAAAAAAACGGCATACTAGTTAGTATGCCGTTTTTTTGTTCGAATCTCGTGGATTACGCTACTTGTGCATTCACACGGTCGCGTAATTCTTTACCTGGCTTGAAGTGAGGTACGTACTTGCCGTCTAACTCAACTTTATCACCAGTTTTAGGGTTACGACCCACACGAGGAGCACGGAAATGCAGTGAGAAGCTACCAAAGCCACGGATCTCAATACGCTCGCCCTGTTCCAGAGTAGTCGCCATTTGCTCAAGGATTTCCTTGATCGCATCTTCTACTTGTTTAGCAGAAAGATGTGTTTGTTGACTGCATAGTCTTTCAATAAGTTCAGACTTTGTCATAAACACTCCGTTTTTAGTATGTTTCTCAATAGTATAACCGCTTAGAGGGAAAAAGCTAATTAAATCAACCTCTCCCTCTAATGCTCAATTATTCGCCTTTAGCAGCTTTGAAAGCGTCAGCCATAGCGTTACCGAATGCAGCATCATCTTGCTTGTTCAGTGCAGCCATTGCTTCTTGCTCTTCAGCAACGTCTTTAGCGCGTACAGATAGGTTGATTACGCGGTTCTTACGGTCAACGCCAGTGAATTTAGCTTCAACTGAATCGCCAACAGAAAGAACTAGAGTAGCGTCTTCAACGCGATCTACAGATGCTTCAGAAGCGCGTAGGTAACCTTCAACGCCTTCAGCTAGCTCAACAGTTGCGCCTTTAGCGTCAACAGCTGTAACAGTACCGTTAACTAGAGCACCTTTCTTAGTAGCAGCAACAAAACCGTTGAATGGGTCTTCTTCGATTTGTTTGATACCTAGAGAGATACGCTCACGCTCAGCGTCTACTGCTAGAACTACTGCAGAGATTTCGTCGCCTTTCTTGAAGTCACGAACCGCTTCTTCACCTGCAACATTCCAAGAAATGTCAGATAGGTGAACTAGACCGTCGATGCCGCCTTCTAGACCGATGAAGATACCGAA
Source organism: Photobacterium damselae (assembly GCF_003026815.1). Lineage (GTDB taxonomy): Bacteria > Pseudomonadota > Gammaproteobacteria > Enterobacterales > Vibrionaceae > Photobacterium > Photobacterium damselae. The sequence goes on along the minus strand of NZ_PYOG01000002.1, from coordinate 76,242 downwards.
GTCAGTGATAGACTTGATCTTACCAGTTACTTTGTCGCCCTTAGCTTGCATTTCTGCAAATGACTGCCATGGGTTAGCTTTACACTGCTTAAGACCTAGGCTGATACGACGACGCTCTTCGTCGATATCAAGAACCATAACTTCAACTTCGTCACCCACGTTAACAACTTTAGATGGGTGGATGTTCTTGTTAGTCCAATCCATTTCAGAAACGTGAACTAGACCTTCAACGCCTTCTTCGATTTCTACGAAGCAGCCGTAATCAGTTAGGTTAGTTACGCGACCAGTTAGCTTAGTGCCTTCTGGGTAACGCTTAGCGATAGCAACCCATGGATCTTCGCCTAGCTGCTTAAGACCTAGTGATACGCGAGTACGGTCACGATCGAACTTAAGAACTTTAACGTTGATTTCGTCGCCAACATTAACGATTTCAGAAGGATGCTTAACACGCTTCCAAGCCATGTCAGTGATGTGTAGTAGACCGTCAACACCACCAAGGTCAACGAATGCACCGTAGTCAGTAAGGTTCTTAACGATACCTTTAACTTCCATGCCTTCTTGTAGAGAAGCAAGAAGCTCATCACGCTCAACGCTGTTTTCTGATTCGATAACTGCGCGACGAGATACAACTACGTTGTTACGCTTCTGATCTAGCTTGATTACTTTGAATTCTAGCTCTTTGTTTTCTAGGTGAGCAGTGTCACGTACTGGACGAACGTCAACTAGAGAACCTGGTAGGAATGCGCGGATGCCGTTAAGTTCTACAGTGAAACCACCCTTAACTTTACCGTTGATGATACCAACAACAGTTTCAGCATCTTCGTAAGCTTTTTCAAGCTGGATCCATGCTTCGTGACGCTTAGCTTTTTCACGAGAAAGCTGAGTCTCACCGAAACCGTCTTCGATCGCGTCGATAGCTACGTCTACTTCAGAACCAACTTCGATTTCAAGTTCGCCAGCAGCGTTCTTGAATTGCTCAGCAGGGATAGAAGACTCAGACTTAAGACCTGCGTCAACTAGAACGTAACCGTTTTCGATAGCTACTACAGTACCTTTAACGATTTGACCTGGGCGAGTTTCAAGCTCTTTTAGAGACTCTTCAAACAATGAAGCAAAAGATTCAGTCATTTAATTTAATCTTCAATTAAAAACAACCATGGGTATCCTACCGCATGGGGTTGATCATAAAGCCAGTTTTCATCCATGAAACCAGCACCGTACGCTAGCGAAATGCTAACGGACATAAATTCATTTATTGTAGCTTAGATTCAGCAAAAGCTACGACTTGAGCAAGCACTTCTTCGATCGTCAATTCAGTTGAATCGATAGTCAAAGCGTCTTCAGCAGGACGTAATGGCGCAACAGCTCGATTGCGGTCACGGTAATCACGTTCTTGGATCTCGCTCAAAAGACTGTCAAAGTTAACATCTAATCCTTTCTTTTGCAACTGATTCATACGGCGATTTGCACGTTCTTCAGCACTTGCATCTAAAAAGATTTTAACTTCAGCAGAAGGGAAAACCACAGTTCCCATGTCACGACCATCAGCAACAAGACCTGGTGCTTCGCTAAATGCGCGTTGGCGGCGTAATAGAGCCTCTCGAACACGTGGTAGCGCGGCGACTTTTGATGCGGTATTGCCGACTTTTTCTGTACGAAGGGTATTAGAAACATCTTCACCTTCAAGAATAACTTTAACTAACTCGCCTTCTGCTACAAATTGAACATCCAAGTTTGCAGCCAACGGTACTAAAGCATCTTCAGATTCAAGGTCGACATCATGATGAATTGCAGCAAGCGCAAGCACACGATAAATTGCACCAGAATCAAGTAAATTCCAGCCCAGTTTTTCTGCCAAAAGCATACATAGCGTACCTTTACCAGCACCGCTAGGACCATCAACAGTAATGACTGGAGCGTGAGTAGACATAGGTTTTCTCCGAAATTCTTTACAATTAAATGGGCAGAAGTGAGATAGAACACAACCACCTTTAATCGGAGGCGTATTATACGGAAAAAAATTCAAGATTTATATGCGATTGCAAAAAAGATTTCACTTAGATTGTTCATTAATGGAGCGATAGTTTTACAGGTGGGATGTTTAGACTCTAAAAAGCCAACACTGCTCATTACTATCAGAGAATAATTGAAGCAGTGCCGGTAGATTATACCGTGTTTAGTATGACCAATACTGGATGGTGCAATATCTCTTCTATTGGCTTAATTGCTCTAATTTTATAAAGTAATCAGGAAATGTTTTCGATGTACATTTCGGATCGTTAATCGTGACTGCAGTATCGCTTAATGCTACTAGCGAAAAACACATCGCCATTCGGTGATCATCGTAAGTATCAATCGCCGCATGCTTCAACTGAGTAGGTGGTGTAATAGTAATATAATCATCCCCTTCCTCAACGTCTGCCCCCAACTTACGCAATTCAGTTGCCATGGCATGCAATCGATCGGTTTCTTTTACTCGCCAGTTATAGACATTTCTAATCGATGTTGTGCCAGGAGCAAATAAAGCGGCAGTCGCTATAGTCATCGCAGCATCAGGAATATGATTAAAGTCCATATCAATTGCATTTAGCTGACGGTGGCGAGCAATAATATAATCCTCTCCCCATTCAATTTCAGCTCCCATAGCTTCAAGCGCATCAGCAAATTGAATATCACCCTGAATACTGTTTTTGCCGATTCCAGTAACTTTCACCTCACCGCCTTTTATTGCACCTGCGGCCAGAAAATATGAGGCAGACGAAGCGTCACCTTCTACTAGAAATTCACCTGGTGATTGATAGACTTGACCGGCTGGAACGATAAATTTTTGATAGTTTTGGTTTTCAACCTGAACCCCAAACTGAGCCATGATATTCAATGTAATATCAATATAAGGCTTAGAGACTAAATCGCCTTTGATTAAAATTGTGGTATCACTTTTTGCCAGCGGAGCAGCCATCAAAAATGCGGTCAAAAATTGGCTGGAAATTGAGCCATCAATAGAAACTTCACCGCCATCTAACCCCGTTCCTTTAATCTTCAGAGGCGGGTAATGTTCATTTTCAAGATAAGTAATATCAGCCCCAGCACTGCGCAAAGCATCAACTAGATGACCAATTGGGCGCTCTTTCATACGAGGTTCACCCGTAAGCTCAAACTCCCCCTGCCCTAAGCAGAGTGCAGCGGCTAATGGTCTCATCGCTGTACCAGCATTGCCCAAATATAAACAGGTAAAATCTTTGACTGAAAATGGCTGGCCAAGACCTTCAACTGTACATTCGGTTTTATCAGCCGATAGTTGATATTGAACCCCAAGTTGCTGTAATGCATTTAACATATGACGAATATCATCACTGTCTAATAGATTGGTTAAGCGCGTCGTTCCCTGCGCTAAAGCTGCGAGTAATAAAGCTCGATTTGATACACTTTTCGAACCCGGTAAATTGACTTCACCATTAATAAGGTTGATTGGTTGTAATGTAAGGCTTTCCATGAATCCCTGTCTTCTCTCTATTTAATGCATTTTAGCAGAGTAACCAATATTGTGATTGTGATCTAGTACGTACTCCAAATAGAGTTGGGTATGAGTATAATAACGCTAAAAATCAAAGAGAGAAGATAACATGTCATCACGCACACCCATGGTTGGAATAGGGGTGATAATCCAAAATAGTGAAGGGAAAATTCTTATTGGAAAACGAAAAAATAGTCATGCGCCCTACTTCTCTATTCCTGGCGGACATTTAGAGATTGGAGAAACATTTGAAGCATGTGCTTGTCGTGAGGTACTTGAAGAAACGGGACTGAAGATAGAAAACCCAACGGTAATTGCGGTAACCAATAATCTTGAAACATTTCATGAATCAGGCAAACATTTTATTAGCATTGCCATGTTAGCAACCGATTTTTCAGGTGAACTCTCATTACGAGAGCCTGATAAATGTGAAGGGTGGCAATGGATTAAACCAGAGCAAATACCCGAGCCTCAATTTGACGCCAGTCGACAGTCCATTGAGTGTTTTTTACAGCAGCAGTTCTATCTCAAACCACCGCACCAAGGCTGAAATTCATACTTTAAAAACCACTTGTACATAGGCAGAGAATAGTATCATTTTCTGCCTATCTAAGTAGTTGTAGCTGCAAATAATATGAATATGGTAAGGAATTATTTCACATCAATACGATTAACAGTCAGTGTATCATTATTAAAGACACCAATCGCCTGAACATACATACCATTCGCTAATTTTTTACTGTCGGTTATAGTATTAGCTTGATACATCACTTTCGTTGTTCCTAACATAAAGCTGCTATCAGTTAAGTCTGAGACTTTCCCTTCCACCTCGGAATTAGGCATATTATTTACAGGAGATACGTTAGTCACAACCCATTTATTATTATCTAAATGTGCTGAGACAAGAACCCACCCTAAATCACCGCCACCATTTTTATAATCTAAGCTAAACACTTCAGGATCAGTAATAGTAACTTTGGTGCCATTCATGACTAATTGATTATCATTATTCAATACAGCTAGGCCAGAAAATGCCGGATCAAGTTCAATGTCAGTAACATTCTTGCCTTGGATTGTCAGTGTTACATTCATGCCTTTATGCACTGAATCGAGATTGAAATCTTGACCTTCATAGTCAACATTTGCTTGCTCGGTATTATAGGTTTTTCCGTCTAGAGTTAACGTATATTCACCTGCAGAAGCTGCTGTCAACACACCAGATGCATGAGTAATGGGCTGAGGAGCAGATTTGGTTTGTTCTGGCGCGGGCGCTTTATCACCACATGCACTAAGAAGTAAGCTCAGTGCCACCGCTAATGTTAACTTTTCCATAGCAACCTTCTAGAAATACAGTAAGTTCGTGTTTTCATAGTATAAAACGTGATCTTAACTCTCTGCTATTAAAAACACATTAATTTAAAGGATAAACCTTACCATAAAAGACACTCTAGAGTTTACTTTTTAGAAAAAATACCTTTTAATTATGCTACAAAAGCATAATTAGGAAGTTTTAGTATATCCCATACAATAAGATTTAGAGATTCTCTCGTATCAGGTATCAGGTATCAGGTATCAGGTATCAGGACAGTGTCAATAGAATCCTTAGAAAAAGCCCGCACTCCAGTAGAAGTGCGGGCTCTCTTTAATTAAAACAAATAAGCTTAAATAGCACTTGTTTTAACTTATCATTTATACATCATACGTTGTTGATGCAGTGTTACCGCCAGTACCCGTCCAGTTGGTATGGAAGAACTGACCACGAGGCTGATCAATACGCTCATAAGTGTGCGCACCGAAGTAGTCGCGTTGAGCCTGAATCATGTTCGCTGGCAGATCGGCGGTTGTATAACTATCAAGGAAAGTTAGACCTGAAGTCATCGTTGGCATTGGTAGACCAACTTCTAGCGATTTCGCTGCAACTTTACGCCATGCTGCCATGCTGCTTTGTAGAATATCTTTAAAGTAAGGATCTGAGCCTAGGAATTTGATCTCTGGGTTTGCATCATAAGCATCACGGATATTACCTAAGAACGCACTGCGGATAATACAGCCACCACGCCACATTAATGCCACGTTACCGTAATTTAGATCCCAGTTAAACTCTTCAGACGCTTCACGAATTAGCATAAAGCCTTGCGCATAAGAGATGATCTTAGATGCAAGCAGAGCCTGACGTAACGCGTCAACCCACTCTTTCTTATCACCTTCAATCGGTGTGATTGTTTTACCAAATAGCGCTTGTGCTTCAACACGTTGGTCTTTCATTGATGACACACAACGAGCAAAAACAGATTCAGTGATCAGTGTTAGAGGAATACCCAAATCAAGAGCATTAATACCCGTCCACTTACCGGTACCTTTTTGTCCAGCTGTATCTAAGATTTTCTCAACTAATGGCTGACCATCAGTATCTTTATAACCTAGAATTTCAGCTGTAATTTCAACTAGGTAACTATCAAGCTCGGTCTTATTCCACTCTTGGAAAATCGCTTGCATTTCATCATGAGATAAACCAAGACCAGACTTCATAAAGTGATACGCTTCGCTAATAAGCTGCATATCACCATATTCGATGCCGTTGTGAACCATTTTAACAAAGTGGCCAGCGCCGTCTTTACCAACCCAATCACAACACGCTTCACCCGCTTCTGTTTTCGCAGAAATTGCCTGGAAAATTGGTTTGATTGCTGGCCATGCAGCTTCTGAACCACCTGGCATAATCGAAGGTCCAAAACGAGCCCCTTCTTCACCACCAGAAACGCCAGAGCCTACATACAAAATGCCTTTTTCTTTTAGCTCAGCAACTCGACGGTTCGTATCTGGGTAGTTAGAGTTACCACCATCAATGATAATATCGCCCTTATCTAATAGCGGTACAAGTTGCTCAATAAAAGCATCGACAACACTACCTGCACGAACCATAAGCATGATTTTGCGCGGAGATTCTAGTTTTGATACAAGATCTTCTAAAGATGTCGCACCGATAATATTTGTACCTTTCGCAGGACCTTCTAGGAACTCTTCTACTTTTGATACAGTACGGTTATAAGCAACAACTTTAAAACCATGATCATTCATGTTTAGGATAAGGTTTTGGCCCATTACTGCTAAGCCAATTACACCGATATCACCTTTCATATTTTTCTCCTTACGCCAACAGCTGTGCGGCTGCTGAATCTAAAAACCATTCTGTTTGACCAAATTGAGTCTGAATTTTTGCTGCTGGATACGGAAGTTCATCCGCAGAATGCTCACTAATTTCTTTTAGAATCTTAGCCTTACCTTCACCTAATACAAGGTAAGTAATTCGATCGGCATTTTCCAGCAAACGTGCTGTCTTTGAGATACGCTTTTGTCCTGATTCAGGATGCGTTGCAATAACAGCTAAATGTTGATCATTAAAATCTGTTTGGTGTGGAAACAGCGATGCAGTATGACCATCGGCTCCCATTCCCAATAATATCCAATCAAAAGCAGGTAACCCGTGCTTATGAGGAATTACTTTATCCATTTCATTTGCAAAACGAACCACTTCTTGTTCTGGGTCAGCTTCGCCTAAAATTCGATGAATATTCTCACTCGGTAACGCAACATGCTTAAACAATAGCTCATTTGCTTCACCGAAATTACTTTCAGGATCTGTCGGTTCAACACAACGTTCATCACCCCACCAAAAATGCAGATTTTGCCAATTAATACTGGTTGCAAATGGTGCTTGAGCTAACGTTTTAAAAAGTAGCTTAGGTGTTGAGCCTCCAGATAGAGAAATATGAATAGGACGTCCTTGTTGACTCATTTCTCTCATCGTTTCAGCCAGTGAGTTCACTACCTGATCGGGAGTTTCAAATACGCGATAGTTCATCATGATCATAGCTCGCAGTAATCAGTATTAGTTAGGTTTTTACATGGGAAGCGCCACTCTCGACCATCATTACTCAGTAGCTCATCAGCTTCTTTAGGTCCCCATGTACCCGCCGCGTAACCAAATAAGTGTTCTGGATGTTCTTTATAATCAAGAATTGGCTGAACAAACTGCCAACAAGCACGAACGGCATCAGTGCGGGCAAATAACGTTGCATCCCCTTTCATACAATCAAGTAATAGGCGCTCATAGGCCGTTAACATATTACTCTCTTGCATATCTTGGTAATGGAAATCCATCGATACTTCTTTAGCTTCAAAACCTGCACCTGGCTTTTTCAAACCAAAACTCATTAGAATACCTTCATCAGGTTGAATTCGAATGATTAACTTGTTTTCAGGAGCGGTTGTGCCAAAGACTGGATGTGGTGTCTTCTTAAAATGAATCACAACTTCAGTTACACGAGTTGGTAGTCGTTTACCGGTACGAACATAGAATGGAACGCCATTCCAGCGCCAGTTATCGATAAACATCTTCAAACCAACATAGGTTTCGGTACGAGAATCGTCTGCTACGCCATGTTCATCACGGTAACCTGGCAGATGCTTACCACGTACTTGTGACTCGGTATATTGTCCTAACACCAAATTGTTATTCAGATCAGCGTCACTCAATGGTTTAAAGCTTTGCATTACTTTAACCACTTCGTCACGAATAGAGTCTGCGTTAATTGCTGCTGGTGATTCCATCGTGGCCATTGCTAGCACTTGAAGCAAATGGTTCTGGAACATATCACGAACAGCACCAGATCCATCGTAGTATCCGCCACGATCTTCAACCCCTAACGATTCTGCGGCTGTAATCTCAACAAAATCGATAAAGTTGCGATTCCAAAGCGGCTCGAACATGCCATTGGCAAAACGGAATACCAGTAGATTTTGAACCGTTTCTTTACCTAGATAATGGTCGATACGGTAAATTTGATGCTCTTTAAAACAGGCGTGAATTTGTTCATCTAGCGCATTGGCTGAAGCAAGATCGTAGCCAAATGGTTTTTCTACAATCAAATTCTTCCAGCCATTAGATTCGTCATTTAGTCCGTGAGCGGCTAAACACTCAGGAATAACACCATAAAGGCTAGGTGGTGTTGCTAGATAGTAGACCGTATTACCACCAGTATGATGAGCATCTTCTAATACAGACAGACGATCCTTTAGCAGTGAATAATTCTCTTTATCGGACGTATTTACTGCCTGGTAATAAAGGTGCTGACAGAACTTCTCTAATGTTGCTTGTTCGGTTTTTTCATTTTCGATTAGAGATTTCTTGAGTTTGGTACGGAATTCGTCATCACTGTAGGCTGTACGACTAACACCAAGAATAGCGAAATCTTCAGGAAGAAGACCATTTGCGTACAAGTGATAAAACGCAGGAATTAACTTGCGATGAGTTAAGTCTCCTGATGCGCCAAAAATGACGATTGTGTTGTTTTCTGGTTTAGCCATGTAATGTTCCCACTTACATCAGATCATTAAGATCTGGGATAGCCATCAATTGTAATAATCACAATCAGTGTAATGCTATTTAGGTTCTTTAAAACATCAACTTAGTACAATGCTAAGTGTTTTATATGGTGAGAATAATAGCATTTCTCACTATAACTTATATTTGATAATACCTATCGAATTGATAGTCTATACCGTTATTCACACCACAAAAACCCATGATTTGTGGTGTTTTTGTAGCATTTTATTTCACTATATTAGAAACCTGTTATTGAATAAATTGAACTCCGACCTGTTATATCGAACATTTAACCAACAATTTATTCAACATTAACTAGAGAATGTACAAATCCCACACAGACTTCGAGGCTTATTCTGACAAAAAGATATAAAAAAAGTGAAATGATAACCAACCATTTCACTCTCTTATTTCACCGAAAAATATCAACATTGCACAGATAATCTAACAGATTAAGCTCTAATCTTTATTTTTTGCATAACAGGCCATTTTATCTTGATACATTGCTTCATCGGCGACGTGAAACATCGTACTAACGCAAGTAGAAACCGAGCAACTATCGCCAACAGCAAAACTCACTTTAATTATCTGGTTATTTTCCGTTGTGATCACATGCTTATTACGTTCACAACGAAGTCGCTCAGTTAACCTCTCACAAGCAGCAACACTACCTTCTTCAAGTAAGATTGCATATTCATCCCCACCGAGTCGGTATACTTTATCAGTATTTCTACAAGCAGAAACCAATATATTGCCCACCGAAATCAACAGTGCATCGCCCATCTTATGCCCATGGAGATCATTCGCCTGTTTAAGACCGTTAACATCGATAATGCACAAACCAAAATGACGCTCAGGATACCGCTTTAACCGTTTTGTATACGCTTCAAAATCAATGTCAAACGCTTTACGGTTAGCCAGTTCAGTTAAAGAATCCGTAATCGCTATTCGCTTTAATTCTTGATTTAGAATTTTACCTTCAAGAGTCGATGCTAATTGATTAGCAAAAATTGAAATCACTTCAAAGTCATCAATTTGTAAATCTGATGCCTGCATGATCAAAAGACCTAAGCTTTTATTATCGCTATCGAGTAAATTGAAACCATGATAGAGCTGATTACTTCGGTAATTAAAATAATCTTGATCCGTTTGCAACAATTCCAATTGTTCAAGTTTGTGAAGCGGTAGATCCTCATAGCTCCAATCTTTATGATCATATTGAAACTTTAAAGCCCACTCTGCGTCTGGATATAACTCTTTTAATTGCTGTATCACGACATCACGAAAGTCATCTGTCTGCACCTTACTAAAAAAGGCAATAAGAGACTGCATCATTTCACGACGTCGCTCTTCTCGTTTTAGCGAAGTCGATAATGCCTCTGTTTTTTCTTGAACTTTTTTCTCTAGCTTACCGTTAAAATTGCTTAGCTGCACATTCGCCACTTCTTGCGCTTTCATCGCATTGGTTAATGCTTGGTTCGTTACTGCTAAATTTTTAACTTGGGCCTGAATAGTTGAAGACATCTCTTGAATTAAGTTATCAACCGAGTAGAACTCCATAAAGCGTAGATTTCGTTTAGGAACACTGTAGTTGCCACGGGAATACTCTCGAACAATACGCATTAAAGCCGCTAATGGTTGAGAGACCCAACGGTAAGTCATACCAGCGCCAAACAACCCTAATGCGATTGCGATTAAGCTTAAAATAGTGAATATCTTTAATGATTGAGTGAATTGATCGCCTTTGTACTCACGATCCATATACACAATCAATTCATAGTTTAAAGCTTCTGCAACATACTCATTATTAAGTTCTATTTTTCGCTGTAGTGACATCGATGGTGCATTATGTTCACTTTCGCCAGCAGTAAATAAAATGGAATCTATGGTATTTCGATTTAACTCAACCCACTCCCCATTAGAAAGGTAAGGCTTTATCATTTTGCCTAAACTTTCCATTGGAATCACAACAACCAAATAACCTAAAGGATCTTTCTTAAGGCCCTCGGTTAAGGTTGATTGATAGACAGGAACAACGACGACAATTCCACGCTCAGATGGGTTAAGTTTATTAGGCATCAGCTTTTCATCGTAATAATTGAAAATCCATTGATCCCCTTTTAAATTTTTAGAGAGTCGCGTCTGTTTTAGTAAGTGCGTTTGAATATTTTTAAGCGACTCGATACCACTAATACCATTATAGTTTTCGACTTCATCCCAATCTTTATCCAAAAGATAAGCCGACTTTACAAGTGGTGCGTTATCAACTAAGGATTCTAATGTTGCAAATACATGGCTTGAGAGAAAAAAGTTATCAATACCTTGAACTAGCAATCGATCTCGAGACAATACATCGAGGCTAGTTGACAATACATAAAAACGATAATTTATCTCTTGGCCAATCGTATTAGAGAGACGTTTTAGCTGCTCGGTCTGATAATTTTTTTCTACATCAATTTGCTGCTTCAACAACAAGCCACCAATCATTGCCGCCGGAACAACAGCAATAACCAGCATTAACAGACCTAACGAATATCTTAATCTTAACTTCATTGTTGTTTTTCTAAGCGTTGTAATTGCCCACTAGCAACCCTTTGCATATAGTCAGCTGTATTTTCTGCTGATTCACCATCTGCAAATCGATAAAAACCCTTTCCCATTGCTTGCCAAACAATAGCCATCAATACATTCGATGGCATTACTTTAGCCAAAGAAAGTTGCTCTAATATGATTTTATTATCGCCTATTGCGGTCTTCTTTAGTTGCAAAAATAGCGAATTTGAAACAGGCAATAAATGGTACTTATCATAGACCCACTTCTGGTTTGCTTTTCTTTGTACAAACTCAATAAAGCGCTTCAATTGATTTTGTACAAGCACTGAGCGTTGATCAAATTCAGGCATAGCAAGGACAAAAGTACTTTTTAAACCATACATTTTGTGACCATTAAGGCTTGGTAACATAGCCAAACCCACGTTATCACCCATTTCTTTTTTAATATCATCATATGCCCAATCACCATTAATAGCATAGGCCGACTTTCCCTGAATAAATCCAAGCTGGGCACAATGATAACCACAATGACCATCGATAATGCCGTCTGCTGCTAATAAATGATAATACTTAAGAGCATTCACCATACCTAACGAGTCCAAACTGATTTTATCGTTCTTTATTGGCCAGCCATCAGATGCGAGAAGAAATGGCATAAAGAAATACATATCATTGTAATTCCAGCCTATTGGCATAATTTGCTTAGATACAAAATCTTTTTTCTGCTGGAGCAGTTCTGACCAAGATGTGATCGGTGTTTTAACCATACTCTTATTATAATAGAGTAATAAATGGTTACCTTGAATGATCGGTACGCCTCGATATTTACCATTGACTCTCGCCGTTTCACCAACCGCGGGTTCAAAATCAGTATGAATCCAGCCTTTTGGCACCGGAGATAACTTCATCTGCTTATATAAACCTAGAAAGTCAGATGGAACTAATATCAGATCGGGTAAACCACCATATTGAGCACCTAATAGCAGTTCTGCTTTAATTTTTTGCGGATCAAACTGAACAACAGAAACTTGAATTCCCGTTTCTTTTTCAAAACGAGAAACTAGACCATCAATATAAGCAGTTGATTGATGAGAGTGCCACAGCGTAATTCTTGCATTTGCTATGCATGGAATCAGCATTAATAGCAAAATTAAGCAACGAAACACAACCAAAGATACTCTCCTAAAATAAACTGCAATTAGATATAATACCGTAAAGCAAATCAGAGATAAATGAATGCTGTTCAATCATGAGTGAAACTTTTGTTCTTTACTTACATCTTAATTACAACAGTTTACGCATCTACTTATTACTAAATAAAGTTTCTAATGTTAAAAATCTCTTATACAAAACTACCCATAGCAATTATTGCATTGCTTTTAACAACAGCTTGCACATCAACTCAAGCGACAACAGCAAAAACGGCTCAATCTGGGCATACAACGATCTCTGCACACCAAAAGAAAGAACAAGATATGGTGAAGTTTGCACGTCGTTACATTGGTACTAAGTATGTTTGGGGAGGTACGACACCAAAAGGGTTCGATTGTTCTGGATATATCCAATATGTCTATAAACATTTTGGTATTAAAATTCCAAGAACTACAGCCGCTTACCCGGAACTGTATGCGAAGAAAGTTCCCTTAAGTAAAGCGCAAGTGGGTGATCTGATCGTATTTACAGGAACCAATCCAAAGATTCGTAAACCAGGTCATGCGGGAATTATTACTGAAGTTGGGAAAGGAAAACTAAAATTTGTCCATAGCTCATCATCTCGTAAGCATTTTGGCGTAACCGAAACGAATTACTATAAAAGTGGATATCCAAAACGTTACCTAACCGTGGTACGTATGTAATCTATTTGGCCCCAATCGATATGATGATGATATCTATTGGGGCTATATCATTCATTAATAGAATCTAACACTCGTCCCCTAAGTCTTTCGCAATCGCACACGCTTGCAATAAATTTAATAAACCATGAGTTTTCAACCACTCGAGTTGCTCAGCATTTTTAACTAAAAAACGCCCACTATAGTTCATCCCATTCGCAAAAATATCTTCAATACAATTACGACTTCGCGGAATGACTAGCATCCAATGACGAGTTAATAAGATATTGTAAGGCTTACATTTATTATTATTTTCTTCCGATCCAAACAGCTTCATTTCACGCATTGCAGCTAAATAAGAGATATAAAGCTTTTCGCTACTTGGGCGATGATAACGATATAGACGGTGCTCAAAAGGTAATCTTTCGGATAAAATCAACGCCTCTAATGGCACTTCTGACTGAACTAACTGCATGTGTCTATGAGCTTGACTTGCGCCAGCTACAGGGCCGCCATTATAGAAACCCAATACATTGTCAGATTCAAAACCTCTTAACCAAGCGGCAAAGTCTTCTAATTCTAACGGTGATTCTTGCGAAATAAATTGCTTTGAACAGATCAGTAGATGAGGTGTGATCACTGGAAATTTATTTAATAAGCAAACATGCTCTTCACCAGCCTCAGCAACAAACATATCTTGTTCATAAGGAAAGAAAGGGTTGAAATCGGCTGTTGGCTTAGGTGTGAATTTTCGCTGAGCGCTATTTTTAGCAACAATATGACCTAAATAGGTAATGCCATTTTGTTCAATTGCCACGGCTTCTGTTGCTATAGGATACAAGCTCCCATTTGCTTTAGCCTGCTCAATCACTTGCTCAGCCTGTTCCCAAAACATTTATCTCAAACCTTATTTAACTAATCACGAAAGATTTCATCATCCCATGCTGGCCTAAATTACCTATAGCCAGTTCATAAAATTTAGATTGCATATTTATCTAAACATTCAAGCAGTCACCTATCACTCCGATCTATTGTAAAGTTAAGTTTACAATAGATGTCGATTTGGCAAGATTGAAATCAACCCACTATATGGCTGTTTTCTAGTAAAATTTGTATTATCCAACTCAAGTAAGAGGAAGTTAACTGCGATCCCTGTTCGTACTCCAAAGGTCAACTTTCTCTTGTAGTATCCTTTTTGGTCATTGAGATGCTACAAAAAAGGGGCCATTAGAGCGGTCACTCTATAGCCCCTAATCATTTTATTCTAGGTTAGATAATTTGGGCGCCAATCAAAAAGCAGCCAAATACTAAACTTAACATCATCGCAATTTGCCCACCACCTGCGGTATAACACATCGCAAGTTCTTTATGATTGTCCTGCTCTAACGCTTCAACTTTGCGTAATTTTATCGTCATTGCCATCGGAACAAAAATCGCAAGAAATACTAGGATAAGTCCTGCATATCCAAGAACAGCAAGGAAATGGTTAGCAGCAAAAAGAGCACCAATTAAAGGCAAGATAAATGTCACAACATACGTAACAGCACGATTTTGTTTCAAAGCATCTCGGTTTTGGTCAAATAGCGCCATAGCAACTCCTAAGAAAGAAGTTAACAAAGCCAAACCTGTGAAAGTGGATAGAATTGCGTTAATACCTGAGAATTTTGGACTTAAAGCTGCAATCAACTCAGAAACATTAGCAAATTTAACTAATTGTTCTGCCGAGAGATTACCAACTACTGCGTACAACCAGAGTAAGTAACAAACCAGCGGTATAGCAGAGCCAACAATAACCATATTACGTAGCTGTTTATGAGATGCATCACTGTTATAAGTCACCAAAGAAGGGATCACCACCATAAAACCAAAGCTGGTGAACAGCACTGAACTGGTTTTAATTAAGGCAACTTTATCACTGCTGGTTGCATCCACTAAATGTTCAAAGGTGATACTTGGTACCAAAGAGAAGAGTGTTAGCGCTAACATGACCACCATGATAGCAAACAGTACTCGATTCAACTTATCAATAACAGCTGTACCCGCAGCAACAATCAAACCAGCAATGACTGTAAATGCAACTTGGCTTTGCACCATAGTGAGCTCGATATTTACACTCGCAGCTAACTTTTTAACAAGGTCGCCAGAGCCAATAATATAAGCCATTAACAAGCAAACTAATAACGCGTATAAAAGGCCATTTGTGATGATTTGACCACCTTTGCCTAATGTTTTTCGCGCAATGGTATTCATACCAAGTCCGCCACCGGCTTTAATGCTTGCTTCTAATAATAATAAAGCAGCATACGTGGTGCCTAACCAGATAATGAGCATCAATACTGATCCCCATGCTAAACCAAACTGTGCTAAAACCATCGGAATAGCCAGCATTCCAGCACCTAATGCCGTTCCAGCAATAATTAACGAACTACCTAAAAGTTTAAGATTCATGGAGTTACCCTTAAATTTGCTCAATAGAAGGACAGATCTCTACTGAGTAAAAAAACGCTAAAATTAAATTAATATGAGTGAATTTTTTCTTTTTTTGAAAATAAGTTATTAAAAATAAAGAAAAAACTTATATGCGTTAGGATAGAAACGAATAAATCGAGAAGAGGTAAAAAAGGCAGGACGAGACTTGACTTGCTGAGAGTGAGATGAAATAGCGGATAGAACCCTACCCGGTGATGCAACTATGGCATCGATTATGGTTGCTGAACAGTGACAGTTCATAAAATCGTACTCCTAAAACGATATACCCACTATGGGTTGCTAGCAACATCCCCATATTGCTAACGTTATGTTCCGGTCAGAACATTTTGGTCTTTATGAAAATTAACAGCTTAAGATAAAAACTCAATTATCATTTTTGGAATCTTTGATCTATGTAATGATAAATAAATATTAAACACCTATTTAACACTTATTCATTACATCTCGCGCCTTCCATTATTAACTCGGCTCTTTCTCCAAGGAGACGAGTGTTAATCTATTAAAAGCAGTCGGTTTAACTGCAATCAAACTACCATCACCAAACTGAATCCCATCAAAGTACTGGCTGCCCCACTTTACTTTTTTAAATCGGGCATATCGCGCTTTGGCATACACTTCTTCTAATGCATTCACGGCTCCATGAGTTTTTGCCTGACTTTCAATAGCTGGGCTTAATAATTTTTCCGCAATAGTCATCTATGCATCCATTCCTTAAAGCAGTTCGGTGATGAGTATTCCTTTTTATCAAATACTCATCACGATGCAATAGTTAATCATCACTTTTTAATTCTCTGACTCACAACAATCCCACAAATCATTGCTATCACAAACAACAATAACGTTGGATTTAGGCTAGAGATCGAGGTTAATGCCGGGCCTGGACACACACCAGATAATCCCCAACCAATACCAAAAAGCGTAGCGCCAATCACTAGAGGTCGATCAATGGACTTTAACTGTGATAGCGAAAATTTTTCTGCCAAAACTGGTTTCTGACGGGGTTTAACCAGAAAATAATAACCGGGAGCAAAAACCAGCAGAGCCCCTCCCATCACAAAAGCTAAGCTAGGGTCCCAATCACCTGTAATATTTAAAAAACCTATCACTTTAGCAGGATCAACCATCTGGGAAATCATCATACCTGCACCAAAAAGTAACCCTGAACTTAAAGCAACGAGATAACCTAAGATACTCTTTAATTGATTCGTCATTTTATTTTCCTACTTTCTAGTGTGTTAGATAAACGGTAATCACAGCGGTAGCCATAAAAATTATTGTCGCCACTATCGAACGAACCGATAACCGCCCTATTCCACAAATACCGTGCCCACTGGTGCAACCATTACCTGTATTAGTACCAAGTCCAACGAGAAAGCCAGCAATAATCACAACCCACCACTGAGACATTGGGTAAGATTCAGGGAGTGAGAAGCCTAGATTGGAAAAGAGATAACCGCTTACGGCCATACCTACAATAAATAACCCACGCCAGAATGTGTCTTTTTGTTGCGGCTTTAAAATACCAGCCAAAATACCGCTAATTCCTGCAATTTTGCCGTTAAGTAGTAATAATAATAACGCTGAAACGCCAAGCAGAATTCCACCCATTAACGCATCCCAAGGTATCAACATTGTCTTACTCTCCCAGCCAACTTTATATTAGACATTACTAAGAAACAAAAAATAAGGCAACACTAAATTAGCTTTTGCTAAAATACACTTTACGAGTATACTGCATACAAAACACTCTAGCAGTTCAAAGTCACATCGTCGTAAATCGATGATAATTGACTCTTGATGCCCAAATAATCTCAAGGTGCAAGGTTACTCGGGTATAAAACAAATCAGATATGAGGTGGATATGACTAAAATTGTGATCATTGGTGGTGTTGCAGGAGGCGCTTCAGCCGCGGCAAGAGCAAGACGTTTAAGTGAAGATGCTGAAATCATTATTTTTGAACGAGGCCAGTATATCTCTTTTGCTAACTGTGGGTTGCCTTATCATATTGGCGGTGATATCCCACAACGTCAAAATTTACTTTTGCAAACACCAGAGAGTTTCTTGGCCCGATTTAATGTCGATGTGCGGGTAATGAACGAAGTAACGACAATTGATCGCCAAGCCAAATGCGTTACCGTAAAAAATCTTATTGATGGTACCAGTTACCAAGAAAGCTACGACTTTTTACTGTTAAGCCCAGGCGCATCTCCGATCATTCCTCCTATTGAAGGTATTGATAACCCTCTGACTCACTCTTTGCGTAATATTCCAGACATGGATCGTATCCTCGCGACTCTAGATAATCATAAACCGACTCATGCCACTGTTGTTGGTGGTGGGTTTATTGGTCTAGAAATGGTAGAAGCATTTCACCAACGAGGCATAGCCACAACGCTTCTTGAAATGGCACCCCAAGTAATGACCCCAGTCGATCCTGAAATGGCAGGGTTTGTGCACCAAGAGATTAGAGATAAAGGGATAGATTTACGCTTAAATACGGCATTAAGTGCGATTCAATATCATGAGAAAACCCAATCTCTTACCTTATCTTTAAGTAATGGCGAAGATTTAGAAACGGGCATTGTCATTATGGCAATTGGAGTTCGTCCTGATATTGAATTAGCTAAACAAGCGGGTCTGAAAATTGGGGAATTGGGCGGAATATGGGTCGATGAAACTTTGCAAACCAGTGATCCGAGTATCTTTGCTGTGGGCGATGCGGTTGAAGAAAAAGACTTTGTCACAGGAAAACAATGTTTAGTACCTTTAGCTGGTCCTGCCAACCGTCAAGGTCGAATGGCGGCGGATAATATGCTTGGTCGTAGGGAACATTATCAAGGCACTCAAGGTACAGCGATCTGTAAAGTATTTGAGTTGGCTGTTGCTTCAACAGGTAAAAACGAAAAACAGTTACAACAACAAGGTATGGCTTACCAAAAGGTGTATGTTCATACCGCTAGCCATGCAAGCTACTATCCAGGAGCTGAAACCGTATCATTAAAACTGCTGTTTGAAACCACGTCGGGTAAAATTTTAGGTGCTCAAGCTGTTGGTAAAGATGGAATTGATAAGCGTATAGATATCCTTGCCGTTGCTCAACGTGCTGGTATGACAGTAGAACAGTTACAACATGTAGAACTGACCTATGCCCCTCCGTATGGCAGTGCCAAAGATGTTATAAACCAAGCCGCTTTTGTAGCTAGTAATATAATAAAGGGCGATGCAACTCCAATTCACTATAATGAACTTGAGCAACTAACCGATAATCAGATACTGCTTGATGTTCGTAACCCTGGAGAGCTCAAAAATATGGGCTTTATTAAAGGTGCGATAAATATCCCTCTTGATCAATTACGTCATCGTATGAATGAGTTACCTAAAGAGAAAGAGATCATTATTTATTGTGCTGTAGGATTACGTGGAAATGTGGCCTATCGACAATTGGTCAACAATGGATATAAAGCGCGTAACTTAATGGGTGGTTATCGAACTTGGAAGTTTGCTCAAATGTAACACTTCTCGTAAGCATAAAATAGAATCATTAAAAAAACGCTGGAGAGAGTAAACCTCCAGCGTTTTTTATTGGTTCAAATAGTATTTAAACCGACAAAATACCGTCTTTATTGTTATCGTTATTTTTTGGATCAGGTCCAAAGCGATTTGAGCCAGCTTGTCCATCTTGAACAAAGAAGTAAATCAATACGATTGCACCAATTAACGGGATGATACCAATAAGCATCCACCAGCCACTTTTATCTAAATCGTGTAAACGGCGTACACCAACAGCAATACTTGGAATCAAAATAAGCAGAGAGTAAATAGAACTGATCATACCTGTACCTTGAGCTGTCACTTCTGTTTTGAAAACCAAATCAGCAATACTGAGCACAATCGCAATAATGGTGTTAAACAGAAAAAAGTACCAGTACTCTTTACGACGAGCGCGTCCTTTGAAACCAAAATAATTACGTAAAACCTTTAAATACCACTGCATATTCGTTTCCTATTTATCCTTTATGAACGTTTAATTCGTACCACTTTCATGATTTCCATGTCAAAGCCCGCCACTTTAATACTATCTGCATAGTAGGTCATATTGACTCTACCGCCAGTTAAACTGCGATATTTTTTCTTACGACGAAATTGAAATGGCGCACTGCAGTTTTCAATCATCAAAGTATGCAAAATCCAATCACCATCTTCTCGCTGAGTATGAGATATCACCGCGACATTATCGCTATGAATCAGATCATGATGTTTATCTAATAACTTGTCTATTGGTGATTTCATACGGTTGGGCCTGCACCATGGTCATATTTTGTGGCTGAAATAGTCTTAATCCTAGCACTTTCAGTCTGTTGACCCAAGAATAGCAGATACAAAAACAGAGCGCCTTTATTAGGGCACTCTGTTTATAATCGCTATCACATTGTAGAACCTAAAAACTTAGGTATTACATAGGAAGGAAGATACCAGCCAGTGTTGCACTCATTAGGTTTGCCAATGTTGCCGCAAAGATAGCTTTCATACCTAAGCGTGCAATATCAGGACGACGCTGAGGAACGATACCGCCTAAACCACCCATTAACATAGCAATAGATGTTAGGTTAGCAAAACCACATAGAGCGAAGGTAACAATAGCTTGAGAATGTTCGCTTAGCTTAGCGATTGTTTCAGGCTTCATAAGCTCGGCGAAAGCAACAAATTCATTCACGGCAATTTTTGTACCGATTAAACTCGCAGCTGTTGTTGCTTCAGACCATGGCACACCAATTAACCATGCAACAGGAGCAAATAGGTAACCAAAGATCATCTGTAGACTAAAATCATGAATACCAATTAGATTACCTAAATGACCAAGACCACCATTGATAAGAGCAACCAAACTGATCACAGCTAATAAGCTCGCACCTACCGCCATCGCAATCTGTAGACCACTTAGCGCACCACGTGAAGCAGCATCAACTAAGTTTACTGGTGCATCTTCTTCGCCATCATCTTCCTCATCCATCGTCATAACGGTATCAGTTTGAGGAACAATCAACTTAGCCATCATCAGGCCAGCAGGTGCCGACATAAAGCTTGCAGCAATAAGATATTTAAGTTGTACACCAAGACCAGCGTAGCCCACCATAGTGCCACCAGCAACCGATGCTAAACCACCTACCATCACAGCAAATAGCTCTGAATGCGTCATTTTTGCTAAGAATGGACGAACAACTAATGGCGCTTCAACAGAACCAACAAAAATATTTGCAGTTGCTGACATAGATTCTGTACGAGTTGTACCTAGAATTTTTTGTAGTAAACCACCAATACCACGAATGATCCAACCCATTACACCTAGGTAATAAAGAACTGAAATCAACGCAGAGAAGAAAACAATCGTAGGCAAAACGTTAACTGCGAACACAAAGCCAAGTTTAAACTTCGCCAATTCGCCAAAAAGGAATTCACTACCTACTTTGCCATAATCAATGATGCCAGAAACAACACCTGATACTGCATTAAGCACGTCGCGACCAATTGGGACGTACAAAATAAAACCAGCAAAAATAACTTGAATAGTAAAAGCGCCTAAAACAGTACGCCAATTAACAGCACGGCGGTTTTCTGAAAAGAAATAACCTACCGCAAAAATAGTGATAATGCCTAAGATGCTGACCAAATAATGCATGGTCATTCTCCATTGTTGTGTGTGGTAAACGATTGCGGCAGGATTGTAGCGACCTAAAAAAAATGTGACAAGCATCAAATTGTTATGTAACACAACATGTAATTAACATTTAGCGAGGCTTTTGAGCACATATCGTACAAAGCAAACGAAAAAAGCCAGATTATTTCTAATAAGGAATACTATTGTTGCTATATATGACAATTAAAACGATAGTTAAACGTTTAAACAACCGTTTGCGCAAACGGATGCTGTTTTCTTAAGCATAAATTAGATTAGGTTTTATCAAGACTGACCTTGTCTGATTTAGACAAAAAAACCACAGTGGATACAATCAATCCGCTGTGGTTCTTTTTCATTCTCAACTCTACTCTTCTTAAGTCAGCCTCGTACTAAAGAATACCTTGATCCCAATATGGTGGATTACCGATGTGCTGACGAACAAAATCGATAAAGGCTTGGACTTTTATGGGTAAAAACTTATGTCGGGGATATACCGCGTATAAGGGCATGTACTGATTCAAGTCCCAATCAGGTAATAATCGAATCAGCTTACCTTGCCGAAGTTCATCTTTCAGTAAATAGGTAGCGAGATAACCTATCCCATTCCCTGTTAACGTTGCATCACGAATAGCATCAGCAGAGTCCACACGATAGTTACCCGATACTTTGATCTGTAGTGCCTCATCATCTTTTTTAAAGCTCCAGACATTATCTTTTCGTTCCCGACTAAAATACGTAATGCAGTTATGCTCTTTCAGATCTCTAGGGTGATACGGCACACCATGAAGCGCTAAATATTCAGGACTCGCGGCAAGAACAAAGTGACAATCGACTAAATGCCTTGCAACAAAGCCTTCTGGTGGTGAATCCATCATCCCAATCCACAAATCAAGCTGCTCTGCAATAATATCAACCCGGTGATCAAATAGGCTCATTTCCAATTTAAGTTGCGGATATTGAGCATGAAATTCAGCAATATAAGGTGCTAAATGATTACTGGCAAAGGATTGGGCAACTCCTACTTTGAGGGTTCCTTGTAAAGTATCGCAATCTGATAACAATTCACTTTCAGCTTCATTAATCTCAGCAACGATATTAGCGCAATGGGCGGCAAATGCTTTCCCAGCTTCGGTTAAAGCAAACGAGCGAGTTGTACGCTGCACCAATTGCACCCCTAGCCTCTCTTCAAGTAACTGAATCTGTTTACTCACTTGAGTACGAGATATATCGAGCAACTGAGCGGCCTTAGTAAAGCTCTGCTGCTTAGTTAGAGCATTAAACACCACCATTTGCTGAGCTTTTTTAAGCATGAAACCTCTCAAACAAAAAAAGACCTATCAAATCATCGATAGGTCTTTCAAATTCTAACGTTTAGTTTCGGTATACTGTGATACCAACCTAATCAATTATCAGCATTATAACTTAAAGAAGGATAATTGCTGCTTTTGTTGCTCAGCCAATTTAGACAACTCATGACTTGCACTAGCGCTTTGGCTAATTCCAGTCACATTCTGATTAACAATCTCAGACATATTATTCACGTTACGATTAATATCTTGTGTTACTTGAGATTGCTGTTCAGCAGCGGTTGCAACCTGAGTATTAATATCACTGATATGGATAACCGACTCAGTAATACCGACTAAAGCATCATTAGCCTGTTGCGCTAACACTTGGTTACGCACTAACATTTCAAGGCTAGCTTGCATGCTGTCATTTGCATGACCTGATTGCGTTTGTAGCTCTTCAATAATAGATTGGATCTCTTGGGTTGAATCTTGAGTACGAGCCGCTAGCATACGTACTTCGTCAGCTACAACAGCAAAACCACGACCAGATTCACCAGCGCGTGCAGCTTCAATCGCAGCGTTAAGTGCAAGTAAGTTCGTTTGCTCTGAAATGCCACGAATCACTTCAATCACTTTACTGATCTGCTCAGACTGCTCTTTAAGCTGTGTTACTACCCCTGCCGCTTCATTTAATGTGTTCGACATTTGCTGACTAGCAGTATTGCTTTCTTCAAAAATATCCAGTCCCGCTTTTGCTAGCTCATCAGTTTGCTTCGCGGTTGAATCTGCTGTAGTTGCATTATCACTCACGTTATCAGCTGTACTAGATAGCTCATTGACAGCAGAAGCTACTTGATCGATTTCATTTTGTTCTAACTGAGCATTAGCCTCAGACTGACTCATCACTGCTGCCAGCTCCGTTGCTGCAGACGCTACATCTTCACTGATACGAATCATTGAATCGACAGTTGAGTACAGCTGTTCCACGGTACGATTAACATCAGAACTCAATTGAGCGATCTCATTATCGCCATCATCATGGGCACGTACAGCTAAGTTACCTTGTGCAACATCTCGCATCACCTCTTGCAACTTGGTAATTGGATTCACAATTAAACCAGACAGCCACCATGCAACCGCAATTGATGCAATAAATACCACAAGAATAGCAATTGTTGCTGTATTCATTAACGACTGATTTTTAGCGTTACTGTCTGCCAGTTGCTTGGTCGCAAATTCGTTTACATGGTGAGAAAGGCTATTGATATCATGTACCATGCTGTTACCAATCTCACGATATTGACTCAAGAATTGAGCAAACTCTTGCTCTGTCACTTCATGACGATCTCGACGGTCTAAAATTGAAACTGCACGATTTGAAAAATCAATATAACCGCGAATCGCTGTATTCACCTTTTGAACATCACTGCGGAACTCTGGCACATTTTCGATTACACGAAGATCTTGTGCAATCTCCTTTGCTGCAGCATTTAATTCATCACGGAATGAATTACGGCGAGAAGGATCATAAATCGCATATACCGCACTAATTCGTAATGGGTACACCTGATCATCAATCTTCGCGATGGTGTCTTTATAACTAACTAATGAATTAGTATTAGATGAAATAACTTGTTGTTCATCTTGTAGATTTGTCTTTGTAATAAAGAGTGACACAAAAAGTACCGTTGCAAGTAATAAAACCGGCAACAAAATTTGGTAACGAATTGATAAGTTTTTGAGTGATAGTTGCATTAACGCCCCGCAAAGCTCTAATCGCATCCGTGCAATAAATATTGGATATAAGGTCTAATAATATGCCGGAATATACCTTCACCCATCAAAATTGTCTATAAACCATTAAATTTCAATACCATAAAATCAAGATCGTCAAAATAACATCACACCAAAGTCAAAAATAAATCTCTTTTAATAGGCGGTACCTTATATCATTAGCCTTGCGATGACCTTCCGATCAAATAGCATGTTTTTTACTCCCTCATTCCTATTCAAATAATAATAGAGGTGTAATCGTCATATAGGTTTCAAACTTCTGAAACATGATTGTCATATTTCTCTCCTAATCTTTGCCTTGTTCATTCAATACCCCCTATCGGCAATAAAGCCAAACATAAAGGATTAGGAAATGATGAAAACAAAGCTTATCGGTGCAATCGCTCTAGCTGGTGCAATGGCGGTATCCACTTCTGCAGCAGCTAACGAAACGATCTCTGTTGTCGGTTCAAGCTCTGTGTCACCACTCATGGAAGTTTTTGGTGAGACATATTCCAAAGCAAATAACGTAACCGTAGAAGTACAAGGTCCTGGTTCTTCTGCAGGTATTCGAGTCGCTCACGATGGCTCAGCAGACTTTGGTATGTCATCTCGTAGCTTAAAAACAGAAGAAGAAGGCCCATCAATTAAAGAAGTCGTTATTGCTCGTGATGGTATCGCAGTGGTGGTTAACCCGGAAAACCCCGTGACTAATTTAACGAAAGAACAAGTATCTGAAATCTATAAAGGTGATATCACCAACTGGAAACAAGTGGGTGGTAACGATCAACCAATCGTAGTAGCAACTCGCGATACCGCATCAGGTACACGAGGTGCATTTGAAGACATCATGAGTCTAAAAAAGAAAATAAACGGTATTAAAGTTTCTGCTATCTCTCAACGAGCTCAAGTTGCTAGCGGTAACGGCCAGCTAAAAACAACCGTTGCCAACAACCCTTTTGCTATCGGCTATATCTCTCTGGGTTCGGTGGATAACACGGTTAAGCCCCTATCAATTGACGGACACCAGCCATCAGTCGCAGCCATTAAATCAGGCGATTACAGTGTTCAGCGTCCATTTATCGTGGTTTACAAAGATGGCCGCCCATCTTCTCAAGCACTGGAATTTTTATCATGGATGACATCTGCAGACGCACAAAAAATCGTTGCAGACAAAGGCTTTATCTCAGTTAACTAATAAAAAATTTATGTGCTTAACGATAATTAAAAATGGTTAAGCACATCCCTCACTAAGCAGCTATTGTTTAGTGTATGGAGTTTATGTATGACCATCGCAAATAATATTGAAAACACGGCCACCACTATGACGGTACTGAAACCCAAAAAGAGTGTCGATTGGCGTGAATTATTTTTTAAGAATTTATTCTTACTTAGTGCTGCCATCGGCATTTTATCATTAGTTACAATCGGCTATTTTATTTTTCGTGAAGGCTTTGCAGCTTTCGCCCACTCAGGTGTAACAGGCATTGTATTTGGCCAAGATTGGCTTCCACCTGCCCTGTATGGCATTGCGCCAATGATTGTTGCCTCATTAGCATCGACGTTTGGTGCTGTTTTAATTGGGGTGCCTATTGCCCTACTTACTGCAGTATTTATCGCTGAGGTTGCACCAAAGCCAGTTGCTAATATTGTCCGCCCAATGATTGAACTGTTAGCGGGTATTCCTTCCGTTGTTTACGGTTTCTTTGGTTTAGTGATTATCGTACCAATGATTCAGGATCTGTTTAATGTTCCTGCTGGCAATAGTATTTTGGCCGGTATCATTGTTCTCGCTATTATGATTTTGCCAACGGTAATTGCAGTATCAGAAACATCTATTCGCGCAGTTCCTCGTACCTATAAAGAAGGCTCATTAGCTCTTGGGGCTTCTCATATGTTTACCATTTTCCGTTTACTTATCCCTGCCGCTCGTTCAGGAATTATGACGGGAGTTATTTTAGGTATTGCACGTGCACTTGGTGAAACCATGGCCATCATCATGGTAATGGGTAACTCACCAGCCATGCCTCGTGGTGTTTTAGATTCAGCACGAACTTTAACCGCCAATATTGCTATTGAAATGTCTTACGCTACAGGTATTCATGCGAGCGCCCTTTACGCGACAGGTATTGTTCTTCTGGTCTTCATTATGATTCTAAATGCCAGCTTACTGTATTTAAACGCTAAAGGTGCGAGGTAATTATTATGTCTTTAGTCTTCGCTAATCAAAAAAATCAACGAATCAAAGATATTATTGCACAAGGTGTTATCTGGTTATCAGCCTCTATTACCGTTGGTTTTTTACTTTGGGTTGTTTGGTACATCTTAAGTAATGGTTTATCCCATGTGAACTGGTCTTTTATCACCAGTGACTACACCACGCTGGGTGAAGAGTCTGGGATCTGGCCAATGATCGTATCCACAATATATATGGTTATTGCGTCCATTGCCGTTGCAGCTCCACTTGGCATTATGACCGCTATTTATCTTACCGAATATGCAAAAGTGGGAAGCCGTTTAGTCAAAGTAATTCGTTTTTGTACTGAGTCACTTGCCGGTATTCCATCTATCATTTACGGCCTGTTTGGTATGACATTCTTCGTTGTAGTATTGGGTTTTGGATACTCAATTCTAGCAGGCGCACTAACACTGAGTATTTTAATTCTACCTGTGATTATTCGTACTACCGAAGAAGCATTGATGGCAGTACCTCAGACGTATCGAGAAGGCTCATACGGATTAGGAGCTTCAAAAATCTACACTATCTGGCGTCTTATTTTGCCTAGTGCAATGCCTGGTATTGTTACCTCAATTATTTTAAGTGTTGGACGTGTTATTGGCGAATCAGCTCCAGTATTTCTAACCGCTGGTATGGTTGCTCGTATTCCAGAAAGTGCTTTCGATTCGGGCCGTACCTTAACCGTTCACTTATATAAATTAACTCAAGAACTGTATACGGTTCATGAATGGAATCAGGCTTATGCGACAGCCACCATTCTTATTGTTGTGGTCTTAATCATTAATTTGATCACCAAACTGATTGCTCGTCGCTTCAATACTGCAACGTATTAACCTGATTTTAGGAAACCGAATAATGAACAAATTTAATATTGAAAATCTGAATCTTTTTTATGGTCAAAACCACGCCTTAAAAAATATCAATTTGCCTATTCCTAATCGTCAGGTTACAGCGCTTATCGGCCCCTCAGGCTGTGGTAAATCAACCTTACTACGCTGTCTAAACCGGATGAATGATTTAATTGAAGGGGTCAAAATCAATGGTAGCTTGACGATGGAAGATCAAGATATCTACGGCAATATTGATGTTGCTCAGTTGCGAATCAAAGTGGGCATGGTATTCCAAAAGCCTAACCCATTTCCAATGAGTATTTACGAGAACGTAGCTTACGGTCTTCGCGCTCAAGGCATTAAAGATAAGAAAGTGTTAGATGAAATCGTTGAGCAATCTCTACGTGGAGCCGCACTTTGGGATGAAGTTAAAGATCGTCTTAAATCTCATGCCTTTGGTTTATCAGGCGGTCAGCAACAACGTTTATGTATCGCTCGTACCATTGCAATGAAACCCGAAGTGATTTTGATGGATGAACCCACATCTGCACTCGACCCTATTGCAACAAAGAAAATTGAAGATTTGATGGAATCTCTAAAGAAAGAGTTCACCATCGTTATCGTAACCCACTCAATGCAACAAGCTCGTCGTATCTCAGATAGAACAGCTTTCTTTCTTATGGGTGAACTGGTTGAACATGATGAGACGCAAGTGATCTTTAATCAACCACAAGATGATCGTACTCGTGGCTATGTGAATGGTGATTTTGGTTAATATGAATTTCTTATAATAAAAGCGATGGTATAGTTGCCCCTTCCTAGTGAGGGGCTTTTTTTATCTAGACATATAAGACATCTAATTCATATCAACACTCTAATTCTACATTTCGAAGTCGCTGAACAATAAATAAAGGCTACATTTCCACCCTATTCTTGCCTAGTTTCTTAGCCAAATACAACTTTTCATCGACTAACTTATAGATATCGCTACCATTTACAGACAGTTCTACACCCATGCTTACCGTCACTTGTAAACTCTCATCAGGCCATTTGATATTTTGTATAAATTGGCGAACTCTATCCATCTCACGTTTAACAAATAGAGGATCATGATGACGAATTACAATAGCAAATTCTTCACCACCGATTCTGAATATTTGAGCTACTTTTGGTAAAATAAAATCTATTTTTTGAGATATTTCCTGTAAAACAAGATCACCAAAATCGTGACCATAATGGTCATTAATCTGTTTAAAGTCATCAATATCAAACAGTGCTAAATAATAAGGTCTATTCCCTATCTCTTTTAGCGTATTATTATACTTTTTCCGATTGCCAATTAATGTTAAACCATCTAGTACGTTTTCACGCTGAAGATGTACTACTTTAAACAAAACAAATGTTAATAATAAAACCAAACCAAGCAAGACATAAGTTAGCCATTCAAAACGCTTAATATACAAATCATTGTTATTTTTCAATGATTTGTTGTTAATATTTGATGTTGCATTAGAGAATAACAACTTATAGCTTATCCCTGCACGCTTCTCCATTTCAGCTTCATACGTCTGACGTAACTTATAATAATCGTCATAATTTTCTTTACTATAATAATATTTTAATAATCCTTTATAGAGCATCTTAACATAGCGAGTATTAGTCGCGGCTGTATAACGATTTAATAACTCTGGTAAATCAATATGCTGTTCTATATGATTATCATTTTTTAATAACCATTGAAGCTCAACACTTTTTACCGCGATATCTTTATCTACTAAGAAATTATGACTATCATTTTCAAGTAAACCTTTAGCTTGCTTAATTAATTTATACGACTCATCCTTTAAACCAAGATTTATGGCTATTTCTGATTTTAAAGCCAATATATAAATCAAATAATCATCCCATTCATTATAAGGCATTTTAGGTTTATTTTTTATTACGTCATTTAACGTTAATGATGCTTTATAATATTCGCCATTCGCTATTTTATTTTCAGCTAGAATTAAAAGACTTCTTATTTTTAATCTCTGCCATTTATCACTATGTCCCATGTGAGACGATAATAAATTTTGTAATAACCGATTCGACGTTGAGTAACCCTCAAAATAGCTAATAATGCTTGCTAAATTAACTGTTCCTACTGCAATTAAATAAGGGTCTCCTTCTTCTTTAGCTAAAGCTAAATATTCAATAGAAGGTTGGATCATTCCGTATAGGTCTTGTGATAAAAACCTTAGGGTACTGATCTTTCGTAATAAATAAAGTTGGGCAGGTTTATTATCACTCAAAGCATCTTTAACCTGAGTTAAGATAGTAACTCCAATCTTAGCGCCCTGAGGAGTATGTAATATAGGACGAATACTCTCTGCAATCTCTTGATATTCATAAGGATAACTTGATACAGGTAAGGATAAAAATGAGTTAATTACTTCACATTCATCAGTGACGCACTTTAACTTAAAGTCTAATACGGATTGTTCATCTTTATTATTAACAACATCAATAAGAGAAATAGGTGATTTTTTTACATCCATGTTAATTTTAATTACATATGTAGTCACACTTATGATCATTATACAAATGATCACTTTTATAAATTTAGATGTCATTATTGCTTTATTTATTATTAACCCTAGTATCTATGAGAATGATAATTCTATCTCTAAGCATATGCAAAACAATTATTATTGACTAAACTTTACATTACGACCAAAACCAATCCCTCGTAAGTATAAAACAAGCAAGCAATTGCCAATTGAGAATTTTATTCAGTTTGTCATCAATTTCATATTAAATACTTTACTAAAACCATAGAAATTTCTGACCAACTCATGACATTACATAACTAAAGGCAATATACGCTTGTGATAAGCCATCACTAATGTAAATGTACGAGCATGAAAGCATTCAATAAAGATCTAAAACAAGAGTTTATCGCCTGGTTAAATTTTATTGCTTATCTCCCATGTAGAAGCCGTTTGATTGGTTGCCTAACCAGCCATCCAATTGATGAAAACTTAATTGTCCAGTCTCCTATTTTTAATAAAACGCCATTAATCGCTATTCATCAAAAAGAGGGACAGCCACACGATGTGAACATCCTGGCAGCTTCAGCTTGTGATGTACTTATTTGTAATCCAAATCACTATGCCTTCCTCTGTGAAATACTGGCCCAGCAAAATAAGTCTAAGACGATAATATTAACCCACGAAAATTGGCTTCCAGATTGGTGCTGGATTTTCCACCAACATCGCTTTTTATGCCGTCAAGACTTAGTAGCGTAAATAACACTGAAAGCAATACCCAAATAGCATTATTTAAGACAAAAAACATTCATAAAAACTGCCGCATCTTGTAGAAATTTAGCTATAATCCAGCCACTTTATTCAGTGATGGATAAGGCTATATCCACGAACCGAACCAGACCCGACTTCAGGAGTGATTTTACGCATGCGCGCACTGGTTTTATTAATGCTGTTTGTGTCAACGTTGACCTTTGCACAAAACAGTGACCCAGAATTAGATAAGTTAAATCAATTAAATACAGAGATTACAGAACTCCAAAAAGAGTCTGTAACCATGACAGGAACATCTCAGGATGTGGTTCGCTTACAACTGCTCAATAAAAATGAGCAAATGCGTGATGTATTAAGCGGGCTTGTTGCAAATCATACCGAAGAAGATAAAGACAAGATTGTTGGACAAGTTCGTCAACAAATCCAATTTATTGGAACAGCAACAACCTATCTTAATAAAAAAATTAAAGATGATGAGAAGAAACTAGATAAAGCGAGTAATGAAGAAAAATTACTGGCTCAAAAAAATCTAGATGAAGCTCGTCGTTTTTCAGTTCGCCTACTGGGAGAACAATGGCAAAACTACCAGTGGATGAAGACTCTGGGTTTGCCTCAACCTAAATCAGAACAACGCTTGATGTCTGAGGTTGAGCATCAACTTGAGTTTATGTCTGCCGCGCTTAATTTTAACAGCCAGCAAGAAGAACTGTTGGGTAAACAGCTAAAATCAGCGGCAGAAAGCGAAAAAGCATCTGTACAAATTATGCATATCCTTGCTCAACGTAAAGTGGCAAGTGATACTCAGAGTCTCACTTATCTTGCTGGTGTTGCCGATAAGATGGGTATTGATACTTCTGAATATAAACAGCAGCTATTTGAAACAACAGGTAACGTAACTAACGATCTCCTAAACACCAAAGTTATTTGGTCGATTGTTTCATCTTGGACTCATGAGCTTGGCAGTTGGGTCTTTGCCAATGCCCCTCAAATGCTGTTTAAGATTCTGATTTTTGTTTTAATCATTTTCTTAGCTCGTGTACTGAAAAATTTAACTCGTAAAATGGTTAAACGCGCAGTGACATCACCAAACTTAAAGATGTCACAGCTAATGCAAGAATTCTTTATCTCAATGTCAGGTAAAGGTGTGTTCTGTATCGGCTTATTGATTGCATTATCACAAATCGGTCTTGACTTAACTCCTATCCTAACCGGTTTCGGTGTGGCGGGTGTGATCATCGGTTTTGCCTTACAGGATACTCTATCTAACTTTGCTTCAGGTATGATGCTGCTTATCTATCGTCCGTTTGATGTGGGTGATTTTGTAGAAGCTGGTAGCGTATCAGGTAAAGTAAGCCATATGAGCTTAGTTAATACCACCATCAAAACCTTTGATAACCAAATCATTATTGTGCCAAACAGTAAGATTTGGGGCGATATCATCAAAAACGTTACCCATGAACGTGTTCGCCGTGTCGATATGATTTTTGGCATTAGCTACAGCGATGATATTGAATTAACAGAAAAAGTATTACATGAAATTGTTGAGTCTCACGAAAGTGTATTACGTTCTCCAGAACCAACCATTAAATTACATACTTTAAATAGTTCTTCTGTCGACTTTATTGTTCGCCCTTGGGTGAAGACAGAAGATTATTGGGATGTTTATTGGGATATTACCCGTGAAGTGAAAATGCGCTTTGACCGTGAAGGTATCTCTATCCCATTCCCTCAACAAGATGTGCATTTACACATGGTTGAGAAAAAAGATGAAACCAATGTGGTCAGCAAACAAGCTTAATCTACATTAGCATAACAATAAAAAGGTAGGCTTAAACGTCTACCTTTTTGTTTATTTAGCCGCATAAAAAACCACCAGCAAGTCTGTTTTTTAGATCTTCACATCACAAATTGTATCTGAATATTCCGAAGCTCTTTATATTAATGATGATTCAGATTACATTTATCGACACTATGCTAACAATAGTAACCTAATTTGCGAGTATTCTTTTAGGTACTCAAATGACTTGAGTATAATAGTTGGCATGACTGAATTAGAAGAAGTTGAAGTGTATTTATGTGGTGATCTTGTTGATCGACTCATCACTTCATCTTTCGATTGCAACGAGCAACAATAGGGATATTCGCTATTCTCGCTCGATACGCAACATAATAAAATATCAGGACTAGATAATGAAAAAGCGTTTACTTACAGTATTGGCACTTCCTATGATGTTAGCAGCATGTGCGAGCAACAACGTAAATACACCAGCAAAACCTGCAACTGCGGCAGAGTTAACGGGTCAAACTTGGGTTCTAACAGAAGTTGATAACCAAGTTCTAAATATGGCAGAACCTGATGTAGCACCAACTCTTGAGCTATCAAAGGATCTAGGTGCAAGCGGTCACTCTGGCTGTAACCGTTACTTTGGTCAAGCTGAACTAAAAGACGGCCAACTACGCATTGAGAAAATGGGTATGACAATGATGGCATGTCCAGAGCCAGCGATGCTTGTTGAAGGCACTATTACAGAAGCACTAAGCAACTGGAGCACAGCTAAAGTTGCTGGTGATACTCTGACTCTTCAGTCACCAAAACACAAATTAACTTTTACTCGCAAAGCGGAAAACCAAGACGCTGAGTAATTTTTTGCCGTCTACCTGCAAGCTGTAAAAGCGAGTAAGCATAGAGAGAGCAGAAAAATAGAGTAAAAAATAACAAACCGAGTAGCCACCAAATCAATGATTAGGTTTACCTACTCGGTTTTTGTTTGTTATACGGTAAGCAATGTTATGCGGTATGCAACATTGTTTGGTGATATCGCAGTCGTAATTCTTTGGCAGCATCAACTAACACTTCAAGGGCGGCCTCACACTCCTGCCAGTTTCGTGTTTTTAAACCACAGTCAGGATTTACCCATAATTTTTGTGGTTCAATCCATCGCTCCGCTTTGGTTAACAGATCAATAATTGCTTGTTTACTCGGAATATTGGGTGAATGAATATCATACACTCCCGGTCCAATATCATTTGGGTAATTAAACGCTTCAAAAGCACCCAGCAATGCCATATCAGAGCGAGAAGTTTCAATCGTAATCACATCGGCATCAAGATCCGCCACAGCAGAAATAATATGATTAAACTCACTGTAACACATATGTGTATGAATCTGAGTCTCTGGCTTAGCACTACCTGCAGCGACCTTAAATGCATTCACCGCCCAAGTTAAATACGCTTCCCACTGTGATTCTTTTAAAGGTAACCCTTCGCGTAGAGCAGGCTCATCAATCTGGATAATCGCAATACCCTGCTGTTGCAAATCATCTACTTCATCTCGTAAAGCCAATGCAATTTGATTTGCAATCTCTTGTTTTGAAATATCTTCTCTTGGGAAAGTCCAAGCTAAAATCGTTACCGGCCCGGTAAGCATGCCTTTCACGGGTTTATCAGTTAGAGACTGAGCATAACTCGCCCACTCTAACGTAATCGGCTGAGAACGATAAATATCAGACACCACAATCGCAGGCTTCACACAACGCGAACCATAACTTTGAACCCATCCAAACTGAGTAGAGACAAAACCAGCCAAATGTTCAGCAAAATACTCGACCATATCATTACGCTCTGCTTCGCCATGAACCAGCACATCTAAACCGAGACGCTCTTGTCTTGCTATTGCATCTCTTATCTGTGCTTTCATTGCCGCATCGTAACTTGTTTTATCCAGACGGCCCGCTTTAAAGTCTCGACGTTGAGTGCGGATCTCACCAGTTTGAGGAAAAGAACCTATGGTCGTTGTCGGATACAGCGGCAGTTGTAATTTATTCTGTTGCAATACTTTTCGTTGGCTAAAACTCACAGCTCGCGAACTATTAGAAAAATCAGTGTTATTCACTCGCTGTTGTACTTCGCTATTATTGACTTCAGTATTTTTCTGGCGCGAGTGAATCACTTCGCTGTATGTTCGGCATTGAGCTTTAGCTTCGTCTTCTCCATCCAGCGCTCTTGCCAGTAAAGATAGTTCATGACATTTTTCATGAGCAAAAGCAAACCACTGTTTTACCTCAGGATTAAGTTTACTCTCTTGTGATAACTCAATTGGACTATGCAGCAGAGAACAAGAACTGGCTAACCACAAGCGTTCTCCTAGCAAGGCTTTAATCGGGGTTAACACTTCCAACCAAGATGCTAAATCTGCCCGCCAAACATTTCTGCCATTAATCACACCAGCAGAAAGCACCCAGTGATTTGGAATTGCATTGGCAACCTGACTCAATTGACTCGGCGAACTGACCGCATCGATATGAATTCCATCAATATTCAATTCGACTATTTTATCTAACTGCGAGGTAACATCATCAAAGTAAGTGGCCAGCAACAATTTACTGTAACCGTGAAGCATCTGATAAGTTAACTTAAATGAATGAATCCAATTGGTAGGTAACTCTAACGACAGTATTGGCTCATCAATTTGAACCCACTCAACCCCCAACGCTTTTAATTTACTCAGAATATGTTGATACGCAGCAATAAGCCTTGGCAGTAATGAAAGACGGTCAAAATTAGGATCCTCATCTTTTTCTGTTCCTAGCCAAAGATAAGACAGCGGTCCTAATAAAACGGGCTTTACTTGATGCCCCGCAGCTTGAGCTTGAGCCACTTCTTCAAACAGTTGTGGCCAACTCACAGTAAAACGATCATCTGCACTAAATTCGGGCACAATATAGTGATAATTTGTATTAAACCACTTGGTCATATCACCCGCAGCACAGCCACAACCGGTTGCCGTTTTACCACGAGCAATACCAAATAACGTATCTAAGGTAGGAAAACCGTGTTGGTGGCGCTTTGGTATGTGACCAAGCAAAAGACTGGTTCCAAGTACATGATCATACCAAGCAAAATCACCAACAGTCGCAAAGTCTAATCCCGTTTGCTGTTGCAGTTGCCAGTTCTCAATTCGAATTTTACTGCCAACATCCAGCAATTCAGATTGAGATATCTCTTGGCGCCAATATTTCTCTAGCGCAAACTTCAACTCACGTTTTTTACCAATACGCGGAAATCCTAAAATATGCGTTTTTGTTTTGTTTATTGTCATCGTGCAATCCCTTTACGTTATTCCATTACGTTCTGATTAGCCTTTACCTTGCGGGAAGCAAGAAGTGATAACAATCACAAAGAATTGAAGTAGATTATGAAATTTACTCAACTTACTAACATTGACATTATAGACGTCTAGATGTTTACAGCTCCATAGTTACACGTTACAGTGAATATCTAATGACTCATAAAATAACAAGGATCGTTGTTGTATGATTGAACTCAAACACCTCAAAACCCTAACAACATTACGAGAAACTGGCTCATTGAGTGCCACTGCAAATACACTGTGCCTCACTCAATCGGCTCTATCTCATCAAATCAAAGATCTTGAATTAAGACTCGGTTGCCAACTTTTTTTACGAAAAACTCGCCCGGTGAAATTTACGCAAGAGGGCCACTGCTTATTAACTTTAGCCGATGAGATCATCCCAAAAATCTTTCAAGCAGAAACAGATATCTCAGATCTACAGCAAAGTAATTCGGGTCGTTTACATATGGCTATTGAGTGCCATTCATGTTTTCAATGGCTCATGCCTGCTTTAAAAGAATATCAGCGCCATTGGTCAAATGTCGGCCTCGATTTTTCTTCTGGCTTTAGTTTTGAACCCATACCAGCATTGGCATCAGGCGAGTTAGATCTTGTGATCACATCTGATATTCAAACTCGCAGCGATATTCACTACGAGCCACTCTTTGATTTTGAAATGCGATTAATTGTTGCGAATCACTCACCTCTTGCCAAACTAACGTCGATAACACCGCAAGATCTGCAATCGCAAACCATAATCAGTTATCCAGTGCAGAAAAAGCGCCTTGATCTCGTTAAACATTTTCTACAGCCTGCCCACATCGAGCCACGGCAATGGAAACAAGCAGATAATACTTTAATGTTGATTCAAATGGTTTCAGCAAACTTAGGTGTTGCCGCTCTACCAAACTGGGCTGTAGATGATTTTGCCAAGCAAGGATTGATTAGCAGTAAACCGTTAGAGCAAGGACTATGGCGACGTTTATTTGCCGCAGTAAGAGAAGCAGATAAGAAAAAGCCTTATTTACAAGCCTTCTTTGCTACCGCTAAAGAGCAGTGTCAGCACCATTTAGCCGATATAAAAACAACCTCAATACACAAATAGCCTAGGCTCGTATATTGAGGTTGCGGTTTACCAATGTGATGATATTGCGAATAACACTTTTAGCGAAATTGATTGGTAAGAGGGTCGTATTGATACCCCATTTGTGCCATTTTTTCTGTTAATTCATCTTGATCAAGCTCATAACGGCTAACAAGCTCATCCATACTGCAACATTCTAAACGCAGTCTTTCATTAACAATACCGATAACAATGTTACCATCCATACCTAGTAAGTTATTGATCTCCATATAACCTCCAACCCTAAAATAGGTAACCACCTTATTAAGAATAGTCGCTATAACAATAAAGAGACCAAAAAAAGCCTCACCGATATCACAAATCGACAAGGCTCAATGTTTACAGAATTTGGGCGCTAAGTTTTAACGCTAAAAATCAATAAAATAAATTAAGCTGAATAGCACCAGAAAGAATCAAAAGAGCAAGAGCTACCAACAACTGCCACTTATTCACCGTTTTATGTAGCAGAATATGACCAACCCATACTAAAAGACTCGCTACCAGCAATACCAATGCAGCAATAAATGATCCCGTTAATTGGCTTACTTGTTGCTCACTCAATGTCATCATATGGGCACATAAGCACAAAACAGCCAAGATACCACTCGCAAACCCCGCAAAAGGCAGAATCTTATGAAAAGCTTGTAATCGAGTACGCGCTTGTGTCAACAATAAGTGACCGACTAAAGCACCAAATAGCACAATAGAAACAAGACTTAACCCAGTTTGCGCTAATGTCATTGATGGGAGAAGTAAAAGCCAACAAAAAGCGGCAAGAACATCGGCACCATAAAGGGCTTTAATTGGTCCCGCATCACGTGTTTTACCGGTTTTTACTTTTACTGTAAAAAAAGCTAGCGCTAAAAAAGGAAGAACAGCAAAAGGTTGAGCAATCGTTGCAATAATCCAACCGAGCAGCAATACCGGAAGGGTTTTATGTACTCGTCCACGTTGTCCAGGACAAATTTCCCCTTTGGTTAAAACAAGAGAAAACACCAGTTGTGCACCTAGCAGTGCAGGAATAAGAAATGTTAGGTAACCCGTTGCCATAATAATAAAAATCTAAACAGAGAATGGCACAAAGTATACTCAATAACAGAAGAAACTAAAAATACCGAATCTTGTCCTATCCTTAATATACCCAAGTAACCTCAAGTAGCTGAGTATAAAACGTAAACAACGAGGATCAGTCATGAAAAAATGGGCTTTATTAACAACCGCAATTATTTTAGGTGCAGGAAGTCTTTATGTTGGGGCGCAAAACAACGAATCAGAACCCTTAACTCAGTTAGTTAAGCATCCTCAACATTGGCAAGTCATGGTGCCAGATACTCAATCATCCATTCATTTAGATGCAATAGAGAAGTTGCAGCAACAACCTTATCTTGTTGGTCATTACCAAGGAGAAGATGAAGGAGATAACAGCACTATTTATCTAGACACCAATCAGATTAAACAAAGCAATAATTACTTAGCCTCAACCTTTATCATGACCAATTCAGGTAGCGGATCTTTCTATTATTTAGCTTTATTTAAAGAAAATGCCAACAAACTCAATAATGTTGCAAATGTGTTTATTGGCGATCGAATTGCAGTTGAAAAGATCAATATACTTAAAACCGATCCTGTCACGATCCAGATCGATTACAAAACCCACGGCGAAAACACGCCTTATGCCCTACCTGCTGATGTTGCCAAATCTCAAGTTTATGTTTTAGATAACAATCAACTGGTGCTCAAAAAATAACGGTACTAATTCCTTTTCCCCTTAGCGCCTTATATACCCAAGTCTATTCAGACAACATCATTTAGCGAGAATTACTTGGGTATATCCGCTATTTCTTACTCGATGATGCCTTATCTTCATCTAGTGGATACCAACGCAAATTGCCATTCGATTCATAATCAAAGGCTTCTTTACAGATCATATAATGCTTACCCACCTGCAGAATTGAACCAAGAGAGAACGATTTCCCATCGTAATAGCAAACTCGCTGTCCTAATAAGCCATCATTAACCACAACCACAGGTTTTACTGGTGTTGAGTAGGTCGCAGCCGATACAACGCCAGAACAAAGCAGAGCAAACAGTCCAATTAACTTCTTATTCATATAGTGACTCCTTACAGCGAACTATCTATGCCTATGATGAATAAAGAATATACAGTTTCAAATTAAAATAAACAGCATTCACGATAAAAGTAATACGCTCAAGTTCAAAGTTTTTGCGTTTTCGTTCATTAAATAATGTTCGTTCGCGCATTTTGAGGTACCGATCAAATAATACCCCCATAAAAAATGGCATATTTAGCCACAAGAAAGGAATCCATGCGGTTCTGTGTGAGCAAAAAAACAACAATAAGCGAAAACGAACATGACTAGTTGGTTTGAAACAGACGTCGTAATTATTGGTGGTGGCGCAACAGGTACAGGCATTATGCGTGACTGTGCACTACGTGGCATCAACTGCATACTTATCGAAAAGGATGATCTCGCCTCTGGTACAACCGGTCGAAATCACGGCCTACTTCACTCTGGTGCTCGCTATGCGGTAACAGACAGTGAATCTGCTCGTGAGTGTATTGTCGAAAACCGAATCCTGAAAAAAATAGCCCGTCACTGTGTTGAAGATACACAAGGTCTCTTTATCTCTTTGCCTGATGATGATCTCGATTTCCAAAAACAATTTATTACATCGTGTCAGCAAGCCGATATTGACGTAGAACAATTAACCCCTCAAGAAGCCCTACGTCTTGAGCCAAACTGTAACCCTAACCTAATTGGTGCAGTCAAAGTTCCAGATGGCACCTTAGATCCATTCCGATTAGCAGCGTCAAACGTAATTGATGCGGTTGAGCATGGTGCTCGATTATTTAACCACACTATGGTAACTAGCCTCATTCGTGATGGACATACGGTAAAAGGGGTTAATTGCCTAAATTTAAAAACAGGCGAACACTTTGAGATACGTGCAAAACAGGTAGTCAATGCCGCGGGGATCTGGGGCCAACAAATTTGTGAGTATGCCGATCTTAATATCAAAATGTTCCCAGCCAAAGGATCCCTATTGATCCTGGATTACCGCATTAACAATTTGGTGATCAACCGCTGTCGTAAACCATCCGATGCCGATATTTTGGTACCAGGTGATACCATCTCTCTTATTGGTACCACTTCTGAACGTATTGATTATGACAAAATTGATGATCTTCATGTCACCAGTAAAGAGATTGATATCTTACTTGAAGAAGGCACTAAACTTGCGCCAATTATGGCCAATACCCGCGTCCTTCGAGCCTATGCTGGTGTTCGCCCACTTGTTGCCGTAGATGGCGATACCAGCGGTCGAAATATCAGTCGAGGTATTGTTCTGCTTGATCACCATGAACGCGATGGTATGGACGGATTTATCACCATTACCGGCGGTAAGCTTATGACTTATCGCATGATGGCAGAATGGACGACCGATCTTGTTGCGAAAAAGCTGGGCAATACGATGCCTTGTATTACCCATGAGAAACCGCTTCCTGGTTCTGAGCAGGCATCAGATAACATTAAACATACCGCAAGCCTTGCTAAACCCGTCTACCAATCAGCGTATTACCGTCATGGTGAACGCGCCGCAAAATTCCTCAAAGAAGAGAAGAAAAGCCAAGCGGTTATCTGTGAATGTGAAATGGTGACCAGTGGCGAAGTGGAATACGCAATCAAAGAGCTAGATGTTCATAACCTCGTTGATCTACGTCGTCGAACTCGGGTTGGTATGGGTCCTTGTCAAGGCGAGTTATGCTCTTACCGTG
Source organism: Photobacterium damselae (assembly GCF_003026815.1). Lineage (GTDB taxonomy): Bacteria > Pseudomonadota > Gammaproteobacteria > Enterobacterales > Vibrionaceae > Photobacterium > Photobacterium damselae. The sequence continues at coordinate 35,306 of NZ_PYOG01000002.1, read as the reverse complement.
CCGCAGGTCTCTTTGCCGAATATGGCGATGCAACTGGTACCCAAGCAAGTCAATTATTACAACATTTCTTAGAAGAGCGCTGGAAAGGGATCAAACCTGTTTTCTGGGGTGATGCCCTACGCGAAGGCGAATTTACCTATTGGATTTATGAAGGCTTATTTGGTGTTAGCGATATTCCACAAACCGATGAACAAAACCCACAACAACAGCAATACACAGACGAGGCCGCATTATGAAATTTGATACTTTAGTAATTGGCGGTGGCGTTGCTGGCTTAAGTGGTGCGATTCGTTGTGCTGAAGCTGGCTTAAAAACCGCCGTTGTTGCAGCAGGCCAAAGTGCCCTTCATTTTTCATCAGGATCAATTGATTTACTTAGCCGTCTACCCGATGGTCAATTAGTTGAAAAACCGTTTGATGCCTTTACTGAGCTGGCACTACAAAGCCCAAATCATCCCTACAGTAAACTGGGTTCAGATGTTGTGAAACGTGCTCTTGAGTGGTATCAACACACCATGGCAAAACGTGGTATTGAACTTAGCCATCAAGCAGATTTCACCAACCACTTACGTTTAACGCCAATGGGAACATTTCGTGCAACTTGGTTATCACAACAAACTGTACACCCCTTCCCTCTGCATAATTTAAGTAAAGGTATTCAGCGCCTTGCTTTAGTGACCATGGATGGATTCCGTGATTTTCAACCAGAATTGGCGGCAGATAATCTTCGCAAACTGTCTCAATTTAACCATGTTGAGATCATAACCGCCGCAGTTGAACTACCCGATTTTGCCAAAATGCAGCGTAATCCTTGTGAATTTCGTTCAATCGATATTGGCCGAGTACTCAAAGATGAAGCCAAATTAAAAGTCTTTGCTGATGATATGAAAATTCGGGTTGGTCGCGCAGATCTTGTTGTCGTTCCCGCTGTGTTTGGTAATGGCGATGGCGCAAAAGTAATTAAGCGTCTAGAGGAGCTAACAGGCTACAACATTTGTGAACTACCCACTATGCCGCCATCATTATTGGGTATTCGTATAGAAGAAGCGATGAAGGCCTATTTCAAATCATTAGGTGGTTTAATCTTAGTGGGTGATGAAGTTAAGCAAGGCGTCTTCGAACACGGTCGTTTAAAACATATTTTTACTCGTAACCATTGGGATATGCCTCTTCAAGCAGAGCACTACCTAATTGCAACGGGCAGTTTCTTCAGTAAAGGAATGACCGCTCATAGAACGCATATCGAAGAGCCTATTTTCAACTTAGATATGGCAGAAAACTCGCACCGCGATCACTGGTATCAAAAACAGTTTTTTGCCAAGCAAGCACATCCATTTATGGCCATTGGTATTGAATCTAATACCCAGTTACAACCAAGTATTCAAGGTCAAACGATAGAAAACCTCTATTGTGCCGGAGCACTTATGGCCCATTATGATCCTGTATTCCAAGGCTGTGGCAGTGGCGTAGCCATCAGTACCGGTTTTTATGTCGCAGAACAAATTATCAAGCAACACCAGCAAACAGAGCAACAAGTAGAAGGGGCAACAGCATGAGCCTACTAAAAGACACCAGTTTCGACCAATGTATTAAATGTACAGTATGTACCGTCTACTGCCCTGTTGCTAAAGCCAATCCTCAATATCCGGGCCCAAAACAGTGTGGACCAGATGGCGAACGCTTACGTATTAAAAGCCCTGATTTTTATGATGAAACCCTAAAGTTATGTACCAACTGCAAGCGCTGTGAAACCGCCTGCCCATCGGGTGTGAAAATTGGTGATCTGATTGCTTCAGCTCGTGATCAGCATGCCAAAATGGATCTGAACATTAAAACAATTCGTGATTTTGTCTTAAGTCACACCGATTTAATGGGTACTGTTGCAACACCTTTTGCGCCGGTTATCAATGCAGTAACAGGATCAAAGCCGGTCAAAACCATCATGCATAAAACCATTGGTGTACATGACCATAAAAGCTTACCGAAATACTCTCACGGTACTTTCCGTGGCTGGTATAAAAAACACGGTCAAGAACAGCAAAACTTTACTCGTCATGTGCACTATTTCCACGGTTGCTATGTAAATTATAACAATCCAGACCAAGGTAAAGATTTTGTCAAAGTGATGAATGCAATGGGATTAGGCGTCCAGTTGATGGGTAAAGAGAAATGCTGCGGCGTACCTCTAATTGCTAATGGATTCTTTGATAAAGCGAAGAAAAACGCTCGTCTTAATGTTAAAAACTTTGAACAAGCCATTGAGCAGTATGATTCAACTATCGTCTCAACCTCTTCCACTTGCGCCTTTACATTACGCGAAGAATATCCTCATGTATTAAAGGTTGATAACAGCAAAGTAGCCAACAAAATTGAGTATGTGACGAAGTTTTTATTGAAAGAGTTCATGAACGGCAATATGCCAAAAATGAAGCCAATTAATAAAAAAGTGGTTTACCACACACCATGTCACCTTGAGCGCATGGGTGGAACCTTATACACCATCGAACTGCTTAAAATGATCCCTGGGCTAGAACTTCAAGTGCTTGATAGTCAATGCTGTGGTCTTGCCGGAACTTACGGCTTTAAGACTGAAAACTACGACACTTCAATGAAGATAGGTCACGACTTATTTGAACAAATCAAAGCTGCGGATGCCGATTTTGCAATTACCGACTGTGAAACATGTAAGTGGCAAATTGAAGAGAACACACAGCTAGAAACCATCCATCCAATCTCTTTATTAGCGATGGCTTTAGCTGATTAATTTATTAAGCTTATAACAATAATTAACACTTCCTCTATTATTGATCTTAACGCAGCACTTCCCCCCGATTAGTGCTGCGTTTTTTTATTTCGCAGTAGCAACCGATTGATTAACTTGGGAAGTATGAGAGCGATGTAACCACCAGCAAATAACATAAGCCAATAAATATAAAACCGAGCCACCAGTAACAACACCAAGCCATGCACCGTGCTGCCAGCAATAAATTAAGAAAAATCCACCTAAGCTGCCACCAACATAATAGTGAACTAAATACAGTGCCGTTGCCGTTGCTTTGGCGTCGGTCGCCTTATGACTAACCCAAGCATAAGCCAATGAGTGCGTTAAAAATGCGCCAGAACTGATCAATAGCAAGGCAATTAACATCGCATAGATAGAATCAATCAGTGCAACCCACATACCCAGCATACTGATAGTAATACCGAGTACCATGCCCGAAATAGAACCAAATTTTTCAGCCCAGCGACCACTTAAACGTGCTGTTACCGTACCTGTTAAATAACAGAGAAAAATCATTGAAGCGTAACTTACAGGTAAATTATAAGGTGGCGCAACCAGACGGAACCCCATCACAGAATAGAGGTTAACAAATAGAGCAAAGTTAATTCCGCCAAGAATCATAGCGAACCACAATTTAGGTTGGCGTAGATGGAAAATAGCCGCTTGCGTATGTTGTTTTAATTGACCTTTTTTGGCGACAAAATGCTGTTGCTGTGGCAGTAAATAATTTACTAATAACGCGCCAAATAAGCTAAATATTGCCATACCAATCACGGCAGCATGCCAACCGAAATGCTCCGTCATAAAGCCGCCGTATAAACGACCAGAAATACCCCCTAGTGAGTTAGCACTGATATAACTTCCGACAGCAAGCATCAAAGCCGTTGGCGTAAACTCTTCTGCCATATAAGCCACCGCAACCGCTGCAAATCCCGCAAGTGCCGCGCCCATTAAAGCCCGAGCAATTGTCAGCCAAAAGAGATTGTCGGCAAACACCATCGCAACTCCAATAACGGGTAATAAAAAGAGACTTATCATCATCACTTTTCGGCGACCAATGATTTCAGAACCCACCGCCCAAGGAACAAGCGTAATAGCTAACATGAGCGTTCCTCCGGCAAGTAACCAGTTTATTTGTGTTTCGCTCACTGCAAAATGCTGCGCCATTACCGGAAGCATGGGCTGAAAAAGGTAGAGGTTACAAAACACAAGAAAAGAGCCAAATGCCAAGGCAAAGCTCGCTCGTCGGTATGCGGGAGTATTTTTCTCAATCATCGCATATAGCCTATTAAAGAAATGATATCTGCGATAAAAGTAGCAATTTACTCTCGATAGTTAAAATATATAATAACTATAACTTCTATAAACAAAGATTATAGTAAATGGATACTCGACTGCTCACCTATTTCCATGCTCTTGCCGAAGCGGGCAATTTTACCAAAGCTGCAGAAAAGCTTCATATTGCTCAACCCGCGCTCAGCGTTGCGATTAAGAAATTAGAACAACAGCTTGAACTCGACTTATTTCATCGTAATGAGCGAAAAATCACTCTAACTCATGAAGGTGAAGTGTTACTGCAACATGCAAAGATCATTCTTCAACAGTTAAAAGATGCCAATATTGCCATGGCAGAACTACGAGGATTAGAAAAAGGAGAAGTTCGTTTAGGTGTACCGAGTATGCTGGGATCTTACTTTTTCCCTCAAATCTTAATGGGGTTTAAAAGCCGTTATCCAAACTTAAAGTTGACCATGGTCGAGGCAGGTACTCAATCAATTCGAAAAATGTTGGTAGATGGTGAACTCGATCTTGGGGTTATTATCAATGAAAATGTGCCCGACTCTCTGAATGTTGAACATCTACTCACTTCACAAATGGTGGCCGTTGTTAGCCCAGAGCACCCTTTTGCTCAACAGAATCAGGTTAATTTTGATGATTTTTTTCAACAAGAGATGGTGATGTTTAAGACCGGATATTTCCACCGTGAATTTATTGATCGAGTATGTAGCGACTATCAACTTGAGCCAAAGATCTCATTTGAGACCAATTTATTACCGATGATCTTAAACATCGTTCGTCATGATTTTGCTGTATCAGCCTTACTAGAGCTTGTAACAGAGCATGAATCTGGAGTGACTGCGGTACCTTTTGCTACACCAGTTTATCTCGATATCGCAATGGCTTGGCGTAAAACCGGGTATCTTTCACTTGCCGAAAGAACTTTTATGGACTTTGTTAAACAACATTGTCAAAAATAAGAATTAATTTCATTTACATCACAATACGTTAGCAGCCATAAGCAACAATTTTATTATCTTGTTAGTTTTTTATAACAATTGGCGAGAATAATAACCTTAATTTTATATTTACAGCTCATTTTTGAAGTCTTTTCATGTCTGTAGCACTAATTTAACATCGCAAAATAATTTCTGTCTCAGATCATAACTTTTGCAGATAGGTATCGTTACAAGCAATTTTTTTCGCTACATTGCCCAATACATAATTTGTAAAATTTTTGCATTATTGGTTCACAATATTGCTTTTTTTGTTTGTAACAGTGGTTTAAATGAGGACATTCCCATGTTGGAATTATTGATTGGTCTGGCAATCACCATTGCCGTAGGCTATTTCATTGTGAAGGGATACAAAGCAGCTGGTGTGCTATTAACTGCCGGTATTTCACTGCTTATTATTGCAGGTATATTAGGTCACACTATCCTACCGGCAAAGGTAACATCAACAGGTAATCTATTTACCGATTCTCTTGAGTATGTGAAATACATGCTTCAGTACCGTGGGGGCGGCCTGGGCTTACAGATCATGTTGCTATGTGGTTTTGCAAGCTATATGACTCACATTGGTGCCAACAACGTCGTTGTAAAACAATTTTCTAAACCACTGTCGTTTATCAAATCACCTTACATCTTATTAGTTGCGGCATACATTGTTGCCTGTCTAATGTCTCTTGCGGTAAGTTCTGCAACAGGTCTTGGTGTGCTATTAATGGCGACCCTATTCCCAATGATGACAGCAATGGGTATTTCTCGCCCAGCGGCGGCGGCTGTGTGTGCTTCACCAGCGGCAATCATTTTATCGCCAACATCTGGTGACGTTGTCGTTGCAGCAGAAAAATCGGGTCTACCTCTGCATGTATTTGCGGTAGAAACCGTTCTTCCTGTCTCTATCTGCGCCATCATCGTTATGGCAGTAGCTGCATTTTTCTGGAACAAGTATCTAGATAAGAAAAACAACACTCCAATGGAGAAAGTAGACATTTCTCATATGGAAGTGAAGGCACCAAGCTACTACGCTATCTTGCCTTTCCTACCAATCATCGGTGTTTTTGTTTTCAACGGTGAAACTATCCCTGGCTTAAAACTAGATATCTACACTATCGTTGTTTTATCTATCACTATCGGTGCTTTAGTCGATTACGCGACAAACCGTTTAAATGGTAAGCTAACTTTAGAAAATCTTGAATCGTGCTACGCCGGTATGGGCGATGCGTTTAAAGGCGTGGTAATGCTATTAGTTGCCGCAGGTGTGTTTGCTCAAGGTCTAATGTCAGTCGGTGCTATCGATAACCTACTGCATCTTGCAGACGAAGCGGGCGCTGGTGGTGTTGCTCTAATGCTACTTCTAACAGCATTAACAGTTGCAGCAGCAATTGCAACAGGTTCAGGTAATGCACCATTCTACGCGTTTGTAGAACTTGCACCACAGCTAGCAGGTAAGCTAGGTCTAAGCCCTGCCTTCCTAATTATCCCTATGCTACAAGCGTCTAACTTAGGTCGTACTATTTCACCAGTATCTGGTGTTATCGTTGCAACATCTGGTATGGCACAAATTAGCCCATTTGATGTGGTTAAGCGTACTGTTGTTCCGGTTATCGCAGGTCTAATTACTGTTATCGTCGGTACTATGGTTCTGGTACCTATGTACGCTTAAGCTTTAGTTTAAAACCAAAGCAAATCATTAACCCCATGGTGTTTCGCATCATGGGGTTTTGTTTATCTGAAAATACAAAAAGATACATCCAGTAATTTGAAAAGGTGAATGCTGGGAAAACGTTCGAATAATAGATAAACAGAGATCGAGTAATCGGATAGGCAAGTAGATAATAGACAGATAGAAAAAAAGCCACCCAGAACAAACTGGATGGCTTAATTTGGCTCCTCCTGCTGGACTTGAACCAGCGACATACGGATTAACAGTCCGCCGTTCTACCGACTGAACTAAGGAGGAATAATAATGGTGGTGGGGGAAGGATTCGAACCTTCGAAGGCAGTGCCGGCAGATTTACAGTCTGCTCCCTTTGGCCACTCGGGAACCCCACCAAATTTTTTGCTAAAGCTCGGTAAAACCCAACTTTAAAATAAGTGGCGGAGAGATAGGGATTTGAACCCTAGATACGCTACAAACGTATGCCGGTTTTCAAGACCGGTGCTTTCAACCACTCAGCCATCTCTCCGCAAGTGCGATGAATAATATAGAAGAGCTGAGCTGTTGTAAAGTATCTTTTTATTTAACTGCGCATCATATAACCAGTTAAACCAATAATTTAGCTATTTTTATCACACGATAAGAAACTGATTAATTTGCGTTCTGACTATTGGTGATGATTCAAACAAAACCCTGCGTTTATTATTGGCAGGGTTTTATGCTTGAAACTAAAAATAGCGTTTATCTATTTAGGTTATTGAGTTAATACCAAAGCTCGTGCCACCTTGTAGCTATCAACAAAAGAAGAAATTGGCAAAAACTCAAAAGCGCTGTGAAAATTATGTGCTCCGGTAAAGAAGTTTGGCGTAAACAACCCTTTGACAGATAACGCCGACCCATCGGTACCGCCTCGCATTGCAATTGTTTTAGCAGGAATCTCTAACTGCTCAAGCACCTGATACAAACGCGTTAAAGCTTGGGTATTCACCCCCATAGCTTGAGCAATATTGCTATACACATCTTGAATATCCAACTCAATCACTGCCTTAGGGTGTTTGATCTGCAAAAAATCGACCAACGACATAAGGTAAGATTTACGCTGCTCATAGTTCATTAAATCAAAATCACGAATAGCAACCATCGCAGATGCACTATTTTGATTACCCATAATATCTGTAACCCAAAAGTACCCTTCTCGCTCTGCGGTTTGCTCAGGCTTACCCATATCATTTAGCAGAGAAATAAAATCAGCCACAACTAAGTTAGGGTTCACTAAAACATTCTTCGCACTCATCGGGTGAGCGGTGATCCCATCAACAGTAAGTTTTGCACTACCAGCATTAAAGGTCTCATAAATAACCTCCCCCCGTTCACAACAATCTATGGTGTAACATAAATCAACCGGGAACTGGGCTAAATCTAACTGTTTCGCGCCACGTAAACCAATTTCCTCATCGGGAACAAAAGCAAAATAGATATCACCATGCACTGCTGTTTGTTGAGAAAGCTCTTGGGCTAGCGTCATCAAAATTGCAATTGCAGACTTATTATCCGCTCCCAAAACACTGGTACCATCAGAAAAAAGAATATCTTGCTGACGGTACTTCGCCAACTCTGGGTGAGAAGCTTCACTGATATGGATGCCTAGAGCTTCATTGAGACAAAGTGGCTCACCTGCGTAATGTAAAACTTGCGGCTTAATCTCAGCACTTAGCCCCACATCAACCGTATCTAAATGTGCAACAAAACCTATCTTAGGTAACGATGCCTCTCCCGGTATTCGAGCAATCAAAATGCTGTTAGGTAATAGTTCTGTATCGTGATACCCCATATCCATCAATTCAGACTTAAGCAATGTCGCTAACTCACGCTGTCCTTCTGATGATGGAACGGCTAAATTACTGGCATCAGATTGGCTACTCACTGCCACATAGCGAGTGAAATTATTGATTAATGTTTGTTGAATATTCATTTGTCCCACCCACTTATCCATAGGTATAACCGCTATTAAAGCCAAGAGGAATGTCCAGCCCCCAGAATAGATACAGCATGGCCGTTAAGGTAACCAATAAACCAATTGAATACGGCACCATCATCGACACTAAGGTTCCGATCCCCGATTGACTAGAATAACGCTGCATATAAGAAATAATTAGAGGATAAAACGCAAACATTGGCGTGCTAACGTTTACGGCACTGTCTGAAATACGAAATGCCGCTTGTGTTAGCTCTGGTGATAAGCCCACAGCCATCAACATAGGCACTAATACTGGCGCTAAAATGGCCCATTTAGAAGAAGCAGAGGTAATGATCAGGTTTAGACAAGCGGTTAGCAAAATCACACCTAGAATCGTCACTTGACCCGGTAAGTTGATGGCTTTTAATGCTTCTGCACCTGATAGAGCAATTAAACTGCCAATGTTTGATTTACCAAAGCAATATAAGAATTGCGCACAAAAGAAAGCAAAAACAATAAAAGAAATCAGTGATGCAGTAATATTCTCCATTGATTTAGTGACATCTTTAGCACTTTGAAAACGCTGACTCACAAAACCATAAACCAAGCCAGGTAAAGCAAAAAAGACCAATAGCAGAGGAACAATCACTTGCATAGCAGGAGCTTGAGGACTGGTTAATGACCCATCAGGTGCTCTAAATAGTGAGTTTTCAGGCACCATCAAGGCAACCACCACCGCCACTAAAGCCAACATTGAATAGTTAGCTACCTTAAATGCTTTTGTCTCTTTAGCCGTTAATGTTTCGCTACTTTCATCTTGTTGAGCAACATCAATCGGCATCGATTTTTTTAATCTTGGCTCTACGATTTTATCGGTCACATACCAACAACAACCGATCACGGCAAAAGTTGAAGCAAACGAATAAAAGAAATTACACAGCACGTTCACCGAATAAGTTGGATCTAGCACCCTAGCCCCAGTTTCAGTAAAGCCTGCAAGGATAGGATCAATAATCGATGGAGTGTAAGATGCGGTAAAACCACCAGCAAGGCCAGCAAACCCAGCCGCAATACCCGCTAAAGGATGTTTACCTGTTTTATAAAAGATATAAGCAGAGACTGGCATTAGAATGACATAAGCCGAATCAGAAGCTACGTGAGCTAAAATGCCAATAAAAATAACCGAAGGAGTCACCACCGATAAAGGAACAAAAGAAAGCAGCTTTTTCAGTGCAGTAGAGATATAGCCAGAGCCTTCAGCAATACCTATGCCTAACGTAGCAACAATAACGATACCCAGAGGAGGAAAATTAACAAAGTTTTTCACCATTGAAGTAAAAAGAGCCATCAGCTCAGAAGAAGTAAAAAGATTAATCACTTCAATCGGTTGTTTGGTTAAGGGGTGAATATACTCAAAGGTAAACCAAGACAAAACAGCAGAAAGTCCAATACACAACAGGGTTGCCATAAAAAACAACATTGTTATATCGGGAATTTTATTACCTATCGCCTCTATATTATCAAGCCAACTTCGCTTACTCGGTTTTAAAACATCAACATCCATTGTCATAACGCTATCCTAATTAATTGCAGAGATAGCTTCATTATCTTTTTAGTTCAAAAATAGACAATGCAAAATAGAGTGACTAAAACACCAGAACTCTGTTTGTTTTTCGAACCCTTTCAACAAGAAAGATACAACTAAAAAACATTATACAAGGTGGGAATATTCACAGAATACCGAGCATTTGATAGCGGAATGGTACTATGCTAATGATTTTATATGAAGGCAGATAGAAAAAAAGCCACCCAGAACAAACTGGATGGCTTAATTTGGCTCCTCCTGCTGGACTTGAACCAGCGACATACGGATTAACAGTCCGCCGTTCTACCGACTGAACTAAGGAGGAATAATAATGGTGGTGGGGGAAGGATTCGAACCTTCGAAGGCAGTGCCGGCAGATTTACAGTCTGCTCCCTTTGGCCACTCGGGAACCCCACCCAAATTATTAATGGTGCCGACTACCGGAGTCGAACTGGTGACCTACTGATTACAAGTCAGTTGCTCTACCTACTGAGCTAAGTCGGCACATATCTTTTACTTAAGCTCGGAAAATCCAAACTTAAAGAATAAATGGCGGAGGGATAGGGATTTGAACCCTAGATACGCTACAAACGTATGCCGGTTTTCAAGACCGGTGCTTTCAACCACTCAGCCATCCCTCCGCAGATGCAGCGAATAATATAGAACTGTTTTTACCTTGTAAACCCCAAAAACAACCGTTTGAGCAACAAATACTCTAGTTTTGAGGAACTGATCTAAAATAAGGCAAAAACAGCTGATATTTCTTTTACTTATCAGTAACCGCTAGCAATTTATAGGCAATTACATAGAGCTGCTCTTGGTCTGGATAAATCTCTTTGATCAGATCCTTTAGATTTTGCAGTTCCATAAACTCTTGTTGAGCATGAAATTCATTAATTTCCTCAAACAAAATAGGTTCAACCGACTCAATTTCGATTTCACAAAACTTTTTATTGGTTTCTAAGGTAAAGACCTCAACTTGACTACCAGGTAGATAGTAACTTTCAGACTCATCGCGAATCGTAATGGTTTTATTGCCAGAAACAATCAATGGCGCTAACCATTCAAAGAACGTAATTTTAGTTGGAACCTGGGACATGCTTTTAACCCTTAGTCATACACTCCCCTTCGATATACAGCGAATAGCAAAAAAGCACAATAGAGAGATGTCACAATTTACAGTTATGGTCAAATCGTTACATTTTATCTTTCTATACCAATATCTAATTTAGAGTAACTGAGTATCTAAATCCTCCCTTTATTGATAAGTAGAATCTCGCTCCATGAAGCTACTTGAGTATATAATCGACAGCTCAACTCATTAAAGGATTAACCATGGACAGCAAGCAGCGTATGCACTCTCAGCAAGTGTATTTTTGTGATGATAGCGAACTCGTTAAAGAGCAACTCATATGTTTAGAACGACTGTACGACTTTAATCACTCACGTCCATCACACATCGAGCAACGACAAGCTTTAATGAAAGAGATGTTTGCCTCTGTCGGTAAAGATTGTTATATCGAACCGCCATTACACGCTAACTGGGGTAAACATACTCATTTGGGCGACAGTGTTTATGCTAATTTCAATCTGACATTGGTTGATGATACTCATATTTATATCGGTAACCATGTGATGATCGGCCCAAATGTCACTATTGCCACTGCAGGCCACCCTATTACACCAGAACTACGTAAACAGGTTTCTCAGTTTAATATTCCAGTGCATATTAAAGATAATGTTTGGTTGGGTGCTCATTGTGTTGTCTTACCTGGGGTCACTATTGGTGAAAACAGTGTCATCGGTGCTGGCAGTATTGTGACGAAAGATATTCCAGCTAATGTTGTTGCGGTTGGGAACCCTTGCAAAGTATTGCGCCCAATTAATGAGCGCGACCGTGAATTTTATTATCAAAACCGACGCTTTGATGATGAAGTATTGGCTGCAATTTAATTAATCGCCAAGCATCGACTGTTCTAGCTGCTGCTTAAGCTTAGTTAACTGCTCATAGGCAGCTGGATCGCCTTGGTAAAAATCATAGGGTTTATCGTGTAACGCACAAACAGTACCAACAACCTGATCACCATAAAAAAGTGGAAAACCTAGATATGTTCCTAAACCAAACTTCACCCAATCTTCATTACCTTGCCACTGGGGATCGATACTTGCGTCCATAACCAATAACTCTTGTTGCGTATTAACGACCTGTTCGCAATAGAGCTTATGACAGCCAGCTTGTACACTTTTGGGACCTCGGTCTCCTACTCTATAAACAGGCTGATCATTGGCAAATATCACTTCCATTGTCTCGGGATGTGATTGCATCACTAAAATCGAGTGAATCCCAGATTGTTGAGCAAGCAAGTTAAGAGTTTTCACCCAACGTAATTGATCTTCTTGTAATTTAGTAAACACCATTTTTTCGTCCTTTTTTTGGTATTGTTGTATCAGACCTAAAAGAGAAAAAATAACTTTCACGATTTGAAATATTTTTTTGAAAGATACGGTCAACTAATTTATGACTTTCTAATATTAAATATCGTCATGATAAAGGACTGGATATGGCTACAATTAGATAACCCTTTAATCTTATTTTTCTCAATTATCTTTATTTCATATATTTGGGAAGATGCTGCACTATTTTTAGCTGCTGGGTTATATCTTCAAGATGAACTATCTTTTTCAACTGCTTATTTATCGATATTTATTGGTTTAATGAGCGGGGATTACTGTGTTTATTTACTGGGACGAACTGCAAAGCATCATCGTAGTTTATATCGTTATATTTCAAGTAAACCATATTGGCAGAAAATACAATCATTATGCTCAACTAAAAGCTATCAAACTATTTTCATTGCACGTTGTTTACCAGGATTTCGAACAATTACTTATATGGTATTAGGTTATATTCAATTACCACATAATCTTATGATTAAAGGATTAATTTTTAGTGGAGCAATTTGGATTAGCGCGATATTCGCATTAGCTTATATATTTAAACAATTAGTACTTGACCACCCTAACCTTGCCACACTTCTACTTGGCATATTCTTACTTATCACCCTGAGTTTAATTTATTTATTAAAAAAAAACATTAGAGAAAAAACGGCCTTATAATGAAAATATTATTCAAAAACAAATCAATCTCTTGGTTTGAGTTTTTACCTTCATGGGTGATGTATTTACCCGTTGCAGTCTATTGCCTTTATCTCTCCATTCGTTATAAACATTGGGCACTACCTTTGATTGCAAACCCAGGTATTGCGCTTAGTGGTATGGTTGGTGAAGAAAAATCAGCCGTTTTTAAGCAACTTGGCACAAAAGGAAAAGCCAAGGTAGAACCTTATATTGTCTGCATTAAGCAAATAGATTTGAAGTTGGACCATTATTTAGCCCAACTAGAAGGTGCCAATTTATCTTTTCCTGTGGTCGCGAAACCCGATATTGGTTGTCGAGGTGCAGGTGTTAAGTTAATTAATTCACCGGAACAATTACACGCATATATAAATAACTATCCGAACCATCAACAATTTTTACTACAAAAGAAAGCCGATTGGCCTCATGAAGCAGGTATTTTCTATGTCCGTTTTCCAAACCAGGAGTTAGGTTTTATTCTTTCGATTACCTTGAAAATATTACCCACAATTATCGGAGATGGGATCAATTCTATTCAACAACTGATAGAACAAGATCCGCGAGCACAACATCTAACCCACCTTTATTTTCCTGCCTTATCACAACGCTTACCGGAGATTTTACCTAAAGGCGAGATTCTGGAACTGGTTTTTACTGGTAATCATTGTCGAGGAGCCATATTCAAAGACGGCAATCAATTTATTACCGATCAATTAAATTTAGCAATGAATGAAATTTTATTGGATATGGACGGTTTCTATTATGGCAGGCTCGATATTAAATTTAAGGATTTAGACAGTCTGCAAAAAGGTGAAAACTTTTCCATCTTAGAAATAAATGGAGCAAGTAGTGAAGCTGCTCATATTTGGGATAGTAATGGAACCTTCTTCCCTGCCATAAAAATGCTTTGCCAGCAGTATAAAATTTTATATCAGATTGGTGACTTACACAGAAGAAATGGGTATCCACTTCCCTCGTTAAAACATTTATTAATTGCATGGAAAAAAGAAAGGGCCTTAGTTCAGGATTACCAACAACTGTATTAATTAAAAGGAATAACCATGAAAAAACTATTACTTATCTTTAGCTTATTGTTTTCTTTTTCTAGCTATGCGGCAGATCCAATCTATACCAAAATTTTCAGTAGTAAAGCTGTCGATGGTTACGATGTTGTTTCGTATTTTACTGAGGGAAAACCCACTAAAGGCGATCAGCAATTTCATACAGAATATCAAGGAGCAACATGGTTATTTAGTTCCAAAGAGAATCTAGCATTATTTAAACAAGATCCAACCAAATATGCACCTCAATATGGTGGTTATTGTGCATGGGCAGTTGGCGCGGATAATTCTCTTGCTCCGGGCAATCCTAAGTATTGGAAAATCGTTGATGGAAAGCTCTATCTTAACTACGACAAAAGCGTGCAAGAAACTTGGCTTACTGATATACCCGGATTTATCACTAAAGCTAACCACAACTGGCCTGCATTGATTAAGTAACGGAAGGTATCAGATGACAGAGCTTCAACCTTTTTCTTTACCTAAAAAAACACCGCTAGGTCTTTTTGAACGATCCATGGAACATTTAACTGGGTTATCTCAACTTCAAGCGCTTTATGAGCAACGCCCTCAAGCATTATCTTCGGCTGAGTTCTTACGCTATACCTTACGTAGCCTGAATGTTCGTAGTCGCTATTTACGTAAAGACTTTGCGCAACTACCTAAAACTGGCCCTGTCGTTATTGTTGCTAACCATCCTCTAGGGGGATTAGAAGGTGTCATTCTAGCCTCTCTTATTTTGGCTCATCGACCGGATCTTAAACTCTTTGCCAATGAACTTTTGTATTCCATCCCTGAATTGCGCGATATCTTTATCCCTGTCGATGTCTTTTCAACAACCAAAGCAAAAGTGACCAACAGCAATGCGTTAAATGAAGGTCGAGAGCATCTCAAAAATGGAGGGGTATTATTAGTATTTCCTGCAGGAGCTGTTTCAACACAGCAAGCAGATAATGTTATTGATGACCTACCATGGCGACACAGTGCAGCCAAATTGGCAATAGAAACGGGCGCAATCGTCTGTCCTGTTTATATTCAAGGACAAAACAGCCGAGCTTTCTATCGTGCAAAAAAGATTCATTCACTATTAGGTACCTGTATGTTAGGCCGTGAGCTGCTCAATAAGTCAGGTACTTGTTTAGGCGTGGCTGTTGGTGATTTGGTTAAACCAGCAACCCTATATCACTATAAAACCATACCGCAAGTAACAGCTTACTTACGTATGCTCACATACAGTTTAGAACAATCAATAAAACCGAGACCTGAGACATTAGCGAACACTTACTCAAACACTATCTCTTTGCCTATCGATTCACGTAAACTGCTTGTTGATATTGAACATTTACCAGAAGAAGCCAAACTGATCAGTCAGGGCGGAATGAGTGCTTATATTGCTAATGTACAACAGATACCTAACCTGATCTTAGAAATTGGACGATTGCGAGAAAGTGTCTTCCGTGCTGTTGGCGAAGGTACAGGACAAAGTATTGATACGGATCAGTTCGATAAAACCTATCTCCATCTTTTTGTCTGGGATCATAAAGACAATAAGCTAGTGGGTGCTTACCGTTTAGGCTTAGTTGATAAAATCTTGCATCAAGGGAATCTTGCCACACTTTATACATACAGTTTATTTCGCTACGACAATACGTTATTAAAACAATTTGGCCCGAGTATTGAGTTGGGGCGCTCTATTATTGCGAAAAAATACCAACGCTCACCCACTGCTTTAGCTTTATTATGGCGGGGAATCTGTACCTTTATTAGTCGAAACCCTAAATACACCCATTTGTTTGGCCCTGTCACCATCAGTAATCGTTACTCTAAGGTTAGCCAACAAATGATGGGGGAAGTGTTAAGTCGAGAGTTTGGCGATACCGCTTTAAGTCGATGTGTTCAGCCAAGAAGTCCGTTTCAATCTCAACATTACACATGGTTTAATGACTCTATCCATAATTTAAAACAACTCGACCATTTTATTTCGCAACAAGAAAATGAAGCTTCTGGTATTCCAGTGTTATTACGGCAATACTTAAATATTGGCGGCAAGGTGATTGCCTTTAATGTGGATCACGATTTTCAAGATGCTCTGGATGGACTACTAGTGGTAGATCTGCGAGATGTGAGTCAGCGTCAACTGGCTAAATATATGGGAACTCATGCTGCCACTTCTTATCTTTCTTATCATAAAGCACATAATGATACCTATAACAGATAAAATAAGAGTAATTTATCGTTTTTAATTATCAATCATCGTATGCTAGTTACATTATTTCTTTACCATGGAAGGCATACGATGATCTCATCGACAGAAATTTACTACTGTCCTTGCTGCAAGCACGATACGCCACATATCGTTGTATTAGTTCGCAAAGAAAGCCCCTTTAAAAATGATAAGCATCAAAAGCGTAAAGAGTTTCTTTCAGGCTTGCTGCAAGGTATGTTGTTTGGTGCTTTTATGTCTTCGATGGATCAATTTTCTCGCCATATCATTTGTAGTGAATGTGGGAGAAAGTTTATTGAAGATTAATGTACGTTATGTAAATACCAGCCTAACGTATTATTAAGCTGGTATTTATCGAGCTATTTATTATTCAAACGAAATATCTTTTTTACTAAGCGAGAGTAGCGGCGCAATACATTTAGTAAATTCCTTTAATTGATGCTGTGGGATCTCCCCTACTTCCTGACTACTTCCATCAGTCATACTAAAGTTATCAACCTTTACTTGTCCTTTATTCACATCAAAGTTGATCTCAAGACGATAACTATCACTTGGTAATTTACTTGCACATTGGGTAATTGATTCCATTTTTACACCCGTTGTATGGGCATGACTGATCACTGGAGCGAATAAAAATAATAGAGCTAGATATTGTTTCATTTTGAATCCCTTTTTATAAAAAATACATGTTTACTTGGTATGTCAGCAGTACCGCTTGGACTCAATGTATGCCATTCGCACAACACTTTGCAATAATTATTTATTGTTTTTCGATAATTTTTTACCGAAAAGTACAGTAATGAATTTATCAGGATGCGTTTATTTTAAATAATTCAAAGGATTAAGATGAGCGAGTGATATGTGTGTCTTAGTGCTTTTTCTTTTGGCTGGTAAAACGTGTTCTTAGATTGAATTTATATATTCTGGGGACTGGTGAGGAATTTGGTGTTTATCAGTAGGAGTAGTGAAATTTGGTATTTTTTATAAAGTTTAAATTTAATAGTTAGGGACACAGTTTTAATAGTGCCCCACTGCTAGTTTCGCCCTAAAGTTTGTCTCAATACAGCTAATGCCTTACAGCTGGTAACTCACTATGCTATAAATCATCTAATGTTACTTTTAATCAAGGAACGAGCTATGAGCCGTAAACCAATTTCAGAAAAAGAACTACTGGATGGTATTACACCAAAAACAGTACATGCTGATGAACTCGCAACTACAAGTGAAAAAGATTGGGGCTCTTATTCTGAAAATACGGATAAAGCAGAAAGTGATTGTCTTGTTCAAAGAGACAATATTTTTCACAACACCAGAATGGAAAAAATGCTAAAAATGGCTGAACGCTTTAACAAAAATGGAAGTATTGATAAGGAAACTCTCATCAAAATTAAACTGCTCACTGAATCAAAAACACCATCAGAAAACGAGTACAAGATGGTTCTAAAGAGAATTGAAACCATATTCGATGCTGAACCAGGTACACCCGAAGGCGACGAACTTGAAAAACTAGTGACCTGGGTGGAAGCGTATGAAGAAAAGCACTTCCCATTTTAAGTCAGCTAGTCCTCTGTTGACTTATCTTTGCCCCATTGTATGTTGGCTCCGATGGCTGAAGTACATTGGCAACCTATTTTTACGATACATAGACTAATGGTTAGGCAAAAGACAAAAACCAGCTCCTTTTCTTTCTTCACTTTAGGTAGGCCGCGTATTTAGATAGTCCTGTCTAACGAATTCATAAATCGCAAAAAACTTTTGACGTCATCAAGCTCAAAATCTGATATGTATGGATACCCTAACTTGGACAAAACGCGCACATAACCATCGATAAAATAGACTAGAACGCTACACATAAACAGGTAGTTTATTTGGTTACGTTTGATCTCTTCAGTTGGGTGAGCTTTATGAGCAGTATTTACCTGCATTAATGAGTCGAAACCAGTGTGAGTATGGGAAGACCAAAACGAATATTTGTCACATACAAAAGTTGGGATACCTAGCTGCTTGCCTAACTCATACCAACCACAAGGTTTCCATTCGTTCTTTCTCGATGATTTGAAGCTATTAAGTCTAAGGCGCGAGGATAGCTCATCAATAATCTGTTGTTCTTCCCTAATTTTTGCTTCTAATTCTGGTGTTCCAGCGACAACTTTATTTTTTGCCCTGTTCTTATAACCAAGTAACGTATACCAATCAAGGCGGTCTTTATCTAGTTCATCACTAAAATAGTGGTAAGCAATAGTTACCAAGTTTTCATATGACACTCGTAAAAGTGCTATCACGCTTGAAGTGTCATAGTAAGTGCCCCCCTGTTCTACATGGTTTAGGTTTAGCTCGTTAGTCATCAGCATTTCAGTAGTATTGATATGCTTCAAAAGCTTAATAGCAGCAACATTCATGAAGTAATAGTTATCATCGGCTTCGTTGATAAACTCGAAGCCAGATTCAAAAATATTACACGCGGTTCGATAAAACAATGCATAATCATCACTGCCGACCATTAAGTATCTCCTTCTCTCTGGATCATATGCAGTTACGTACAATAGCTCCATGAAGAATGACCGTCAATCGCCGTAACTAATTGTTATGTAGATTCTTATTTATTTGGCTTTATTTTACAGCTTACGATCGCATTGTTAATTTTCTGCTATTTGAACGTTGGATTAATTTTATAGATCTCTCACTATTAAATTCCTTTATTAACTTGTGATACTTATTTTTGTGATTACCGAGGGTTAGTTGACTTATAATTGATCCAAAGTATGTTAGAAGCGTATGTCTATACCTCTATATATAAATCATCCACTTCATTATGAGTTACCTAGTGTGACACATGCTGAATAATGCCCGTCTTTATCTTTGACTGATAATTTAAATAAACGTTTTCGCCCTAATGATTTATCTTTTGAGATCATTAAATAATACGAACATACTCTTTACAGTCCCTGGATGAATTTTTTTAATAAAAGGCTACACACCTGTACAGTCCCTCTAACCCACTCTAAACCATTTCCCAAGAGAAATTGATGTTTTACAGCGCAAACGTGGTAAAATCCCTCCCCTTTTTATAAAGATCAAATTCAACAGCTAGGGTTGCACTACACTAAAAGGCAAATGTGAGCTTGCCAACGTGACCTGAGCTTGTGGCAACGACCACACTAACGACAAGAAAGTAACTGTAAGCAAATGAATTTAACCAAGATTAACGAATACCCAAAATACTGGGCAGAGTGTTATGGTACGGCACCTTTCCTACCAACAACTCGTAAAGAAATGGACGAGCTTGGCTGGGATAGCTGCGATATTATCATTGTTACTGGTGATGCTTATGTCGATCACCCAAGCTTTGGTATGGCTATAATTGGTCGTCTGCTTGAGTCTCAAGGCTTCCGTGTCGGTATTATTCCGCAGCCAAAATGGGACAACAAAGACGCCTTTATGGAGCTGGGTAAACCCAACCTATTCTTTGGTGTAACGGCTGGTAACATGGACTCCATGATCAACCGCTATACTGCCGACCGTAAATTACGTCACGATGATGCTTATACCCCTAACAATGAAGGTGGTAAGCGTCCTGACCGTGCTGTATTGGTCTACTCTCAACGCTGCCGTGAAGCTTACAAAGAAGCACCTATTGTATTAGGTGGTATCGAAGCAAGTTTACGCCGTTTAGCTCACTACGATTATTGGTCAGACAAAGTTCGTCGCTCAGTACTGATGGATGCTAAGGCCGATATTCTGCTGTTTGGTAATGCTGAACGTGCACTTGTTGAAGTAGCGCACCGCATTGCAAACGGCGAAAACGTCAAAGAGATGATCAATATTCCGGGCACTGCGGTAATGCTTAAAGAGCTACCAGAAGGCTTTAGCGAAATTGATTCAAGTCGCATTGAAAAACCAGGCCGCCCTATGGTGATGCCAAACCCATATGCGACAGAAGAGACGTGTGCCAATAACAAAGCAGAACAACAAGAGACTCCAGCTCAAGTTGTTACTGTGCAGCCATCTCGTCACGATTCAAAGCATACTGCGGTTCGTCTGCCTTCGTACGAAAAGCTACAAAATGACCGTATTTTATATGCGCACGCAAGCCGTGTAATGCATTTAGAGACGAACCCATATTCAGGCCGTGCATTAATTCAAAAACACGCAGACCGTGAGCTATGGGTAAACCGCTCCCCTACACCATTAACGACTGAAGAGATGGATTTTGTGTTTGGTCTGCCTTACGCACGTATTCCTCATCCTCGTTATGGCAAAGCAAAAATTCCTGCGTATGACATGATTAAAACATCAGTCAATATCATGCGTGGTTGCTTTGGTGGTTGTTCATTCTGTTCGATTACCGAGCACGAAGGTCGTATCATTCAAAACCGCTCAAAAGAATCAATCTTAAATGAGCTAGAAGAGATCCGAGATAAAGTACCGGGCTTTACAGGCACCATTTCAGACTTAGGTGGTCCAACCGCGAACATGTACCGTTTAGGCTGTTCTGATCCTAGGGCAGAAGCGAACTGTCGCCGCCCATCGTGTATCTTCCCTGAGATCTGTAAGAAGCTAAATACCGACCATAAACATACTATCGATCTTTATCGTCAGGCTCGTAACCTAAAAGGCATTAAGAAGATCTTAATTGCTTCTGGTGTTCGTTATGACCTTGCGGTGGAATCTCCAGAATATGTACGCGAATTGGTCACTCATCACGTTGGCGGTTACTTAAAGATCGCCCCAGAGCACACCGAGAAAGGTACGCTTGATCTGATGATGAAGCCAGGCATGGGTACTTACTATCGCTTTAAAGAGATGTTTGAGAAATACAGTAAAGAAGCAGGGAAAAAGCAGTACCTGATCCCTTACTTTATATCAGCACACCCCGGCTCAACTGATGACGATATGTTAAACCTTGCGCTGTGGCTAAAAGAAAATAACTTTGAATGCGATCAGGTTCAGAACTTCTACCCATCGCCAATGTGTAACGCTACAACCATGTATCACTCAGAGACCAACCCTCTGAAAAAAGTGAAATATAAAGGCCGAGATGATCTGTTTGTTGCCAAAGGTGAACGTCAGCGTCGTCTACATAAAGCCCTGCTTCGTTATCATGATCCAGCCAACTGGGCCCTGATCCGTCAGGCTTTGGTGAGCATGGGTAAGAAGCACTTAATTGGTAACCGACCTGGTTGTCTAGTTCCACCAGAAGGTGCTGAAGATAGCGTAACAACCTTGGCTCAAAAACGTGGTTCTGGTCGACATGCAGCTAAACGTTTTGCCACCAAACACCCTAATCAGCCAGATATTCGCAAAGATGGTAAGCGCGGAAATGGCGGTAATGGTGCTAACAACGGCAACGGCAACGGCAACGGCAACGGCAACGGCAACGGCAACGGCAACGGCAACGGCAACGGCAATAATAACCGCCCAGGTCAACGGGATAACCAAAACCGTAATGGCCGCCCAAATAATGGTAATAATAAGCCAGCGGGTAATCGCAACGGTAATAAACCAGCTCAAGGCCAAGGCCGCAATAAACCTGCTGGACAAAAACCGACCAGCAAATTTAGCGGTAAGCCAAAAAATAAACGATAGTATAAAACTCGTTACATAAATAAATTTATAGCGCTGAACAATTTCTTTTGTCAGCGCTATTTTTTTACATAACTTTTAAGCTTTTTACCCAATTTTCAGTAGAATAGCGATAACGCCAATCGATCCATGGGTTTATTAAAAAGGATTACTCACTCTATGGTAAAACGTACGTTATTACTGCTTTCTTTTGCGCCTTTGGCCATGCCAACTTATGCCGCTGACGAGCTATCTGCTTTTGATTCTTGCTTATTAGATGCGGTAAAAAACCAAAGTGGCAAACTGACTGTTGATACAATAAGAAAGCGTTGCCAAGAGAGTATTGAGCAAGCACCTGCACCAACAAATCTTGTTAGTAACCGTATTGAAAATGAGCGAGATACGGCATTTAACCCTTTTGTGATCACCCCTCACCGGATGAACTATATTCTTCCTGTAACTTATACCGATCATATTAATAGAGGTGCGTATGATAAAACCGATTGGGCTGGGCATCTAAAAAATACCGAAGCTAAATTCCAGATTAGCTTTAAAGTCCCGCTCAACTACGATGATATGTTTATTGATGGTGACGGTTTATTTTTCGCATTCACAATGAAATCTTACTGGCAGGTATATGCTGGGGATATCTCCCGCCCATTTAGAGAAACCAACTACCGTCCTGAGTTGTTCTATTTTGCTCCAACACCTTGGCAGCCACTAGGTGGTAAAACATGGATGACATTCGGTATTGAGCATCAATCTAATGGTCGAAGCCAAGTTTTGTCTCGTAGTTGGAACCGTATCTATACCAACTTCATTTATGAAAAAGACAACTTCGCACTGTCATTCCAACCTTGGTATCGCTTACCAGAAGATGATAAACGTTACCCAGGCGATCCTGAAGGAGATGATAACCCAGATATTGCTGATTACATGGGTCATTTTGAACTGACAACAGTCTATAAATGGGATGATTATGAGTTTAGCTTTTTGGGACGACAGAATTTTAGTACCCATAAAGGCTATGGCGAATTTGGTGTGACATTCCC
Source organism: Photobacterium damselae (assembly GCF_003026815.1). Lineage (GTDB taxonomy): Bacteria > Pseudomonadota > Gammaproteobacteria > Enterobacterales > Vibrionaceae > Photobacterium > Photobacterium damselae. The sequence goes on along the minus strand of NZ_PYOG01000002.1, from coordinate 12,010 downwards.
ACTATGGGGACGTTTACGTGGCTACGCTCAATATACGACGGGTTATGGCGATAGCATGATTGACTACAATATTAACCAAAATCGTATTGGTTTAGGTGTGGCTTTAACCGATTTATTGTAACAGTTCCATAGTCATAAGAGTGACAACGCCAAGAGTTAAAATACTCACAAGGCCAATAACAACTTTTTTCTGTCCATTAGCATCAAGGTACTTAATTGCAAAAATGGCCAAACCAATGAGCATTATGATTACGACGGCTTTAAACATACATCCCTCCTGGAAATTCTGTTTATATTCCTAAGTATATACCGAAGTGATGTTAAGAGGCAGGATTCAGAGCACGGTTCGAGATGATAGTTTCATCGTAGTAACACAGTAAAACAGCCGTAATAAGGCCAAATCGTAGAAATAGCGCAAAATAGCGCCAAACCGTGGCGCTATTTCTATTCAAGTTGGTAATACTTAGCGATTATTGCTCAAACATTTTAATATCTTTTAGCTGAGGGATCAGTTGTTGTAGCTGATTCTCTTCTTTAGCAAGCCCTTCAACTGAAGTACAAAGCTGGTTTGACTGAGCAGCCATTTCTTTACTGTGCTTTTGTACTTGCTCTGAAATATTGGTTTTTAACTCACTAAATTTGCTTTGCATTTCAGTTAAGTTAATTTCACCATTTTTCATTTCATTAGAGAGCGCTGAAAATAACCCAGCCATAGACTCAACACTCAATTGCTTCATCGCTTGTTCAAACTCGGTTTGCCACTGAGTATCCATGTTTTCAAACGTATTCGCAGGCATCACAAACTCACCCTTCTCATTATAGAATTTGGCTTTTGCTTGTTCACCATACTGCTTAATTAGGGTCTGAACTTTCGCAAATGATTCCTCAGAACCTAACGATTTAGACACTTGATCCATCACATCAGATGCGAGCGCCATTCCAGTATCGGCCATACCAGCCATTTGAGGGAGAAACTCTTGAACCCCATTACTGTAGGCGGCAACCGCTTGCTGCTGCATCGCATTTAAGTCTAATTTTTTGCCATCAATAAATACGTTGTTATTTTCATCAATGACAAGCTTAGGTTTACCCGCCACATAAACTGAGACTTTCCCGTCATTTACATGAATATCGTTAGGAACAGAAACAGGACAACTTTGCGCCCATACAGAACTTGAAGAGAGAAGAAGTCCTGCTAATACCACTTTTTTCATTACTATCTCTTATTGTTGTATTTTATGAATATTCAGCAATTAGACAGTGTTTTTCTGGTTTAATTCAACTCAAAATACCATCGAGTCTGGTATGCTTTTACATAGAACCGACTAAACAAACCCAATAAAGAAGAGGTAATAATGAAATTTACTACGTTATTATTTAGCTCACTAGTACTGATAACATCATTTGCGGCATCTGCTGATATTAAAATTTCTGGTGACGGTTTTGAGTTTAGTAAAGACTGTATAAAATTAAGTTCCGATAATATTTCGATCAAATCCGATGATTGTTACGATCATCCCGGCAATAAAGATAAAAATCACTCTAATCGCAGTATTCATGGTGATGATAACCCAGGCAAAGGCCACGACAAAGATCATCATAAACCAGTGAAAGAGCCTAGAGGAAAGAATAAATAATATAACTTAGCCTAACAGGTTGATTTCTTGCTTTCTTTTATTCAACATGTCGCAATGGTTTTAAAAATTAGGTGATTGGGTGGAAAAGGTCGCAATCTTTGTCGATGTACAAAATATTTATTACACAGTAAGAGAAAAATATCACTGTAACTTCGACTATAACGCTTTTTGGGCTGAAGTCTCCCAAGACCGTGAAATTGTAGCTGCATATGCATACGCCATCCATAAAGGTGACGAGAAGCAACGTCAGTTCCAGAATATTCTACGTGGCATCGGTTTTGATGTGAAATTAAAGCCGTTTATTCAACGCAGTGATGGCTCCGCAAAAGGCGACTGGGATGTGGGAATTACTCTTGATGTGATTGAACATGCACCCGATGTTGATAGAATCATTTTACTGTCTGGTGATGGTGATTTCGATCTGCTGGTCGATAAAGTACAAAGCAAGTACCAAACCAAAGTTGAAATATACGGTGTTCCGGGATTGACCGCAGCCTCTTTAATTAATGGTGCTGATTTCTTCCGAGAGATAGAACAGACCTTACTACTTGGCCGTTAATTTTCACAAACAACAGCCAATTTGGTATAAACAGCATGAAAAATGCCGATCCACTGAGTGAATCGGCATTTTTATATTCATTTACCTAAGTATAAACTTATACAGTATTAGTTTGCTTCAACCGCTTGATGGTGTTGATAAACTCGACGCATTTTAGTGATTGCGCCCCAAACCATTTTCACAGGAACTAACGCAAAGTATAGAGAAGCAATAATAACCATTGCCGGGTCAGCGTAAACGGCATAATCACCGTACTGAGTCATCGACAAGATCTGTGCAACAACGAATCCCATCAATACAGCCGCACTGATTACCGTATCCATCACCCACTGCTTAGATTCAGCTTCAACTAAGGCAGATTTTGTTTTCTTGTGTGCTTTTGCTAAATGCCAGTATGTTAAGTAACAACCGATCACGTTAACCACACCAAACACAACCGCAATACCTTCGTTTACATGACGACCACCAGCTAAAATAGCATCAATCGCAGAAACAAATGAAAGCAAACACATTACCATAATCACACTGCCTTTCAGTGCAATAACGGCTGGCTCTAACATGGCAACTTTCAATGAATTTCCTGAAACCTTAGGGCTTCGGATATACATAGATGCTGCAAGAGAAATAAGTGTAAGCGTTAAGCTAACTAAAGAATAAGCGCCATCGAATACGATAACTAATGATCCCATCCACAAGCCAAGGCCGATCCCCATTAAGGCGAAAATTAATGAAGAAACAGTGGATATTTGTAATAAGCGACGCTCATGATAAACATGACACGACATAAAACACCTCAATGACAATTTTTTCGTCGTTGTTATTAGTTTTTATTGAACACAAGTCATACTATCCCCTATTCTAACAATAAGATAATCACTGAGCGTCGTAAATCTCGTCGCTAACGGTAAAATAACGCTAACATTTGTATGGTTTATAAACAGCCCTTCAATCGCGTTATCATTTATGGAATACAGCGCATATGAAAATGAGCCAAATAGAGATGTTTATCTATGCGGTAAATACAGGTTCTATCGCAGAAGCGGCAAGAAAATTAGAAAAGAGCCGAACCACGGTAAGTGCAGCTCTAAGTGCTCTTGAAGATGACCTCGGCGTGCAATTATTAACCCGTAGTGGCAACCGCATTACTCCCACAGAAATGGGGCAAGCCATTGTTAATGACTGTGAGCGTATTACTCTCATCGCTAATGATATTATTGCCAAATGTGAGCAACATAGAGATGGCGTAGAGTCTATGTTACGTATCGTGCGTGATGACTCTTTACCCGAAGAGTTATGGCGTGACTTGATCCGGCAAATGAATACGCTTTTTCCTAAAACCAGTATCTCTATTTACATTTCACCAACCCCTGAAATTGTAAATATGGTCGAAGAAAATCTGGTGGATGTTGCGTATGGTTTATTGCCCTCTCATCAAGATAGTCCAAGATTGTATTATTCCGATCTTGGTCAAATTCGAATGATGTCGGTTGCCCATGCCGATCACCCGTTATGTAAATTGCAAAAAGTGACCAGCGGCGACTTAGAACGCTTTAAAGAAGTGGTTATTGCCTATATTGATGATGATGGATTACGAGCGGCAGCCTCACATTCTAGTAACTATTTGGGCTTAACCTTTTATGAGCACTTACGAGATGCTGTTTTAGATAAAGCTGGTTGGTCTTATGTTCCTGCTCTTTTGATTAAAGATTATCTTCGCCAAGGCACATTAAAGATGCTTAAACACAATCGAGCGATGAACTGGCAGTCTTATGGTGAGATAGTCGAAAGTGAATCTCGCCGAGGAGCCGTTGTGCAATGGTTATCAAATCAAATCGCAAACTATCTTCTTGATGTGTCTGACTAGCCTTTTCGTATTTTCACTGCAAGAAATGCAATAAATTTTAAGTGAATAGTCAATTTCTCTAAAACACTAACCATTTATTGCATTTCTATCTAACAAACATCACCTCTACCAGACAACCTTTCCAAGATAACTTCCTATTTGAAATTTAATAATATCGTTAAATCAATAACTAACCGTCATTATTTTGGCTAAAACTAGAAACCAAGACTAAGCTAGAAGAACACGATTATGCTTACTTAATGATTCTGAATTTTGTTTTATTAAAATAAATCAGGCTCATTTCTAAGTAAAAAATCATAAAAGATGTGATGTAGATCTAGTTTGAACAGCGTTTTTAATTCAACATGTATGCAAATTCAATCCATCACATTTTGTACCCGACTCACTAAAGAGTGAATAATGGCGTTCTGTTTTGCGATAAAAAACGCCTGTTTAACGAAATAACTTGGAAATTTCACGGTTACAAAAATAAGGAAAGTTAATCATGTTAAAGAAGCTAACGGCCGAGTTTATCGGTACATTTTGGCTAGTTCTAGGCGGTTGTGGTAGTGCGGTTCTTGCAGCGGCATTTCCTGATGTAGGTATTGGCCTATTAGGTGTTGCATTAGCATTTGGTCTAACTGTTGTAACTATGGCTTATGCCATTGGTCATATTTCTGGTTGTCACTTAAACCCAGCCGTTACTGTTGGCCTATGGACTGGCGGTCGTTTCCCAGCAGCTGAAGTTGTACCTTATATCCTGTCTCAAGTACTAGGTGCTATCGCGGCAGCATATACACTGTATTTTATCGCAAGCGGTCAACCTGGCTATGATCTTGCTGTAAATGGTCTTGCAGCTAATGGCTACGGTGCGCATTCACCAGGTCATTATGATTTAGCTTCTGGCTTTGTTATCGAAGTTATCATGAGCTTCATGTTCCTATTTGTGATTTTAGGTGTGACACACAAGCTAGCGTCACCACAAATGGCCGGTCTTGCTATCGGTCTAGCGCTAACACTTATCCACCTAATCAGCATCCCAGTAACTAATACATCTGTAAACCCTGCGCGTAGTACAGGTCCTGCTCTTGTTGTTGGTGATTGGGCTATTTCTCAGCTATGGCTATTCTGGGTTGCTCCTCTTATTGGTGCAGTTCTTGCGGGTATTGTTTACCGCTGGTTATGTCCAAACCAAGACTAACCTCTTAGGTTTTAGCCATAACTAAAAAACGAGCGCTTAATCTTAAGCGCTCGTTTTGTTTTTACTGGTTTTATTTTATCTATTATAAATTCCGTTATCTTAGCGGTGCTTTAACTGAGAAAGAATAGCCTGAACAGGATGCTTAAACTGAATCTTTTCAAATCGTTTTACTTGGCTTCGACATGAATATCCTGTTGCCAAACAACGATCAGTATCCAGTTTTTCGATATTAGGTTGCCAACTTAGCTGATAAACCTGCTTTGATATCTCCAATTTATCTTGTTCATGACCAAACGTCCCTGCCATGCCACAACATCCAACCGCTACCGATTCTAATCGTAAACCAAAATGAGCAAAGATTGTCCCCCACTCTTTTTCAGCATTTGGTAGCTTAGTTTTTTCCGTACAATGGGCAAATAGATACCAAGGTTGATTATCGATTAGCGTTGGCTTTTCTTGACGCTCAGCTAAAATTGTCAGTAACCATTCATGGGCCAATTTAACTTCAAAATCGCCACGCTTTTCTGCCAAAATTTCTTTATATTCATCGCGATAACATAAAACTAAAGCAGGATCGACCCCAACCATAGGAATATTTAGCTGCGCCAGTTGATTAAGAAACTCAGCCGTATTAGCCGCAGTTTGGCTAAATTGACGTAAAAAGCCTTTGATATGTTGTGCCTTACCATTGGGTTTAAAGGGCACTAACATAGGTTTTTTACCTAATTTCGCAATAAGTTCAACGAAGTCATACACCACGCCAGCTTCATAAAAACTGGTAAACGGGTCTTGCACAATAAGCACGTAATTTTGTCGCTCAGTCTCAGAGAGAGCTTGGAGCCAAGTTAAATCAAAGTGGGTTGCATGATGTCCATCTAAGCGCTCAGCTAATGTTGGCACCGATAAAAGCGGTGTATCAATATAGCCTAATGTTTTGGCAGTAAGCTTTTTCGACCAATTTGGCTTAATAAATCCATTCACTAAGCTCGGTGCTTTTGCCATAACAGGTAACATCGTTTCGATATGGGCCACCAAATAATCTTTGGCTGGACGCTGATAACGACTGTAGTAAATATGCATAAAGCGAGAGCGGAAGCTAGGAACATCCACTTTGATAGGGCATTGGCTAGCACACGCTTTACAAGCCAAACAGCCATTCATCGCTTCCATCACTTCATGAGAGAAATCATACTGATGACGTTGAGAGCCAAAGCTGTTTTTCCAGCGTTCAATGATCGCTTTTACTGATGGCTTTTGGCTTAGTAGCTCTTGTTCTAACTGCTCGGCAGAAATACCGTTTGCAGCCAATTGTCGCAACCATTCACGAACAAGCCCTGCCCGTCCTTTAGGTGAATGACGACGGTCGGAGCTAACTTTCATCGAAGGGCACATTGGCGAGCTGGTGTCATAATTAAAACAGAGCCCATTACCGTTACATTCCATCGCTTGTTTAAAGCTATCACGCGTGGTTATTGGAATTTGGCGATCAAATGTTCCCCTTTTTAGGCCATCAACTTGAACCAATGGCTCATCACACCCCAAAGGAGTACAAATCTTCCCTGGGTTCATACGATTATCAGGATCAAATGCCGCTTTAATCGTGCGTAACTGAGTAAACAATTCCGCACCAAAAAACTCAGGGCCATATTGAGAGCGAAATCCTTTACCATGTTCTCCCCACATTAAGCCGCCGTATTTTGCCACCAGCGCTACAACGTGATCTGATAGCTGCTTCATTAATAGCTCTTGAGCTGGATCGCACATATCTAAGGCTGGACGAACGTGCAGTACCCCTGCATCAACGTGACCAAACATGCCATATTGCAATTGATGGCTATCGAGCAGCTGACGAAACTCTGCAATGAAATCGGCCAGATGCTCCGGTGGCACACAGGTATCTTCGGCAAAAGCAATTGGCTTACGGCTTCCTTTCGTGGCACCAAGCAAACCTACCGCTTTTTTACGCATCGTATAAATACGGTTGATACTAGCCAGATCATCACAAATTTGATAACCAATAATACCGGCTTGGTTAGCGGCCATCAGTTGATCGAGCTTTTGGCATAGTAACTGAACTTGCTGACGATTGTCTTGCTCATTAGCACTTGCATACTCCACCATATTAATACCAAGCAGCTCTTTATTTGGCACATCCGTTAAAAGATCGCTCACGGTCGTCCAAACAATATCTTGCTTTGCCAGGTTTAACACTGTGGAATCAATAGTCTCAACCGAGAGTGCATTGGCTTCTACCATCATAGGAGCATGGCGTAGTGCGGCATCAAAACTGTCGTATTTAATATTCACCAACGTCCGTGCTTTTGGTATTGGTGTGATATTTAATTTCGCTTCAGCAATAAAAGCCAAAGATCCTTCAGCACCGCACAATAAACGGGTTAAATCAAACTGACTCAGATCGTCGTTATAAACATGTTTTAAATCATAACCAGTTAAAAAACGATTCAGTGGTGGAAATTTTGCCACAATGGCAGAGCGGTACTGAGCACAAATCTCAGCAGTAACCTGTACCCCTTGCTGAGCAAAAGAGAGCTCTGTTTCTACTGGCTCCTCACGTTCTTCAACCAATGGTGACTGATAGTGCGGTGGCGATTGCGGCGCAGTTTCAAGTATTGAACCATCAGCAAATACCGCCGTTAACCCTAATACATGATCAGATGTCTTTCCGTATTTTAGTGAACCTTGACCCGAAGCATCGGTATTAATCATTCCACCTATGGTTGCTCGATTACTGGTCGATAGATCCGGTGAGAAAAAGTAGCCCAAAGGACGCAATGCATCATTGAGCTGATCTTTGATCACTCCAGTTTGCACTCTGACATACTGTTGATCAATGTTGATCTCTAATATCTGATTTAGATGGCGAGAGAGATCCACCACGATCCCTGAGGTGAGCGACTGTCCATTGGTTCCCGTACCACCACCGCGCGGAGAAAATCGAATTGCTTGAAAATGGGGATCGGCAGCCACTTGTCCCAATAAAGACAGATCTTGAAGTGATTTAGGAAACACAACCGCTTGAGGCAATTGCTGATAAATACTGTTATCGGTTGAAACCGTTAATCGACTGGCATAAGAGGTTTCCACATCACCTGAAAACCCCATATTTTCTAATTGTGTTAGATAGGCTAGAACAGTAGGCTCTAGCGCTTCTTGCTGTGATAGTGCAGGTAACATTGCTCTCCTTGTACCAGTTACACTCGCATCCTGCGAAACTGGTTCCCTCTTTTGTCATTAAGTTATTTCACTTTACCTCACAATGAGATAGAAACAAACAGAGGAACTGAAGTTTATTGATTACTCTGCCTCTTCTCAATTTGCTTACTGTGCATGAGCCAATGGTGGGCATGTTTGACGATAAAACCACGAACTGCAACCTAATATCCACGTAATTAGAACCACAATAGTGATGCTTCTAATGGCAAGTACAATAAGAGAAACATTGGATAAATTAATCAACATATAGCCTGAATATAAAATCACACTACACCCAATTAAAAGACAAGTAATTAAGCCTAGTAGATAGCGTAGATTTAAACGTTGGTACTGACGAGGTACATAATCATTGATTAAAAATATCGTAAGCACACAACTAAAGAGATAAATATGATCAGGAGCTTGGGTTGTTCCAGCTATCAAGCCAAAAGCCACTGTGACATTAAGCCAGAACCATTTATTGGTCATACATCGAGTTAAGTTATGTTTATCTAAGTTAATCCATAGCGTAAAACCGGCAATCATAACGGAGCCAATAACCAAACTTGCCACAGTATCGCTGATAAAATGCACGCCATACCACACTCTTGCGACCGCTTGACTCAATGAAAATAGAACCACGATGCTCATAATTCCCAACCGCCATCGCATTAATTGAGCCGACGGATTATGAACCTTAATATAACGATAGGCTTGAATTCCAATAAAGCCCCAAAGAACCAGAGCCATTAATGTGTGGCCACTAGGAAAGCCATAACCGGATGCTGCAACTTTCTGTAAGGCAGGGATAATGTAAAAAGGTCGAGGGGATGCAATCGTTAATTTAATAATCGACGCTACCATAGTGACACTGAGCATTACGGTACTTAAACGCAAAAAGCTTACCGGTCCAAATGCAATTAAACATCCGAACAAGACCGTAAAAATAAAGCCATACTCTCCGGGTAAATTTGTTACTGTCATCCAAGAGCTAAAGAGTGTCTGTTGCCACGATGATAGCCCATCAACCCAGTGTTGAAACGTGAGCATTTGGGATAATTCCCATCGATGGAGCGGATTAACCTCTTGACTTAAATTGTGATAATAAGTCACCGCACTATTTGGGGTTTGTTGTAACCATTTTTTAAGCAATACAATATCATCGGGATAACGATAATTTTTACCGTCGACTTTAAATGGGTTAATCAAATAGACTTGTTTAACTTCTTTACCAAAATGAGCTGATGACCAAGATGCAACAGCGGTAAAACCACTTTTTGTTTTAAATTCGGTTACAGGAATCGGATCATTGGCAACACATGCATAGATTGCAGCTCGACCTCGATATTGTAGAAACTTATCAACATGAACATGTAACCCAGTTTCTTCTAACGCTTCTCGAATAGCCGTTTGTGGTGCATTATAACCACTGTCAATGTATCCGCCTGGTAAAGCTAATTTTTCCGTAATGACCTCAGAAATCATGACAACTTTATTATCATGGCGAATAACACATACAGCTCCCACAATTCCTTCTGGCACTTCTGATGTAGTAGATGAGGCCCAAGCCGATCCAATAGAACCAAAAGTAAGACTAACTAAAATGAAGAATAGAAGAAGTATCCGCTGACCAATAATGTTATGCACAATAACAAAGCCTTTATGATAAAAACGTCAATATACCCAGAGTAATCTCTCGTTGAAAAATCACCTGGGCATATGATACTGAGGAAAATCACAATAGATAGCATCCAAGTCTCATAATGCTATCAATATCAGAAATTCAGGCTTTTATTATTAAATTCCGCCCATTAAGGTGTATTTAACTTCCATATATTCATCAATACCTTGGCGTGCACCTTCTCGACCTAATCCCGATTCTTTGATCCCACCAAATGGCGCTACTTCAGTCGAGATTAAGCCTTCATTCACCCCAACCATGCCATACTCTAGCGCTTCACTCATGGTAAAAGCGCGACTTAACGACTGAGTATAAACATAAGCAGCAAGTCCAGAATCGGTATTATTAGCACGAGCAATCACCTCTTCTTCTGAGTCAAAGACAAACGCAGAAGCCAGTGGACCAAATGTTTCCTCCTGTGCTACTAACATATCATCATGTAAATCACGAATAATCGCCGGAGTCACAAAACAGTTATCCGAAGATTGAAGTGAACCCGTTACTAGTGACGCCCCTTTACTGATAGCATCTTGAATATGGCGCTCAACCTTCTCTGCTGCTGCACGATTAATTAGAGGGCCAATTGTAACCCCGGCATCCAATCCATTTCCCATTTTAAGCTGTTCAACTTTTGCTTCTAGCTTAGATAAAAACAGCTCGTAAATACCACGCTGAATATAAAGACGGTTAGCACACACGCAGGTTTGCCCCGCATTGCGATACTTGGCAATCATGTAACCTTCGATGGCTTTATCAAGGTCTGCATCATCAAAAACAATAAATGGCGCATTGCCACCTAGCTCAAGCGACACTTTCTTTACGGTATTAGACGCTTGTTGCATCAATAACTTACCAACTGGTGTCGAACCTGTGAATGAGATTTTTTTCACCAATTTATGAGAGGTTAATACCCCACCAATAGCCACAGCATCACCCGTAATTACACTAAAAAGCCCATCAGGAATCCCCGCTTGTTGCGCCAATTTAGCAAAAGCAAGCGCCGTAAATGGAGTATCAGGTGCAGGCTTTAATACGACAGCACATCCAGCAGCAAAGGCAGGCGCACACTTTCGAGTGATCATTGCGGCTGGAAAGTTCCAAGGCGTGATCGCACCAACAACGCCAATGGCCTGATGAGAAACTAAAATACGCGCATCACTTTTATGACTTGGTACTATTTCACCATAAGTGCGCTTTGCCTCTTCTGCGTACCATTCGATAAAACTGGCTGCATACTGAATTTCACCTTTTGCCTCAGCTAAAGGTTTTCCTTGCTCTAGCGTTAAAATCTGCGCAAGTTCATCAATATTGCTTAAAACTAATTCATACCAACGGCGTAAAATTTGACTACGCTCTTTTGCTAAGGTTTTCTTCCACTTTAAGTGAGTACTGTGAGCCATTTCTACAGCTTGTTCAGTTTCAGCACTGCCACAAAACGGAACTGAGCCAATAATCTCACCAGTAGCTGGATTGTTAATATCTGACAGACGTCCATCATTAGCACTGCGCCACTCGCCAGCAATAATGGTTTGTTTCTGTGCTAATAGATTAAGCAATTGACTCATAAAATACCCTCGAATAGTTCATACTGTTTTTATCATACAATTATACCATAAAAGAATAAAAACAATTTAAAAGATAGACCAACCGAGTATTTTATGAATATGTTTTTATTCGCTTGGCCTGTTTTAGAGATATTGAGGCAAGAATAAAAATAATTTCGGCTTTTTTTTGTTATCTACGTCGTAATTTTTATTATTCACAATAACGATAATTTATATTTCCAAATGGGATTTACCCTATTTTTTATTTATATGCCATTTTAAAATGGAAAAACACCTCATCGAATTTTGATTATTTTAAATAATACAAAAAC
>NZ_PYOG01000019.1 GCF_003026815.1 Photobacterium damselae | reverse complement strand
CTGCCGCCAGCGTTCAATCTGAGCCATGATCAAACTCTTCAATTAAAGTTTTGTTGTATCTAACGATACGGCTCAATGAATACTGTTAATTCATCATAAATGATGAATGAATTGACTGTGCTGATACCGAAGTATCACTTGGTCACTCAGTTTCATTGATTAAATCTTTTAGACTAAATCATTTTACGAGTGCCCACACAGATTGCATGGTCAAATTGTTAAAGAACAATACTGACTTTCGGTAACCGCTTGCGCCGTTGTCCGTGTCAGTGAGGTCGCATTATAGAGACTTCGATCACATTGGCAAGGGTATTTTTGCAAAAAACTTAGCTTTTCCTGCCAAGCGAACAAATAAACCACAAAAAGATCAGTTTGGTTGTAAAGAACAGCGTAAAATTAATAACTTCCCTTTCATTTAGGAACAAAAATGACATTTACAACTCAAGCAGACATTCGCCAATACCAAAATTATCAACCAAGGATCAGTAAAAATACCTATATAGACCCATCAGCTACCGTTATTGGCCAAGTTGAACTGGCGCCACATTGTAGTATTTGGCCTCAAGTCGTTATTCGCGGGGATGTGAACTATATAAAGATAGGGCGAGAGAGCAATATTCAAGATGGGTCGGTCTTACATGTCAGTCGACCATCACCACAACACCCAAATGGTTTTCCTCTATTAATAGGAGAACAAGTAACGGTTGGACACAAAGCCATGTTGCATGGATGCACAATAGGAAATCGAGTATTAATCGGCATGGGCACCATTATTTTAGACGGTGCAATCATTGAAGATGAGATCATTATTGGAGCAGGCAGTGTTATACCGCCCAATAAACATTTACTGTCGGGTTATCTTTACTTAGGCAATCCTATCAGACAAGTTCGACAATTAAGTGATGCCGAGAAATCCTCATTGACTCTCTCGGCAAACAACTATGTTCGTTTAAAAGATGAATATCAACTTAACCAATAATGATATCGCCACACTCATCAAAACGTTCATCTTCAATCATCTCTTCTGCGATTTCTTCAAGATCAAAGCGCAGTTCAACAAAACGAGCCAATATTATCTCTTTATTGGCTAACTCTAGATTAGGAGAATGTTGTTGTAGCCAAGCTAAAGATACCCAACACGTAATTAAAGCACCGGCCTGCTGAGCTGGGAAATTAACGGCTTGGCGCACACTGTCCCATAGCTGAATATCTGCAAATAAAATATCTTGATTCATTTTCTACTATTTACCTTGTAATGAGCGGCGTAATTCTCGTTGAACCTGCTTCGCCCCAGGTCGTAACCCACGCCACAGCATAAAGCTCTCAGCGGCTTGACCGACTAACATACCAAGTCCATCTAGATTTTTGCTTGCACCCAGCGTACTTGTCCAGTTATTAAAAGCTGTTGGTTGAGCCCCATAAACCATATCGTAACAACACGAGTGATGAGTAATAACAGAAGTTGGCACATCAGGCACAGAGCCCGACAAACTGGCTGATGTAGAATTTATCACAACGTCAAACCCATCTTGCAATGCTAACGTTTCATTGTCCATTGCCGTAATATTACCAAAAGTGGCAAATGTATCCGCTAAGGCTTGAGCTTTATCATAAGTACGATTAGCGATAACCAATTGTTGGGGATTTTGTGCCAATAGCGGCAAAATAACCCCGCGAGCAGCGCCCCCAGCCCCAATTAATAGAATTCGCTGATTTTCAAGCGTTACTTGATGAGCCAATAAGTCCTGTACCAACCCCTCACCATCAGTGTTATCTCCCAGTAATACACCATCATCTAATAATTTAAGTGTATTCACCGCTCCTGCTAAACGTGCACGTTCTGTCAGTTGGGTTGCGACGCGATAAGCTTGCTCTTTAAAAGGAACCGTGATGTTACAACCTCGACCTCCGGCAGCCAGAAAATCGTCTAATGCTGTTTGAAATCCGTCTAAGGGCGCTAATATCGCTTCATAACTCATTTGCTGACCTGTTTGGCGGGCAAATAAAGTATGAATATAAGGGGATTTACTCTGTGCAATGGGATGACCAAAAACTGCGTACTTATCCATAAGAAATCCTATTCAATCCAATTCCGTGGTTTGAGATAATATTGATAAAGCTCAGCTTCTGCACTATTGGGTTCAACCTGATAATCGTATTCCCACCGAGCTAATGGTGGCATCGACATAAGAATCGACTCCGTACGGCCTCCACTTTGTAAACCAAAGAGCGTTCCGCGATCATATACTAAATTAAATTCCACATAGCGACCGCGACGATACAGTTGAAATTGACGCTCACGCTCGCCAAAGCAATGAGATTTTCGCTTTTCGACAATCGGTAGATAAGCCTCCAAATAACCTTGCCCTACCGCTTGGATATAAGCAAAGCAGTTATCAAACTCCCATTGATTTAAATCATCAAAGAACAATCCACCAATACCACGGGTTTCGTTGCGGTGGGGTAAGAAAAAGTAACGATCACACCAAGCCTTATGTTGGGAATACACAGCGTCACCGAATGGTTGGCAAAGCTGATGGGCTACTTGGTGCCAATGAAGACAATCTTCAGCAAAAGGGTAAAACGGTGTTAAATCAAAGCCGCCACCAAACCACCAAACAGGTGCTTCCCCCTCTTTTTCAGCGATAAAGAAACGGACATTAGCATGGGATGTTGGTACATAAGGATTATGAGGATGAATCACTAACGATACCCCCATAGCTTCAAATCGTCGCCCTGCTAATTCAGGTCGATGAGCCGTTGCTGATGCAGGCATTTCAACGCCAAATACATGAGAGAAATTCACTCCGGCTTGTTCAAATACCTGACCATGACGTAATACTCGCGTACGACCGCCACCACCTTGTTCTCGTTGCCAATCATCTTGCTCAAACTGTGCAACGCCATCTTGTTGTTCAAGAGCGCGACAAATTTGATCTTGTAACTGCAGCAAAAAGGTTTTCACCGCTTCTTTATCTATAAAGGCCATATATTACCCTTGTCGAAATACTTTACCCGTTTGTGCATCACGGATTTCAGATGGATTATCACGACCACCCACTTCGCCTTGTAAGATAGCCGCTAAATAGTGCCCCAACTGCGCTTCAACGTCTTGATAGGTACGCCCAGGTTCTTGTCCTGTTAAATTAGCGCTCGTTGAAGTTATTGGTTTACCAAACTGACGACACAGTTGTTGAACTAAAGGGTGATCACTGACCCTTACGGCAATAGTCTCAAATTGGCCAGTTAAAAATTTAGGGACCGACGGTTTCGTTGGCATCACCCAGGTTACAGGTCCTGGCCAGCTATTTTTTATCTGCTCAAGTTGGTTGGTCGTCAACTGACTTTCATCAACATAAGCTAATAACTGATCATAATCCGCAGCAATTAAAATTAAACCCTTCTCTATTGGGCGCTGCTTTAATGCTAAAAGTTTGTGTACGGCTTGTTCGCTATCAGGATCGCAACCAACCCCAAATACCGCTTCTGTTGGATAGCCAATCACTTCTCCTTGTTGGAGAGCGGCTACGACTTGAGCAAAATTATCCACAACGGCCTCTTCTCTTTTTTACTGTTATCTGTTTAGTTTCGGTTTGAAGTGCTTATCTTACCCAGTCCCTATTGTCATAGCTATGCAGGAATTAAATTCGATGCAAAACCCTGACGCAAACGTTTTCCTTAACGAAAAAGCACCGTATAATGCCGATATCGGTCGCTTTATACCTATTTCAAGGAGAACACAATGAAAGTTGGGATCATCATGGGCTCACAGTCAGACTGGCCAACAATGCAACATGCTGCTGAAATGTTAGAGCGGTTTAATGTCGAATACGAGACCAAGGTTGTGTCTGCTCATCGAACTCCACACTTATTGGCTGAATACGCTCAAAACGCGCAGCAAAGAGGTATCACAGTTATCATTGCTGGTGCTGGCGGAGCCGCTCATTTGCCAGGGATGACAGCTGCATATACTTCATTGCCAGTACTGGGTGTTCCGGTTCAATCTCGCGCCTTAAAGGGGCTTGATTCACTTCTTTCTATTGTTCAAATGCCAAAAGGTATTGCTGTTGGTACTCTTGCTATTGGCGAAGCGGGAGCTGCAAATGCAGGACTATTAGCCGCTCAGATCATTGCAACATCTAATGAAGAAGTTCGCCTTGCTATCGAAGCGTTTCGTCAACAACAAACCGATACTGTTCTTAGCCAACCCGATCCTGGTCTGGAGTAACTATGCAAGTATTGATCTTAGGTGCAGGCCAGTTGGCTCGAATGATGTCTCTCGCTGCAACGCCACTAAATATTAATGTTCTGGCATTCGATGTGACGACCAATACCATAGTCCATCCAATTAGTGGGCAAACTTATCCATATAGCCTTGAGCAAGCCATTGCACAGAGCGATGTAATCACGGCAGAGTTTGAACATATTGCCCATGATATTTTGGATTTATGCCAACAAAGCGGCAAACTCTTTCCCGCGCCAGAAACCATAAAAATTGGTGGTGATCGCGCAAAAGAAAAAGCATTGCTCGATAATGCCCAAGTAGCTAGTGCACCCTATCACATCATCCATAATCAAGACGATTTGATCTCAGCAATCACTGCAATAGGTCTACCTTTGGTACTAAAAAGTACATTGGGAGGGTACGATGGAAAAGGTCAGTGGCGTCTGCATGATCAACACGATGTCGCCTCGCTTTGGCCTCAGCTGGCAGCGTGTATTGCAGCCACACCAAATCAAGCCATTATTGCAGAAGCTTGGATCCCATTTCAGCGCGAAGTTTCCATAATCGGAGTTCGTGATAAGCAAGGTAATATCACCACCTACCCATTAACCGAGAATATCCACACTAATGGCGTTTTGAGTCTTTCCACTGCGTTAATAGAAGATAACCAGCTGCAACAACAGGCTAACTGTATTTTTAGTCAAGTTGCAGAACAATTAGATTATGTTGGTGTGTTGGCGATTGAACTGTTTGATGTAAATGATCAACTGCTGGTCAATGAGATTGCACCTAGAGTTCATAACTCAGGCCATTGGACTCAACAAGGTACCTTATGTTGCCAATTTGCAAATCATATCCGGGCTGTTTGCGGTCTGCCTTGTGGTGATAGTGCCGCACGATGCGCCTCCGCAATGATCAACATTTTAGGCATTGATTCTTTGCCAACCGAAATTTACCAACTGCCATATTGCAGCGTACATTGGTATGGTAAAGAAGCGAGAGTTGGGCGAAAAATGGGGCATATTAATGTGACTGCAGCCACCACAGAACAACTGCAGCTGGCGTTACAGCACTTAGGATCGATTCTACCAGAGACCCAATTTCCAGCCCTACCGAGAGAGCACTGATATCCTATTAACTCCCGTATCAAACAATACCAATCCATCTAAGGCGCTCACAATCAGCGCCTTAGGTTTATTTAGTGTCAGTACTATCTTGATAGGCTTGGCAATGACGGTTAGCACACTGCAACTTCACACCTGCGGCCAGTTTTTTCTCTATTAATAAGGGATAATGGCACGATTGGCACTCTCCAATCACAGGCTTATTGTTCACAGCAAAGCGACAGCGTGGATATTGATCGCAGGCGTAAAACAGTTTGCCATAACGGGACTTACGCTCGACTAAATGACCTGTTTTACATTCAGGGCAAGCGATATGCGTCTCTTCCGCTGGCTTTTCTGGTGAAGAGATATAATCGCATTGAGGATAGCTGGAACAGCCAATGAACATTCCAAATCGACCTTGGCGCAACACTAATTCTTGTTGGCACTTAGGACAAGGAACGCCCAGTAATTTCACTATGTGGCCATCATTTTGCTTTAGCGGTTGAATATAATCACACTCTGGATAATGGCTACAACCAAGAAAAGGTCCATGTTTACCAAAGCGCATTTGCAATGGCTCACCACATTGAGGGCAAGTTTGCGTTAAGGCATGTTCATGATTAGAAAATAACGATGAGTGCGACATAGAAGGAAATACCAGCAGTGATCAATAAAGCTACAGTAGCAAATCGCGGTAGAATAAAAAATGAAAAATCGGGCCGATATTACCCGATCTGTTCACTTTTATTGGCTATCTTAATGGAGATACCCTTCTTGAGTACCATATAGCAACTCTTCCATCTGAGTATATGCATTTTCATTATCTGGCGCGTTAAACAGAACCATTAAAATAATCCATTTCAGATCATCGAGTGTGAACTCATTGGTATCGAGTTCCATTACTCGATCAACAACCATTTCTCGTGTCTCAGTACTAAGCACGTTCAGTTGTTCAAGGTACGTCAAAAAGCCACGACATGCGATATCAAGACGTTGCATCTCTTGTGGCGTATAAATACGCATCGAAGTGATCGCACTCATATTGGCATATGGTGTATCGCTATCTTCTTGCAGTGCTGCGAGGTTTTCCAACCAATTTAGTGCCTTATAGATATCATCTTGATGAAACCCTGCACGCACCAACTCTTCCGATAACTCATCTTGATCCAACATGAGTTCAGCATCGCTTTGAATGTAGGTTTCAAACAAGTACATCAGTATATCCATCATGGCTAGCCCCTCCTCGTTCTGATATAACCACCAGGTAATGCGGTGACCAATCCGAGCAATTCTAATTCTAATAATTGCGTCATGACATCATGAACTGGCATTTGGCTGCGCTCAGCTAAGACATCGACTGGTATCACTTCGCTGCCTACGGTAGCCAACAGTTCAGGAAATGGCAATTGTTCATTTTCTGTCTCGGGTAGAGCTTGGCTTAATTGGTGATTAATTGCGCATTCTGTTAGGGCGCCTACCTCCTCGAAAATATCTTGAGCACTTTCTACAAGTTTAGCACCCGATTTTATCAATGCATTACAACCTCGGCTGGCGGGATTATAAATAGAACCAGGTATAGCAAAGACCTCTCGGCCTTGCTCTAAAGCATAATTAGCCGTAATTAATGATCCACTTTTTTGAGCCGCTTCCACAACCAATACTCCAACAGATAAACCGCTAATAATCCGGTTTCTACGTGGAAAAAATTGGGCTCGTGGTTTTTCTTGCGGCCAAAACTCAGAGACAAGAGCGCCCTGCTCAACAATACTTGCAGCTAACGATTTGTGACATGCGGGATAAATCTGCTCCAGCCCGGAACCTAAAACGGCAATGGTTGCCCCGCCATGACGTAGGGCTCCTTGATGAGCTTGACTATCGATGCC
The DNA here is from genome assembly GCF_003026815.1 of Photobacterium damselae. Classification (GTDB taxonomy): domain Bacteria; phylum Pseudomonadota; class Gammaproteobacteria; order Enterobacterales; family Vibrionaceae; genus Photobacterium; species Photobacterium damselae. Next base: position 80,265 of record NZ_PYOG01000019.1, on the reverse strand, counting down.
CAAGGCTAAGCCACTGGTTACCACATAATTTTGCGCCACAATATTTGCAGCAAAGTCAGCGGCAATTTCTCGACCATCAATACTGGCTGAGCGACTACCAATAATGGCAATTTGAGGCTGGGCTAAGAAAGAAGGATCACCTTTAACAAATAACAAAGGAGGTGCTGAGCTGATCTCCTTTAATAAAGGTGGATACAAGGGCGAAACTAAAGGAATAATGTGACAATGGGGACGCTGCTGCCAATTTAGCGCCAAATCTATTTTCTTATTGTCGGGATGCTTAATGGCGGCAACCTGCTTTAGCGTCAACCCGATACTTCGCAGTTCAGACTCATCCATTGCCATAATTTGCTCTGGCATTGCGTGTTGTAATAAACGACTGATACGGTGGCCACCGAGTCCAGGAACAGCCACCAATTTCAGCCAAGCATGGATATTGTCCATTATTAATATGTTGGCGGTAATGCCACAACTCCTGCTTTAAATGGTTCAAAACTCTTTGTTACTACAGCTAAACTAAAATACTCATAGGGACGTAAGACCATAACCTCACCCACCTCAATGTGCTTCAACTGTTGTTCAGCACCGGAGAATCGACTGTCGTGATAAGCGTATTCCCCTCTTGGACCAGAAATATCAGCCCCATCACGATACAATTTAAACACCTGCCCCGGCTCAAAGTTATCTAGATGACCACGATCGAGTATTACCACTTGTTTTGACGCCATATATTGCTGACCCGAGATAGAACCAACCACCTGAGCTTGCAGCTGGCTTGGGGCCACGGTTGGAGCAAAAGACATATTTAAACTACGAGTATCAATTGGAGCAGGAAGCACTAAATCATTTTGATGAATCTCTTGTCGTAATTGCGTCAGTCTTAGCAAACTGCGTTCTTTATCAATGGCTTTAACACGGGCTTTGGCTACCTCTTGAAGAGCCATCACTTGATGTTTAGTCCCTTCTCCTTCACGAGAGAATGTTTCATTAATGCGATAAATCCACCATTCACTGCCACCATCAAGAACGCTATCAACCCAAATCGTATCACCAGGAGCCATATAACTACGGCCATCACTTGACCCTATCACTCGGGCTACATTTTCTAAGCTTTGGGCAGAAAGTAACTTGTCTTCAGCTAAATAAGGAAACATTAAACTGTCATGTAAGGTGGTAATGGGTGAACTTGCAATGCGCATTTTAGGCGTCAATTTCACTTGAGCTTTACCCCTATCCAAAACTAATTGGGGCTGGCCTTTCACCCAACGTAAGCGTAATCGGTCACCTGGATAAATTAAATGCGGATTTTTAATATAGCTATTGGCGTGCCATAACTTTGGCCATAACCAAGGATTATCAAGAAAATACGATGAAATATCCCACAACGTATCACCTTTTTTAACGATATAAGTTTGTGGCGCATCTTGTCTCACTATAGGTAAGTAGTCAGCCCAAACCAACGGCACCCATAATGCTAAACCCACTAACCCTAACCACCGCTTCATGCCATTACTTCCTTGTTTACGCGTAAGATTTCCCCAAAGAGAAAGAGTCGCATTGACATTAAGATCTGTCTATTACTCACGCTATAACATCCATAACCTTTTCGGCAAACATCACTGTTTATTTTGGTTATTGCAAAAAAACAGCATCAAGTTAGCGATGAATACCGCACCCTAAAATGCTGGGCCTCAAGATACCCTTTTTATCTAGACTGTTATTTAAACCCTAAAATGACTAGAATTAGGACAATCGAATTTACTGATATCACCCAGTTGATAAGTTGAGTCGCTATGTCTTTATTACCCGTATTAACGTTTCCTGATGATCGCTTGCGAACAATCGCGCAACCAGTAGACAAGGTTGATGCTGAAATCCAACAGATCGTTGATGATATGTTAGAGACCATGTATCACGAAGAAGGCGTGGGATTAGCTGCGACTCAAGTGAATATTCACCGACGTATTGTGGTGATCGATACCTCATCGACCCGAGATCAACCTATGGTCTTAATCAATCCTGAAATTACTACCACAAGTGGTGATGATGGTATTGAAGAAGGATGTTTATCGGTCCCAGGCTCTCGTGCTTATATTCCACGAGCTGCCGAGGTATCGGTTACAGCGCTGGATAGAGACGGCCAAAGCTACCGTTTTGAAGCCGATGGATTACTGGCTATTTGTGTCCAACATGAACTGGATCATCTAAATGGTAAGCTTTTTGTTGATTATCTATCGCCGTTAAAACGTCAACGTATTAAACAAAAGTTAGAAAAGCTCCAACGTTCTAACCAAAAACAACATTAATTAGAGGTTACCTTGAGCAAGCCATTACGTATTGTATTTGCTGGTACTCCTGACTTCGCCGCCCGTCATTTGGCGGCGTTGTTATCTTCAGAACACGAAGTTATTGCAGTATACACTCAGCCCGATCGCCCAGCTGGCCGTGGTAAAAAATTGACCGCAAGTCCAGTAAAACATATTGCTCTTGAGCACGATATTCCGGTTTATCAGCCAGCGTCTCTACGCAATGAAGAAGCACAACAAGAGCTTGCAGCTTTAAATGCTGATCTAATGGTTGTGGTTGCTTATGGTCTATTACTACCAAAAGAAGTGTTAGATACACCGAAACTGGGTTGTATTAACGTTCATGGCTCCATTCTGCCTCGTTGGCGTGGTGCTGCACCTATTCAACGTTCGATTTGGGCTGGCGATAGCGAGACTGGCGTAACGATTATGCAGATGGACGAAGGTTTAGATACCGGTGATATGCTGCAAATTGCGACGTTACCAATTGAAGCTAACGACACTAGTGCAACCATGTATGAAAAGCTGGCAGAACTGGGGCCTGTAGCATTAGTTGACTGCCTAGCAGATATTGCGACAGGTAAAGCGGTTGCCACCAAACAAGATGATGAACAAGCAAACTACGCGAAAAAGCTGAGCAAAGAAGAAGCGAAAATTGATTGGACCATGGATGCTGTCGCCATTGAACGTTGTGTTCGAGCATTCAATCCTTGGCCAATGAGCTACTTTGAAGTAAGCGAACAAAATATCAAAGTATGGCGCAGTGAAGTGGTTGCAGAAGATCACGGTAAACAGCCGGGTACCATTTTAAGTGCGGATAAGCACGGTATCGTTGTTGCAACAGGCCATGGCGCCTTACGCCTACTAGAGTTACAACCTCCAGGTAAGAAAGCGATGCAAGTACAAGACTTATTGAACTCTCGTCGTGAGTGGTTTGAAGTTGGTAGCGTACTGTAACCGCTTAAGTTTGTTCTTGTTACTATGATATAAGTGCAAACATTAATAGGCCCAACATCATTGGTTGGGCTTTAACTTTATTTTTCTTTATCACAGAAAAAGCGCATCAGAGATGGTGCACCAATAACAGGTATAGGTATGAATGTAAGAGCGGCAGCAGCCCAAGTCATTTACCAAGTGGTCGATCAAGGTCAATCACTCTCTACAGCACTTCCGGCTGCCCAGCAACAGATCAAAGAGCGCGATCAAGCGTTACTGCAAGAGATCTGCTACGGCGTCCTACGTTGGTTACCCCGTTTAGAATCCATCACCCAAAAACTGATGGATAAGCCACTAAAAGGCAAACAACGCGTATTCCATCACCTTATTTTGGTCGGTTTATATCAATTGGGTTATATGCGTATTCCAGCCCATGCAGCCGTTGCCGAAACGGTAAATGCCACCAAAAACCTGAAAAAACCTCAGTTACGTGGGCTGGTTAACGCTATTTTGCGTAACTATCAACGTCAGCAGCAAGAGCTTGATGCCCAAGCGGTAAGCCACGATGCAGGCAAATATGGCCATCCAAGCTGGCTATTGAAACTACTAAAACAAGCTTACCCAAATGATGTAGATGCCATCTGCGCGGCTAACAATACCAAAGCTCCGATGTGGCTACGAGTAAACCGCCAACACCATAACCGCGATGAATATCGTAAGTTACTTGATGCTGAAGGTATCGCAACGGAACTGCACCCACAAGCGGGAGATGCGCTACGCCTATTAAGCCCTTGTGATGTGTATAAGCTGCCAGGATTTGAGCAAGGTTGGGTATCAGTACAAGATGCAGCAGCACAATTAGCTATTGAGTACCTACAACCACAAGCTGGCGAATTGATCTTAGATTGTTGTGCCGCACCCGGTGGTAAAACGGCTCACATTTTAGAGCATGTTCCTTCAGCTCAAGTGGTTGCTATCGATTGTGATGAACATCGTCTAGCCCGAGTTCATGACAACTTACAACGTCTAAATTTACAAGCAAAAGTGCTGTGTGCCGATGCGCGTTATCCAGAAAAATGGTGGGATGGCGATAAGTTCGATCGTATTCTTCTCGATGCTCCATGTTCTGCAACCGGCGTAATCCGCCGCCACCCAGATATTAAGTGGCTTCGTCGCGGCGAAGACATTGCAGCACTAGCTCAACTTCAGGCTGAAATTTTTGATGCGATGTGGTTGCAACTAAAATCCGGTGGTACTTTGGTGTATGCAACCTGCTCTATCACACCGCAAGAAAACCGTGATCAAGTTTCTGCATTCTTAACGCGTACAGCAGATGCCACTCTTGTTGGTTCAGAAGCGACCAATCCGGGTCGTCAGATCCTACCTGGTGAAGAAAATATGGATGGCTTCTATTACGCGGTACTACAGAAAGCTTAACCAATTATCTCTTAATATAAGCGGAACTTACCTATCAAGTTCCGCTTTTTCGTTACTGTTTGCTTAATATCACTCTCAAGAATAGGATTGTGAAAAACTGGCACTCTGTATAAAAACCGAGCAGCAAACGGTGATTATTAATGTTAAGCATAGTAATCTATCGAGACTCTATTAATCAGGCATAAGCTATGAAAATCATTATTCTCGGAGCTGGACAGGTTGGCGGGACTCTCGCTGAAAACCTTGTCGGTGAGAACAACGACATAACTATCGTCGATAAAGACCCAGAGCGTCTGCGTGAATTGCAAGATAAATTCGATTTACGTGTAGTGCAGGGCTTTGCAAGTCATCCTAGAACATTACGCGAAGCAGGGGCACAAGATGCCGACATGTTAGTTGCCGTCACCAATTCAGACGAAACCAATATGATTGCCTGTCAGATCGCTTTCTCCCTGTTTAATACCCCAAATCGAGTTGCTCGTATTCGTTCTCCTGAATACATCAAAGAAAAAGAGCAACTGTTCCAATCAGACGCGGTTCCTGTTGACCATCTGATCGCCCCAGAAGAGTTAGTCACAGGCTATATTGAACGCCTGATTGAATATCCAGGTGCATTACAAGTGGTCGGTTTTGCCGAAGATAAAGTCGGTCTAGTTGCAGTGAAAGCCTATTATGGTGGTCCGTTAGTTGGTAACGCCCTCTCAGCACTACGCGAACACATGCCTCATGTTGACACTCGTGTTGCTGCCATTTTCCGTCAGGGTCGCCCTATTCGCCCGCAAGGTACCACCATTATCGAAGCCGATGATGAAGTCTTTTTTGTTGCAGCAAGTAATCACATTCGTTCGGTTATGAGTGAATTGCAGCGACTAGAGAAACCATACAAACGCATTATGATTGTTGGTGGTGGTAATATTGGTGCCGGTCTTGCTCGTCGTCTAGAGCAAAGCTACAGTGTAAAACTGATTGAGCGTAATCCCGATCGCGCCGAAAACTTATCGGAAATATTGCAAAAAACCATCGTCTTTTGTGGTGATGCCTCGGATCAAGAACTGCTCAGTGAAGAACATATCGAACAAATTGATGTGTTTATTGCCGTTACTAACGATGATGAAGCCAATATCATGTCAGCCATGCTAGCAAAACGTATGGGTGCCAAAAAAGTTATGGTGCTTATCCAACGTGGAGCCTATGTTGATTTAGTACAAGGTGGCACCATAGATATTGCAATCTCACCACAACAAGCAACCATCTCAGCACTACTAACCCATGTTCGTAAGGCTGATATTGTTAATGTCTCTTCTCTTCGTCGCGGTGCAGCAGAAGCCATTGAGGCTATTGCCCATGGTGATGCAAGTACCTCTAAAGTTGTTGGCCGAGCGGTGGGTGATATTAAATTGCCGCCAGGTACCACCATTGGTGCCATTGTTCGAGGCGAAGAAGTGCTCATCGCCCACGACAGAACGGTTATCGAACAAGATGATCACGTGGTTATGTTCTTAGTTGATAAGAAATACATCCCTGACGTTGAGCGTCTATTCCAACCAAGCCCATTCTTCTTGTAATTTATTATGGTCAATTTTCGTCCCATATTATTCGTACTGGGGTTAGTGTTATCTAAGCTAGCCCTATTTATGTACGTGCCCACATTAGTGGCATTTTTTACTGGTACCGAAGGGTTTATCGATTTTGCCACGGCGGTGATTATTACCCACACCGTTGCATTTTTATGTCTAACCTTTGGTCGAACAAAAGAGTTTAAGCTCAGTGTACGCGATATGTTTCTGCTTACCACCTTGGTATGGACAGTCGCTAGCGCCTTTGCCGCTTTACCTTTTGTCTTTATAAATCACATCAGCTTTACCGATGCGTACTTTGAAACCATGTCGGGGATCACAACGACAGGTTCAACCGTATTAAGCGGTCTTGATGGAATGGCGCCAAGCATTTTGTTATGGCGTTCAACCCTGCAGTGGCTTGGAGGTGTTGGCTTTATCGTTATGGCAGTAGCCATTTTGCCAATGCTAAACGTAGGTGGTATGCGTCTGTTCCAAACAGAATCATCTGATTGGTCAGATAAAAGTGCCCCTCGAACCAAAAGCGTGGCCAAAAACATTGTGAATGTCTATTTGACCCTAACAGCGCTGTGCATTATTGGTTTTATCCTAGCAGGGATGAATACCTTTGATGCTATTAACCACGCCTTCACAACTTTGTCGACTGGTGGATATTCTACAACCGATAAATCAATGAACGCCTTTTCTCACAGTGCCCACTGGGTTGCAACCGTCTTTATGTTCGCCGGCGGCTTGCCTTTCTTACTATTTGTTCAAGCGTTAAAGAAAAAGAAAGCTCGTTTACTGTTTGGTGATGCGCAGGTTAAGGGTTATACCGTTTTGGTTCTAGTATCAAGCGCCATTGTTGCTGCTTGGTTGGTGGTTAAAATGAACTATCAGGTACTGGATGCGATTCGAGTTTCAACCTTTAATATTGTTTCGGTTGTCACGACCACAGGTTTTGGTCTGGATGATTTCACCGCTTGGGGCCCACTGCCAAGCATCATCTTCGGCTTTATTATGCTAGCCGGGGCTTGTTCAGGCTCAACGTCAGGGGGTATGAAAATCTTCCGTTTTCAAATCGCCTTTGCGTTGCTGAAAAAACAAATGATGCAGTTAATCCACCCATCAGGGGTTTTTGTTCAGCGCTACAATCAACGCCCTGTTACCGAAAGCGTCGTCAGCTCAGTGGTGGCATTTGCCCTTACTTATATCTTAACCATAGTATTTGTTGCCGCAGTATTAGGTTTAATGGGTCTTGATCCGATCACCAGTATTACCGGTGCCGTTACCGCTGTTGCTAACGTTGGTCCTGGTATGGGTACCGTAATTGGCCCAACAGGTAACTTTGCAGGCCTACCGGATGCTGCTAAATGGGTATTGAGCTTTGGTATGTTAATGGGCCGTCTTGAGATCCTCACCGTATTAGTGGTGTTCTCCCCAGCCTTTTGGCGAGACTAAAAAGACAGTAATAACAAGCATCCAAAGAGAGCGATTAAGCTCTCTTTTTTTATCGATAAAAAGGCACAAAATCCTAATTACTTGTTTAAAATAAGCATAATTTCGATATAAACCACATAAGAGAGAAAATAACTAATATCATGTTTTTACAAGAAAATTAAATTTAACCAATAGCAATTCATTAAAATTGAACTGCATATTTACCAATCATTAACTTAGCGGAAATCGATACAAAATTGACGAAAAACAAAACCAGAAAATAATCTCACACTATAACTGGTCACAACAACAAAACAACATAAACAGTTGTTATTAAAAATAAAAACAACAACCAACATCAAAAATCACACCATAAACCCCACCACTATTATTAGCCTATTGTTGATATTTGCATATTCAGCTTACTTTTTTCGTGAGTAGGCAGTGTGAATAAAGCGTGTTATTACTAATTACAACGATATAAAACACAATTCAATTAGTGTCAGCTTTAATTAATAAATGAAGGATTATAATCATGACAAGCGCCAATCGAACTAATACTTGGCTACCACAAAACCGAGCTCATACTCAGGCTTGGATCCAAAGTCTTAAATCTCGTACCGATTTCAATGCTGAACTTGTTGCTCCGATTGCGGAATTTAAACAACTCGTGGCAACCAACCCAGTTTTAGCATCACTTGCTCAAGAAATGTTTACCGAAGCAAAAAGTCATAAAGATCTTACACCGCTAAATGGTATGGCTGTGAGTGACTTTAATGAGTTTTTGGTTTTGCTTAATCAAATTATGACGCAAGCACCAGAGTACACTGAGTACTTTGATCCAAAAGAAGGGGCTCTAGAACCTTATGGCTTGATTGGCTTTCCTATCAACGCTTTGCTCGATTGGCCAATGGCAACTGATGCCGGCAATATCTTTTTTGCAAATGAATTAGTTAACCAACAATTGAAGAAAATTCTTAGCTACTGGAGTCAGTACCTTTCTAGTCCTGAGTCTCGTTCTGTGTTGATCAACGATTACCCAGATCGTGTTCCTCAAGTTGCGGGTTGGTTAAGTGCAGATGTAAAAAGAAAGATTATCGAGGTTGCATGTCAAGCTGACCCTCTAGATTCAGAAAAACGTAATCAAGAGTTTGCAGACTTCTTTAATTGCGATCCTAGCGATACCTATTATAGTTTTGCTTCTTGGGATGATTTCTTTACTCGTACTTTCAAGCCGGGTGTTCGTCCAGTAGCGCAAGGGGATGGTGTTATTGCCAATGCCTGTGAGTCAGCACCATTACAAGTTGTCAAAAATGTTGATAAGTCCGCTCAGTTTTGGCTAAAAGGTCAACCTTATTCTCTAGAGAATATGATGGGCTTTGATCCTCTTGCAGAGCAATTTGTTGGCGGTACGATTTATCAAGCCTTTTTAAGTGCTCTTAGTTATCACCGCTGGAATAGTCCAGTCAGTGGTACTGTGAAAAAAGCTTATATGCTAAACGGCTCTTATTATTTAGGTAACCGTTATCAAGGCTTCTGTAACCCAGAAGGTGCTGATGACAGCGCACCAAATAACTCTCAGCCATTTTTAACTGCAGTTGCCACTCGTGCCGTAATCTTTATTGAATCAGACAATCCAAAGATTGGTTTAATGTGTTTTATTGCTGTGGGTATGGCAGAAGTTTCTTCTTGTGATATTACCGTACTAGAAGGTCAGCACATTAATAAAGGGGATGAGTTAGGTATGTTCCACTTTGGTGGTTCAACTCACTGTCTAATCTTCCGTCCAGAAGTTGAGTTGGAATTTGATTTTCACAACACTACACCTGGTTTAGATGCAACTAACATCCCAGTATGTAGCCGTATCGCAACGGTTAAAAATCAATAATGATTTAGACAACAAAAAGGACGGTGATACCGTCCTTTTTGTTATTAATTATATGGACTTAACATAAAAATAGATGGCACAAAAATGGCAAATTGAACCGCCTAATACAAATAGATGCCAAATTGCGTGGTTATAGGGAATTCGTTTATTAACATAAAACACCACCCCAATTGAGTAGATCAATCCCCCTAATGCCAGTAGAACTAATCCCCCCGTCGACAATGCCATAGCTAACTGATAAATCGCAATTAACGATAACCACCCCATTGTCAGATAAGTAATAAGAGAGAGTTTTTTAAAGCGATAGACAAATACAATCTTGGCCGCAATCCCCATCAAAGCTAATAACCAAATAATGACCATTAACGTGATCGCTAATGGTGTACGTAGGGAAATCAATAAAAATGGGGTATAGGTTCCTGCAATCAAAAGAAAAATCGCGCAGTGATCGAAAGTCTTAAGTGCTCGCTTAGCCCGTTCAAAAGGAATGGCATGGTAAAGTGTTGAGGCTAGATAAAGCAGAATCATACTGCCACCGTAGATACTCAAACTGACAATACTAAGAGCATCAGCTTTCGCATTCACGGCTTGCACTAATAACAACACTAACCCAACAATGCCAAAAATCATGCCTAAACCATGACTCACACTATTGGCAATTTCTTCTTTTACCGAATATCCAGCCGCAAGTTGGGGCTTTTTGTCCATGTTAGCAACCTTCTACAAATAACGTTATATCGCTGATGGCATCAGTATGGCACAAGTTAGCTTACACGTGTAAGCTGAAATTCTGTATTTTTTGTAACAAAGAAAAAAGCGGATAATAACCAACAGGTTACTATCCGCCTTTTCAATAAATCAGCTTATTTCAATTTACTTAACTAATGCTAACGATGCCTGATAAGCCTTGTCTGAATCTTTCTCTAAGATGCCATCAACAATTTGTTGGTGCAGTTCTAACTTTAAGATTTGCTCGCGAGTCACTACACGGAAATACTTCTCAAATACCGCTTTAAATAAGTTACCAAACGGGCTGATAAAGTGGTTCCCAGAAGCAAAATAAATCAGCTGATGAAAACGTGTATCCACTTCAATCCAACGATCTTGATTAAAATCATCGCCTAATGCGTGCATCTCCAGCATCAATTGATGTAACTCTTGGCGCTCATCATCACTGGCATTAATCGCGGCAAGTGCCGCTGCTTGTGGTTCTAACGTTTGACGCACTTTTTGGAATTCAGCAATAATTTCAGAGTGCTTATCGAAACTTAGCCATGCCAACAAATCCTGATCCAGGTAGTTCCAGTTTTTCTTTGGCATCACACGAGTACCGATACGAGGGCGAGGTAATACTAAGCCTTTTGCCGCCAACATTTTAATCGCTTCACGTACCGCAGTACGGCTTACACCATACATCTCACCCAGCTCCACTTCACCAGGTAAAATATCACCCGGAGCGGTTTCGCCTTCTAAAATTCGGCGACCAATCGCTTCTGCCAGCTTATAAGATAAGTTGCGATTCGCAATAATACGCTGTTGTTGATCCATAGCTCCTCTCCCAAGGCACAGTTATAATTGTAGTTCTAAGTAAGCCCATTATACGGAATAACGAGTCTCCAATGGCTATGGGCTGAATTCACATCGTTGTGATATTACACCACAAAGCAAGCAATGAATTGTCACCAAAGCTTAAAATTCATGGTAATCGCATGGCTTTTTCGCCATTTGTTCGTTCATTCTCCGCAAGCAATAAAACAGCGGTTAATTTTTGCTCGACTTTTAGTATAACCGTTGTTATCCTTAGCGGCGAAAAGTTAACCACATCAGAATCCACTCTTTGGTTAGGGATAGAACCAAAATGGAATCGTCCCTTGTGTATTCTGATCTCTTGTTTTTGCACGGACGCGCGTGATGAAAGGTAAATTACCATGCGCCCAGCTTCATTTGCTCGCTTTGCCCCTCGTAGTCCATCTCGTTTTCGTACGACATCCCACGCACCACGATTCCAAGCGAAAACAAAAACAGCACAAGTTCATACTTTGCCAAACCAAGAGACTACAGTAGAAACACACACTACAACTGAAGATCCTAAAGCGGCTTAAATCAATCGCTTGACCCCATATTCATAGAATTGAGCAGTTTTACCACTGCTCAATATTTTCTGATTTCTGCATAATGCTGTTTGTCTCTCTCCTCGCTTTAGTATAAGTTACCCACACTAAAACTATGACAATAGAATCCTATCGCGATTCATCAGCCTAAATTGTGGAGTCCATCATGAAAACTCACCGCGTAAACGAATTGATTGAGCTATTACACCCTGAATGGCAAAAAGATCCTGATCTAAATCTGGTTGAATTCCTACTGAAACTGGCTCAAGAAGCTCAGTATACGGGCAAGCTAGAAGATCTGACTGATGATGTACTGATTTATCATCTGAAAATGCGTAACAGCGAAAAAGATGCCATGATCCCAGGTCTTGCTAAAGATTGTGAAGACGATTTCAAAACCGCAATCTTACGCGCACGCGGCATCATTAAGTAAAACCCTATCGGTAGCAGGTGATAACGCTCACTATTGCCTGCTCTCTTTTCCTCTCAGTAAATCCCCACAACTCTCACAAAATCACGTTTTTCTCCCCCTTTTCGCCACCAACTAAAATATAATTATTCAGTAACATTTTGATTACAGATATTTGGTGTGTTTGGTCTACCAGAAAAGGATTTTAGGTTATGGCCTCAAGCAAAATTTATGTTCGCGCAATAACAGGCTACTACCAAAAGTTAAGGCAAAAAATCACATGGGTGCTGATGCTGTTATTTATTGCCCTACCTTGGCTTAACTATCAGCAGCGACAAGCCATTTTATTTGATATTGAGCATCAACAATTTCATCTTTTTAGCACCACATTATGGCCGCAAGATTTCACCATCTTAGCCCTTATTTTTATTATTGCGGCCTTTGCTCTGTTTTTTATTACCACGTTTCTGGGTCGAGTATGGTGTGGCTACCTCTGCCCACAAACAGTATGGAGCGCCCTATTTCAATGGTGGGAAGAAAAACTAGAAGGCCCGGCAAATAAACGTCGATCTCAAGATAACAAACGTTATAGTTCATCCCTTTGGCTTAAAAAAACGGTTAAACACTGCATTTGGTTACTGATCGCGTTTTTTACCGCGGTCAGCTTTGTTGGTTATTTTGTCCCGGTCCGCCAACTTATTAGCCAAAGCATCACCTTTAATCTTTCTAATGGGCCACTTTTTTGGATCGTTTTTTTTACCCTTTGTACTTACTTAAACGCAGGTTGGTTACGTGCAACAGTCTGCCTTCACATGTGTCCTTATGCTCGTTTTCAATCGGCCATGTTTGATAAAGACACCTATATCGTTGCATACCACAATGACAGAGCCGAACCCCGCGGGCCTCGTTCGCGCAAACAAGATCCAAAACAGTTAGGACTAGGGGACTGTATTGATTGCAACCTCTGCGTTCAAGTCTGTCCAACTGGCATTGATATCAGAGATGGCTTGCAATACGAGTGTATAAACTGCGGAGCCTGCATTGATGCTTGTGATAACACCATGGCTAAAATGAGTTACCCCAAACGCTTAATTAGCTACACCACAGAACATCAACTTACCGGGAAGAAATCTAATATCTTGCGGCCAAAACTGCTCGCTTATGGTGGTGTTCTTAGTGCTATGACTGTCGCTTTTCTTTTCTCGCTCAATACCATTAAACCAATGGAATTTGATGTGTTACGTGACCGAAATCAGCTTTTTCGAGAAACGAATCTCGGCCAAATTGCCAATACCTATACCTTAAAAGTGAGTAACAAAAGTCAGCACATTGCCCAATATCAATTAACGGTCGATAGCCAAACACCGCTGGCTTGGCAGGGAAAGCGTACTGTCATTTTACAACCGCAAGAAATTGCCAATATTCCAATCACTCTCACCGTTGAGCCCAAACAGATAACCCAATCGCTGTGGCCTATTACTTTTAAAATAGCGACAGAAAATCAACAAACCAGCACAGTAGAAAGCCGATTTATCGCCAAACTCAACTAACTTACGTTACACTTGAGCCACATAGGTGGTAGGAATCAAAAAATGTCAGCAGAAAACCGTTTTAGTTTTGCTCAACTCACTCCCGATCATTTGCTCTCTGCATTAGAAAGCATTGGCGTATATGCCGAATCTGGCTTATTGGCTCTAAACAGTTATGAAAACCGGGTGTACCAGTTTAAAGCTGAAGATGGTGCACGTTATGTTGCCAAATTTTACCGCCCAGAACGTTGGAGCCAAGAGCAAATTCTCGAAGAGCACCAATTTACCCAACAGTTAGCGGATCATGAAATTCCCGTTGTTGCGCCCACCAATATCAACGGCTCAACCCTTCATCAGTGGCAACAGTACCGTTTTGCGTTATTTCCAAGTGTTGGCGGTCGCCAGTTTGAAGTGGATAATTTTGATCAATTAGAGTGGGTAGGACGTTTTCTTGGTCGTATTCATCAGATCGGTCAACAACAAACCTTTTCGGCTCGACCAACCCTCAGTTTTGCAGAATATGTTGAGCAACCAAAAGCCATATTAGAACAAAGTGACTTTATTCCAGATTATTTAAAATCAGTCTTTTTTGCCGATCTTGAGCAATTAATCATTCAACTTCGCCAATTTTGGCATACTGATTGGCAAGCTATTCGTCTACATGGCGATTGTCACCCGGGCAATATTTTATGGCGAGATGGACCTATGTTTGTCGATCTTGATGATGCTCGTAATGGCCCAGCTGTACAAGATTTGTGGATGCTATTAAATGGCGAACGCCAAGATCAAATAGCTCAGCTCGATACTTTGCTGGAAGCCTACAGCGAATTTGCCGACTTTGATCAACGTCAGTTGCAACTTATCGAGCCTTTACGCGGTCTTAGAATGGTGCATTATATGGCCTGGTTAGCAAAACGTTGGCAAGATCCTGCGTTTCCACGTGCATTCCCATGGTTTGCTGAGGCAAAATATTGGGAAGGACAAATCCTAGCCTTTAAAGAGCAAATTGCCGCATTACATGAAGCACCACTACAATTAATGCCACAATGGTAATGCGATAAACAAAAAATCATAGGTGTAGTGTTGTGCTATACCAAACCAGCTATTGAGTTAGCACACAAGATTATCAGGGAGCTACAATGATCAAAAAACTACTCACATTAGCCAGTGCGGCACTGCTATCACTGTCTGTTCATGCGGCAAAATTTACTGAAGGCGACTACTACAAGGTATTGGATCGCCCAGAGTCAACAACGCCGATGGTGACAGAGTTCTTCTCATTTTACTGCCCACACTGTAATAGCTTTGAACCTATGATGCAGGCGCTGAAAAAAACTTTACCTGAAAACGCAACCTTCCAAAAAGAGCACGTCTCTTTCATGGGCGGCCCAATGGGTAAAGTATTGAGTAAAGCCTACGCGACAGCAATCGTGTTAGATGTACAAGATAAACTGACTCCAGTGCTATTTAATCGTATTCATGAAATGCGTAAGCCTCCTCGTAACGAAGCTGAAGTACGCCAAATTTTCATTGATGAAGGGGTAAAACCAGCAGACTTTGACGGTGCTTATAACAGCTTTGCGGTAAATTCTATGGTTAGCCGTTTTGATAAAGATTTTGAGGATAGCGGCTTAACAGGTGTTCCAGCGGTTATCGTCAACAACAAGTATCTGGTTGAGGCGGGCAAAATCACCTCTGCACAAGAGTACTTTGACTTGGTGAACTTCCTACTGAAGAAGTAATACCCATCTCTAATGTTCAAGGCCGCGACTCTCTCGCGGCCTTTTGCTATCTAACTATCTAACTATCTAACTATCTAACTATCTAACTAAAATCATATTGCTTGAGCCGTTAACTGCTTCAATAACCGATCCATCGCCCGATATCCTAACGCTTCAGCTAAATGCGCTCGCTCTATCTGCTCACAATTACTTAAATCGGCAATGGTTCGTGCCACCTTAATAATGCGGTGGTACGCACGAATCGATAACCCCAACTGATGCAATGCATTTTCAAGAAACTCCGCATCTTCTCGAGCCAGAGCGCAATGTTTATCTAACTCCCGAGTCGAAAGTCGAGCATTCACTTTTCCTGCTCGCTGATCCATTAAGGTTCGCGCCTGATTAACTCGCGCTTTAATCACTGGAGTACTCTCACCGCGCTCACCACCTTGAGCTAAAGTACCTTTCGGCAGAGCTGGGATCTCAATCGACATATCAAACCTATCAAGCAGCGGGCCGGAGAGCTTACTGAGATAGCGCAAAATAACTTGAGGATTAGTTCGAGTTTGTGCGCCTTCATAAAACCCTGTTGGACTCGGATTTAGCGCTCCAATCAATTGAAAATTTGCCGGAAAGGTTGCTTTACTGGTTGCCCGAGAAATCACAATCTCTCCCGACTCTAAAGGTTCACGTAATGAGTCCAAAACCTTACGCTCAAATTCGGGCATTTTCCTAATATCGAGTTTGAGTAATAAATATTGTCAATTTGAGGCTTTGAATGTTGTGAGTGTTGTCCGAGTTAGTGGAGCGCATCGCTTCAGATGCTAGCGGAATGTAGTGGTCATTCATTTTTCCATTTAGCCGAGCAAGTAGCTATATTATCCATTCAATCTGACGCCTTCATCGAACCCCTTCTCATGAATGAATATTCACTTAATCGTTAGGTGCAACAACTGATTCAGTCACAGTATTCAGATAGAGAGCGAAACTGCTGCCAGCTAAAACATTTATGCCCCAAAGTGAGTTTGGGGTATCTTTCGTTTACATATCACGATTCTAGTTTTAGCTTACTTAAAGTAATCTGATATAACTATCATTTTGATTTGCTACATTTAAATTGTTACAGCGTCCGGTTAAAATAAGGGCTTTAGAATCTATAAGGCTTCACTATGAATGCAGGAGAAATAGGCGCAGCAGCAGGGCGAATTTTTAATTATAAAGCACCTCTAAACTGGATTATCCGAAGTCAAGAAGATCAGGATGATTATGGCATTGATTGTGAGATAGAGTTAAAAGATTCAAGTGGCAAAGCTCTCGGTCAAGAAAGCTTGTTTAAAATTCAGCTTAAAGGTCAAGAGAACTGTTCATTTATTGATGAAGGACAGAAGTTGTCTTTCTCGGTTTTTCGCGCCCGCCTTCAGTATTATCTCGAGTTCAATATTCCCGTGATATTGGTAGTGGTTGAAGTGTCTAGTGAAGAGATTTACTGGGTGTCTGTTACTGATAATAAAGAGATCTTAGAAAAAGTACGAGACTCATCTACAGATTCGCTAACTGTCCATTTACCCGTTGAAAATAAGCTAGAACGAAACGACTCTGCAGCATTTGATAAGTTACTGGTGGCTGTTCAAGAATGCTGGGATTATCTTTCTTTACGAGACCTTAAGCTTGCCGTTAACAACTGCAAAACCCTTCCACCAGAAGCTTTGAACACATGTATCGAACAAGTCGGTGATGCTCTGTTTAAGGCTTACCATATCAAGTTAGACCGACTCTTACTTGCTAGATCATTTGATGAGCTTTATCAGCAAGCTAGTGACATTATTCAATCGCGCATTGTGCCAACTAAAGATAGGTTCTTGGCTGCACTTTACTTCGATTACGCTTTTAAGGTTGCTCCTTATAAACGAGTCAAAAATGAACAGATTGAAGAGCAACTTAAGCTATGCGAGTACTTAATTGTCTGTGCAAGAGAGCAAAAACAGTCAGTTTACCGTCTTACAGCGATAGCTAAAGCAAGAAGCGCACTATTTAGTATTCAAGTTGAAAAGCTAAATGCGCAACATCATTCAAATGAAAACTTCAAATCTGATAGTTTTGAATACTTGTTTATGAACCGAGAAATACACAAGCAATATCATGAGGCTTGTGCTCAGTTACAGAAGATAATAAACATGTGCCACAGACTGATAAACTTAAGTCAGTTTAATATCTTGGCAGATTTGATGTGTGATGTTGCTTTATCTATAGGTGTGTTTAAAACCATTCACAATGCACGTGGGTCTAATGAGGCTATCGTATTCCTAGATGAGTGGATTGAAAAGATGCTTCACACAGTATTGATGTACTCGTCAATTGTTAGTGATATCAGAAAAATTGAGCAGCTGTATCTTATGGTTAACCTACAATCCGAGCTTAAAACTATTGTAAGGTTTGACGTTAAATCTTTAATTATTGAGCATTGTCCGAGTGCTGAAAACTTATTGGATGCACTTGATAATGTAATGGCTAGTAAAGAAGAACCAAAGCCACTTTATGAAGCCAGCATTGAAGAGCAAAAACAATTCTTTGCTGAGATGGCTAAAAACCTTGGTATGGACCCAGATGATCCTGCTTCAAGAGAGGGGCAGTTCATCGCAATAGGTTTAGCCAATTATGATCCAACAAATATTATTGGTCATTGTGAGTATATGTTTGTTGATTACCGACCGAGAGGGATGATAGCTCAACAGTTAGGAATGCACTCTCTGAGTATGCCTATTATGACTTGTTTAAAGCATAAACACACAGTTGGAACTGGGAACTTGTTAATCAAGGTATTCGATAACTCTAAGGGGCCAGAGTTTGCGTTAGGGTTTAAGCAAAATCATTGTGATAAATGCTCTGATTGTTCACCAAGAGCAGATGATTGGATATGGAGTTTGAAATGGCAACACGAAGAACGAAAAAAGCATACCGAGTGGCTTGATAAGATAGATTTTTAGACTGGACTGAGAGTTGTTCTCTAATCTAATCATTATGTCATAAACCTAGCTTATCCAAACTTCATGACTTAGGGCATTAACGCTACCTCATTTCTGTCCAAAGGCGTGTTACGCGACCGATTGGTGATGTGACCGATTGGTGATGTGTGATGAACCTTACTGTGACGATACAATGCTTTTATCAATATCGGATTGAAAAGCTTCCAATAGTTTCTTCATCTCACCAAGTGCAGCGGTAGGCGTTAACTCCTTCCTTGCTATCTGCTCTTCTAACAACTCAATCTGACGCTTTGCCAAATCAACACTCGACTTAAGAGATACAGCGTTATAAACCTCTGTGTAGCCGTGGATATCTGCAAAGGCGAGGTCGATGTAGGTATCCAAAGAGCTAAGCATTCTATGGCCTGTCCACTGCTGTAACTGCATTTTAAACGTTTGCGTGTGAAGTAAGTGCTTTCGGAAATCGTCCTTATCATTCACTTCTTTAGTGGCAAGAATAAGCTCTTTGAGCTTATCTGTTATAAATGCGTGTCTCCATAAGTGCGGGTGTAACTCTCCCTCGATACCAAGCTCTCTTTTCCATGAGTTCATGTACGTTGTCCATGAATCTGCGGACAAGCGTAGACCTGTTTTTAAGCTGACAAATAGGTAATCATGCTGGGCTTTTTTCTTCCTCATGACTTTCTTACGAACTTTAATGTAATCCGCTATCACAGATAACAAAAGGTGTGGGACAGGTATCTTTCGAGTGGTGTTATCATCTTTACGTTTCAAAGTGGTAAGAGTGAGCATACCTGTGCGTCTAGCTTCCTCGTAATCGGTCATTTTAATCAAATGAAGCTCGGACACTCGACCACCTAACTGCTCCATTGCAGTATATAACGCCATATCTCTTCTACGTTTATCTTTGTTTTCCTGAGTCTTTATATGCTCCCAAACACGCAAAGCATCGTCAGAAGAAACTGGATGACGTTTCTTGATCTCATCTTTAGTTGGCACAGCAGGGTGCGTAATTTTAGTTCCTTCAATGAACCCTTTATAGCCTTCCTGTTTGCGCTTGTAATGTTTTTCAAGTATCTGAATTGAGTTACTTTTATCTTTGCCAATGAAAGCACTCAAATCATGAAACTCTTGGATAAACTGCAAAAAATCCAAACAGGTATGCGCAATCTTTATAACGGAGTTATTCTTGCGTTGTAGTTCGCCAAGAGGTGTTCTCTCCGCCTGTAGTGATTGAACGAAAAGAGTGAATGTTGCATCAGTAAGTTGACTAAATTGGCTCAATAATGGCTGTTTTTCAATAAAGTGAACCAAGTGGATGAT
Organism: Photobacterium damselae; assembly: GCF_003026815.1. Lineage (GTDB taxonomy): Bacteria > Pseudomonadota > Gammaproteobacteria > Enterobacterales > Vibrionaceae > Photobacterium > Photobacterium damselae. Next base: position 60,625 of record NZ_PYOG01000019.1, on the reverse strand, counting down.
ATCGTGGGCATATCCTCGAATAGTGTCACTTTTTAAGTTTCTCACAATCAAACTGTGGATATAGGCATTGGCTTCATAGCAAGGAGTATGATTACTGTAGGTTACGAAAGGAATATCCAGTGGCTTACGAAAGGCAAGCTTGCCATCGAGTCCAAAATGACTCCATGGCTGAAAGCTTTTAAGCGTACGAACCGCCATTAGACCTCTCCTTTGTCGATGTAATTCATTTGCGCCTCAATCGTTCGATTGTGCCTTCTGTAAATCTCTTGACGTTCTTCTAATGTTTCTTTATTCGCTATTTGCTTTAGTTTAGAGCGCAACTCAATGATCATAGCGGTCAGTAAAGAATTACTGCGCTGCGCTGCATCTAACTCCGATTCAAGCTCAGAAACTTTGTGCTTTAAACCCACGACTGTTTGCTTGTTTCCTTTAGAAGCTTTCTCATTGTGATGTACAGCCTCTACCGCCAGTTTTGCATTAATACGAAGCTCATCTAATGATAAGAAGCCTCTTTCCAGAAGTGCTTCTGAGATGCTTTTGACCGTGTTTAATGAGCATGATGTGATATTACGCTCTTGATTCTGATACTTAGCGATGCCAGATTGAGACTTGAGCGCCTTTAATAGTTCTTCATCATTTTTAAACTCAGTTGGGGCTGTGATGATTTCCTTCAACAGCTTTTCTGTTTCAAGTATTTTCGTTTGGTTTTTCTCTAAAACTTTCATTGTCCCAATCCTCAATCAAGGTCACTGATTTTTAAAATTAGATTAAAGGTTTGAGTTGTATTTCCATCATCATCTTCGATGGTGAAGAACTCTGGCTCAAGCGTGATTCGACCTTCCTCTAAAAGCTGAATAACCTCTATTTCAATGTCCTGCTCTTTTTGAAGTTGGCTTATATGAGGGACGGTTAGATAAGACTCATCAGCGTAATCTTCTGCTGCTTCACTCACTGACTCTATCGTGATGGGTGTTGAACTATCACCTGTCAGGCGTTCTGCAATGATTTTGCGAACCTCTTCGATTCCATCGAGCTTCGCAAGTTCAGAGGTGGAATCGACCACACCACGAACAATTACACTGGCTTTAGCTCCGTTTAGTACCGCCCCAGTTTCCGACTCAGAGATATAGTGGTATAGATGCTCCAAATCTGAGTGGCCTAACATCCAGCGCAGGGCGTCCATCCCATCAGTACCTTTTGACCAAAAGAACGCCATAGCAAAGAAGCGTCTCAATTGGTGCTGACGGACATAATTACGGCGATACTCTCCGTTGTCGTACTCCACCAAGTCCGTTTCTAAGTAATCACATAAGGCATCAAGGTGAGCATTATATGACTTGTGAATAACCTGACTTAACTGCGAGCGCTTTGAATTAAGGTTGTTAAACAAAGATAACTTTCCTTTGCATAACTCCAACTCACTCGCTTTGATGTTAAATTGCTCCAGTTGCCAAATGTACCTTGCGATAGATAAGGGAATAGGTCTTTCTATTGTTGCGTTCACCCCTTTTGAGCCAGTTTTTTTTACCTTAAATATCAGGTTGTACTCTGTTTTTGCACCCGCTTCTGAAAAGGGACTTACATCAGGTGAAAGGTTGCCATGTGACTTCAACTTGATTAATTCATCTTGTCTTCGAGCCATGATTGCACCCACTAAGACTTGTATTGCGCCTTGCAGTACAGAGAACAAATCAAACAAGCTCTCATTAGCTCGAATCCGCTCAAAGCGACTTTCCACACTTTCTGCAAAGGCTTGAATCTGCTTCACCCCCTTTTTAAGGTATTCACGACTCAGACAGTTGATCGCCTCCGTTTGAAACCAGTAACCTCGCTCCGTAACAGACATCTCGCGATGCAACTCTTCATTCCAAGTTAGATTTTGTTGATGGGGGCGGAGTGTGTTGGAGTGTTTTGCCGCAGATTTACTTCTTGCTTTAGATAGCAGTGTTAATGTTTCATCCAATAAAGTAACAGCGCCTTCCTCTATAGGTAGATGCTCTTTGGCAAACTCATAGCACTGACGAATTAAATTAAACACAAAGGTAGGCGGCAAGGTGCGGGTGCGTCCTGCTTTTTTTAAGCTAACTAACTGGCTAATGTGACCTGAGCTGACACGCTCGGACAAGATTAAAGGACTTGCCGCATCTTCACGCTCAAGGTTGGTATGAATCAATCGAATGGCTTCAATATATACTGAGATAGTCTGTTGATTCGTGCCTGTTGAGGTGTCTTTATTCTCAACTGCACGATACTCTGAGTTTCGCCTTGGCGCTTTGAGGTGAAGTTCTGCGAAGTTGGGAATATTGATGTCGTGGTAAAGCATCTTGCCTTTAAACAACAGTTTTCCTAGTACAGCACCGCTGCCAGTGTATTTTATGGCACCTCCACTTTGATAATAACCTTGTTCAAAAAGCCAAGCGCACGCCTTCTCTCTCTCTGCTAGAAATAAGAAACTTTCATCTTGCGCAATGTCTTGTGTAACGTAGGGGAAATTTTCTTTAAATGTTTGTGCGTCCGTATCAGAAATGCTTTGAGAAGCGTTATTAAGAAATACGTTGGTATGTTTATCAATTTCATACACACCTTGAAAATTTCCGTGCTCGGCATATTTCGTCAAGATGTTCAACCAAAAGTCATCATTCACATTCAGAAGGTGATATTTTGCTAGCTTCAACTCTTTCGAGTGTAGTAAGACCGCATTGATGAGAGCGATAACTTTGTTAACTTTGTGACAAGCCGTTATTGGACTGATAATCTTCCCACCGTTTTCAAGTGGATTATCTGCTGCCGTAATCCAGTATTTAAAGCTGTTTAACAGCTTTTGGTGTTTTTTATCCGTGAGTTTCTTACCGTCATCTAAGTACACCGTATCCCAATGTATCGTTTTTGGGGTTTTGCCAAATGTTAGTACCCACTTGTTTTCAGGAAAGCTGGATTCTAACCATTCGGGCTGTCGGTCATCGTAATTGTAGATGCAAGTATGGATATTCGTAATGATATCTAAAACTCGATAGTCATCATTTGCTACTGAGAAATTGATAATTTCTTCAAGAGTCTCGGCACTTAGATCGTTCAAAAGCGAATGGTCTCGCACGATGCTTTCAATACGGTTAGTAATAGAGGAATTGTCGATAGCAACACTTAACATAGCAACGCTTCCTTGACCAAGTGGGTGTCTAGCTTGTTATTGGTTGCAATATCAAGCATTTCCATCAAATCATCATCAGCACTATGTTTGCCAGAACTCAGCGTATCTAAAACAAACACTGCTGATTGATACCAGTGAGCCACAATATCTAAAAAAGATTCCTCATCATCATGACTCTCAACAACAAAGCGTATAGCCATCAATAACTGCAAAAGTGATGTCGATATAGTGTATGTTAACTTGTCAAACCCTAATGATTCTGAAACTTCACTGTCAGTAGTCGTCTGCTGAGTAAAACCATGATCGAGGTGCTCTGGAATGTTGCTTATGCCGTGGTTATTCAAAAACACTTCGATGTCTTGAGCCTCCATGTTCACAGCATCAAGTCGATGCACTGAATCTTTCATTGCTTCAAGTAAAATAGCGTTCTGGAACTGACGTATCCAACGTGCATTAAAGAAGTCCATTAACGGCTTCGGAAGGTAAGATGTCAGTAGGTTTGCATCCTTCTTTTCATGACCAAGCGCCTCGGCAACGGCATCCATTGAACGTGTTTCCAAATAAATTTGAAAGCCTCGGTGTCGTCTAATGGAACGTAACGAATGGATATCGGAGATGGCTTGAGCATCTTCCAAGGTTATGTCGCTGCTCTTATCAAAGAGTGTTTCATCTTGAAGCCAATCATAAAAATCATTTGCTGAATGAAGAGTTGTATTGAGGTGATATGGGCGTATCACATTGGCAGCGGTTGCAGTCAAAATCATCTTTCGCCAATTCACATCCCCTTTTTGCTTCAGATATTCGCGACTCATATGAGTATGCTGTATCAGGAACTCAACTATAGATTTAGAAAATTCATTGAGCACTACTTCTTGATGCGCATTGGTAGACCCTTTGCGTGATTTGTAACTGACCGCAATGTGCTGATTACCAACTTGCTTATAACCCACCATATTGCCATTTACATCAAATAAGTCCCATTCTGCTAACCAAGAAGGGGTTATTAGAGGATGCTCAATCACAAGAAGCGTCAAAAGAACATTCAGTGTTGATTTGGTTGGTAGATTTAACTCTGTGTTGAACTGACTAGCATTTCCATGAAACCCCAAAAATTGTAAATAGGCAGTGTCTTTTGCAGCGATGCCATGCGCATAAAAGGTTGCTACTGTATTCTCTAACTTATCTTCACCGACAAAGTTCTTATATTTTTCATAGCCTGCCGTGCCGCTCAATGGTTTAACTAAGCCTGTGCTCTGAAAAGCTTTATTTCTATCTTCTCGCTCTAAAAGCTCTTCAAATTTCAAGAGACACACATGCCTGACATGCGCCATGTCTCGGTCTACACGTTGCTGAATAATTGAAACAGCCTCTTCATCTTTAATTTTGAGTGGAATGTTAGCAAACCATCGAAGGCTTTCTGGCTGCGTAGCATTGCCACCAATTGAAAAGGTGGGTGCTGCATCTTTTGGGTCTTTCCAGTCTGGAACGATGAATGGTTTGTGAGGCTCAGCAAAAACACCCGTGTTGATAAAGCACTCGGTATAATAGGTAATGGCATTTCGCCACTTAATATGAAAATCTTTTGGGCAGTTATGGGCTGCTTGAGAGCGCACAAATAGCACTTTAAACACCTTATGGAAAAGTAGCTGCACATAATTACGACTTAGAAGGGTTTCTATTGTCAGCCCGTCTCGGTCGGTATAAACAGTGGAGATACCTACAAAAAGTTTTTTGAGTGCATTTAATGCACTGGTCAGAGATGATGATTTTTGTGTAAAAGCGTAGTTTTTAAGAGCAAGATGAACCTTGTTGGTAAACGCCTCACCAAAATTAACATAAAGCGTATCCAGATGAGCCTCATGTTCCTTGCCTTCTTTTGATAGCACCTGCCAACCATCAAGGTAGTCAGATTTTGATTTATCTATATTAAGCTCTCTGAACTGAGCGAGACAACTCGAAGCCTCTTCTGTGATTTTTACAACCGAAAGCTTTACTTCATCAAGAGTTAAATGTTTATCTTGCGCAATGTAGCAGAAAAGATTTTTGAGTAGATTACCAATCACATATCTATGCTTGATAGTGATATCATCATAGTTATAAACAAAGCCAATGAGCGACTGGAAGTGTGCATTAAGTGAGCTTGAATCATTCAGTATTTCCAATGCACTGTAGTTACCTTGTTTAACCAAGTAGCAGAAAGCTGCATAAATATTCAATGTTGACTGAATTTTCGTTGAATCGATTGAGGATTCAGCAGCAAGTGTTAGGTAGTTAGAGTATTCGACTGACAGTGCAGTTTTTAATAAAGAAAGCTCATTTAGTATTTTTACATTCACAACCAAACCTCATAAATTGACAACTAATAAAAAACGTAGAAGTCAAAGTGATTATTGTCAACGTAAATAAAATGCACTAAAAACCATTTAAATCATTCACATTCATAAACTTGATACTGTTTTGATAACTTTTAGTCATTAGGATTAAGAACGTTTCATCTAAAAAAAGAATGCCGTTATGCGCCAAAGAGATCTCCCCCGGCCTTGGAATTGAACCACCACCAACTAAGGCAGCCATAGAGCTTGAATGATGAGGTGCACGTAGCGGTCGTTGTAACCAATTGCCTTGATGAATGCTCTGCTGAGTCAGCGAGGCAACAGCTGCAGTTTCTAACGCCTCATCATGGCTCATAGGGGGTAATAAATCACATAAGCGAGAGGCTAACATGGTTTTTCCCGTTCCAGGAGGGCCAAGAAACAGAAGGTTATGGCCACCGGCAGCTGCAATTTCCAATGCCCGCTTACCTTGCTGCTGACCAATAATATCTTGCATATCTCGCCCCTGAGTCAGATCTAACGAATCATCATCGGGTTTTGTTTGAAAGCGTAAAGATAAACTTTGCTGTCCTAATAGGTGAGCGCAAACTTGGATCAAATCAGGCGCTGACTTATGTTGTTTTTCACCTACTAATGCCACTTGATCGCCATTACGATCAGGGACAATCAAACACCTTTTAGCCTTTAATGCAGCAAGAGCAGCAGGCAGTGCCCCCTTTACCGGACGCAATTGCCCTGATAAAGCCAACTCCCCTAAAAATTCGTATTTATGCAGTGATTCTGCGGGTATTTGTCCTGAAGCAGCTAAAATTCCAAGCGCGATGGGTAAGTCAAATCGGCCCCCTTCTTTAGGCAAATCAGCGGGAGCTAAATTGACGGTAATTCGCCGAGAGGGAAACTCAAAATTGGCATTAAAAATGGCACTTCGAACCCGATCTTTGGCCTCTTTTACCGTTGTCTCAGGTAAACCCACCAGAGTAAAACTGGGCATTCCATTACTTAAATGAACTTCAACAGTTACTGCTGGAGCTTGTACCCCAACGCAAGCCCGGCTATGCACAATGGCCAATGACATACACAGTTCTCTTTTATGACTCAAAACCGCTACTACAGCGGATGAAGCCAAGGCTCTGCATTTTTTTCGTTAAAAGTTGCATATTAGTTAACAAAAATAACGAAAACCTTCGAGCCGATTAACTATTCATTGTTAACTCAATTCCAAATTCAGTTTCTAACCCATTGAGAAGTTAGAGAATAAAATCGCACTCGTTAAGATTAGTTATGTAAGTTGTTAGCAATTTTCTTAAATAACGAGAAAAAAGATGAAAAAAATCACACTTTTTCCTTGTCTGGCGGCTTATTGATGTGATATCACTTAGTTAGTACAACAAATAAACAATAAAAACTGGACAGACAGTCAATGCTATTTACATCAAACCTACTCATTCTCATTAACGTCGTCATCGAGGTGATTATTTCACCGCGACGGGGAATGCTAGGCGTAAAATAGCAACAAACACAACAACGCAAAGCCCCCGCAAGATCTCTTACGGGGGCTTTTTTTTCAACACTATGGACAGAGTGACGTCGCATATTCACGGATAAGGAGCAGCGATGACAGGGGCCGAGTTAGTCGTAAAGGCACTACAACAACAGGGAATCACCACCGTTTTTGGCTATCCAGGTGGGGCGATCATGCCAATCTATGATGCTCTCTATGATGGCGGTGTTGAGCACATTCTGTGTCGCCATGAACAAGGGGCTGCCATGGCTGCAATTGGCATGGCCAGATCAACTCAGCATGTCGCAGTGTGCATGGCAACCTCAGGACCGGGGGCGACCAACTTAGTCACTGGCCTTGCTGATGCTTTTCTAGATTCCGTACCACTGGTTGCCATTACCGGACAAGTTGCCAGCTCCCATATCGGAACTGATGCTTTTCAAGAAATGGATGTGATCGGCATGTCTTTAGCTTGCTGCAAACACAGCTATCTTGTTACTGATATTGATGAGCTTGCCAGTACTCTTGCCGAAGCCTTTGTGGTGGCAACATCAGGCCGTCCAGGCCCAGTGTTAGTTGATATCGCTAAAGATGTACAACTTGCCGAAGTGCCCGATCCCACTACCTATCATTTTCAGCCACCAGCACCACCGATTGCGACCAATGAACAAATTATGGCGGCACAGCAGTTATTATCTCAGGCACAAAGACCCGTTCTTTATGTGGGTGGTGGTGTCCAAATAGCTCATGCCACTCAAGTGGTTCGTCAATTTCATCAGCACAACCCAATGCCAGCAGTGAGTACTTTAAAAGGGCTCGGCACCATTGAACGTCATCATCCGTACTATTTAGGCATGCTTGGGATGCACGGCACACGCGCTGCAAACTTAGTGGTACAAGAATGCGACCTATTATTGGTGATAGGGGCTCGTTTCGATGATCGCGTCACAGGAAAGCTCGATACATTTGCCCCTCACGCCAAAGTTATCCATCTTGATATTGATGCAGCAGAAATTAATAAACTGCGCCAAGCTAATGTTGCATTACGAGGTGAAATCCAAGCGGTTCTCCCTCAATTAGAGCTTGGCTCAGATATTTCCGAGTGGCTTGAGCACTGCCAGCAATTACGGACTAAATTTAAATGGCGATATGACCATCCTGGTGAGCGTATTTATGCCCCAGCTCTGCTTAAGAACTTATCCGATAAGATGGCCGAGAATACTGTTATTGCAACCGATGTGGGCCAACACCAAATGTGGGCAGCACAACACATTCAACCAAGATCACCAGAAAACTTTTTATCATCAGCAGGCCTTGGCACCATGGGATTTGGACTTCCTGCCGCCATTGGAGCCCAAATTGCAAGACCGCACGATGATGTGGTTCTCATTACAGGTGATGGCTCTTTTATGATGAACGTACAAGAGCTTGGCACCATTAAACGCAAGCAATTACCAGTAAAAATAATTCTATTAAATAACCAACGTCTGGGCATGGTTAGACAGTGGCAATCTCTGTTCTTTGATGGCCGCTATAGTGAAACGATTTTAGATGATAACCCTGACTTCGTCGCATTAGCGAAAGCCTTTGCCATTGATGGACAAACCATTAGCCGTAAAGAAGACATAGAGGGCGCATTAGAGACTCTACTACAAAGCAAGGGACCTTATTTGCTGGAAGTGGTTATCTCAGAACAAGACAATGTTTGGCCCTTGGTTCCACCAGGTGCTGCTAACCAAGATATGCTGGAGAATACTTAACCATGGATAGATATGTATTAACCATTACCGCCGACGATAAACCCGTATTACTAGAGCGTGTTTTAAGAGTGATTCGTCACCGCGGTTTTATTATCAAAAAAGTCACGGCGACTCAAAATCAAACCAGTAAGGTCGCCAGCATTGAAATCATTGTCGACAGTATTCGACCGATTACGACGCTAATTCATCAAGTTGAAAAATTATGGGACATTCGCCACGTTGAAAGTGCGCTAATCACCACAAATGAACCTGCTCTCTAAACTGCAGGATGCTTATATTTTTAAGGAAGGAAAATACAGATGGCCAATACCGCAGATTATATTTGGTTTAATGGTGAAATGGTGGCTTGGGCAGATGCGAATGTCCACGTCCTCACCCATGCAATGCATTACGGTACGTCCGTTTTTGAAGGGATCCGCTGTTATAACACGCCGCAAGGTCCGGCGGTATTTCGTCATAGAGAGCACATGGAGCGTCTGAAAAATTCAGCAAAAATCTACCGTTTTCCCATTAACTACAGTGTTGATGAGCTGATGGAACACTGTCGAGCAACCCTACGCACTAACAAGCTAGAATCGGCCTACATACGTCCTCTTGCCTATGTGGGTAATGTCGGTCTTGGCGTTTGTCCTCCACCAAATACTGAGATGGAACTGATCATTGCCGCCTTCCCTTGGGGTGCTTACCTTGGAGATGAAGCGCTAGAAAATGGCGTCGATGCGATGATTTCCAGTTGGCACCGAGCAGCACCTAACACTATTCCAACCGCAGCCAAGGCTGGAGGAAACTATCTTTCATCATTATTGGTGGGTGGTGAAGCTCGTCGTCACGGTTATGCTGAAGGTATTGCGCTCAATGTAGAAGGCTATATTTCTGAAGGTGCGGGAGAAAACCTCTTTGTGGTGCGCAATGGCATCATCTCAACCCCACCAGCAACAGGTTCAATTCTGCCCGGTATTACCCGCGACACCATCATGACCTTAGCCAAAGAGTTAGGCTATGAGGTTAGAGAAGAAAACATTGCTCGTGAAGCGCTGTATTTAGCTGATGAAGTCTTTATGACAGGAACCGCGGCAGAAATTGTGCCTGTGCGCAGCATTGATCAAATCACCGTCGGCGTTGGCAAACGAGGGCCAGTTACTAAAGTCATGCAAGAGGCGTTTTTTGGCTTATTTAATGGCACCACAGAAGATAAGTGGGGCTGGCTTGATTATGTTAATGAGCAGTAAGAGACCCAATAAGCTATAACTTATGAGCTATCACCCATAAGCTAGAAATTAATGTGCTGAGGGCAATCTTCCCTCAGCTTTAGGACAGTTGTAACAAGGATGGAAACCTATGCCGACATATCGCTCAGCCACCACAACCCACGGCCGAAATATGGCTGGAGCCCGCGCACTTTGGCGTGCAACCGGGGTGAAGGATGAAGATTTTGGTAAGCCGATTATTGCCGTTGTGAACTCATTTACCCAGTTTGTACCAGGTCATGTACATCTTAAAGATTTGGGCCAATTGGTTGCAAAAGAGATTGAGCAAGCTGGAGGCATTGCAAAAGAGTTCAATACCATAGCAGTCGATGACGGTATAGCAATGGGTCATGGTGGTATGCTGTATTCTTTGCCATCAAGAGAGCTAATTGCCGATTCTGTTGAGTATATGGTTAATGCTCACTGTGCCGATGCCATGGTTTGTATCTCTAACTGTGACAAAATCACCCCGGGAATGCTTATGGCTTCGCTGCGCCTTAATATTCCCGTTATTTTTGTCTCTGGTGGACCGATGGAAGCTGGAAAAACCCAACTGTCCGATCAAATTATCAAGTTGGATCTGGTTGATGCGATGATCCAAGGTGCAGATCCTAATGTATCTGATGCCCAAAGTGAGCAGATCGAACGATCCGCCTGCCCAACCTGCGGATCATGCTCTGGTATGTTTACCGCTAACTCCATGAACTGCTTAACGGAAGCTCTCGGACTAAGCCAACCAGGCAATGGCTCTCTCCTTGCGACCCACAGCGATCGCAAACAACTCTTTCTTAACGCAGGTCGTCGTATTGTTGAACTAACAAAACGCTACTACGAACAAGATGATCCCCAAGCCCTTCCTCGTAATATTGCCAATAAAGCCGCATTTGAAAATGCCATGGCCTTAGATATCGCCATGGGCGGCTCAACCAACACAGTGTTACATTTGTTAGCAGCTGCGCAAGAAGGTGAAGTCGATTTTACAATGAATGATATTGACCGCATGAGCCGTCAGGTCCCTCATCTCTGTAAAGTCGCTCCCTCAACCCAGCAATACCATATGGAAGATGTCCATCGCGCAGGTGGCGTCTATGGCATTTTAGGGGAATTAGATAGAGCCGGATTGCTCAATAATCAATGCGTTAATGTGCTGGGCCAAACCGTCGCAGACAGCTTACGCCAATTTGATATCACGCAAACTCAAGATCCGGCAATCATTGACTTTTATCGTGCAGGTCCAGCTGGGATCCGCACTACAGAGGCTTTCTCACAATCTTGTCGTTGGGATAAGGTCGATGATGATCGTCAATTGGGTTGTATTCGTCGCCAACAAGATGCTTACAGTCAAGATGGCGGCCTAGCTGTACTGTTTGGCAATATGGCTCTAGATGGCTGCATTGTTAAAACTGCGGGGGTAGATGAGTCTTGCTTAACATTCAGTGGACCTGCCATCGTCTTTGAAAGCCAAGAAAGTGCGGTGGAAGGCATTTTAGGAGGCGAAGTCAAAGCAGGGGATGTGGTTGTTATTCGCTATGAAGGCCCAAAAGGCGGTCCGGGTATGCAAGAGATGCTTTACCCAACCACTTATTTAAAATCTATGGGCCTTGGTAAATCTTGTGCGCTGATCACCGATGGGCGTTTCTCCGGTGGTACCAGTGGCTTATCTATTGGTCATGTTTCCCCAGAAGCAGCGAATGGCGGCACTATCGGTCTCATTGAAAATGGCGATAATATCAATATAGATATCCCCAACCGCACCATTGAGTTAAATGTTGACCCCTTGCAATTGGCTCAACGTCGCGAGCAAGCCGAACAGCGAGGTTGGAAACCAATCGATCGTCAACGCCAAGTCTCATTTGCTCTTAAAGCTTACGCCAATCTAGCGACCAGTGCCGATAAAGGCGCTGTGCGAGATAAATCGAAATTGGGAGAGTAGCATGAGCCAAGCAGATGTTATTGAGGCCACCCCCTCACCACTACAAGGATCAGACTATTTACGCCAGATCCTAAAAGCGCCCGTTTATGAAGTTGCTCAAGTCACCCCTTTGCAAACCATGGAGCGACTCAGTACTAGACTGGGTAATCATATTGGACTTAAGCGCGAAGACCGCCAACCCGTGCACTCGTTTAAACTGCGTGGCGCTTACAATATGATGGCACAACTTAGCCATGAGCAAAAACAAGCTGGAGTGATCGCAGCATCGGCAGGTAACCATGCACAAGGCTTGGCTCTATCGGCCCAAAAGCTGGGCGTTCCTGCCATCATCGTGATGCCATTAACCACACCCGATATCAAGGTCAGTGCGGTACGAGGTTTTGGCGGGGATGTTATCTTACATGGCAGCAATTTCGATGAAGCCAAAACTCACGCTCAACAATTATCGCAACAGCACGGTTACACCTTTATTCCTCCATTTGATCACCCTCAAATCATTGCAGGACAAGGCACCATAGGATTAGAGTTAATTCAGCAAAATGGTCACCTAGATTATATCTTTGTTCCTGTCGGTGGTGGTGGGTTAGCAGCAGGCGTTGCCGTATTAGTTAAGCAACTGATGCCTGAAATCAAAGTGATTGGTGTCGAAGCTGAAGATTCCGCCTGCCTTAATGCGGCGCTAGATGCTGGCGAGCCCGTCACTTTAGATCAAGTCGGAATGTTTGCTGATGGCGTGGCTGTTAAACGCATTGGCGATGAAACATTTAGACTGTGCCAGCAGTTTCTTGATGGCGTTATTACCGTCAGTAGCGATGAAATCTGTGCTGCGGTTAAAGATATCTTTGAAGATACCCGAGCTATTGCTGAGCCTTCGGGAGCGTTATCGTTAGCGGGTTTAAAAAAATACGCTGAGCAATATCAATTAACCCAACAACAACTGGCCGCGGTACTGTCAGGGGCAAACCTTAACTTCCATGGTTTACGCTATGTATCCGAACGCTGTGAATTAGGAGAAAAGCGAGAAGGGCTATTGGCGGTAACCATTCCTGAGCGACCAGGAGCATTTCTTGATTTCTGTCGTCTATTAGGCGGTCGGGCAGTCACTGAATTTAACTACCGTTATAACCATAACCAACTGGCAAATATTTTTGTTGGGGTTCGCTTGCTCCAAGGGCAGGAAGAGTTGGATGCAATCATTACAGAGCTGCGTAAAGGCGGTTATCCTGTGGTGGATCTCTCAGATGATGAAATGGCCAAAGTTCATATTCGTTATATGATTGGAGGCAAACCCGCTAATGCATTAAAAGAGCGTCTGTACAGTTTTGAGTTTCCAGAATATCCAGGCGCACTGATTAAGTTTCTTAACACCTTGGGCACCCATTGGAATATCAGCTTATTTAACTACCGCAACCACGGTGCTGATTATGGTCGAGTGCTGTGTGGTTTTGAGCTTGATGATAAAGACTTACTCTCTTTTACCAGTTACTTACGCGAATTGGGCTATCACTGGAAAGACGAAACAGACAACCCAGCTTATCGTTTCTTCTTAGCTCAGCATTAATTTTACAACCCAGAGTCATTATCCAACCGATAAAAAAACAGCGACTCAATGGTCGCTGTTTTTATGTATTCATCATTAACGGCGCTTTAAAGCCGTAATATAGTCTAACCAGCAAGAGATAAACTCTTTATTATGCTTGATGAGTTGAGAGCGAACTTGGCTTGGCACTTGACCAAAGAGATTTAATAACTCTTGGATTTCACTGTGCTCGTCCCCCATTACCTTTTCTTCGTCGTCAAAAACAAACCAAGTTAAAGGTCGACCTGTTAGCTGAGCAATCTCAACTAAGGTAGAAATACGTGGTTCAGTCTTACCTGACTCTAAATCTAAGTAAGTTTGACGGGCAATACCTAGAGTTTTCGCCATTCCTACTTGAGTGATCTCTTTCCACTCTCGGGCTTCGCGAATTTTAGCTGCTATACGTGATTTTGAATTATCCATCTAATTACCATCAACATTTATCGTTATTGGCAGCAAACAAGGTGTAATAGCTGAGAGTCACTATGACAAAGATGTTGCCGTAAAAACAAATTATGACGCTAATAAGAATAAGATCACGGAATTCGAACTTAAAATGTGATATGCCGCTTTCCATGTAACCCAACATAGGCAAACACAAAAAAAATATGCCTACATAGATATACAAGCAAAACTATCAATTACACAGCATCAAGACTCATACTTTTTTGCTTATTTTTTATGAGTTAAGGCTCGAGTATACTCTGCCATAAACCCTGCTAATTGAAGACTTTGTTGTAATATCAAATGACGGGCAGAGTGAGGCAAACGACTAAAATACTGTAATAAGCGATCCAGTTCTTCACGGTATTCACTTTCCAGCATTTCTGTGCCTTCATCACCATACACAAACCATGTCAATGGACGTTCAGTAATGTGTGATATTTCTGCCAATAAACGCACTTTAGGCTCTGTCTTTCCAGTTTCTAAATCGAGATAGGTTTGCCTTGCGACCTCAAGTCGTTGCGCCATATACACTTGAGTTAACCCTTTCCACTCTCGAGCTTCCTTGATTCTCGAAGCAATTGTTACTTTGTTATCAGTCATGAAGCATCTACTCCCTAAGATAATCTCTTCATGACAACTAATGCATACATTGTTCCAATCAATGAGAATAGCGCATTCAATTAGTTAGCTGAAAATATGACGTAAATAACTGTGAATTCTGTCGTAATTTAAAAATTGCACCGCAAAATGCGAGCAAAAAAATCTAGACATAAAAAAGGCAGATACTGAAAAAACAGTATCTGCCATAATGATAAATATCTCAATATAAGCGAGTTAGGAATTACTCTACCGTAACGGCTTTCGCTAAATTACGAGGCTGATCAACATCTGTCCCCTTAATAAGGGCAACATGGTACGACAGTAATTGCATTGGGATTGTGTAGAAAATAGGAGCGATAATCTCATCAACTTTTGGCATGGTGATGATCTTCATTCCTTCACTCGCTTCAAAGCCTGCTTCGTTGTCAGCAAAAACATACAATAGACCACCGCGCGCGCGAACTTCCTCGATATTAGATTTAAGTTTCTCAAGTAAATCGTTGGTAGGTGCAACCACAATGACTGGCATATCAGCATCAATTAACGCTAATGGGCCATGCTTTAGTTCACCCGCAGCATACGCTTCAGCGTGAATGTAAGAGATCTCTTTTAACTTTAAAGAGGCTTCTACTGCAATTGGGTAAAACTCACCACGGCCTAAAAATAGTGCGTGATGCTTATCGGCAAAATCTTCTGCTAATGCTTCAATGGGCTTATCAAATGCGAGTGCTTTTTCAATATAGCTTGGTAGTTGCTGCATCGCATGAACAATTTTAGCTTCCAGCTCCGAATCAATCGCACCTTTTTCTTTACCTAATGCCGTTACCAACATCAGTAGGGCAATAAGCTGTGTGGTGAATGCTTTTGTTGATGCAACACCAATTTCCGCACCAGCTCGGGTCATAAAGGCCAAATCGGATTCACGAACTAATGAGGAACCGGCCACATTACAAATAGTCATTGCTGCCATATAGCCTTTCTCTTTGGCTAAACGAAGGGCGGCTAGGGTATCGGCAGTTTCACCTGACTGAGATAAGGTGATTAATAAACTATTTGGGCGGGTAACAAATTTGCGGTAACGAAACTCAGAAGCAATCTCAACATCACAGCTTACGCCTGTCATCGCTTCAAACCAATAACGAGCAACCATGCCTGCATTGTAAGAAGTACCACAAGCCACAATTTGGATATGCTCAACTTTATTTAAAATCTCTTTAGCACCAGTGCCAATACTTTCAACCACAACGCTATTGTTACGAATACGACCTTCCATCGTATTAATTAATGCACTTGGCTGTTCATAGATCTCTTTTTGCATGTAATGGCGATACTGACCTTTATCTGCAGCATCATGCTCGACAGTGGACTCATGGATTTCACGTTGTACCGCTTGGCCAGCCTCATCAAAAATAGCGATATCTCGACGAGTAATTTCGGCTACATCACCTTCTTCTAAGAAAATGAACCGACGAGTAACGTTAAGTAGGGCGAGTTGATCAGAGGCAATAAAGTTTTCACCAACACCTAGACCAATGACCAATGGACTACCAGAACGAGCGACAACCACACGCTCATTATCACGGCGATCCATAACCACAGTACCGTATGCGCCTTCAAGTTGAGCTACTGTTTTCTGTACCGCTTCCAATAGAGAGCCACTTTGTGCAAGCTCCCAATGAACAAGGTGCGCAATAACTTCAGTATCCGTTTGAGATTGAAATTCATAGCCACGTTGCTGAAGTAGGCTACGCAACGCTTCGTAGTTTTCTATAATGCCGTTGTGAACAAGAGCGATATCGCCCGAAGTGTGGGGATGAGCATTTGCTTCTGACGGCTCACCATGGGTTGCCCAACGAGTGTGAGCAATACCCGTACCGCCTGCAAGAGGCTGTTGCTCTAAGGCATCTGCCAACATTTGGACTTTACCTAGTCGACGAACGCGATGTAGCTGGTGCTCACTGTCGATCACAGCGATACCAGCAGAATCATAACCTCGGTATTCTAAACGACGCAGACCTTCTACCAAGATTTCTGCCACATCACGCTGTGCTACTGCACCAACAATCCCACACATATCGACTCCTGTTACTGCTATTCAGGGGCGCGAATCACTTGCACCCCATGTTGTTCAATTTGTTGTTTTGCCGTATCACTCAATCCACTATCGGTAATAACCGTATTGATGTTGCTCCATGGAATCTCTAGATTCGGGATCTTTCGTCCAATCTTGCTCGATTCCACCATAACCACAACCTCGCGAGAGACTTCAGCCATAACTCGGCTTAGCCCAATTAACTCGTTAAAGGTTGTCGTTCCTCGTGCAATATCAATACCGTCGGCACCAATAAATAGCTGATCAAAATCGTAAGAACGCAGTACCGACTCAGCCACTTGGCCTTGAAAGGACTCTGAATGCGGATCCCATGTTCCACCAGTCATCAGTAACGTAGGCTCGTTTTCTAACTCATTTAATGCATTGGCAACCTGTAATGAGTTTGTCATCACGATCAACCCTTGCTTTCGACCTAGCAAACTGATTAAGGCTGCGGTTGTACTGCCACTGTCAACGATAATACGATTATGATCACGAATGCGTTTTTCTGCTTCTTGAGCGATGGCTACCTTTTGAACCGAAACTTTATCTTCTGAATCATCAGTCATAATCTCAGAGGGCATTGCAATGGCCCCACCATAACGACGAAGCAATAAGCCATTATTTTCTAATGCCGCAAGATCTTTACGAATAGTGACTTCAGAAGTCGCAAACTGTTCGGCTAGTTTGTCGACACTGACTTCGCCTTGTTCATTCACTAAAGTCACAATAGCGTGACGACGTTGCTGAGTATTTCGTTTTGACATAATTCTGATTCGATAACTTTAAGTTTCGATTCGAAACTTATTTTAGCAGGAGTAAAACTTATAGATCAATGTTAAGAGCCAGAGATCTGCGAAAAAAAGATAAGATTCTCATAAGATAGAAGCCGTTATCTTGTTAGTCTAAGTGTAATCAATAAAAAAGGCAGGTGATATACCTGCCTTTTATAAAAGTTTCAGTTAAAAACTTATTACTTCTTAACTGGACGCTTCCAGCCTTGAATATTTCGCATTGGAGCGCGGGTGATCACCAACTCACCATCATTAACGTCTTTATTAATGGTAGAGCCAGCACCAATCGTTGCGCCTTTACCAACTTTCACAGGAGCAATCAGCTGAGTATCAGAGCCGACAAAAACATCATCTGCGATCTCAGTCTTAAATTTATTAGCGCCATCGTAGTTACAAGTGATAGTACCTGCACCGATGTTAACATTTGCACCAATCTCTGCATCGCCTAAATAGGTTAAGTGACCCGCTTTTGAACCTTCACCAAGACGCGCTTGTTTCATTTCAACAAAGTTACCTACGTGGGCATCACGCATCAGTTCAGCACCAGGGCGCAGACGGGTAAATGGGCCAACAGAACAATCTTCACCTACTGTTGCGCCTTCAATAACACTGTATGGACGGATCTCGGTGTTATCGTCAATCTCACAGTCTTTTAATACACAGCCAGCACCAATAACAACGTTATTACCCAAAGAAACAGAGCCTTCGATAATCACATTAACATCAATTTCAACATCAGTACCGCACTGTAGGTCACCGCGCAGATCGAAACGAGCAGGATCTCGCAACATCACACCTTGTTCTAATAGGCGCTCTGCTTGCATCGCCTGGAAAGCACGCTCTAAACGAGCCAGTTGAATACGGTTGTTTACACCTTCAACTTCAATGGCTTTTTCAGGGTGTACCGCTTCAACAGCACGGCCTTCTTCGTGTGCCGCTGCGATAATATCGGTTAAGTAGTACTCACCTTGCGCGTTATCGTTTTTCAATGCTGATAACCAACGCTTCAGATCGCCACCGCTAACAACCATCACACCCGTGTTGATTTCTTTAATTAGCTTTTGCTCTTCTGTTGCATCTTTTTGTTCAACGATTGCAACAACAGGGCCATTACGACGCACAATACGACCGTAGCCAGTAGGATCATCTAGAACAACAGTCAGCAGCGCGATACCACCAGCTGGTTGAGCATCAAGAAGGTTTTCTAGCGTGGTTTGACTGATAAGTGGAACGTCTCCGTACAAAATCAGAACTTGTTCATCGTCAGCTAGATTAGGTGTCGCTTGGTTAACAGCATGACCAGTACCAAGTTGTTCAGCTTGTAGAACCCACTCTACTTGCTCTTGGCTTAGTACTTGTTTCATTTGATCGCCACCGTGGCCATAAACCAAATGAATATTATCGGCTCCGGTATCATTACATGTATCGATTACATGCTTAACCATAGGTTTTCCAGCCAAAGTATGCAGTACTTTTGGCAAATTGGAATACATACGGGTGCCTTTTCCCGCAGCGAGAATCACAGCGCTAAAGCTCATGATGGGGTATCCCTCTTGATGCATAGATTTTATTTAAGTCTGCATTGTAACGGGAAAGGAGATCGGAATTAAGCTTTCGAACCGAAATTTTTCCGTCTTTTAACATACAAAGTACAAACATTTTGTTTATGAATAGTACACAGATAATAAAAAAGCGACCCTAGGGTCGCTTTTTTGCTTTGATGCTGAATTAGCGAGCGCGCTTAGTCAACTCAATGACACGAAGCTGAGCAATTGCTTTTGCTAAATCGCTCGCCGCTTGAGCATAGTCGATATCACCATGCGGATTATGGATATGCTCCATCGCTTGGCGTTTCGCTTCTTCCGCTTTAGCCGCATCCAGATCAACACCACGAATTGCCGTATCAGCCAATACAGTTACTGTACTTGGCTGTACTTCTAACATGCCGCCAGATAGGTAAATTACCTCTTCTTCGCCATGTTGCTTCGTAATGCGGATCATACCAGGGATAAGAGCGGTCAGCAGCGGGGTGTGGCCGGCATGAATACCAAGCTCACCTTCGCTACCGGTCACCTGAATATTTTCAACACGACCAGAAAACAGACGTTTCTCCGCGCTTACTACATCCAGATGAAAGGTTATCGCTGCCATATCGCCTCCTAATTAGCTTATAGCGTCTTCGCTTTTTCTAATACTTCTTCAATCGCACCACAGTACATAAATGCCTGCTCTGGGATATCGTCGTATTCACCAGCTAGAAGACCCTTAAAGCTACGTAGCGTATCTTTAAGAGGAACGTAGATACCAGGTTGACCAGTAAATACTTCTGCTACGTGATAAGGCTGAGTTAGGAAACGTTCAATCTTACGCGCACGAGATACAGACAGTTTATCGTCTTCAGATAGCTCATCCATACCTAGGATTGCGATGATATCTTTCAGCTCTTTGTAGCGCTGTAGGATACTCTGAACGCCACGAGCAATATCATAGTGCTCTTGACCTACAACTAGAGGGTCTAGCATACGAGAAGTAGAATCTAGTGGGTCGATCGCAGGGTATAGACCTAGCGATGCAATTTGACGAGAAAGTACAACTGTTGCATCTAAGTGAGCAAACGTCGTTGCTGGAGATGGGTCAGTCAAGTCATCGGCTGGTACGTATACCGCCTGAACTGATGTGATAGAACCACTCTTCGTTGACGTGATACGCTCCTGAAGTACACCCATCTCTTCTGCAAGAGTTGGCTGGTAACCTACCGCAGAAGGCATACGACCTAGAAGTGCTGATACCTCAGTACCGGCTAGGGTATAACGGTAGATGTTATCGATGAACAGTAGAACGTCACGACCTTCGTCACGGAACTTCTCAGCCATCGTTAGACCAGTTAGTGCCACACGTAGACGGTTGCCCGGTGGCTCGTTCATCTGGCCGTAAACCATTGCTACTTTAGATTCAGCTGGATTTTCAACGTTAACAACACCCGCTTCCTGCATTTCAAAGTAGAAATCGTTACCTTCACGAGTACGCTCACCAACACCAGCAAATACAGATAGACCTGAGTGCTGGATTGCGATGTTGTTGATAAGTTCCATCATGTTAACGGTCTTACCAACACCCGCACCACCGAATAGACCGATCTTACCGCCTTTTGCGAAAGGACAGATAAGGTCGATAACTTTAACGCCAGTTTCTAGCATTTCAGTGGTGTTAGATTGCTCTTCATAGCTAGGTGCTGCACGGTGAATGGCATAACGCTCTTCTTCACCGATATCACCGCGCTCATCAATTGCATCACCTAGAACGTTCATAATACGACCTAGGGTTGCTGTACCTACTGGCACTTCAATTGGGCGGCCTGTGTTTTCAACAGACAAACCACGACGTAAACCATCAGAAGTACCCATTGCGATACCACGAACTACGCCGCCACCAAGCTGCTGTTGAACTTCAAGTACTAGTGTACCTTGCTCTTTAGCATCAACGTGAAGGGCATCGTATACCTGTGGTACAGAGTCCTGTGGAAACTCTACGTCGACTACCGCACCGATGATCTGTACGATCTTACCTGTAGCCATCGTTAATCCTCTAAACTTATTAATTCTTTGCCTTAAACTGCTGCTGCACCAGATACAATTTCTGATAGCTCTTGTGTAATCGCTGTTTGACGAGCTTTGTTATACACAAGCTGCAAGTCATCAATTAAGTTGCCTGCATTATCTGTTGCCGCTTTCATTGCTACCATTCGAGCTGCCTGCTCACAAGCTAGGTTTTCCACTACACCTTGATACACTTGTGATTCAGCATAGCGAACCAATAGAGTATCGAGCAGTAGCTTAGGCTCTGGCTCATAAATGTAGTCCCAAGAATGGTTGCGTTGCATGTCTTCATCTTGTGACTTAGGCAAAGGCAACAATTGATCGATCACTGGATCTTGCACCATGGTGTTGACAAACTTGTTGTAAACCAGATACAGACGATCCAATTGGCCTTCATCATATTTCTTCAGCATAACGCCAACGGTACCAATCAGTTCATCCACTGTTGGCGCATCACCCAAGCCAGAAACTTGAGCTGATACATTACCGCCGTAGCTGTTAAAGAACGCAGTCGCTTTCGCACCGATAAGAGCAAGCTCTACTTCGGCACCTTGCTGATTCCATTGCTGGATATCTGTGATTGCTTTTTTGAACAGGTTAATGTTCAAGCCACCACATAAACCGCGGTCTGTTGAAACAATGATGTAACCTACGCGCTTGGCTTCACGCTCCTCTAAATAAGGATGCTGATATTCAAGACTACCAAGGGCGATATGACCGATCACTTTGCGCATAGTTTGGGCGTATGGACGTGATGATTCCATTGCATCTTGCGTTTTACGCATTTTAGATGCAGCAACCATCTCCATCGCTTTGGTGATCTTCTGTGTGTTTTTCACACTACCGATCTTATTACGAATCTCTTTTGCGCCGGCCATCGTTACTCTCCGTTAGAAGGTGATCGCGTACGACCACCTACCAATTACCAAGTCTGGGTCGCTTTGAAATCTTCCAGCAGTTTCGTGAACTGCGCTTCGATTTCGTCGTTCCAAGCACCCGTTTCATCAATCTGTGCTACTAGCTCAGCAAATTGACCTTTAGCGTATGAAAGTAACGCAGCTTCAAAATCAGCAAGCTTGGTTAGCTCAACATCATTTAGATAGCCTTTTTCAGCAGAGAAGATAACAATCGCTTGCTCAAATACAGACATTGGCGCGTATTGTTTCTGCTTCATTAACTCAGTTACTTTCTGACCGTGGTCTAGCTGTTTCTTAGTCGCATCATCTAGGTCAGATGAGAACTGAGCAAACGCTGCAAGTTCACGATACTGAGCCAGAGCAGTACGGATACCACCAGATAGCTTCTTGATAACTTTAGTTTGAGCAGCACCACCTACACGAGATACAGAGATACCAGGATCGACCGCAGGACGAATACCAGCATTGAATAGCTCAGTTTGTAGGAAGATCTGACCGTCGGTGATAGAGATTACGTTAGTCGGTACGAACGCTGATACGTCACCCGCTTGCGTTTCGATAATAGGAAGCGCAGTTAACGAACCTGTTTTACCTGTCACTTCACCATTAGTGAATTTCTCAACGTAGTGCTCGTTTACACGTGCAGCACGCTCTAGAAGACGTGAGTGAAGGTAGAAAACATCACCTGGGAATGCTTCACGGCCCGGTGGACGGCGAAGTAGTAGAGAGATTTGACGGTAAGCTACCGCTTGCTTAGATAGATCATCATAAACAATCAGTGCGTCTTCGCCACGGTCGCGGAAGTATTCACCCATCGCACAACCTGAGTATGGAGCTAGATACTGAAGTGCCGCAGCTTCTGATGCTGATGCAACAACAATAATCGTATTTTCAAGAGCGCCGTGCTCTTCTAGCTTACGTACTACGTTGGCAATAGTGGATGCTTTCTGGCCGATAGCAACATATACCGAATAAATACCAGAGTTCTTCTGGTTGATGATGGCATCGATAGCCATCGCCGTTTTACCAGTCTGACGGTCACCGATGATAAGCTCACGCTGGCCACGACCGATTGGAATCATCGAGTCCACTGCTTTGTAACCAGTCTGTACTGGCTGATCAACAGATTTACGATCGATAACACCTGGTGCAATCACTTCTACCGGAGAGAAAGTTTTTGCATTAATAGGACCTTTACCATCGATTGGCTCACCTAGGGTGTTTACCACACGACCTAACAGTTCAGGACCTACAGGTACTTCAAGAATACGACCTGTACCCGTTACCTTCATACCTTCTTGCAGGTCAAGGTAAGGACCCATTACTACCGCACCTACTGAGTCACGCTCAAGGTTAAGAGCAAGGGCAAAACGGCCATTTGGTAATTCAATCATTTCACCTTGCATAACGTCTGCAAGGCCATGGATACGAATGATACCGTCGCTTACCGAGACGATAGTACCTTCGTTACGCGCTTCACTAACTACGTTGAAAGATTCAATACGTTGTTTGATCAGATCGCTAATTTCCGTGGAATTAAGTTGCATGCTCCAATTCCCCAAATCAAGACAGCAATGTATCGCTCAGGCGAGCAAGTTTGCCACGCACTGAATTATCGATAACCAGGTCTCCAGCTCTAATTACAACCCCAGCAATCAGGGTCTCATCTACGCTGCAGCTCAGCTTAACTTTACGCTCTAGACGCGTACTCAGTTTCGCTTCAATGGCATCACGTTGAGCATCATTTAGCTCAATAGCTGAAACCACAACGGCTTCAACAGTTTTTTCAAGCTCGTTCTTCAACAGCATGAATTCGTGATACACATCAGGAAGCGCTTTTAAGCGTCCATTCTCAGCCATTACCTTTAATAGGTTTTGGCCGTGTTCGTCGAGTTGTTCACCACAAACTGCCACGAAAATTTCGGACAGTTTGTCAGCTGCGTAACCACTATCCAAGATATCTTGCATAGTGTCATTTTCAGCAACCTCACTAGCAAACAGTAGCATTTCTGCCCATGGTGCTAGGGTGTTCTTCTCAACAGCAAAATCAAAAGCGGCTTTTGCGTAGGGGCGTGCGATTGTGGCTAATTCCGACATAGCTTGCCCCTTCTATTACAGTTCTGCAGTGACTTTGCTTAGAATCTCTGCTTGAGCATCTTTATCGATAGAATGCTCAATGATCTTCTCAGCGCCAATCACAGCTAGAGTTGCAACTTGTTTTCTCAGCTCGTCACGAGCGCGATTACGCTCCGCTTCGATTTCTGCCATACCTTGCGCGATGATCTTCTCACGCTCGGTTAGAGCTTCAGCTTTCGCTTCATCTAGAATCTGAGACTTGCGTTTGTTCGCTTGCTCGATGATTTCAGACGCTGCGCGTTTTGCTTCTTTTAGCTGATCAGAAGCATTTGCTTTAGCTAGGTCTAGGTCTTTGGTAGCGCGATCAGCAGCTGCCAAACCGTCAGCAATTTTCTTCTGACGTTCTTCAATCGCTTGCATAATTGGTGGCCATACATATTTCATGCAGAACACCACAAATAAGAAGAAAGCGATCGCCTGGCCCAGCAAAGTTGCATTCATATTCACAATGCATCTCCTTCAAAAAGGGTTGCGGGTCCATTCGTTAACAGCAATAACCGAGTACAGTTATTGCTATGCGTTATTAGCCAGCTAGCTGACCAACAAATGGGTTTGCGAATGTGAATAGTAGAGCGATTACGATACCGATCATTGGAACCGCATCAAGTAGACCTGCGATGATGAACATCTTAACTTGAAGCATTGGTGCCATTTCTGGTTGACGTGCAGCACCTTCAAGGAATTTACCACCAAGAAGTGCGAAGCCGATTGCTGTACCAAGTGCAGCAAGACCTACAATGATGCCCACGGCAATTGCAGAAAAGCTTAATAAAGTTTCCATCACTATCTCCAGTTTAGAGTTGTTGGCTAATGTGCCAAAAAAACAAAAAAAGAAAAAAAATATCAATCGTTAATGATTGTCTTCATGCGCCTGAGATAGGTACACAATAGTCAACATCATAAACACGAACGCTTGAATTGTAATGACTAGGATGTGGAAAATTGCCCACGGTAGCGAGCCTAGCCATTGTGCCCACCACGGCATCAATGCCGCGATAAGAATAAACACCACCTCACCGGCAAACATATTACCGAACAAACGCATACCAAGAGAAAGCGGTTTAGCCAATAGCGATACCACTTCTAGAAGTAGGTTGAACGGAATCATCACCGGGTGATTGAACGGGTGAAGAGCCAGTTCTTTAGCAAAGCCGCCAAGTCCTTTTACCTTAATGCTGTAGTAGATCATTAACGCAAAAACACCCAACGCCATAGCCATGGTGATGTTGACATCAGCACTTGGAACCACCTTCAGATAAGGGATACCAAGACTACTTGCTGCATACGGAAGAAAATCGATTGGCACTAAGTCCATGATGTTCATCAGTAGAATCCAGCAGAAAATAGTAAGCGCCAAAGGAGCTATTAGTGGATTGCGACCATGGAAAGTCTCTTTGACATTAGAATCAACGAACTCAACCATAATCTCAACAAAACACTGTAGCTTACTTGGCACACCTGATGTTGCTTGCTTCGCTGCTTTGCGGAATAGCCATAAAAAAGCCAAACCGGTTAACACAGAGAAGAACAAGCTATCTAAATGAACCGTCCAGAATCCACCATTGCCCACTGCTAAATTGGTTAAGTGGTGGGTAATGTATCCTGACGGCGTTAGCGCTTCACCTGGCGCAGCCATAACTCATCCTATTTGTTGTTGTTAATGAATAAAACCGGCCCAAAGATATTAATACCAAGAGCCAGCAAATAGGTTAGTTTGAGGGGAAGTAAATCCACCTCGGTATACAGGTAAACAACAGCAAAGAGGATAACTGTGATGAGAATTTTGAGTACTTCACCGCCATAGAATGACGCCATGACCAGACGCGCCTTGCGAGCACCACTGAACATGAAAGCACAACAAGCAAAGACAGCTTGGGCAACAATAAAGATGCCACCACCGATAAATGCGGAGATTCCCCAGTCAATATTAACAGCAAATGCTGCCAGTATTGCCGTTGTCAAAACGACGCCAGATTGTAGTAACAGCAACCGTTTTGCCAATTGGCGTCCCGGTCTAACTAGCGCCGATACCATGTATTCGTTCCTCGAGTCCATTCCACTACACGATTGTGAGGGGAAAACAGCGAAAATTATACGCAAGTGATAAGAGTGAATGCAATCTCATCACAGCAAAAAAAGTCGGCAGAATTTACAACACAATAACTTGATCACGTGTTATTTAATGCATTTAACAAAAATTACACACTTTAAACTCAAATTATTGACCAATCTTGTCCAAAATCTGCTGAAGTTCATGATCTTGATCAAAGCTAATTACAATTTTTCCTTTGCCATTTTTTTGTTTAGAGATGGCAACAGGTGTTCCAAACTGCTCTGATAGACGATTTTCTATCGCCTCAACTACTGGATTTCTCGTAACTTTTTTAGCTTCAACTTGAGGCTCTAATTGCTTTTTAACCAGAGCTTCTGTTTCACGAACTGTTAACGCTTTACTTACAACAATTTGCGCTATCGCTAACTGTTGCTCTATCGGTAAAGCCAATAATGCTCGAGCATGACCCATTTCAATCTGCTTAGTTTCAACTAGGTGTTTAACCTCAGTTGCCAATTGATTTAAACGCAATAAATTGGATACCGCAGTACGAGATTTACCAACAGCTTGCGCTAATTGTTGATGGGTCAGTGAGAACTCACTTTGTAAACGTTCTAATGCTTGAGCTTCTTCCATAACATTGAGATCTTCACGTTGAATATTCTCAATAAGAGCAATAGCCATAGTAGCGCGATCATCAACTGATTTCACTATACAAGGCACTTGCTTAAGCCCAGCTTGACGAGCGGCGCGCCAACGACGCTCACCAGCAATGATCTCAAAGTGAGTGTTTGTCAGTTCACGAACAATAATCGGCTGAATAATGCCTTGAGCGCGAATAGATTCGGTCAGTTCAGCCAATGCCTCATCCGCCATATCTTTACGCGGCTGATATTTGCCTGACTGCAATTGTGAGACAGCGAGCTCGCGTAGCGCGCCATCATTTGAAAGGGTTTGTGCTTGGTTGGCAGCTTGTTGTTTAGCCAACGCGACAGAGCTCGTTGCGAATAACGCATCAAGACCTTTTCCTAGGCCTCTCTTACTCATGTTTTATTTCCTATTTTTATGCGTTGACAGTTTCAGCTTGAGATAACTGTTGCTCTTCTCGACGGATCATCTCACCAGCAAGGGCAAGATAAGCTTTAGCGCCACTAGAATATTTATCGTAATACATTGCAGGTCGGCCATGACTTGGGGCCTCTGCTAAACGTACATTGCGAGGAATGACCGTTCGATAAACTTTATCACCGAAGTGCTTCTTCAACTGATCAGACACTTCATTGGCAAGGCGATTACGCGGGTCGAACATGGTTCGAAGTAAGCCTTCAATTTTTAGATCCGCATTCACTACTGCGGTAAGCTTACTAATTGTATCCATCAGAGCTGTTAATCCTTCCAGTGCAAAATACTCACACTGCATTGGGACCAAAACAGAATCTGCCGCTGTCATCGCATTGATTGTAAGTAGGTTTAGTGCAGGCGGACAATCAATAAAGATGAAATCATAGTTATCGCGAACTGTCGCTAACGCATTACGTAAACGAACTTCTCGCGCAAAAACTTCCATCAATTTGATTTCAGCTGCGGTCACATCACCATTGGCCGCTATCAAATGATAACCGCCTGTCGTTTCAGTGATCGCAACTTGTTCAAATGGGGTCTGTTCGACCAGAAGATCATAAGCTGTAGCTTCAACTTGGTACTTATCAACACCACTGGCCATCGTTGCGTTACCTTGAGGATCGAGATCGATCACCAAGACTTTACGTTGAGTGGCAGCAAGAGATGCCGCTAAATTAACACATGTTGTTGTTTTACCTACGCCACCTTTTTGGTTGGCAACCGCTATGATTCTTCCCACGAACAAACCTCAATTATCATTCCTTTGCGCTTAGCACCACAAGGTGACGCTCACCATCCAATTCAGGTACACGCAGAGAGTTAACCTCATTTACCGTGCACCAGTCAGGAAGTTCTGCCACTTCTTGTTCACTAAACTGTCCTTTAAGTGCTAAAAAGTTACCATTCGCCTTAGGTAGGTGGTGACACCAAGTGACCATATCCGTCATCGATGCAAATGCTCGACTCAAGACACCATCAAATCCTTCTTCAGGTTGGAACTCTTCAACACGACTCTGTACTGGTGTCACATTGGTAATTTTTAATTCAAAAATGACCTGACGAATAAAACGAATTCGTTTACCTAAGCTATCGAGCAAAGTAAAAGATTTCTCTGGACACATAATTGCCAGAGGAATCCCCGGTAGACCAGGTCCGGTACCCACATCAATATAGTGGTCACCTTTTAGGTATTCACTTACGACAATACTATCCATGATATGTTTCACTAACATCTCATTTGGATCACGCACAGAAGTCAGATTATACGCTTTATTCCATTTGTTCAGCAGTTCAACATAGCCTACTAGCTGGTCTAATTGCTGTTCTGTGACCTGTAGGTCAGTTTGAGAAATTAATTGGGCTAAACGTTGTTTCACAACAAACTCCTATTCGCCTTTTTTCAGCAAGCCTTGCTTTTTCAGGTACACAAGCAGCAATGAGATAGCCGCAGGAGTAACACCTGAAATACGAGATGCCATACCTACCGTTTCCGGTTTTGCATCGTTTAGCTTCGCAATAACTTCGTTTGATAGACCTTTAACAACGCTATAGTCTAAATCAAATGGTAGTTTGGTTTTTTCATGGCGAAGTGATTTTTCTACTTCATCTTTTTGGCGATCGATATAACCTTGGTATTTAACCTGGATTTCGACTTGCTCACTCGCTTGCGTATCTTCAAGAGCCGGACCAAAAGTCTCAATCGCTGTTAGCATGTCATAAGTCACTTCTGGACGACGAAGTAGATCCTCACCACTTGCTTCACGTACGATAGGTGTTTTTAGGATCTTATTAAGTTCATCAACTTGTGCTGAATTTGGATTGATCCAAATATCTTTCAAACGTTGACGTTCTTGTTCCATATTTTCGATCTTCTGATTGAAACGAGCCCAACGCTCATCATCAACCAAACCAAATTGACGACCCATTTCGGTTAGACGTAAATCGGCATTATCTTCACGAAGTAGCAGACGGTATTCCGCGCGAGAGGTAAACATACGGTATGGTTCTTTCGTACCAATTGTTGATAGGTCATCAATCAATACACCCATATATGCCTGATCACGACGAGGGCTCCAACCATCTTTGCCTTGAGCGCACAACGCAGCGTTCATACCCGCTAATAGGCCTTGTGCAGCTGCCTCTTCGTAGCCAGTTGTACCGTTAATCTGACCGGCGAAGAACAAGCCTGCCATAAATTTGGTTTCAAAAGTTTGTTTTAGATCGCGAGGATCAAAGAAATCGTACTCGATAGCATAGCCAGGTCGAACGATATCTGCGTTTTCAAAACCTTTCATTGAGCGCACGATCTGCATCTGAACATCAAATGGCAAACTGGTTGAGATACCATTTGGATACAATTCATGCGTTGTTAAGCCTTCTGGCTCAATAAAGATTTGATGGCTGTTTTTATCTGCAAAACGCATTACTTTGTCTTCGATAGATGGACAGTATCGAGGACCAACACCTTCGATTACACCCGCATACATTGGGCTACGATCTAGGTTGTTGCGAATTACATCATGAGTACGTTCATTGGTATGAGTGATAAAACAAGGGATCTGACGCGGATGATCCGATTGCTTACCCATAAATGAAAATACAGGAGTTGGATTATCACCAAACTGTTTTTCTAGCACGCTAAAATCAACAGTACGCGCATCAATTCGAGGTGGTGTACCCGTTTTTAAGCGGCTTACACGAAATGGAAGTTCACGTAAGCGATGAGCTAGTGCTATGGATGGTGGATCGCCTGCACGACCGCCATTGTAGTTCTCTAAGCCAATATGGATTCGGCCGCCAAGGAAAGTACCTACGGTCAATACCACAGCTTTAGCGCGGAATTTCAACCCCATTTCAGTTACTGCACCAACAACACGATCTTGCTCAACGATAAGATCAGTAACGGCTTGTTGGAATAGCATCAAGTTAGGTTGATTCTCTAATGCTTCACGAACCGCCGCTTTGTAAAGTGCACGGTCAGCTTGAGCACGAGTTGCGCGAACAGCAGGGCCTTTAGAAGAGTTAAGTGTACGAAATTGGATCCCGCCTTTATCGATGGCACGCGCCATTAGGCCGCCAAGTGCATCGACTTCTTTAACCAGGTGTCCTTTCCCGATCCCGCCGATAGCTGGGTTACAAGACATTTGACCCAATGTGTCAATATTATGCGTCAAAAGTAAGGTTTTTTGTCCCATTCGAGCAGCAGCGAGCGCAGCTTCAGTACCTGCGTGACCACCACCCACAACGATGACATCAAAATTATCCTGGTAAAACATGGAACTGCCTTAGGTATTTTAAATAGCCAATGAGTTAACTACGAGCAAAGGGACGTTATTCTATCCTTTTTCTTAAAAAGAGAGAATCTTTCATCAAGATCATTTGATCATGAGTTTTGTCTTCTTTAAATATATATAAAGATCTTTTAAGAAGATCTTTTGTTAGATCTACTATTAAGATCGCATGATCGTGTGGATAAGTGATAAATGATCCTAATGATCATGAGTTTATCGAGGATCATTTGCTGTGGAGGAGCTTGGATCTTATTTGGGATTAGCTGGGATCTAAATGGCCACTTATACACAGGGCATGGGGGATCTAAAACTTATACAATGGATAACTAAGGGTTGATCACTGTTTAGATCTATAGTTATCCACAGAAAAAAGTTTTAGATCCGGCTTAAAATTGAGTAATAATTGATGAATTATTAACCGTTATAACGTATTTTTCCATTGCTCAAGCCAGATTTCTGCTGGTTCTTCAGGTACTGGATGAGCTGAAACATCAATATCAAGGCGTGGAGCGATAAGTTTTGCCCCTAGATCCACCAGCATTTGTTCTATTTTCTTTCCTGCGGCACAGAAGGTGTCATAACTACTATCACCTAAACCAACTACAGCCAGTTTGAGCTCTGAACAATCGGGCTTTTGTTCAATAATTTGAGATGCAAGGTTTTGAAAATTATCAGGAAAATCACCTGCTCCATGAGTTGAACACACAATAATCCACAACCCGCTGGTGGCTAGATTGTTTAAATCGGCCTGATTTTCAATTTCTGTGTTGTGACCATCTTCTGTTAATAAATCAGCCAGATGCTCTGCAACATATTCTGCACCGCCTAAAGTACTGCCGGTGATAAAAGTGATATCTGTCATACAATCCTCAATGATACGTTCATGACGTTGCAGCGATTGTACAAGCTTATAGAAAATAAAACAGAGAGAAAAAGTAGGGGATAACCGAGGTGGTTGGGGG
The DNA here is from genome assembly GCF_003026815.1 of Photobacterium damselae. Lineage (GTDB taxonomy): Bacteria > Pseudomonadota > Gammaproteobacteria > Enterobacterales > Vibrionaceae > Photobacterium > Photobacterium damselae. The sequence continues at coordinate 29,115 of NZ_PYOG01000019.1, read as the reverse complement.
AGAAGAGAGAAGAAAAGATCCACAACTTATTGCGTTAAGGTGTGGATCTTAATCAAAAAGGGATCGCTTTACTTACCAATACAGAATGAAGTAAAGATCCGGCCAAGAAGATCGTCTGAGGTAAATTCCCCTGTAATCTCACTAAGATGTTGCTGAGCAAGACGAAGTTCTTCCGCTAGAATTTCACCTGCCATATAGCCTTCTAGCTGAGATTTACCGATTTCTAGGTGTTCTGCTGCGCGTTCTAAGGCGTCTAGATGGCGACGACGAGCCATAAAACCACCTTCGGTTGTACCAGAGAAGCCCATACACTCTTTTAGGTGCTGACGTAAGCTATCAACGCCTTCTCCGGTTAAAGCAGATAAACGGATCAAGGTTGGGTTATTAACATGGCAGATCCCGGCTTGTTCACCGGTAAGCTCGATCTTATTGCGGATCACCGTTAGGCCCATATTTTCGGGTAGGCGTTCAATAAAATCAGGCCAAATTTCTTTTGGATCTGTTGCATCAGTTGTGGTGCCATCGACCATAAATAATACGCGATCGGCTTGTAAAATTTCATCCCAAGCTCGTTCAATACCAATTCTTTCTACTTCATCGGATGCTTCGCGTAGGCCTGCGGTATCGATAATGTGTAGCGGCATACCATCAATATGGATATGTTCACGCAGTACATCACGAGTTGTACCTGCAATATCGGTAACAATTGCGCTGTCTTTTCCTGAGAGGGCATTCAGTAGGCTTGATTTACCAGCATTAGGACGGCCAGCAATCACTACCTTCATGCCTTCACGCATAATAGAGCCTTGGTTGGCTTCTTTGCGTACGGCTTCTAGGCGGTCAATGATGCGGTTAAGATCGCCTGATACTTTACCGTCAGAGAGAAAATCAATTTCTTCTTCAGGAAAATCAATGGCAGCTTCAACGTACATACGTAGATAAATAAGAGACTCAACCAGTTCATTAACACGAGTTGAGAATGCGCCTTGTAGCGACTGGAAGGCACTTTTAGCCGCTTCTTCAGAGCTGGCATCAATCAGGTCGGCAATCGCTTCTGCTTGAGCAAGATCCAGTTTGTCATTCATAAAAGCGCGTTCTGAGAATTCACCAGGGCGAGCAGGACGAATACCATCAAGCGTTAGAATACGGCGAATCAACATATCCATTAAAACTGGGCCGCCATGGCCTTGCAGTTCTAGAACATCTTCGCCTGTAAATGAATTTGGACCTTTAAAGAATAAAGCGATGCCCTGATCAAGAGCGGTGCCATCTTCATTCTTGAAAGGCAGATATTCGGCATAACGAGGACGGAGTTCTCGACCCGCAACAGCTAAAGCCACTTCTTTAGCTTTTGGGCCTGAGACACGAATAATACCTACGCCACCACGGCCTGGCGGTGTAGCTTGAGCGACAATGGTATCTGTATGTTGATTCATAACTTGTGACTTAGCTTAAAAATAAGGCGGTGATTGTAAACTAGAGTAGCGGATAACACCTAATAATCCATCATCAATCTTTTTTAACCAATAAAAAAGGCGACCTTAAGGTCGCCTTTTTAGTAAGAATTGAGGTTACGACTTAGAGTGTAAGCCTTTCTTCTCTAGTGAACGATAAATCAGAGTTTGCTGAATTAGCGTTACGATGTTTGATACTAGCCAGTATAGAACTAGACCAGATGGGAACCATAGGAAGAAGAAAGTAAACATAACAGGCATAAATGTCATGATCTTCTGCTGCATTGGGTCCGTAATAGTCGATGGGCTCATCTTCTGAATCATGAACATAGTGATACCCATCAGAATTGGCAAGATGTAGTAAGGGTCTTGCGCTGATAGGTCATGAATCCAGCCGAAGAATGGCGCATGACGTAGTTCTACCGATTCCATCAGAGCCCAGTATAGCGCGATGAAAATTGGCATTTGAACCAGGATAGGTAAACAGCCACCAAGTGGGTTTACTTTTTCCTTACGGTATAGCTCCATCATCTCTTGGCTTAGGCGTTGACGGTCATCACCGAAACGCTCACGCATTGCTTGCAGCTTAGGCTGTAGCATGCGCATTTTCGCCATAGAAGTGTATTGTGCTTTTGTTAGTGGGTACATGGCACCACGAACAATGAAGGTCAATACCATGATAGCTACACCCCAGTTACCCACGATGCTGTGGATAAATGAAAGAAGCTTATGAAGTGGGCTTGCAATGAACCATAACCAACCGTAGTCAACCGTTAGGTTTAAGTTTTTCGCAGTTGCTGCCATTTCATTTTGTAGCTTAGGACCTACCCATAATGTTGCTTTTAATGTGTCAGTCGCACCTGGTGCAACGGTCACAGCAGGCATACGAACACCGATATAACCATTACCGTCGCTTGAACGAGAGTACAGGTTATTTAGTGATTCATTACCGTCACGAGGGATCCAAGCTGATACAAAGTAGTGTTGAAGAACCGCTACCCAACCATCTGGTGTAGTAACATTTAGGTTCTTATCTTTCATATCATCAAAGCTGTACTTCTTGTAGTTAGTATCAACTGATGAGTATGCGCCACCTTGGTATGTTGGCATAGTTAGGCTGCTCTTGCTTGCAACTAGAGAGTGGCGAAGCTGAGCGTACATTTGAACTGATGTTGGAGCTGCACTTTGGTTATCGATAGTGTAATCAACATTTACAGCGTAGCTGTTAGGCTTAAGAACAAATGTTTTAGTGTATTTAATTCCATCTTTCTCATAAGTCATAGGAACGCGAAGTTCTTTTTGATCAGGAGCTAGAGTGAAATCTTTACCAGAAACGGTAAATTGAGCGCGGCCAGCATTAGTATCAATACCGTTTTGACCAATAAGGCCAGATTGTGCCACATAGCTGTGTTCAGGATTGTTCTCTAATAGCACAAATGGGTCTTTTGAGCCTAGAGTGTTGTTGTATTTAAGTAGTTTTGCATCTACTACGTCACCACCAAGCGTATCGACAGTAAGCGCCAGTACATCGGTTTTAATGGTGATTAAGTTTTGCGAGCTACTTTGATCAGTGACTAGCTGACCATCAGCAGAATGTGAAGGCACATCACCGCTGTTGTTAACTTGTTGCGCTACACCCTGGCTTTGAGGCTGAGGGTTTTTGTCGCTGTTCCACTGTTGAAACAGTAGAAAAGAAACAAACAGTAGAGCAATTAACAGAATATTGCGTTGGGAGTCCATCGTTATTTATCTCTGTCGTTATGCTTGGTTGGCGGAACGGGGTCATAACCCCCGCAGTTCAAAGGGTGACATCTTAATAGACGTTTCGCCGCTAACCAACAACCTTTTATCGCTCCATGCGTTTTTATGGCTTCTATCGCATATTGTGAACATGTAGGGGTAAAACGACAGCGTGGTCCAATCAATGGACTGATCGCAAGTTGGTAAAAGCGGACTAGTCCAATGACTAGCCACGCGAAGGGCGAGACAGGCGATGCCATAATTTATCTAACAACTTATTGAGCTCGTCGTTGCTTAAATCCTGAGCACTCTTTCTTGCGATAACAACGAAATCTTTGGCTGGTAGCTGATGTTGCTTTAAACGGAAGCTATCACGAACGACACGTTTAAATCGATTACGAGCTACAGCTGTTTTGATCTGCTTTTTAGGAACGGCAAGACCAAGACGGGGATAACCTAGAGAGTTATTACGGGCAAGAATAGTTAAGTGAGGAGAGCCAGCACGATGAGCTTGCTGGAAGACTGCTTGATAATGTTCGGGAGTTAACAGACGTAACTCCCGAGAGAATGCGAACTTATCCAAAATAATCAAAGATTACTTAGATAGACGCTTACGGCCTTTAGCGCGACGTGCGTTGATAACTGCACGACCGTTCTTAGTCGCCATACGTGCACGGAAACCGTGAGTACGCTTACGCTTTAGAACTGAAGGTTGAAAAGTGCGTTTGCTCATTTTGTTACCTTAAAATTAACTGATCAGTTTTTAAGTTGTTACGGCTTTATTGGTCAGTTTAACCATTAGCCTCTAACAAAGAGGCGGAATTGTAATCACTGACCAACAAAGAGTCAATCATTATACCCATATGAGTATGGGCGCTGAATTATACGTCTTGTTTGTTTTTGTGCAAGGATCCTTTTTAGATCCCAACTTGATTTAAGAATTTTTTTAATCGCAGATCGTGTGGTTGAGTAAAGATCTGATCCGGTGTTCCTTGTTCAACAAATTGACCATCAGCCATAAAGATCACTCGGTCAGCAACTTCACGGGCAAATTGCATTTCATGGGTGACGATAATCATAGTTTGTTGTTTTTTAGCTATTTTTTTTATAAGTAGTAATACCTCTCCAACCCATTGAGGATCCAGTGCTGAGGTCGGTTCATCAAATAAAAGCAGCTCTGCTTGTTGAGCCATTGCTCGTCCGATCCCAATGCGTTGTTGTTGTCCTCCAGATAGTGCAATGGGATAAAAATCGGCTTTATCTGCTAAGCCAATTTCTTGCAAAATATTTAATGCAATTTTATAAGCGCGCTGTTTTGACCATTTTTTTACAGTAATTAAACTTTCGGCAATGTTCTCTTTGGCGGTCAAATGCTGAAAGAGGGCTTGGCGGTCAAATGCTGAAAGAGGGCGTAATTTTGAAACACAAATCCAGTTTGTTGCCGCAAAGCTAGCCGCTGTTGTGCATTCGTTTTAGGGTAGTGCAGAGAGACATCATTAATGGTAACCGAACCCGAATCGGCTTGTTCTAAGCTGTTTATGGTACGTAATAATGTTGATTTTCCTGTTCCAGATGGACCGATAATCGCCACAATTTCACCGGGTTTTATCGTTAGATTCAGATCGGAAAATAGAGTCTGTTCACCAAAGCGTTTGGTCAGATTTTTTATCGTTATCATCGGGTATACGCCTTATTTAAACGAGTTTCAGCCAAAGTTTGTAAGCGAGTAAGCACTATCACTATTAACCAGTATATTAAGGCGACGGCTAGGAATGCCTCAAAGAATCTAAAGCTTGATGAAGCCTCCATTTGTGCTTTTGCCATGATTTCTGGAACCCCTAATGCAAACGCCAATGAGGTCGATTTAATCATATCGATAAAGTAGTTCATCAAAGAAGGTAAGGCGATACGCATGGCCTGCGGCAAAATAATGCGTCGCATCGCCTGTTGTTCACTCATTCCTATTGCTAGGCTGGCTTCGTACTGACTGTTATCGATACCTAAAATTGCCCCACGAATGGTTTCTGCCATATAAGCAGCAAAATGAAGACTTAAACCAATGACTGCTGCGCTATAGCCATCAAGGCCTACAAAAGCGGGAATAACTTGCGGTAGGCCGTAATAGAACAAAAACAGTTGTACTAACAAAGGTGTCCCACGAAAGAAACTAATATAGAGTAGACTTAAGCTGTTGAGTCCCCATATACGTTTAATACGAATCAACGCAATCACTAGGGCCAAGAATAAGGCAAAAATCATCCCCCACAGTGCCATTGAGAGTGTCGTTGTTAAGTATTTGGCTAATATGGGCAACAACGACACCATATAACTTACATCAAACCCCATCGCCATCTCCTTTGATTAATTAAGTTAGTGGCTACTTACTGAGTGATGTCACTAGCAAACCATTTTTCCGATAATTGACGCAATGTGCCGTCTTTGCGCATGTTGGCGAGAGCTTGGTTAACCTCTTGTTGGAGCTTTTTCCCTTTCTCGGTTCGACTAAATGGCCAAGCATTTTCTATTTGTTCAAAAGGTTGTCCTGCCAGTTGTAGCGGAAGGTTGACCTTTTTAATGACTTCTAATGATGATAATCGATCCATCACAAAAGTATCGGTGCGGCCTAAAGCTACGTCGTGCTCAATACCTGTGTCGTAGGTTTTGATATTGATCTGGTCGGCATTAGGTAGTTGGCGTAGCAGTTGCTCATAGTTAGAGCCTAAATTCACGCCTACGGTTTTGCCGTTGAGATCGGACGTTGAGGTAATGGCATTGTTTCCTTTACGCACGACGAGTTGAGCACCATCAATGACATAAGGTTGCGAGAATAAAAATTTGTTTTGGCGTTCGGGGGTTATGGTGATCTGATTTGAAATCGTATCGATCCGTCCGGTTTCTAATAAACCAAATAAACCAGAGAAGTTAGCGGTAACAAAATCGACTTTATAATCGTTACGTTTACCTATTTCTTGCCATAAATCGACTTCAAAGCCCTGTAATTGGTCTTGCTTAACAAAAGTGAATGGGAAATAGCGTCCAGACATACCAACTTTGACCTCTGTTGCGGCAAAAATGCTGCTCGATCCGATTAAGGCAAAAGTTATCGCGGCAAAACGCAGAGATTGGCTAATTTTCATAAACTGACTTCCTGTATTTTTATTGTGTTGTGCTATGGCTGTCATCGTACTTGGTTATATAAAGGTTTTTTAAATAACTTTAAGTTATTTGAAATAACCGATTACTCATACTTATTGAGCTTAAAACGATAAAACAGTGACTTACTCACAAGTGATTTTTATGTTGTGGATGGAATATCCAAAGGTGGGGTAAATAGTAAGTGGATAAGATCGTTATCTTATTGCTATATAATATTTTTGCTTGGATCTTGAAAATGTGTATAGCTGTGTGGGTAAAGTTGCGTAAAAATGGCCGGATCGGACAAAAAGATGTGAGATCTATGTGAATAAGTCCGATCTTATTCACTGGATCTGCGATCTTCTTACTGGCGATCCGAGGCTAAGGGGTATAAAATTACATCCCTTTTGTGTTTTGTTTATTTAATGTGTGGAGTCGAACTTGTCATCTTCGCTTTGGTTGCAGTGCCTTCAACGCTTACAGGAAGAACTCCCTGCGACAGAATTCAGCATGTGGGTTCGCCCTTTACAAGCCGAACTTAACGATAATACGCTGACATTGTTTGCGCCAAATCGTTTTGTTCTCGATTGGGTTAGGGATAAGTACCTAAATAATATCAATCGTCTACTGAATGAGTTTTGTGGACAGGACGTGCCGATCTTGCGTTTTGAGGTAGGTAGTAAGCCTATTTCAGCTCCAAGCATTACGCCTGCGCCAGCTCCCATTCTGACTCCAACGCCGATCCCTGTCGTGACTCCGGCCCCAGCTCCGATTGAAGCTGCGGTAATGCCGGCAGACATTCTACCTGCCGTTGCTCATCCAGCGGCACAGCAAGCGGGTGGTTGTCGCTCGAATGTAAACCCAAAACACAACTTTAATAATTTCGTGGAAGGTAAATCTAACCAGTTAGGTTTAGCGGCTTGTCGTCAGGTGGCAGATAATCCAGGCGCGGCTTATAACCCATTATTTTTATATGGTGGTACTGGTTTAGGTAAAACGCACTTACTACACGCTGTGGGTAATGCTATTGCTGATCGTAAGCCCAATGCCAAAGTGGTTTACATGCACTCTGAACGTTTTGTGCAAGATATGGTGAAAGCTCTGCAAAATAACGCGATCGAAGAATTTAAGCGTTACTATCGCAGTGTTGATGCGTTGCTTATCGATGATATTCAATTTTTTGCCAATAAAGAGCGTTCACAAGAAGAGTTTTTCCACACGTTTAATGCGCTACTTGAAGGCAATCAGCAGATCATTTTGACCTCGGATCGCTACCCACGAGAGATCAACGGGGTAGAGGATCGTCTAAAATCACGCTTTGGTTGGGGACTCACGGTAGCAATTGAGCCGCCAGAACTTGAAACGCGTGTTGCTATCTTAATGAAGAAAGCTGAAGATCATAATATTCGTTTGGCTGATGAAGTGGCGTTTTTTATTGCTAAGCGCTTACGTTCTAATGTTCGCGAACTAGAAGGGGCGTTAAACCGAGTGATTGCAAATGCAAACTTCACTGGACGTGCCATTACCATTGATTTTGTTCGTGAAGCTTTACGCGATTTGCTCGCATTACAAGAGAAACTCGTTACCATAGATAATATTCAAAAAACGGTTGCTGAATACTACAAGATCAAAATGGCCGATATGTTATCTAAGCGTCGTTCTCGTAGCGTGGCACGTCCTCGTCAAATGGCGATGGCTCTGGCCAAAGAATTAACTAACCACAGTTTACCTGAGATTGGTGATGCTTTTGGTGGTCGCGACCATACTACGGTATTGCATGCTTGTCGCAAGATTGAGCAGCTTCGTGAAGAAAGCCACGATATCAAAGAAGATTATTCTAACCTAATTCGAACACTGTCATCTTAATATGAAATTTACTCTTGCCCGTGAACAACTATTAAAGCCCTTACAGCAAGTATCTGGTGCGTTAGGTCGTCCATCCTTGCCGATTTTGGGTAATATTTTGCTGCAAGTTGAAGAGGGATTGCTCTCTTTAACCGGTACCGATTTAGAAGTAGAACTGGTTGCCAAAATTGTCCTTGAAGGGGAGTTTGAAGCCGGTGCTATTACTGTCCCATCGCGTAAGTTCTTAGATATTTGCCGAGGACTGCCTGATAGTGCAACCATTTCAGTGTCCGTAGAAGGCGATCGCGCACTGATCCGCTCTGGTCGTAGTCGTTACTCATTAGCAACACTGCCTGCAAGTGACTTTCCAAATATCGATGATTGGCAAAGTGAAGTTGAATTTGAGCTGGAACAGAGCCGTTTACGCCAGTTGATTGATAGCACACAGTTTTCAATGGCTCATCAAGATGTACGTTATTACCTAAACGGCATGTTGTTTGAGACCGATGGCAAACTATTACGTACAGTGGCAACAGATGGTCACCGTATGGCTGTGTGTGCCATCGATACCGCGTATGATGTGCCATCAAAACAGATTATCTTACCTCGTAAAGGGGTACTAGAGTTGGTGCGTCTGCTTGATAACCCAGAAGCGCCGGTTCAGATTCAAATTGGCGGTTCTAATCTGCGAGCAACGGTAAATAACTTTGTCTTTACTTCTAAGCTTGTTGATGGCCGTTTCCCTGATTATCGCCGAGTTTTACCGCAAAATAGCAATAAGTTTGTTACAGCAAGTTGTGATGAATTGCGTAAAGCATTTTCTCGTGCGGCGATTTTATCTAATGAAAAATTCCGTGGCGTTCGCGTCAATTTAGCTGCAGGTGAAATGCGCATTACCGCTAATAACCCAGAGCAAGAAGAAGCTGAAGAATTTTTGGATGTTGATTATCAAGGTGAGCCAATTGAAATTGGGTTTAACGTTAGCTATGTGCTAGATGTTCTTAACACTTTGAAATGTGAACAGGTCAAAATGTCTTTAACTGATGCGAATGCTAGTGCGTTGCTCGAAGATAATGCGGTTGATGACGCTATGTATGTGGTCATGCCGATTAGACTATAATTCATGGCACTAACACGTTTAATTGTTAAAGATTTTCGTAATATTGCTGACTGCGATTTGGAACTATCTCCCAGTTTTAATTTCTTAATTGGGGCCAATGGCAGCGGCAAAACCAGTGTGCTTGAAGCGGTTCATTATTTAGGTCATGGCCGCTCTTTTCGCAGCCATTTAACGGGTCGAGTGATTCGTCATGAGCAAAGTGAACTCTTTGTTCATGGCCGGGTTCAAGGAGAAGGGACACAATTACCTCAACCGGTTGGCATTAATAAAAAGCGAGATGGTACAACGGAAGTAAAAATTGCTGGCGAAGGGAATCAGAAGCTCGCTCAATTAGCCCAAATTCTTCCTTTACAGCTAATCACCCCTGAAGGTTTCGATCTACTCATTGGTGGGCCTAAGTTTCGTCGTGCATTTATTGATTGGGGCGTGTTTTATGTTGAGCCTAAGTTCTTTCAAGCTTGGAGCCGACTAAAACGATTAACCAAACAACGTAATGCGTTACTTAAGACCGCAACCAGTTATCGAGAACTCTCATATTGGGATCAAGAATTGGCTCAATTGGCTGAGCAGATTGATCTGTGGCGCAGTGATTACTTAGCCGCAGTAAAACAAAAAGCCAATGAAATTTGTTTAGGCTTTTTGCCAGAATTTGACATTCAACTCGGATACTACCGAGGATGGGAAAAAGAGACGCCTTATGGGGAGTTATTGCGTCGTAACTTTGAGCGCGATTGTCAGCTCGGTTATACCGCAAGTGGTCCTCATAAAGCCGATTTACGAATTAAAGTTGCTGGTACGCCTGTCGAAGATGTGTTGTCTCGCGGGCAATTAAAGTTAATGGTTTGTGCGCTTCGTTTAGCGCAAGGGCTTCATTTGACGGAAGTGACCGGTAAACAGTGTATTTATTTAATTGATGATTTTGCTTCCGAGCTGGATAGCCACAGGCGTGCGTTGCTTGCGCAGCGATTAAAGGAGACCCACGCCCAAGTTTTCATTAGTGCGATCAGTGCTGATCAAATAACTGATATGCAGGATGAAAAAGGTAAGATGTTCTTAGTAGAACACGGTAAAATAACCGCAGGATAATTTAAGCGAGAGTAACTCAATGTCCAACAATTACGATTCATCAAGCATTAAGGTGCTTAAAGGCCTCGATGCGGTACGTAAGCGCCCAGGGATGTACATCGGTGATACTGATGACGGTACTGGCTTGCACCACATGGTTTTTGAGGTTGTCGATAACTCAATCGATGAAGCTCTTGCTGGTCACTGTGAAGATATCGTTGTTACCATTTGTGAAGATGGTTCGGTATCTGTAAGCGATGACGGCCGTGGTATTCCAACCGAACTTCACCCAGAAGAAGGGGTATCAGCTGCAGAAGTTATTATGACAGTACTGCACGCTGGTGGTAAGTTCGATGATAACTCATATAAAGTTTCGGGTGGTCTACACGGTGTAGGTGTGTCCGTTGTGAACGCACTGTCTGAAAAAGTGGAATTGACCATTTATCGTCATGGTCATATTCACCGTCAAATCTATCGCCACGGTGTACCTCAAGCACCATTAGAAGTGATTGGTGATACTGATCGTACAGGTACAACCATTCGTTTCTGGCCAAGCTCTGAAACCTTTACTAATACAACATTCCAATACGAAATTTTAGCTAAACGTCTTCGTGAACTGTCGTTCCTAAACTCAGGCGTTTCTATCAAGCTTAACGATGAGCGTGAAGAAGGCAAACAAGACCACTTTATGTATGAAGGTGGTATTCAAGCGTTCGTTGAGCACTTAAATCGCAATAAAACACCAATTCACCAGAAAGTATTCCACTTCAATGTTGAACGAGAAGATGGCATTACGGTTGAAGTGGCAATGCAGTGGAATGATGGCTTCCAAGAGAACATCTACTGTTTCACTAACAACATTCCTCAACGCGATGGTGGTACACACTTAGCTGGCTTCCGTGGCGCGCTGACTCGTACTTTGAATAACTACATGGAAAAAGAAGGTTATTCGAAGAAAGCGAAAGCGGCGACTTCTGGTGATGATGCGCGTGAAGGTCTAACTGCTGTTATTTCAGTAAAAGTTCCTGACCCTAAATTCTCAAGCCAGACTAAAGATAAGCTTGTTTCAAGTGAAGTGAAGTCGGCTGTAGAATCGACTATGGGCGAAAAGCTGGGTGAATTCCTATTAGAAAACCCAGGTGATGCGAAAACAGTTTGTACGAAGATCATCGATGCTTCTCGTGCTCGTGAAGCTGCCCGTAAAGCGCGTGAGATGACTCGTCGTAAAGGCGCATTAGATCTTGCGGGTCTTCCTGGTAAACTTGCTGACTGTCAGGAAAAAGATCCTGCCTTGTCTGAACTTTACATTGTGGAGGGTGACTCTGCGGGCGGTAGTGCTAAGCAGGGTCGTAATCGTAAAAACCAAGCTATCTTGCCACTTAAAGGTAAGATCCTAAACGTTGAAAAAGCACGCTTTGATAAGATGCTATCTTCACAAGAAGTGGCAACCCTGATCACTGCGATGGGTTGTGGTATCGGCCGCGATGAATACAACCCAGATAAATTACGTTATCACAGCATCATTATTATGACCGATGCCGACGTCGATGGTTCGCACATTCGTACGCTACTGTTGACCTTCTTCTATCGTCAAATGCCAGAATTGATTGAACGTGGTCATATCTATATTGCTCAGCCACCGCTTTACAAAGTGAAAAAAGGCAAACAAGAGCAGTACATCAAAGATGATGAAGATATGCAGCAGTTCCAGACTTCGCTTGCGTTAGAAAATGCTGCGCTGTTCACTACTGAAGGTGCGCCAGCAATGGCAGGTCTTGCTCTTGAGAATCTGGTAGGTCAGTACAACAGCACAATGAAGTTGATTGAGCGTATGAGTCGTCGTTACCCAACGCTACTTCTTAATGAGCTTGTTCATCAACCTCGTCTAACGGCTGAGATGCTATCTGATCGTGCACAAGTTGAAGCTTGGGTTACGCCAGTGATTGAAGCGCTTAACGCGAAACAATCAGGTGAAAGTCACTACACATTTGATATTGTTGTTGATAGCGAGAACAATCACTTCTTACCTAAGGTTGTGGTGCGTACTCACGGTGTTGATCATGAGTATCCATTAAGCTTTGAGCTAATTTGCTCTAAAGAGTACAGCAAGTTGGCTGATCTTTCTGAGGTGCTAAATGGTCTACTTGATGATTCGGCTTACGTTCAACGTGGCGAGCGCAAGCAACCAGTAGCAAGTTTTAAAGAAGTTCTAGAGTGGTTAAATAAAGAGTCTCGTCGTGGTCTATCGCTACAGCGCTACAAAGGTCTTGGTGAGATGAACCCAGATCAGCTGTGGGAAACAACAATGGATCCTGAATCTCGTCGTATGATGCGCGTGACTATCAACGATGCTGTTGCTGCCGATGAGTTGTTTACCACTTTGATGGGCGATCAGGTTGAACCTCGTCGTAACTTCATCGAAGCGAATGCTCTAAATGCAAATCTAGACGTATAAGTTTTTGCTTTTATCATAAAAAACGCTGCCAAAAGGCAGCGTTTTTTTTATTGTTCTAAATAGGCTTTTTTAACTTCCTGCGCAATGATATCAATACCTTGTTTCATCACTTCATCATCTTGGACATAGTTCATCCGCAGACACTGATGCTGGTGTTGCCAAGAGTCTTCTAAACCAATAAAGAAATACTCTCCGGGAACAATAAGTACGCCTCTTTGTTTTAAACGACGATACAGCTCTGTTGTGGTAATCGGTAGCTCATCAAACCATAACCATAAGAAAATTGCACCTTCAGGCTTATGGATTCGAAATCTGGGATCTGGAATGGCTCGCTGTAACCAACTGACGGCTTGCGTAGCTTTACGTTGATAGAAAGGCTTTATGACCTGATGACTTAGCGATAGCAGTTCATTGCGCTCAATTAATTTGTGTGCCACCGCAGGCCCCACGCTGCCAGGGGCTAAGTTAAGTACGCCATTCATATTCGCGAGTGCTTGAACTATAGTTTCATTTGCTATCACAATGCCACAACGTACGCCTGGCAAGCCTAATTTTGATAGGCTCATACACAAAATGGTATTGGGGTTCCAAAAGGGTGTCACATCAGCAAAAATGATGTCAGGGAAGGGCATGCCGTAAGCGTTATCAATAATTAAGGGGATATGGTGCTGTTGAGCAAGAGTATCAAGTTTTGCGATCTCTTCATCGGTTAACACATTACCTGTTGGGTTAGTGGGCCTTGAGACACAAATAGCACCGATATCGGGGGTTATTGTTAAGGTTGAAAAGTCGATATGATACTTAAATAGTCCATTATCTAACAAAGTGATCTCAGGGCGATAAGATATAAACATATCATCATGAACACCCGCATCACTATAGCCTATGTATTCAGGAGATAGGGGTAATAGAATCTTCTTATGGCTACCATCTTGATACTTTCCTGCTAATAAATTAAATAAGCTGAAAAAAGCACTCTGACTGCCATTAGTTAGCACAATATTACGTTCACTGATCTCCCAACCATACTGCTGCTTGAGCATAGCTGCCAGTGCGATCAAAAATCGATTTTTTCCTTGCGGCCCATCGTAATTGCTCATCGCTTGCGTTAACTCACTCGATGCGGCCATTTCACTGAGTAATTGAGTGAAATAGGCATTTATTGTTGGTATTTGAGCTGGGTTACCGCCACCTAACATGATGGCATTGGGGTCTTGCAGGCCATCATTTAAGTCATCCATTAACTGAGCAATACTGGAATAGCGAGCGAACTTGTCGCCAAAGGTTGAGAACTCCATGTGTCTTTGCAAACCTCAATGTTTTTATAACCCATCCAATCTAGTGCTGGGGGATTTATGATGTTGTGTTTGCTCAACATACCTTATTGCGGCGAGTGTGAAAAGAGAGCAGAAAAACATCAATAACATTGTTTCACGTGAAACAGTGATGATCAAAGATTAGAGTTTTTTGATGATAAAAAAAGCCCGCACAGAGGCGGGCTTTGTTATATCAATTGAGATTATTTCTGTAGTAGAGAAATATCTGCAACTTGTAGGAACATATTGCGAAGGGCATTAAGCATAGTTAGACGATTTACTTTTAGTTTCTCGTCATCTGCCATAACCATTACGTTATCAAAGAACGCATCAACAGGTTCACGTAGGCTTGCTAGTTCAGTCAGTGCTTGCTGGTAGTTACCCGCAGCGAAAGCTGGCTCTAGAGTTGCTTGCATTGCTGCAATATCAGCGGCAAGTGTTTTCTCTGCATCTTCAACCAGTAGAGCGTTATCCCATTGTGCAGGAAGCTCACCGTCAAATTTCGCTAAGATATTACCAACACGCTTGTTGGCTGCTGCTAGTGATTCAGCTGCATCCAATTCACGGAAGTGAGATACCGCTTTCACTCGTTGGTCAAAGTCAGCAGGCTTGGTTGGATGTAGAGCCAATACTGCTTGAATAACATCAACGCTGAAGCCTTCATCTTGATACCAAGCGCGGAAACGACCAAGCATAAACTCGATAACATCCGACTCAACATTATCGTTACTTAGCTTATCACCGTATAGCTCATGTGCTTTTGCAACAAGCTCAACAAGATCTAAGTTATAGCCTTTTTCAACGATAATACGCAATACACCTAGTGCTGCACGACGTAGTGCAAATGGGTCACTGCCTTTTGGTGCTTGGCCAATACCGAAGATACCTACTAATGTATCTAGCTTATCTGCCATTGCTACTGCAGCAGAAACACCAGTACTTGGTAACTCATCGCCGGCAAAGCGAGGCATGTATTGTTCATTAAGAGCTAATGCTACTTCTTCTGCTTCACCATCGTGGCGAGCATAGTGCATACCCATAACACCTTGAGTATCGGTAAATTCGAATACCATTGAGGTCATTAGGTCACATTTAGATAGCAGACCGGCACGTTTTGCGTTATCAACATCAGCATCGATTTTTGCTGCAATAAAGCCAGCAAGTTCGGTGATGCGATCTGTTTTATCTTTAATAGTACCTAGCTTTTGCTGGAAGATTGCTGTCTCTAGTTGAGGTAGACGATCAATCAGTGGACGCTTGCGGTCAGTATTAAAGAAGAACTCAGCATCAGCAAGACGTGGGCGAACCACTTTCTCGTTACCTGCGATGATTTGGCTTGGATCTTTCGAGATTAAGTTTGATACAAAGATAAACTTAGGAACCAGGTTGCCTTCAGCATCATAAACAGGGAAGTACTTCTGGTCACCTTTCATGGTGTAAACCAGAGCTTCAGCAGGAACAGCTAGGAACTTCTCTTCAAAAGAAGCGGTTAGAACCACAGGCCATTCAACAAGAGAAGTTACTTCTTCTACTAGTTCATCATCAAGGTCTGCGATACCACCTACTTCTTGAGCGGCTTTTTGTGCATCGGCAACAATGATAGCTTTACGAGCTTCGTAATCAGCCATCACTTTACCGCGCTCTTCTAGAATTGCAGGGTACTGATCAGCATTATCGATAGTGAACTCGCTTTCACCCATAAAACGGTGACCACGAATAGTGCGAGCTGAATCCACACCAAGAATAGTGCCTTCAACAAGCTCATCACCAAGCAGCATGGTTAGAGTTTTCACTGGACGAATAAATTGTGTTTCTTTATCGCCCCAACGCATTGGTTTTGGAATTGGTAGCTTAGCTAGTGCATTTGTAGCAAGTTCAGGAAGTAGCGCTTTTGCTTCTTGGCCTTTAACTTCTTGCTTGAACAGTAGCCATTCGCCTTTATCTGTTACCAGACGTTCAGCTTGCTCTACAGTAATACCATTACCACGAGCCCAGCCTTGTGCTGCTTTTGTTGGGTTACCGTCAGCATCAAAAGCAGAAGCGATAGCCGGACCACGCTTTTCTACAATTTTGTCTGGTTGGTTTTCAGCCAGCGCATTAACTTTAAGTGCTAAACGGCGAGGAGCCGCAAACCACTCAATGCCATTGTGCGCTAGATCTGCAGCTTTTAGTTCTGCCTCAAAGTTAGCAGCAAAAGCTTCAGCCAGAGTACGAAGTGCTTTTGGTGGTAGCTCTTCTGTACCTAGCTCAATTAGGAAATTACGTTCTGTCATGACTATCCCTTACTTATCTTTTTTGCACATAGGGAAGCCAAGAGCTTCACGTGATGCGTAATAAGCTTCTGCAACCTGCTTAGTTAGGTTACGGATACGCAGAATGTAGCGTTGACGCTCAGTTACCGAAATTGCTTTACGTGCATCTAATAGGTTAAATGCGTGAGCGGCTTTTAGGATGCGCTCGTAAGCAGGAAGTGGTAGTGGCGTTTCCAACTCAAGCAGTTGTTGACACTCTTTCTCGTTTTGATCGAAGAAAGTAAATAGGAAATCAACATCGGCATGTTCGAAGTTGTAAGTCGATTGCTCAACTTCGTTTTGGTGGAAGATATCACCGTAAGTTACTTTACCTAGTGGGCCATCAGTCCATACTAGGTCGTATACTGAGTCAACACCTTGAATGTACATTGCAAGACGTTCGATACCGTAAGTGATCTCACCTGTTACTGGTTTACACTCTAGGCCACCAACCTGCTGGAAGTAAGTAAACTGAGTTACTTCCATACCGTTTAGCCATACTTCCCAGCCAAGACCCCAAGCACCAAGTGTTGGGTTTTCCCAGTTATCTTCAACAAAGCGGATATCGTGAATTTGAGTATCGATACCAAGTGCTTCTAGAGAGCCAAGGTATAGCTCTTGAATATTATCTGGAGAAGGCTTTAGCATTACCTGAAATTGGTAGTAGTGCTGAAGACGGTTTGGGTTTTCACCATAACGGCCGTCAGTTGGACGACGAGATGGTTGAACGTACGCTGTTGCAATAGGCTCTGGACCTAGAGCTCGTAGACATGTCATTGGGTGAGAGGTACCTGCACCGACTTCCATATCTAATGGTTGTACGATGGTACAACCTTGTTGGCCCCAGTAATCCTGCAGCGCGAGGATCATGCCCTGAAAGGTTTTAATGTCGTATTTATGCATTGTCAGCTTCGCGAGATTAGTGGATTAAAGTAATAACTATCCAGTATACCTTGCATGGCGACCAGCGAGTAGAGTTCGTGGATGTTTTTTATTCATCCCAGCTCGCTTTTGACAAAAATATTGACCAATTTATTTTGATAGATATTGAAATGGTGAATATTTGACAAAATTTTGATGTGATTTGATGGATTGTTGATTAAACTGCCCGCTGTTTTATTGTAGCGTTTATGCTATTAACCTCAGTTTTCTCACGAAAGTGAGAGGGTCGAAAACACGGAATCTATTAATCATGGCTAACAATGTATCTAACGCATCGAACAAGTGGGTGCGCGCTGCAGTGATCTCAGTTATTGCTGCGATGACTATGACTGGTTGTTCAACAGTAAACCCATATACGGGTGAATCACAAACGGCTGACGCAACCAGTGGCTCAATTATTGGTGCTCTTGCAGGTGCAGCAATTGGTGTCGCTTCTTCAAGCAAACACGATCGTGGTAAAGGTGCATTGATTGGTGCTGCATCAGGTGCTGCTCTAGGTGGTGGTATCGGTTATTACATGGATGTGCAAGCGGCAAAACTTCGCAAGCAATTAGCATCTTCAGGTATTACTGTTACACGTAACGGCAATAACATTGTGTTAAACATGCCAAACGAAATTACATTCGGTGTGGATCAAACAACACTAAATCAGCGTGCAATGAATGCGCTACACAATGTTGCACTTGTTGCAAAAGAGTATAACAAGACTCAGCTAAACGTATACGGTTTCACCGATAGCACAGGTGCTGCATCTTATAACCAACGTCTATCTCAAGTACGTGCGGCAGAAGTAGGTAATTACTTAATTCGTCAAGGTGTTGCAGCAAACCGTGTGGTTTCTCAAGGTATGGGCGAAGCAAGCCCTATCGCAACAAACAGTACAGCTGCTGGTCGTGCGGAAAACCGCCGCGTACAGATCGTAATGAGTCCTCTTGGCTAATTGACGAGTTTATTGTGAGAAAAACCGCAGTTGTTAAGACTGCGGTTTTTTTTGCCATAAACATGACCTTTACAGCCAACTATTGGCTTTGATATCATGCTCGCTCCTTTGGGGAGTAGCCTCTAATCTAGTGTTGCAATAAGACTAGAATAGACATTCATCAACATAATTGAAGCAAAATCTTCATGGTGAATGTGACCGTTTTGGGTTTGGCAAGACCATAGGTAAGACCGCATAAACCGGGGTGGGGAGTGCGAGTTTTACTATTGGTTCTAATAATAATTCTCCCCCCAAAGAGCCTGTCGTGAGTGTACTAGCAATATCTATAACAACGGTTGCCTTAGCTGAAATTGGTGATAAAACCCAATTACTCTCTTTAATGCTAGCTAGCCGTTATCGCAAACCTATTCCCATCATTTTAGCGATTTTTGCAGCAACCGTAGCAAATCATGCTTTAGCTGCCTGGCTTGGTGTTGTCGTTGCCGATTACTTAACGCCTCAAATTTTAAAATGGGTGCTAGTGATAAGTTTTATCGCTATGGCGCTCTGGATTTTGGTGCCAGATAAACTTGATGATGAAGAGACTCTGTCTAATCGAGGACCATTTATTGCCAGTTTTATTGCTTTTTTTGTGGCTGAGATTGGCGATAAAACTCAAGTTGCAACAACCATGCTCGGTGCAAAGTATCATGATGCCTTGATGTGGGTGGTTTTGGGAACAACGATTGGCATGCTATTGGCTAATGTGCCTGTAGTATTAATTGGTAAGCTGTCGGCGGATAAAATGCCACTTGGATTGATTCGTAAAGTAACTGCTGCTCTCTTTGTTGTTTTAGCGGTCGCTGCAGCATTGGGGATGTAGCTGTTTCACGTGGAACTGCATCCCTTAGTATAAAATGTGAACCAGTTAATGGAGCAATCAAAACATGCATGCTATGGTGAAGATGACATTGGTAAAGCAATCTTAGGAGGGCCCTATGACCCGCTTTCTTGCAATATCTCCACAGAGTCAGTTTTGGTTGTTTCACTTCGCATTAGCATTAAATATCCTTGGCATGGTGCTGACTGATATGTGGCTACCTATGGTAGTGGGAGCCATTGTCACAACCTATTTATCTATTGATGCTTTGGTGCGGGTTCGGTATGTACTTCCAATGAAAAAAGAGATGCGTGAGCTGCGCCATGAGCTTGAACGGTTACGGAAAGTTGAACAGCAGCATTATGATGAATAACAAAAAGGCAGCTTAAGGCTGCCTTTTACTGTTATGCGCTAACCCCTTTTTGAATAAGGTAGCGATACGGTAGATTTTCTGTATCAGCCGCAACTAAGGTGTGATCCATAAAACGACAAAAGCTCGGAATATCTCGAGTGGTTGATGGGTCATCCGCCAAGACTAATAGGGTTTCGCCATCAGCCATTTTTCTTACTGTTTTACGAACCATCATTACAGGTTCTGGGCAGCGTAATCCTTGTGCTTCTAGGCAATGATTTGGGTTATCAAAAGTTGCAGTCATAATTTTTTGTGCCTCTGTAGCTAAGGGCATCAATAATACTGATGGATAAGAATTAATCAATATCACTTGGCAAAGTGAGAAAAATCACGTAACGTAATTAACAAGTTGTTAACCTTTCTTCTAACGGACTAGGAGGTCAAGGATGCTGACTCAACGAGATAGATTAACCATTTATTGCCTGTTAGGGCTGATCACCTTTTGTACTATCGTTCTTCGTAGCCCACAAGATCTTAATATTTTTGCGCTTGGTGGGTTAATTGCTGCTGCTATTGGTTTGTGGTTTGAACTGGCAGACTCCGATAATGAGGAGGAAGAAGAGGAGTGGTAATACAATAATCAATATATCGTGTTTTTCTGATTATTTCCGCATAATAGAGGCTCAGACCACGACCCTATGAGCCGTTGCTATGGAATTAGAAGAAGTATATCGCCGCGATTTAAACCTATTGGTGGCATTAAAAGTCTTATTAGAAGAATCAAGTGTCAGCAAAGCGGCGGTACGCTTGAATCTAAGTCAATCAGCAATGAGCCGAGTATTGGGTCGACTGCGCCACTTACTCAATGATCCTCTTTTTACTCGTCAAGGACAGCATCTGATCCCCACCCAACGGGCGCTTGAACTTAATGAACAATTGCACGACCCTTTAGAATCTTTACGCATTTTATTAACGCCAAACGACTTTCAACCTGAATTGTGCGATCAGCGTTTTACCATTGCTACAACAGATTATGCGATGCAGACCATTTTGCCTTTTGCTTTACCTCGTATCTATCAAGAAGCGCCTAATATTTCTTTAGAGTTTGCCCCTTTGCAACATGACCATCTATTAGAACAGCTAACAACAGATGGTTGTGATATGGCTATTTGTCGCCCAATTGGCTCCGTTGAACCTCTGAGTTCAGAACACTTAGGCTTAGTGAGTGTTTTCTGTTTGCTTAGCCGTCATCATCCGTTAGCTGATAAACCATTGACGCTATCAGATTACTTAACTTTCCCCCATGCTATGATTGCGATTAGTGATGGGGTAAAAGCGCTGGTGGATGATGCATTACGCGGACATCCCGAGCGTAAAATGGTATTGCGGGCGTATCATTTAGAAGCAGCGCTAGCGATAGTTGAAAGTATGCCGTTAATTATTACCGTTCCGGCTGATTTGGCTTATTTGGTGGCGGAAAAACACAACTTGGTGATTAAACCTCTCCCTTTTGATTTTAAGCCGTTTGATTATTCACTGATTTGGCATCCGCGTTGCGAGCATTCAGCTTCACAATTATGGCTGCGTAATCTCATTAAAGAAGAGTGCAGTCGCCTGATTGATACCCGTATTCACGATATGGGGTTGATGGAGTAAATAGAAAAGACAAAAGCCAGCAGAAT
Organism: Photobacterium damselae; assembly: GCF_003026815.1. Taxonomy (GTDB): domain Bacteria; phylum Pseudomonadota; class Gammaproteobacteria; order Enterobacterales; family Vibrionaceae; genus Photobacterium; species Photobacterium damselae. The sequence continues at coordinate 7,919 of NZ_PYOG01000019.1, read as the reverse complement.
AGTATTTCCCACTGGCTTTTGGTAGTCACTCAGTTATTGGTGTTATAGCTTGATTACTTAGAGCTTAATAACAACTCGACCCGTGATTTGTCCGTTAGTAATAGCTTCGGCACATTCAGGTACTTGTTCTAAGGTTACTTCTCGACAAGCTTGTTCAAAGTAACTTGCAGGTAGTAATTCACCTAAACGTTGCCACGCTTGTTGACGCTTCTCAAATGGACACATTACAGAGTCTACGCCAAGAAGTTTTACGTTACGTAGAATAAATGGCATCACTGTTGTAGGTAGATCGAAACCGCCAGCTAGACCACAAATGGCTACTGCACCGTCATAGTTTACTTGTGATAACACTTTAGCCAACATAGTGCTACCAACGGTATCAATCGCACCAGCCCATAGTTGTTTATCGAGTGGACGTACTGGCTCTGCGAATTCACTGCGCTCAACAACGCGGCTTGCACCAAGTTGTTTTAATAGTTCGCCGTTTTTAGCTACACGACCTGTTACTGCCACTACTTGATAACCTAACTGAGAAAGTAGAGTAACGGCAACAGAGCCTACGCCACCACTTGCACCAGTTACGAGAACTTCGCCATCTTGTGGTTTTACACCAGCATCGACTAGTGCTTGTACACACAACATAGCGGTGACACCTGCTGTGCCGATCATCATCGCTTGCTTGCCATCAAAGGCTTGTGGCATAGGAACCAGCCAATCTGCTTTTAGACGAGCCTTTTCTGCCATTCCGCCCCAATGACCTTCACCGACACCCCAACCAGTCAATACCACTTTATCACCAGCTTGGTAGCGGTTGTCATTTGATTGCGAAACCGTGCCGACTAAATCGATGCCTGGAACCATTGGGAATTGACGAACAATACGGCCTTTGCCTGTGATCGCTAAACCATCTTTGTAGTTTAAGGATGAGTAATCAACGTCGATCAGCACATCACCTTCAGGAAGTTGTGATTCATCGAGTTGTTCAATGCTAACTAGGGTTTTTTTGTCTTCTTGATTGAGTACTAATGCCTTAAACATACTTGCTCCACATAATCAGTTAAGGGGCTGTTATTGACTCTAGTGTAGACGCAAATAATCTATGAAGAAAATGAAACTTACTCATTTATTCTATGATTATTGTGCATAAATTAAGCGTAGTATAGAAGAGGGAGCCCATTTTAAGATTAATGGGCTCATGGTTATTTGCAGATGGTTATTACCGTTTGTTTTCCTGTGAGCTTAGACTCGTTCGAATACTGTTGCGATACCTTGGCCAAGACCGATACACATAGTCGCTAAGCCAAATTGAGCGCCTTGTTGTTCCATTAAGTTGATAAGCGTTGTTGAGATTCGTGTACCTGAACACCCTAATGGATGACCCAGAGCAATTGCTCCTCCATTTAGGTTGACCTTTTCGTCCATCATATCCAGCAAACCAAGCTCTTTAACACAAGGGAGAGACTGAGCGGCGAAGGCTTCATTAAGTTCAACAATATCAATATCTTTCATGGTTAATCCTGCTCGTTGCAATGCTTTCTGACTGGCTGGAACAGGGCCAAATCCCATGATGGAAGGATCGCATCCTGCAATAGCCATCGATTTGATACGAGCGCGAATTGACAAGCCGAGTTGGTTTGCTTTTTCTTCGCTCATAATTAGCATCGCACTGGCACCATCGGATAGGGCCGATGAGCTGCCTGCCGTTACCGTTCCATTAACAGGATCAAAAACAGGGCGCAGTGCTGAAAGTGATTCGATTGTGGTTTCAGGGCGGATGACCTCATCTTGAGTTAGTTTAATTAAATTACCTTGGCTATCGTGGCCTAACGTTGGCAATATCTCATGACAGAACCGACCTTCAATCGTGGCAGCATGAGCTCTTTGGTGAGATCGCGCAGCAAAGGCGTCTTGCATTTCTCGGCTTATTCCATACATTCGACCGAGCATTTCCGCTGTTAACCCCATCATGCCAGCCGCTTTTGCTACGGTTTTACTTAATCCAGGATGAAAATCGACCCCATGATTCATTGGGACATGACCCATATGTTCAACGCCGCCAACCAAACAGATATCACCATCACCAACCATAATCGAGCGAGTAGCATCATGTAAGGCTTGCATTGAAGAGCCACAAAGACGATTAACTGTAGTTGCACCAACCGTATGGGGGAGGTCTGCGAGTAGAGCTGCATTTCGGGCAATATTAAATCCTTGTTCTAGCGTCTGTTGCACGCAGCCCCAATAGATATCTTCGATCTGTTCTGGTTGCAGTTGCGGATTACGCTCTAATAACCCAGACATTAAATGGGCTGAGAGATCTTCGGCACGGACATGACGAAAAGCGCCTTGTTTCGAGCGACCCATTGGAGTTCGAATGCAATCGACAATAACGACATTATTCATCATAAATCCCTCATCCTTGAGTGTGTAAATTCAGTGTGCTGTTTGGTTTCGGATAGTAGGTTTGTTGTTTTTTCGCCATCTCTTGCAAACTGCTAGGTACTGAGTAAAGAGTCCCCAGTTGCTGATATTGCTTGGTGAGGCGCAAGTAATTATCTAAGCCTAAGTTATCAAGGTAGCGGAAAACCCCTCCAATAAATGGAGGAAATCCTAAACCATAAATGAGCGCCATATCCCCATCGGCTGGATCGGCAATAATTTGCTGCTCCAGACACAGAACGACTTCATTGATCATTGGGATCATCATACGTTCCATGATCTGCTGATCGCTAAGATCGAGTGGTTGTTGGCAAAGAGAGTTGAGTAATTGAGTGACTTCGGGAGCTAGAGTTTTCTTCGGTTTCCCTTTTTTATCTAATTGATAGTTATAGAATCCAGAACCATTTTTTTGTCCAAAACGTTTATTTTCAAACAGCACATCAATAGCATCTTTGTGTACTTTAGCCATTCGATCTGGATACCCTTCGGCCATTACCGCTTGGGCATGATGGGCAGTATCAATACCGACAACATCTAATAAGTAAGCCGGACCCATAGGCCAACCAAATTGGCGCTCCATAATTTTATCAATACGCTGAAAATCAATGCCGTCATTAACCAATTGGCTAAAAGCAGCAAAGTAAGGAAACAGAACGCGGTTAACGAAAAATCCAGGACAATCATTGACGACAACAGGCGTTTTCCCCATCTGTTTGGCATAGCTGACCACTTGCTGAATGGTTTGTTCTGAAGTGGCCTTTCCTCGAATAATTTCAACTAGAGGCATCTTATGTACTGGATTGAAGAAATGCATGCCACAAAATTGTTCTGGACGAGTTAATCCTTGCGCTAACAGATCAATCGGTATGGTTGAAGTATTAGATGTTAGTACGGTTGTGGCGGGAGTAGCTGCTTCAACCTCCTGTAATACTGCCATTTTAATTTTGGGATTTTCAACAACCGCTTCAACTATGATCTGAGGTGTCTGTTGTGGATAAGATAAGGTTGGGTTAATACGACCTAGGATTTGTGCCATCTTCAGCCCATCAATGCGGCCTCGCTCTAGACGCTTATTGAGTAATTTTGCGGCTTCTGTCATCCCTAAATCTAGCGATGCTGGCGCAATATCTTTCATGGTGACTTGGATACCCTTCACCGCAGACTGATAGGCAATACCTCCTCCCATAATACCTGCACCTAGCACCATGCTATGCTCAATTAAGCTGCTTTCTTTGGCGGCTTTTTTGGCTGCTGCTTTAAGCTTTTGATCTCCTAAAAAGAGCCCTATTAATGCTTGGGCTTCACTGGATTTCGCTAGTTTTACAAAGTTTGTGCTCTCAATCTGCAGTGCTTCTGCTCGGCTGAGTTGCGCCGCATTTTCAATGGTTTTTACTGCCATCATAGGTGCGGGATAGTGGGGACCTGCTAGCTTGGCAACCATGGCTTTTGCTGTGGTAAAGCTCATCATTGCTTCGGTATGGTTTAAAGCGAGCGGCTGCTGTTTTTGACTACGGCGAGGTTGCCAGTTAATCGTAGTATCAATGGTATTGTGCAGTAAATTGAGCGCCGATTGATGGAGATTTTCTGTATCCACAATAGCATCAAGGAGGCCCATTTTTAGCGCTTGAGATGCTGTTTGCTCTTTTCCTGTGGTGATGATTTCCATTGCGCTATCAGCACCAATTAAGCGAGGCAAACGCACGGTACCCCCAAACCCTGGCATGATCCCCAATTTGGTTTCAGGTAGACCGATTTTGGTTGTTGGGGTGCCGATACGAAAATCACAAGCCAATACACACTCACACCCACCACCTAATGCATAACCGGAGATGGCAGACACAGTAGGCACGGGGATATCTTCAAGCTTATTAAAAATACTGTTAGCGTAATTCAACCATTGCAACAGCTCTGGTTCTGATTGTGCAAAGAGGCCGAGAAATTCTGTGATATCAGCCCCAACAATAAAGCTGTCTTTGCTTGAGGTAAGTAAAAGACCTTTGAGGTCGGGTTGTTGATATAGGGCGTTGAGGGCTTGGTTTAAGCTTTCTAATGTGGCGAGATCGAATTTATTGATAGAGCCTGAAGCATGTAAACACAGTTCAGCAATACCGGGTTCAATGTAGTCCACATAGAGGGTTTCACCTTGATAAATCATGTTCTATCTCCATGAAGCTCGATTTTTATCGAATCTTATTAACTGGTTTGACCTGTCCTAGGTTAAAAATTAGTCTGGACCCAAAATAAAACTATTTCAATACTATTTTTAAACATTTGTTTAACTTTTGCTGTTTCATTGAGGTGATAAGAGTTGTTTAAAAATATGGTACTCTAGCCAGAGTTTGTTTTAGTTAGTGAGCAACGTTATGAATTCTGAGCCTTATTGGGTTCCAGCTGATGCGGTTGTATTTGAAGAAGAAATAAAAAAAAGTCGCTTTATTACCTATCTTGCCCATACGCCAAATATTGAAGCTGCCAAAGCTTTTGTTAACCATATAAAAGAGAAGCACCATGATGCTCGTCATAACTGTTGGGCTTTTGTTGCTGGCCGACCAACCGATTCGATGAAGTGGGGCTTTAGTGATGATGGTGAACCATCGGGAACAGCAGGGAAACCTATCTTGGCTCAGCTTACTGGTTCTAATGTCGGTGAAATCACAGCTGTTGTGACTCGTTATTATGGCGGTATTCGATTAGGTACTGGTGGTCTAGTCAAAGCTTATGGTGGTGGTGTTCAGCAAGCACTTGCTCAACTGATAACGCAAGAGAAAGTCATGACGGCCATCGTCACCTTATGCTGTGATTATAATCAAGTTTCTTTGGTCGAATCCCTACTTAATGAGCACAGTGGTGTACAGTTAACTGCTGATTATCAAACCCAAGTTTCTATGGCCTTAGAGCTTGATCAACGAGAAGTTTCAGCTTTTTGCGCTAAATTGGTTAATCGCAGTGGTGGGCGTATCCAACCCGTCACCGCCGATTAATCTATTACTTATTGCTTAGGATGAGAGCCTTTAGGCTATGCAATTTCGTTCAATTATCCGTATTGTAGGGCTATTGCTCGCATTTTTTAGTGTCACCATGTTAGCTCCTGCGTTAGTCGCCTTAATTTATCGCGATGGTGCTGGTGTTCCTTTTATTGTGACCTTCTTTTTACTGTTTGCTGGTGGGGCAGCGTTATGGTTTCCTAATCGACGTCACCGCCATGAATTAAAAGCGCGCGAAGGTTTTTTAATTGTTGTGCTTTTTTGGGTAGTTATTGGTAGCGCCGGTGCGGTGCCTTTTATTCTTTCTCATACACCCGATCTTTCGGTTACCGACTCCTTTTTTGAATCCTTTTCTGCCCTAACAACAACAGGGGCAACGGTCATCGTTGGATTAGATGCTTTACCTAAAGCGATTTTATTTTATCGCCAGTTTTTACAATGGTTTGGTGGGATGGGAATCATCGTTCTTGCTGTTGCTGTTCTTCCTGTTTTGGGGATCGGTGGTATGCAGCTATATCGAGCGGAAATTCCAGGGCCTGTAAAAGACAGTAAGATGACGCCGCGAATAGCAGAAACGGCGAAAACACTCTGGTTTATTTATTTAGCTTTAACCGTGAGTTGTGCCTTAGCCTTTTGGGTCGCAGGTATGACTCCATTTGATGCAATTGCTCATAGTTTTTCGACCATAGCTATCGGCGGTTTTTCTACTCACGATGCCAGTATGGGTTACTTTAATAGCCCAACAATTAATATGATTACCATGGTTTTTCTATTGATATCAGCCTGTAATTTCTCGCTTCACTTTGCAGCCTTTGCTAATGGCGGGATTAGATTACGAACGTATTGGCGCGATCCTGAATTTAGAGCGTTTCTATTTATTCAATTGATGCTCTTTGTGATTTGTTTTGCCATCTTAGTTAATCACCATTCGTATGACTCTTATTATCAGGCAATGGATCAGGCGTTATTTCAAACGGTATCTATTTCGACCACGGCTGGCTTTACGACGACTGGATTTGCTGATTGGCCTCTATTTTTACCTGTGCTGCTTCTGTTCTCTTCTTTTATTGGCGGCTGTGCCGGTTCGACTGGCGGTGGAATGAAAGTGATTCGAATGCTGTTACTTTCCTTGCAAGGTGTGCGAGAGCTAAAACGTTTGATTCACCCAAGAGCGGTATACACCATTAAATTAGGTAAAAAAGCATTGCCGCAGCGGGTCGTTGATGCAGTGTGGGGATTCTTCTCTGCCTATGCTTTAGTCTTTGTCGTCTGTATGCTGGCATTAATCGCAACTGGGCTTGATGAGCTGACATCATTTTCAGCCGTTGCCGCCACATTAAATAATTTGGGACCAGGGCTTGGAGAGGTTGCAGTTCATTTTGGCGAGATTAATGATCCTGCTAAATGGATTTTGGTTGTTGCGATGCTATTTGGTCGTTTGGAAGTCTTTACGCTGTTGGTTTTGTTTACCCCGACATTCTGGCGTAATTAAGGAGTTATCATGAAGAAGAAGCTATTAATGCTTTATTCTAGTCGTGAAGGTCAGACGTTAAAAATCCTTCATTATATAGAGAAAGAGTTGGGGGATGGATTTCAGTGCGAAGTTCGAGATCTTCATGCTCAACCTAATGTTAATTGGTCTGAGTATGATCAGATTATTATCGGTGCTTCCATTCGCTATGGTCACTTTAATAAACTCTTGTATCAATTTATTGAACGTAACCAAGTTGAATTAAAAAGAGCGGGCGCCAGTTTTATCTGTGTGAATCTTACCGCACGTAAAGAAGGCAAAGATACACCACAAGGCAGTGCTTATGTTCGTAAGTTTCTGCAAAAGTCACCATGGCAGCCTGAACAGATTGCGGTTTTTGCTGGAGCTCTTCGTTATCCTCGTTATCGCTGGTTTGATCGGCTAATGATTCAATTGATTATGAAGATTACAGGAGGAGAAACCGATACGACGAAAGAAGTGGAATACACCAATTGGCAAAAAGTCAGTGAGTTTGCGAGTGGAATTGCCGCAAAAAAAGGATAAAAACATCGTTTGGATGAAAACTTGAGCGAACGTTTTGTTTTTCATGAAAAAACCAATTTTTAAGCTTGCTTTGACGATCGATTTCTCTATAATGCCTCCTCACCAACGGGGAGCCGGCATTAGAAAGATGTGGCAATGAAACGTTGGAGCTAGTTCAAAAAGTTGATTGAAAATAAGTGTTGACACTTAATTTAATTTGCGTAGAATTGGCAGCCTCTTCAGTAATTGAGTTTAACGCTAAGTTATTGAAGATATTGTTCTTTAACAATTTGACCATGCAATCTGTGTGGGCACTCGTGAAATGATTTAGTCTAAAAGATTTAATCAATGAAAATGAGTGACCAAGTGATACGTAAGTATCAGCACAGTCAATTCATTCATCATTTATGATGAATTAACAGTATTCATTGAGCCGTATCGTTAGATACAACAAAACTTTAATTGAAGAGTTTGATCATGGC
>NZ_PYOG01000018.1 GCF_003026815.1 Photobacterium damselae | reverse complement strand
AAATAGTGGTCGGTGAAGAGGGATTCGAACCCCCGACCCTCTGGTCCCAAACCAGATGCGCTACCAAACTGCGCTATTCACCGACTGTAAGCAACGGTAATAAATACCACTACTTAAAATAGTGGTCGGTGAAGAGGGATTCGAACCCCCGACCCTCTGGTCCCAAACCAGATGCGCTACCAAACTGCGCTATTCACCGACTGTAAGCAACGGCAATAAATACCACTACTTGAAATAGTGGTCGGTGAAGAGGCTATTGCTTTTAGATAGATCAGGAACTCCCGACCCTCTGGTCCGCTGTTTACCGAAGAGCAGAGATGCTCAACCAAACTGCGCTATTCACCGACTTTGTTTCGACTCTATCGTGTCGAGGTCGACTATAATACTCAGCATTTTTCGTAACGCAAGAGCTATACAGTATTTTCTGCGGTATTTTTTATGAAATTGAATCCATTGCTCGTCATTCGATCAACTCCTAGCAATTTTAATCAATCTCAGTAGCTCAATAGTAGCATTAGCAACAACTTAGATACATTTGTCACACATTACCCACTCTGATTGCGGTTGATTATTAATCATAAATCTGGCCTAAATAGTCAGTAGAATATTGGTAAAATGCATTTTCAGTATATTTCACATCTAATAAATAAGATTAAAAAGCAAATTGTGGTTATATATGCAGCAAAGTCTATTTGTTAAAAATGAAAAGATAGCCGCAAGCCAAGTTCAATTTTATAATTAACATATCGCTTGATGAACTCGTGAAGTGTTATGTCAGATAATAATGAATTGGATCTCTTTCGAGAGATGATGGCGGATGTCTCGCCAATAAAACAAGACACAGTAGAAGTCACTAATAAATTCAATGTAACTGATGCGCAATTAGCTCGACAGTTAGCAGCTCAAACTCTATCTGACAGTGATCCTGAATATCTTTCAATTGATTATGCCAAGATGGTTAAACCAGACGATATGTTAGAGTTTAAGAGAGATGGTGTGCAAGAAGGGGTCATTCGAAAGTTAAGACTTGGCAAATATGAAATTCAAGCTCGATTAGACCTTCACCGAAAGACATTGAAAGAAGCACGAGAAGAGGTATTAAAGTTCTTAAAGCAATGTCAGCGGCTTGATATCCGCAGTGTCTTAATTGTTCATGGCAAAGGTGAGAGATCTAATCCACCTGCATTAATGAAAAGCTACTTAGCAACATGGCTTGAGCAAATTAGTGATGTAATGGGATACCACTCGGCTCTTCGTCAACATGGTGGCTGTGGTGCTGTATATGTAATGTTAAAGAAAAGCCCAGAGAAAAAACTCGATAATCGAGAACGACATCTTGCTCGTCGTAGTTGATTGTAATCAAAAAGCTTCGTCAAATGATGAAGCTTTTTGATAACTAATATATTGCTTGTTTTTTATTTCGGAGAAAACTCGCTTACTCGCTTAACGATAAATCCTTCTTCCGCTAATAAAGCAGGAACTCCCTTGTCACCAAGCAGGTGAAATGCGCCGACTACCACCAAATAATTACCCGCAGGATACTGTTGTGGATCACTTAAAATATGGGCCCATTGCTTATTCCTGCCAAATATTAATTGTTCATCACTTTGATCATCAAACTGACTATTAGTAAAAAGCTGATTGAGCTTTGTTTGATCACCGGTTTGCCAAGCGGTAATTAAATCTGCCATATCCTGCTTTAGTTGTTCCCAATTAGTGACTGTTTCTTGCAACATAGGAGTCCCATGCTCAGGAAGGTTAGCGAGTAGGGCAAACTGTTGTTCGACACCTTCAAGCTCTTTTATCGGTAACTTATCGTGTTGAGCTTTTAATAGCAGTTGATAATCCACACCTTGTTGCGGATCTAAACCTAATTGATTTGTTAGTGCCATTTGTAAATTAATGGCAGATAACCAAGGTGGCATCGTCAATAGATGGGAATAGGGTAGCGAAAGGGTATCACTAATAACTTTTAACTGTTCTTGCTGCTTTGGCGTTAATTGCTGCTTGGTTGTTGGGCCTGATAAATCTGGTTTTACCTCAGTTGATGACAAGATATTTGCTTCAACAATCAGAGCATTAGCGCTAGACCAATGTTCCATAAACTCAGAAGGAAGAGGATAAAAGGTTTTCTTACCTGCATGAATGGAGCCTAAGAAGTAAAAATTCACATCCCCTTTTTGTGCTTGCCATACAAGGGGAGCACTTAATGCAGAAAAAGAGAGAAATGGTAATAACAGAGCATAAATATATTTTCGCATTAAGTTTTATCCTATGAAGGTTAGAAAATTACCATAGCGAACTTTTAGCTAAAGAAAAAGGTGCAGATATTTACTCTCTGCACCTTTGATATTAAATCAGATTATGACTCGCTGTAATTTTAGGTATGATTAATGCGCTTTAGGATGTAACCAAAACCACCACACAATCAAACCAATAGCGGCAACACCAAATAGAAAACACATATTATTAGTCCTTATGTTGAGGTTTGAACAGACGTAAGCGGTTTGCGTTGGTCACAACCGTAATTGACGATAACGCCATAGCTGCACCTGCAATCACAGGGCTAAGTAGTGTTCCTGTAATTGGATATAAAATACCAGCAGCAACTGGGATACCTAGGCTGTTATAGACAAAGGCACCAAACAAGTTTTCTTTCATGTTTTTAAGGGTTGCTTTTGATAGCTCTAACGCATCAGCTACAGCATGTAACGAATGACGCATTAAGGTAAATTGAGCACTTTCAATAGCGACATCACTACCACTACCCATTGCGATACCAACTTCTGCTCGAGCTAGAGCCGGAGCATCGTTAATGCCATCACCAACCATGGCGACTTTGTGGCCTTGTTGTTGCAATTTGGCCACTTGTTCCGCTTTTCCGTCTGGTAGAACCCCTGCAATTATGGTTTCAATCCCCACTTTTTTCGCAATAGCGTGAGCGGTAACTTCAGTATCACCCGTTAGCATCACCACATTCAGTCCCATTTTCTGCATGCGAGAAACTGCCGTAATGGAGTCTTCGCGAAGTGGGTCACTGATAGCGAGAATTCCGACTAATGTGTTATCAACTGCCACATAAATAGGGGTTGCACCTTGTGATGCAATCTCAGTTGTTTGCTCTTGATAATGAGTCACATCAATACTGTGCTCAGCCATTAAACGAGCATTACCTAAACTGATGTTTGTTTGATTTACATCCCCTGAAACACCAAAGCCTGGGCGAGCGGTAAAATTAATGGGTTTTGTTAATGTTAGCTGTTTCTCTTTTGCTGCATCTAAAATAGCAATCGCAAGAGGGTGTTCAGAACCTTGTTCTAAGCTTGCTGCTAGCTGGATAATTTGCTCATCGTTTAAGTTAGCTAAAGCTACGGTTTGAGTAAGAGCCGGTTTACCCTCGGTTAAGGTTCCTGTTTTATCTAATACAACAGTATCAACATCGGCTGCTAACTGCATTGCTTCTGCATCTCGGATCAAAATTCCCATTTCAGCAGCTCGGCCAACCCCAACGGTTACAGACATTGGCGTTGCTAATCCTAAAGCACAAGGACAAGCAATGATAAGAACGGTTGTCGCTGCTACTAACATATAAATAGATGAGGGAGCAGGGCCAAAATAGTACCAAACCATAGCGGTGACAATAGCAATGATCATGACAGAAGGTACAAAGATCGAAGAGATCTTATCGGCTAATCGAGCTAACGCTGGTTTACTGCTTTGAGCTTGACGAACTAATTGAATAATACGCGATAACATCGTATTAGCACCAATCTGCTCGGCTTTAAACAGTAGACTACCATGTTGGTTAATGGTACCTGCATGAACCTTTTCTCCTGCCGTTTTATTAGCTGGAATTGGTTCTCCTGTTAACATCGATTCATCAATATAACTTTGGCCGTCTAAAACAATGCCGTCAACAGGCACCTTAGCTCCTGGATGAAGGCGTAATGTCATGCCTTCTGTCACATCGCTTAATGGACGTTCAACTTCAACCCCATTTTCAACAATGATGGCGGTTTGAGGCTGCAAATCTATAAGACGCTCTAATGCTTTTGAAGTCTGGCTACGAGCACGAGACTCTAAAGCATGACCCAATGTAATTAAACCTAAGATCATCGCTGAGGCTTCAAAATAAACATGACGCGCCGTAGGTGGGAATACGTTAGGCATAATGACGATCAACATTGAGAAAATCCATGCAGCACCAGTACCAAGAGCAACTAAAGTATCCATAGTGGCACGATGGTGAAGAAACGCTTTCCATGCATTTATATAGAAGTGCTTACCAACAGTACAAAGTAACCATAATGTAATTAATCCAATGATACCCCAGCTAATTTGGCTGCTGGTTGAATTAATCATCATATTTCCACCAAAAACACCCCACGCCATAAGTGGAACACCAACAACCAGCGCTGTAATAGAGTTTTTAATGTGAGTTTTATAGGTTTGACTGTTCTGCTCTTGTTGGCGAGCACGACGCTCGTCTTCATTTTCACTTAGCTCTGCACCGTATCCCGCTTGTTCAACAGCATGGATGATAGCTTGAGTCTGACCATCGCCACTAACAAGTGCAGTTCTCTCCGCTAAATTAACGTTGACAGATTCTACCCCTGTAACACTAGCGATTGCTTTCTCTACTGAAGCTACACAACTGGCACACGTCATCCCAGATAACAGAAATTGCTGAGTTGTGGCAATACTCTGTTTATTCTCAGTAGGCTGTGATATGGCTTCAGGTATTACAATCCCTTCAGCTGGCTGAGTGTCTTGAGGCTCAGTTAAACTGGCTTGATAACCTGCATCGGTAACAATAGTAAGCAATTGCTCCGCATTGAGATTTGATGAAACAACGGCATGTTTTGTCTCTATTTCAAGAACAGAAACAGATTGAGCTTCAAAAGCGGCTTTGAGTTTTGCGACACATTTACCACAGGAAAGTCCTGATAAATATAACATTATTGTCGTTGGTTCGGATTCATCTAAAGCTTGATAACCGAGACTATCAATTAACTCGATAAGTGACTGCTTACTTATTGCCCCTGTAACATCAAGGTTTGTGGTGCTTACTTGATAACTTACAACATCATTTTGTGCTTTAAGTGCGGCTTCCACTTTAGCAACGCAATGACCACAAGAAAGACCTTGTAAGGTAAATTGATAATGATAACCCACGTTATAGCCCAACTCTTCGATGATAGAAAACAGACTAGAAAGTGGGGCATCACTGCTAACATCAATATGATCGGTATCGATATCATGAATGACGGTGTTAGGTAAGGTTTCAATAGCCGCACGGATCTTTTTAACGCACCCCATGCAGCGTACATTTTGCATTGGTAGATCAAATCTAGACATAGCATGACCTTAAATAAGATTATTCAACTGTATGTAGAATAAACCTTCCATCAAGGGGAAGGTCAAGATTTATTTTTAAGAGGTATATTTTATTGAGATGACTAGAGAAAGTCGAAGTTTGATACTAATCATAAAATGAATTATGGTTAAAAAAGATTCCAGATACAGAAAGGTTGCACTGTGAATATTAGTGATATCGCAAAAAAAACTGACTTAACAACAAAAACCATTCGCTTTTATGAAGATAAGGGTATTATTACTCCGCCTATGCGAGCTGATAATGGTTATCGCTATTATAATGATGGGCACTTAGCTGAACTATTATTGATAAAACGCTCTCGCTTAGTGGGATTTTCCTTAGAAGAGTGTCGAGAGCTATTAGCGCTGTCTCGCGATCCTAATCGACGTAGTGCGGATGTAAAACAAAAAGCTATCGCTAAATTGAAAGATATCGATCATAAGATCAGTGAGTTAATTCAAATGAAACATACCCTGGAAACTCTAACGAAGCAGTGCCCAGGGAATGAGCATTCATGTTGCCCTATTATTGAAGGGTTGAGTAATGAAAAGCTTTAATGTTCAGAATCACCAAGTGACAACTTGCCCTTATAAGGAATAATCAGCAGTTGGTTTTTAGGACGATTAGAGTAGAACATAACCTCATGATTACCAAAGTGAGAGATTTTAGCTTGGCGCCAAAACCGTCGATTGGCGTTGTTAACGCTATCAATAGATGCATTGGTTATCTCTTTTGTATGGTCTTCATGGCCGGTTATCAATAATCCTGCATTACCAAAGGCATAAAAATAGAGACCTTTTAAGACAATATAGCCATTCCCTTTCTCTGGATCTGGATAATCAATTAAGGTGTACTGGCCAAATTTACAACTGCCAAAACGCTCATGGCCTGGAATCTTATATTCTAGATTAAAATCACAACCCATACCGTTTATGACAGGGTAAAGAAAGAGTAAGCCAATAGCTATCAGTAAAATTTTAGTTTTGCGCATGAATCTTACCCATCATATCAATGTACAACGTTCCCTCTTTATCTTTTGGTAGTTGTTCTGGCTTTAATAGTTCAATGTTGCCACACACTTTTTGATTCTCAAAAGCAACACAAGGTGGTGTTTGCCAACTACTGAGCCAGAGCGACATCCATAGCACCGCGAGTAATACCAATACACCAGTACAAGCTCGTTGCCAGTTTACTCTTATACGCTGTATATAAACCCCGTTATGTGGCGGCTCTTGGCGATCATTTATCTCGGTATGAGTATCAGAGGTTGTGACTTGTGCTAAATCAATGGCCTCTGATTCTTCTTGTTGAAGCTCTTCTTCATTAATACTCTGCTGCTGTTTAACAAAAGTATTTTTTGCAACAGTAAAACCAGCACCTTTAATCGTAATGATGATTTCATTTTTTGTTTTAAATGCTTTACGAAGATTGGCAATGGCAACATTAAGAGAATTCGGTACGACAATTTTTTCGGGCCAGCCGATCTCTAATAATGTTTCTCTACTGACTATCTCACCGCTGTTGTCGATGAGGTATTGTAAAATCTTTGTTTCACTAGCACTTAATTTTGTGGTTATCTCATCGGCCGTATAAGCACTCTTTTGTGGTTCAAAAAAGTCATTGCCATGTTTATAGATGATCATATTTTGCTATCCGCATAGAGCTAATTGCATACATACATAATGCTGTGTATCAAATGAACATATTTATGATGGAAAAGTCATCACTGTGTTAAGAACAAACATTACACGATCTTGGTCACATTTTATGTCTTTATAAGTTCAATGCCTAGTCGCTAAAATAAAGTGATGTTTATTTTTATCATAAATCCTACCAAAAAAATTTATTTTGGGAAGTGATGTAAAAGTCTTATGAATCTTCTCTTATGTTAAATCTATAACGTGAAATTGACGTTGCAGAGCACTCAGAACTGTAGTTCTAAACTTAGTGGGAGAGATTTTTTATTTTGAAATAATCTGTGCAAGATTATGTTTTCATTTGTTTTTTATTTTTATTTATCTTTTCTTTATTATGTTTTTATAGTTTTCAGAAGATAAAATTATCTCATAAAATTGTCTTTAACGTTTATTGTGAAAAAGAGCATTTTTTCAGAAGTCATTTTTTTGGCGTCACTAAAAAAAACTCAATTAATTGTGAACATAGTTTTTTATTATTTGATTTAAGGTGATGTTAGTCACACAATGTATCTCGTTCCTGACATACACCGTTCTGCGATACACACAAAAAAAATAGTACGCATTATAAAGAACGGACAATTAGAAAAGTTCATAGCGATACGCATTGGAGTTAACAATGAAATTGAAATCTCTATCTCTATCTGTACTAGCTGCACTATCTCTAGGTGTTGCTACTTCTGCAATGGCAGCTGACGCAACTGCAACTGATGCAAACACTGTAGCAACTAAATCTGCTGCATCTGGTCACTGGTACTCAGGTGAAGGTCATGGCTGGTGGATCGGTGGTGCACTAGGTATGGGTTACGTTGGTAACAACGATGAAGGTGTATTTGGTGGTCAAACTAACGCTCCTAGCGTTAAACTAGACGCTGGTTACGACTTCAACCAATATGTTGGTGTTTACGGTAGCTACGACTTCATGTACGACCTAGGTAATGCTGATATGCATATCGGTACTCTAGGTATTAAAGGTAACCTACCTCTAACTCAGAAACTATCTGCGTTTGGTAAAGTTGGTGCTTCTTACATCTATGCTGATGGTCAGTCTTTCCATCATCAAGCAACACACCTACATTCAGACAGCTTCTCTGCAACTGCTGGTCTAGGTCTGTCTTACCAGATCACTAACGCACTATCTACTCAAGTGGGTGCAGATTACTACCAGAACCTTGATACTACAAATGGTCATGCAGACCTGACTCAAGCTTACTGGGGTATGACTTACAAGTTCGGTCAACCTGTAGCTCCTGCAGTTATCACTAACGAAGTGGAAGTAGTTAAAGAAGTAGCTGTTCAAACTGCAACTCGTTCTACTTACGTTCTACCATACCAAAATGGTCAAACTAAGCTAAACGACTACGGCCGTTACAACCTAAACGAAGTTGTTGCAACAATGAATGCTAACCCAGAAGTTACTGCACAAATCGTAGGTCGTACAGACGCTGTTGGTTCTAAAGCAATCAACGAGAAAGTATCTAATGCACGTGCTCAAGGTGTTGCTGAATACCTAGAAGCGAACGGTATCGACGCATCTCGTCTAACTGTTTCTTCTGTTGCTAACAACGATCCACTAGTTGCTGGTAACTCTAACGGCGCTAACCTAATCGAGCGTTCAGTTCAAATCATCCTTAAGTAATCATTTAAGGTTGTCTCTTTACTAATTAAGTTTAGTAAGTCTTAACAATGCCGGTGGCCACTAAAAACCACCGGCATTATTTTTGAAATTTTCTTCCTTAGTCTTTTTTTTAGCCATTTTTAATGATGGCGGGCTAAACTCGTTTGAATATTAAGCGATTAAGGAAGTCGATTTTGAGAGGGGAAGTAGCAATGAAATATATTAAAGTTCTTATTCTGGCCTTATTGAGTACCACTTTGGTAGGCTGTTTTTCAAATCAACAACTGAACGAATCAACCAAGTTCATTGGTGATTGGACATTAAAAGGCGGTGTTAACCTACCAGGTATAACAAAACGCCAGCCAAATATTGTTATTGAAAATGATATGACAGTCTCTGGTTTTACTGGCTGTAATACATTTAAAGGTAAGTTAAATTCTGTAAATGGCCAAAGCACGAATTTCACTTTACCTGCAGTAACTCGCAAGATGTGTTTACCTGAGCTGATTACACAAGAAAATAATATGCTTAATATTTTGCGCAGCGCAACTAGCATCGAATTGATTAATCATACGCTGGTTGTCGATTCAGGTGATAAGTTCTTAGTCTTTGAAAAAACAAACTAAAATAAAAAATAAAGCTCAACAAAAAAGCTTCCCATTGGAAGCTTTTTTATTATCTATTTAAAAGAGGTTAGTACAGTAAGGCGTAAAGTTGGCGACGATAACGAGATGCCAAAGTGTTGCCTTGTCCTAGCGCAGCAAGAAGATCAAGCATTGATTTTTTGGCTTGGCCATCGGCAAAATTCAGATCCTTTTTTAGGATTGATAGTAGGATCTCTAAAGCCTCTTCATTACGATTAGCCTGACTGTATTGGATCGCTAGTTCATAACCGACCTCAAAATTATTGGGTTCTAACTGCCATTTTTGTTCAAGCTCTCGAATTTCAGGTGAATCCGCTGCCTCTTTATGCAGTTCCAGTTTAGCTAGCAGCCCTTTGTACTTAGCATCCTGATCTTGCATTGGGATCTGATTTAATATTTCTTCGGCTGCATTAAATTGCGCGGTTTCAAGTAAGCATTCGGCAATAGCTAAATTAACAATATTGTCTTGAGGAAATTGTGGAGCAAGTTGACGTAAAGTTGGCAAAGCCTGCAGATAGTCTTTTTGATCGACTAATGATAAAGCGTGCTTTAATGCTAATTCTTCAGGACTTGGTAAGTATTTGCCTAACATTTCACGCAGACTTTGTTCTGTTTGAGGCCCCGCTGAACCATCAACAGGTTGACCATTCTTAAATACTGCTACAGTAGGAAGGCCTCGTACACCAAATTGACCTGCTACCATAGGCTGACGCTCACAATCTAGTGTCGCAAGTGTCATCAGTTGAGGATAATCTTGACTGATTTGTTCAAGAGTTCGATTAACTTCAATGGTTTCAGGCATAGAAGGAGCCCAAAAGCTTATCACAACCACAGAGCTCATGGATTGTTCGAGGACTTGCTGTAAGTTCTGTTCGGTAATTTCAATAACAGATGAGCTATTCATAGGTGTATTCCATTCTTAAGGTAGATACTTAATATATGGGGATCAAACCTAGCGAATCAAGTTGAATAGCTAAAACTGAGAAGCCCAAAGAGAGGATCTTTGGGCTTATAAATCAGTTAGTAAAAGTGAGCATAAGAGCTAATGTAACACAGACGCAAAGTAGATTAATTTGGCGCAATGTCATTTATACACCTAAAAAGTCATCGGAGATTATCTATTTACCTTATCTACTCTATAGCGGTTGTGTGACACAATTATGACGAGAATAGGGTATTAATGACTTTTACTCACTATTTTATCTAATAACCGATTTGGCAAAACACGGCGTAAAAAAGCAAAAATATAGGTTGGTTGGGTAACAAAATATCGCGCTTTAGGTTGCTTTGCTTCGATAATAGAAAGTAAGCGTTGATAAACAGCATCTGGCTGTAGTGTGAAGCGATTAGACGGAGAGGGGTTTCCTAATCGTTCCAGAGTTTGTTGATATGAGAGTTTATGGCGAGAATGCTCAATATTGATGTAGCGTTCAAAATAACGTTTTGCGGTCGCGCGAAATTGGCTTTCAATAGGTCCTGGCTCAATTAAGGATATGTGAATAGGAGTATCTGCCAACTCTAATCGTAAAGTATCGGTATAACCTTCAATGGCAAATTTGCTGGCGTTATAAGCTCCACGATATTTCATGGCTACTAAACCCAATACTGAGCTATTTTGCACAATCTTACCGCTTTTTTGTTTGAGCATTTGGCGAATGGTTAGGCGGGTTAAGGTGTGCCAACCGAAAAAGTTAGTGGCAAATTGTTCTTTTAGCGCTTCGGTTGGGAGATCTTCTAACGCACCGGGTTGGCCATAAGCGGCGTTATTAAAAAGAATATCTATTTTGCCATTAAGTAATGTTAATGCCTGAGCAAATCCTTTCTCGATTGATATATCATCACTCATTTCCATATTAACGGTCGATATACCAAGTTGTTGTAGCGTTTTATGATCGTGTTCGGTTCGGCAGGTCGCAACGACATGATGTCCCGCTTGGTGCAATTGTTTAGCGCAATAAAACCCAATTCCTGAGCTGCAGCCTGTGATTAATATTGAAAGCATCTGTGTTGACTCTATTTTAATGTTGTTGTGCCAAAGTGTGTTCTAAAGCTGGCTGCAATGTTGGATAAACAAAATGAAACCCTGCTTGAATCAGGTGTTCTGGATAAATATTTTGGCTATCAAGTAATAAGCTGGAAGACTGACCTAGAACCGTTTTTAGCAACCAAGCTGGTGTTGTCAGCAAATGTGGGCGTTTAACGACATGAGCTAAGGTTTTACTAAATTCTTGGTTGGTAACTGAGTTTGGGGCCGTAAAATTAAAGACCCCATTTAAATCTTGATGATTAAGCAGATATAAAATGCCTTTTACCATGTCATTAAGATGAATCCATGGAAAATATTGTTGTCCATTTCCCAGTTTTCCGCCTAATCCCAATTGATAAGCGGGAAGCATTTTGGCTAAAGCGCCGCCATGTTTGGCTAATACAATACCTGTTCTTAATAGACAAACTCGCGTCTGCTCAGATTGTGCTTGATGGGCTATTTTTTCCCAGCGCATACACACGTGTTGGGCAAAGTCATCTGGATGAGTCAAATATTCTGATTCTTCTGTGATTTTTTCAGGCCCCGTATTGCCATAAATTCCAACGGCTGAACCACTAATAAAGGTATGAGGTGGATTGCTTCCAGCTTTTATTTTATCGACTAAAGATTGTGTTAAAGCCCAACGACTACGACAAATAAGCTCTTTTTGGCTGGCTGTCCACCGCTTATTCATAATAGGTTCGCCTGCTAGATTAATAACAGCATCGAACTGATCTAAATTCTCATAACTCTCTAAGTTTTCAATTATCTTAATGTGGTGTCCCAGCGAGTCATAAGCTTTTAAAGGAGAGCGACTAAGGACAGTAATCTGATTATGAGATAAATGTCGCAGTAGGGCTTTCCCAATAAACCCCGTACCACCCGTGACTAATATGTTCATCATACTCTTCTCTCCCTAACATTTTGCTGAGTATAAAATTGTCTTGTTTATGAGTATGGCAAGGAATGGCAATTAATAATGCACTAGCGTAGACTTCCTTGGTGTTTTACTCAATCTATACAGTTTGTCATGAAATTATTTATTGCTTCAGATATTCATGGTTGCGCGGTAAGCACCCATAACATGCTACAACGTTTTGAACAAAGTGGTGCAGAGTATCTTATTTTACTGGGTGATATTCTTAATCACGGTCCTCGCAATGCCTTACCAAGTGGTTATGACCCAATTAAGGTTTCTGAGCTTCTTAACCCTTATGCTGATCGTATTATGGCAGTTCGCGGTAATTGTGATAGTGAAGTGGATCAGATGCTGCTCCAATTCCCTTTGATGAGTGATTTTAATTGGGTTTTATTGCCAACAGGGCAGCGACTATTTTTAACTCATGGTCATTTATACAATAAAGAGAAACATCCCAAATTGCGTGCAGGTGACGTGATTGTTTCAGGTCATACTCACATTCCAGTCGCTGAAATGATGGATGAGCTTTATCTTTTTAATCCGGGTTCGATAACGATTCCCCGCAATGGTTTACCTGCTAGCTATGGTTTATTAGAAGGTAACCAGCTTATCGTGAAAACTTTTGATGATGAAGTCCTACAACAAGTTTGTATTGCTTAGCTTTTAGGTAAAAAATAAATTTAGGCAAAAAATAAACAAAAAAATGCCCAGGCAAAAGCGCTGGGCATTGTTGTATTTCACTAGCTAAAAGATTAACTCTTATTAGTTAGTTTCAGCTTGTTTTGCCTGAATCGCAGTTAGCGCTACTGTGTATACGATATCGTCTACTAGAGCACCACGAGATAGGTCGTTTACAGGCTTGCGCATACCTTGCAGCATTGGACCGATAGATACTAGGTCTGCTGAACGCTGTACCGCTTTGTAAGTTGTGTTACCAGTGTTTAGGTCTGGGAATACAAATACAGTTGCTTTACCTGCTACTGGAGAGTTAGGCGCTTTAGATGCTGCCACGTTTTCCATGATCGCTGCGTCATACTGTAGAGGACCGTCGATAACAAGATCTGGACGTTTCTCTTGAGCGATGCGAGTTGCTTCACGTACTTTATCAACGTCTGCACCCTTACCAGAAGTACCAGTAGAGTAAGAGATCATTGCTACGCGAGGATCGATACCAAATGCTTTTGCAGAATCTGCAGATTGGATAGCGATTTCAGCAAGTTGCTCAGCTGTTGGATCTGGGTTGATCGCACAGTCACCGTAAACCAATACTTGGTCAGGTAGAAGCATGAAGAATACAGAAGATACGATAGAAGCATCTGGTGCAGTCTTGATGATCTGGAATGGAGGTACGATAGTGTTTGCTGTTGTGTGTACAGCACCAGATACTAGACCGTCAACTTCGTTGTTTTCTAGCATCATTGTACCTAGGAATACTGAATCTTGTAGTTTCTCACGAGCAACTACTTCAGTCATACCTTTCGCGCCACGAAGCTCAACTAGACGAGCAACGTAGTTTTCACGAACTTCATCAGAGTTGATGATAGTTACGCCAGCACCTAGAGTCACACCTTGCTGTTCTGCAACGCGCTTGATCTCTTCTGGGTTACCAAGAAGCACACATTCTGCAATGCCGCGCTCAGCACAGATAGCTGCTGCTTTAACTGTACGTGGCTCATCACCTTCAGGAAGAACGATACGCTTAGCTGCGCTACGAGCAAGTTCAGTTAACTGGTAACGGAATGCTGGTGGGCTTAGACGACGCTCGCGAGTTGAACCTTCAGTTAGAGATTCAATCCACTGACCATCGATGTGGCTAGCCATGTATTCGTTAACAAACTCAACACGCTCTTTATCATCTGCAGGAACTTCTAGGCTGAAGCTCTGTAGGTTTAGAGAAGTCTGCCAAGTGTTACCTTGTGCGCTAAGAACTGGAAGACCAGTTGCAAATGCACGCTCACATAGATCCATAACTGGTTTTGGTAGGTCGTAACCGCCAGTTAGAAGAAGTGCACCAATCTCAACGCCGTTCATTGCAGCAAGACATGCCGCTACGATTACGTCTGGACGATCCGCTGAAGTTACAAGTAGTGAACCTGGACGGAAGTGCTCAACCATATGAGGGATAGAACGTGCACAGAAAGTGATGCTCTTAATACGACGAGTCGCGATTTCACCTTCGTTTAGAACTTCAGCATTTAGGTGCTGAGCGATGTCTGTTGCACGAGTTGCAATTAGCTCTGGGCTCCAAGGTGCACAACCTAGTACACGGATTGGGCTAGAGTTAAATACTTGCATTACTTCAACGTTTGAAGATAGTGCTGCTTCTGCATCATCAAAGATTTCAGAAAGGTCAGGGCGTGTACGGCCTTCTGAATCAACAGGTGCGTTAAGCTTGTTAACGATAACACCAGAGATTTGCTTGTTTTTGATGCCACCGAAGTTAGAACATGCTACTTCGATGCGCTCTTTAAGCTGAGAAGCGTTATCAGTACCAGGTGATACAACAAATACGATTTCAGCATCAAGCGTTTTTGCGATTTCAAAGTTGATTTGGTTCGCAAATGGGTGCTTACGAGTTGGTACTAGACCTTCGATAAGAGCAACTTCAGAGTTTGCAGTTGCTGCTTTAAAACGAGCAACGATTTCTTCTAGTAGAACATCAGTTTGGTCGTTACGGATCAACTCTTCTGCGCTTGCCATTGATAATGGATCAGCGATTTGCATATCGCTGTTAGCACGGATGATTGTTGTAGTTAGGTCTGGCTGCTCGCCGCCTTGACGTGGCTGTGCGATAGGCTTAAAGAAAGAAACACGAACGCCTTTGCGTTCCATAGCGCGTAGCACACCAAGGCTAACGCTAGTTAAACCAACTCCAGCACCAACTGGAATAAGCATAATAGTACGAGACACTATAGATTCCTCAGAACTATTGGACATAAAGTGCTGTTCAATAACCCTTCTCTAAACATGAATTTCAGAAAAGATAGCCATAGAGCAGCACCACAAGTGCATCATGGAAATACCATGAAAAAACGGCCGGCATAGAGCCAGCCGTTTGAGATACTAATGAATTAGATGTTTGCTAGAAGAGCTGTGTCTTCAGCGATTACTAGTTCTTCGTTAGTAGAAACAACCATTGCAGGAATACGGCTGTTTGCAGAAGTGATTACGCCTTCGCCGCCGAAACGTGCTTTAAGGTTTGCTTCACCATCAACTTCGATACCGAAGATAGCTAGACGGTTAAGAACCATTTCACGGATAGGGCCAGAGTTTTCACCGATACCACCAGTGAATACGATAGCGTCTAGACGACCATCAAGAGTTGCAGTGTAGCCAGCAACGTACTTAGCTAGACGGTGACAGAACACGTCCATTGCACGTGTTGCTTCTTCTTTATCGCCGTAGTTGTCTTCAACGAAACGACAGTCAGAAGTCACACCAGTTAGACCTAGAAGGCCAGACTCTTTAGTGAACATAGTGTTGATTTGATCAACGCTCATGCCTAGCTTGTCGTGTAGGTGGAACATAACAGCAGGGTCTAGGTCACCACAACGAGTACCCATTACTAGACCTTCAAGAGGAGTTAGACCCATTGAAGTATCAACACATTGACCGTTCTTAATAGCACATACAGATGCGCCGTTACCTAGGTGACAGTTGATGATGTTTAGTTCTTCTTGTGGCTTACCTAGACGCTCTGCAGTTTCGCGAGCGATGAAGCGGTGAGAAGTACCGTGAGCGCCGTAACGACGGATACCGTGCTCTTTGTATAGGTTGTAAGGAATTGCGTATAGGAACGCTTCTTCAGGCATTGACTGGTGGAACGCAGTATCAAATACGGCTACGTTCTTAAGCTCAGGGAAGTTGTGCTTAGCAGCTTCAATACCGATGATGTGAGCTGGGTTGTGAAGCGGTGCGAAAGTTGCAGCGTCTTCGATACCTTTAAGTACAACATCGTCGATTAGAGCAGATGCTGTGAATTGCTCGCCACCGTGAACGATACGGTGACCGATAGCGCCTAGGTTATCTTTAAGCTCAGGCTTAGAAGCAAGGATAGTATCAACCATGAATGCTAGAGCTTCTTCGTGAGCAGCACCTTCACCTAGTTGTGCTTCGTGCTTGCCATCAAGTTTCCACTTGATACGAGCTTCTGGAAGACCTAGACATTCTGCTAGACCTGAAAGATGTTCTTCACCTGATACTGGATCGATGATTGCGAACTTTAGAGATGAACTACCGCAGTTTAGAACTAAAACCAGCTTAGACATGAGTGTGACTACCTATAATCTGTCTGAAAGTTGATATTCATTTGAATAAAAAGTACCCATAGAATAGACGATTTTTAACTATCGTACTAATCTGGGCTAAATTCTGAATCATTCCATTAATGGGAATTGAGTAACCAGCAATTCTGGGTCATCCTTGAAGCTGCCAAGTTGCCAATATCACAATATCGGGCAACAATTATAAAAGGCGTGCATAGGATAGCGATTGTTACGGAATATAACAAAAAGATTTTTGCAAAAAATTAATTTGAATCAAGTTTATTATCTAAATTTTTTAAGTTTTATACTTTTTTTTGAAAGTTGTTTATTTATTGGTGCATTATGACTCGACAATCATTTTGGCAACATTTTACAAACGGGCAGCAGTACATGGATATTTGGCCAATGCGCAAAGAATTGATGCCAATTTTTCCTGAGTATCGCTATATCAAAGCAACCAAATTCGCAATTCGAGTAATGCCCGCGGTTGCTGTTATCAGTATTTTAAGTCAGATGACGTTTGCTCATTACTCATCAATGCCACAAGCGATGGCCGTTGCACTGTTTGCTTTATCTATGCCATTGCAAGGTTTGTGGTGGTTAGGTAAACGTAGTCGTAAAGTTTTACCGGTTTCTCTAGCATCATGGTATCGCGAAATTCATGACAAGATCAGTGCCGAAGGCCATGCCTTACCACCAGTGAAAAAAACGCCAAGATATAAAGAGTTAGCAGAGGTGCTAAACCGAGCATTTAAGCAATTAGACAGTAGCGCACTAGAACGTTGGTTTTAGATTTTCAGTAGGATAGTTTGGTTTTTTGTTCATTTTGTTGTCATAAATAAACGATATAGTACGTAAAAAGCATACTGTTCAGGATAGAGAAAGGAAGCTTTGTTATATTGAACGGGCTACAAGAGATATTGGATGTCTCTCCCTCGAACCCCACAGCTTGGCCGCCGGTGGGGTTCTGCTTTTTTAGTGACTAGATAATAAAGCTAATTTAATCGTTAATAACATTTTAAGTTGCTGTTTCTTTGCTGGATCATTTTCATCGCAGCCATCATTTTATCTTTCTGCACATAGCTTTTGGGCAGACTCATCATTTCAACTCGATAATCAATAGAACCTGCTGTAACGTCGTCGTTTTTCGTCACGGGAGTCACTAGAGCTACCTGTAATTTAGGGTTACGCGCTTTGATCCTTGATGCAGTACCAAGCCCATCCATTACATGAAAACGTCCGGCAGTATGCATAATCTGATGGTCTGGGTGTTGAACTAAATAATTCACAATACTCTCAGCCATAGTATCGTCCCACGCGGTTTGCGCTGCAAATTGACGTTCTGTCTTTGCCTCATCACCATGATGCATCGATGCTTTAAATTTTTGTTTATAGGCATCGTTGGATAACGTGAGTTTTGATGCGACCCATTGTCGTTCATTTTTAGGCAGCTTATTTAGGTAATTGCCACCTTGTTGACCGATACATCGTACAATGGACTTTGGTGCATTAGCTGCGAGTACATCAAGTTGGTTTTGCTTGGCAAATTCAACTAAAGGGCGGTAATCACTGGTGTAATTAGGCCAGGCATTGGCTTCTTTTGTTAGCGTGCTTTCACCTATTTTGCCAGCAAGATAATCATTAAGTACCCCTTGTTTATCTCGGGTAAATTGCTCCATTGAAAGAGTTAGGTCAGCATTTTGTTGGTATAACGCTGCCAATAATTGAGCTTGGAGTAGATGAGCTGCCGGGTGTCCATGCCATTCACCGACTAAAACAACATCGGCATTTTCTAATTGCTTTGCTAACTGCTTGATGGTTATCGCAGTGAGGTTGGAATCTGTGATGCGATAATCGTAGAAAGTATTGAGCTTAGAGGATGGTTGTGGCGTTGTGGCACATCCCGTTAAGAGGGCGGCGATGGTAAGAGATAACCAAGCTTTCATAATGTATCCATTGCAAGAAATGAGATAGGGCGTTGCAACGGATAGTAGTAAAGATGAGAGTTATTATCAAATGATATTGATAGTGACTCTCATCTTTAATGGCGTACAAGCGTGTTACTTAAGCTTTATTGCTATGCTTTTTATAAACTCGAATCGCAAAATCCGCTTCACAACGGAAGTTCTGTGCTGCTTTTAATTGTTGCCAAACCGCTTCTGAGGTTTTCCAAGCAAAAGGCGTCATTTGCATAAGCGCACTCGCTTCTTCACCATTTAATGTCATATCGTAGTGCAAGTTATCATCAACAATCAGTTCAAAACCGTCAATGTCTTCTGGTGGCACATCATGTAGATGCACGTCCGAATAAATC
Source organism: Photobacterium damselae (assembly GCF_003026815.1). Classification (GTDB taxonomy): domain Bacteria; phylum Pseudomonadota; class Gammaproteobacteria; order Enterobacterales; family Vibrionaceae; genus Photobacterium; species Photobacterium damselae. The sequence goes on along the minus strand of NZ_PYOG01000018.1, from coordinate 69,319 downwards.
AATTCTTTTAATTGGTAGAGATGGCGTGGCGCTGGAGTAACAGCGACTAAAATACCTTCGGCCTTTATGGTCCGATATAACTCTTCCCCTTTACATGGGGCATAGATACGAACAACACCATCAAGGAAATCATCCGCAAAAGGAAGACGATGGCTAGAAGCGACACAAAAATGACAGTTATGGTAGCGTTTAGCCGCATATTTTACCGCCACTTTTGATATATCAAGTCCATGAATCTGTAACTCAGGATATTGTGAATGCAGTTGTTCAAACTCACTGGTGTAATAACCCTCACCGCAGCCAATATCTAATAGTTGCTGAGCTTGTTCAGGTAAATGTTGCTGCAATTGGGCAATAACAGCATCACGCAAAGGTTGGTAGTGGTCGGTGTTTAAAAACAAGCGGCGAGCTTGCATCATTTCTTTGTTATCACCAGGATTTTTGGAGCTTTTATGGTGCGCAGGCATTAAATTTACGTAGCCTTCTTTTGCCACATCAAATTGATGATTATTTTGGCAGCGCCAATGATGATCAGTCAAAGAAAGAGAGTGGTGGCATAGGGGACATTGATAAGACATAAGTAAAACCTGCAAAAAGAGAATCGCGCTATTTTACCTAAATACGGTTGAGATACTAGATTTCAACACTATCCCATTCATTACACCTTCCTCGGTTTGATAGGTTCTCGTCTTAAAGTGAGACCTATTATTTTTTTAATGTGAAATATCCATCTTTGTCTATTATCCCTAAAAATTGTTAGCACTCTATACATTTTAGTACTAAAGGAGTGAAGGAGACGGATCACATATTTTGAAAGGCAAAAATAGATCTCAATCACAGCTAAAAACTATAGTGATTAAGCATTTTCTCATTCAGTATTTGTTCAGTTATTTTCGTTATTTTGACAATTAATTAAGTTATTGAATGTTTTTAAAGCATTTTGTTGCTTGGTTGTTTGTAGGATAGAAATAACTTCATATCCATTTTTTTCATGACAAAGAAAGCGATTAGGGGGATTTCTTTGTTCTGTTATGAAGGAAATGGTTCAAATAGGATTGAATACAATGAAAAAAACACTTTTAGCAGTAACGATTCCAGCGGTAATAATGGTATCAACCGTACAGGCAGCAACGATTTATCAAGCTGAAGATGGTTCTCATGTTGATGTGTATGGCCGTTTAGGGTTTAACATCACTGATCGTGATAACGATGGCGATAAATCTCATGTCGATGGCAATTTTGATGGTCGTATTGGTCTTGGTGGCTCACAAACTGTCAATGATAAGGTTTCTGTTATTGGTTGGGCAGAATACCAAGTCAATGCTGCTGAAGGTGCAAATGCAGGTAAAGGAAATGATAGCTTAAGTGCTCGTTATGTTTGGGCCGGTATTGATGCTTCTGAATACGGTAAAATTACCGGTGGTCGTGTAGCGTCTGGCTTGATTATGTTGACTGACATTGCTGATGTATTTGCAGCATCCGACGTAACCATTGGTCGTCAGGTGAGTGCGATTGATTCAACGGCAACTCAAGTATTTCGTCAAGATGGCACACTTCAATATCAAAACACTTTTGGTGCTCTAGACGTATCAGCGGCTTATATTTTAGGTAACAGCACTTCCGATCTAAAAACTGCTTACAATGGTGCGTTACGTTATACATTAGATCTAGGGAATGCAGGCAAGTTAGCGCCAGTGGTTGCTTATCAATATGATGAGACTGATAACAAAAATAACGATGCAAAAGATTATACATTCTGGGGTGTGGGTACTCGTTACTACATTGAGAAGTTAATGTTAGGCGCAATGTACTCTGAAGGCGAACTGGGTTTCTTCGATAGCCGTGAAAAGAGTAAAGATAAAGTTTATGAACTAACTGCAGTTTATGATTTAAATGACAGTTGGGCATTACGTGCTGGTTACCGCTCATTAGAAAACGAGGGTGGTGATGAAACTGAATACAAAGACACTACGCTAGAAGCACAATACAAGCTGACTGATCGCTCTTCTATCTTCACCAGTTATGTTTTCCGTGATGGTAAAAAAGGTAATGGCTCGATCCCATCCATTGATTGGAACGGTTGGAACAATCCAGAAGAAGACTATTTCCATGTGGGATTACGTTACGAGTTCTAATATTTAGCCTCGCATGATAAATAAGCCAGTGACGATATTTGTTGCTGGCTTTCCCTGTTTTTATAAGGTAATAAAAATGAAAAAAATGACACAGCTTGTTTATGCGACCTTATTTTTGAGCTCTTATGCGGTACAAGCCAATGTTAGCTTAGAAATGCCGGCCCATTTTTCTGTATTAGCGGCTCAGTCACAAGAGCTGAAAAAAGCCCAAAAGCAGATCAATTTAGCAGATGGTCAACAGCGAGTCTTAATCCGTTTTGAGAGTCCAAGAAATCCACATTCAACTGCGCAATCGATGGGATATATCCACTCTCAACCCTTGTTAGTATCCTTTTCTGCTCAGAATGATGCTATTAAACTCGTGGCTCCAAGAATTGATACGCCCCAAGAGATTGTGAAGTTTGCCAAAGCGCCGAAATTTGATCTTATTGATGGAAAGGGACAGTCCATTAAATATTCCGTAGAGACCATGAATTTTAGTGGTTCTCCATTACTTGCTGATTATAATGCGCTATTAGCTGAGTTCATTACTCCAAAAGCAGAACCAGTAACGGCGATGGGTTCTCAAAAAGCAATATCAGCCAGTCATAAAATAGCGGTAGCACCGATTGTCACATCAGCTACGATAGTGGGGTCTACATCTGTATCTGCTGCCAGCTCAAAAACAGTTATTCCAATTGAGGTTAGTAAACTATCACCAACTCAGCGTCAGGAATTATTAAGATCATTGTACCAACAAGCCGATGAAACTCAGCGAAAAGAATTTATGCGTTGGGCTCTTGGATTATAAAGAGAAAATACCCCCAAAAGTTCGATTATACTGTTGGGGGTAGCTGGTTTAATTGGCGCTGTGAGCTTTGTATTCAGCTTTATCTAAGCCATGTTTCTTCATGCGAAGATAGAGTTTTTTACGTGGTATTTGTAGATAAGCAGAAACATCATTGATACGCCCGGCAAATAGATATAACGCATCTTCAATAACTTGTTTTTCATAACCATCGATCAAATCATCAAGAGGGCTACTCATCTGCTCTAGAGGTTGCGAACGTTCTTGACCTGCCAGTTTTACAATGCCAATGGCATAGAGTTCTGCCACATTTTTAAGCTCTAAGACATTACCTGACCATTCATGACGATTTAGTGTATTGATATACGCTTTATCTACGGTTGGAATCGGTTTATTGAGCTTTAAGCAACTGAGTTTAAGAAAGTGCTTAAAGAGGGGCGTAATATCACAAGCTCGTTGTCTCAATGTTGGTAATGAAAAACGAACTTGGCTTAAAAAATAGAACAACTCAGGTACAAACTCTTCTTTTTCAACAAAGGGTTCTGCTAACCCTTCAACGATTGCTAATACGCGAGTTTCTTTTTTACCTAAACGTTCTTGCTCTAGTAATGTTCGACATAACCACTGCTGAATTTCAATTGGCATAAAGTGTGGGTTAGTCAAAATCAAACTACCACCGCGAGCTTGATTAATATGATGTTGCATCTCCATGGCATTTGTTATCGAACTGCCATTCACTTCGAGTAGTGGCCCTTCAGCAACATCACTATTTTTATGCAGTAATTTCGCTACAGAATGGCGGCCTGATCCTGTTTCACCTTCGATCAGCACATCTTTTCGGGTTGATGCAGCATTGGCAATTTGGTCTCGTATTTTTGCAATTAGCGGGCTGTCACCGAGAAGGGTGTCATTTGCTGCAAATTCTAATGTTTTTCGTTGCTCAATCACTTGTCGGCGCTGTGGAATAAATTTTTCTAACAGGGTAATTAACGCCATCGGTTGCAGCGGTTTTTCTAAGAAATCTGTGGCACCTTGACGAACCGCATCTACTGCCATTGGAATATCACCATGGCCGGTAATAATAATCACAGGCAGTTCTTTATCTTGTTGGTGCAGTTGTTTGAGCAGATCAATTCCACTAAGTCCTGGCATATACATATCGGTGACAACAACACCGGGCCAATTACGATTAATCATTGTAACGACTTGAGTGGGATCGCTGGTGGTTTTTACTTCAAATCCAGCTATCTCTAACATATCTTGATAGGCGTCGAGTACATCGTTATCGTCATCAACGACCAATACCTGAATATCATCACTCATTAACATAATGTTTTAACTCCAAAACGACCATTGCACCGTGGTTGAGATTTGATGCAAGGAAGATATCTCCATTTAGGCGGGTCATAATCGAGCGACAGATACTTAAGCCCAAACCTAATCCCACATCTTTGGTTGTGGTAAATGGAATAAATAATTTTTTTATAATGTCTTCGCCAAAGCCTGAGCCTGAATCGCTTACTGCTAATTTGATGGACTCGCTATCTTGCGATAGAAGAATAATATCAATGGAGCGGTGTTGATTTCTAGCGACAGCATCACAGCTATTGACTAATAAGTTAACCAGAACCTGTTCTAACTGAACTTGATCGGCAAATGCAAATAAACCGGATGGAACTAAGTTATTGATCACGGTCTGCTGCATTTTAGCTCGGCTCTCAACAATCATCATCGCTTGGCTTATCGATTCTTGCACATCCACATTAACCAACGCATTTCCAGCCGATTGTTTTTTGGAAAAACTCTTCAAGCTTGAGATTATACGCCCCATTCGTGATGTGAGGTTATCTACTTTATCTATCGTTGTGAGTAGTTTTGTATAATTTTCTCGTTCAATAGCCATTTTAGCGGTAAAAATATGCGTACTGATAGCCGATAAAGGTTGATTCAATTCATGGGCTAGCGAAGTCATTGTTTGGCCGACAACCGCCATTTTTGCGGCCTGAATTAACTCATCTTGGGTATTTCTTAAGTCCGCCTCAATGCGTTTTCTATCTTCAATCTCAGCTTTGAGTTGGCGATTACGATTGGTTAAAGAGAGGGTTTTTTCTTTAACCATACTCTCTAACCAGCGAGCAATATTTTCTTGTTCCGTAATATCGGTGATCGTTACGATAACTTTATCTTGGTTTCCCTGTTGAAATATCCGAAAGTCCAGTCGTAAGTAAGTTGTTTCATCAGAAATTTTCTGGCATATCGTCAGGTTACAAGCGCCTTGACTCAATAGAGGGCTGCTTGCATCAAAGAGAGCTTGTAAACGACCATGCATATCGTGTTTGAATAATCCCCAGATTTGAACTAGTGAATCATTATTGCCAAGTTGAAATAATTTTTGTGCGCTTGGGTTCATTGACTCGATGGTGCCAGATAAATTACACGTAATAATACTGGCCTGAGTATTGTTGATAAGACTTAACGCATTGGTCTTTTGCATTTCTTGCATTTGCTGGCAAAACAGACGTAAATTATTACCAATTAGACCGATCTCATCGTCTCCCGATACCTGTATTGGTGAATCTAATTTACCATCTGTTACAGCTCTTAAATCCTGACTCAATAAATTAAGTCGTTTAACGATTCCTTTTCCGACCAAGTAGATAGAGAGAATAATAGAGACAAAAATGGTTAGAAATACCACACCAAATAAAATGATATTGCTTAGAGTAATGGTATGGCGAGTCTCTTTATTAAGATGATTTAGATCGTTATCCGCCTGTGTCACCATAGTTTGAATCAGTTCTTCTTGATGGGTCATTTGACGGCCAATAGAACGTTGCAACTGGGTGATCTTTTTTGATAACTCAACGTCTTGACGTAGCTGCTTTTGCAAATCCCCTTGAGGGCTAGTCAATGTTATAAATTCTTTTAAGAGTTGGCGATAATTAGTCGTGGTTTGGTAATGAGCCAATTGTAGACTTAACCGAGTAATTTCTTTTATTTTGTAATCAATAAAGTAAAAAGCATTGCCTAAATCTCGTTGACGACGCTGCAAAATAATATCTTCGATTAACTGATGAAGTTCATTCTCTTTAATCGTAATGGCTTGAATTAATGAAAATTCAGTCATCACTTCAGCAAGTGCGCGATCTTGCTGAACAGCTGGCATCATACGTTTCAGTTGCCATTCCACATCTTGACGCAAAGGAGATAGTTCATCGATTAAATCTTGATGGAGCCATTTGATAGCATTTTGTGTCTGCTTGAGATTTGTTAGCACATCATTTCGCTGGGCTAACAAATTAATATAAACCGCAATATCTTGAGTAAGTAGCTCATGTTCTTGTTTTAATGTGACATGATTTTGTAATGAAATGGTTTTTTTTATTGCAGCCGTAATAGATTCAAGATGTTGATTAATTTCATTTTTTAATGCAGTAAATACGATAGGATCTTGGGTTAACTCAATTTCACTTAACCCCGATTGCAAACCAGCTGGCTTACGCTCAAGTTGATAGCTTACTTGGAGTGTAGGCATATTTTGATGGACAATTGTCTCTATTTGACGATTGAGCCGCTCCCAATTAGTTGCTGCAATTAAGCTCACCATAATAGTAAGAAAGGCCATAAACCCAATTGCTGATATAAGACGATTACCAATTGTTTTATTTGAGCGGCGAACACTCATTTTTTATCCTCTTAATTGAGATAATAACCTTTGACTAATAGCAATTGATTCTAGCAAATTGTTATGCATAGTATCACGCCATTGAGTGAGTGTTTTTTGAGTTGCTGTATCTTGTCTGCTAGGGGAGAGATACGCAAAATTTTTCGTCGCAGCATCCTGTGCTGATATTGGTGGTGTTGAAGCCAGTTGTTTCGCTTGCAAGTACACTTTTTGTTGAGCTGGTGTCAGTTCTTTTTGGTACTTTTCAATATTATGCAGTAGCCGCCACGCTTGATTTAAACTGGTTAATTGATAACTGATAGTTTGATCAAACAGATATTTGACCAGTAAATCTCGTTGCTTCATTAAGGATAGTCTAAGCGGTTCGGGCAGCTCAGGTCGTGTCATTTTATCATCAATGGCGTATTTATTGATAAGAGATTTGAGTTCACGTTGCGTAGAAGCCGATAGAACATAGTTGATAAACTCAAGCGTATACTTATTTGGTGTTGAATGCTTGATTCCAGCAATAAAACTTGGCAATCGAGGCGTATTTTTCTGGTAATGGAATTCAATAAAAGGAAACTGCTTTTGATATTCAAAGGCGAAGCTATCTAATACCGGACCAACGCCCGCTGTACCTTGAGATACCATATCACTGACACCATAACTACGGGCGGCAATCTGCTTAGTATTTCCTGCTATTTGGTAAAGTAATGCCCAGCCTTTATCCCATCCATAGTGCTGTAAAATACTCTCCACCATAAAATGTGTGGTAATTGAGCGACTTGGGCTACCAATTGCAACATGACCTGCATACATAGGATCCGTTAGCATTTCCCAAGATGTTGGGGCTGGAAGCTGGTGGGAACTTAAATAATCTTGATTGGCGATAAAGCCATATCCAGAGTAACCGAAGATTGCAATGTTCGGATCTGGATATTGGAAAAATGCGTATTTACCCTGTTTACTCTGTAAGGACTGAGGCAAAGGGAGTAATTCATGATTTTTAATCAATGGGGTGAAGATTATTCGTGATGAAGAGACAATAACATCAATGTGTCGTCTGCTTTGGGTTATTTGACGCAGAGCTGCAGATTCACGACGTGAGAGTACATCGATTTCCAGATCTGGGTGCTGTTGCTGAAATTGCCAAATTAATGGTGCAATAGTGGATTCTGTAAATGTTGTAAGAATCGTAAGCTGTTGCGCTTTTGCGGTATAAGCGAAACAGAACAGAATAAAAAGTAGTAAATATCGCATCATAAAATATGACTGTATCCCAAATACGGCGGAATTTTGTTATGCAAAAAGTAGTTTATACCTATTTTGTATAGTTTGGGGAATGTATTCTTAATTGATAATGGTTGAGGATATGGTTTTTAATGATATTTTTGCGATGTATGTGTCACTTTTGACAAAAAAAGCCAAGAGTATGAATCTTGACTTTTTCAGGTTTTGTCTAAATTTCAAACGACTTATGCGCTAAAAATTTGTTGAATCTCACTTGCCGATAAGTGGTATTGACGTGGGCAGTTGCGCCAAGTCTGTAGCATACGCTTATATTTTTCTAGCATAGGAACTTGGCTATTGAAGTGGTGCTCTGCTTTATCAAACTGAGGATATAGGCCTTCTTCATCCGTTAGGAATCGCACGTAATGAACCAGTTGAGCTTCTGATGCTGCATCGAATCCTAAAAATTGTAGACGGCGGTGATCCACTTGCTGTTGGTGAGCGGCATCAAGCATTTTATAAGACTCTTGTAGCGCGTGATACATTTCCATAAAGTCGATTACACGGCGACATTCTTCTTCAGATAACTCACCAAAATCTTTATTTAATTCACGCATCTGTAGTGCATAGCCACGCTCTACAATGGTTTGTAGACGGTGATATTTAGCCGCATTATCAGGATCCATCTGCGCCATTAATGTGTATTGATTTGAAAGAATCAGACGTTGAGCGTTAGTCATTTCCATGTGAATTAGCCTTAAATTGTATTTTTATCTGTCTTGAGATTAGCCAGTTTATGATTAAAAAAAATTGATCTGACGACGACCTGATAACAATTTTAAGCGAAATAGCATCAATCGCCTATCTTTTATCCTAATTGCTGAGGATTTAGTTCTTAGATGGAATCTATAACCGCCTGTTTTGAAAGGTTATTTAATCGAAGCGTAAAAAAAGCCAAACGGAAAATCTTGGCTTCATTATCTGACTAATTAGCTGATTTCGTGACTTGGCCTAATTATTGGGTCTAGCTACTTGGTTTAGCCACTTAAGCTTAGGTATATAGCGAGTAAACGGTTAGTAAAAGCTTAGCTTAATCCAACAATGTTTCCGTCAGCATCTAGATCTAGATTCATATACGCAGGCTTTTCTGGTAGGCCAGGCATAGTCATCACATTGCCACATAGTGCGTAGACAAATCCTGCGCCTGCACACAATTTTAATTCTCTTACTGGAACAACAAAATCGGTTGGTGCACCTTTAATAGCAGGGTCGGTCGTAATAGACAGTGGCGTTTTAGCCATACAAACGGCCAGATTATCAAACCCTTGTGCTTTAAATTGAGCCAGTTGTTGTTTGGCTAAATCAGAGAGCTCAATCGCTTGAGCGCCGTAACCGACTTCTGCCACACACATAAGTTTTTCTTCTAATGATTGCTCTAAACAGTAGAGTGGGGCGAAGTTTGCCGGCGTCTGGCAGGCCTTGACCACAGCATGAGCAAGTTCTATTGCGCCGTCGCCACCTTTAGCAAAGGCTTCACTTAGAGCAACATCGACATGAACATTAAATTCAGTATTTAGAATCATCTCTTTAAGCTGAGAGAGCTCTTCATCACTGTCTTGTGGGAAGCGGTTAATCGCAACCACTACAGGAACCCCATATTTGGCTGCATTGTTAATATGCCAGCGCAGATTGTCAAATCCAGCAGTTAAGGCCTTATTATCAGGAGCAAAAATAGCATCTGGTAGAGGTTGGCCAGGGCGAAGATCGTAAAGGCCTGAGTTGGCTTTTAACCCTCGAAGTGTTGCAACGACAACGGCACAGTCAGGGCCTCGTTTTGCCTGTTGGGCTTTAATATTACACGCTTTCTCAAAGCCCATGTCGGAGCCAAAACCACCTTCTGTTACAACAAAATCGGCCAGTTTTAGACCAATTTTATCGGCAATAATTGATGAATTTCCATGGGCAATATTAGCAAACGGTCCGGCATGAATTAAGGTCGGTACACCTTCTAAGGTTTGCATTAAGGTTGGTTCAATCGCTTCACACATGGTAACAGCCATTGCCCCTGCAACTTGTAGATCTTCTGCCGTAACGGGATTTCCGTCAAGATCATAGGCAAGCACGATTTTTCCGATACGTGCGCGCATATCCGCTAAGTCATTAGAAAGTGCCAAAATAGCCATTAACTCTGACGCTGCTGAAATATCAAAGCCATCATGACGCTCAATACCATTAATATCTTTACCCGGTTCGTTTTGACCAATAGTGATCATGCGAAGAGCGCGATCATTGTGGTCCATCACACGCTTCCAGACGATACGAACAATATCAATACGCAGTGCAGGTAACCCTGTTTTTTCGCTAAATAGATCATAGCCAAGACGCTGTTCGTGGTATAAGCGGGCATCAAGAGCGGCAGCTGCTAAGTTGTGAGCTGCTGTCACGGCATGGATATCCCCAGTAAGATGAAGATTCAGCTTCTCCATAGGTGCGACCTGGCTATAACCACCACCTGCAGCCCCCCCTTTAACCCCAAAGACTGGCCCCATTGATGGCTGACGAATACAAGCTATAACAGATTGATTGATCTTCGCCAAGCCTTGGGCTAAACCAATTGTAGTTACCGTTTTTCCTTCGCCTAGAGGGGTTGGTGTAATGGCGGTAACAAGGACTAACTTACCCTCTGGCTTATTTGCCAAACGGTTTAAAATCGCAGGCTTTACTTTGGCCTTTAATGTTCCTTGAGGCGTCAGATCTTGTGGTTCGATGCCAGCTTGTTGGGCGATTAGATCAATTGGAGTGAGAATTGTCTCACGGCAAATTTGAATATCACTTTTCATTAAGGCGCATCCTTATGAGAGTAACGGCATCGAAAAATCGTTGCTGCAAGTTAAAAGCGGATTGGTGGTTAATGCTATATTTTGCGATATTTTCAATTACGCAAACGTTTGCGCTGTGTTTATACCATAATTTTATCATGGATAAATAGGAAAAATACGCAATAAGTAGGGAGTTTTTATAGAAATAAAAGAAGGTGTGTAAATCCAGTAGGTTAGAAAAGGAAAAATATTTTTGTACGGTATACATAATTGAATGTAAAAAAGATATATCGAATTTTGCAAACATCTTTTTCATATTCTGTTGTGGTTTTTTGATTTAAATCAATTTATCGTGACGGGTTATAAATTTATAAAAATATCGCCAAAAAAGGAAACATCATGACAGAGCAAGAACCCGTCACAAAAATTCAACATACTGCTCCTATCTCTATCGGTATTATGGCTATTCTGGTTGCGTTTGTTGTGATCATGATTTCAGCTAATACCCACCCATTTTAAGTTGCCATTTTATATCGTGAACCAACTCATACAAAAAGAGCGCAACAGCGCTCTTTTTATTATGCGATTGATCAAACTAAGCCAATTACTCGTACTTAGTACATCACTTTACGTTCTGGGTTGTAACTTTGGATGATCTCTTTGATCTTTTCCATAGTCTCTTTCTTCGGTGGTTTTACACCTTTTAGAGGGTAATCAAAGCCCATTGCTTCCCACTTATGTTCGCCAAGTTGGTGATAAGGCAGCAACTCAACTTTCTCGATGTTATCCATATCTTGGATAAATTCCCCCAGTAAATGAGCAGAACGTTCATCATCGGTATAGCCAGGAACAATCACATAACGGATCCATGTTTTTTGACCGCGCTGATGTAAGTAATGAGCAAAATCTAATACACGTTTATTGGGTACACCAACTAGCTCACGGTGAATGCTATCATCCAGTTGTTTTAGATCTAGCATCACCAAATCAGTATCATCTAATACTTCATCAACAACATCGGTATGCTTACGAATGTAGCCATTGGTATCAAGACAAGTATGAATACCTTCAGCGTGAGCTGCACGGAAGAAATCTCGTACAAATTCAGGTTGTAACATGGCTTCACCGCCTGATGCTGTCACGCCACCACCTGAAGAGTTCATAAAGAAGCGATAAGACTTAGCTTCGGCAATAAGTTCGTCTACAGTAATCTCTTTGCCATCATCTAGATCCCAAGTATCTCGGTTATGACAATATTGGCAGCGCATTAAGCAGCCTTGTAGAAACACGATAAAACGGATACCTGGGCCATCAACGGTTCCGCAAGATTCGAAAGAGTGAATTCGACCTTTTACTGACATTGCTTAATCTCTCCGCATTGTGCGATTTATTATGAGGATATTTTATTACAAGTTACTTATTTAACCTAGTCTTAGCCATACTTATATTTATCAATCCCTAGTTTAAATAAAACTTTAACTATATGTTTTTATTTTATATTTGTATCGCTATTGATGTGAGATGAAACAAAATACTGCATGAATGAAATATCTTAATGGATAAAAAAACAACACTTTTAATCTCTGTTTACCATTGATGAACTTTCTAATCCTCTGAGTATGAGTGTTATACTTGTCACAATTTCTTCTATTTAATATATGTAAATAATCATGACGTCAGCCTCTGAATTATCGACAACGCCATTAGGCCACATTTCAAATTGTATTGAGCTTCTTGCTCCAGCTAAAAATGCCGATTTTGGTATTGAAGCGATTAAGCACGGTGCCGATGCGGTTTACATTGGTGGTCCTGCCTTTGGTGCTCGCGCCGCGGCTGGAAACAGTATTGAAGATATCCAGCGTTTGTGTGAATTTGCTCATAGATACCATGCTCAGGTATTTGTTGCTCTTAATACGATTTTGTCTGACAGTGAATTAGCTCAGGCAGAGCAGTTGATTTGGGATATCTATCATGCAGGCGCTGATGCTCTGATTGTGCAGGATATGGGTATTCTTCAACTGAATCTCCCACCTCTGGCTTTGCACGCGAGTACGCAAATTGATAACCGCGATAAAGAAAAGGCCGAATTTTTAGAGCAGGTGGGTTTTACTCAGGTTGTGTTAGCTCGTGAATTAAGCTTACCTCAAATTTATGACATCGCAGCTCATACTAATATGCAAATTGAATTTTTTATTCATGGTGCGCTTTGTGTGAGTTACAGCGGTCAATGTTATATCAGCCATGCATTTACTAACCGCAGTGCAAACCGTGGTTCTTGTTCTCAAATGTGTCGTCTGCCTTGTAATTTAAAGACTCGTCAGGGAGAAGTATTAGCTGAGAATCAACACTTGTTGTCACTTAAAGATAATAACCAGACTGCCAATCTAGAAGCGCTTATCGATGCGGGTGTGCGCTCATTTAAAATTGAAGGTCGCCTAAAAGATCTCAGTTATGTGAAAAACGTTACTGCACACTATAGTCGTGAATTAGACGCCATTATGGCTCGTCGTCCTGAGTTATATTCCTCTTCTCACGGTCGAGTCGAAACCAATTTTAATGCCGACCCTGATAAAAGCTTTAACCGTGGTAAAACAGATTATTTTGTTCAAGAGCGAAATGCGGGGATTAGTGATTTTCGCACGCCAAAATACCTAGGACAAAAAGCAGGTAAAGTCCGGTTGGTGGGTAAAGACTTTATTGAACTCGATTCTGATCTTGAATTTAATAATGGTGATGGTATCGCATACTTTAGCCAGAATTACCTTAAAGTTCAGCAAAGTGATGACAAGCTTCAGGGGATCCGCGTTAACCGAGCTGACGGTAACCGTTTATATTTTGCCCAAATGCCAAAAGATCTCAAAGTAGGTATGGTGGTTTACCGCAACTTTGATAAGGCCTTTGAAGATCTGTTGGCAAAAGATTCAAGTCGTCGTCGTATCGGTGTGAGCATGATATTAGCAGATAGTCATCGAGGCTTGATGCTGACACTAACAGATGACTATGGTTTTTCTGCCCAAGTCGAGTTTGAGTGTGAGAAAACACCAGCTAATGATGCTGAAAAAACCTTAGCCAATATTCGTAAGCAACTAAATAAATTGGGCAATACCGATTTTGAAGCGCGTGATATTCAAGTGAAGACAAGTCAGATGTGGTTTACGCCAGCATCGGTATTAAATGGTCTTCGTCGAGATGGTATTGCTGCTTTAGAACAGGCGCGTTTTGAAGGTTATCAACGTCCGGCGCCTGGTAAATACAATCCTGATGTTGAGTTTCCTAAGCGTCATTTGAGTTATTTAGGCAATGTTGCTAATACCTCTGCCAAAGCGTTTTATCAGCAGCACGGGGTTATTGAAGTTGAAGATGCTTACGAGCTTAATAAAGTGTATGAAGATGTTCCACTAATGATCACCAAGCATTGTCTTCGCTTTAGCTTTAACCAGTGTCCTAAGCAAGTTGAAGGAATTAAAGCTGAGCCTATGATTCTTGAAATGGGCGGAGAAACGTTGAAACTGGTGTTTGACTGCTTGAAGTGTGAAATGAAGGTTGTAGGGCACAATAAGCAATAGATTTTTGATAAGGGAAGATAGGGAAGAGAAGGGTGATAAGGGAAAAGAAGGAAGAGCAAGGAAAAGAGGGAAGAGAAGGGTGATAAGGCACGAGCAAGGTAGTAAAGAAAGAGTAGAGTAAGAAAGGGAAACGGGATAGTGAGATATCTCGTTTATTCGAGTTTGCTATTTTATCCTGTGAAATCAATAAAAAAGCCGGTCTGAGACCGGCTTTTTTCATTCATACTAAACTGTAAACTCTAAATTATAGAGATGCAGTGAAAGTACGAGAAATAACGTCACGTTGCTGCTCTGGAGTTAGAGAGTTGAAACGTACAGCGTAACCAGATACACGGATAGTTAGCTGTGGGTATTTCTCTGGGTGCTTAACTGCGTCTTCTAGAGTTTCACGGTTAAGAACGTTAACGTTTAGGTGCTGACCACCTTCGATACCAGCTTCGTGGTGGAAGTAACCATCCATTAGGCCTGCTAGGTTAGTTTCTTGAGTATCAAGATCTTTACCTAGAGCGTTCGGTACGATAGAGAATGTGTAAGAAATACCATCTTTAGCGTGAGCAAATGGTAGTTTACCTACAGAAGTTAGAGATGCTACAGCACCTTTCTCATCACGACCGTGCATTGGGTTTGCACCTGGTGCGAATGGAGCACCTGCACGACGACCGTCTGGAGTGTTACCAGTCTTCTTACCGTACACAACGTTAGATGTGATAGTTAGGATAGACTGAGTTGGGATCGCATCACGGTACATCTTGTGAGTACGGATCTTGTTCATGAAGCGCTCAACTAGGTCACAAGCGATGTCATCTACGCGAGCATCGTTGTTACCAAATTTAGGGTAGTCGCCTTCGATTTCGAAGTCGATTGCGATACCGTCTTCATCACGGATTGGTTTAACAGTTGCGTATTTGATTGCTGATAGTGAGTCAGCTGCAACAGAAAGACCAGCAATACCACAAGCCATAGTACGCTTAACATCACGGTCATGAAGAGCCATTAGAGAAGCTTCGTAGCTGTACTTGTCGTGAGAGTAGTGAATTGCGTTTAGAGCAGTCACGTACTGAGTTGCTAACCAGTCCATGAAGTGATCTAGGCGATCCATAACGTCTGTGTAGTCAAGAACTTCAGAAGTTACTGGATCAGTCTTAGGACCAACTTGCATCTTAAGCTTCTCATCAACACCACCGTTGATAGAGTAAAGCATAGTTTTAGCAAGGTTAGCACGAGCACCGAAGAACTGCATTTGCTTACCAACAACCATTGGAGATACACAACATGCGATTGCGTAGTCGTCAGAGTTCATGTCTGGACGCATTAGGTCGTCGTTTTCGTACTGGATAGAAGAAGTATCGATAGATACCTTCGCACAGAACTTCTTGAAGCCTACAGGTAGTTGCTCAGACCAAAGAACAGTGATGTTTGGCTCTGGAGATGGACCCATAGTGTATAGGCTGTTTAGGAAACGGAAGTTAGTACGAGTAACTAATGTACGACCGTCAAGACCCATACCACCCATTGATTCTGTTGCCCAGATTGGGTCGCCAGAGAATAGCTCATCGTATTCAGGAGTACGTAGGAAACGAACCATACGTAGCTTCATTACGAAGTGGTCGATCATTTCTTGAGCTTGAGCTTCAGTGATCTTACCAGCAGCGATATCACGCTCGATGAAGATGTCTAGGAAAGTCGAAGTACGACCTAGAGACATTGCAGCACCGTTTTGAGATTTAACAGCAGCTAGGTAGCCGAAGTAAGTCCACTGGATAGCTTCTTGTGCATTTGTTGCAGGACCAGAGATGTCACAACCGTATTTCGCAGCCATTGCTTTGATTTGGCCTAGAGCACGGTGCTGTTCGCAGATTTCTTCACGAAGCTGCATAGTCATCTGTAGGTCTTCGCCTTTCTCAAAACGCTCCTGTAGAGAAGTGAACTGAGCTAGCTTATCTTTCATTAGTGCATCGATACCGTATAGCGCTACGCGACGGTAGTCACCAATGATACGACCACGGCCGTATGCATCTGGAAGACCAGTTAGAACACCAGACTTACGACATTTTAGGATATCTGGAGTATAGATATCGAAAACGCCTTGGTTGTGAGTTTTACGGTACTCAGAGTAGATCTTTTTGATGTCTGCGTTTAGTTCACGACCGTAAACTTTGCAAGAACCTTCGATCATACGGATACCACCGTTAGGGATCAGACCACGCTTAAGAGGAGCGTCAGTTTGAAGACCTACGATAGTTTCTAGTTCTTTGTTGATGTAACCTGCATCGTGTGCAGTGATGGTAGAGATAACGTCAGTATCGAAATCAACAGGCGCGTGAGTTGCGTTTTCCTGTTTGATGCCTTCCATTACAGCGTCCCATAGTTTCGCTGTAGCTGGAGTCGCTTCTGTTTCTAGGAAAGAGCCGTCACCCTCGTAAGGAGTGTAGTTCTTTTGGATAAAGTCACGAACGTTAACTTCGTTCTGCCAATCGCCAGCTGTGAAGCCTTCCCATGCAGCAAATTGCTCTGCCATTGTATACCTACCTATGTATATTCAGTAGAAAAAAATAATGTCCGACGTCTAAAACTTAGTGGTGGCCTTGGCCTTTAAGTTCTGGACGACGGTGGATAATCCAATAAGTCATACCCACAAAGAAGCCACCACCAATAATATTACCAATAGTGACTGGGATTAAGTTGTTCATCACAAAATGACTTACAGTAAGATCTGCAAATTGTGATGGATCGACGCCTGTCATAGACCAAAACTCAGGGCTAGCAAACGCGTGAATTACGATACCCATAGGAATCATGAACATGTTAGCAATACAGTGTTCAAAACCGCTTGCGACGAACATGGCTACAGGAAGAATCATAACCATTACTTTGTCTGTTGCGCTACGACATGAGAATGTCATCCATACCGCTAGACAAACCATTAGATTACACAGAATACCAAGCATCACAGCCTGACCAAATGTATGGTGCAGTTTGTGCTGAGCAATTTTCATTGCATTGATGCCCCATTGACCGTTACCAGCCATGTGCTGCTGTGCAATCCAAATACATGCTACAAAGAATATAGCACCAACAAAGTTACCTGCATAAACGATAACCCAGTTACGAAGTAATTGCATTGTTGTGATGCGGCCACTTGCGCGTGCAACAGTGGTTAAAACAGAAGAGGTGAACAGTTCGCCGCCGCAGATTACAACAAGAACAAGACCTAGACTAAACGCTAGACCGCCTGCAAACTTTGATAGACCCCAAGCAACATCACCCGCACCTGTTGTAACAGTAGTGTAGAACACAAATGCGATAGAGATAAAAACGCCTGCGGTAATTGCTAGATAAAATGACTGAAGAGGATGTTTAGTGGCTTTATATACGCCAACTTCTTCAGCTTTATGTGCCATTGCTGGTGGCATCAGAGAGTCAAATGGATTGTTTTGAGTATTCACTTGATGGCTCGTAAGTTAGAAATTTTAGCTGTCTGAATGATAGCAAAAATTAGCGTAACTAAACTTGACCCAGATCATGGCGCTGAAAATTTATAACAAGTTTTTGCAAGTTTTGAAAAGTAATACAAATCTAAGCTTATGATATATAAGAATATAATTTTTTTGATAAAACACAAAATTTTTTTAATGTAATTAAATTTCACAAAAATGGAATGAAAGTGTGATATTGTTCAAATATGTTATTTATCAATTGATTAGCGTGAATTATTAACAGTTTTTAACGTATGCTGGTTGATTAAATATTCATGCAAAAAAAATAATTGTTGCAAAATGTTGGGATGGAAAAGAAAGGCTTGGGTTAATTTTGCTTTATAGGACAGGGGAAAGAGCGGGGTAAAGAAGGAAAAGAGGGGGATAGGAAGAGCGGGAAAAGAGGGAAGAGAAGGTTTGGGGGATGAGGAAGAGCAAAAAGCTTGATCCCAGAAGATATGGGATCAAACTTTAGTACCAAGAATTTAGTTTTTCTTAGCGGCTTGTAGCTTCTGGTAAGAGGCTAATAGCTTTTGGTGTGCAGAGAATTGACTCATAGAAAGATCGCCTGCGGTTAAACCGTAGAAACGAACTGTACCTTCAATCGAGCCCCATGCTGCTGCTACGGTCTCTGTACCAAATTGACGTTCAAACGCGTGCTTATATTGCGCAGGATCTCGTTCTTCATCTAGGGCTAATTTTAAGCTTGCCACTAAACAACGGAAGAAACGAGCACGCTCTTTGCTATAAGTTGAAACGTTGTAGTCAACACACCAACTCGCGTGCTCTAGTGCTAATTCAAGATCGCCACCGGCTAGTGCGAGTAGACATTTTAGCTCACCAATACGCAATGTTTGCCATGCTGAACCTGCGTCAGGAACCAGACCAATGATTTCGTATAAACGGTTGAAATCATCAAAGCCTTCTTCTTCTAAGATAGAGTACATCTCAGCGTATTGTTCACTGTCCCACTCAACGCTAGGAAGAGCAAGGAAGGTCTCACGAAGCTCCATTGCCACATTGTTGTTAGCTTCAATTAACTCTTCTACTGGGTAAATTTCAGACCAACCAGGTACGATGATACGACAGCAATCAACACCTAAATGGTTATAGTCAGAAATATAAACATCGGTACCTTCTTGATGGAACATTCCAAGCAGACGAGTAAACTCTTGTTCTGTTGTGCCGGAAAAATCCCAGTGAACAAACTCAAAGTCAGCTTCTTGCTTAAACAGATCCCAAGAGATCAAACCTGAAGAATCAATAAAATGCGTTTCTAAGTTATGATGATCACCCACTTCTTCATCATCAAAAGAAGGCTCTGGGAAAACATCCAGATCTTTCAAGCCACGGCCCTGTAACAACTCAGTTACGGTACGTTCGAAAGAAACCTCAAAGCTTGGGTGAGCACCAAATGAAGCAAAACAGGTATTGTTATCTTGGTTCATCAATACCACACAGATCACAGGGTACTGGCCACCAAGAGATGCATCAAAACAGAAGATAGGGAAACCTTCTGCTTCTAGACAATCGATAGACTCTTTAATGCTTGGGTACTGAGCAATCACTTCTGCCGGGATCTCTGGCAAACTAATGCGTTCAGCAATAATGCGGTTCTTTACAGCACGCTCAAAAATTTCTGACATGCCTTGAACGCGAGTTTCCATTTTGGTGTTACCCGCAGACATACCATTTGAAACATACAAGTTACCGATAATGTTCATTGGAATATAAACGGTTTCATTATCACTTTGACGCTCAAACGGAAGGCAACAAACACCACGCTCCATATTACCAGACTGAAGATCAACCAGATCTGTGCCTAATAGCTCCATGGTAGGATCGTAGAACTGAGTTAAGCGCTCATCCAAAATCCCTTCTGGTGGTAGATTCTCTTCAAAATCAATTGGGAACCATTTTTCGTTTGGATAGTGAACAAATTCACTGTTCGCAATATCCTGACCTAAGTAGTAGTCAGCATAAAAGTAGTTAGTTGATAGACGCTCAAAATATTCACCTAGCGCAGAAGCTAAAGCCGCTTTTTTTGTCGCGCCCTTGCCATTGGTGAAATTCATTGGAGCATCAACATCACGAATATGTACCGACCATACGTTTGGAACCGGATTTAACCATGAAGCTTCTTCAATATTAAAGCCTAGATTTTTCAGTTGAGTTTGGAAACGCTCAATTGACTCTTCTAAGGCTGCATCTTTACCTGGAATAAATGTTTTCATGTCTGTCTCAATGATAGGGACTAATTGTTATTAGCGTGCTAGAGCAAAGTATACTTGAACTGATTTAAGATGCGAGAAGATCTCACTTTGCTGAGCAAGCCATTTAGCTGAAGCTGATATCTTAGAGATATGAGAATATGTAGAGTTAAGTAAAGCCCTGTAGTCATTTATAGCAACAGAGCTTTATCGGTATGTAAGAGTAATGCGGTATTAGTTAAACGTTGACCAAATCGGTGCGTGATCAGAAGGTTTTTCAATACCTCGTAATTCGTAATCAATGCCAGATTCAATACAGCGCTCGGCAAGAGATGGCGTGGCTAAAATCACATCGATACGCAGACCTCGGTTATCATCAAAGCCTTTTGAACGGTAGTCAAACCAAGAGTATTGATCATCAACAGTAGGGTGCAGTTGGCGGAAGGTATCAATAAATCCCCAATCCAGTAACGTTTTTAGCCATTGACGCTCAATAGGTTGGAATGAACATTTGCCGGTTTTTAACCAACGTTTTGCATTGTTATCACCAATACCGATATCAAGATCGATAGGGCTAATATTAATATCACCCATTACGATCAACTCTTCATCATTGTTGTGATACGTATTGAGATAAGTCATGAGATCGGCATAGAATTTTTCTTTGGCAGGGAACTTGGTTTCGTGATTGATGTTATCACCTTGAGGGAAGTATCCGTTCATAATGGTGATTTTCTTGCCATTTTCCTGCTCAAATGTCGCCATGATCATTCGACGTTGGGCATCGTCATCATCGGTTGGAAAGCCTTTTTTTACTTCGATAGGCTCTTGTTTACAAAGCAGTGCAACCCCGTAGTGTGCTTTTTGGCCGTGGTGATAAACTTTGTAGCCCATCGCTTCAACATCAGCGAGAGGAAAGGCTTCATCATGGACTTTAATTTCTTGTAAACCAATCACATCAGGTTGATGCTTTTCGATTAGAGCTTGCAATTGGTGAAGGCGAGCACGAAGACCGTTAATGTTAAACGAAATAACTTTCATTATGTTATCCATTGTTGTTCTGATTTTGTTTCATGCTAACACAGAACGAATGGGATTAAACCCCAGTATTATGAGGTGATAAATGGATGAAGAAAATTATGAGCGATGTTTTATTTTCAAGCGAATTTTAATTGCTCGCTGTTTTATATTGTGAATTTTAGATTTATTCAACGGTGTTTTAAATAAGGTAAAACATGATTTAAAACAGGGGTTTATATTTACTTTTTTCTGATTTTCTCCTGTGCTATTTATCTGTCTAAATAAAACTACATAAAAAACAATCCAGTTTTCTTGCCCTGTCAGAATTCCGCCACTAAGCTAGACTTATAAATAACGACACAAGCTTATATTTCGATGTCTCATTGTAGGGAGATAGCTCTTTGTGTTCTGTAAATTATGCACAGTCAGAGAGCCAAGAAATAAAGCAAATCAGTGTAAATAAAGATATGGAGAGAAGTTAAGATGGGTATTATTTCATGGATCATTCTAGGTCTTATTGCTGGTGCTCTAGCTAAGTGGTTAATGCCAGGTCAAGACGGTGGCGGCTGGATTGCAACTATGGGTCTAGGTATTGCTGGTGCTTTTGCTGGTGGTTGGTTAGGTTCATTTATCGGTTTAGGTAATGCAACAGGTGTTAACATCCCAAGTATTGTGACAGCAACTCTTGGCGCATTTATATTGCTATTTATCTACAATCGTTTTATTCGCTAATTCGATTGCTTGAGTAATCCGTCATGATTAAAAGTGTTGCAGCTTTCATTGTGAGTGGGTTTTAGCTAAGTAAGAGTCCCTGTCGATTTGATCGAGTAAGTCTCAATATTATTAAACCTCCAGTCGTAATGTGGTAGTAGCGACTGGAGGTTTTTTATTGGTTTAGTTTTGCTCTAACTGGGGAATAGCCACATACGATTCATGATCTTGGAGAGGATCTGACTCGTACTCAAATTCTGGCGCGATCAAATTAAACTGATTGAGAACATATTCACGTCTTGTATGAAGTACAGTTGGCAGAGGCATAGCACTAATTGCCTTAATGCTACTGGTTACCGCATAGTGATTATTAAAATAGCCAAGTTGATATAAGCACTCCAAATGACCTAAATGCACTTCTGTAGCAACAGGATACTGCTCTAATAATTTATGATAAACCAAGAGGGCTTGCTGAGGTTGGGAAAGCTGAAGCTCACGGGCACTCTGTAATTGTTGTTCTAAATAAGCAAACGCATCCATTGCTGATTTAAGTTCTGTAGTCTTTTCTTTATCTAATAGACTGAGTTTTTCTATGATGGCTTGATAGAGGTAGTTTTCTCCAAAGAGCAATAGTAGAGGCAGCATATCGAGAATAATCTCATCAGGTAGTTTATCCATTTGGTTGAGATAAGCCCTTAACCCCACCAGTAAACGTCTTTTCCCTTTTAATTTGGTCTGAATCTCAATTTCTAATCGTACCAATAAAATATTGCCTAGTGCTCGTAAGAGTGGAGTTTGCCCTTCTGGTAGACGGTTGCTTGCCAGAAGAAACAGCGCTTTCATTACAATTTTATGCTGGAGTGCTTGGTGACGATTTGGTGTAGTAAAGAAATAGGCTTCAAAAAGATCGGAATAACGCTTAACAATAGCTAGCCACTCATGCCCCCAAACAGGCAGGTAATGGACTAAGGTTTTTCCCGTTTGCCAATAAAGAGGAAAATCTTGAGTTTTAATCGCAAGATCGGCCACAACTAGTGCACGCGCTGATACTGCGGGCGTTAACTTAAGGACTTTTTGTGCCCAGATTAATGCTGATGACCACTGTTCTTGTTGGTAGTAGATCTCAATCAATAGATCATACGCTTCACCATACAAGGGAACTTGTTCTATTAATTGGGTCAGTAGAGTCTCTGCTTGGTCTATTTCGTTATGGTGTAGAGCAAGTTTGGCTTTATAAATAATGAGCTGATGTTGTTGGCTATGTTTAAGATGCTCTAAAATAATTTCAACCGAACTCCACAGTTGTTGGCCCACCAGAAGATCCAATAAGAGAATATTTAACTTATTACTAAAGCCATATTTCAGCATTTGTTCTTTGCAGCGTTGAATGGCTAATTCGTTATTGTGCTGTATTAGTGCATCAAAAATGGGTTGGCGTTGTTGTTTATCTTTAAGTAAGACACTCAATTTTTGTTCAAGAATATTTAAAGAGAGAGGTTTAACTAAGAAGCCATCTGGATTAAGCGTCATCGCGGTTAGGATGGTTTCGCTGGAATTATCGCCAGAAATAAATAGAAGGCTACAAGCAGGAGAGAGGTAATGCTTCTTTTTAAGTAGTGAGACTAAATCAACACCGCTGATCTTATGATTAAGGTGATAATCTACACACAATAATTCATATTTATTATGGCGAGCCAAATAGATGGCATCTTCGGCGCTACTTGCGATATCAACTAGACTGAATCCCAGTTTGATAAAGAGACTTTTTAGCATCAATGCCGAGGAGGATTGATCATCAATCAGTAAGATTTTTAGTTTCGATCTATCCAGCGTCATCCTAACACCTAACTACTTTTTGTATATACAACTAAGATAATATTAGTCGAATTTACTTATTCTATCGAATTGATTTCAAACAAATTGGTTTACAAACATGAGATATGAAAAAAGCCAGCTGCAAAAAAGCAACTGGCTTAAATAGGATGGTGGTGGGGGAAGGATTCGAACCTTCGAAGGCGGAGCCGGCAGATTTACAGTCTGCTCCCTTTGGCCACTCGGGAACCCCACCACGGGGTTCGCAATATTCGTAATAACGAATAAAACAAATTATTTGGCTTATTAGCCAGAAAACACGTTTATTAACTAAACCTATTTTCAAAAGAGATGGTGGTGGGGGAAGGATTCGAACCTTCGAAGGCGGAGCCGGCAGATTTACAGTCTGCTCCCTTTGGCCACTCGGGAACCCCACCACGGGGTTCGCAATATTCGTAATAACGAATAAAACAAATTGTTTGGCTTATCAGCCAGAAAACACGTTTATTAACTAAACCTATTTTCAAAAGAGATGGTGGTGGGGGAAGGATTCGAACCTTCGAAGGCGGAGCCGGCAGATTTACAGTCTGCTCCCTTTGGCCACTCGGGAACCCCACCACTGGGATTGCTTACTTACGTAGCCACACTCGTTAAGTGCGGGGCGGATAATAACAAACATTTCGGAGCTGTAAACCCTTTTTATTAGAAATATTGTGTGCTTGCTGTATTTTTCGGCATATAGGGAGAGAAAGGAGCGGAGAAAGGGGGATGGCGGGGAAAATAGGGAAGAGCAGGAAAAGAAGGGGAAGAAGGAAGAGCTGGAAGAGAGGGAAAGGAAGGTTCTAGGGAAAGTAGGAATAGAGGGAGGTAGTAAATAGGTTCAAGGAGGAGCAGGAAAAGAAGGAGAAACGGGGAAAAGAGGGAAGAGCTGGAGGAGAGGGAAAGGAAGGTTCTAGGAAGATCAAGAGTAAAAGCTTGGCATCAGAAAATATGGGATCAAAATTTTAGCCCTAGCACCTAAATTTACATTTCTTTACTCCTTTTAGTGAATAACCTTACAAACGCATCCGTTATCATTGCGTTAGATTTTTACTGATGGTTCTAAAAATAATGAAAAAAATGGCAGTTGCGGTAATCGTATCAGCAGCATTAGCAGGCGGTTACTTCTATTTTCAAGGCACATCCCATGCGGCACATAAGCCAGCACCATCTAGCCGAGTGATTTCAGTAACAACTGGTACTGTCGGCTCGCATTCTATTGCCCAATCTCTTTCTCTTATTGGCAAATTACAGGCAGAACAGGCAGTTACTATCGCATCCGAAGTGGCGGCAAAGGTTAAAAGTATTGAAGTTAAGCCTAATACCCGGGTACAAAAAGGCGCTCTTTTACTGCAGTTAGAAGATGATAAAGCTCGTGCCGCTTATAACGAGGCTTTAGCGTATCGTAATGATGAAAGCCGTAAACTAAACGATTTTAAACGCCTGATCTCTCGTGGTGCAATTACCCAAACAGAGCTTGAAGCACAAACTGCCAGTGTCAATATCGCTGAGGCTCGATTGCAAGCAGCGAAAGCTCATCTCTCAGATCTCTCTATTCGAGCACCATTTAATGGCACTGTGGGTCTGTACGATTTCAGTATTGGTCATATGGTACCGATGGGCGGCGAACTGTTTTCTTTTGATGATCTGTCTTCGATGCGATTAGACATTCAAGTGCCTGAGCAGTACTTGGCATCACTACAGCCGGGAATGAAAGTGAGCGCGAAAAGCCAAGCGTGGCCCGATCGCACTTTTTCTGGCACCGTTCAAACCATTGATTCTCGTGTTCAAGCAGACTCTTTAAATGTCAAAGTACGAGTGACTTTTGACAACAGTGATAACGCACTAAAACCAGGCATGTTATTAGCCGCTGACATGGGCTTTATGCCACATAAAGAAGCACTAATCCCCGTTCAAGCTTTAGAGTATTCGGGTACTAAACGTTATGTCTATGTGGTAGATGAAAACAATATAGCCCATCGTACTCAAGTTGAACTTGGCGCTCGTGTTGATAACGAAGTGGTGATCAAATCGGGTGTCGATATTGGCGAAAAGATTGTTGTGCAAGGTTTAGTGAACATGCGAGATGGCATGAAGGTAAAAGATCTTACTGCACATAACAGTAATGGCGCTGTGATTAACCCCTCAAGTAAAGCACCAAGTTCTGGAGTAGCAAGCTAATGTGGTTATCGGATGTTTCGGTAAAGCGCCCAGTTGTTGCTGTGGTGCTCAGCCTTTTGCTCTGCGTATTTGGTGTTGTCTCTTTTTCTAAACTTGCTGTTCGTGAAATGCCAGATATTGAAAGCCCTGTTGTTACCGTAATGACAACTTATGAAGGGACATCGGCAACGGTCATGGAAAGCCAAGTCACCACACCGATTGAAGATGAACTGTCTGGGATCAGCGGGATCGATAATATAACGTCGATTACCCGTAATGGTATGTCTCGAATTACCATTGAATTTGATATGGATTGGGATCTTACCGAAGGGGTAAGTGATGTGCGTGATGCGGTTGCGCGTGCTCAACGTCGTCTGCCCGATGATGCTAACGATCCTATAGTGTCAAAAGATAATGGTTCAGGAGAGCCTGCGCTTTATATCAATCTATCCTCATCAGAGATGGATCGAACGCAACTTACTGATTATGCCCAACGCGTACTTGAAGATCGTTTTAGTTTGATCAACGGCGTGAGCTCTGTCAGTTTGTCGGGCGGCCTATATAAAGTGATGTATGTTAAGCTCAAACCAGAACTGATGGCTGGGCGTGGCGTTACCACTCAAGATATTGTTAATGCTCTAAAAGATGAAAACGTAGAGTTACCCGGTGGTGAAGTTCGTAACGATCAAACGGTTATGTCGGTGCGCACGGCTCGTCTGTATCGTAATGCCGATGATTTTAAGTATTTAGTGGTTCGAACCGCAGCCGATGGCACTCCTGTCTATTTAAAAGATATTGCCGATGTGGCCGTTGGCGCTGAAAACGAAAACTCGACTTTTAAAAGCAATGGTGTGGTCAATCTCAGTTTAGGGATTGTGACTATGTCAGATGCTAACCCACTTAATGTTGCTAAAGATGTGCGCATGGAAGTGGAGCGCATGCAGAAGTTTCTACCACAAGGGACGCAGTTGACCCTTGATTATGATGCTACTGTCTTTATTGAACGCTCTATTGGTGAAGTTTACAGCACGCTCTTTGTCACTGGTGCATTAGTTGTGTTGGTGTTGTACATCTTTATTGGTCAAGCCCGTGCCACACTAATCCCTGCAATTACGGTACCGGTCTCTCTGGTTTCTGCTTTTATTGCCGCTTACTTTTTTGGTTTTTCTATCAACCTATTAACCTTGATGGCTCTGATTCTTGCTATTGGTTTGGTGGTCGATGATGCCATTGTGGTGGTCGAAAATATATTTCACCATTTACAGCGTGGTGAATCCCCGTTACTTGCCGCTTATAAAGGTACTCGAGAAGTCGGCTTTGCTGTTGTCGCAACCACGGCGGTTTTGGTGATGGTGTTTTTACCGATCTCATTTATGGAAGGCATGGTAGGGCGACTATTTACCGAGTTTTCTGTTTTGTTGGCAATGTCGGTGATCTTCTCTTCATTGATAGCATTAACCTTAACGCCAGTCATGGGGGCAAAACTATTAAAAGCCAATGTTAAACCGACTCGTTTTAATCAATGGATCAATCGTCAATTTGATAAGTTAGAGCGAGGCTATCGCGCCATTGTGACCGTTGCGGTGAAAAAACGTTTTATGGCGCCAATTGTTGTGATCGCTTGTGTGTTGGCATCAGTTGGTTTGATGAAGGTTATTCCAGCACAGTTGGCACCGCAAGAAGACCGAGGCGTACTGTTTGCGTTTGTTAAAGGAGCGGAAGGCACCAGTTATAACCGTATGATTGGCAATATGGATGAGGTTGAACGTCGTCTATTGCCGATGCTGGGTCAAGGTGTGCTTAAGTCTGTCAGTATTCAATCCCCAGCCTTTGGTGGTCGAGCAGGCGATCAGACCGGTTTTGTGATTATGCAGCTAGAAGATTGGAACGACCGTACGGTTTCCGCGCAACAAGCTCTTGGTATGATCAGTAAAGCGTTAGCTGGGATCCCTGATGTCATGGTGCGTCCTATGATGCCCGGTTTCCGCGGTGGCTCGTCAGAACCAGTACAATTTGTCTTAGGTGGTTCTGACTACACCGAGTTATTCCAATGGGCTCAGCAGCTGCAAACACTAGCCGAAGATAGCCCTATGATGGAAGGTGTGGATCTTGATTATGCTGAGACGACTCCCGAGCTGGTGGTTAACATTGATCGTCAACGTGCCGCTGAGTTAGGTATTCCAGTTGCTGAGATTGCCAAAACATTGGAGGTGATGTTAGGAGGTCGCAGCGAAACGACATTTGTCGAACGCGGTGAAGAGTACGATGTTTATTTACGTGGTGATGAAAATAGCTTTAACAGTTCTGCCGATCTCAGTCAGATCTATTTAAGAGCGAAAAATGGTCAATTGGTCACACTAGATACAGTAGCAAAAGTAGAAGAAGTGGCTTCTGCACAAAAGTTGAGCCATAACCAGAAGCAGAAATCGATCACGTTAAAAGCCAATCTTTCTGAAGGTTATACCTTAGGTGAAGCGTTAGATTTTCTTGATCAACAGTCAATTGAGTTATTACCAAAAGATATCACCATTGATTACGCGGGCGAGTCAAAAGATTTTCGTGAAAACCAAAGCAGTATCATGATGGTATTTGGTTTGGCTTTGCTGGTGGCCTACTTGGTATTGGCGGCACAGTTTGAAAGCTTTGTTAACCCATTAGTGGTGATGCTCACGGTACCAATGGGGATCTTTGGTGGTTTAGCCGGGCTTTGGATTATGGGGCAAGGGCTCAATATCTACAGTCAAATTGGTATGATCATGTTGATCGGAATGGTGACGAAAAACGGTATTTTGATTGTTGAGTTTGCTAACCAGCTTCGCGATAAAGGCACCGAATTTGAACAAGCCATTATTGATGCATCGGTTCGACGTTTACGTCCAATTTTAATGACGGCCTTTACAACTTTATTTGGTGCACTACCTCTGATTTTATCGACTGGTGCTGGCTCTGAAAGTCGAATCGCTGTTGGTACTGTGGTGTTCTTTGGTATGGCTTTTGCGACTTTGGTAACGCTGCTGGTGATACCGGCTATGTACCGTTTACTGTCAGCGAAAACAAAATCACCAGGTTATGTGGAAGCACAGCTAGAGAAAGAGTTGGAACAAGAGTATTTAGGTCGAATGAGCCAAGGTAATCTGGATTAGTTTTAAGCTGAATTGGCGAGGTTGGTATTGCGAGAAGTTTTGACATCGATAATATAGTGGTCAAGACTTCTCGCCACTCGCCACTCGCCACTCGCCACTCGCCACTCGCCACTCGCCACTCGCCACTCGCCATCATTCCTGCTACCATCAGGCAAAAATAACAATGGAATCAGTGAAATGAAAATTGTTGCTGTAACCGCGTGCCCAACTGGTATTGCCCACACTTACATGGCAGCGGATGCTCTTAATAAGACAGCCCATGCGATGGGAATTCAAATTCAAGTTGAAACGCAAGGGGCGATGGGGATTGAAAATCAACTATCTCTGCAAGATATTGCCCGTGCTGATGTGGTATTAATTGCTTCGGATATTGAAGTTGAGCATCGCGCCCGTTTTACTGGCAGCAAAATTCATTGTGTGACCATCGAAGAAGTATTAGTTGATGCTAAAGCCGTTCTTGAGCGTTGCCTTGAGCTCTGTGCGTAATCGGGTCTAAAGGATTTCTTGTGGCGATCTCTCAACACATCTTATTTTATTGTGGTGAAGGGGGATTGCCTCTTTATCAACTTAATCGTCTAAAAAAACTAGCTGATTATTTTCGTTCATCCATGAGTTTAGTGAACGTTACCCTCCATAAGAGCGCCAATATAGATCAACCTCTTCGCGTATTGGCTCTTGCAACTAAACCTCAAGATCTCTGTTTATTTCATATTGAAGGATTAGATGCCGAATTGGCTCATCGAGTCGTACTTAACTTTCTTGCTGAATATCAACATCCGTTTTTTGCCAAACAGAGAACCACAGAGCAGGCGCTCGATATTGTTGAAGACAAACGTCAGCAATATTGTGATTGGCTACATTTTGATGATAATCAGATGATCAAAGCCAATTTTAATACCCATCCGCCAACCAAAACGGCAGTGCTAGACACTCTGGCGCAGACAATCGCATTGGATAATAGGCAAATGGGCCCACAAGCGATAACCCAAGCCTTTCAAAATCGAGAGCAGATTTCAGCAACAGTGATGAATCATTATATTGCTTTGCCTCATATTATGAATGAACAGGTTGAGCAACCAAGTCTTGCTGTGTATCTTTCTAATTTGCCCATTGATTGGCACAGCCCCCGAGGTCCGGTCTCGCTTATTATTGCATTAGCTCTGCCTAAACCCGCCACACGAGAGATGATTATGCCTTTTGCTCAGTTTTCTAAATCGCTATTAGAGAGTACTTATTGCCAAGGGCTATTGAGTGTGACAGATACTGCTGAGTTTAGGGCGATAATTGTTGAGGGGATGAGCACAAGAACATGAATACAACGTTTCACAATGTCATTGATTCTATTTTAACTGAGCGTGAGAGTTTTAACCGTATCTGGTTTGCCAGTGATTTAAATACACCACCACAGTTTAGTTATCAGGTAAATTTTCCCCGCTTAGAATTGGTGCTAAAAGGGGAGTATATCAATGAGCTTGATGATGGTGAGCACGGCATACATCAAGTTAAATTGATGGCTGGCGATGCGCTTTATATTCCGCCTAATTGCTGGAACAAACCGAACTGGGATACCGAATGCTCTGTGCTCAGCCTTTTATTTGGTAAGCGTCAGTTAGGGTTTAGTCTAGTCAGCAAACTTAAAGACACACCTAAGTTTTATGATGTCCAAAAGCATTCTATTCATGCTTGGACAGGGCATGCGATTGATCCTATGTTGCAAGCTCTGAATATGTTGGCTAAAGAGCCGGTTCAAGCACCAATGGATGAGCATCTGTTATTGGCTTTACTCAGTTATAGTCAGCAGATGTTAAAAGCGCCTATCCATAGCGACAGTAAAAATCGGGTTGAAGATCTCTATCAAGGGATCTGTATTTATATTCAAGAGAATTTTCATCGTCCTATCACGCGAGAAACCATCGCCAATCGCTTTAATGTGTCTCCCAATCATCTCTCGCGTATTTTTCGTCAACAAGGCCATATGCGCTTGGCCGATTACATCAGTTGGGTGCGGATTGAACGTGCCAAATTCATGTTAAAAAAATACCCTTTTCGCCTAACCGAAGTTGCGACGCGCTGTGGCTTTCAAGATGTGAACTATTTTTGTCGGGTGTTTAAAACTAAAACGGGTAGAACGCCTTCGGAGTATAGGGAAAAGATGGGAAGAGCAGGAAGAGAGGGTGAATAGGGAAAAGAGGGTGAATAGGGAAAAGAGGGAGGAGCAGGAAGAGAGGGTGAATAAGGAAAAGAGGGTAGATGGGGAAAAGGGAAAAGATAATATATATCGTATTTATTTTCCTATTTAAGCCTTAAATCTCCAGTGATGGTTTTCACGCTTCTTTGCAATTTGATGATTTTCACAATTAAAGGATGATCTTCACCTTGCAGTCATGTTAAAAACTCTGCAGTGAAATTGCTTAGCGGTCATCGCTATTAAGAACATTAAGGCATAGAACAATGACGAACTCTACCAACACTGTATTTTTTAAAATGCATAATGTAATCCAAGATTATGCATGGGGAAGTGTGACTTCAGTTAACCAGCTTTTTGGTATCGAAAATCCAGAAAATAAACCTCAAGCTGAAATTTGGATGGGAGCGCATGCCAATGGTTGCTCTCAGATTGAAGTCAATGGTCAAGACACACGTTTATCTGATTTTATTGCTACAAATCCAGACGCCATTTTAGGTGCAACAACCCAAGCTCAGTTTGGTGAGTTACCGTATCTATTTAAAGTGTTGGCGGCTGAAAAAGCACTATCAATTCAAGTTCACCCAAATAAAGCACAAGCCGAAATAGGTTTTGCGAAAGAAGAAGAGATGGGGATTGCTCGTAATGCGGCAAATCGTAACTATAAAGATCCTAACCATAAGCCTGAGTTAGTGTTTGCGTTAACCCCGTATCAAGCAATGAATGGTTTCCGCGAAATTACAGACATTGTGACTAACTTTAAGCAACTTGATATTGCTGAGTTAAAGTCATTAGTGAGCCAGTTTGAAACTAATCAAACAGAAGCGGGTCTTGCGCAATTTTTCACTGAGATGTTATCCCTTGACGGAGAGCAAAAAGAGCAAGCAGTAGAAGCTCTTATCGCTTACAGCAAGCAGCACCAAGACGATGAATTTTTTGCCTTGTTAGTGGATCTTTCTGAGCAATATCCAGGTGATATCGGTCTATTTGCCCCGCTAATGTTGAATGTATTAACGCTCAACCCTGGTGAAGCTATGTTCCTTGATGCGTGTACTCCGCATGCTTACATCAAAGGTACTGGCCTTGAAATCATGGCAAACTCAGACAATGTGCTACGTGCTGGTTTAACGCCTAAATATATGGATGTACCAGAATTAGTGGCAAACACCATTTTCCGTACCATGCCATTTGATTCATTATTACTTGCGGCTAATGAAGCTGAAGGTGGTCTGCATTACCCAATTCCTGTGCCTGATTTTAAGTTCAGTGTTTATAAGCAAGCAACAGGTACTGATATTTTGGTAAATAGTGCAGAAATCTTATTTGCGGTTGATGCGCCACTAACTGTAACTCATGTTAATGGTCAAACAATGACTATCAACAAAGGTGAATCTCTGTTTGTTCCTGCTTATGCGCAAACGTATCAAGCAAGCTGTGATGGTGTATTTGCTCGAGCATATAATTAAAAAAATGTCATTCCGGAAGTGAGGAACGAACTATCCGGAATCTCATAAAAAGTACTGTAGAGTTGATATTGTTAGCTCTACAGTTTTTATTTAGATTCCCTATCTCACTCGTTTGCACTCGCGGTAGGGAATGACAATATTTATTTCCACTATTAATAGTTCTTTTATTTAGCTCTCTTTTATAAATATATTCGCCAAAATCATTTCTATGAGTAATAATTAGCACAATATCTAATCTAAATTTATACCAATAGTGCTAAAATACTATGAATAGAAATGTTCTAATGACCAGTGGAATGTTACTGGCAGCTGTCTGTTATATGTCTCATGCTCACGCTGATGAGCTTGCTTCTCCTGTCAATAACCCTTTAGATTACAGCAGTAATAATTCGCTACTGTTAGAGCAGTATAAAGACAACTTTATCCTTCCTGTTTACTACACTTCAAACCCTGATAAGTCTGAATATTCGCCAGAGATTCCAGGTGGTGATCATTTTAGTAATACCAAGGTCAACTTTCAGATCAGCTTGAAATATAAGATGTTTTCAAACTTACTGACTGATAATGATGCAATGTATGTTGCTTATACTCAGCGCTCTAATTGGCAAGCTTATGTCTCTTCTGCTTATTTTCAAGATAACGAGTATGAACCATCTCTATTTTGGAGTTTTTCTGCCAAATTAGCTGAAACATCTGACTGGCAATATGCGGGTACAACGTTTGGTTTTGTTCATCAATCTAATGGTCGCGGTGGTAATGATGAGCGGAGCTGGAACCGTGCTTTTGCCGATGTAAGTTTTAAAAATGATCAATTTACATTAAGCGTAAAACCTTGGCTGCGTTTGGATATGGGTGGACGAGATTACAATTCCAATATTGAAAATTATCTTGGTAATGGCCGCATTAGTCTAAATTGGATGCCAACTAAAGAGCACTCATTAACTTTCACAGTACGTAATGCGCTTGAAAGTGGTTTCTCGCGTAGCTATGAAAAACTAACATGGAACTTCCCAATCTATAAGCGCTTACGTGGATATATGCTAGTTGAAAGCGGGTATGGTTTATCGATCTCTGATTATGATCACTATGATAATGGGGTTGGTATGGGTATTGCGTTTTAAACTGTGAGTACTCATTATAAAATATGTCATTCCGGAAGTGAGGGACGAACTATCCGGAATCTCATTCAATATGTTTAAAATCTTATCGGTTCGATTACCTCTGCTATTTGTAATATGAGATTCCCTATCTCACTCGTTTGCACTCGCGGTAGGGAATGACAGTTATGTGGCCCCAAATCCGTGACCCCCATCACTCAAAACCTCTATTCTCTTGTATCTTTAGAGCCTTTTTTCTATAGCATGAAAATAATTGAATGATAAATTTACTATTGATAAAAGAGTCTGTATAAGCCTTGTTTTGTTTTTATCTATATGATTTATATCGGTTTATGTAAACTATATGCTTTGTGTTACCTATCGAGTTTGCAATGAGAAATGGATCACACAAGAGTTAGTGTGATACAAATTTCCAGTTAAAGCCTCTTTTCTGCACTACTTATTCCATTGATAAAATCCGACAATATTCCCAAGCGCAATAGCGGACAAAAATAACAGGGGATTGGATATGATAACCACCTTAATCAACGAGAAACTGATAAATCTCGACCTACAAGCGACCACCAAAGATCAAGTTTTTGCTGAGATGGCAGAGATGCTGACTCAACAAGGTAAAGTGGCAGATAAAGAACAATTTATTGCTGATATCTATGCTCGCGAAGAGTTAGGTAATACCGGTTTTGAAGAAGGGGTTGCACTGCCTCACGCAAAAAGTGCCGCGGTAGCATCGCCAGCGGTTGCCATTGGTGTGAGTCGCCAAGGTATTGAGTATGGTGCAGAAGACGGTTTGCCATCAAAACTGTTTTTCATGATCGCCTCTCCTGATGGCGGCGCAAATCACCACATTGAAGTATTAGCAGAGCTTTCTTCTAAATTGATTGAAGACGGTTTTATTGATGCTTTCTTAGCGGCAAAAACACCTGAAGAAGCACTAAATCTTCTATTAGCCGATAAAAAAGAAGTGGTTGCCGTTGAGCAAAATAAAGGCTTAATCATTGGTGTGACAGGTTGTCCTGCTGGTGTTGCTCACACTTATTTGGCGGCTGAAGCGCTGGAAAAAGCAGGTGCTGAGTTAGGCTACGAAGTAAAAGTGGAAACTAACGGTTCAATCGGGGTGAAAAACTCACCAACAGCCGAAGAAATTGCCCGTGCAGAAGCGATTGTTGTTAGCTGTGATAAACAAGTTGATATGGCTCGTTTTGCAGGTAAAAAGCTGATTAAGACTGGTGTTAAAGCGCCAATCAAAGATGGTAAAGGTGTTATTCAACAGGCATTAGTTGCGAAGCCGTTTGAAGCTGACGGTGATGACACATCAGATTCAAGCGAGAGCAAAGTTGCACAAACACGCTCAAATCTTTATCGTTACTTGATGAATGGCGTATCTCATATGATCCCATTTGTGGTAACCGGTGGTCTGTTGATCGCGCTTTCTCTGGCTATTGGTGGTCAACCAACCGATGCCGGTATGCAGATCCCAGCAGGTAGCATGTGGCAGAAAGTACTGGATGTAGGTGTGGTTGCCTTCCAGTTGATGATTCCAATTCTGGCAGGTTATATCGCATTTGCTATTGGTGATCGTCCTGCGTTAGCTCCTGGTTTTATCGGTGGTTGGATTGCAAACACAGGTTCATTTTACGATGCTAGCGCTGGTACGGGCTTTATCGGTGCTATTGTTGCTGGTCTGCTGGTCGGTTACTTTGTTCGCTGGGTCGCAACGCGTAATTATCACAAAATGGTACAGCCACTAGTGCCGATTTTGATTGCCCCAATTACGGGTACTCTGTTTATTGCTGGTCTATTTATCTTTGTTATTGGTGCACCAATTGCGAGCTTGATGGATAACATGAACGCAATGCTAACTGAGATGAGTACAGGTAACGTTGTGCTACTGGGTATTGTTCTTGGTGGTATGGCTGGCTTTGATATGGGTGGTCCATTTAACAAGGTCGCGTTCCTATTCTCTGTTGGTATGATTGCAAGTGGTCAAACGCAATTTATGGGTGCAATGGCATGTGCAATTCCAGTTGCTCCTTTGGGTATGGGTATCGCAACCGTTATTGGTCGTAAGCTAAATATCTTTGAAGATTCTGAAATTGAAGCGGGTAAAGCAGCTGGTGCTATGGGTCTTGTTGGTATCTCTGAAGGTGCTATCCCATTTGCCGCGCAAGATCCTCTATCTGTTATTCCTGCGAACGTTATCGGTAGTATGGTTGCTGCGGTTATGGCATTCTCATTCGGTATCACCAACAGCGTAGCACACGGTGGTCCAGTGGTTGCTCTATTAGGTGCGATGAACAAACCTGTTCTTGCTCTAATCTGTATGGCAACAGGCGCAGTTGTAACAGCATTGGTTGCAGTCTCTCTTAAGAAATACCGTAAAGCAAAAGCTGAGCGTGAGTTAGCTGCTGCATAATGATTTAATGGGGAAGAGAAGGGAAAGAGCAGGAAAAAAGGGATTTTGGGAGGAGCAGGGGAAAGATAGGCAGTTACACAGATTTATTTACAGGGTCTATTTACAGGATCCATTAAGCTGCTACTCTCTTCCTTCTCTTCCTTCTCTTCCTTCTCTTCCTTCTCTTCCTTCTTTTCCTGCTCCTCCCCAAAACCCCCTTGCCTTTTCCCCTTCATCTTTGCACTATAGATAAAGACCAAATCAAAAATGCAGAAAGCAGACGACAATTACAGGGGAAGTCATGGCAGGCAATACAATTGGACAAGTTTTTCGAGTCACCACCTTCGGTGAAAGTCATGGAGTTGCACTTGGATGTATCATCGATGGCTGCCCTCCAGGCTTAGAACTCACCGAATCTGATATGCAGCATGACCTAGATCGTCGTCGTCCAGGAACATCAAAATATACCACCCAGCGTCGTGAAGCTGATGAAGTTAAAATTCTCTCAGGTGTGTTTGAGGGCAAAACCACTGGAACTTCAATCGGTTTATTGATCGAAAATACCGACCAGCGTTCTAAAGACTATTCAAATATTCAAGACCTATTTCGACCCGGCCATGCCGATTACACCTATCATCAAAAGTATGGCATTCGCGATTATCGTGGTGGCGGTCGTTCTTCTGCGCGTGAAACGGCAATGCGTGTTGCAGCAGGAGCAGTAGCAAAGAAATACTTAAAACAGGTTCATGGTGTTGAAGTGCGTGCTTATCTCTCACAAATGGGGGATGTCTCAATTGATAAAGTTGATTGGCAGCAAATCGAGCAAAATGCTTTTTTCTGTCCCGATGTCGATAAAGTAGACGCTTTTGATGAGCTGATCCGCCAATTGAAAAAAGAAGGCGATTCCATTGGGGCCAAACTTACTGTAGTGGCAAAAAATGTACCTGTGGGATTAGGCGAGCCTGTTTTTGATCGTTTAGATGCAGATATTGCTCACTCATTAATGAGCATCAACGCAGTAAAAGGGGTTGAAATTGGTGATGGTTTTGATGTGGTTGAACAGCGTGGTAGTGAACACCGCGATGAGATGACACCTCAAGGGTTTAAGACCAATCATGCAGGCGGTATTTTAGGGGGAATTTCTTCCGGACAAGATATTGTGGCGCACATTGCTCTTAAACCGACTTCAAGCATCACCGTACCGGGTGAGACTATCACGAAACAAGGCGAAAGCGCTGAGGTGGTCACCAAAGGTCGTCATGATCCTTGTGTAGGTATTCGAGCAGTACCGATTGCCGAGGCGATGTTAGCCATTACTTTGATGGATCATCTACTGCGTCATCGAGCACAGAACTTTGGAGTAGTGACGGAGACGCCGAAGATTAACTAGATTTCGAGTTTTCGGGTGGACGAGTTTCGAGAAAAAGCGAGCTGGTGGAAATAGTGCGTTGACATAAAATGAATATGTTCAAGAATTTCGCTACTCGCTACTCGCTACTCGCTACTCGCTACTCGCTACTCGCTACTCGCTACTCGCTACTCGCTACTCGCTCACTCTCATCCTCAAAACTAAATACAGGAAGAGACCAACTATACTGAACCGCAGCCATACGCATGGTGAAACCGACAACCAAGGTAACGATGATCGTTAAATCTTGATCAATACCGAAGTGCAGCATTGCCCAATAGATAACGCCAGCAATAAGAGAAACCGAAGCGTAAAGCTCTTTGTGAAGCACCATTGGTTGGCGACGACAAATCAAATCACGCAGCATTCCGCCAAAAACACCAGTTACAACCGCTGCGACCACACAAATAATCGCAGGCAATCCCATATTCATCGCTACACGGCAACCAATGATACTAAACACTATCAAACCGATAGCATCTAAAATAATAAACAGTTTATGAAAACGAACGACCCATTTTGCCATTACGGTTGTTAATAAACCCGCCAAACAGGTGATGACTAAATACTGAGGATGTGCAACCCAACCTAAAGGGTAGTGGCCAAGTAAAATATCACGCACAGAGCCACCGCCAATCGCTGTAGCACTGGCCACTAACATAACACCAAACCAGTCCATGTTACGCTTACCCGCAGCAATAGCACCTGTCATGGCTTCTGCTGTAATACCGATGATGTACAAAATTGATAAAAGCATGAGTTGAATTAACACCAAGGTTAGTTTTAAGTCCTGCTTTTATTCTATTTGTGAAGAAAATCGACATCTAATGAAATAGTTAGGCTTTATGCATGAATTTGATTCATGGGTGATAAAGAGCAAGGGAAAAGCGGTTTTTAGGGAAAATAAGGGGGATAAAGTTAGACCAGATATTAGTTTTAGGCAAAATCTTGAGAAGACGAGAAGACGAGAAGACGAGAAGACGAGAAGACGAGAAGACGAGAAGACGAGAAGACGAGAAGACGGGATGGTTAGAAGGGGAAAAGCGGTTTTTAGGAAAATAAGGGGAAAGCCAGACCATATATTTGCTTTAGGTAAAATCTTGGGAAGACGGGAAGAGGCTCTTGACGTATTTTTGACATCCATAGCATATAGTTACCTGTTGATGTATCGATAGATAAGTAAAATGTCTGTATAATCCATCGATTAAACGAATAAAAAGACATAAGTAAAGTTGTAAAATGCAGCACGATTACCATGATTTGATTAGACTTTTTAATCAAACCTTTTTAGACAGTCTCAACACTGAATTACTACTTGGGGGTGATGAACCTATCTACCTTC
This sequence comes from Photobacterium damselae, assembly GCF_003026815.1. Lineage (GTDB taxonomy): Bacteria > Pseudomonadota > Gammaproteobacteria > Enterobacterales > Vibrionaceae > Photobacterium > Photobacterium damselae. Next base: position 30,633 of record NZ_PYOG01000018.1, on the reverse strand, counting down.
CAGCTAACGAAGAGCGAGAACATCACCAAATTATTTTTGCTCGTGGCTATTTTGCATCAGCAATGCATGAACTAGCGCATTGGTGTATTGCAGGCCCTGAGCGACGCTTACTTGAAGATTACGGTTATTGGTATGAACCGGATGGGCGTACTGAGCAGATTCAAGCGGAATTTGAAAAAGTAGAAGTTAAACCCCAGGCAGTCGAGTGGATTCTATCAGCAAGTTGCGGTTTTCCCTTTCAAGTAAGCTGCGACAACTTAAGCGGAAGTTTTGAGCCCGATAGAGTAGCATTCACCCTAAAAGTGCGTGAACAAGTGGATGCTTACTTACAGCATGGCATGCCAGAGCGCGCTAAAATACTATCAGACACCTTTCGAGAGTTTTACAACGTTGCACCTCTGACGTTGGTAGATTTTCCAGAGCCAAAGCGCCAAGAAGCGTATGCATAGATAAGTTTAGGAAAAAGAATTAATGACTATTCAAGAGTTTGAAGAAAAGTTGTTACAATATATTGATGATTCTATCGATACCGCAACTGATGATGAGTTGTTTGCTGGTGGCTATCTTCGTGGACATATATCGCTTGCAGCGGCTGAGTGTGAAGCCTCTGGAATTGATGATATTGAGGTGATGAAAGCTAAAATTATTGCTGATATAGATAAAGCGAGAAGTGAGTTGTCACCTCAGGATTTTATTCTGGTCAGTAATTATATTGAGAAAATTTTAGTACATTATCAATATTAATGTTTTTCATGAGCTAAACATTGATAATGTGATACTGATACTATTAAGACAAACTAAAGATCAATAATATAACAGATACCCCTTAAAAATCTTATCAGTTATTAAAATATCAAGGTTTACTGTAAATCGGTTATAGAATATATAAGGAAAAATTAAATGCAGGATAAGGTTGTTTACGTTTCAGGAACATTTGATTTGTTCCACAGTAACCATCTGAAAATGATTAATTATGCTCGGGGATTAGGTTCTACATTAATTGTCGGTGTAAGTACTGATGAGTTAGTCTGTAGTTATAAAAAACCACCAACAATACCTTTTGAAGAACGTATTGCTATTGTCGAAGGTTTAAAAGCTCCTGATGTCGTAATTCCTCAGCATACACTGGATCATAATTCTACAGTCGAAAATTTAAATATAGATATTTTTGTGATTGGGGATGATTGGGTTGGAAAGTATGACTATCTGAGAGAAAAAGGAGTAAAAGTATTTTACTTCCCTTATGGTAAAGGCGTAAGTTCAACTAACCTTAAACAAAAAATATATAAACAATATGCTGAAATCGTAAAAGATACAGATGAGCATCCAATTCCAGAACCAAAGGATCATTTGGCATAATGCAAAAAATTCTTATTACTGGTGGAAATGGTGATATTGCCAAAGGGTTAGTGGAAGCTTTAAGTGGAACATTTCAAGTTGAAGCGCCCTTAAGAGATGAGCTTGATGTTAGTTCGATAGCTAGCGTTGATAAATATTTCTCTGATAAAACATTTGATATTGTGGTGAATAGCGCTGGAACGTTATATTCATCTACAATTATTGATTCTGATCCTGAATGCTGGATTAGAGATATAAATGTAAATTTAATCGGTACATATTTAGTGTCTAAAGCGGCCTTAGGAAAAAATAAGAAAACGTTAATTATTAATATCTCGTCTACTGCCGCATTTAATGCATATAATGATTGGACATCTTACTGTGCATCAAAAGCTGGTGTATTAAAAATTTCGCAGGGATTAGAAAAAGATAATTATAATGTAATTACGCTTTGTCCTGGTGCAATAGATACAAAATTGCGAGATGGTTTAAACATAGTAAATAATAACGTAATGACTTTGGACGAAGGTTTATCACCAATACTTAAAGCTATTAACTCTGAATATAATAATGGTGATATTGTTTTTTATAGAAAAAATATGATTGAGATAAACCCTAATTATAGTCAGCTGTGATTTTTAAGGATGAGCCACAGTTCAAATAAACTGTAGCTCATCAGACAGTTATTTTAATAAGTTTTTAATATACTCGAAATGCTCATGACAATTTCCAGAGTATTTTACATTAAATAATTCTGCTAGTTCTCTCTTCTGAATACCATAATTTTGGTCATCATTATTTTCTAAGGCTTGAATAAAAGCTTCAAAGCTAAGCGCTTTGGGTCCTGGAGTTAGCTCTTCATATGGCATTGAAAAACCAGTTAATTTTGTATAGTTTTCAATATCATATGGTATGAAAATAAAGTTTGTTTTAGGATTCGATAAACCATCTAAATATAAACTGGAGTAATCAGTTATAATGGTATCCATATCTAATATATAAGGGGTAAAATCCGAAATAACTTTAGAACTCAGATTTTTCACTCTAGAGTGGTCACATAAGCCATCTGGCATGATAGCAGGATAAAATGGGTGCTCTCGTAAAATTAAAACGGTATTACTTTCATCTAGATATTGGTGAAGTTTTTGTACATCAAAATCTGAAAAAGGAAAGAATTTTGTTGTAGAGTCATATCGCCAAGTTGGAGAATATAAAACATATTTTTCTATATCTAAGTCATGGTCAAAGAATGATGAGATAGGTTTATGACTAGATGATTGTGATATCGAATCATTTCTTGGTTGACCTAAAGGTAGATATTCTGCTTTTAAACCGCCAAACATTTTCTCCATCTTGTTCTGGAATTCTCTAGAATAACAAGTGACATGTGTAAAACAACGAATATTTTTATAGCGATTAATATAGCGAGGGATTGATATTTTTGGTTCATTTAAACCTATGTTCTTTAAAGGAACACCATGTCCAAAGTGATAAACAATTCTATCTGGATGTTTAAAACAAAAGTAAACAGGTAGATCTAGTGTAGAGCAGAGCCATGTTTTTGCTTTACTGATAATTTTAATGTCGTGACTTAAATAATTAGTAATGAATTTTCCAGGATATTTTTTATTTAATTCATTTCTCGTTTTATCATTATTAACAATAAAATAAACATTAAAGCCATGCTGTTCATTTTCTAGATATTCAAAGAAGTATTTAGAGTTAAAATTGAAGTTTTTGTTTATCGTTGAATTGATAATGATTGTATTTGGGTCTAATTGATCACGTTTAACTAGTAAACTAGATATGCAACCATTAAAAATGTTTTTCTTTTTTATTTTTAAGGTAATAGCCGATAATTTATTTATCAGTTTTGGTATCATCTTTGAGTTTAATAAATAAAGAAAAGATTTTGATATATTAAATAAAGATTTTGTTTTTAATTGAGAAAAATAGTTTTTTCGTTGGGTTTTATTATTTGATTTTAAGCTGTATAAATATAAAATGAGTAACCAGGTAGATTGTTCAGATGGTGACATTTTACTTTTGTGATTGTTAAATGCCTCATCTATAACATCAGTCATCATTTTAAATTTTTCTTTTACAGATTTATCTGATGCCTTACTCATGTTATCATCACCTGTCAAGTTATATGAATAACCAGGCTTGTGAATATAAGAAATCTTGTCTACATGAGAGAAATAATATCGCCAAAAGTTTATAGCATCTCCCCATCTTATTTTTTCTTGCATTCCTCCAACTTGCTGATAAATTCGTTTATTTAAACACATTGGTGGGAATGCCGCATAATTTAAAGGAGATTCAAGCATGTGTTTTTGTATATTAATACTAGAGCTAAAATTAGCTTTTTCAATGGATGGCCCAACCCCAGATCTTATCATTTCAGCTTGACTATAACCTACAAACTGAGAGCCAGTAGCAATTTCTTTATAGCAATCAGTTAACACAGAATCACTATAAAAGGTATCATCACTATCTAAAAATATAATGTATTCGCCTGTGGCTAACTCAACACCTTTATTTTTTGCTCCTGCACAACCTTTATTTTCTTGAGTGTAAATAATAACTTGATCTTTATATGGCGCTAAAGCATCTTCATAATTATCTGTTGAACCGTCATTTACAATAATAATTTCTTTATTGTTATAATCTTGTTTTAAAGCACTTTCTATAGCTTTATCAACAATATTAGCTCGATTGTATAGTGTAATAATAATTGATATTTTCATAGTTTACTATTGGTTCTCTTTTATGATTTCTTGAGCTCGATCAATACGATAATAATCTTTATTTAAATATGATGGAAGCTCTGTTACTATCGTTTGATAAGGAATGAAAACAATTTTATTAGGTTCAAATCTTAAGGTGTTATATAAGTTAATTAAAGAAAATAATATGCATATACTAACACCTAATTGTTTTGATAATCGTGTATTTAAAAACTCATAGATAAATAAAGGATAATAACATGATGCTATTATCATAAAATAAAATTTGAGCCGCGTGTAAATAACTTGGATATCGATAAATAGAACATAAACAGCAAAGTAGCTTAATAACATTAATATGATTAGATTTATATTTTTAGCTTCTTTATATGTTAAGTTATTTCTAATGTATACGTAATGAAATAATAAAATTAAAAAGAAAACTTTTTCAATAAAGCCAAAGCCTATAGCTCGAGACGTTCCAAATCGAGGACTATTAATATAGAGTTCAAATTTTTCATTTAAGTTATTTGGTATAATTGAATGAAATGTATGAAAAAATATTTCGAAGACAGATATATTAATAATCGCGATAAAGATTATACTTGAAATAAATAATAAAAAAGTTTTTCTATTAACCTTAAATATTTGGCTAATGAAAATTAATGGAATAAATAAAATAGAGCTGAAGTGGAATAGTATTGATAGAAACAGATAAGAATATGTTTTGTAGTTGCTTTTATTATTAAAGTTATTATCAATAGCCAATAATAAAAAACCAGCAGCAATTCCTTGCCTTAGTATCGATAAATTTATGAATAGATAACATAAACTATAAAATAATAATATTGCTGAGTTTTTATATTTAATATTTCTATTGGTAAAGTAATATAAACAACTTATTACGAATAAATTACAAATGAAAATAAGACTTTGAAAACCGAGTCCTAATGACTTTATAATAGATATTAATAATTTAAAGCCGAAATCAAAATATACGGATGGTGAGAATCCATTCGTTAAAAATACATGTATAGTATCGACACGTTCAAAATAGTAGCGATATGTTGCGAAATCCCAACCTGTATCGTATCGTAAACTACCAAATAAAAATAGAATAAAGAAAGATATTATAAAAGATAATGAGCTATAACGCTGATCTTTTAAATTATCAGTAAATGAGAAGATGGCTAGAATGCCAAAAATTACATAGTAAATCATGACATGATACGAATAATATTTATTAAAAGGAGAATAAATGACAAGTAAATAGTATCTTTAGTGTTTAGAGATAAAGATACTATTTTAGCTAATGTTAATTTGTTATTTTTCGCTTCCATCTTTAGCATATTTAATAGAAGTTTAAATTGATTTTCTTTAATCAATTTTATAGACATTGTTTTTAAGTACGTTTTTACATATACAAATAGTGCATCACTAATATTGTATTCAGTTTTAAGTATTTGATAAATAGATTCAGCAGACTGTTTTCTATTTGTTATCGATTCTGTAGTTGTTTTATGGCTGAGTGAATCTGGGGTTATTCGATAGAGAAATTTTGATGTATTATCAACAATCTGTATATCATCATGATTTAATTTACTTAAACAAATAATATTAAAAAGGAAGTCTTCTCCAATTCTTAATTTAGTATCAAATCTAATATTATGCTCATCTAAAAAAGATTTTTTATAGAGCTTTCCCCATATATATACTGCAATTTTATTTTTATAAAAGTTAGAGTCAAACTTATTATTTTCAATCCAAGGTGATATATATTCAGAAGAATACATATTATATATATTCTTCGCACAAATTAATGATTTTGAATAACTTTCTTCGTATAAACAAGAATAAAAATCACACTCAACAATATCATCAGCATCCAGAAATGAAATATATTCTCCTGTTGCTATTTCAATCCCGTTATTACGAGCATTACTAACGCCATTATTTTTTATATTTCTAATAATCAGATTACAATAATTTTTCTTTAATTCTGTTAATATGCTATTGGTTGAATCAGTTGAACCGTCATTAATAACTATAACCTCTAAATTGTCATAATATTGATTAGTTAATGATTCAATTGTTTCTTTTATATGTTTTTCAGCGTTATACGCAGCAATAATAACTGATATTTTAGGATTCATATAATTTTTTCATTAAACCTGATTTATAGACAAAGAAGGTGAGTAGAGAAAAACTGATTAACTCTGTGATTAGAATGCTTAGTCCTGAACCGATTGCTCCATAGGAATGAGATAGTGGGATCACATAAATAAAGTGGCATATACAAGTTATTATAGGTACTGTTAAGTAATAACGCTTATATTCCCATGATAATAATAGATAATTTGATAGTAATACACTTAAAGGAACTAGAATTACCATAGGACTCATTATTTTTAGTAATAGAATAGATTGTTTGAATTCTAAACCTAAATAATGATTAACGATAAAGGAAGATGTAATATAAATGATTAGTGAGAAAATTATACCAATACTTGTTTGTATATATAGTACTTTTTTTATAAACTGAAGAGCACTAGTTTCTGACTCTATTCTAAGCTTATTAACTCTTGGATAAATCACATTAGAAAGAATTAAAAACATAGATATAAAAGCTCCTCTTATTTTATCTGTGGCAGTATACTGACCAACCTCAAAAGCCGTACTCATGATACCTAAAATTATAGGAGTACTCATAGTATAAAGACTGACACTAATCGTACCTAAGAATATAGGTGAGGCATGCTTTAGTTGATAAAAAATATCTGTGATTTTAATTTTAACAAATTGTATGTTTTCTTTATGGGCAATGAATAATAGTATTAAAGCACTCATAAAGAAGGTTGAAGCTTGAATTATAGCTAATATATCTAGATCAAACTTTGTCTTAACAAATAAGAATATTAATGGAACTGATGTTAATTTAATTACTATGTTGACATATGAATAGATGCGAACCTTTTCGATCCCCTGATATAACCATATAGTCGATATTACTGACGAAAATAATTGTATTATCAATATGGAAAGCAGAGCTTTCAAGTCATAAAACTTTTCAAAGAAAAGTGGAATTGCCATTATAACAATACTAATTGGTATAAATAGTATCAATTTTGTAATTATCGTTGTTGTATAAGTTTTATTGATCTCTTCTTTGTTTGAAGCTTTTGCTATTTTTCCTGATGAATATAAATTAAAGCCAAAATCTATAAACAAACAGCCATAAAGGATAATAGATAAGGCTAGGTTAAATTTACCATATTCTATTGGTCCTAGCACCCTAACGAGATAGGGCACTAAGATGATAGGTACAAGGTAATTAACACCCTGCGAAAAGAATAGCATGATTATATTTTTTAACATATTCATATTTTAGCTAGTCTTTTTTACTAAATATTTCAATCACTAAAGCAATCACAATTCCTATACAAGCAAATAAAAGAGAAAAGACTAGAATAAATGTCTTTTTGCTTGGTGCTATTTTATTAGGGTTTTTGTGTTCGGTTTGAATATAGCTAAAAAATGCATTATTTTCTAAGTTTGATAGCTTAACATTATTTAAATAATTTAGTTGTGAGCTTAATAATGTAATCTTATCATTAAATATAGCTAAATCCTTAAGAGAACTTATTACATTCTTCTCTGCACGTAGTGCTTTTGCGCCCAATGCAATATTGAATGAAGAACCTTTTTCAAAATAATTATTTAAAGGTGATTCAATCCCTGATTCTTCAGCAATATTAAGGGCTAGTTGAGCTTTTTGTTCTTTTAATTTTTTAATATCTAACGTATATGAAATATTATAATCAAGTTGTTTTTTTAGATTTAACAACTCTATTCTTTTGAATGTCTCTAATGATAATAATACATCTGAGTTATATTTATTTTTTGTGAATTTAATATAATTATTTAAAAGTTTAAAGCTATCATCTAGTGTATTAGCTTGAGCGATAACAATATATGAGCTTTTATTCAATATCAAAGATTCTTTTTTCACAATGATTTTTTCAGCCCATAAATCTAACGCTTTATCTTTCTGAATGTCTGTTTTTACACCATCTCTAATAAAGTAACTTTTAATTATATTACTTTGTTGTAAGAAATCAATTTTATTCGTTTTTGATGTAAGTATATTAATAAAAGAATTATAGTTTTTTTCTATATTTATAATTGATTTTAAGCTTTCAGATGGATTACTTCCAGTTGTTAGTTGATCAGCTGAACTTATAAATACTGCATAATCTGAATATTGAGGTTTAGTGATTTCAGCACTGCTTTCCCACCATTGAGCAGAATAGATGCTTACAATAAGCGCTAAGACTATACCAATAATAGTACTTATAATAATTATTAGTTTACGAGTCCATAACACTCTGAAAATATTGAGTAAATTTAATTGGTTATCCTGATAGATAGATTGTTCATCTGAACTCATATGTTAACAAAGCCTTTGATTTTAAATGATAAAATAGCCAAGCTACCGCCCTTAGGTGTCTAGCTCCTACAAGCGATAAATTCATGTTATTGATCTCTATTATGCCTGATACATTCAATTAATATCAAGATAAAACAACTTACTTTACCGCTTGTAACCGTATGTTTTTAAAGCTTTTCGGTCATTGTAATTTTCGTGTAAGAATTGCTGATGTTGACAGTGAACTGCTGTACAATGAGACAGATATTGATATAATAAAATCAATTTTTTAGTGATTTGATAGCTCTATCTGTTAAGTATAGTGTGGCTGTATTATGAATAATATTTCTGTCTTGATGTCTTTATATAAAGGCGAAAAAGCACATTTTTTTTTCGAAGCATTAAAGAGTATTGAGGTTCAAACTATACAGCCAGCAGAGATCATTGTGGTTCATGATGGCCCTTTAACGAAAGAACTGTATGACACTTTAGATATTTGGCGTGACAAGCTACCTATTAAAGAGGTTGTTTTAGCTGAAAATCAGGGGTTAGGAGTCGCTTTAAATAAAGGGCTTGATGCTTGTTCTTATGAGATCGTTGCACGAGTTGATACTGATGATATCAATTTGGATGAGCGCTTTGCTGTTCAATATCAATTTATGATGGAGAATCCAGACGTTGAGCTGTGTAGTGCTCATATTGCTGAGTTTGATAATGATATTTCTGTTATATCAGGGTTGAGAAAGGTACCTCTTTCCGATCAGATTGAGAAAGTTATTTACCGTCGAAATCCCATAAATCATATGGCTGTTATGTTTCGAAAATCGGCAGTTATCAAGGCTGGCGGTTACCAGCATATGCCTTATATGGAAGATTACTATCTTTGGGTAAGAATGCATGCTAAAGGTATGAATATTGCTAATATTGATGATGTCTTGGTTTATGCGCGTGTAGGGAATGGCATGTTAGAAAGGAGACAAGGCTACAAGTATTATCGTTCTGAGTTACGTTTCATGAAACAGCTTTTGAAATTACCAATTAAAGATAAATCTAAAATTGCGATGATTTTTTTAGCTCGAGCTCATATGAGGCTATTACCGACTAAAATTTTAGGTAATATTTATAAGTTAGTTCGACAGTAGTAGAATAAATATTAAAGAGAATAAAATGAATTCACTTAAAACTTTACTCAACAACTCATATGTATGTCATACGCTAGGTATTTTTTTTGTCGCTCTGCTGACCTACCTTTTTGCTGGTTATGGTTATAAAAGTATGCCGGATACGGTAGTTAACACATTATGGCTATCGGTGGCATGTTACCTAGCAATTGCTGCGGTATTACCTAAAATTACTTCATATCTTTTGGTTGAGCGTAAATACTATATTTTACCTGTAGTAGTAACGGTTTTTATCCTAACGATGGCTCTTGTTTTCATGACTCGTATTGATTATTCACGTAGTGCTCTGATCAATGCAAGCATAATTTCGTTTGTTTGGTTTTATGTTACTGCGCTTATTCGACAAGATAGCCAATGTTTAACATTATCAGCGTTACCTAATTTTGATGCTTCAGAGTTAAAACATAACCCCAAAATTAATCTTAATGAATTATCTCAACCATATAGTATTGCCAATGTTAAAGGCAGCTTGGTCGTTGATTTACATAAAAATCTGACAGCTGAATCTGAGAAGTTTATTGCAGACTGTAGTTTGGCAAATATTTCAGTTTTCCATGCTGATAGCATCAAAGAGATGTTAGAAGGTAAAGTACAAACGCGTCATTTATCTGAAAATGCTATTGGTACTCTATTACCAAATCCATTATATATGACCTTCAAGCGAATTTGGGAATCTTTAATTATTATCTTATCTTTCCCGATTACATTGCCTGTTATGGCGATTACTGCGTTATTGATTAAACTTGAAAATCCAGGTCCGGCAATGTTTATTCAAGAACGAGTTGGTCAAGGTGGTAAGGTTTTCCGTATCTACAAATTCCGTAGCATGACAGTTAAAGCTGCAGATGCTGAAGACAAATTTGCAACACAAGAGCAGGCTCGTGTTACAAAAGTGGGTAAGGTCATTCGTAAAGTTCGCATTGATGAATTACCTCAGTTTTTCAATGTGCTGAAAGGTGATATGTCATTAATTGGACCGCGACCAGAACAAGACAGTTTTGTAAAACAGTTTGAGCAAGAAATCCCATTTTATGGCTATCGTCATATGGTAAAACCAGGCATTACTGGCTGGGCCCAAGTTGTTCAAGGCTATACTGATGACACAGAGTCAACGACTGAAAAGCTTGCCTACGACTTGTACTATATTAAGAATTTATCTTTCTGGTTAGATATTAATATCGTATTTAAGACAATTCGCACCATGCTGACAGGTTTTGGTGCAAAATGATGTTTCTGCTGTAGCCATAAATAAAACCGCTGTCTTTGATAGCGGTTTTTTTGTGCCTAATAAACCTGTATCTATTACTTTCTATAAAGATCTTATTACACATATCTCATATCGTTCAGGTTACGATATTCGCTATGCAATTGATGCAACTAAGAATTAGGTGGGACCCATAAAGAAAGTTTCGAGAGTAGACTAAGGAAGACAGTATTGTGATATTTAAATGAGTTAACGAGAACTTGAGTTACAAATATCGAGGAAAAAATAGAAGCTGAAATTTTGAGTTATAAGAAGTAACAACAAAGTACTTGAACGATATAAATATTTAATTAAGATTTTTCGCCACTCGCCACTCGCCACTCGCCACTCGCCACTCGCCACTCGCCACTCGCCACTCGCCACTCGCCACTCGCCACTCGCCACTCGCCACTCGCCACTCGCCACTCGCCACTCGCCACTCGCCACTCGCCATTCGCCATTCGCCACTCGCCACTCGCCACTCGCCATTCGCTTCTCTGATTCTATCCCATAAAAAAAGCAGCCAGACTATTAGCCTGACTGCTTCTATCAATTATTCTTTTAGTACCTAGTACCTAGTACCTAGTACCTAGTACCTAAGAACAAACTGTTATTACTCAGCAGCTTGCTCTACTTGAGTTACAGTTTCAACGTCGATTGATGGAGAGATGATCTCTACACGACGGTTTTGAGCGCGACCTTCTGCAGTATCGTTAGATGCTACAGGGTTAGATTCGCCACGGCCTTCAGCGATGATGCGAGAACCGTCAACGTTCATTACGCTACGTAGAGCTTCAGCTACTGCGTCAGCACGCTTAACAGATAGCTTCTGGTTGTAAGCTTCAGAACCACGGCTGTCAGTGTAACCAACAACGTAGATTTGAGCTGCATCTTGTGCTTGTAGACGTTGCTCGAAAGGAGCTAGTTTAGCACGGTCGCCAGCAGATAGTTCAGTGCTGTCGAATGCGAAAGGAACAGCCAGTTTTAGCTCTTCTAGAGTTTCAACAGATACTTGATCAACGTATACAGGTTCTGCAACTACTGGTGCTGGAGCGCCCCAGTGGTAAGCTAGAGAAACACCAGCGAAGTGGATATCTGCACCAGCTACGTCGTTGTAGTATTGGTATTCAACAGCAGTTGATAGGTTGTTAGTTAGGTAGTACTCAGCACCAACGCCTGCAGTACCAGCCCAACCGTGCTCTTTAGCGTCCGCTAGGTTCTTAGTGTGAACGTCGTAGTAGTAAGCACCTAGCTTACCGAATACGTCGATCTTGTCGTTGATAGCGTAAGAGTATTTACCTACGATGTCAGCGCCTTGAGTACGGAACTTAGCATCAGTACCTTTGATTGTAGTTGAACCTAGGTGAGTGTAACCAGCTTCTACTGCGAACCAAGGTGCGATTTGGTAACCAAGGAAGGCACCGCCAGCTAGGTTTGCATCATCAACGTTTGGACCTTTGTGGTCGGTATCGTAGATAGCGTTACCGATGCGAGCACCAGCGTAGAATGGGTTATCAGTTGCTGCGTTTGCTGCTGCTGAAACTAGCAGAGCAAGAGGAAGAATCATTAAGCTCTTTTTCATTGTAATTTGTCCATATTCCTAAGTGTGTAATAGAACTGTTATTATATTGTGCTTATAACTTTCAACAGCTCGCACAATTGTGTCAATGATACATGATTATGAGTAATTGACGCAATTATATTGTGTTTTTTTACCGAAAACTTTCAATAAACCGATAGTTTAGCATATATCTACTCGGAAAAATCTGAATAGATATACTGTATGCTTATTTGGTATGTTATTGGTAATAAAATAACAAAGTGTTTAGTATACGATAGAGTCGCAATCGATAATCGAGACTTATATATAACGTTATATATCTAGGCTCTCCCCGAGTACAATCAGCGACTCTTTCAGTAATGCTATGGCATAAATACAGCACAAATTATGATTAATTTAATGGTGCTCGTTCATACCATGGTGAGCGTGCATCGGTTAAACCATAAAGTGAGTATTTACGATTTAGCATTTGACCACCATCACGAGTTAGAGGCATCCAAGAAATACTTGCACGCTCTGTGCTTGGTCGAACTGTCATTAAATCAAACGGAATCGAAATATAGAAACCTTTGGTATAACTGCCTTCACCATACTCTTCGGTTGACATATCTGTAATGGTTGCAAATGCACCGGCGATAATACCGCTATCAAATTGCTTCGAGAAATCAATGGTCACACCGACATCTTCCGCCAGATAACGACCTGCACTGACTTTAAATAGAGTGTTTTCTAGCCATTGCCACTGAGGCTGGTAATAAGCAGTGATATTACCGACAGCAGTACCTGTCTGAACTCGGTAATTGCGGCCTAAGTGTTCATCGTACTGAACTTCTTTGGTATAGAAACCAAATTGTGAATTAGGATCGCGCTGTTTTACGTAGTTAAGATCAGCACCAAATGCCCAGTTGGAATTCATAGGGCGATATAACACCTCACCACCAACACCGCCATACATCATTTCTAGATAACCACCATAAGCTTGGGCGTACCAGTTATTGGCAAATTTATCCATCCAAGTCAGCTGCAAGTTATTTGCATACACGGGATTATCGTTAACATACTGACGAATTAAAGTTCGAACACGAATGTTATCGGTACCATCTGGTGGCGTTTCATATTTAAACTTGTCATAAGTATCGTAAATATTAACGTAAACCGAGCCACCTAATTGAAGGTTGTCATTAAACCAGTAGTTAGCAGAGGCATTAACCCCGATATTAAATAGATAGAAGCCTTCTGAGGCGCCAAAAGATTGTTGTAAAACTGGCGATAAACCAAAATCCCAGTTCTCTTGGCTATCTGCAACAGACTTACCAACCACTTTTCCTGGTGTAGCCACTTGAGTAATATTGGCAATGTCTTTATGAATATCTAAATTGTTAGCAACGGTCACGACATCATCGTGCTCATAGATATTTTCAATCACTGGCTGACGATTTTTGGTCTCAATAATTCGATATTCATCCACAGTAGGGGCAGAATTTGCTAGCAAGGTTGTGATACGTTGATGTGCTTCATCACGGTTGCGGTATTTTTTCTGCTCCGCAACAACGGTAATAACCGAATCAGACTGATAAATTGCAGGATCTTGATAACCTGATACCGATTCGATCTGTTGAGCTAATGTATTCCACTCTTCTTTGGTTAATTGCTTTGGATTTTGACTTGTATTGGCTTTGGGTTCCGGTTCGTCTAACCAGCTATCTTTAAGATCATTAAAGTTGGTATTTAAGCTCAAGCCCAGTGTTAGCGTATTACCGCGTTCATAACTTAGCTTTGCATCAGCCCAATCGGTTAACTGATAATGTGCGCCAAAGTTCCACGGTGTTGCTTGTGTCATAGACTTGCCACCGCGAGTAACTGGGAAATCTTGGCTATAGTCGTTGCCATCGTATTCCAGTTTTAGGCGCAGTGGTGCTAATGGGGTTTGGTATTCCACACCGCCATAAATAGAGGCTGGGCCTTTAAACCAACGACCTGTATCAAAACTGCCACCATTACCTTTATAGTCAGAAAGGCGCTGACAGAACGAATCACTGACCTTACAAAATGGGTTGGTGATATTGCCACGCTGACCTATGTAGCTCCAACCCATACCTAATGTGAAATCTAATGGACCAAATTGTTTGTTAGCCGCAATAAACTCACCATCAAATAGACCAGTACCACCAAAATCGCGAACACCAACTGAGACTTCAGGCAACCAATAACTTTCATTTAATAGACGAAGCTTAAAGTCGATCCCTTTATCGGTATATTTGGTGTTACCACTAAACCCTTCATCGCCGCTGTAGAGCATATCTTGTACTTGGGTATAGCGAATGGTGGTTTCAAGCCAAGGAAATAGCTGAAGTGATACCCAGTAGTGATGGTAATCGTCGTTATAGGTAGTACCAAAGGTAAACTCACCTTCAGGATTCATACGCGAAGTAGGCATCTGTAATAGACCTACACCACCGAAGTCACTTTGTGAGTGTTTCAGTTCTGGATAACTAAAATTATCAGCTTGGGCGGTAAAGCTAGATAGCAATGCCACTGTAATGGTGGATAAAGCAAAAGCCGGACGCATCATAGAGCCAGCAGTTAAGCGGGAAGAGAGTGTCATTACAGCGTCCTATTTTGTAGCAATTGAATTACAAATTGGTTGAGATCTCGGTGAAGGTCAAAGGCTTGCTCATAGTGAACATAGAGAGTTGCACCTGGGGCGATATCTTTATGGTTTTGGTTCCAATATGCGATGGAGTGGGTCTCTATTTGACCATCTGGCTGAATAACCGAAATTTGGCTACGATTGTGTTCATCAATCACATTAACCTGAGTCAGCAGTTCAGCCGCTGAGATTCGCGGTTGCCACATCACTTCTGTTGGAGTGGCAACGGCTCCTAAAACCAATACCTTATTCGGTGTTGTTGGCAGTACAAGCTGGTAAGATCCTTGTAACTGTGGATTATTGGCAATGTTTAAACGAACAAAGTCATAATCAAGGTTCTGCCATAAACGGCGATGTACCACATTTTGATTTAGCCAAGCACTTAAATGTTTTGCACTTTGACGTAATGCATAAGGGTTGTCTTGATCAAGCGCCAGAGTGTTGAGCAGCGACAAAGTATAAGTTTTATTTTTTGGTGAACGCAATTCAACCAAATCACTACCTAACCAGTAAGGCATCTGATTGGGATGCTGAATGGTAAATTGCTGCCAACCATCATGAATAACGTGATCTAATCTTACTGGTGAAGAATAGTTCAAAGTGATGGGGGTATTACTGTTACTGGTGAGCAGTTCAACTGCAAGGGCCGCTTGCTGTGATGGATTATCGGTAGGGCTAGTCTCTGTCTTTGCCAATACATTGTTTGATGTAATTAGCGCAACAAGAACGGCTATTTTGCATAACGAAGATAGAGGGTTTTTGGTGATATTCATTATTGACTCTCTTAAGTTACGCAAAAGGTTTTAAAATGGTCATGGTGATAAGAGGCATGCTAGGAGCTGGATATTGCTGACTTTTGATGACCTTGCCATTAATCGGGTCTAACCAAAAAGTATTTTGATAACTGCGATCTAGCTCTTTGACTTTAACCGTTTCTGAAAACTGTAATGCTTTCACTTGTTGGCCATTAATATCAACTAACTGTATGCCATCATTATGAAAAGTCGAAGATAGGTGATAACCCATATGATAGCCTGGTTGCCAACTAATCGTTCGTTGCCAAGTGAGTGGCGTCGTGGATTTTTGTAAGCCTAATAGCAGGGGATCGGTTTGTTTACTGTCGCTAGAGAGTAGATTGCCATCTTGTAAATTTAGCGTTTTTACAATGCGGCCATTTTCTGTCACCAACATACCGTTGTCGCTCGACATCCATTTTAATTGTAAAGGATTAGCAATATTCGTTGTTAGTTGGCGTGAAGCGGGAAGATATTTGGTTTCTGCTAATGCAAGAACCATAAAAATTTGGCTATGATCACCAATGCGAACATAGGTGCTGGCATAAGGTAATTGTTTAATTTCTTGGGCTGTTTTTACCACATCTGGGGTGCCAAACATTGCCAGCTTTACAGTATCGTTGGCATCATTTGCGCGTTGACTACATCCACTTAATAGCAGTAGTGCAACAGGCAGAACCAATTTGTTAACGTTCATAAGCATCCAAATTGCCAGAAAAATTAATCGATAAAACAAAATAACCGCACTTCTTAGCGAGAGTGCGGTTAAAGATTCTATTATTGCCTGAGTAAAAAACAATAATAGTTATGCAAATACCACAATAATTACTTGTTAGCAGTTACTGTTGTGTTTGAAATAGTGTCATTTGAATCAGAAGAAGCGGCTGCGATTGCGGCTACTGCTGTTGCTGCACCGACTACAACTGCAGTTGTTGCACCAGCGGCTGCAGTTGTTGCACCTGCTGTACCTGCTGCTGTACCTGCAGTTTCAGTTGCAGCGAATGCAGATGAAGCAAATAGTGCAGCAATAGCAACGATAGCTGTTTTTTTCATGATATATCCTTTACTAAATAGGAAAAAGAGAGCAGAAAATCAACTCTCTTAGTGAGTTACACATATTTGTACTATACGAAATATTGTTCGAATCAGGATATGAAATTCTATGCTGTGATAAATATAAAAACTGATATTGTGATCTTGATCTCAAAAACTGATGTAAGGGCTGCTATGCATAATCCGTTTTTATTCATACAACGAAGTGTTTTTATAAAAACAATAAGTTGTCGATCATTTATATCTAAATATATATGAATAGTTGAGCGTAGAATTTTATTTATTTTTATTTAGGAATTAAGTAGAATGCCTGCAAAATTTTTACAGTGATTGTGATCCAGCTAACCTATTGGAATGGTTAACCATACAAATGGACATGATGACTGAGCGACAATTTATGGCAAAGGAACTGTCCACATCAATACGGATGTTTCGCCTGCCAACATTTCTAGCATTGGGGGCGCTATCTAACCTCTGGGCGGTAGCGTATCTAAATTCCAAATGCACCTAGTTGCGTGTCTCTTCGTTTTTCACGCTTTCATCTATCTACTCATCTCGAATCGACAACATGGAATTTTCAAAAAAACTACTCATTACTGCATTGGCCTCGACCATGCTGGTAGGTTGTACTATGCCTGGCTCAAATTTGAGTGTAGATGGCAAAAAAGTGATTAATACTTCAGCCACTCAGCAAACGGACATTTCTGACTTAGTGAATGTTTATCCTCTGTATGCGGATAATGTGGCAAAATTTCGTCAGAAAAAAGTGAATGCTCAAAATAATCCTGCGTTAGATGCTAAAATTGCAGGTTATGAATATCGTATTGGTCCTGGTGATATCTTAAATATTACTATTTGGGATCATCCTGAACTGACCATTCCTGCTGGCTCTTACCGTAGTGCTTCTGAAGCGGGTAATTGGGTTCAGGCTGATGGTACTATCTTTTACCCATACATTGGCTCGGTAAAAGTAGTAGGCAAAACCGTTATGGAAGTGCGCAGTGAAATTGCTCGCCGTTTAGCTGCTTACATTGAAAGCCCTCAAGTTGATGTTAACGTTGCTGCGTTCCGCTCTCAAAAAGCTTACGTTACTGGTGAAGTTAAAAATCCAGGCCAACAACCTATCTCTAATATTCCTCTAACTCTATTAGATGCGGTCAATAAAGCTGGCGGCTTAGCTGAAGATGCAGATTGGCGTCATGTCACTATTACCCGCGATGGTAAAGACCAAACCGTTTCTCTGTACGCATTAATGCAACGTGGTGATTTAACTCAAAACCGCTTAATGCAAGATGGCGATATCATTCATGTTCCTCGCAATGATGCACAAAAAGTGTTTGTGATGGGTGAAGTGAACAAGCCGCAGTTGTTGAAAATTGATCGTGCTGGTATGAGCCTAACCGAAGCATTGAGCTCAGTTGGTGGCATTAATGAACTTGAAGCTGATGCAACTGGGGTATTTGTTATTCGTGCTAATCGCGATAGCAAAGGCAATATGAATCAAGATGAGTCAATTGCTAACATTTACCAACTTAATATTAAAGATGCCGCAGCATTAGTGATTGGTACTGAGTTCGAATTAGAACCCTACGATGTGGTGTATGTGACTGCCGCGCCAATTGCTAAATGGAACCGTGTTGTACGTCAGTTGATGCCAACTATTTCTGGCTTTAATGAGTTGACGGAAGGTGTGAACCGCTTTACGGATTTAAGGGCGTTGTAAGTTTTCGAATTGCGAGATAGCGAGTTTCTCGTATCGAGTAACAAGCGATTAAAAATAAGTCGTTGCAATAAAATGCTCGATATTGAAAATTTCGCTACTCGCTACTCGCTACTCGCTACTCGCTACTCGCTACTCGCTACTCGCTACTCGCTACTTTAGTATCAATTTCACTACCTAAATGTATTCTTATGTTTAATAACATCCTCGTTGTCTGTGTCGGCAACATTTGTCGTTCGCCAACTGGTGAACGCATCTTACAAAGTAAAATACCGAACAAAACCGTACGCTCTGCTGGTGTCGGCACGGCTAAAAGTGGTCTTTCTGGTAAACCTGCTGACAAAATGGCGGCTGCGGTAGCCGAAGAACATGGCTACTCATTAGAAGGCCATCAAGCTCAGCAGTTAACTAGCGAACTTGCACGCGATTATGATCTTATTTTAGTGATGGAGAAGGGTCATATAGAAGCGGTAACCAATATTGCTCCAGAAGCTCGTGGTAAAACCATGCTATTTGGTCAATGGATTGGTCAGCAGGACATTCCCGATCCTTACCGTTTAAGTAAAGAAGCTTTTGATCATGCATATACCTTGATTGATCAAGCGGCGGAAGCTTGGGCGAAGAAGTTATAAGCTGAAATATTTATTAGATATTGCCATTAGAATGACAGAGCCTTTGTGTTTGTCATCCCCTACAGAGAGTGAAACGAACGAGATAGGGGATCTTCTAAAACGTGTTGTAGCGTATTTTGAATATATAGAGTTGCAGTACGTTGTTATGAGATTCCGGATAGTTCGTGCCTCACTTCCGGAATGACAGAGCCCTTGAATCTGTCATCCCCTACAGAGAGTGAAACGAACGAGATAGGTGATCTTCTAAAGCGTGTTGTAGCGTATTTTGAATAGATAGAGTTGCAGTACGTTGTTATGAGGTTCCGGATAGTTCGCTACTCGCTTCTGGAATGACAATATGTTTTATACCAAATTTAATTACTTTTTGGACCCTTATGAGCGCTACAAATAATCCCACGAGCCAAGCCTCAGATGAAATCGATCTGGGGAAACTGTTTGGTATTTTGGTTGATAACCGCTGGAATATCATTTTAATTACCTTCATTTTTGCGGTTATTGGTATTGCTTATGCGATGCTAGCGACACCAATCTATAAAACCGATGCCTTAATTCAAGTTGAATCCAAAAGCTCGGGCATGTCTGCCATGCTAGGTGGCGAAATGTCAGAGATGTTTTCTTCTGACTCTACCGCGACCACAGAAATTGAGATTATCAAATCTCGCATGGTATTAGGTAAAACCGTTGATAAATTAAATTTAACTACGGTAGTTACACCAGATTACATGCCTGTGATTGGTGCAGGTCTTGCGCGTTTACAAGGCGAATCAATTGCAGCTCATATCTCTCGCTTTATCGTACCAGATTATGTTGAGCCAAAATCGTTTACTCTTACTGTTGATGATGCCAAACAAGGTACTTACACCTTAACTGATAGCGAAGGTAAAGAAGTACTAAAGGGCAAAGTGGGTGAGTTAGCTGAACAAGGTGATTACCGTTTGTTTGTGACTGACTTAAATGCACAAAATGGTGATAGCTTTACAGTAAGCAAAATTAGTCGTTTGGATGCAATTCAGAATCTACAGCGTAATCTTGCAGTTTCTGAACGTGGTAAGCAAACGGGTATTCTTCAGCTATCTCTAACCGGCCCTAATAAAGCAGATATTACGGCTATCTTAAATGATATTAGCCAAAACTATTTTCTTCAGAACGTAGAGCGCAACTCTGCTGAAGCAGAAAACAGTTTAGCGTTCTTAAAACAGCATCTGCCAGATATCAAATCTCAATTAATGGCAGCAGAAGATAAGTTAAACCGTTACCGCCAAGCCAATGAGTCGGTGGACTTAAACTTAGAAGCCAAAGCGGCACTAGATACTATGGTAGGGGTAGAGGCTCAACTTAACGAACTGACGTTTAAAGAAAGTGATATTTCACAACGCTTTACTAAAGAGCACCCAGCTTATATTTCACTGCTTGATAAACGTAAAACATTATTGGCAGAGAAAGCGCGTTTAAGTAAGCGTGTTGAGAAGTTACCGAAGACGCAACGTGAAATTCTGCGTTTAATGCGTGATGTGGAAGTGAACCAGCAAATTTATGTGCAACTACTTAACAAAGTACAAGAACTGAGTATTGTTAAAGCTAGTACTGTTGGTAACGTTCGTATTCTAGATAAAGCACAAGCAGCGAGCATTGCGGTTAAGCCTAAGAAATCGCTTATCGTCGTATTAGCGACATTACTAGGCGGTATGTTAGCGGTTGGTATTGCGCTTTTACGTGCTGCATTCCACAAAGGGGTTGAAAACCCTGATGAGATTGAAGCGATTGGTCTTCCTGTTTACGCTTCAATTCCTATGTCTGATTGGCAGTCAGAATTAGAGAAAAAACAGAAGAGCAAAAAGCAACTGACAGTTCAAGATACCTTATTGGCAGTATCAAACCCTGCCGATCTTTCTGTTGAAGCGTTGCGTAGTCTTCGTACCAGTTTGCACTTTGCTATGATGGAAGCGAAGAACAATATTCTGATGATTTCTGGTCCAAGTCCAGGCATTGGTAAGTCCTTTGTCTCTGCTAATATGGCGGCAGTAATCGCGAAAGCGGGTCAACGTGTACTGGTTATCGATGCAGATATGCGTAAAGGTCGAATGGAACGCCAAATGTCGGTATCTCATAAGCCGGGCCTATCCGATTTCCTTTGCGGTCAGAAAAGCATTAATGAAATCATCAAACAACCGGGTGTTGAAAACCTAGACTATATCGGCCGTGGTGATGTGCCGCCAAACCCATCAGAGCTTCTTATGCACCCTCGCATGAAAGAGTTATTAGATTGGGCATCGGCTAATTACGATATGGTTGTGGTTGATACTCCACCAATTCTTGCTGTAACCGATGCGGCAATTGTTGGTGCTCATGCGGGTACAACACTGCTTGTTGGACGCTTTGGTCAGAACGCAATTAAAGAGATTGAAGTGACTAAACAACGCTTTGAACAAAATGGTATTGAGATTAAAGGCTTTATTCTTAATGCGGTCGTTCGTAAAGCAAGTAGTCACTATGGACAATACGGTTATGGTTATTATAACTATGCGTATGAGAGTGATAAGAAGTAAGTTGTAGTTAGCGAGTTTCGTGATTACGAGTGCCGAGATGTATATTTCAGGTACTCATAATTGATTATATTGCTACTTATAGAGTTTAACTTTGTAAGTAGCATTTTTGTATCTAAACAACGAATCAAGCTTAAAATTAAAAAATAGGTTATATCAATAGTTATTTAGTTATCTTGAATCTCTTCTTTTAAATTATTTAATCCTACTCGAAACTCGAAACTCGAAACTCGAAATCTCATGTATATGTTGGCTACTATATGAATAATGCTTATTTATTTGTGTTTATAATGTCTTTCGCCACATTATTTATTATGCGTAAAGTGGCGAAAAAAATTGGTTTAGTGGATAAGCCGAATGCTCGCAAGCTACATCAAGGCGTTATCCCTCTAGTAGGGGGCATATCAGTTTATTTATCCTTATTGGTAGGCTTTACTCTTTTCCTCCCAATGGTACCTAGCTTACAGTTATACCTTTCTTGTGCTGCCATTTTAATTGTTTTAGGTGCCTTAGACGATTATTTTGATATCAGTTTCAAAATTCGTTTAGTGGTTCAAGCAGGTATCTCACTTGCTATGATCTTAATTGGTCAGCACAGTTTACATAACTTTGGTTATTTGATGGGCAGTGAGACCATTGCTCTGGGTGAGATCGCTGGCAGCATTATTACTATTATTGCCGTTATCGGTGCAATCAATGCTTTTAATATGGTTGATGGTATTGATGGGTTACTTGGTGGTTTAGCTTCAGTAACTTTTACTGCTCTTGGTACTGTATTCTACATTAGCGGCAACAGCTATTTAGCGACCGTTTGCTTGTTAATCGTTACTGCTTTGATTCCTTATATTATGCTTAACTTAGGTTTCCCTCTGGGCCGCCGTTTTAAAGTATTTATGGGTGATGCAGGCAGTATGTTTATCGGTTTTTCTGTAGTATGGATGCTGATCCGTGGTACTCAAGAACCTGAAGTAATAGCGTTTAAACCAGTTACAGCGCTATGGTTGATTGCGATTCCACTAATGGATATGGCAACCATTATGATTCGTCGTATCCGTAAAGGCCATTCACCATTTAAACCCGATCGTGAACATTTACATCATATTTGTCAGCGTATTGGTTTATCACCACTAATGACCTTATTCGTTATTTGCTTTATGGCAAGTATTTGCGCCGGCATAGGAATTTGGGCTGATTTAAGTGGTGTGCCAGAGTCGACTATGTTTATTGCCTTCTTAATTTTGTTTGCTGTTTATATTATGGCAATTAGCTATATTTGGCGCATTACAACTTGGGTTAATAAGTTGTTTGGTCGTCAAATAGCAACTCAAGAAGCACATCAATAATACAATTAATTTACATACTTCCCCATTATATCGAGGATTGAAATTAAAGGATTGTTCTTCGTAAAAATTTTCGTTAGTAGTGGTGCTGGTTTTATTGGTACGGCTGTTGTTCGTCATATTATAATAATTAATGTAGACAAATTAACTTATGCCGTCAATTTAGAATCATAATTCTTTCTGATAAATATTTAAATGGCTTAACTTTAAATATTTTTTCAAAATCAAATTGTGAATAAAGTAATGGGTAATTTTCGTAATAGTGTCTTATTTAGTATAATATTTACATTAATAACTGGGATATTAGCATTTTTTATAAATAAAGTATTTAGTGATTCTTTAGGACAGGAAAATCTTGGTATTCTTAGGCTGTTTACTCAGCTACTTGCATATCTGAATCTGGCTGAGTTGGGGGTTGGTGCTGCAGCAAGTGCTACATTATATAGATATTTAAACGAAAACAATATAATTAAAATAAATGGTGTATTACTTACAGTTAGATATTTTTATCGACGAATAGGTTTTGGCATTTTAATATTGGGTTTATTATTCAACTTTTTACTACCATATATAATTAATGATATTTCAATTGAGATATTTGTTGTCTGGTCTCTATATGTTGTAGGGATATCTATTACCTACTTCTATTCTGATTATCCAATAATACTTACATCTGATCAGCGATATCAAACAGTTCTTATTATTAGAAATTTAATTAAAACTACTGTTCAAATACTTCAAATATATACATTGATTGTATTCGAATCCTTTTATTTATTTGTTGCTATTTTTGTTTTATTTAATTTGTTGGAATGGATTACATTTAAAGTGATTTACAATAATATATATGGAGATAAGTATGAAAAGGGAGGGGAGAAAGATTATTCTGTTATAGAAAAAACAAAGTATTTATTTATACATAATTTAGCTGGCGTACTTATTTTTAATACTGACTTTATAATAATTACAAAATTCATAGGATTGAAAATTGTTGCTATATACTCTAGTTATTTAATGATAACTAAATTTATAGAACTCATATTTAATAGTATAGTGAATGTAATAAGACCCAAAATTGGCAAGATTGTTGCATCGTGTGATGAGAATAAAATTTTATTTTATTTTAATGGTCTTCTAGTTGTAAATATATATATAGCAGCAATAATTGCATTTGTTACATATTATACTATTGGTTTCATTGTTCAATTGTGGATGGGGAATGAATATATATTACAATCATCAACTTTATTATTAATGTCTGTAAATTTATTTATAAATATATTTAGACGCACAATTGATATATTTAAGGAGGTAAGTGGATATTACAATGACATACATTTACCAGTTATGGAAGGTTTTATTAATCTAATACTTTCGCTATTACTTGTTAAACACTATGGTATTAATGGAGTTATTTTTTCAACTGTTTTTACCAATATCATATTTATTATAATAATGAAACCATGGGTTTTTTATAGTAAAGTTTTAAAAGTTAAATTTAATTTATATTTAAAAAGTATATTGAAATATTTAATTGTGCTATCTTTCATATTGTTTGTTATTAATTTCAGTTTTTTGAGTGATTTTAGCTTGAATTATATTTCATTATTTTCAAATTCAATACTGATGATGTTACTTATCACGGTTGTTTTTCTATCGGTTAGAGATTTTAGGGTGTTAATAAAAGATCTTTTTAAAAAATTATAGGGTAGTGTAGATGAAATTACAATCAATAAAAGTTAAGGCATATAAGCTTTTTATTAGTTTTCCATTTTTAGTAGGGATTAAAAATATAGTAAAAAATACAATTAATTCTATATCTAATTCTGATAAAAAAAATATAGAAATATTAGAGGTGGCAAGAAAAGAAATTAATTCTAAGAAGTGTTCTTTAAAGTATCCTCCTCTTTTAATTATGACAACATTTAATGATCACGACATTATAGAATCAATAATTCTTAAAAATATGGAAGCTGGTTTAGAACAGATAATAATAGACAATTGGTCAAGTGATGGTACCTGGACAATTATTGAAGAACTTCGCAAAAAGTATCCTAAAAAAATCACAGCGTTCCATTATCCTTTTGAAGGTCCAACATCTAATTTTATGTGGAGAGCTATGTTAGATTTAAAAACGAATATTGCATTACATCATAAAGGAAGATGGATAATTCATCAGGATAGTGATGAATATACTATCCCCCCAATTAAAGGTATTCAATTGGGAGATTTTTTATCTTTTGTTGAACAAGAAGGGTTTAATTGCGTTTCATTGAGAATGTTAGACTTTGTACCACTAAATGATGATTTTACTATTGGAAATCCTATTAGTCATTTTAAAAACTATAGAATTTCAGATATTCCGTCATATATAATTCAAAATAAGATTTGGTTGCAAGGTGATGATAAAGTTGATCTAGTATCTAGTGGTGGGCATAATGTATTTTTCAAGGGTAGAAAAATTTTTCCTCTACGCTTACCTAGATTTCATTATAGTATTCGTTCAATAGAACATGCTAAAAGTAAATATTCACCAAAAAGAGCAGAAAGAGTAAAGGAAGAACAGGAAGTATTGGGTTGGCATGGTCATACAGATTTTAAAATAAAGGAAAAAGTGATTTATAAGGAAGATGAAACAATAAGATATCATTTTGATGATTTGTATACAAAAAAAATTAAGCTATTTAAGTTTTAGTTATGATGGTGGTTTGTTTTGATTCGTAAAATTAAAGAAATTTTTTTTAAAATTAGATATTTTATTTTTAGTAGGACAATTAGAAGTCACGAATATAATAAATTATTATTTGAGATAGAGGGTATCAGTGGTGATTTGGAACGATTATCATTTGATAATAAGATATCTAATAAATTAGATTATTTACAGTCATCAAAAGAATTATATCCATCGGTTTCTGCAATATATAGAGTTAAAAATTGTCAGGAGTATATTGAATCATCAATTTTATCTATAGTCCCGTTAGCTAGTGAAATTATTATAATAGATAACGATTCAAATGATTCTACTTTATCTATTTGTAAAAGATTGAAAGAAGAATTAAAAAATATAGTTGAAATTAAGATATATAGTTATAAACAAAAAGTTGAGATTGCTGGAAACGGGTATATTAATAGAATAGAAAAAAATCCAGCAGGCTCATTATCGAAATTTTATGAATATTCATTTTCTAAAGGGAGCTGTGATTATTTAATGAAGTGTGATGCTCATTGTATTTTTACTTTGAGTGGTATTGAAGAAATTCGAACAATGCTAAATCGTGGAATAGATGTGATTAGTTTTACTGGTACTGAGATATATGGAAAAACATTTTCATACGAACCTTCAATTTTTAGTAGAGAAAAAAGCGGATATAAATTTGTTGATTGTGAGCAGTGGGAGAAATTATCATTTGAAAGTAAAAATAGAAAACTAATAAAAAAACCTATATTCATTCATTTGAAAAGATTATGTTTATCTAAATATATTGGTTGTAATTCAAGTGAAAGTAATATTATAAAGAAATATGCTTAATTATGATTTATTATTCTTTGGCTGTTTTTTGGGCTTATATTATATTACTCGCTATACGTTTGCCTGTAAGTATTAGAGCTTTGTTAATGATTCCATTAGTTGTTTTTTCTACATATAGAGGTGAATCAGGTCCTGATACCGAGAATTATATATATAGATTTCATAATTTATCTGATTACTTTAATAGTTTTAATATTAGTTCTGAACCACTTATATCTTGTCTAATGTATATAGCTAAATTATTTGATGAGAATAATGTAATCATTTTTAATTTATTATATTCTATTTTACTTTGTACATTATTTATATTTATCACAAAAAGGTATTCTATAAGTAGACCTTTTTTATTAACTTTTGGCGTTTTTTTGTTAATTGATGGATTAACAAATACACTAAGAGCATCAATGTGTTATTTTTTATTTGTGACTTCTGTATGTTACGAAAATAATTCTTATAAGTTGAGGTTGCTTGCATTTTTAAGTCACGTTTCGACGATCATTTTAATTTTTTTTCATGTGTTTTTTAAAAAAGTAAAAATTGAATTAAATATAAATGGTGTTATAAAATTATCAATTTATATTGTATTATTTGGGATAGGTATATTCTTTTGGGAATATATAATTAATATTTTCCCAAGGATTGCTGATAAAGTAGAGGCATATAAAACACTTTATACGAGATCTTTATTTAGCGGTCTATCAGATATTTTTGTTATTGGCAGTTTATTATTAGTTGGCAGTGTTTTTAATAGGACAACTCATAAAGAAATATTACGAGATATAGTAGTGATAATAATATTACTATATATTTTATTTTCCTTTGCATCACTTTCGATAGGTATGCTTCGAGTTCTTAAAATTATAGCTATATGTTTATCTCTATCGCCTATGATTGTCTTATCAAAACGTAGAATTCCATCTTATATATTTGTGATAATTGGTGGATTATATATTCTTAATTATTTAAGAATTATTTATACTAGTTCTGGGTATTTACCATATGGAATGTAATCAAAAATTAAAAGAAATCTCTATTTTAATAGTAATTTATAACAAAAAATTAGAGGAAAGTTCTTCTTTCCAATCGATTATAAACAGTCTTTCTTTAGTAGATAAAGGTTTAAATGTAGTAATTTGGAATAATGGCCCTGTTTCTATTCTGGATGAAGCTGAAAGATATAAAGAGATTTTTTTTGAAGAAACATTATATAATGAGGGGTTGGCTATTTTGTATAATAAGTTTATCGATAAATACCCAGCTGAAAAGTTTCTCATATTAGATGATGATTCAACTTTTAAAGTGGATTTTATAACAAAACTTTTATTATCTAAGAACGAGATATCACTTCCTCTTATTATTGCTGGTGAATGTATAAGATATCCAAGATATAAAGGAAAGATTGTAAATAATAATAGTGTTTTAAATGAAACTAAAAGTTTAATATCAATTGGTTCTGGTTTGTGTATATCAGATAAAGTCGTCGAATTAATGATTAAAAAATACGGTTCAGTATTTGATGAAAATTTTTATTTATATGGAGTTGATAGTACATTTTTTTATCGATTGAATGATATAGATATTAAATCGATTAATATATCTGGTGAGATATATCATTCTTTGTCAAAGTATGAACCAGAATCAGATAAAAGAAAAAAATTTAGATTTATTGAGCGTGGTTATGACTTGTCATTACAATTGAAGTATTATCCGTCAATTAAAATTATTAAATCAGTATTTAAACATACGTTATCCCTATTATTTAACTATGAGTTAAGATTGATTTTAGATTTCTTAAAATGTTATTTAAATGGATATCATCCAAGGAAAAAAATATCATGAATTCAATTGTATTTGTCTGTAATTACTTTCCACCTGAAGAACACGTAGGGGTTCGACGTGTGTCATTTTGGGTTAATTATTTTTCTGGCTTAGGATATAAGGTTACTGTTGTAACAACTAGCAAAAAACAATCAGAGAAGTTATACCATTTTATTGATAAAAGAGTTAATGTTTATGAGTATGGATATTTTAAAATAAATAAAGTTCCATTTGTTGAAGTAGATAGAGATAACAATAACTTAGTCGTTCAGGAAACTAATTTTGTATCAAAGTTAAAAAAAATTAAGCGTAAATATATTAATCCTATTTTTGGTCAAGTTTTAGATTTCCGTATCATTCCTATTATTTTTCAAATGGTAAAAATTAAATTTGGAGGTGATAAAGAAATTATTAATGAAATTTTTAGAAATTCAGTTGTAATTAGCACTTCTCCTCCATGGGTAAGTCATATATTTGCTATTTTTCTTTCAAAAAGAAGCCAATCTAAATTGATTATTGATTATAGGGACCCATTTTCAAATAATTATATGTTTTCATCAAAGTTTTGTTGGTTAGAGACTTTTATTGATAAGTATATTTGTCGTTCTGCTGATGTGGTAACTACGGTGTCTGAATCTTGGTTAAATTATTATAAGGAATTTAATGATAATACGATTCTAATAAGAAACGGATTTGATTTAAATATGTTTGAAAAAGATGTTCCTATAACTATTAAATCGGATCGTATTATTAATTTGAGTTATTTTGGTAGTATTGAACATCCATTAAGGATACCAAGAACATTAATGGATTTTTTAGAAAAGACAAAGAAAAATATAAAAATAAATTTTTATGGAAGCTGTAGTTTAATTGAAGATATTGTTAATAGGTCTAGCTCTTTATCTGATAAAGTTATACTTCATGGGCCTAAGTCTTATGATGAATGTATTAGGATAATGAAAAGTTCAGAAATTAATTTTGTTTCTGAAAGTGTTGTATTTAATACTTGGTCAAGCCGAGGATTAATTCCAACTAAAATATATGAGTATATTGCTTCTGGTCGACCTATTATTGCTGAGCTAGATCCATATTCAGATGCTGCAAAAATTTTAAGACAAAGTGGATTATTATTAGCTCCTATTTTAGTTGATCCTGATTATGAAAAGATTTTCGACGATTTGGATTTAAATAACTTTAAAATTAAAAAAGATAACAATTTTATCTATAGCTTGAGTAGGCAGAGCTCAACAAATATTTTGGAAAAAATAATTAATGAATAGTCAACTTTTTAGGTATAAAGGTTATGGTTTAATAGATATTATAAGAATAATTATATCTATAATCTATACAAAAATTTTCTTTAAAAAAGCTAGACTTCTTAGACTCCCAATAAGAATTCGTCTTTGTGGTGAAATTATAGGTTGTGAAAATTTAACTACAGGTATTGGGAATAGAATTGATGTGTTCAGTTCTGGAGTTTTGAATATTGGATATGGTGTACAGATGAATGATTTTTGTCATATAGCCTGTTCTAAAAACATAACAATTGGAAATAACTGTTTAATCGCATCAAAGGTTTATATAACAGATCATGATCATGATTTTAATTGTGATGAATTATATCCTATAAACTGGGATCTTTCTGAAAAGATTGTTTTAATTGGTGACCGTTGTTGGATTGGTGAGAATGTATCTATTCTCAAAGGTGTCAAACTTGGTGATGATTGTGTAGTTGGAGCTAATAGTGTTGTAACTAAAAGTTTTCCATCAGGTGTGGTTATTGCCGGTGCACCGGCAAAAATAATTAAAGTTAGGAATCGGTAAATGAGAGTTTTATATCAATTGTTTTGTATGATTATATAAAATTAATTAGTACTCTTAGAGTGGAAAATTATTAATTTAAAAGATGTGGTTATTATAAAAATATTATTATTGAAAGTTTATTATATAGTAACCTCGGGAAAATATATTTTTACTTGAAGAAAAGTTAGTTTCTAATTTTATTGGGTTTATTCAATTATTTTAATTTTCTAAAAACAAAATCAGATAAGAGCAATATTTTTGATTCAATATATA
>NZ_PYOG01000017.1 GCF_003026815.1 Photobacterium damselae | reverse complement strand
TTATTAATTACGTTTAGAGCTTGAGAAACGTCCATAAAAAAATCCAAGTGCATTAAATACACTTGGATTTTTACACATCTATAGGATCATTCAACCGATCATTTTGAGCTTAACTGATCGGCATTACATCTTAGGCTCTCTTTTTTAATATGAGAAAAACTCTCTCAGCTTACTCAGGCTTACGTTCGCCAGTCATAAATGCATGAAGAATTTCAGGAGTTAGCTCGCCAGCTTCTTCTAAACGCTTTAACTCTGCAACAATTTTTTTCTGCTCTTCAAGAGTCGGAATCGGTAGCTCTGGCTCTTTTTTGATATCTTCTGGAATAGACAGATTCATATTCTCAAGCATAGTCATCTCTATTTAAGTCAATTATTATCAATCTGTCTTTCATTATACTGAAAATAAATTACAAATCAGCACTATTAGGCAAGAGAGGCTTGATGCTTATCAATAAGATCATCCATTGCTTGCTGTGCTCGCTGCTGAGAATGGCACAGGCTATCTTCATGTGTCATCGGCTCAATAACTTCGTAATAGCATTTAAGCTTTGGCTCAGTACCTGATGGACGAACAACAACGCGAGCTCCACCAGCGAGGTGGTAAATAAGCACATCGCTTGATGGTAAATCGATCGCCTCAACGGTACCATCAACGAAAGTTTTTAGTGATACTTTTAAGTCATCAATCACTTCTACCGCTAAACCTGCAATCTCTGAAGGTGGATTTTGGCGCAATGTATCACCGACAGGCGGAGATGTTGGATCTAAAGCTAAACTGCGTTGTGCATTAATGTATAAGCCATGTTCACGATAAATAGATTCCAATCGATCCCATACAGTGAGGCCTTGAGCAGCAAGCTCGGCTGTTAACTGTGCAAATACAACCAGAGCAGATAAACCATCTTTGTCCCACACAGTACGGCCAATGGTGTACCCTAACGCTTTTTCATACGCAAACAGGAACTTGTTTTGATCTGTCTGTTTTTGCATCGCAACATTGGTCAACCATTTAAAGCCGGTTAATGTTTGATAAAATGTTGCATCTGCCGCTTTAGCTATTTTCGCTAATAAGCTGGATGACACAATCGTATTACCAACTAAACGCTCATCACTTGGCGCATGATTTAATAGGTAATGACCAAATAAAATCCCAACCTGATCCCCTGTCAGCATTTTATAATTGCCATCTTCTGTTCTTACCGCTACTGCAAATCGATCCGCATCAGGATCATTAGCACAAGCCAATACTGCATTGTATTTTTGAGCCTCAGCAATCACCATATCCATTGCACCAGCTTCTTCCGGATTTGGGAATTTTACTGTTGGAAATGCACCATCAGGTTCTCTTTGAGCCGCGACACTATGTACTTGCTCAAATCCAGCATCTTTGAGCAGTGTTTCAGCCATCTCAGCCCCCACTCCATGCATTGCGGTATAGGCGATTGCAATACCTTCTGGCTTAGTATGATTTTGAAGTAATGGGTTATGATTTTGAGCTGCTCGGTAGTCTTGATAATATTCGTCATCTAACCAAATCAGCAGACCTTGTTGCTCAGCTTGAATAAGATCGGCATGAGGTAAATGCATTGCTGCCGCTTTATCAATTTCGGATGCAATACCACTGTCATGTGGAGGAATAATTTGTGCACCATTCTCCCAGTAAACTTTAAAGCCGTTGTATTCTGGTGGATTATGACTGGCTGTTACTACAATTGCAGCAGCAGTACCTAAATGGTGAACACCAAAAGCAACCACAGGAGTTGGAGCCACTTTATAAGTAAGATAAACCTTAATACCAAGAGCTGTTAACATACCCGCGGCATCATGAGCAAACTGCTTAGAATCTGGTCGACCATCATAGCCAATCACGACCCCTTTCTCTTTCGCGTTATCAATAGTCTGAATTAAGTAGTGACCAAGACCCGTTGCTGTTTCTTGAATAACCAAACGATTCATTCTATTCGGCCCTGCCCCAACAACACCACGAAGACCTGCAGTACCAAACTCTAAGCGGCCACGAAAACGCTCATCAAGTTCAGCTATATTGTGAGCAGCAACAAGCTCTTCTAGTTCTAAACGCGTTTTTGGATCTGGATCTCGATCTAACCAGCGGCTGATTTCTGTTTTCATTATCTATTCCTATTGGTTTTGTTTCTACCCATTACAGCAGAGAACCACATAATGATACCAATAAAGCACAAATGATATCGATTCGCATTATCTTTTTATTGTTTTTATTACAAAATTAAATTTTAAAATAACAAATAAGAGCGCAATCGATAAAACAACATCAATTAAAGATAGACCAGATAAAGATAGTCTAGAAAATTAGTATAGTGAAAGGATGTAAGGGATAAGAGCTAGAAAAGCTTACACCCAAATTAACTTGGGTGTAAGTTATTAAAGAGGTTACTTATAGATAAGTATCTGTGACCCTGTAAATAATTTTGTGGAATTACCACATTAGGTCATCAGGAATCACAAAGTCAGCGTATGGATCGTCTTCATCAACGACTGTCTCATCAACCGTGTTATTCACAACAATTGATTCCTGATCTCGCTGTGCAATTTTATCTGCAACAACAGCAGGAATTAGCTCATAGCCCTCCCCTAAGCGAGCAATAGCAAGACGACCTTTGATTAATTGGTCACGAAGTTCCGGAGTAACATATAAAGTCTTAACCGTACTACCATCAGTAAAGTTATAACCTTCTTCACCTTTCTTACGGTCGATACAGTTCATCTCAATTAACTGCTTAACCTGAGCAGCAATCTCTTTTGCTTGCGCCGCCTCATTTTTCTGTTGGTTAAGCTGTTTGTCTTTTTCTAATTGAGCTTGACGATTGGCTTCAACAGCTGCTTTTGCTTCTTTTGCTTGTGTACGAGATTTTTTGCTACCTTTAACCGCTTTTTTCAATTTTTTCTTATCAACAAGACCTGCTTTTAGCATTTGTTCTTGTAGGGTCAGTTTGGCCATGATTGCTCCAACAATAATCGTCACCTTATAGATTGACTCGATTTTCAATTTTTCTATAAGATAAATAACAGTAATTTTTTCATTATACCCAACTTATTTGCAGATACCTACTAAGCAGAACCAACTCTAACCTATTGGAATACTCAAGTAAGTTAATTATTGGTACATATAACATGCTAAAAAAAATACATCATGCAGCGATTATTTGCTCAGACTATGAGAAATCTAAGCATTTTTATAATCATATTTTAGGCTTAGCTATTGTAAAGGAAACTTATCGAGCAGAAAGAGACTCCTATAAACTTGATCTTACTCTGCCTGATCACTCTCAAATTGAGCTCTTTTCTTTTCCTAACAGCCCTAAACGGCCAAGCTACCCAGAAGCACAGGGACTAAGACACCTAGCCTTTGCTGTGGATGATATCAACAAGGTGATCGATCATCTTCTAGAGCACCATATTGATGTAGAGCCTATTAGAATCGACGAATTAACGGGTAAACACTTCACTTTTTTCATGGATCCTGATGGATTACCACTTGAATTGTATGAAGATTAGGACGCTAATAAAGCTAGATTACGCTCAATCTAGCTTTTATTTAGTGGTATTTAGGCAGGAGTAGAATTAAATAGAACAATGGCATCATGTACGCCTTGAATGCCCATTTGCATACCAATGACAGTTAGAATCAATCCCATTAAACGAGTGATAATACTGATACCGCTCTGACCTACTTTTTCAATAAGCTTTGGCCCGTAGATAAAATAAACATAAGTGATTAAGCACAGTGCCGCAAAAGCAGAAATAGTGATAATGATATGTAACATATTACCTGCCGCTGAGTAATTCATTGCAGTGGCAATTGTGCCTGGGCCAGCTAAAAGAGGTAGAGCAAGTGGAGATATGGCAATGTCTTGGTCTGAGTTATTATCACTATCTTGGCTCGCATTTTGAGATGAATGCATTGATGATGAGTTACCTTGTAACATGTGATAGCCAACCAAAAACACTAATACTCCACCAGCCATTCTTAAAGCAGGCAAAGTAATACCAAAAACTTCAAAAATTCCTTTTCCTAAGAAGCTAAATGCAGCAATAATTGCAAAAGCAGTGACCAAAGCTTTAAGAGCAATAGCTCGCACTTGTTTGGCTGGTAATCCCCCTGTCATTCCGACAAAGACAGCCGTATTAGCAAACGGGTTCATCATCGCAAAAAAACCCATAAATACACTTACAGCCATTGTTCCAATATCGTGCATAACGATCCTTAAAATTATTGATATTTTTACAAAATAGATACATTTATAGCATATCAGTAATTGAGAATATTGCTAAGTTAATATTCAAGTTATGAATAGTTATGCGTTCTCAAAACAACATCCCTGTTATTTATCTCAAACAAGCTTTGAAGCAAACTCATCGAGTAACATAGGCTTTCCATAAAGGTAACCTTGAAAGTAAACAACACCGCGAGATTTCAAAATCTCAACTTGTTCAGGCTGTTCAATACCCTCTGCAATAATTCGAATATTTAACCGATCAGCTAAGGCAATAATGTTGTCAATGATGGCATTAGAAACATCATCGCTTGTAATATGATCAACAAAAGACTTATCAATTTTTAAATAATCGAACTTAATCTTCCGTAGATAATCGAGTGTTGAGTATCCTGTCCCGTAGTCATCTAAAGCAAACTTTACACCGAATTTACGCATACTTGCCATCATAGTTTGAGCTGTATCTGTCTGAACCAATTGCTGATTTTCAGTTAATTCTAAAACCACATCACAGTAACGACTTAAAGAGCGGCAGACACGTTTAATTTTAGGATCATTTAGACAAGGTTCTGTCACATTAAAACTTAAATGCAATCTTTTGTAATGATAAAGCGATTGATATTCAATAACTTGATTTAATAAACTGAGTGTCATTGGCACCATTAAGTCATATTGCTCAATTGTTGGTATAAAGACATTAGGAGGTACAATCTCTCCATTATCTTTTATCCAGCGCGCTAGAATTTCACCACCAACAATATCACCATTATCATCAACAATAGGCTGAACATAAGGTTTTATCTTATTGTTAATAATTGCATTTTCAACCTCAAATTTTGCCCAATTGAGACTAGTGATAAAACGCATTGCTAACAATGCTAGACCAAATGAAATAAAAGCTAATACAAGTAGATAAATTATTGTTTTATTATCAATAGTAAAATTATTATCTAGATATATTGAAAACGGATAGATAACTGATTTTTGGTAAAAGGCATACTTGTCTAAGTTAGCCTTTATAATACCGAATTCATTATATGATGTATCACCCACTTTGATGACGACGGCACCATCACCGTTAATCCGTTGAAGTGCCCTTAATA
Source organism: Photobacterium damselae (assembly GCF_003026815.1). Classification (GTDB taxonomy): domain Bacteria; phylum Pseudomonadota; class Gammaproteobacteria; order Enterobacterales; family Vibrionaceae; genus Photobacterium; species Photobacterium damselae. The sequence continues at coordinate 83,292 of NZ_PYOG01000017.1, read as the reverse complement.
AATAATATTCACTAATACCAACTCTAACCCATTGTGACTTGGATATTTTCTGCGTTAAAATCATGACCGGAGAATGGTCTAATGCACTATTATGTCGGACATATAATCGCTTCTGGTAATTACCCATTTTCCGTTCTGGTGAAAGTTTACCAATGATTGAATTGCAATACATATAACCATTACGGACTAAACTAATAGTTCGAATATCCGGCGTAACTGCAACAATATTTCTTAACTCATACAATGAGTTATCACAATTATCAAGATCCAATCGTACTGCTTTATTAATACCGGTTTGAGCATTAGCAAGCATTTCTTCGACTTGAACTCTTACTAAATCACCTCTTTCCTTTAAAGATGCTAAGTGTGATAAATAAGTTGCACTTAATAATGCAATTGAGAATACCCCCCAAATGAGGAGTGATACTGTACAAACTAGCTTTTTCTTATCGGATAAGATCTTTTTTATACAACTTGTCATCTTGAGGCTCAATTATAGACAACTCACCACAGACTTCTTCGTAACATTTTGAAAACATTGCCAATTTTTGATGATAATCATCATATATTTTAGCAAAATACTCAAATTCACCCATATCGATTAAATCGAACATCAATGAGCGTAAGAAGTCTAACTCTTTTTTTAGCTGAAGATATACTTTCATTATTATATAAATCCTAATTTTTATTTGATAATAATATTAATATAAAAATCAAAAATGGTCATTAGAATCATATTTATTTATTATAAAAAACGTATTATAAATTCTTGATGATAAATAACTCAAATCATGAACTATAATCAAAATAATATCCAGAGATGGCATTTCTCATAATCAACAGTTTTAACAACCCTGCCAAATTGACATTATTAAGATAGAAAAAATCCCATAAAAAAATATTATTCTATCTCCGCTAATTTCAAACAATGGCATTAAAAACACAATTCAAAACGGAATTTACAAGAAATCACAACTCAAATAATTATAAGCTTAATTTATAAATTATACTAAGAAACAAAATCTAACTCTTCTTCGAGTATTTTTTCAAATAATTTCATATACCAATCACGCCTTTTGGGTTCTAGCTCTGCCAGCAAACCAAGTAACCTCTCACAATCCATAGGGTTATTTCTCTCAAAAAAATAACTTACGGGTTTATTAGTAATCTCTGAAATTTTATTTAACAGATCAACTCTTGGTACTCGTACTCCATTTTCAATATCAACATACGTTTGTCTTGATATTCCAAGTTTTTTAGCCATTTCGAGTTGAGTAATCTTTTGTGATTTTCTTGCCCTCAGAATTAAAACATGCATTAGATAAACCTAAAATAAACAGTGGACTCGAACTTATTAATATATCAGTTAATAGTCAATATATTTTTATAGAGCATGCCAATTACAAGCTTATTATGTCCATTTTCTTAGTTCATATGTAATTAAAAATCGACATCATTGAATATTTTAAATTTATAGTTAGTGTAATATAAAAATCACGATCAGCCCTTTTAAATACCAACAAAGAATAAAAACTCTAACTTTTCCAGTATCTTACCTCATTATTTTGGAATGCGCATCACATTTTATAGCGAAACATACATAGTAATACATAAATATACAAATAATATTTCTATATTATATCTCATTAAATCTAAACATTTTAAATGATAATGTAAATAACAAATACCACCAAGGAATTAAATGGTTATATCAGACATCATTTATAACAAAAGAGAGTAAAAATAATTATTTCACTCTCTTTTTGATAGAAAACCATATGGTAGAAGTAAAACTTTGGATAATTGCATACATATAGTGTCAATAATTTTGGGTTTAGTAGTAATAGTTCTTTAACTCATAATCTTACCTTTAAACCAAATTATATTCGCTACTACATATCAAACACTGCATTTACTTAGATATATTCTTCTTAGATTGATTTAATTGATACTCTCGTAACTTAAAGTAGCCGTAGCTTGCTATAATCAAAAAGGCTAAATATGATAAAGAAAAAACAAATGGAGATGACAATAACTCTTTATTAATTCCCCACATAACACCGACAATAGTAACAATGATCTTTGTAAACAGACCTAATAAAAGCATCAAAAAGGCTAATTGAGGATAACGACTAGATGTTCGAAAGGTTACCCAATATCCCATTCCAACAGCAAGAGAAGCGACACCAACACCTAAAACAAATGAGTGAAAATGTTCGCCAGATAAGATCCCTGCTAAAACGGAGATCACAACAATAATGCCAAATTTCATCACTCACCTCAGATAATGTACTGCGTATATGAAGATTCTATACCTAAGCATGGTATCAAACCAGTTATTAAGGCTGAAAAAAAGCCACTAAACCCAAGGCTTAGTGGCTCTATCTATCAAAATAAGATTAAGGCTACAATTAAGCTAATTCAACCTCTTTTGCTTCTATCTTCTCAATTTTCACTGCCGCAACTTTAAACTCAGGGATCTTAGCATGCGGGTCAGTTGCTGTTATGGTTAAACGGTTTGCTGGTGATTCTGCAAAATGGAATGGTACAAATACAACACCATCTTGCATACGTTTAGTCACAAATGCTGGCGTTTCAATAGCGCCACGACGAGTTGCAACACGGATCATTTCACCATTATGAATACCTAGACGCTCAGCATCTGTCACACTAATCATTGCCCGAGGTCCTGCAAGATTATCCAAACCTTTCGTTTTACGAGTCATAGTACCAGTGTGGAACTGCTCTAGTAGACGGCCAGTTGTTAAGACCAGAGGAAACTCTTCATCAGGGAGCTCTGCTGCATAACGGAATGGAACCGCAGCCATTTCGCCTTTACCACGAACAAAGCGCTCTTCATGCATAATACGAGTACCTTGAGGTTTATTCACATTACATGGCCATTGGATACCTTCATAGCCAACCGCATCCCAACTGATACCTGCATATTGAGGCGTTAGTTGCGTGATTTCTTCTGTGATCTCTTGAACAGAATCATAATGCCATTGCCCTCCCATCGCCTGAGAGACCATTTGCAAAATCTGCCAGTCTTGTTTAGCTTCACCAGGAGGATTTACCGCAGCTTGAATACGCTGTACTCGGCGCTCGGTATTAGTAAAATGCCCATCTTTTTCAGCAAAGGAGCACGATGGCAATACTACATCTGCATATTCAGCCGTTTCCGTTAAGAAAATATCTTGCACTACAAGGAAATCTAGCTTTTCAAGACCTTCAATTACATGCGCTTGGTTCGGATCGCTTAGTACTGGGTTTTCACCCATAACATACAAACCTTTTACCTGATCATGGCATGCAGCATCAATAATCTCGGTCAGGGTTAAACCTTTTTTCGCAGGTAGATTAGGTTTATTCCACGCCTTAGCAAATTTCTGGTGATTCTCAGGTACTTCTACTTTTTGATATCCAGGGAAGTCCCACGGCAGAGCACCCATATCACAAGCGCCCTGCACATTCGACTGACCACGTAGAGGATTGATGCCAGCACCTTCAATACCTATGTTACCGCACAACATTTGCAAGTTTGCAATTGAACGAACGTTATCATGGCCTGTAGTGTGCTGTGTAATACCCATAGAGTAATAAATAGCAGTACGCTCTGCGGTACCAATTAAACGAGCCATCTCAAGAACATCACTCGCTTTTACCCCAGTTACCAACTCCACTTTTTCCAGCGAATAGGCCTCTTGCATCACTTCAGCTTTTAATGCATTAAAGCCTTCAACTCGCTCATCAATATATGCTTGATCATGCCAATTATTTTTGATGATCTGCTGCATAATGCCATTCAACAGCATCACATCAGTACCAGGGCGCTGAGCGACATACAGTTCAGCATGGGCAACAATATCAACCTTCTTAGGATCAGCAACAATAAGACGAGCGCCATGGTGACGAACGGCTTGTTTTATGTGTGAACCAATAATCGGGTGAGCAGATGATGTATCGGATCCAATAATAAATATCAGATCTGAATGCTTGATACTTGGAATATCATTTGTCATCGCCCCACTGCCGAGTGATGCTTCAAGACCGGTTACCGTTGATGCGTGACATAAGCGAGCGCAGTGATCAACGTTATTAGTTTCAAACTCACAACGGACAAATTTCTGGAAGACAAAGTTATCTTCATTAGTTGTTTTAGCCGATGAAAATCCAGCTAATGCATCTCCACCTTTTTCATTTTTGATCGCTGTAAACTTCTCAGCAATAAGAGAGATAGCCTCATCCCATGTAGCAGGAACTAATTGACCTTCTTTACGAATAAGCGGTGTTTGTAAACGTTCTTGACTATTAATGAAATCAAAACCAAAGCGGCCTTTCACACACAGCATACCTTGGTTCACTGGTGATTTTTCAGAGCCTTGTACATAGCGGATCTTATTTTTAGCTTTATCCACAAACATGGTTAAACGACAACCAATACCACAATAGGTACAGATAGTTTCAACAGGCGTCAATAATTCAATTCGACCTTGCGCTTTATCACGTTTATCAACCAATGCACCAGTAGGACACGCTTGTACACAAGCACCACATTGTACACATTTTGAATCGCCCATATTTACGCCATCAAAACCAGGTCGGCATTCAGGACGCTGAGCAGGTGTGCCATCAGCATTTTTCATAAAGCTTAAAACGCCATGTACTGCTTTTTCGTTGCAGGCTTGTACACACTGACCACAACTGATACAGCGGTTAGCATCAAACACAATAAATTCAGAAGAGTCATCTACACAGAATTTCTGCTTTGCTTCGTTCTCTAAATCGGTTTCAGCCGCTTTGTACTCAGTTGCATAATCACGCAACTTACAGTCTTTATTCGCTTGGCAGCCACACTCTAGACAGCGAGCCGCTTCTGTTATTGCGGCTTCATTATCAAAACCTAATTCAACTTCACCAAAATTAAGAGCGCGTTGCTCTGAGCTAAGCTCTGGCATAACTGCACGCATCACTTTTGGAATGGCCGCAAATTGTTCAGGCGCAACTAATTTTAGTTTTGTCTCTTTTTGTGAGTTAAATTCTTTAGCTGGAATCTGCTCCATCGAGCCACTAAAGAATCGATCAATAGCTTGAGCGGCGCGACGACCATCAGCTACAGCTTCGATAGCCGTTGCAGGTCCACGACGAAAGTCACCAATACTAAAGATATTCTCAACACCACTGTGCATGGTCTCAGGGTGAGCATCTGAGGTATTCCAACGCGTCAACGGCAACTCAATCGTTTCGTTATCAAGAAAACTCAAATCTGCTTTTTGCGATACTGCCGCTATAACGGTATCAAACTCTTCAATAAAGAATTCACCCGTTGCCTTTGGACTACGACGGCCTGATGCATCTGGCTCCCCTAAAGCCATCTTTTCCAATTTCACTTGGCATACACGACCATTAGCATCAGCAATATTTTCAGCGGGATTGGTTAAGAAGTGGAATTTAACCCCTTCATGTTCAGCTTCTGCGATTTCATAATCTTCTGCAGGCATTTCATCGCGAGTACGACGATAAATCAATGTGGTATCAGCACCATCACGAACCGCTGTACGCGCACAGTCGATAGCCGTATTACCACCACCAATAACGGCAACTTTTTTACCCGTAACTAATTTATGTTCGGTGACATAATCTTTAAGATAATCAACACCTAAGTAACAACCGTCAAGATCGCTGCCCGTATAGTGCATTTCTACCGCTTTTGATGCACCAACAGCTAGACATACCGCATCAAAATCATGAGAGAGATCCGATAAAGTGAAATCTTCACCTAACTTTTTATTCGTGTAGATTTCCATGCCATTACGGCACATTAACTCTACTTCTTTATCTAAAATAGACTTAGGTAAGCGGTATTCAGGAATACCATAACGAAGCCATCCTCCTGTTTCAGGCATCGCTTCATAAACCGTGACATTGTAACCTTCATTAGATAGATAATAGCCACAAGTTAAACCGCCAGGACCACTACCAACAACCGCAATAGATTTACCTTTTGCTGGCTTTTTCTCTGGTACATAGGCTTCTTGAGCTTTTAAATCAATATCTGCGGCATGACGCTTTAATTGACGAATCGCAATTGGCTCATCAACTAACCCTCGGCGACATTCAGCTTCACAAAAAGCAGGACAAACACGACCAATAGATAGTGGCATAGGTAAAGTACGTTTAATAACTTCAACCGCTTTCTGATGATCATTTTGTGAAATATGGTAAAGGTAAGATTGAATATCTACCCCTGCTGGACATGCTGTTTGGCAAGGGGCTTCACAATCTGCATAGTGATCAGACAAAATTTTATTCAGCGCTGTTTGACGACGTGAACTGAGCTCTTCTGACTGAGTCGTTACTGACATTCCTTCGGCTGGCTTGGTTTCACAAGCACGTTGTACTCCCTGACCATCAATCTCTACTACGCAAAGATTACAAGCAACTTTCTCACCTTTTGTGTTCTTACCACATAGCGATGGGATATCCACCTGACATTGCTTAGCAGCTTCCAGTAGATTTTGATCTGGGTCGATGGCGAACACTTGTCCGTCGATCGTTATATTTATCATTATAGCCTCATTGTTCTAACTAACTTTGCCCCGCGATGCTCTTAAGAACACTCTTAATATATCTATTTTTAGGTCAATTTTTGCTTGACCTTTATGGCAAAGTTCATGGATGACAAAAATCATCTAGTAATACGCCGACAGTATCAAAATTACATAAGTTTATTCTTTGATTTGAAGCACAATAGCAGTTTATTCTCAACAAAAAGGATTTAACTGATAATTATTCGCACGAAATACAGTAGAGTAGTTATTCTAACTAGAAGGATAGAAAATGAAGAGAAGAGAATAAGAGATAAATTACTTAAAAAGCATAAAAGCGCTGCGAAAGTAAAACTCTCTCGCAACGCAAAAGGAAGAAGACACAATTAATCAGCAATAAAGCCAAATTCACCGTCTTGTACGTAAACCATTTTCGTATCTTCAGTGTAAATTACTGAGTGAATTTGATTTGCAGGAATGTATGCAGTATCACCTTTTCTAAATATCTGAACATCCCCTTTCTTAATCAATGAGCCATCATCTTGACGATCAAAAAATTGCACATCTATACGACCTTCAACCATCACAGACATATCGTCATGAGGATGATGATGAGGATCTTCAACTGTACCGGCATCCCACACTTCTAACATTGAAGTAATTGGTTGAGCACAACTTGCATCACGAAAATAAAATCCTTGAGGAGCTTCTGGGTCAACAGCCATGTCAGACCATACTTTCTCATTAAGAGCCATATTCTCTCTCCTATCTTATTAATTATTGATACGGATCATTTTTTATAAAGAATATGCCTAAGTCTATATTGTCGCAACAGCTGAAATAGAAAGATGAAAATCATCATTCACCCAAAAAATAAAAGCTTATCATTTAAGGTAAAAGAAAAGGCCTTAAAGGTATATAACTGACCATCACAAATACAAATTGTTGCTATTTTAAACAGATATCAATCCAATGTTGAAATCATAGTTTTATCAGCTTTTGAAAACTCGTTAGCTCATTACTGCACAGGTATAGATTCCTATAGCGACTGAGATAGCAACAATTATCAACACTACCTCAAATAATTTATCTGGCATAATATCACACGTAATAAAGACTAGATGATAGTAATATATAAAACGAGCCTAAACTGCAGCTTAACAATTAGATAAAAGACAATAATTTAATAACCATATCTACTTCATACATTATTGTAAGTTAATTTTTTTCATACAAAAATGTATAGTCACTCTACAATCCACTTCATTAATATTGAGATAAACGCCAATACAGCTTATGAATAATACAGATAACACTATTACATATTCATTATGCTGACTTACTTACGATTTCTAATCATCTCGATCTATCTCCTTTTCGTTCTACCCGCTATGGCTTATGACTCGTTAGAAATGATGAAAAGCCATCCAGCTATACTCGATGGAAACCATATACAACTCCCTCTGAATGAATATTCTGCATTATCAATACTAGCCCAGTGGCACGTAAGCTCTAGTGAACTTCCATCTGAACAGATAGAAATGATAACTACTCAATATTTATCAAAAGACTTATGGGGCAATGATATTAATCGAAATTTAATTCGAGATGATTATGAAAAAATCCTATTAAGCAGTTATCAAAGGCCTGAATATGTCGTAATGGGGCTTTTAGCATCTAAAAGATGGGATAGAATCCTAGAATTAATAAATGATCAAACTATATCTACTGCAGAAAGCCTCAAACTGATGAAGGATATGATTGCAATAAATCGGTGCTATTTTCAATTACAACAAATTGATCAACATTTAAGATCGCCAATATTGGATTATTTTAATACTCCTGAAAGGTTACAAGTAAAAGAGCAAGCTGAAATAAAATTACTCAAAAATATTGGCAACAGACAGCACCATTTAGTTAATCACAATAATCCATGCGATTTTTTTGGTACTATGGCAGAAAAAATTATGAAAGAAGGAGAGATATCTTATGCAAAAATAAAGCATCAATAACTGATGCTTTATCATTTATAAATAATAAATTGGCTTATAGATCCCAATCTAAGTTTTGAAGAACTAGACGATAACCATCAATATCTTCGAATGTTTTACCAACAGACTCCCAGTATGGATTAATGTTTTCAACCACATTAAAACCAGCACTGATCATACTACGGCAAGCTCGCTCCCACTCTCGACTACAAGCAATATAGAAAACCAATTGCTGCTCTTGATTAGGGGCTTTACCAATTTTTGTACCGATGCGATGGGTAAACTCTAAATGATAAGCATGTTTTCGATGACCAAGAATTACGCCATCAAAACCCTCATGATCCTTGAATTCTTTAACTTTTTCAAAGCCTAAAGCGGAATACATTTCAGCTATAGTATCAAGATTATCTGTCGGTCTTACAACTCGTAAAGTCGAATCTCTTGGTATCATGTAATTATTCCTTAAATACACGAAATCAGGACTCACTGATAAACTGAATCCTGATATAAATAAAATAAGTATCACTGTTATATCGAAATAAGATACAAACTAATTTTAATTTTTCAAGATTTTACGTGGTTTTCTGCAAAGAATAAAATCTAGAGCACAAATTCAACATATAATGGTCTTATTACATATATATAAATGTGCAATTATTTACGCAATTAATTCGCCGCTACTCACCAACGATAAACTATCTGGAGTATATTTTTGATACGAAATATTTCTTCTATCAGGAAAATTTAATTCTTTAGTGACTTTGATCACATACCTCGCCACAACATTATCATCCGGTGATTTTTCAACTAACCATAGGGTTTCAATATCATGTGATTTTGTCGTATCCCACTTCATATCAGCTCGAATGAGTTGATTCTCTGTTGCAATACCGAGCAGAGTCTTATACATCTGATTACTCCATTAATCGTAAGATTGTATTTAAAATTTATAAAACCACTTTACCTAGATTCTTCTTTTTTAATATTAGAATGGTCACAATTTGTACATTAACGTAATAAGTTCTGTTTTCTTTCTCTGAATTTAAAAGCATTCCTATAGAATATCAAATAAACAGAAGTAATGACCTACGAACATATATCCCTGTAAAATTAGTGTCAATCATCTTATCTTTTCACTCTTTTTTCTTGTTTTTAAATGTATAATATCGCCAGTTTTTTAATTAAATAAGATGATCTTACATGAATAAGCTGATTACCTTTTTAAAAGGAATGGCAATGGGTGCAGCTGATGTTGTCCCTGGTGTATCTGGCGGCACAATCGCTTTTATTACAGGTATCTACGATACTCTTTTAGAAAGTATTCGTCGTATTAACCCTAAACTTATCTCTGTTTTAAAAGAGAAAGGTCTTAAAGGTGCTTTTGAGCATGTTAACGGTGCTTTTCTTATCGCCCTTTTCGCTGGTATTTTAACTAGCATCTTTACATTAGCGCGTTTCATTACCTGGATGTTGCATACTCATCCAATTCCACTATGGTCTTTCTTTTTTGGTTTGATCATTGTGTCAGTTATTCATATGTTTAAACAAGTTGACCGCTGGGCTTTAACTCGTTTTATTGCCGTTATTCTTGGGGCTGCTTTTGCATATGGTATTACAGTTGTTAACCCTGTCAGCATGGATCCAACGCCAGTCAATATCGTCATTGCAGGCGCTATCGCTATCTGCGCTATGATCTTACCTGGAATTTCAGGTAGCTTTATTCTATTGCTGCTCGGTATGTATGCCCCAATTTTAGGTGCGGCAAAATCGATGGATGTTGTTACTCTCGGTCTATTTGCAATGGGCTGTGTCGTTGGTCTTTTGACGTTTTCTCATGTTTTATCTTGGATCTTAAGAAACTACCGAGATATCGCTTTAACTTTCTTAACTGGATTAATGATCGGAACCCTTGGCAAAATCTGGCCATGGAAAGAAACGTTAACTTGGCGTATTAACTCTCATGGAGAGCAGGTTCCTCTTGTAGAACAAAACTTATCTCCTTTTAATTTTGAACATGTAACAGGCCAACCAGCACTTTTAGGCTATGCTGTTGTCGCCATGATTTTGGGTATTGCTATTGTTTGGGGATTAGAAAAGTTCGCGCAACACGGTGAATAATCACTAGATAAAGTTACTTTAATCACAAAGTAAACTTACCAGCATAAAAGCTCATTAAACAGCCTGTTATATTTACTATAACAGGCTGTTTTTATATAGGGACTTATCATGCGGTATCAGTGGCTAATTCTTATTTGTGCGCTTTTTTCTGGATTAACGGCGCATTATTTCTGGCAAAAACGAGATCCTAATGCTCGCCATGCTCCCTACTACCCAATGCAGATTCTTGAGTATGGAGAAGATGTTATCGACCTTTTCGATACAACAGATCCTCGAATTAGGGTTGTGTATTTTGGTTACACTCAATGCCCTGACGTATGCCCAACCTCATTAGCTATCTTATCAAGTGCTTTAGATAATTTATCTGAAACACAACGTCAAAATGTGTGGCCGATATTTATAACACTAGATCCAGAAAGAGATACCGCAACAAAAACCAAGGAGTATGCAAGTTATTTTAAGGCTGGGATTACAGGCTTAGTTGGTACTGTCGAACAGACGACTGAATTAGCAAATAAATATGGTGTGCTCTATCTCAAGACTAAAATGCCAGAATCAAAGCTTGAATACACAATCGATCACAACTCCTATTTTTATATTCTTCAGCCTAATGGCAATATTATTAAAAAGGTTGCACATACTTTAAATGTCCAACTGCTGACTCAGGAAATTAATGATGTTTTAATTTCACAGAAACGTTGACAAATTGTTACTATAGCTTTTTCACTTAAATAATTAAATTTCTACCAAAGTACAGTTCAAAACAAAATTAACTCAATAAAAACAAAATGTAAGTTTACGAAAAAACAATTAAAATCAATAAAATAAAACACCATTACTCAAAACTTGAAAACTTAAATCATCAATTGAAACTGTCAATAGAAGGTAAATTTAAGATAAATAATTGCAATTTTGTGTGAATGATCCCATAACGAGAAAAAGTTTTTTTATTATTTATGTGTTTTTAATGAGATTTTTTAGCAAGTTATGCCATAATGAATCTGCCAACTAAAACTTTTACACTCAGTTTGTAGTGGCAGATTAAAGGAGAATAAAGAGAATGAATCGTAAAGTAACTATCCTAGCTGGTGTTATTCTAAGTGCAACTCTAATGGGTTGTTCAAGCTCAAGCGAAATGCAGCAACTAACTAACAAAGTTGACGCACTTTCTGATCAAGTAAGCGCTCTACAAGGCCAACAAGATCAACTAGCTGGCGCTGTTAACGACGCTCGTGCAGCATCTGACGCAGCTTACCAAGAAGCAATGCGTGCTAACCAGCGCATCGACAACATCCGTGGTTCTTACACTAAGTAATAATCATTGATTTGTTTGAGATAGTAAAAAGAGGTGGTTAATTCCACCTCTTTTTTTTATCCATTAGAGCTCAGATAAACCGCATTAGATAAATATGCAATAACATCACTAGCAATTAACCCAATAGGTTTAGTTTTAGCAGCAAGATCACCTGCCAAACTATGAATATGAACACCATAGACAGCAGCCTGAGTCGTATTATAACCTTGTGCTAATAAACTGGTGATAACCCCCGTCAACACATCACCCATTCCTCCTGTTGCCATACTTGCATTTCCAATGGCACAAACAAAAAATTGTTTTCCATCATAAATTACAGTTCCGGCACCTTTAAGTACGACGACACCACCATATTTGCTCTGTATCTTTTGAACTGCTTGATATCGGTCTTGTTCAATATCTTTGATAGTACAATTTAGCAATCGAGCGGCTTCGCCTGGATGAGGGGTTAAGATTCTCAAATCATCAAAGTTAGGAGTCAATGAAAGTATATTCAATGCGTCGGCATCAAATACTTTGGGTAAAGTTTGCTGAGTGATTTGGATAAATAGGTATTTTGCGAACGAACTCAAACCCAAACCTGGTCCGAATCCAAGTGCCGTAGCCCATGATAAACGTTGAGATAACATTTCTTGATTTTGCCAATCAGAAGCCATAACTTCAGGTGTACGGACAAGAGAAGGCATTATATTCGTCGTATCAGTTAAAGAAGCGACTAAACCGGCACCAGAACGTAAACAAGCTTCAGAGGAAAGAAGTAAAGCTCCTCCCATACCTGCATCGCCTCCAATCACCAGAGAGTGCCCTGAATTACCTTTATGATATGTAGGTTTTCTTAGTTTTATTTTTGCGTAAGTTAAAATTCCTTTTACGAACGCATTTTTGCAAAAGGGCGTCTTAACACCTAAGTCGTCAAGAACTAACTTACCAACATACTCTCGTGCAGAGCCTGTAATCAAACCACTTTTTATCGCAATTAAACAAACCGTGGTATCAGCTTTAATAACTTCTTTACTAGCAAATCCGGTATTAGCACATAGCCCTGACGGAATATCGATAGACATTATCGGTAGATTGAGATGATTAATCTTGTGGATAAGCGCACATGTTTCGGGATACACGTTACCGTTCAACCCCGTTCCAAGAAGCGCATCAATAACAAGGTCTATGTTTTGAAAATCGAGATCATCATAAGCCAAAAGAAAACCGCCCGCATTAAGATAGTCCTGTTTAGCTTTATGGCTATCCGATGTTAAGCGGTTTTGATCACCATGATGATGTACCTGAACTCCGTACCCCGCCAATAACGCTAATCTAGCAACAACATAACCATCTCCACCGTTATTGCCTTTACCAACAAATATAATCAGCGAGTGTGCATCGGGATAACTCTGGACAATAGCCTGAAAAACAGCAGTCCCAGCCTTTTGCATAAGTTCATACATGGTTATTTTCAGCTCATTGGCAATACCCTGCTCACCAATCTTAACCTGTTCGGTATCGTAAAATGCTACAACATCAGCCATCTTCATTCCCTGTTAAATTACGTATAGATCTAATCTATTCCTACTTTAACGATATGAAAAGGGCTTCTTGATGACTATTGTTCCTCAATCATTCTTCTGTAATAGCGTTTAAATTAAGTAACCAAATCACTAAGGAATATACTTAGCAATAAAATCATCGACTGTTATTGGTTTACTAAAATAATAGCCTTGGAAATATCTACACCATAGTTTGAAAGCTTATGTACCTGACACTGGTGCTCAACCCCTTCGGCAACAAGACTAATATTAAGTTTTTTAGCTAACGATATGATATTTTTAATGATCTCACTTGAAACACTATCATCACAAACATTATCAATAAACATTTTATCAATTTTTAAGTAATCAAATTGATACTGTTTAAGATATTTTAATGTTGAAAAGCCAGTACCATAATCATCAAGAGCAAACAAAACACCACGCTCCCGTAACTCACTCATAAGTAATGAGATGTACTCAGGATCGGTAAATTCTTCACTTTCTGTTAACTCTAAAATTAAACGACATTGCTCTGCAAGCCATTCACATTTAATACGAATTATCTCATTTTCTAAACATTCTTTTGTAACATTAATACTGAGATGTAGTGACTTATTAGACTCAAGCAGGTTTGGTGTATTGATCAGCTGATCTATCATGGCGTTAGTCATTGATTCCATCAAATCATACTGTTCGATTAATGGGATAAAAACACTTGGAGGTATAACTCGATCATTACTTTTTACCCAACGAGCCAATACTTCACCCCCAATAACATCACCATTACTCGACGATATCGGCTGAATATAAGGCTTGATTTCATTGTTGAGTATGGCATTTTCTAGTTCATATTTTACAAAATCCGTTTTACTAAAAATCCTATTACCATACCCACCAACAACAATCCCTGTAAGTAACATAAACAGAACAAATGTCATATCAAGGGAGGTTAATACAAAAGAATCATCAACATAAATTGAAAATGGATATAATAAAGAACTTACTCGAATATATCCATCAGAGGTATCAATACTTCTTGCTACACCGTCTAAGTTATAAATGGCATCATCAATCTCAATATACAGTTCTCTATCTTCTGTACTAGAAATCAGATTATGGGATAAAAAATAGGTATTAATTCCAATTCTAATCTCAGAATTTTCATTAATTTTTTTTGTTAATATTAATACAGGTTTTTTTGTTATATAGCTCTTATCAATAATGGCTAATTTCTGATGTTTCAAGTTACGATTAACTGGAAAGTTCGTTTTACCTAAGACACTATTACAAATAAGTTTGTTGTTATGAAGTATAACTATAGAGCGAACATATGGTGTAACGGCAGCAATTTGACGCAGCTGATTCAATGATTTGTCACAGTCCAAATAGTCCACTTTCTCTGCCAAGTTTATACTTGAATTCGCATGATTAAAAATGGAATTGAATACTTGAACAGTTTCTTGTGCATAGTTCATTAACTTATGACGTTTATATGCATAATCCATTAACAAAAAACAAGCAGATAACACAAACCAGCTCATAAAAACGAATAGAATAAAAACGTATTTTTTCTTTGTGAAAATCTTAGGTAATTTTTGTAACATATCTTGAACTATGAATATAACTTAGATGTGTAAATTCTTATATGAAATGCTTATTATACACACATAAGAATGTTTTTTTGAAAATAATTCAACTCCATCTAATAAGCCATAGAAAATGAGCTTATTTTAAAACACAACTAAAGATCTACATAAACTCCCCCATTACTTATAGTACTGGGGGAAATTATTATTCATCATCCAATACGCGCTTTATGATGATTTGATTTGGGAAATGTCTTTCTAATTGGGTAACCGAATAAGATGAGGTACCTTGTTTTATATCACTTAAAGGTGCTTCAGAAGCAATTTCAATTGTTACGCCAAACTCGTGAGCTCTTGCTTCAAACGCATCAAACACTTCTTTTTCTTGCTTTGTTAACTGAGTAAGATCTTTACCTTCAAGTTCTAACATCTGGTCTAGTAACCATCTATCTTTGGGTGTCATCATACATACCTTATTTTATCTATGTTTCACTGTTACTCTACGCCGATTTAAACGAAGCTCTAGTATTTATTAACTTCAAAAACTCAAGATTTAATTGCAAATTTACGCATGTTCAAATAACAAAGATAAATGGTTAACTATCTAAAAGAATTAAATTTTATAACTTGTTATAAACTGATTTTACAATTTCACTTAGCCCAACAGCTCTTGATGCCGTTAAATGCTGAGTAAGCTCCAATTCGTTAAACCATTTTTGTAAATCGAAGGTTTTAGCTTGATCTAACGAACAACCATTAAATGCAATAATAATAAGAGCAATCAGGCCTCTCACAATCGCAGCATCACTCATTCCCTTAATTTTTAAACAGTCATTATCTAAATCAATCGAGATCCATACTTGACTCTGACATCCAGAAACACGGTAATCATCAGTACATTTTTCCGATTCCAAGGTACAAAATCGCTCACCAAGCTCGATCATATATAGATATTTTTCTTCCCAATTAACACAGCGCTGGAAATTACGTACTATTTTATCTGGTGTCATTGCTACTCTCTTTTAACCTAATAACATTTGTGTACGTTTAATGCTTGCCACCAGCCTATCAATATCTTCTGCATTGTTATAAAGGGCAATAGAAGCTCGACATACTGCAGCTTGATCTAAACGTTTTAGAAGAGGCATTGCACAATGGTGGCCGGTTCTAATCGCAATACCGTATTGATCTAAAAAACTGCCGACATCAAACGCATGGTGAGGCGTAAGATTAAACGACAGCACGCCATGGCGATTTTTTCCGTTACCATATAACTCAACGTTATCAATATCTGAAAACTGTTGTGACATATATGAAATTAATTGTTTTTCATAGTCCTGTATCTGAGATAAACCGATTTGAGTAACATATTTAATTGCAGCACCAAAGCCCATAATAGCCGCAACATTCGGAGAACCTGCTTCAAAACGCCAAGGCGCAGCTTGATATGAAGTTTTGCTGAATAAATCCACTTTATCAATCATTGCTCCCCCCCCTTCCCATGGAGGTAATTGCTGCAACCATTTTGATGCGATATATAACGCTCCAATTCCCGTTGGACCATAGAGCTTATGAGCTGAAAAAGCATAGAAGTCGCAACCAAGTTCTTGAACATTAGTCTGCTGATGCATGATACCTTGAGCACCATCAACCATAACTGCCGCCCCTACTTGATGTGCCATGCAAATAGCCTCTTTAATGGGCTGCACAGTTCCAAGAACATTTGAAAGTTGGCTAATCGCAACTAACTTTGTTTTTTCCGTTAACAGCTCTCGAAATGCATCTAAACAAAGACCACGGTTATTATCAGCAAGACGCCACACTTTGATTTTTAACCCTAACTTCTGCGCTAACATTTGCCAAGGAACGATATTAGCGTGGTGCTCAAGTTCAGAGATAATAATCTCATCCCCCTCTTGGGCAAAGGTTGGAAGATAGCTGTTGGCAATTAAATTAATAGCTTCAGTTGTCCCTTTGGTAAAAACAATATTGTTCTCCGAAGGTGCATGAATAAATTGCGCAACCCGCTCACGGATCAACTCCATTTGATCCGTTGCACGAGCACTTAACCGATGAATACCTCGATGGACAGCAGCATTGTCATATCGATAAAACTTATCCATTATGTCCAAAACTATTTGTGGTTTTTGTGCTGTTGCTGCGCTATCAAGGTATCGATAATTTTCTTTATCAAGCTGCTGAAAAATCGGAAAATCTTTTCTCCATGGACTCTCAATCATAATGATTGCTCCAATTTCTTTTCAACATGATCAAGCAAATAACGACGAATCGGCTCAAAAGACACCAGATCACACACTTCTTTTGCAAATGCTTTGATGATCATGCGCTCGGCTAGCTCTTTCTTAATACCACGAGCTTGTAGATAAAAAATTTGCTCTTGATCTAACTGACCTGTTGTAGCGCCGTGACTGCACTTCACATCATCAGCATAAATCTCTAATTTAGGCTGGCTATTTATTTGGGCTTTATCACCAATCAATAAATTATGATTATCCATTTGACCATCAGTTTTTAAAGCACCAGGACTTACATAAATTAAACCGTCAAATACACCTTTACCATCATCAACGGCCACCATTTTATGTAGCTGATGGCTACGACAGTGCGATACACTATGATTTAGATAAGTTCGACTATCAAAACATTGATCACGAGCAGGGAGAGATAAACTGTTCATCTCGACAACACCGTTTTCACCCCCTAGCTCACTACTGGTCTTATGGCGGATCCATTTCCCTGATAATAAATAGGCGGAACTCGTCACATTCGCATCACGATTTGTAACTATATGATTATGAGCAAGATGTAGTTGTTCATTTCCCTGTTCAACGATCTTAATATATTCGCCTTGCGCACCATCTTGAGCTTCTATGGATGTGTTGCTAAACACAACTCCTTTATGGGATACCTCCGATAGATTCACATGGTGCTCAATAATTTTTACTTGCGACAAACGACCTAATTGATAGTGATGACGCATCGCACACACTGCTCCATCAAAACTGTCTATGTAATGAATAATGCATAATGGCTTATCTAATATCACTTTAGGTGCAACAGTAAACTTAACCATTTGCGTTTTTAGTGCTTCGGTAAGCTCAACAACTATCTCATTATCCAGCGGATCGACCGCAAGGGATTCAGTACTGATATCATCTCCCTTTAATACGGAAATATCGACACCACACACAGAATCAGATAACTCTTTTTGCCAACACCCATTAATAAATACCATTCGATATACATCTTCAGAACCTAAATAACTAAGATCTTTAGGTATACGGCGTTGAACTAAAGGCACTCGATCATGCCATGGGAGCTCATAAAGAAAGTTAAAGGGTGTAAATTTCCAATCTTCGTCACAACGGGTTGGAAGTCCTAGTTCTAACACTTTTTTCCAATGTTTTTGTTGGTCAAGGGCATCAGGCACTAACGCTTGCCAATTAAGAAGAGTCGATGCTGATTTATTCTCCAATGATCCAGCCATAACCTTTCTCCTCTAACTCTTTAGCTAAACGATAATCACCAGATTTAACAATTTTTCCATCCACCATAACATGAACATAATCTGGTTTAATATAATCAAGAATACGCTGATAATGGGTCACAACAATGAAAGCACGCTTATCGTCACGTAAAGTATTTACACTTTCTGAGACAGCTTTTAACGCATCAATATCAAGGCCAGAATCTGTTTCATCTAAAATACAAAGGCTGGGTTCCAATACCGCCATTTGCAAAATATCGTTCCGTTTTTTCTCACCACCAGAGAATCCTTCATTAACGGAACGATCCAACAAATGAACAGGCATTTTTAACGGCTCCGCTTTCTCTTCTAACAAATCGTCAAAATCAAAGCGGTCTAACTCAGATAATCCTTTATAATTGCGGATACCATTAAGAGCTGTACGTAAAAAGAGCTTATTACTCACACCTGGAATCTCAACCGGGTATTGGAAAGCAAGAAATACCCCTTCACCAGCACGTTCGTCTGCATCTAACTCGATAAGATCTTTATTTAAAAACTCAATACTACCTTGGGTAACTTCATAGTCTTCTTTGCCAGCAAGCGTGGATGACAATGTGCTCTTACCCGAACCATTAGGCCCCATAATTGCGTGAACTTCTCCCGCTTTAATTTGGAGATTAATGCCTTTTAAGATTTCGTTATCTTCGACACTGACATGTAAATTTTTAATATCTAACATAATTAACCCACACTATGTTCAAGACTAATAGAAAGAAGCTTTTGCGCATCCACGGCAAACTCTAATGGCAACTCAGAAAACACATCCTTACAAAAACCATTAACAATCATAGAGATAGCATCATCTTCACTGATCCCTCTCTGCACACAATAAAACAGTTGGTCTTCACCTATTCTGGAAGTTGTTGCCTCATGTTCAATTTGAGCTGATGGGTTTCGCACATCAACGGTTGGGAAAGTATGAGCGCCACATTTATTACCAATGAGCATAGAATCACATTGGGTATAGTTACGAGCACCTTGTGCTGAAGGGAGAATCTTAACTAAACCACGGTAGCTATTTTCGCTTTGGCCTGCGGAGATCCCCTTTGAAATAATGGTCGACTTTGTATTCTTACCGATATGGATCATCTTAGTGCCCGTATCGGCTTTTTGATTACCATTGGTTAATGCAACGGAAAAAAACTCCCCAACAGAATTATCGCCTTGTAAGATCACGCTCGGATATTTCCACGTAATCGCCGAACCTGTTTCCGATTGGGTCCAAGACATCTTACTATTACGACCTTCACATAGAGCTCGTTTAGTTACAAAGTTTAAAATGCCACCATCTTGACCTTCTTCACCGGCAAACCAGTTCTGGACCGTTGAATATTTCACTTCGGCATCTTGATGAATGATGACTTCAACAACGGCGGCATGAAGCTGATAACTATCGCGAACAGGTGCTGAACAACCTTCGATATAACTGACATATGCCCCCTTATCTGCCACTAAAATCGTGCGTTCGAACTGACCCGTCTTTGCCTGATTAATACGAAAATAGGTTGAGAGCTCACGAGGGCAACGAACACCTGGGGGGATGTAAATAAAAGTGCCATCAGAAGCAACAGCCGCATTAAGTGCCGCAAAGAAATTATCTTTTGCAGGAACAACTGTGCCCAAATATTTTTTTACTAATTCAGGATATTGTTGAATCGCCTCACTAAAGGAGCAAAAAATAATGCCCAGCTGTTTGAGTTCTTCGTGATAGGTCGTTGCAACAGAGACAGAGTCAAAAATAGCATCAACAGCAATATCAGCCCCTTCTCGAACAGGGACTCCTAACAATTCAAAAGCTTCTTCAACTTCTTGTGTTAAAAACTCACTATTAGCACTTTCTTGATCTGTATTTGACGAATCAATATTGTCACAGCGAGCACAGCTAGGTGCGGAATAATAACTGTAGTCTTGATAATCCAATTTTGGGTATTCGGCTTTTAACCAGTGAGGTTCTTTCATTGTGAGCCAATAATTAAAGGCATTTAAGCGAAATTCCAACATCCAATCAGGTTCATTTCTTTTGGCTGAAATGGCGCGAATAACCTCTTCATTAATGCCCTTACTAAAGGTGTCACTGACAACATCGGTATAAAACCCTTCTTTGTAGCGCTTATGATTGAGCACATGATCAATATCGGGTTGGAGTTCAGGTATACTCATAGATCAAATTCCGAAACTTTCACCACAACCGCATTCTGTTTTTACATTAGGGTTATGGTATACAAAGGATTGATTCAAACCTTGTTTAACAAAGTCGATCTCAGTGCCATCGAGCATAGGCATTGCTGACAAAGCGACATAGAAAAGTGCGCCATGAGAGTTAAATGAAACATCTTGTTCTTCAATTACGGTTAATTGTTCAATAACGTATGCATAACCCGTACAGCCAGATATTTTTACTGAAAAACGAACCTCTTTATTGTTTTTTGATAACGAAATAATTCTCTCTGCCGCAGCAGGAGTCGCGGTAATTCCTTTCCATGTTATGTCGGCAAAATTAAACTCTGTCACACTCTTCTTATTGTTACTCATGCCTATATCTCCTAAGCAATAAACCAAACGAGATGATAATGACTATCAGTATCAATTCAACCTTACAGAAAGTAGTAGAAATTATTCAAGTTTAAATAAACACGACATATAGATAATTATAAAAATTAAAGCACTATATATTGATATCAAGCTGGAAATATTAATTACTGTTATTGCTATTAACATTAGTAATTATTGAATACATACGGTGAGGAAATGAGTTTTGCCGATCGTATGAACATTACGAGACTGAGATTTCGAAATGAGAAGCTATAAAATTATTGAACAAAAAAAGAGCCAAAGATCGAGTAACTGATCTTTGGCTCTTTTACATTGTAAGGAATAATATAGGTACTGAGAAGTAAATTAGCCTTTCACACCACCAGCAGTTAAACCACCAACTAAGAATTTTTGCGCTAGCAAGAACACAATCGTAATTGGTAATGCGGAAAGCACAGCTGCAGCCGCAAAGTCACCCCATAAGTAGTTCTGCGGATATAGATATTGCTGCATACCCACTGCCAATGTATATGATCCAACATCACGAAGTAGCAATGAAGCAACAGGAACTTCTGTAACTGCAGCAATGAAAGAAAGAATAAACACAACTGCAAGGATGGGTACAGATAATGGCAATAGTACCATTCTAAAGGCTTGCCATGGTGTTGCTCCATCAAGTGCAGCTGCTTCTTCAAGAGAACCATCAATGGATTCGAAGTATCCTTTAATCGTCCAAACATGAAGTGCAATACCGCCCATATAGGCGAAGATAACGCCACCATGCGTATTCATGCCAAGGAAAGGTACATAAGCACCTAATCGATCAAATAGCGCATACAATGCCACTAATGCCAATACCGCAGGAAACATCTGGAAAATCAGCATAGAGCGTAAAATCAACGTCTTACCTGCAAACTTCATACGAGCAAAAGCATAAGCACAAGTCGTTGATAGGGTCACAATACCAATTGCCGTCAAGCCAGCCACTTTAATAGAGTTCCAAAGCCAAGTCAGAACAGGAAATGGCGGCGGTGTTACCGTACCATCCGCATTTTGTACCGCAATACCTAAAGCCAGTTTCCAGTGCTCAAGTGATGGGTTAGATGGAATCAATTCGCCTGATGCATAGTTTCCTTCTCGAAATGAAATCGCAATCACCATTAAAAGAGGAAACATCATCAAAGCAAGAAAACACCACATTCCAATGTGCGTTGCCCAAACTCGGTATTTTAATGATTGAGGTTGAACCATAGCCATAATCGAACTCCTTACTCTGACTCTAGCTTGGTAAATTTCATATTAAGTAGTGATAAACCACCAACTAATAGGAAGATTAAAGTTGCAATTGCACCTGCTAAGCCAAAGTCTTGACCACCTGCACCTTCAAACGCAACTCGGTAGGTATAACTTACTAATAAATCGGTATGACCTGCTGGAACGGATGTGCCGATCATATCTGGCGCACCATTTGTTAGTAACTGAATCAATACAAAATTATTAAAGTTAAAGGCAAAGCTTGCAATCAATAAAGGAATCATTGGCTTAACAAGAAGAGGCAGCGTAATTTTAAAGAAATTATCAATTGGACCAGCCCCATCCATTGCCGATGCTTCATAAAGATCATCAGGAATGGCTTTTAATAGACCCATAGCCAAAATCATCATATAAGGGTAACCCAACCAGGTATTGACGATAATAAGCATTGTTTTGGCTAAAAACGGGTCGGTAAACCAAGCAGGACTAATACCAAATAAACCTTCTAGCACTTGGTTAATCTCACCAAAGCTTTGGTTAAATAGGCCTTTAAATATCAAGATAGAAATAAAAGCTGGAACCGCATAAGGTAAGATAAGTAACAAGCGATAAACACCACGTCCTTTTAGCTCTTCCCAAGATACAATTTGAGCCAGCACAACACCCACAGCCAAGGTTAAAATCACAGTTAAAGCAGAGAATACAACCGTCCACACAAAGATTTTAAAGAATGGTTGTTGAATACCTGGATCATTAAAGATTCGGGAAAAATTATCCCAACCAATATTAACTATAAAGCCTGGCGAAAGCGGCTCACCAACAAATTGGCCATTAGCATCAACTTGTTGATAGAACCCGATATCCATATTAGGTTTTAGTGTAATCTCTTTTTGATGGTTAATAAGAGTTTCACCATCTTTTTCGAGTGTATAAACAGGTTCAATTTCAGCAAAAGTACGTAAACCTGACATTTTGAGGTTATTACCCTCAGCTCCAATTAAGGTAATGTCACTTAATGCTTTACGATTAGCGATAACTTGCTTTAATGGTGCTTTATCACCAGAAGGTACGGCAACCTCAGTCAGAGAAATCGGCTCTGTTGGTAGTTGCTTCAAATCGTATGCAGGTGTCTGATACCACTTGTTCCCCTCTTGTAAAGCAATATGCACTTTACCGTTATCATCATAAAGAGAGAATTTTACGCTATCACCACTTTGATACGTTTGTTGAAGTAAAACGCTTTGAGCGCGCTCTAAACTTAGCTGGTTTGTGCCACTATAGTTAGTGAAAGCCAAACCTATGGTGTACATAAGAGGGAATATAATAAATAAAATCATGCCCGCAACACCAGGGAAAATATAACGGTGTGCATACATGCTTTTACGAGCAAAAACATAAACGCCAAGCGATGTTAAAACTAATGTTAATAAAGCAAAAGCGTACTCGCCACGGGCGTACATCAAAATGGTCGCATAACCATTAATAATACTGATCAAGCCTAGAGCAAGCCATTTCAACCATTTTTTATTTTGAGAGTCTTTTTTTATACCGACAGACATATCCCCTACAGGGCTCTCTAGTGTCATATCGGCTGCTTGATGAGACTGCATCAGAGTTCCTCACAATGCGAATGCGGGTAAATGAGGGAGCGACAACTCCCCCATTAATAGTACTAATTCAACAACTTACTTAGTCATACGCTCAGCAACAGTATTAAGCGCATCATCAACAGATTGACGGCCAGTTAATACGTTACCGATTGCTGCTTTTTCTGCGTACCAGAAGGCAGACATTTGTGGAATATTAGGCATAACTTCACCATTTAGGGCGTTATCCATCGTTGCTGCAATACGAGAATCTTTACTTAATGTTTTCTGATAAGACTTAAGTGCAACAGCACCGAGAGGAACATCTTTATTTACAGTCGCTAAACCTTCATCTGTCAGTAAATAATTCTCAAGAAACTCAACTGCAAGATCTTGGTTTGGAGATGCAGTACTAATACCTGCAGTTAATACACCAACAAATGGCTTAGATGGGTTACCACTTAGTTTAGGTAGAACCGTGACACCGTAATTAACACCAGCTTTATCAATGTTAGCCCAAGACCATGGACCATTGATTGTCATTGCAACATCACCTTTATTAAAGCCAGACTCTGCAATCGCATAATCAACGTCAGCTGCGATAACACCGTTATCAACCATCTGCTTCATAAACGTCATTGCGCGTTTTGCACCTTCATTATTTACGCCAACATTCTTAGCATCATAACCATTTGGAGTAAACTTAAAGGCATAGCCACCATCAGCAGCAAGCACTGGCCATGTGAAGAACGGTTCTTGTAAGTTCCACATAATGGCGCGCTTGCCTTTCTTTTGTAGCTCTTTGTCTAGTGCAGCCATCTCTTCCCAATTCTTTGGTGGATTAGGAACAAGATCTTTATTGTAGATAAGAGAAAGGGATTCAACCGCTACCGGATAACCAATGTATTTGCCATTGTAAGAAACTGCATCCCATGTAAAATCAGTGAACTTATTCTTAAATGCTTCTGTTGGTTTCACTTCAGCCAGAAGGCCTGCTTGAGCATATCCACCAAAGCGGTCATGAGCCCAGAAGATAATATCAGGACCATCACCGGTTGATGCCATTTGAGGAAACTTCTCTTCCAACGCATCTGGGTGAGCTACCGTCACTTTTACACCAGTATCTGCTTCAAACTTTTTACCAACTTCAGCTAGGCCGTTATAGCCTTTGTCACCATTAATCCAAATAGTGAGTTGACCTTCTTCAATCGCGGCATAAGCATTAACTGAACCAAGTGCAGCAAGAGTACATAGGGCAACGGTACTGAGGACTTTTCTCATCTTTAACATCCTTCCTGATTGTTATTTTTGGCAACGTTACATGGTTATTTAGTGGGTAACGTCATTTCACCACTATCATCCCTAACTTTGTGTAGGCCTACATCATCCTAAATACTACGCCCCCCTACAGCAGTTATTCAAAGCGTGATCTGGCTCGAATAGGAGGTGTGACGAAGATCTAAATATAAGTACATATTGTGATAGCACGCACAGGATATTCATCTACTAAATAGATTTCATCTAGTAAACTAGCAAAGTGTGAACTCGGTACTCCTCCCCCTTCATCCCCCTTGAACCAGATCAATTTAGGAGGATGTTTTATCAAAAAAACTGAGTAAAAATTCCAACATCCAGATAATATTCGTCGCCAGTAAGCCATTGATTAAAAATGTGCTCACCGACACAACAAAAAATAGAGGACAGGCACAATGACAAGTGTCACTTTACGAAACGTATGTAAAGCGTATGGAGATAACCTAATATCTAAAAATGTTGATTTGGATATTCAGGACGGAGAATTTGTCGTTTTCGTGGGCCCATCAGGCTGTGGTAAATCTACATTACTTCGCTGTATTGCTGGTTTAGAAGACATTACTTCTGGCGACTTATACATTGGTGATAAACGCATGAATGATGTTCCCCCATCTCAACGTGGTGTGGGCATGGTATTCCAATCTTATGCGCTATATCCCCACTTAAACCTATTCGACAATATGTCATTTGGTCTTAAACTAGCTAAAGCTGATAAAAGTGAAATCAAACGCCGAGTGGATCATGCTGCCGACATTTTACAGCTAGGACATTTATTAGAACGTAAACCTAAAGCACTGTCTGGTGGTCAACGTCAGCGTGTTGCTATTGGTCGAACACTTGTTGCTCAGCCTCAGGTTTTTCTCCTCGATGAACCTTTGTCTAACCTAGATGCGGCGCTTCGTGTGCAGATGCGTATCGAATTAGCAAAACTTCATAAACAGCTGGGTTGTACAATGATCTACGTTACTCACGATCAGATCGAAGCTATGACTCTTGCAAACAAAATTGTGGTATTAGATGGTGGATTTGTCTCTCAGGTTGGCCGCCCATTAGAGCTTTATCACTACCCACAAAATCGTTTCGTCGCTGGATTTATTGGTTCACCAAAGATGAACTTTATGAGTGTCTTTGTCGAAGAAGTTGAAAATGATCGTGTTATGGTTCAACTGGCTAATGGTAATGCATTCTGGATACCTGTAGATGGCTCAACCGTAGAACGTGGTTCTCGAATGTCACTGGGGGTCCGTCCTGAACATTTAGTGCCCTGTTGTGATGGTGATGCCTGCATTGAGGGTAAAGTCCTTGTTGTCGAAAAACTAGGACATGAGACACAGGTCTACTTGAATATGGACAATGTTGATGCTGACTTCATTTATCGCCAGCCAGATACTCTTGACATTAATGCAGGAGATCGCCTTGAAGTCGGAATACCGGCCCATCGCTGTCATCTATTCCATAGCGATGGCACTGCTTGTCGCCGCCTCTATGAGGAAAAAATTTAATTAGGTTTTATTATTTGGATTGCCGAATCCATTGACCATTAGCTCAGTGCCATAATATTGGTTTTTGTGCAGGTAAGGTTTGCTATGCAGCCTTACCTTTTTTCGTTCTTGCCATTGTCAACTATACTTTTAGTGTTCTACTCGCTAGATGGATCAGCGCAGTAGAATTCTTCATCAATCCTTTTGGGGTTTGACTCGTTATTGTGTTGCCGGGTTGAATGACACAAACGCCATATTGATTTTGATGCGTATTTATCCACATCAAGGAGGCTAAGTATGAATCACAACGATCGCATTGAAGACTTGGAATTGAGAATCTCTTTAGCTTATCA
Source organism: Photobacterium damselae (assembly GCF_003026815.1). Lineage (GTDB taxonomy): Bacteria > Pseudomonadota > Gammaproteobacteria > Enterobacterales > Vibrionaceae > Photobacterium > Photobacterium damselae. The sequence goes on along the minus strand of NZ_PYOG01000017.1, from coordinate 56,138 downwards.
AGAAGGTCACTTTCAGCAAGCAAAAGAACTGGAAGCTCAGTTATCTCGAATTCGAGGACAGCGAAACCAATATGATAGAAATGAGCCTTATTCACTAGAAGGTCGAAGCTATTGGGATGAGTAGTTTTGTTTATTCTAAATAGCTTGGGTATACAGACCTAATATCTAAGCAATTTGGATATTAGTGACTCGAAAGATAAAGGGGAGATAACTAAATATATCCCCTTTATTTTTTTACTTTTTATTTTTAAAAAAATATCTCATCAATAAATTTGAATATGATCACACTAACTGTCCAATATAAAAGATAAATACTGCTTCTACTCCATATACTTTCCTATGGATTCTTGTGATACCAATCTCATTATTATTCATCTCATTATAAGTAAGGCTATTTACTCGTGAAGTAAGTCACACAACTTGTTGCTTTAAAGCTAATTTTTCGACACATCTCAACAAAATGTGATCCTTGCACTCATCCTCCCACCTCATCCTTAACTATTTCTTTTTTAGGATGATGCTAACGACTATTAAAAAGATAAAAATCAACTCATCAAATAAATCTTCAATCCTAATTTATTTGAAAAAAGCGAGTTATCACTGTGGGATGAAAATTAATAATACTCTACCTCCTCTGCACTATTAATTTTCAGCAATATTCTGATTACTTATAAGCAATCAATTTTAAATCAGATTATTCACCGTGATGAAACTGGCATAACAAATATAATGTTCCATGAAGGAGTTTCACCCATGAAATTGAACAAGGTTTGTCTAACAGCCGCAGCCGTATCTGCAGCACTAATGTCTACAGCAAGCATGGCTGCTGATGTAGATTTCTTCGGTTATATGCGTGCTGGTGTGGGTATCAGTGGTGACCACGGTCAACAGTTCGAATTCGAAAAAAATAACCTAGGTCGTTTAGGTAATGAAGGCGATGCATATGGTGAAATTGGTTTAGGCTCTAATATTTACCAACAAGATGACATGACATTCCGTGTTAATACCATGCTAGCAGCCACTTCTAACGGTTCAAATGACTGGGAAGGCACAGAAAAAGACGATGCTAAAATTGCATTACGCCAGCTAAACGTTGAAGCAAAAGGCGTGCTTGGCTTTGCACCAGAGGCAACACTATGGGCAGGTAAACGTTACTACCAACGTCATGATATTCATATTACTGACCGTTACTACTGGGATATCTCAGGTGCTGGTGCTGGTATCGAAAATATCGCAATGGGTCCAGGTAAGCTTTCTTTAGCATGGGTTCGTTCTGATCGCGAAGCAGAAGATTTCAATCCAATCCCTGATGAAATCCAGCCACTAAACATGAATATTTTAGACGCTCGTTATGCTGGTCTAAATTTATGGGATGGCGCCTCTCTTGAGCTTGGTATTGATTACGCAATTGCTAATCCAGATCACGATGCAAATCAAGCAGCAAAAGATGCCAAAGATGGCGTAATGCTAACGGCAGAACTCACTCAAAGCGTTCTTGGTGGCTTTAACAAGACTGTTGTCCAGTTTGGTAACGAAGGTTATGGTGCGCCAATGGTTTATGGTGGTGCAGGTAACTGGTACGCTGCTGAAGCTAAACACGGTGGTTCAGCTTATCGCTTAATTAACCATGGTGTAATCAGCCTTGGCGAACACTGGGATCTTTCTCACCAACTAGTGTGGGCATCAACTATCGATGATATCCAAGATGGTCAAAAGCAGGATATCACTAACTTCTCTGCTGTAGTTCGCCCTGTTTACAAGTGGGATGATCATCATAAGACCATCTTTGAAGCCGGTTACTTTGCTAACGACGGTGCAACTGATGCAAATAACTCTGGTGGTCAAAAATACACCCTTGCTCAAGCATGGACTGCAGGTTCTAGCTTCTGGGCTCGTCCTGAAATCCGCCTATACGCAAGCTACCTAAAAAATGACGACGGTAAATTTGCTGGCAATAAAGACAACGAATACAACATCGGTGTTCAAGCTGAAGCCTGGTGGTAATCGTTTCAGTTTAACTTAAATAAATACGGTCAATTATTTGATTGACCGTATCTTTTCTTCCATTGATGATCCATTAATTAGCAGCCAAACGTGGGTAGCATTATGAACAAAGCTGTAGCATTGGCGATTTCCGCAGTCCTTCTCTCTGGCTGTGCGCAACAAACCCAATCCTTAGATACATCAGTAGCACAAGCTCAAATAAAACAAAGCTCAGGTATTCACTGGCAACCGCTTAATATTCCGACAAAAGTCACTTTCACCCTGGATAAAAATAGTCAAACCAGTCAACAATTTAATAGTGCTGGAGCCATTGCCGCTTTTCAAATACCAGCAAATCGTGGGGCGATAACGGTTGATTTACAAAGCATCATAGATCAAGGGGTCTATGCTCCAAATATCGCCTTTGTTGATAATAAGGGTGAAGTGTTACAGACATTCTCTTTTGCTGATTTTAGTTATAAACCAGCAAAATTTTTAGATGGCGATTTGCTTGAAGGTAAATTCACTTTCTTACCACCAATCACAGAAACAACCGTTAATATGGTGATTTACACCACGACAAAAGATTTAGCACAAAAAACAGAAGTACTTCATCCAGCCAAAGCTTATGCTATAGCTCATGGAAATGTACCACCCGAAATTCCAAATCCAGAAGTCAATCACTCACCCTATGGTAAGTTGAATTTATCAATTTCAACACCTTATTTGACTCACCAGCCACAAGCCCAAGCCTCAGTGGTGGTTGCAGATCAAGCCCCTACTCTTGATGAAACAAAAAGTTATTATCTTGATGGTATCAAACAAGCTGTAAAGAAAAATGATATCGAAAAAGCAATGAAGTTATTAGATGAAGCTGAGCGTTTAGGCATTGATAAAGCGCGTTCAGTCTTTATTACTACTGTTAAAGCGCAAAGTTAATAAATTGAACAACTTAGTTTCCTTGCAACACGTCGTAAATGAGTAACTTTTCTTTTTCTAATTTTACAGTTGAGCCACTTTTAATGAGTGGCTCTTTTTTATCACTTATTAACGGGCAACTACACTACAACTGTTTAATCCAGGCGATAATTGAACTTGATATGTAGATACACTCGTTGCCACACATTCTCCTGTCCAAAAATCAAACCAGTCTTTATTTCCTTTTGCATCAAACGTCACAGTACGTGCATTTGCATCATTATAATTAAATCCAATATAAATCGTTTGCTGCTTGTCTAAAGTTAACTCTGCTTGAGCTAAAGAGAGATCATTAAACTCAGCGCTATTTGGTGTTTGGCATTGACGCTCAACTAAACGATGAAAAGACTGCTGAGCAAATGGTGTCCAATGAGCTAATGGATCACCAGATAACAATAATCCACCACTTGCTAAAACCACATCACGATGGAATAGATAACTGTTGTGACTTGTTTTTTGACTTGCTAGATCGATTAAGGTGACACAATCAGGATCAATATGCCACAGCGCCAAATGCTGCCAACTGCGATAAAACGTCTCTTGTGCTATTTGGCTAAAGCGGTGAGGATTACGTTCAACATCATCAGACACTCGCATTGCATCAACCAATCCTAAAGATGGCCACATCGGTGCATTACAACCTAATAACCAAGCTGAACCAGCTCCTTTAGCAATGGCTTCCATCCCTAAACGATAAGCTGCAACACCTGTACAATCTTTTTTATAACGCGCACCTTTGAGTGTTCCCCAGTAGTTTGCGTCTAACTTAAATAGCTCAACGCCCCACTCTTCCCGCATAGTTTTAACAACAGAGGTTAGATGCGCTTGAACCTCCGGATGCGAAGTATCAAGAATATACCACGGCGTACATCGCCATCCGCCATAAGTTACGGTTTCAGCTTTGAGCAATTCACCTTCTTGATGACAAACAAACCAATTAGGATGTTGTTTAAAAATCTCTGAACTTGGCTCTGCAATAAATGGCGCTAACCAAATTCCTGGCTGTTTCCCTTGTTGTTTAATCTTGGCTATCACCGTTTGAATACCATCCGAAAAACGTTCCGATGGAGTCAGCCAATCTCCCATATAAGCTTGATAACCGTCATCCAGTAATACCCATTCAATATTTTTATTCTCACCTGTCATGCAGCGAATATTTTGTTCAATATCTGAAGCTGACACCCCAGCATAATAGGCATACCACGAGCACCAACCTACAGGTGATCGTTGAGAATCATTTCGCTTTGGATGGTTACGATTAATCGCCTTTGTGAAGCTCTGATATACATCATGTAAATTAGACCCAACCACAGTAACTATCTGCTCAAGTGTAATACCATTAGCTGTATCTGGTTTAAATACACAGTGCTCACCATCAATAAAAGCGTAAATAGATTGATCATGAATTTCAAAGTAACCAGCAAAACGGTGACAGGAAGTAAAACCGAATAAAGTAAATTGCCCCTCTTGCTCTATCACAAGATAGTTATAATAACGGTTTGGCGCATCGTGCGGATAGATACGATACTCACTGTTATTATCAGGACATCGACCAATAGCTTGTGGTTGTTCTATTGTTCCACCAGTTTGAGCCAGCATTTGAAAGCCATCACCAATAATGGATTCTGTTCCTTGATATGGAAAAGTAAATCGCCCTATTAAGGTAGTTGCGCTGAGTGAATGTGTTGATTCTGCGATTAAATAAACGACATTAAGTTGCTCACAGCATATCGAAACATCAATATTTGCAGCAGGTTGGAAGGGAATCGAATTTAAGGTACAAGACATTTTATAACTTCAGGAATAATAAAGGGTTATCCACTTTACCTGTCTTGTACCCCTACATAATGAGATCGTTTACACAAATTAGCAAATATAAATCATTACATTTCATTACAATTTATATTCTAAAAATATAGAGTCTTTTTATAAAGATCTTATTTATGGAATGGAGGTCACAATAAATAGAACAGGTCTAATATTGCATCCCCATAAGGAATATGATTAAACTATTATTACATAATAAACTCAAATAAAACCTCTCATAATAGTAATTAACAATATATTTAAGTAAAAATATCAATTTATGGCAATATCAATCTCAATATTGCTTTACCTAATAAGAGATATTATCCAAAGATAGAATTAGTATTCTCACGTAGATAAAGGGAAATTCATGAATATAAATAAACATTTAATGCTATTAGCATTATTAACCAACTATAGTTATGCAAATGGAAACAACATAACAATTCCTATTGAAATAACTCAAGATGCATTTCATTACATTTCACATAAGGATTTAGATAAAAATATTATAGATAAATACACAATCAGACAAATGAATGAATATTTTAATACGCAATATTATTTTCAATGGTCAGATGATGCCAACCAAAATGATTTTTATTATGTTCCCAATAATACACAAACAAAAAACAACATATTAAAATTAGAAAATGATACTATTCGTTATTATAAAGAAAGATCAGGATATGATAAAAACTATCTACCCCATACAAGTAACTGGGTTAACTTTATTTCTGAAAATATGAATTTAAAGTCATTTCCCAATATCCCTTGTGACAATCATTCATGTAGAGGAATTGTCGTTAATAACGCCCAAGTTCGATCATTACCTACATCTGATGCATTTTATAATAATTTTACAATTCCAGGAGAAGGTTATCCATTCGACTACATACAACTTTCAGCTTTATGGACTGGTACACCAATAATGCTAATCCATATGTCAACAGATAAGAAATGGACCTTAATTAAAGGACAAGGCACCTTAGGATGGGTACCAACTTCGAGTATCGCAAATGTTGACGAAAGCTTTATAACGCAATGGAAACGATATAGACTAGTTACTCCAACAGTAAGAAAACAAGATTTACCCATAGAAAAATATGATATTAATAATAAAATATTGGAAGCGGGATCAATATTACCAGGACATAAAGGCAAATTAAAAATTCCGGTGAAAGACAAAAATGGTACAGCAACTTTATTAACAGTTAATAGTAAAAATCTCAAATTTACAACTTGGCCAATGACACCTAGTTACAAAAATTTTGCACACCAAATAAATAACTACATAGGAATGCCATATGGATGGGGGGGAATGGATTTCAATAATGATTGTTCTGGTTTATTAAAAAGGTTATTCAGCACATTTGGTATTTGGCTACCTCGTTCATCATTTTATCAAGCAAATTACGCTGGCCAAATATACAGTATGTATGGCCAAAGTGAAGAGCAGCGAAAAGAACTGCTTGTTGAACAAGAGGGGGCAATACAACTTATTCCATTTATGACTTTAGTTAGCTTTGGTAATAGCAAAACATCAACAAGTCATATTGGTTTATATATGGGGACAACTGAGTATAACCATAATAAAGTTGCGGTAATGTTTAATGCTCCGTGGGGAGTAAAGCTAGTAAATGGTAATAACGAACAAGGAAGAGCATTAGTTGGGCAAACACTAATTACTCCGATAGGTATTGGAGACGCTTTTACTGAAGGGTTATCTAACCAAGACTGGGCTCTACAATCATTATGGAATACTGTTGGGTTCAATACTACTTTGCTAACCGAAACACCAAAAAATAAACGATTATACCAAGGAATTGATAATTCATACTCTATAGAAAAATATCTATTTGAAAAATAATATCTTAGGTTTATAGAAACTATATATTCATAAAAAGGAGATTAAATCAAAGCTATCTCCTTTTCATCTCTTATATTATTACTATGGAAAAAAAATGAAAAAAACGATCATAGTCTTATGTTTAACATTTGCTAACATTACATATGCTGAAGATTCATTTGAAGTCTCAGTAAAAAATGCCCCAAGTGGTCTATATAATACAAATGTTGTTGCCATGACCTGGATGCCAACATTTTGTAATATACGTCAATTAAAAAACGATGAAAATTGTGTTAATGACTTTAAACTTCATGGTATATGGCCCTATTATCACGCTACTATCGATAATGATAACATATTAAATTATCATCCATCCAATTGTTACCACTCAGAAGGTTGTACATCAACAAAGGATTGTGATATTTCAAAAGAAACAATTTCATTTCTTGATAATGATATAAGTATGCAACGATCTTACCCTAAAAATGTAACTCTTTGGTCTCATGAATGGAAAAAACATGGAACATGCTCAGGACTTAATCAAAAAGACTATTTTGAACTAGCCAATGTTTATTTACCTAAAATATCAAATCATTATGAAAAAATAAAAATTTTAGCACAAAGAAATAAAAATAACTCTGTCGACGTTAATGAAATTTATAACCTTCTACCACATAATACCTCTTTACGTTGTTACAATATACAAGGAGATAATTACTTATTCGAAGTAAATTTCTTCTTTGACCGTTTAGGTAAAGAATATAATAAAGTCAAAACTCAAATTGGCGATAGATGTGATGGTATGGTTTTTCTAAGTTGGTTAGATTAACCCTAATATCAATTCAACATTTATATAATATTACGTTTTACTTAGTATATTTGAGCCACAGAGCATAACATAATGTGGCTCAATTTTTAAATATCAATAATAATCTATTTCTATCTATGTGCATTGACTATGGATATATCAAGCAGCCTTACTTCTTAGGATTACCAACAAATGCAACTACCACTTTATCAGTGCCTAATTGACGAGAAAAAGCATAACCCTGTTGCTGAGTAAGCTCTTGATGAACGCCTGCACCAACGGCTGGATGTCGTTGCCTAAATTGCCCGACTGTCCGCCAATGTTGTAATAACGCTTGTTGCTCATCATTAAGTTTCCACACCATATCAGAACGGGTCCCTTGATGAAAATCATCAGCATAAGGCCCTAAATCTCGACCGATCTCATCACCATAGAAGACTTGAACCGCTCCAGGGCTAAGTAACAGAGCATTTGCGGCACTTTTTTGCATCTCAAAAGATCGATAACGGCTAAAAAATAACTCAGTATCATGAGAGGATATGTAACTGGTCATATTAAAGTCTGCAGATTTTTTTAACTGCTGGTTATAATCTTGATACACAGGTTTCATTTGTGAGAAGCAAACTGCAGCTTGATCCATTTTTTTCTGCAGGTCAAAATTAATCAGCGCATCGAAACCATCATTATAATAAGGGCTACGATAAGCGCCATGACCCCACACCTCTCCCATCATCCAAAATGGTTCATTATTTTTACTATTATGCAGTTGCCGCCATTGCTGTAATTTTTCACCAGCTTGTAGCTTCAATCTTTGCCACACCTCACCATCAACGTGTTTTACAGTATCAACACGAAAACCATCAATGCCAAATCGTTTAACCCAATCGGTTTGCCACTCAATAAGATAATCACTCACGGTGTAATTTGGTTTTGCTTTTACTTGTGTATCAGGATTGTCCAATAACCACTGAGGAGGTGTAACAACTTTCTCTGATTCGGTAAGAAAATCCGGTAAGCCAGCAAGCGTCATCGTAATATCATCACTACCCGGAGCCAAATAATCAGGTAATCCTGCACGAACCCAATCTTTACCCCACCACTGTTGCCACTCTTTGCTTTGATAATTGATTAACGAATTATAACTGTGCCAACTCTGACCTGCTTTCGGTTGCCAATCGGCCCACTGCTTTGGAACTTGCTCGCGATTTACAACTTGAATATCATCGAATTGCAAATCAGCAAGTGTTGCATACCCTGCATGATTAATAACGGCGTCTAACAGTACTTTGATGCCTCGCTGATGGGCCTGACTCACAAGCTCTCTTAACTCAGCTTCATTACCTAAATTAGCATCGATCTTAGTAAAATCTCGAGTCCAATAACCGTGATAGGCATAAAAAGGGAAAGAACCGCTGTCTCCACCACCGACAAAGCCATGTACTTGTTCAACTATGGGAGATAACCAAATAACATTGGTTCCAAGGCTCTGAATATAATCCAGTTTATCAATAACACCTTGTATATCACCACCGTGAAAGGTACCTATCTCCTGCTTGCCATCTTTGTGACGGCCATAGCTGTTATCATTACGAGTGTCACCATTATTAAAGCGATCCAACATCACAAAGTAAATATTAGCATTACGATAGTTAAAAGAAGGTTTTGGTTCTACTTGTGTAAGCGGCTCTAACAACACTAATCCAGCACTATTTATTGAAGGCGTGAGTCGAACCTTACCATTATTCACCACCACATTTTGTTGCGTAAACACTTCTCGTAATTGAGTTCCATCCGGATATGTATTGGCCAAATCAAGCGTGACCAAACCGCCATGATATTGCTCGCAGTCTATTTGGGGGATTGGTCGTTTAAATACACTGTGTGTCTGTTTTTTAGGTGCACGTTTAATTAATACCGTCTGTTTCTTTCCATCATATTCAAAAGCATAATCACCACTAAATCGAATTTTAATAGGAAGTACGGTTGGTTTACTACAATTTAAATTCAACGGTTGATTAAATCTTATTTTTTTCACAATCGGTGACTGACAATCTTTATTTATACCTTCAATTTTTAATTGGTATTCCCCTTTCACCAAAGGAATAACTAAACTCTGAAGATCGGATAATGGGTAATCTCGGCTGGTTGTCGAAGTTGAAATAGTAAGTGATGGATTAGCAATAACAGCACTACTAGATAGCGCTGAAATAAGAACTATTAAGAGATTTATTTTCATACAACATACCTAAAGCAAAGCCCTTTACCTCGTTATAATCGTAAGATAAAGAGCTTTTCTATCTAATGTATTAGTGGGAAACAGGAAGTCCTTGTGAACGCTCATTAGTACGAGGCATCACAAAAACTGCTGGCGTCCATGCAGGAATCGTTAATAGATTTCCATCCACTTTTGCCCCCTTTGCTAAATCAGAACGGTATTGATTGCTCAATTCAAAACCTGAAAAACTAATATCAAATGTCTTTATTTCTGGCGTTGCATTAATCGCAATAACTATAGCATCAAGCGTTGAATCGATATCTTGTAAACCTTGGCCGTTATTGATACTCATAATAATTAACCCTGGTTGCCGATCGACTCCCGTATTATGAAAGGCTACGCGTTTTATCACTTCAGTTCCTGTACCTAAAGTAATGAGAGGATAGCTTTGACGTAAATGAACAAGATCGAGATAGTAATCCACCATTTGCTGCATTTCTTTAGAGCTTGGCTGAGCATGAGCGCCACTACCATAAATCACTTGCTCAATAATAGAATAATTATCACCGTCTTTATCTTTGCGAGGTAATCCTTTATTCCAGTTATTATCTTGCAATGTGAAATCGACTTTATTGAACCAATCTCCAGAATCATAAGAGTCTCGTTGCATTGATTTAGATCGTAGTAATTCTGATCCCATATGAGTAAATGGTACGCCTTGTCCTAACATTGCTGTGGCTAAAGAAACAGCCTGCATTCGAACTCGCTGTTCTCCTGAGACATCATACGGGATCTTATACTGTTGGTTATCCCATAATGTTTGGTTGTCATGTTTAGATACGTAGTTTTGAATTTCTGTAGGATCTTTCGCGTAACCAGCTGGTTGACCATTATAATCCAACTGATCTCCTCGAATAATGGCTCCTTGCGCATTTTCAAACTTAAACGCTTTTAGGTTCCCTGCCATACCTAACCGCACTAAATCTGTAGCATGTAGTGCACTTTCTTTGGATGTTGTACTTATTTCATTTGGTTGAACATAAGCACCATTGCCAAATCCTTGATTTTCTCGCAATGCATTCCCACCATCAAATGGACCGCCACCACGAACAGCATCACGAAGTCGATCAGAAAAACTACCGATACCTGTTCCAGCTAAGTTAGGTTGTGTAGCTTGAACAAATAATTTGTCATTTTCCACTTCACCAAAATTCCAACCTTCACCATAAAAATAGGTTTGTGGATCAACATGTTGAACAGCCTGTAATGCATCTTGAATTTGGGATAATGGGTGATGCCCCATCAAATCAAAACGAAAAGCATCAATTTTATAATCACGAGACCAAACCACTAACGAGTCTTTAATAAGCTTTGCCATCATGGCATGTTCTGGTGCTGTATTAGAGCAGCATGTAGAGTTTTCTACCGCTCCAGTTAATGGATTTAGTCGGTTGTAATACCAAGGAACAATTTTATCTAAAACAGAAGTATCACTCAGAGGACCTGCAGAATTAGTATGGTTATAAACAACATCCATTACTACATTCATATTGATATCTTGCTTAACAGCCTGAACCATTTCACGCATTTCTAAAATACGGCTTTTCCCTTCTGCATTTATTGCATAAGAGCCTTCAGGTACGGTGTAATGAAATGGGTCGTATCCCCAGTTGAAGCTATCTGTTGCAGAGATCAGACGATTTAGCTCTTGTACTTTTGGATTTTCAGCACTGTCACTACTTTGTTCTCGCTCTAAAACTTCTGCGATAGTCAAATTACTCTGACAATCTGCGCTGAATGTAGACTGAGAAACCTCCGGATTAATAGCGCACAAGGTAGAGAATGGCTGTTCGATATTGGCTACTTGCTGTGTGTCTTCATCAATAGTGGCGATATCAAAAATGGGTAGCAAGTGTAAGTGTGTTACTCCATTTTTGCTCAATTTTTTTAGATGATTAACAGGTACAGAAGCAGACTGGGTAAAGGCTTTAAACTTACCACGATACTCAGGTTTTGTTGATTCATCATGAGCGCTGAAATCGCGTACATGAGCTTCATAAATAACAAAAGTAGCAGGGTTTGATTGATCTCTTGGTCGAGCCAACTCATCCCATCCATCTGGCTTTAGGTTTGGATCATCAAGATTGACCACTTGACTATATTTGGAGTTCATCGCCAAACTCAAAGAATATGGGTCTGTGACTTGGTATTGCTCAACTTGGCCTGATACTGGATGAAATACATCAATCAAATAACGATAATAGGTACCATCTTTGGCTTTGTCTGTTAATGATGTCCAAACACCAGATTGAGCGTTATAGTCCATCTGCAAACGACCAAGTTCTTTTTTGTTGTCACCAAATAAGATCAATACAACATTTTGTGCAGTCGGGGCCCACACCTTAAACTGTACGTCATTATCGACCAGCATTGAGCCCAACGGTTCAGACTGTGCTTTTGGCGCAAACAATTGATCAAGTATACCAGCCGTTTGTACTTTGGTTCCCGCAAGAACAGTTCCTTGTTTATCAACAGCTAAAGCAACGGTTTCTGCTTTTACAATAGAGCGCATATCAACATCAGCAGGAATGGCATAAGCTTGTTGGCCAGCAAGATATGGGAAACGACTTTCTTGTTGGGCAGTAAGCTGAGTTGGCTCAAGTAGAATATACTCATTGGTATATTGGTAGTTCTTATTAGGCTCAATGTCCCCTTTTAACGAAACGTAAAGCCGCACTTGATCTGCGTTGGCAGCACCATTCCATACTAAAGTCTTAGCTCCAATTAAATGCGCTTCTGCATTCGCTACACCAGACATCGCCACAAAAGCTTCTTCGCGAGAATCTTTGGCTTTAGTATCGCCAGAAAGATAGGAAGCTGTTCGATCAGATATTTGGTTAAAATCCAATTGAGCATCACCACCTAACACATTGGACAATTTATCATCTCGTACAATAAAGTTAATGCAATGACTCTTACCGCCTTTTAAATTAATCTTCCAATAAGGCCCTAAATTATCAATTCCTGTTGGAGTATTCTGCGTGTTATCCCACGCGCCATTGACCATATCATCAGCAGCTCTATCACATTGATCATTATTCCAAATGTGTAAGCTGTAATTGGCAAACTGATTACTGCGTATCTGATCTGGTTTAGTCACATAATACACAACCGCTTCACCATCTTTGGCTTTAACGGGTTCACTGACTTCCCCAGCACTATTGAGTTTGGCTGTTAGCCCATCCGTTGGCGGCAATTTAATAATAATATTTTGGGGATTTGTAGTATCAAAGTACCCATCTTTACTATCAACGGTTGAATCTGAATCATTACATCCCATCATGGTCACTGTCGTCAAAATTGAAACAAGGATTTTAGATAGCGGGGACAATTTAAATTGCATGGCTCATTCCTTATAAACCTAGAATAGATTTGAACTTAAAAACTGCCAACATAGTAAAAAGTCGCGACCACTACATTTTGTGACGAAGGGCATCTCACAGTTAATAATCAGTATAAAATAATGATTTTTTGACAAATAATCACAGTTTGTAGGCCTACAAAAAAAGCCTGTAGTGTTCATCACCACAGGCCTTATCGTATCTCGGCATTTTTATTGTTATGATCTGAAGTCAAAGGTCATAACTTTATTCATTTAAGCTTCTTGTTCCATTTTCGTTTCGGACTGCTTAGCCCACATAGAGCGGTACATATCCAAATATTGTTGTGCCGATTCTTGCCAACTGAACTTACACGCTAGCGCATTTTGTTGTAGACGTTTAATCTCCTGTGGTTGCTGGCAATAAAGCAGCAAACTACGCTGGAGTTTAATCAATAATGCTTCTGGTGTCGGTTGTGTAAAAATAAAGCCAGTTGCAAATTTTGGTGTCGCATCGTAATCAATAACCGTATCTTTTAGGCCACCAACAGCACGCACAATCGGTAATGTACCATACGCTAAACTGTACATTTGATTTAAACCACAAGGCTCAAACTCAGATGGCATCATAAAGAAATCGGATCCAGCTTCTACACAGTGCGCAAGTGGATTGCTGTAAGCTTCAACAAAAACGCATTTAGTTGGATTTGCTAGACTAATTTGACGAAGCTGTTCAGCTAACCTTGGGTCACCGGTTCCCACGATCACCACTTGAACCTCATTGAGCAAAAAGTCTTGCAAAATTGGAACAAGATAATGGATACCCTTTTGCTCAGTTAGGCGACATACCATCCCATAAACAGGCACATCATCTTCAGGTAAGCCAACTTGCTGTTGTAAATCGCGCTTACAAGCTTTTTTACCACGAACCAAACTCACTTTATTGGCTTTGTACTTCTGCTTAATAAAGCCATCGGTTTCTGGATTCCAATCATCATAATCACAACCATTTACGATACCGAAAAGATCGCGAGCACGTTGCTGGAACTCCCATCCCATACCATGAGAACCTAAATCAGTCAGTAGTTCCGTGGCGTAATTAGGACTTACAGCATTGATGCGATCAGCATACGCAACACCAGCTTTCAACATTGATATATGAGCGCGATCTTGCTCTAAGTTTAGGTAACGATGTTGAATAAGCTCAGGGATCAAGCTGAACTGATCGTAGTTATAAACACCTTTGAATACAGCATTATGAATGGAGATCACACTGCGTGTATTCGCAAAAAAATCACTTTGACGATAACGCGTTTTTAGCAGAAACGGAATTAGCCCGGTGTGCCAATCGTTACAATGAACAACATCCGGTTGAAAACCTAGCTGCTGGCAACAATCTAATGCCCCTGCAGCTAGAAATGAAAATCGCTCACCGTTGTCAGCATATTCAACATTATTTTCTGCGTAGATCTCAGGACGAGCAAAATAATGAGGCACATCTAAAGCCCAAACAGGAACTCCTGCCACATTCATATCCATCACACGATAAAATACCGGCTCAGGTTGAGTTTCAACGTGAAGTTTTAATTTGGCACACTCAGTTGCTTCGTCTGAATGTTTGATAGTTTGATAAAAAGGCAGCACGATACGCACATCATGCCCCATAGATTTTAGAGTCGCAGGTAAAGACTTGGCAACATCTGCCAAGCCTCCAGTTTTAACTAAGCCATCCACTTCTGACGCAACAAAAAGGATCTTAAGTGCTTTCCCTGCTGGCTTACGTTTAGAAACCAATTTTTGCTCCTTTTGGAATCACAACAATGCCTTCGTCTGAGACATGATATTTCTTACGATCTTCTTCTAAATTTTCACCAATGATGGTACCTGGTGCAATCTCAACATTTTTATCAATAATAGCGCGGCGAATCGAACAGTTAGCTCCAATTTTCACATCACCTAGAATGACTGATTCAGTAATGATGGAACAGGTATCGATATTCGTTTTGAAACCTAGAACCGATTTATGAACCGTTGCACCATGAATATAACTGCCCGCTGAAATCATGCAGTTATTAATATCAACTTTGCACTCTTTACTATCGATAATCGTTGCCGGTGGTAGCGGCGGATAATAAGTATGTAACTGCCACTTGGAGTTATACAGTGAGAACGCGGGTTCTTCTGCTAATAGATCCATGTGAGCTTGCCAATACGCTTCAATCGTACCAACATCACGCCAGTAACCAGTGCTCTTTTCACCAGGGATAATGTTATTATTAAAATCGTAAACAAACACTTTACCCTGGGGGAAGAGCTTTGGAATGATATCTTTGCCAAAATCATGGCTAGAAGAATCATCAATAGCATCTGCCTCAAGCTCAGTAAGCAGTGTTGCAGTCTCAAAAACATAGTTACCCATGGAAACCAACGCGTGTTCTGGATCTCCAGGGATCGACTTTGGATTGGCTGGTTTTTCTTCAAAACCGATCATGCAACCATGTTCGTCGACCTCAATAACACCAAACGAACTGGCTTGAGACAGAGGCATTCGTAAAGCAGACACTGTCAGTTCTGCTTGTTTCTCTTTATGGAAGTTTAGCATCTGCTTCACATCCATTTTATAGATATGATCACTACCAAAAATACATACTTGATCCGGGTCTTCCATTTCAATAAAGCGAATATTTTGATAAATCGCATCCGCAGTACCGTCATACCAGCGCTTACCCATTCGCATTTGAGCTGGTACTGGATCAATAAAGCGATCGGTAATTCCTGAAATTGTCCACCCTTTCTTCATATGAAGGTATAAGGATTGAGATTTAAACTGAGTGAGTACATAAATTTTCAATAAATCTGCATTAACGAAGTTATTTAATGCAAAATCAATTAAGCGATAACTACCGCCAAATGGCACCGCAGGTTTTGTTCTTGTATCTGTTAAGGGACGTAATCTTGACCCTTCACCACCTGCTAAAATCATTCCTAATACACCAGCCATGATGTTACCTCCGTGTTATATAAGCAATCGCAATCATATATAACACGCTGCATAGTAATTTGAAATCCTATACGATACAAAAATGATAGAAAATTACATAAATTTGATTACTTACGGTATGACAAACTGCAACAAATGAAAAACAAATGGATTTTTTGTGGAAGAGGTTCACATATATTGTTCTTTGCCTTAGAGGATTAATCTTGAGCTTAGACCAGTCAAAACCTTGACACCACAGGGATGGTTATGAGCAAAATCTCGTTAATATGAATTTTATTGTAACAATAGACAATATTCGTTTGAATTTACACGCTGAAAACCACTTGCAATAAATTTGTAAAAAAATTACATCAATTGTGAATATTTAAGAATACAAGCTTAATCATATCCATCACAAAAACGGTTTAGAGAGGCAAAAAACGATAAGTTTAAATTAATAGGGCTAGACAATATAAAAGAGTAGCTAATATAAATAGCTCAAGAAAAGGACTCTCTAAAGCTAGGACTGAAAATGACTATTCAACCTCAATAATTTTTCCAGAAGTCAGATCGAGTGTAATCTCTACGCGATCACCATCAGGTTCATGTGCAATCACTTCCAATTCATTTTCATCTTGTTCAATCTTAATTTTTCGAAAGTCTTGATAGCCCTGCTTGTGCAATGTCGACATAACTTGAGGAATAGATAAAGGATAATGCTCAATCAAATTTATCGGATCGGCATTGACTGTTGCGGTCACAAAAACACATCCAGCAGTAAACAGTAATCGATTCATATTAAATTATTCTTTGTTTATTCTTTATGGCTAGTTTACCAAAGATTGATAACAGGGAACTGCCTCATTTCTAAGATCACGTGAAACATCTCACATAATGATGCCTATTTTCGGAGTAGAGTTAAAACCAAACCCATTGATTTAACGTTATTATGAGCCAAGAAGACTTTAATCCAATCCGCTTTCGACATCATCTTCATCGTTATCCAGAACTCTCTCTTAACGAATATAAAACTGCATCGGAAATTACCGATCAACTACTAAAATTTGGTTTAGCGCCAAAAACTAATATTGGTGGTCATGGCATTATTGTTGAAATTGTCGGCGAAAAATCTGGCCCTACGACCCTCTTTCGTGCCGACTTTGATGCGCTTCCTATTAATGAGAAGCCCAATCATAGCCATGGTTCTCGACATAGTGGTTGTATGCATGCGTGTGGGCACGATGGTCATACAACCAGTTTACTGCAACTGGCGAATATTTTAGCCCATAATCCACCAGCATCGGGGACTGTTATTCTACTATTTCAACCCGCAGAGGAAATTGGCCTTGGCGCAAAAAATATGTTGCAAGATATAAGAATGCAACACATAAAACCAGATGCTGTTTTTGCTTATCACAATTTACCAGGATACCCGCTTGGTGAAGTTGTCATCAAAAATGACGTATTTGCTTGTGCTTCAACGGGTGTCAACATCACCTTTAATGGAAAAACCTCTCATGCAGCGTATCCAGAGCATGGTATTAGCCCTGCCACTGCAGTGAATAGACTTATGGATTATCTCGATAAAATCACTCTAAGCTACCAAGATAATTTCAACTTAATTACTTTAGTTCACGTAAAAATAGGCAATGAAGGCTACGGTACATCACCAGGAAAGGCTCAAGTAATGGCTACACTGCGTAGTGACGATGAAACGGTTTTAGCACAAATACAAGAAGAGCTAACAAAATACGCTCAAGTTCAAGCAGAGTTACACCACTTAGATCTTCATATTGAATGGATTGAACCTTTTGCTGCAACGATCAACAACCGACAAACAACCGATTCTGTTCGCCTTGCTGCCAATACCCTTCATTACTCAGTAAATGAGATTGATCATCCTTTACGCTGGTCAGAAGATGTTGGGGAATTTCTGCATCAATGGCCAGGGACTTTATTTTGCATAGGCAGTGGTGAGGCTCATCCACAATTGCACAACCCAGATTATGATTTTCCTGATGAGCTTATTGAAATATCGAGCCAATTATTCCTGCAATTGATCCGACAAAGACACGGTTTACTCTATTAAACTAATAAGGTATTCCTGTTGACAGTCAACATATAAATGATAATTATTATCAAAATAAAGTACTGAGATAAGGACTGAATGACGATGGGTGATTTTCGAATAGAAAAAGACAGCATGGGTGAAATAAAAGTGCCATCTACCGCACTGTACCAAGCACAAACTCAACGTGCTGTTGATAATTTTCCTGTTAGTGGTTTGGTTATGCCCGTTCTGTTCATTAAAGCACTCGCATATATCAAACAAGCTGCAGCTCGCAGTAATTTGAATTTAGAATTGCTTGATCACGATATTGCTCATGCCATTATTTCTAGTTGCCAAGAAATTATTGACGGAGAGCATCTAGATCAATTCCCTATCGATGTATTCCAAACGGGATCTGGTACTAGCACCAATATGAATGCCAACGAGGTTATTGCAACCTTAGCATCCCAAAAACTGGGAGTATCAGTTAGCCCAAATGATCACGTTAATATGGGACAAAGCAGTAATGATGTGATTCCAACAGCGATTCAAGTCAGTTCTGCTCTAGGGTGTTATACCCTTCTTTTTCCAGCCTTAGAGCAATTAAGTGCAGAGCTTGAAGCAAAAAAGAAAGCGATTGGACATATTGTTAAAACAGGTCGTACACATTTAATGGATGCCATGCCAATTACGTTTGCTCAAGAACTAGGCGGATGGCAGGCTCAAATTGAACGAGCTAAAATTGGTATCGCTCAATCTCTTGCAAATGTGACTCAACTTGCACAAGGAGGAACAGCAGTAGGAACTGGGATCAACGCTCATCCTCAGTTTGCTGTTCTATTTGCAAATAACTTATCAGTTGCAACCGAGATACCTTTTACCGCAAGTGATAATTTTTATTACAATCTCAGCAGCCAAGATGCCATTGTTAGCTTATCGGGCCAAATGAAAACCGCAGCAGTTGCCCTATTGAAAATATCGAATGATTTACGTTGGATGAATTCAGGCCCTCTTGCGGGTTTAGGAGAAATTGAACTTGAAGGGTTACAACCAGGTTCATCAATCATGCCTGGTAAAGTCAATCCAGTGATACCGGAGTCAACCGCTATGGTTGCAGCACAAGTTATAGGTAATGATGCAACCATCACTGTGGCAGGTCAATCTGGTAACTTCCAACTGAATGTTATGCTACCTGTGATTGCTTTAAATATTTGTCAAAGCATCGAATTATTAGCTAATACCTCGGCTCTTTTAGCGACTAAAGCGATCAGAACCTTTGCGATCCGTGAAGATAATCTCAGTCAGGCTCTTACTCGCAATCCTATTTTAGTCACAGCCTTAAATCCGATTATTGGCTATTTAAAAGCGGCTGAGATAGCCAAAAAAGCTTATAAAGAGAGCCGCCCAATTATTGATGTAGCGGAAGAAGAAACGGATCTCTCTCGAGAAGAACTCAACAAATTACTGCATCCTTTACATCTTACTCAAGGCGGTATTGCTTGAAATTATAATGTACTAAAACAATTATCTGCCCATCAGTATTTTAAATAATGGATGATGGGTAAATTTTCAAAAACAACTTATTGAGCGGTTAGAAATTTTCTTAAACCAATACGGCTATGACCAGTTGGAAAATTATCAAAACGGGTAAACTCTTCAAAACCTAAACTTTGATAAAATTTTGGAGCTTGCCAACTTTGGGTCCACAGCCACAAACCAGAAAGATGTTGCTCTTTTGCATATGCTTCTGCTTTAGCCATTAATTGTTTACCCATTCCTGTACCACGGCAGCTTTCATCAACCCAGAGCTCATCGACATATAACCATTGCCACAAAATATCGGCGGTAAGCACTGCGACTAGCTTTCCTTGTTCATTTTCAACTGTCCAATTGACCTGTTCTTTGTGATAAGGCGGAGCAGATTGTGTTTCACTGTGCGATTCAAATCCAACTGATAGTTCAGCCTGATGTTGAGAAGTAAGAGCGCCTTGGGCAAATTGAATAGTTGGCATGATTTGTCCCTAATTCTTATTGCTATTTTGGTTCAAGATTGTATATAGCATGATTTACAAAACTCAACCCTTCATTCTTACAACTGTGATAGATGTACTCTGCTTATTTGTATCACTCTTCCTCTTACAAAAGCATACAAATAACACCATAAAATTCATTCACCAAAAGAATATGTTACATTACAATTCATGCTTTTATGATCACCAAAGAGAAGATGTATGCAACACATTGTGACTCAGGTCTTACTCCCTATTACCTTAGCCATAGTTATGCTCGGTATGGGGCTTGGTTTAAAACGTGCCGATTTTTCTCGTGTAATCACACAACCAAAATCATCCATTATCGGTTTGTGTTTACAAATATTTATGTTACCGACTTTGGCCCTCGTGATTATTCAGCTATTACCTCTGTCATCAACCGCAGCTGCCGGGCTGTTTCTTGTTTCCTTATGTCCAGGTGGTGCAACATCTAATCTCTTTAGCTTAATAGCCAAAGGAGATGTCGCATTAAGTATTACACTCACCGCAGTTATCAGTTTACTTTCCCCTTTTTTACTGCCTTTAATCTTTATTACTTATTTAGACATACACGGTTCTCAATTAGAGCAGTTTCAATTACCGATAGACCTTGCTATAAAACAACTTATTGCTGTTACTGTTTTACCTATTAGTCTAGGAATGATAATAACCAAATGGTTACCCAAACAATCTCAACTGATTCAACCAATGGTTAAAAAATTATCAACCATAGCAATGCTGCTCATTATTTTAGCCTTACTTATAACAAATCAAAAAATATTTGATCGTTTTATCAGTATCGAAGGGATCGCTGTTTTATTGCTATCAAGCTGTTCTCTATTTCTTGCTTATTTCATTGCTGGAAAAATAAAAGTATCCCAACAAGCACAACGAACCATAGCAATAGAAGTTGGTGTCCAAAATGCCGGAACAGCAATGATGGTGGCACTTAGTATTATGCATCAGCCACAATTAGCAGCAGTTCCCCTTATGTATGGACTTTTAATGAATATTCCAGCATGTCTATTTGTCGCTTGGGTTTCACGCAAGAGTAAATTATAGAATAAATGCATGCCGTTAAATAATAACTTTGACGGCATGAAATATTATTATCTGATTTATTGTTGTACAGTGATCACATTCTTTATGATTCATTCATTTGATTAGGTTTTAAAAATAAAACAGATCGTTATAATTCCCTCTCAAAATAAAAATGGAATTATTATAATGAATTATCGCCGAACTCTATTATCTATAGGTATAACCCTTTTCCTTTCCACTCCTGCTTTTGCCTATGATTTAAGCTACGAAGAATACACTTCCGAAGATCTTGCTGTGGTAAAAAAAGCGGAAACATCAACAGATGCTGAAGTTATTTATAACGCGGCAAATATCTTGATGTCCGAATCTATGATGCAAGAAAATATTGAGCAGGGTATAAAATACCTTAATCAATTAGCAGAAAATAATCATCCCAAAGCGACACTGACTTTAGCTGATTACTATTACGAAGAAGAAGACTATACAAAAGCGCTCAAACTTTACCATCAGTTAGAATCGAGCCAAGACCCCTACGTACTTTATAGCTTAGGCATTATGTATTTTGATGGAGAAGGCACAGCTCAAGATTACGAAAAAGGTAATGAGTACTATCTCGCGGCAGCTAAATTAGGCTATAGCGATGCAATGTATCAATTAGCATTTTCATACAACGATGGCCAAGGTGTTAAACAAGATTTTACTGAAGCTGCAAAGTGGTTCCAAAAATCAGCAGACCAAGGTGATGCAAGTGCGATGTATAACCTAGGTATTGCCTATCTTAATGGCGAAGGTGTAAAAAAAGATTGTGCTCGTGCTATACAATTTTTCGAAAAAGCAATAGAGACCGATGAGCATGCCCGCTCCTACGCAAAATTAGGTGATATTTATTACTATACTGACTATAAAGCCCAGTGTGGATTTAAAAAAACAGACTATAAAAAATCCTTAGCTTATTTCACTCAGGGTGCAATGCGAGGGAATGAATATAGTCAGTATATGGTGGGTTACTCATACCGAAATGGACATGGTACATATAGCAATTTCAAAACAGCTTTAGCTTGGTATAATATCGCTGAAGACAATGGCTATGATGCTAGTTCTGAAATAAAAGACGTAAAACAATACATGTCAGCTGACGACATTGCAAAAGCAGCACAACTTCAACAAGAAATTTACGATAAGATTTAATAGAAGTATCCCCTTATCTAAATGGCTAAGGGGATATACCAAATTTGCTTTATTTGGGTATAGATCTATTACTGATAAAAAATAGCACCAGCTACAAAATATCAATAGCGATCTTAATAATTGCTTTCTTTACCCTTGTTAGTTCACCATAAGTACTTAATGGCTTGTGAATTTCATGAGGAAAGAAAATTGCAAAATCACCTTGCTTTAAGGTAATAAAATCTTCGTCCTGCAAGGGACCAAAATATAAATCAAACTCTTTCTTACTATCATCAGTAATTTCGAGCGGCTGTGATGACACACCAATCTGCTCTTGCCCATCTAATACTAAATGAACATCCACATAGTTATGATGTATTTCCGCCAATTTGTGCTCTGCAGGTGTACATGTTTCTTGCTGAATATTAAAGAAAAAATCTTTACCATCAATCTCAACTGACGATGAAAAATCAGCAGGTAAATCTTGAATGCGAGAGAACGCGGTTTTCATTGCAGCAAGTAGTTTAGGGGCTAGATAACTTTGCGCAGGAAATCTATCAATATGACCAACAAACATAATTGGACTCTTAAAAAAAGAAAAGATTATATACCCAATTAAATAGCCTAAAAAGATATAAAAAAGCAGCAAACAGGTCACCCTATTAGCTGCTTAAATCTTATAAACTATAACTTGTTATGACATTGTCTGCATTTGACTCAAATATTGGATCCATCCTTTCGCCTCTTGAGACGGTTTTAAGTTATTCGCCATTTTCGCATGTATAATTGCTTTTTCTAACTTATCCAGTTTGTAATAAGCACGTACTTTTGCTAATTCAACTTGAGATTGATATTTTGAGTTCGAGATTTGATTTAGCTGCGAGAGTGCTTGCTGATACTGCCCTTGCTGTAATTGCAATTGAGCCAACTGCCAGCGGTATTTACTATTGAGTGATACTGCTTTTTTCCATACTGTTATCGCTTTATCCCATTCACGCGCCATTTGCCAATAATTGGCTTGCTCAACTAGGCGTTCCTGTGTGTTTGCATCAGATAGCGTTGCAATTATTTTCGCCGATCGCTCAGGTATACCGCGCTGAGCATAAAGCTGTGCTAATGTTAGTAATTCATTATTAGAAAGCTGGATACCTTGATATTGAGCTAATACCAAAGTATCTAATGCATCCGATGTTTTTCCAATACGAATCTGCAAACTAGCTAATTGCTGCCACCAAATGTTTTTATTCGGTTCTAAAGCGATCAGTCGATTTAATGTCGGTACAGCCAAATTGTATTTTTTTAACTGCAGTTGAGCACCCAGGGCAATAGAAAGTGGTGACACTGAATCTTTATTACCATAACTATCGTATCGTTTAATGGAAGTTAATACTTTTGACCATTGGCTTAATTGATAATGAGACTGGGCAATACGTAACCACACCTCATCAGTTTTATTACCTTTAGCTTTTACTTGGGTCAGCGAATAGTAATGAGGTAGCGCTTTATTATATTGTTGCTCAGATAATAATAAATCAGCAAGCATACGCTCTGTTTGCCACCCATATTCATCTTTCAATAAACCGCTGTTAACAGCTTGAGTTAACGCTTTAATTGCAGATTGGGCTTTACCTTGTTGCCAATATACAACTCCCAACATACGGGCAATAAACGCTTTGTCATAGGCTTTGTCTACTGCGATTGAAGTTAGAAGTTGTGACGCTTGAGTTAGTTTGTCCTCTTGCATCAATGTATTAGCTTTTTGTAATTTAGCCGCCACACTTTGACTCAACTGAGGTGCCGCCTGTACCCAGCACGGTAATATCGAAGCTGACAATAATAAGACAGAGACTAATGGCTTTTTTATCTTCATCATTGATTTATTTTAAACTCCAATTTTACCGTTTGCCTTGGTTGTTCAACCGCTTGGCCATCAATCACTTTCGCTTGATATTTCCATTTACGAAGTGCTCGCATTGCATCTCGTTCAAATAAACGGCGAGGTTTAGCCTCTACCACACTAATATCAGAGGGACGACCTTGGGTATCAATAGTAAATTGCAAAACCACATAACCTTCCGCGCCTTGCTTTAGTGCACGTGCTGGATAGCGAGGTTCAACACGATACAAAGGCATTGCTTGTTGATTTGAACCAACATTAATTCCAGCCCCCAAATTCGCCGATCCCTCTATTTTGCCAAATTTAGGGGCCGAGACTGCAATACCTGAAATAGAAGTATCTAAGCCAAGTGCTGAAATAGAAGCAACGGGCAATGTTGATACCGACGTCGGCTTACTTTGACTTGGCATGATTTGCGGTGGTGGTTTTGGAGCCTCTGGTTTAGGCGGTACAACGCGTTGTCGACGCTGAACTTCGGATTCTTGCTCGACCATAACCATATTAAACGATAAAGGTGGGGTTGATTCAGGCTCCTGTCGTGAGCCGTTATCAACCATCCAAGCCATAAATGTAAACAAGCCACCCGCAAGTAATATGGCTAAAGGAAAAGCCATTAAGACTCTTAACATCCTACTCCCCTAACCATCACTTATTTTCAGCAGCCAGTGCAATATTTTTCACTCCAGCACCTTTTGCCGCATCCATCACTTTAACTACAGTTCCATTATAGGCATGCTCATCAGCTTGGATAACCAAGGAGGCATCCGGCTGGTCAACAAGCATATGCTCAATGGTCGCCTGAACTCGTTCAGTATCTACAATACGTTTATCAATATAGATATCATTTGCCGAAGTGATCGCAATAAAGATACCCGCATCTTTCTGACTTACAGCATGACTGGCCTGAGGTCGGTTAACTTCGACACCTGATTCACGCACAAACGAGCTGGTTACAATAAAGAAGATCAACATGATAAATACGATATCTAACATGGATGTAAGATCGATTTGAGCATCTTCACGGTTTCGTGAAGGTCGAGTTAGCCTCATTGCTGACTCCTTAATAATTTTTCTAACTTAAGCTCTCGCCAGTGACATGCTTTAGATAAACGAGAGTGAACAAACATGCCTGCAACAGCCGCTACCATTCCCGCCATTGTCGGAAGAGTAGCTAAAGATATCCCAGAGGCCATCAGTTTAGGTTGACTACTGCCTAGTGAGGCCATCACATCAAACACGGAGATCATCCCCGTTACCGTACCCATTAATCCCAACATAGGACAAATAGAAACTAAAACTTTGATCAAGTTTAAATTCTGGTTTAAAGCTTGATGTGCCTGATTTAACCAACCTTCACGAATGACATGCGCATACCAAGATGTTTGATCACTGCGTGCTTGCCATTGAGCAATCCAGTTCGCTTTCTGTTTTGGGTATGTCAACGTCAAATACAGCAGGCGCTCAATAACCAACAACCAATAAATCGCAACAACGGCTGCAAGCCACCATAAAATGGCTCCCCCCTGATCCATAAAATGAGAGAGCGAATACCACCAGTTTTCAATCAAACTAGAAAACATTACGCAGCCGCCACCTTAGATTGAGTATTTGGTTTAAAACACGCTTTTTCTGCCTGTTCAGCCACTAAACTGATCCCTTGTTTTTCTAAAATATTGCGAATATTTTCAGCCTGAGTGCCCAACACATTATGAGCCAGTAGCAGCGGCATTGCGGCAATAAGACCTAAAACGGTAGTAACAAGCGCCATCGAAATACCACCAGCCATCACTTTAGGGTCGCCATTGCCAAACTGAGTGATCACTTGGAATGTTTCGATCATCCCCGTGACTGTACCCAGTAATCCCAGCATGGGTGCTAATGCAGCCAATAGCTTTAACATAGACAAACCTTTTTCCAACCCTTGTTGCTCATCAATAATGGTTTCCATTAAACGTAGCTCAAGGGCCTCAACACTTCGGTTCTGCTCTTTATTGTAAACAGACAAAATTCGACCAAGAGGATTATTGCCAGGTTGTTCAGGATTTTTAAGTTGGCGGTTTATTTGTTGACGAATCTTAATCAAGTTAGCACCACGGAACAGCGCAATACCACCACCAATTGCCAATAGAACTAAAATAATTTGACCAACCACTCCCCCCGCCTTTAAGCGATCCATTAATGTCGGTTCATTAGCTAATTGTGCAAGCATCTCACCACGAGATGGATCAATAACAATATCCATTATCCCAGTCTGATTTAAATGTTCAAAAGAGGCCGATGTTGGACCATTTTCAGGTTGAATTGGAAACGCTTCAGCATTACCACGACCACTATTCCAATTAACGTAACCTTCATCAGTGATTAAACCAAAGCTACCGAGGCGAAAACCTGAAACTTGATTTAACTCACCGGCCCCATTTACATAAGGGATCTCGACCTTAGCCACTTCATCACTAGCTTGAATTTGCCCAATCATAGTGCGCCATAACCCAGTTAACTGAGCCATAGATGGCAGCGATTTTGCCGCAACAATATCAGCAACGACGTTATCATCGTGGTTTGCCCCTAAGCTGGTGACAGAATTGTCTAGCTCATGATTTAAATCCTTTGCTGCTTGACGTACAACACCAAAAAGTTCACCTAAACTGCCAGTTTCTAATCGTAATTTCTCTTCAAGTTCAGCTAACTGCTCTTCATTTTGGCTAAAGCTTTTACTCAACTTATCCGTTTGATTTTGCAGTTGTTTTCGCTTAGCTAACAGAGCATCACGTTGAGCTTTAATACCTGTTTCAGTGTGATGAAAACCTTGCTCACGAGCAGCGTTATGAGCCGTTTGCACTGCTTGTTCTTGTTGAGCTTTACTTACCAAGCTATCGGCATAAACATGACCAGTCCACAAAGGCATCACAACACTTAACGCAAACGCTAATGTTTTTACTTTCATTGTGTTGCTCCTGCGGCTTGAGTCAGTGATAAATGAGATGGAGAAATCGGCAATGTCAGCAGATTCGGCGTAATATCTTTATTCGCCATTGCATAAGCTTGAGCAATATTATCAGCTTGATCACCATCGACACTTTGCCATGACTTGTTTTTGGCATTCCAAGACCAATACTGCTGGCCATCTAGGCTACGAGCAACTAACACTAAACGACCCAAATGCAAAATATTCGCTTCTATTATTTTATTATCTGAAAGCGTGATTTTTGCTTGGTAGGTAGCCAACTTTGTACCGTAATCCATTTCAATTTGGTAAGCTTCTAACAAGCGACGAAACTTTTCAGCATCAGAGATATCTGCTTGATCCATCATTGCCTGTAGTTTATGCAGACGAGCTACACGTTGCTCTTCTTTAATTGGTTTATCTTGTTTAATGACCTGCTCAAGACCATCTAACATCTGATACATCAATGGCACAATACCTTGTCGAGTCTCTTTGATATCATTGATCTGCTGATTGATATGAACCATTTCTTGTTGTTGGTTCTCAACTAAGCGAGCTAGATGATCGTGATAAATAGCCAGATTCTTAGTTTCTTCTTCTAAACGCTCAATTTCAGCTTTCATGTTTAGTGCGGAATCAGCACTTTTATCAATGCGATCTTGGCTCACAGCAGAGGCTGCATTTGTTTTACTTTCAATTGAACGGGCAGTATCTAGACTGTTTGCAGTCACTGTTCCCGATGCGCTTAAAACCAGTAGCGCAATACATGTCTTTTTCATTGTCATCAATCTATTAGTTCAATGCGATATAAAAATAAAAAGTCACAAATGTGATAAAGATAAAAAGAAAAATAGTATCAGGGGAAGCTCGCGCCTCCCCTCATTTATTTGAGTTTTGATTAGTATTTGAACTCAACTGTTGCCATAAAGTTACGGCCTTCACCGATAGTAACCCCAGTAGCACCTGGGTATTTGCTGCTTGTTGAACCACCACCAGCTAAGTAGTCTGTATCAAATACATTTTCAACATTCAAACGACCGATAATATCCAGTTTTTCGTCATACTTGTAGGTATGAGATACACCCATATCAACTCGAGTATAACCAGGCTTCTTAAATGTATTTGCAGCATCTCCATAACGAGAACCTTCGTAAATCACACCTAGGTTTACATCGGTAGCATCCGTCACGTTATAAGTAGACCAAACACTCGCAGCAAACTCAGGAACATCTGCAGGGCGATTACCTTCAAAATTCTGGTCTTTGGTATACTCTGCATCTAAGTACATTGCAGATGCATTTACATTCAACTTGTCCGTCACTTTACCTTGTAATGCTAACTCTGCGCCATTATGAACTCGTTCACCACCCTGAGTTAGAGTCTGGTTATCTTTAGGACCTACCGCAATCTTAGAGTTTTCTTGAGTAATATTAAACACAGCACCCGATACATATAGGCGACTGTCTAATAATTCCCATTTAGTTCCTAGTTCATATTGCTTACCACGCAAAGGATCTAGCTTATCGCCTGCATTAACATAATCAGATGAAACAACACCTTGAGGTTCAAAACTCTCCGAATATGACAGATAGATTGAACCGTTATCTGCAGGGTGGAAAATTGCTGCAACTTTAGGTGAAATCGCCTCTTCAGCAGCCTTACCTTCTTGTGTTTGACGATCGAAACGAACACCCGCTAAGAATTGCCAGTAATCATTAATTGTCATCATATCTTGTAGATAGAAGCCCCACGCATCGTACTCAGAATTAGATTTGCGTGTTTTTCCTGAATAACCCGGTTTCGGTACTGTTTGACCAGGTTCTGTCGTGACTTTATCAAAATAGTATTGAGCTCGATCGTATGAATAACCTAACCAGTTTGCTCCAATTAGTACTTGATGCTGGGTACCAAGAAAATCTAATTCACCAACAAGATCGGAATAAGCCGTATTAAATACCCAATGATCATGACGATCGTTACCACTATGAACGATTTTACCCGTTGATGCATAATCATTGAAGCTTGGGTAACTTTCTACATCTACGCGTTTAAAATCTTGATGGTTAAAACCAGTATTTAAAGCCCATGAGTCAGTTAATTGTGCTTTAACATCAATGCCCGTGTTTTGAACGGTGTTATCAATAGTTGACCACTGAGCATCCCAAATATATTTGTCACCACGAACAACTTTGCCATCGACAACATAAGCGCCCGAGTCAACACTTCCTTTATCTTCCGTACGATCATAATGAACAGAAACTGTTACATCATCATTAATATCGTAATCTAGGAATAAGCCACCAACAAAGCGGTCAGTTGATGGTTTGGTGCCATCACCATAACGGCGCCATGAATCATAATCTTCTTTAGCTAATACCACACGGCCACGAAGTGATTGGTCTGCATTTAAAGAACCACTTACATCAGCAACAGTACGAGTGTGATTGTTTGAACCCACATCTTGGCTAAAGTTAACTTGTGTTTCATGAGTTGGCTTTTTAGAAACCATGTTCACTAAGCCACCAGGTGCTGATTTTCCATACAGTAACCCAGCTGGCCCCTTCATGACTTCTACACGCTCAAGTAACTCAATTGGTTGACGGTAATGAGACCAGTGCTGGTGCCCATCACGTAAGAAGCCTGAACTGCTGCCTAATTCAAAACCACGAAGAGAAAAACGTTCACGGTTACGGCTTGTACCGCCAG
Source organism: Photobacterium damselae (assembly GCF_003026815.1). Taxonomy (GTDB): domain Bacteria; phylum Pseudomonadota; class Gammaproteobacteria; order Enterobacterales; family Vibrionaceae; genus Photobacterium; species Photobacterium damselae. Next base: position 26,305 of record NZ_PYOG01000017.1, on the reverse strand, counting down.
CTGAAATACTTGCATCATTTTGCAGTACCTCACCTAGCGTACTTGCACGCTGTTCATCAATTAGCTTTTCATCAATAACTGCAACTTGCCCAGGGGTCTCTAGCTGTGTCATTTCCATGCGCATAGCCGTTGAGTTAGTATCGGCTTTATAGCCGTAATCACGTCCCGTAACCACCATATGCTCATCTGCTTCTACATTTTGTGCAAATGAAACAGGAGCGGCAAGAGTTGCACCAATAAGTAAAGCCAACTGACTTTTAGAAAACATATTCCGTTATCTCCAGATATTTAACCAAACACTCAGCATTAGAAATATTTATAGCAATAAACCAAGTGTTTATGAGTATCGTAATGCTGCTACCAGCGAACCGGAGTTGGAATATAAGTGATAAGCATTCTTATTTTCACTCTAATTTACATTCTTTGCATTCGTAAAGATATACAGAGAAACTCAATAAGTAATCGTCCTACCCGTTACTCAACTATTGGAAAGAGAAGAGATATTCGAAGTCCACCACTACGACGATTTTCTGCTATTACCTCCCCTTTCATAACCGTCATGGCTTCTTTTACAATCGCAAGTCCTAAACCATAACCGCCCGATTGTTTATCTCGAGAATCTTCCAGACGAGTAAAGGGATCAAAAATACGTTTTAACTGAGACGAAGGGATTCCTACCCCATTATCTTCAATTACAACAGCAGCATAAGAACGACCTTGATAGATAAGTAGGCAAGTTGAAACATCAATGACAGCCATACTCCCAGCATATTTTACGGCATTCTCAATAATATTTTTGATTGCACGCAAAGCTAAACGACTTTCTGCCATTACCATAGGAAAGCTATCAACTAAATGGAGATTTAACGACTGATTCAGGCCTAGATGTCGTTGGCTTTCTTCGAATTGGATCTGGCAAATACTATCAATCTGGATTGGCATCAATTGTGTTGAGTACTTAGCATTATCAATTCGACAAAATTCAATAATTTCATTGACCAATGTATTCATTTGATCTGACTGTTGCTCTAGTTGATCGAGTAACTCTTTATTTTGATCTTGAGTTCTGCGACGTAATAAATGTAAAGCCAAATCGTGCCGTGCTAATGGCGTTTTCAATTCATGGGATACATCACGAATCAATCTCTTTTGCTTTTTCGCTAATAGTTGAATATTAGATGCCATAATATCGAGATCTTGAGCAAGCGCTTTAAATTCTAAGACATTATCACCGACCTCTTTCGTTACACGTACCGAAAAATCACCATCGGCAAGCTTTCTTGAAGCAAGCTGAAGTGTTGTTAATGGTCTTTGTAAATATCGAGCAATGAGTACGGAGAAGAGTAATAAGATTAAAACAGCAATCACAATTTGGATCAGTCCAAAATAGAACGAAAAGTTTTTTGCAGGATGCTGTTGATAAGGTAATTGTACCATTAAAGTTGCCTGAACTTTAGGCAACGGAATACTAATAATAGGCTGGCTAACTTGACTATCAAGAATGGTATTTAATGGGCGAGTGAACTGTAGTTTGAATTTAAAATGAGGATGCATAACACGATTTGATAGCTCATTATGCTGTTGATCTACCACAAATAAGTAATATTTCTGTTGTTCTTCCCAATCCGTTAAGACCTCTTTATTACCTAACTCAACCAAGGATTTCGCTTGATGAGCCAAATTTCTCATATCAACCTGAACATGAGTTGGAATTTGCAGCATTGAACGAACCAGAGCTATCTCCGCAAGGTTTTGTAAACCCAAAATAACTATTAATATGATCGCAAAATAACTAAAAAGTTTGACCGCTAGAGAGTGCTGATAACGCGAAAGAACTCGATTCATAAAAGAAATATTCACTATAGCTAAATTTTTTATCGTTAAATTAGTATCTTACAAATAAACACATTTTAATTATTCCATATAAGCATCCTCTTTACGAACCAGCAAACCGCTCATATAATGATTAAGCATTGCTAAGTTACCAATGCTTAACAAGGAAAGTCATAAATGAAATTATTAGTACTTTTTTTCAGCCTACTACTTTACGGCTGCGCTTCTGGAATGAAAGTTTCCGTTCCAGACTCTTATACAGAAGTTTCCACAGCTCGCGGCTATCTTGTCGGGGTCATAGGTGCAAGTGCAATCTGGCCACAAACAGGAGAAAACCTAAAAACAACCATTGAGTTACGCAAATTGTTGCCAGATGGAAGTAAAGGGGAGCCAATTTTATTAACCAATGATAATAAACAGCATGACTTTGCAACGCCGGCTCAAACGGGACAACTTTTTACCCTACTTCTTCCCGAAGGTGAATACGACATTAGCAAAGTTACCATTGAAGGTTCTGACGGTAACCGTAGCTTTATCTCGACAAATCAAGATGATTTAAATATTCATTTTACAGTGAGATCAAATCAAATTTCATACATTGGTGAATTTATCGCGGTAAGTCATGTAGCAGAAAGCCAGCTTTGGAATATGGAATACCCAAGTGGTAAAGGCTATCTTGTTCATAACTATGCAGAAAACCGTGACCAGCCGCTGTTTTATGAATTGAACCCAAATCTTAAAGAAATTGTATTTCACACTGAAAAATTAGGGCAAATGAACTTTAACTTTCTACAATCAGTGATGAAGTAAATTTCAACTATCTCCCATACTTTTATAAAGGCACTCTCACGGTGCCTTTATACTTTTATACTCTCTCAATAAAACTGTACCCTTTTCCTCTAACCGTTTTGATATGTTGCTTTGACAAACCCAGTTTCACCATTTTACGGCGGATATTACTAATATGCATATCAAGATTACGATCAAATGGACAAAGATCTTTTTTAAGCACTTCTTTTTGTAATTCAGATTTTGATATCACTATATCAGGACGCTTAACCAAGTAATCTAACAGTTCTGACTCTGTCGTAGTTAAAGGGATACGCGCAAACTGTTTAAATAGCTCGGTATTATCTTTTTGTACCAGTAAGTTGCGTTGCCGCTCTAAACCAACCCGTCTTAAAATCGTAGTTATCCGTGCAAGTAACTCAGGAACTTTAAATGGCTTAGCTAAAAATTGATCAGCTCCAGCTTGCAACCCATCTAACATAGAGCTTTCGTCGTTTAAAGCGGTTAACATTAAAATAGGCGTTGCAAAACGTTGACAGATACGGCGAGCCACTTGCATACCATTCAGCTTAGGTAGCATCACATCAAGTAAAACTAAATCAACAGAATGGTCTTGCATATAATTAAGCGCATCTTCACCAGAATGAAAACTCTCTACATCGTACCCTTCATCAGAGAGAACCTCTGTTAATAGAGAACACAAGAGAATATCGTCATCAACTACAACTATTTGGGACACTACAAAAACACTCAAGAGAATAAAAAACATTCTCATTCTAATTCATAAATAGAAAGCCGCAATCAATAACCTCAAAAATTTATGATGAAGCCTTAAAGCTACTATTTTTTCCACACTTACAGTAAAAGTGAGTAATTTTTATTCACAATCCACTAATCTACAGCAACTACAGGCGTATAAAACATAAGCAGTTTAAATCTATTTAAGTGATATCGAGAATAATTCACAGAGCCTTTTCACGGCAAACAAAGCTCCAATTAATTTGAATAATGATTAAATTCATATATGAATAATCGTGGCATAAATATTCTCAATACATTTCTTATAAATATCTGATATATAAAGAATATGCTCTATTTTTCCATTGGCATTTTTACTGTGAATACGATCCCACAATTTATCTATTAATCATGAAACAGAAGTGAATATTGAACTAAATCAACCTCTATTATATTAGTCATCGTTTTGTAAAAATATCTATTGACTTTATCAGAGTCGGCAAGAAATCTGGTCTTTCAGCCTTTCCCACAGACTTATTAACAAGTTTTGTGGATAATCGATATCTGTGGATAACTTTAAGCAAAGATCCTATCTTATCCCAATTAACGTCATAATTTAAAAACACCACAAAATTCTAATTTAGAATATAAAATACCGCATAGAAAATTGAATACATTCACAAACCTTACAATAGAAATCGTTTGCATAACAATAAAAAATAAAAACAATCAAAATAAAAGTATAATTAAATCATAATGATAAAAACAAAAATGTACTTTTCTGTTCATTTTTTAAAATTCGTTATTGATCTTTAGATTTTCATCCATAAAATACGCGCCGTTTGTGTGAAATTTAGCTATTTCCTAAAGGATGATTAGATATGGCAAGCGACAATAACTACAGTTTAGGTCCGGTACCTCTGTCGGCACGAAAAGGGGCACTCTCGCTCACAATGGTAATGCTAGGGTTGACATTTTTTTCTGCTAGTATGTGGACAGGAGGAACTCTAGGGACGGGACTCTCCTATCATGATTTTTTCCTCGCAGTGGCTATTGGTAATTTAATTCTTGGTATTTACACTTCTTTTCTCGGCTACATTGGCGCTTCAACTGGTCTCTCCACCCATCTTCTTGCTCGTTTTTCTTTCGGTTTAAAAGGTTCTTGGCTTCCCTCTTCTCTTCTTGGTGGTACTCAAGTTGGTTGGTTTGGGGTTGGCGTAGCCATGTTCGCAATCCCAGTCCATAAAGCAACGGGAATTGATACCAATATTCTGATTCTTGTTTCCGGACTATTAATGACAGCAACGGTTTACTTTGGAATCGCCGCTCTTATGATTTTATCAGCGATCGCAGTCCCTGCGATTGCATTACTCGGTGGGTATTCTGTCATTGAAGCGGTAAACAGTATTGGTGGTGTAGAGCAATTAAAATTAATTTCCCCAGAAACGCCATTGGAATTTTCAACTGCACTTGTTCTCGTCGTTGGTTCATTTGTCTCTGCTGGTACTCTAACCGCTGACTTTGTACGCTTTGGCCGTAAACCTATTATGGCCGTTGTCATCACAATGATTGCTTTCTTTTTGGGTAACTCTCTGATGTTTATTTTTGGCGCCGCAGGTGGCGCTGTAACAGGGCAGTCTGATATCTCTGAAGTAATGATTGCTCAAGGTTTATTAATTCCTGCAATTATTGTTTTAGGTCTTAATATCTGGACCACAAATGACAATGCGCTTTATGCTTCAGGTCTAGGCTTTTCAAATATCACAAAACTACCGAGTAAGCATCTCTCTGTAATTAATGGCATAATCGGTACTTTATGCGCCCTGTGGCTTTATAACCATTTTGTTGGCTGGCTAACCTTCTTATCCGCAGCAATCCCGCCAATTGGTGGCATCATCATTGCTGATTTTCTTAAAAACCGTCATCGCTATCACGACTTTGCCAATGCAAAATTCCAAACAGTAAATTGGGCCGCTATTATCGGCGTTGCGATTGGTGTTGCTTGTGGGCATTTCATTCCTGGGATTGTTCCAATCAATGCAGTTCTCGGTGGCGCTATTAGTTATCTCATTCTGAACCCAATTATTAATCGTAATACACAATTTCAACCTGTTACTGCATAAGGATCCTTATGATGCACTCTTCAAATATGCTGATTACAAACGTGACACTACAAGGCAAGGAAGGCCTGTATCAAATATTGATCCATGATGGCAAATTTACGGCGATTGAGCCTATGGCGGCTGCATTGTCTTACCCTGAAAATACGCAAGTAATTGATGGCGAGAAAGGGATGGCTATGGCTCCTTTTTGTGAGCCTCATATCCACTTAGATACAACTCAAACGGCTGGCGAACCAAACTGGAATATTTCAGGTACTCTATTTGAAGGTATTGAGCGCTGGGCTGAACGAAAAGCGTTACTTTCTATTGAGGATGTTAAATCTCGCGCTAAACAGACTTTAAAATGGCAAATTGCAAATGGTATTCAACATGTTAGAACTCATGTTGATGTGTCGGATCCAACGCTAACAGCATTAAAAGCAATGATAGAAGTGCGTGAAGAAATGCGTCCTTGGGTCGATATTCAAATTGTAGCTTTCCCTCAAGAAGGCATCCTATCTTATCCCAACGGTAAAGAGTTACTAGAACAAGCCGTTGAATTAGGAGCTGATGTTATTGGTGCAATCCCTCATTTCGAATTTACTCGAGAGTATGGCATTGAATCCCTTCACTATGTTTTTGAATTAGCTCGCAAATACAACCGATTAATCGATGTTCACTGTGATGAAATAGATGATGAACAATCTCGTTTTGTTGAAACTGTTGCAGCACTAGCACACAAATATGAAATGGGTCATAAGGTAACAGCAAGCCATACCACGGCGATGCACTCTTATAATGGTGCCTATGCTTCTCGATTATTCCGACTGCTAAAAATGTCAGGGATCAGTTTTGTTGCCAACCCATTAGTGAATATTCATCTACAAGGTCGCTTTGATGATTATCCAAAACGTCGCGGTATCACGCGTGTCAAAGAGATGCTAGGTGCTGATATTAATGTTTGTTTTGGCCATGATGATGTATTTGATCCATGGTATCCTCTAGGTACCGCCAATATGCTGCAAGTCCTTCATATGGGACTTCATGTATGTCAAATCATGGGATATGAGCAAATTAATCAATCGCTTAATTTGATTAGTACTCACTCTGCTAAAACCTTAAATATACAAGATCACTACGGTATTAATCTCGGTAAACCAGGTAACTTACTTGTCCTTCCTGCTGAAAATGGTTTTGATGCAGTACGCCGCCAAGTTCCTGTGCGCTATTCCATTCGCTCTGGCCGCATTATTGCTCAAACCCAACCAGCAAAAACAGAAATTTGTTTAGATAAAACAGAAAATATTAGCTTCAAGCGCTAACGTAAAACACACTTAACAAACAAAAATTAAGCCTGCGTTCTTTTATTAATAAGATTATGCAGGCTTTAATAATTTTGGCGCTAATGCATCTTATGACTGATAATTTGGCATCGAATTGTGCTCTTTATTACGCTTCCAGAATAATCCACCCAGTAAAAATAAACTCCACCAGCCCATACTACCTCCACTATCTTTACCGACTAATGCACAGTTATTAGGAGAAATACTGTCGTTACAAGGTATTTCCCCTGTTCCGCCACCATTATCTCCATCACTATCAGGATCTTTGATGATATTAGGGTAAGTGATCGGTTTTTGAGGTGTCTTTTTTATCGTTTCTGTGATCCAATCATAATAAGTTCCAATACGAGTATAGAATGTTGGACGCGATAGTGATCCACAAGCAGGAGATCCAACAGTAGAACCGCTCACAATACCAATTTGAATAGTTTGACCCTCAACGGTTTGAGTAAATAATGGACCGCCACTATCCCCAAAACAACTGTCTACGCCCACGCTAAGACTTTGAGCAATTTTTTCTGGGGGTAAAGTACAAATTTTTGTTCTATTTGTTGGACTATCAATAACTAATGCAGGAGAACTACCATTTTCAATACGTACAAAACAATCAGCAATAGGGAGGAATGAAAGTGTGGCTTGTTTTAGACTATCTGAAGGAGAACTACCATCAGGTAAGGTCGCGCCCCATCCCAAAATACGGACATTTTTAGGTCGGTCATGATCATCCCATTGGGTCGATAATAGTACATCAGTCTCATTTGCCAGCTCATCATTAGCTAAAACACTCATACCAAGATCAGTAAATTTATTATCGACTCTAATTAAAGCCAAGTCATTATTTAAAGCTGAATGAATTAACTCAATGTTTCCCTGATTGTCGACTTTAACTTTAGCATCTTGTGTATAATCTGGATGTACAACTACATGTGTTGCAACATACATATTTTCAACGTTTGCATCGCTATTATCCGTAATTCCGGCTGTTATGGTTAATTGGGAGGGTTTAATAACAAATAACCCATCACCAGAACCAAGTACAACACAATGAGCAGCTGTCAAAAGCCACTGCTCCCCAATAATAGTTCCGCCACAAAATGGCATTTCATCCACTTCATTTGCTCGTAATGAAACCATCATATTTTCATTAGGAGAGAAGTTCACGTCATCACCTCCTATTATTTTAGGAGCAACCTTCATAGCATAAACTTGAGTAAGAGGTGATAACACACCCAATATTAATGCAGTTCCAAGTGCTATTTTTTGAAATCCTTTCACAGCTAAATCCTTGTTGTTATCAATTTAATGCATTGTAAACAGCATAAGAATACAACGATATTTTGATCCCATTTTTTTCGACTAGCTCCCCAAAATAAGATGTATATCTTAGTAACTTTACGCTGCGAGATACGACGAGAATAATTTCATCTACAACAGTAATAATTCAGCATATAAAAATAGAGTAGATTTAAATTAAAGAGAAAGACTCATTCATACTTTGCTCTAGAGCTTGAACATGAATTTAAGACTCCCTCTAAATAAATCAGTCAATTTTTAATCAAATAATAAGAATCATTGCTATTTAAACAGCAAAATTGGATATTAAACAGTCTAGAATACGATAAATTTTGTGATCTCAACCGACTTTTCTTTTCATATGAGAATTTGAGGCGCATAATATACGAACAATCATTATTCATTATTATTTTGGATATCGAATCCCATGACTATTGAACAAGCTCTAAAAGACCGTAGCGGCAACAAGTGTGAACTATGTTCTTCTGAAGACAACTTACATGTACACAACGTTGCAGCATCTGCAGACAAAAGCGCTGGCTGCTGTGTATACCTGTGTGACACATGTAGCACTCAAATCGAAAACCCAGAAGCAACGGATGAAAACCACTGGCGTTGTCTAAATGACAGCATGTGGAGCCAAGTTCCAGCAGTTCAAGTTATGGCTTACCGTCAGCTTAAGCGTCTTTCTACAACAACTGACTGGGCAATGGACCTAGTTGATATGATGTATCTAGAAGACGATGTTCGTGAGTGGGCAGAAAAAGGTCTAGTTGCAGAAGCAGAAGCAGCAGTACCAACACTAGACAGCAACGGCGCAGCTCTACAAGCAGGCGATACTGTAACTATCATCAAAGACCTTCCAGTTAAAGGTTCTAGCATGGTAATTAAGCGTGGTACAGCAGTACGTAATATCAGCCTAACTGACAACCCTCTACACATCCAAGGTCGTGCAGATGGTGTTCAGATGGTAATCATTGCAGCTTACACTAAGAAAAACTAATTTTCTTTATTGAGCAATGGTATTGAGAAAACCCTTTGATAATATCCTTATCAAAGGGTTTCTTTTTATCATAACGAATAAAATTATCACAATAACCCAATGTTTTTCCTTGAATTGAGTTTATACTAACACTTCGAATTCGCATCTTGATATCACATAGTTATATCTGAAATAAGGTGAATAACCACATGACAAATAACCAATTATTTGATGGTATCATTATCTTTGTTCAGGTTGTTAAATCAGAAAGTTTCTCGGCAGCAGCTCATCTACTAGGCCACTCTAGCTCACATGTAAGTAAAGAAGTGAATAAATTAGAAAATCGATTAGGTGTTCGGTTACTGAACAGAACAACACGTTCACTCAGTTTAACGCCTGAAGGTGAAGCCTATTTCGAACAATGTATACAACTAATTCAAGGTGCTGAAGATGCCGTGAGCCTAATCACTCACCATGAAGCTTCTCCAAGAGGAACATTACGTATCAACTGCCCTATTGGATTTAGCCATCAACATTTACAACCTATTCTAGTTGAATATGCAAAACGCTATCCTAACGTTATATTGGATCTCGATCTGACCGATAAACGTATTGATGTAATTGCGGACGGATACGACTTGGCAATTCGAGCAGCAGCTCAACTCGATGAATCATCTCTTATTTGTAAAGCTATCTATAAAAGCTGTATTTATACGGTTGCAAGTCCTGATTATTTAGAACGAAAAGGCCGCCCCTATCACCCCTTTGAGCTCACTAAACACGATTGTATCTGTTATTCTAATTTGAAATCACCCTACCGCTGGGAATATATTGATAAATCAAATCAACTGATTAATGTCGATGTAAGACCTAGAGTGAAAACCAATGACGGTAATATTGAATTAGCAATGACTCTTGCAGGCCAAGGAATTTGCCGTTTACCTGAATTTTATATTGCAGATAACTTAAAAACAGGACAGCTAGAAATATTATTTGAAGATTTGCCGGAAACAGAAGTGAATGTATATTTGCTTTACCCAAGCAGAAAACACTTATCACCAAAAGTTCGCTGCTTTATTGATTTAATAGAAGAAATGCTGGCAAAATAATATCCAGCATCTCTTTGCAATTATACCTAATTACATCGTGTCATTTTTGGCGGTATTGCTTTAGGTTTATTAATCAACAATATCAACAGTTTTTCCATTCCAGTTAAGCAGATAGACTTTATTTGAGGCTTGGCCATCACTGTTTTCCCCACCAGCAATAAGCACTCCATCAGACGTTGTGAAAGAGGAACCATATGCAAGTCCTGAAATAAAGTCGTTCACTTGCTGCCATTGCTTATCTTGATAAACGTACATTTCAGGATTATAAGATTTACTCAGACCCGCATGAGCAAACATTTTTCCTTTGGCAAACGCTTGTTGTGCACCATGAAAATTCGCTCCACCCATGACAATCATAGCGTCATGGCTCATACCAGCAAAAGAGCCGGCAACCCCTTCTTGTAAGGTAAAACCTTGAGGTACAGGTAATTCATTAAGTTTTAGCCATGGTGATGGAGTACCAAATTGGTATTCTTTAACCTCTGCAGTTCGTAAACCAGGCTTAATCTCCCCACTGATAATTACTGCATTCTTTTTATTCTGAACTAAAGCGGCACCACAATTTGCACTATAAGGAACTTCACCAAGACTTCGCCAAAAACCAGTATGAGGTTCAAAACTAATCACAAAATTATTCCATTTATAATCTGCAGGCTTCATCCCCATGTAGCCATCAACTATCGATTGCCATTTTTCGGGTTGAGTATCTTTATCAACAGCAGTAATTGATGCAAGGTATTGATCAAAATATGTTTTGTTATAACCACCGAAAAAAAGTATTTCTTCTCCATTAGGCGAATATGACGAAGCTCCTAATAGTCCAACAGGGGTATGCGCATCCATTTCTTCCCATTTATCAAGATCGACCTGATAACGATAAATCGTATCAAAAATAATTGGAGACTTATCTTGAGCCTTAGCCTTTCCTGAACCACCGAAAACATAAATATTCTTACCTATAGCCGTAGCAGTAGCGCCATCTCTACTAGGTCCTGAGAAATGAGAGACTGCTTGCCATCCCTTACTTTTCTGGTTGAGATCTAATCGATACCATTGCTGTCCAGCAGAACCTAATCCTACATATAGCTGAGAGCCAACTTGTGCACTCACTCCATTTTTTACACCAACAGGTAAATCAGGCCATTCATCAACCGCATAAGCTGCACTACTTAGAGTAAATCCCATAACCATGGTCATAAATGATGGTCCAAACTTTAACATAACACTATATCCTTATCGTTGTTTTACCCCAGCATGAAATGTTCTCATCCATTATCTACCACTTACGGCTTTTTTCTTTGAACTGTCATACAAATTAACTCTATGATGATAAAGAAAATTATTGTTTTTCGTAAAAATGAGAACTTGGCCAGCGCCTGTTTTTTGTACTATGATGATGGAAGGTTACGGATAATTTAGGTGACATGATGTCTACTCCTATTCTCTACTCTCTTCGCCAATGCCCTTACGCAATTAGAGCTCGTTTAGGGTTATATTTTGCTCAGATTCAAGTGGAATTACGTGAAGTAGATATGAAGAACAAACCTAGAGATATGCTCAAGATAAGTGCTAAAGGTACAGTCCCTTTACTGGTTATTCCAAATGGTGACTATCTTGATGAAAGCTTAGAAATTATGGTCTGGGCTTTGAATCAACATGATCCTAACCACTTACTGTTAGAAGATGATCCCCACCATTTTGCCGATATGCTGAGCTTAATTGCAAAGTTTGATAGTAAATTTATCCCAGCATTAGAGCGCTACAAAGCAGCAGCACGTTACCATGACCTCGATATAGAGCTTCGCCGACATCAATGTGAGATACTTCTAAAAGACCTAGAACAGCGTCTATGTAAAACGCCTTTTATTATGGGACAACATCCAAGTTTAGTTGATTACGCTCTTCTGCCTTTTATTCGTCAGTTTTCGAAAGTAGAACGTCACTGGTATCTTGAATCTCCCTATCCTTTGATTAGACAATGGCTCACAGTTCATTTCCAAAATCCGGCATTTTCTCTTGTGATGAAGCAATATGACAAATGGAGTGACAGCCATGACTTTCACTCCGTAATTCTTATCGATTAATGATTACGAATCTGCTAATTTTTTAATTACCCGACATGGGTTCCCTACTGCAATACTATCGCTAGGAATATCTTTATTTACAACACTACCCGCGCCTATTACAACACGATCGCCAATAGTTACGCCGGGCAAAATAGAAGCATTACCACCAATCCAAACATCGTTACCAATCTTTATTGGCTTTCCGTATTCTGTACTACGACGTTCCACAGGATTTGTAGGATGAGTACCCGTAGAAATAAGTACATGAGGAGCTATCAATACGTTGGTGCCAATATCAACTTTACAGACATCAATGATAGTTAAATTGTGATTTGCATAAAAATTATCACCTAAATGGATATTGTATCCATAATCACAATAAAAATTAGGCTCTAAATGAGCGGTACCCTCAACATGAAGTAAGTCAGACAAAATAGCCATTCTCTCATCTAATAAAGTTGGATCAGCCAGATTAAATTTATGGCAGTAAGCCTTTGCTCTCATACGTTCATTTAGTAACTGAGGATCCCATGCATCATAGGGTAAACCAGCTAGCATTTTTTCTTTTTCTGAACTCATCACTGCTCCATAACTCAAAAGATAAGAAAATGACCGAAAATTCAAATAGTCAAAATCAGTAATATCAAGCGTCAAATTATTTACTTAACAGATTGATATATCGATAAATTACATTGTTACTGAGGTCAGATTATGATGCAAAGACCAAGATCAAATTATGGAAAATAATATTCCTAAAGTTTCACTTATCAGCACTATTATAAAGGGTATAAATTAAGGTAAAGACTATAAAAGGCTAAATATTATGACTCAAAATATTGCAGAATTAGCACAAGCAGGTGCTTTATCAAACCCATCGACATTTGCTGAATATCTTACCTTCGTTCTTAATGAGAATGCGGATACAGAAAGCCTACAAGATGCTTTTTCACAAATAGCAGGGATCGAAAAATCTATAGCCCAAAAAGATCTAACAGCTAATCTCAATATCACTGTAGCAGTATCAAAAAAAGCATGGCCAATTGTTTTTCCTGATGTTGTTATGCCTAAGCATCTTACAACGTTTACAGAAATGAAAGATGGTGAGCGCCAATTCCCAAGCACAGCCGGTGACGTGTTCTTTATGATTAAATCTGAACGTATGGATTTAAATTATCAAGCCGCTAAATATCTGCTTAACGCCTTTAGAGCTTGTGCTGATCTTGCTGAAGATATTCAGGGGTTCAAATACTTGGATAATCGCGATTTAATCGACTTTGTTGATGGTACTGAAAATCCGAAAAATACCGCTCGTATTAATGCAGTATTAGTGCAAGATGATGAAGAGATCCACCATGGAGGTAGCTATCTAACCGTGCAGCGTTATGTCGATCGCGAATTAAAATGGGAAAAACAATCAACAGATTATCAAGAGAAAGTGATTGGTCGAACTAAATTAGACAACATTGAACTTGATGACGAGACTAAACCTGTTTGGGCTCATAACAACAAGAGTAAAGTGATTATTGATGATGAAGAAATTAAAATGCTTCGTCAAAATCGTCCATTTGGTAACGCCTTAGAACACGGCACTATGTTTATAGGCTTTGCGGCTGACTCCAATGTTATTGAAACGTCACTTCGCCAAATGATCTATGCTGATAGTGTTGGCTATTATGATCGTCTATTAGATTTTGTTGATGCTAAATCAGGCGCTAACTACTTTGTTTTATCTCAAACGTTATTAGATTCTTTTGATGATGAATAACAGGTTATAAAATACATAAAAAGCCCTTGAGTCTATCTTCAAGGGCTTAACTATCTAATTAATTTCAAACACTTGAGTTTAAAATAATGATTAATTAGTAACTTCTTTAATAACTTTTTCTTGTACTTGTGTCGCCGCTTCTTCTTTCATTGCATCCTTATCAATCTTCATAGCATCGGAGTGCTTATTGATGGCATGAGATTCTGCATTACCCTCTTTTTCAGCCATTTTCATGACATCTTCAGTACCTTTATTCAATTCATCTTTAATGTCAATCATTGCATCTTTAGAATCAGAACTAGCATCCTTCATCACCGCATGAGCATCTTGTTTTGCATCCATTGCGGCCTTGTCCATAGTTGTATCCACCCCGTTGCCAGCAAAAACAGCTGCCGAGAATACTGCTGCAAGTGATAACGCTAATACAGAGATCTGCTTTTTCATGTATATGTCCTATATCATCATTGGTATCTTTGAAAGATTAGTATTAACAATTCTTTATGTAAATATATTCTACTTATAAAGCATACTTATCTCACAATTAATACATAAAAAAACGCTTCAGATTCAAGACCTAAAGCGCTCATTATTATTAAGTGATAATTGGACTTTATTCTAAATGACTTCGATTACGGCTCATCAACCCCCAAGCTAGCATAAAGTAAATCACGGCCTGCAACCACATCTGCCAAAAATATGGAGCAACTTGGGTAAAACTGGCTCCCATTTGATTTAACCGTAAAAAGCCATTTATAGCCGGAGTTGACGGTACTAATTGTGCAAAACCTTTAATAATGGTAGGTAATTCTGCGGTTGGCCAAATAAATCCGGCGGAGAACACCAGCGGTAATGAACTTAACAAAACAATTAATGTTGCTAATTCACGCCGAGGGATCAATTGCCCTATCACTAAACCTAAACTGATCACCGAAACTAAGAACGGAACAGTTAGCAAGAGTAACTCAGGAACTTTAGCAAGCTTACTTATATCGTAATAATCAAAACTCCAACCAAAGTAATACATCGTTAGAGGAATATAGATCAAAACAAACAGTATTGTTCTCACAAAAATTATTTTCCAAGCGGGATATGTCATCCAGTAGCCAATTTCTCCTTCGGCCCGTCGCTCATTATGTTCACCTCCAATGATGGAAACGCCAATTAGCAATGTTTGATGTAAGATCAAAACAAATACTGCGGGTACAACATAATTAATGTAGCCCATTGTAGTATTGAAAATTGGTCTCATATTTAGCTTCATTGCCGAATATTGTTTAGCCGCTAAAGCAATATTATGACCATCCATTACCATATGGGAGACTTTAATATGCGCCCCTAACGTTCCACCAGCAGATGCTAATCCTTCAACAACAGTACCATAAACTAAAAATAGTGCAGCGTTGCCAGCGTAAGCTAAAGTTGGACTTTTTCCGAGCAGAACATCTCGATAAAAATTCTCAGGAATGACTAAAATGCCATCAATATTACTCTGCTCAAGTTGCTGTTGAGCCGAATAAATACTGCCCAAATGTTCAGTAATTTCAACTTGTGGTGTTGCATCAGCCATACGAATCAGTTTTCGACTTAATTGACTCTGATCCAAATTAACCACGGCAACTCGCTGCTCTCGAGGTAATTGTTCCGAGTATGGCAATGGGTAAAGAAATGAATAAATTACGATACCACCAAAAACCGTGAACAGTAGCGCTGGATTAGTAAATATAGCTTTAAGTTCAAACCTTAATAAGGACTTCCAACTCATAATGTCTCCTTATTAACATCTAACTTAGCTTCATGTTTCAGTTGCCCTTTTCGCCAAAAATGCATTTTTACTAAACCAAGTATTAGCGCAATGATAAAAAGCGCTAAGACAAACAAGTTATCGCGGGCTTGAAACCAACCCGTACCATAATCGACCTGCTGCAGCTGAATCTCGATATAATGGCTAACAGGCAATAGCGAGCGCCACATTTGAGCTAATGGATGCATGTTAGTTGCAGGAAATGTAATGCCCATAAATGCAAATGCAGGAGCTGTAAATCCAGCAACAAAACTCATGGCGCGAGCTGTATCCATAGCGACAAAATAGAATAGGCAGCCAACACTAATACAAGCGAGTACCATCAAACTTTGCGCTGTAAATAAGATCAACCAACTACCATGCATAGGCCAATCTAGTACGCCATACATTCCCCACAAGAACAGCATGCCCTGAATGAGAAAACCAAAAAAGTAAGGAACGAATTTACTCATTACTTTCTGATATGGTCGTTCTCGAAGCCAATTAAGCAAACCTTGTCGACGATCTTCAGCAGCGAGAGTCATAACGGTTGTCGCAACAATCAGGATCTGCCAAATTGCAGGTAAGATTGCAGAAACAAGAAACTGACCATAATGACTATTACTATTAAACAGTGGTGTAATCTGACTTTGAACAGGAACGGCTTGCCCCAATGCTTGTAGAGGAACTGGCGAACCATGAGACATATTTCTCAGTGTTTCGATAGAAGCATTATAGGTAGCTTGCGCCTGCACCATCGCGGAGTTGAGTAACTTAGCAATCAAGATAAACTGACTGTTATAAAATACTGTTACAGATGGCGAGTATCCCAACATAGTGTCTTTTTCTAATGAATCAGGCAACACAACTAATGCGTAGATATCACCGCCTCGTAATGCTCGATCCCCAGCAGCTCGATCAGTAAACTGAGCTGTCACTTCCATGGTCGGACTCGCATTAAAATAACGAGTTAAGCCACGAGACATACGACTATGGTCAAGATCAACAACACCAATCGGCAAGTCTCTTGCTATTCCAGCAGAAAAAATCAGCCACATTGTCACAAAGAGAGTGATAGGCAACCAAATCAGTAATGCTCTTAGCCATCCATCTTGCCAGATCAGTTGCCATTCTCGTTTTATATATGAAAGGCAAAACATAAGATTACTCGACTATTACACTCATACCGGCACGTAAACCATCAATAGGTTCCATCGGACGCGCTTCCACTTCAAAGGTACGCATATCAAAGCCCTTAGCAGTATCTGTTGCACGCCATGTTGCAAAATCACCCATTACGGCAACATGAGTAACCTTAAAACGATACTCCTGTTCACCTAAAGCAGGAATTTTCACCGTAAGCTCGGCACCTTTTTGATAATCCTTTAACTTATCTTCACGAACGTTAAACACCGCCCATGCATCGCTCATATCCATAATAGTCACAACAGGAAAACCTTGAGGTGCCAGTTCGCCATCATGAAGCAAGATCTGCGACACTTCTCCATTGTGCCAACTTGTTGCTTTAGCATCATCCGCATAGGCTTGAACTTCGGCTACCGCACCTTCAGCCATTTTAACTTTCTCTTGTGCCGCTTTCTTGGTTTCTACTCGTGCACCTTCTTTCGCCATTTGATACATCTGATAAGCTGCGCTTTCTGTATATTTGGCTGCTTGCCATTGAGTATAAACTTCATCGCGTTTTTGCTGAGCAACAACGCCATCTTTATACAGATTATCAATACGTCGGTATGTTTTTTCCATTAAATCAGCAGCCGCACTTGCTTTTCGCCACTGATCTTGTGCTGCGGCAACCTGCTGGCGACGCGCCCCCTTTTCAGCTTCTTCGGCTAAAGCGCCTGCCGCAGATTTACCAGCTTTAGCTTGCAT
This sequence comes from Photobacterium damselae, assembly GCF_003026815.1. Taxonomy (GTDB): domain Bacteria; phylum Pseudomonadota; class Gammaproteobacteria; order Enterobacterales; family Vibrionaceae; genus Photobacterium; species Photobacterium damselae. Next base: position 8,615 of record NZ_PYOG01000017.1, on the reverse strand, counting down.
AAGTTTTGCATCAATTTCAGGTGTAAGCAGCGTGAATATTAACTGACCAGGTTTAACTTCATCACCTTTATGAACCAAAACCTTATCTATACGGCCTGGAATTTTTGATGAAATATTATATTGCTGCGCCTCTATTTGGCCCTGCATCCGTTCAGGTACTGGTTGATATGCTTGCCAAAAGGTATAACCTAACCATGAGACTAGGGCTGCAACAGGAACGACAACTGCTAGGGTTTTAACTTTACTCATTTAGATTGAACCTCAAGACCGCGATATTTTTGATACTGATTAAATTCACTCATTTGACCACTGATAGCCAAAAGACGAGTTAAAGATGTGATGTATTGATATGATGCTGCTAAACGTTGAGTCTTAATACTGGCTAAAAACAATTCTGCATCAACCACATCTAATGATGTTGAAAGTCCTTGGCTAAACGCTTTTTCCCGTAAACGGACATTTTCATTAGCTAAATTTAAGCTCGATTGTAGGCCTTGATACTCTTCCAAAGCTTGGTTTGCTTCTTTATAGGTTTTCTCAACTAAAACAGAAAGATCTTGTTTTGCTTGCGCTTGCAAATGATTAACCTGCGATACTGCGCTGTGTGCTGCCTTTAATTTACCGCTTCGACCCGTGTTATCAATTAATGGAATATTGACGCCAACCCCAACGGCCCAATCAGGTGTTAATTCTGCAGCAAGAGAATGTCCATCATAAATATTGTAATTACCATATAGGTAAACTTCTGGATAATACTTGCCCTTCTCCACATCAATTAAACCATTAGCTTGTTTGCGTTTTGCATCTAATAAGTGCAAACCAGGATACGTGGTTAGAGTCTGAGAAAGAAAAGAATCTAAATTAGGTAACTGCTCATTAGTAAACAATGTCGTTGTTGGGGTTATTGGCGAGCTCGCGTTAAGAAGCTTAGTTAACGCAACTTGCACAATTTCTAAGTCTCGCTTTGATTTTTGTGTTTCTACTTTTGCTTTGTCGTAGGCAGCTTCTGCCTGTAATCGTTCCACACGAGCTATTTGCCCTTGTTGTTGGAGCTTAACCGCATGCTCAAAATGCTGTTTTAATCCGGCCTCTACTTCTTGTCGGGTTTTATATACCTGCTCAGCAAGCACAACGCCAAAGTAAAATCGAGAAAGGTCTTCATAGGTAGCTTGCTTTTTCATGGCCAGCATATATTTAGCTTCTTCGGTTTTACCTTCTGCAATGGCTTGAGCAGCATTAATGCGCCCACCAGTAAAAATAGGCCAAATAGCGCGAATAGAGCTGGTAAAAACATCTTTATCCGTGATTTGAGAGGTGAATAAAGAATTGAAATCAGTACCCGTTAGTTTAGACAACTGCTCTGCTAATTGAGAAATAACTTTACCAGCATCAGAACCAGAAGCTGGCATGCTTGAAAATAAATCGGATGGTGATATCTCAATGTTATCATCTAAACGAGTATAATTCGCACCGACACTAACTTGGGGTAAATTCAGATCCCAAGCAGCATCTTGTAGATATTTAGCTTGATCAACTTTTGTTCGTTCTGCCGCTAGCCCTTCATTTTGACTAACGACAGTTTGCCAAGCTTGACTAAAGCTGACTGATTCAGCTTGGCCAGCTATAGGCGATAAAGCAAACAGCGCGAGGGCTAGCTTAGGTAATGTAAATGGCTTAACTCTCATTCATAAATCCTTCTGAAGCCAATATATGACTTTTTTGACCATTTTAGAGTTTTAGCTCTAGAATTCAACTTATCTAGATAGTTCATTTTAATATTATTGGCTAAAGCTATATATAAAAAAACCACCTTTGCAATAAAGGTGGTTTTTCTAAGAAAAAGAGAGATAACGCTTACTTTGCCAAGCGGACTAACGATCGACCTAATAAACACTCTAGTTCTTCATTGCTTTCAATTCCAAATTTCTCTACACAGATAGTAAACAAACGCTCAATACCTTTACTTGCAAATTCATGAGAGGTTTCAGTCGCTGAAATGTGTAAAAATAGTAATCGCAATACAGCTCTGAACTTTTCATCATCTAGTGCTCGATTCCAACTAAGAGAAAAGTTTTCTAACCCATGTTCGAGATCGAGTTTTTCAACAAAAATTTGAAAAATGCGCCCATCAAGAGCATTAGCAAAATCTTGTTTCTTAGGAAAATGATGGCTAATGCCTGTACGCGATATGCCTGTCTGATTACTCAAAGTGGTGTAAGACATTTTGTCGTAGCCTAATGTCAGAATCTGATCTACAACGGCATCCATGATCGTTTGAATTGTAATCTCGGTATCTTCTTTACTACGCTTTGGCATAAATAAGTATTACTCTTTGTATCTGTGTTTACCACCGATAAGCTTCCGTAATCGATGGTATTCATCTGTTTGGTATTATGTGCTGTAAAGTATTACAAAATGAAATACGATAAGCCACAATTTGTGTATTAAATTTTTATAAATTTTGTTCTCTAACGAAGGCTAAGGTGAATTATATGCTCAATATCACACTTTATTCCTTTAGAGCCTTTGTTATAGATGTCTTTTGCTATCAAACTGCTGAGCTACATGGGTAATATCGCGATAGAGAATGGACGTCCAATATGGCTCAGAGAGTGTGGGTACTAAAGTTCTTGTTCTTGGATCATAAGGACTAATAACCACATCAATATTGTCGATTCCCGTATTTTTCGCTAAAACAAATAACTCTTCAATAGCAACATCACCAATAGCTAAACAGCCAACAGATGATTCCTTGCCATGAATGAAAATATTAGTACCAGGCTTTGTTCTTCCCTCTAACTTTGCATACTTCAAATCAAAATCATTGGGGTAGTTAAGTTTCATCGATAAGTGATACTGACTATTAGGATTGAGGAATTCAACTTGATAAATCCCTTCCGGAATCTGCTTATCCCCTTCTCGCTTTTTTGGCCCCATAACACCGCTTAACTTTGTTATTGGATAGTTTTTAATAAGATGCCATGTATCACCTTCCTCTGCCCATAACTCCATTTTTTGCTCATTTTTCATCGCAAATAACGCAATTTTTTTGGGAGGATAAGAAACCTCAGCGCGAGCAAAATCAATCTTTAATCTAGGCTCAACAATAGGTTGGTAACGTTTGATAACATCATCTACAGTACGACTTCCTTTGGGTGGAAAATCATTGTATGAATAATTAGAGGCCAAAACAGGCTGACATAGTACAGACATCAGTCCAATACCCCAAAAAGCGCGAAGAATTTTCACAATATCTCCAAACGACCCAAGACAAAACAGGTCGGGTTATAACCCACATCAGAATAAATGTCACTCATCACTTAACGGTTTTCTTCTTTTGTTCTTCTAGATCGCAAATAGAACTGAGTATTAACACTAAGAATGAGACATCATCCACATAAAATATAAGTGTATGATTGCACATTAATAAAAACCTCTGCCTATACTTAGAATTATCAATATGGACAAAAACGAATCACTCTAAAGACTATTTATAATAAGGAAGAAGCAATGAGTGTGCCATTAAACTACCCTTCAAAGGACTTCATGATGGATCAATCTTTACCTTACAATATGTTAATTCAATGGGCAGAGAAGAAGCCTAACGAGGTTTTTTTACGTCAGATTATTAATCGAGAGTTTACTGATTACACCTATGCTGATGTATTAGATAAAGCACTTCGCCTCGTATCTTGTCTGCGTGATATGGGAATTCAACCTGGTGATCGTGTGGCATTAATCGCTAAAAACTGCGCTGAATGGTTTATCACCGACCTAGCTATGATGCTTGGAAGTTATATTAGTGTACCAATTTTTCCAACGGCTGGCGCTGACACAATAGAACACTGCATTACTCATAGTGAATCTAAAATCATCCTTATAGGAAAACTAGATGATGAGAAAGCGGTTAATTCGGTATGTGCAAAGCATGCTTACATACCAACGATCGGCTTTAATTATTCTACCGCTCCTAAATGCCAATACCAATTTGACGAACTCATTGCGAAATACGAACCAAGCCAAGAAAGACCTCAGCATTCTCATGAAGACATCATGTCTATTGTCTACACATCTGGAACCTCTGGGCTACCTAAAGGTGCGATGCTAAGTTACGGCGCATTTGCCTGGTCTTCACAACGTCTGATCGAGCATATCGGTATCAAAGAAAATGAACGTCTATTCTCCTATTTACCTCTTGCTCATATTACAGAACGAGTCTACATATTCGGTACATCAGTCCAAGCAGGGATCCAAGTAGCATTTCCAGAGTCGTTAGATACGTTTATAGACGATGTCAAAATGCATCGCCCAACTCTCTTCATTTCAGTCCCGAGATTGTGGACTCTGTTTCAACAACGTATTCATGAGAAACTACCGCCTGCTAAACTCAATTTATTATTAAAAATTCCATTTATTTCAGGACTCATTAAGCGAAAACTTGCTGATGGTTTAGGCCTAGATAAAGCACGCGTTTTAGGCTGCGGCTCAGCCCCTGTATCACCTGCTTTACTGGAATGGTACCGTCATATTGGACTTAATATCACCGAGGCTTGGGGAATGACGGAGTCTTTTGCCTATAGCACCTTAAATTATCCATTTAGAGCAGACAAAATTGGTTCAGTAGGTAATGCAGGTCCAGGAATTGAAATAAAACTGACAGCTGAGGAAGAAATTCTTGTTCGTGGTAAAGGATTATTCAGTGGCTATTATAAAAATGAAGAAGCAACCAAAGAAACCATTGATGAAGATGGTTGGCTTCATACGGGCGATTTAGGTTCTATTGATGAAGATGGTTACATCACAATAGAGGGACGAATCAAAGACACCTTTAAAACAAGTAAAGGCAAATTTGTAGCGCCAGTCCCTATCGAAAAGAGACTCTTTGAATTAAGCAACTTAGAGCTTATGTGTATCATCGGATCCGGTATGCCAGGACCGATTCTATTAGCCGTCCCTCATAGTTTTCCTAATTTTGATCGTGCTCGATATGAAAAGCGAGTTCATAAAGTGATTGCAAAACTTAATAGCGAGCTCGAATCCCATGCCCAAATTCGAGGGGTACTCATGATCAAAGAACCATGGAGTATAGAAAATGGCATTCTAACTCCAACATTAAAAATAAAACGGCATATCTTAGAAAAACAGTATCATGAAATTGGTAGCAACTGGCCAAAAAACACACTAATACAGTGGGAATAATCTTTCAATTTTAATTATTTTAGACCTGTTATTCATTATTAACAGGTCTAAATAATTCATGATATAAATATTAATAAGAGTCAAACATATAATTACATTTACGACAAAAAAATGACAACGACAATATTTTGTCGAAATCAATGTTTTTTTAATTTTAAATAAAAACAACGGAACCAAGATCACAAAAAAGTATATTTACTAAATTTTGTTTTTTGGCATATTCAATATCAAACCAGCAACTGGATATTAATTATGAAAAAAACAAATTTATATTATGCCGCTCTTATTTCTTCATTAATCATTAGTCAAAATGCTTATAGCAAGCAGAAGCAAGAAACAATTAATTATTATCCAGAAACAATCAATGATATATTAGTTAATCCAGATATTGGTATTACAGATTTTCATACTTTTGATAGAAGAAATGATCCTTGGTGGTCTGAACCAACTCATCCAGAAACTTCAGTTGTTTATTTTCGATGGTATTGGGAAGAATTAGAAACTGAAGAAGGAAAATATAATTTTCAACTTATTGATGACACAATTAATCAAGCGAAAAATTTAGGAAAAAAATTTGTTTTTCGGTTTATGACAATGTCAGGACTTAATGAAACCTATTATAATCCATCACCATTAGCAGGTAAAAAAACACTGGGAATACCGTGTTGGTTAAAAAAACAAATAGATCCGAATACCTTTGATATTTGTAAAGATGATAATAGCTATGTTGTGGACTATAAAAATCCTTTACTAAAAGAAAAATTAACTAAATTTGTTAATGCTATGGGCCAACGATATAACTCTAATAAAAACATCTTAAGAATTGATGTTGGCCTTGTTGGTACATGGGGGGAATGGAATCTTGCAACTCATGCAGATCATGCTGAATTAGGTCAAAACGGCTATACATATGAAGATTTAAAACCCTATGTTGATATGATGCATAACGCTTTCCCAGACCAACAACTATCGATTGATTTGGGTTCAAGATCAGAAACAATCGCAAGTGATGTAACATCTAGATTAAATTTAGGTTGGCGTGCTGATTGCCTAGGTGACTGGGCTCCTTGGGGATGGAATCACATGGAAAATGGTTATCCAGACACAATAAACTTTATAGAAGGTAACAGTACTTTAGCAAACCGACATGCATATCAAAATTTTTCTCAACATTGGAAAACAGCTCCAGTCGATTTTGAGGTTTGTACCTCGTTAAATGATTTTAGTTATGAACCAAATATATATACAAGAGACAAAATCAAACAAACTTTTGACTTTGCTTTAAATAAACATGCTTCTTTATTAAATATAAAATCAGGTAATGTCCCTGAAATGTACCAAGATTTAATGGATGATTTTCTTAAAAAATTAGGTTATCGATTTGAGTTATCTTTTGTACAATTAATTAGTAATTTTAAACCAGGTAGTAATATAACGATTAATTCAACATGGAAGAATGTCGGTTCAGCTCCAAGCTATAATAATTATCCTGTTTCTTGGAGATTAATAAATCAAAAAAATAATAGCATCATTACTTGGAATACAGAAAATGATATAACAAAATGGTATCCTGCAGAGGATATAAACCAAGATGCACATAATTACAATCAAAACAATATTTTTTCATTGCCAGTTAATATGCAAACGGGAATGTATAAATTACAAGTTGCACTACTCGATAAAAATAATAACCCAGCTATAAAGTTAGGTATTTTTGGTAGAGATAATGATGGATGGCATACAATAGGTGATGTATATATTAAATAATATTCTAAAATAACAAATAAAAAAGGAGATTTAACATCTCCTTTTTTACATTAATTTGATATAAAAAAAACAATTCAACATATTATAAGATAAATTTCATTAGAACATTAATTAGACAACAATGCCTAAAAGTTATATTATCCCAGTCCTATCTTTATCTATTCTTCTGGGCTGCAATGATAGTTCTAGCAATGCGAATACTTTGCCATTACTACCTGATAACATTCAATCCATTACCCCACTGATAAATAGTAATGTTTTGGTTAACCCTGATATTGGCTTTACTGATTTATCATCAATCCATATCCATGATGATCCCTACACACCTGTCCCAAGCTATCCAGTAACAAGTGTTGTGTACTATCGTTGGTATTGGGAACAACTAGAACCTCGAGATGGTGAATATGATTTTTCGGTCATCGACACGGCATTGAAAGACGCCATAAAACATAATAAAAAATTAGTTTTTCGTATTATGACGCTAGCAGCTCCAGGTGAAACCTATTATGGAGAGCTTGGTTTCAACTTCCAACCAATTTTAGGTGTTCCATGTTGGATTAAGGATCAACTGAGCAGCACTATTCCATCAGGTCAGTGGGAGGGTTGTTCAACCAATGCTGAATTTATTCCTGATTATAATCAGCCCTATTTTAAGGAAAAAGTTGCCCAGTTAATGCAAGCACTAGGCGATAAATATGACGGCAATAATAATATTCTTCGTCTTGATGTTGGTTTAGTCGGTACGTGGGGAGAATGGCATATGGCTAGTCGAACAATTCAAACTCCGCAACATCCAGATCTTATATCACAGGGCTATACCAACGAAGAGCTTTTTTATTATGTTGATCTTGTTGAAAAAACTTTTCCACGAACGACAAAAACAATGCTCATTAATTCAAAAGATGAAGATACATTAAGTTATGCAACTCTAAAAGGCTTTGGTTGGCGAGCTGACTGTTTAGGTGATTGGGCAGAATGGGGATGGAATCATATGGAGCAAGGCTATCCATACGCAATTGAGCATACAAAAGGTTCGGGGCCTTATCCTAATGAATATCCAGATTATGAGTTTGATCATCGTTGGCAGCAAAAGCCGGTAGATTTTGAAATTTGTGAAACAATGGAAGATTGGTCATACAATCCTGAACTATATACCCAAGAAAAAGTGAAAGAATCTTTTGATTACGCATTAAAAAAACAGACCCTGTAAATAATTCTGTGTAACTGTCGAGGTTACATGTACTCAGAGAGTCGGTCTTCGAACATAATCATAAAGCGGTTTAGAGCTTGTCGCCAGTTTCTAATCGGCATCGTCCACTTCTTAGAAGCATCACGGATAGCTAGGTAGATCACCTTTCGAGCTGACTCATCCGTTGGGAACAGCTTGCGCTTCTTAATCGCTTTTCTAATGACGCTGTTGAGGGATTCAATGGCGTTAGTCGTGTAGATCGCTCGGCGGATGTCCTCTGGGTAGCTAAACAAGGTATTGAGGTTGTCCCAATGCGTCGTCCAAGAGCGACTGATTTGAGGATACTTACTATCCCATCGGGCAGAGAACTGCTCTAGAGCCAGCAGAGCCTCATCTTCTGTGGCTGATTGGTAGATTTTCTTCAGATCAGCCGTCACTGCTCTGTAGTCTTTCCAAGGGA
>NZ_PYOG01000016.1 GCF_003026815.1 Photobacterium damselae | reverse complement strand
GCCCGAAGGTCCCCCTCTTTGCTCCGAAGAGATTATGCGGTATTAGCTATCGTTTCCAATAGTTATCCCCCACATCAGGGCATATTCCCAGGCATTACTCACCCGTCCGCCGCTCGCCGCCCTTAACGTTCCCCGAAGGTTCAGTTAAGTCGCTGCCGCTCGACTTGCATGTGTTAGGCCTGCCGCCAGCGTTCAATCTGAGCCATGATCAAACTCTTCAATTAAAGTTTTGTTGTATCTAACGATACGGCTCAATGAATACTGTTAATTCATCATAAATGATGAATGAATTGACTGTGCTGATACTTACGTATCACTTGGTCACTCAGTTTCATTGATTAAATCTTTTAGACTAAATCATTTCACGAGTGCCCACACAGATTGCATGGTCAAATTGTTAAAGAACAATATTATCACAACCGCTCTTAATTCAGTGCTTTGTCGTGACAACGAGAGCGGATTATAGAGATTAAATTTTTACTGGCAAGCCTATTTTTATAGTTTTTTCTCTTTTTGAGTTTGAGTGATTACTTTTTAATCCATCTTGAGTTTTTATGCTTAAAAAACGAAAAGGCGCAGCCCAAACTACACCTTTTATACCGATTAGAAAGCATCTATTATTATCCCATGCTACTTTCCTAAAGCTTTAATGGATAATAACGCTTTACATCTCGTATCTTAAAATAACCTAAGACCATAAAATGAGGCTTTACTTATAAGATTCATCCACGATGACTTTAGGTTTAAAGCTCTTATTTTGTTTTATTGCAGCTAGAGTCTCTTTCTTTATCTTTTCATCGATCCAATAAGTACCCAAATCACTGTTCATCCCAACACTAAACAGTTGTTCAGTCTTCTTCGTCATCGCAGGGGTCGGATATTTCATCCAGCGCCAATAACCAACGCGGGTATAAGGCACCATATAGCCAGGTATAATTAACGCCTCATCTGCCACTATTTGTTGAATCTCTTTTGATAAAGCCTTTTTCTTGCTGACATCAAATTCATTGCGATAGGCCATAATCAAGGAATCCATATCACTGGATGCATAGTTGGTAAAATTATTGGTTTGAGGTTGATTGGCATTACTACTGTGAAGATATTCCCAATAGGCAGGAATTTCGCTCGACCCCATTGTATGGAAAGAGAGTTGATGCTTATTTTCTAATACATACTTAAACGCAGAAGAGCCATCGACTAAGTTGAGAGTGTATTCCACCCCAGCCTGTTTTGCCTGCTCTTTAAGATAAGCTAAACGTGGTGTGTGCTCTGCATAAGCATAGGTAATGGCAAAAGATAAGCGCTCACCTTTCTCATTCATTCGAATACCTTGCGCATCGAACTTATCAAATCCTGCTTTAATAAAATATTCATTGGCTTTTGTTAAATCAAACTTAGGTGCTTGAATATCTTTATTAGTGTAATCACCCTGTCCAACTCCCATACCATTGGCTTGACGTACGTAATCTCCTCGCAACACTTTTTCGATCATGCCATCAAAATCTGTAGCGAATCCAAGACCTTTTCGTACATCAATATTATTCAACAATGGCTTTTGAGTATTGATCCAAATACCACCAGCCCCTTGTAAGGTTTGGTTATAGCCCCAGAATTTTTCTATGTACCCTTTTTGATACGGCTCTGTATTCGACTTATCGTGCCACAATGACGGCATAACCAGATTAAACGCATCAAGTGAGCCTTTTTCATAATGCTTACGGGCAATATCATTATCTCGAATAACCGTTAAACGAATTTTTTCAACATTATAACGGTGCTTGTAATAAGGGTTTTGATACCCCCACCAATCTTGCCCTACATGCCGAAAAGTGACAGATTTCCCTTTCTTAACTTTATCTAAATAATAAGGACCTGTGACAGGTTCTGGTTTAAAGTTATAACGTCGAACATAATTATCATCGATCCCATCACTATTTTTATCCGTTTTTACTTTATAAAAGTGCTTAGGTCTGGGCTGAAGGTTACTGTAATACAAAAGATCATCTGGATTTTTGGGTTCCGCTTGCTTAACCGCGATAGTGTGATCATCAAATTTCACAATATCGACAATCTGCTTACTGTAATACTCATTATACCAAGGCGCGACAATGTCTTTTGAACGCATCATTTGCAGCATAAAAAGATAGTCATCTGCAGTCACTGGTTTTCCATCAGACCATTTTGCTGCCGGGTTCAAACGAAAATACACCGTTTTATGATCGTCTGCTAATGCCCAGTGGGTGGCTAAATTTGGTAGCCAAGCTTCAGTATTTGGATGTTTAGCAACTAAAGCGGGTTGATAATCGACTAACCAGCCACGAAAAGCACCGTTAGAATCAGGACCAACAACTCGAAACGTTTGGGGAAAGCTAGCAATATAAGTACGAAATGTTCCTCCAAACTGAGCGTCAGGTGAGGCAAAAAGTGGCTCATCTAAATTGGTTTGCCATTTAAGATCATCAGGCAGTGTTGTAGCCCAACTTGGCGCTATCATTAACCATCCTAGCGCAGCTACCGTCATTACAATGGGTTTCATCATCTAACATCCTTGTTATCTATTTAATTACGCCACTTGATCTCGTTGCAATCTTCTTTTTCTGCGATCGCGTGGATGAGTCACGGGAATGGCTGCTAACAACTGTTTGGTGTAACTGGCTTTGGGGTGGAGGAATACCTGTTCAGTTGGGCCTGTTTCCACTATTTTGCCAAAATACATCACAGCAACTCTGTCGGAAATATGCTTAACCACTGAAAGATCATGGGAAATAAAAATCATGGCTAAATTCATCTCCTGTTGTAGTTGTAACAGTAAATTTAAGATCTGAGCTTGCACCGAGACATCTAAGGCTGAAACAGATTCATCACAAATAAGTAATTTAGGTTTTAAAGCAATGGCTCGAGCAATACCGATACGTTGTCTTTGTCCACCTGAAAATTCATGGGGATATCGATCTTTTGCTGAAATGGGCAGTCCAACCTTAACCAACAATTCATCAACCCATATTTGCCGCTCCGCTTTGGTTCCTAACTTATGAATAATAAACGGCTCTTCTAAAATCATTCCAACGGTATGGCGAGGGTTTAGTGACTCCATAGGGTCTTGAAACACAATTTGCATCTCTTTTCGCAGTGGGCGCATCTTTTTCACACTGAACTGAGTAATATTCTGACCTTGGAAAAATATCTCACCGCGACTGGGCTGGTATAGTTTGAGTAAAGCCCGCCCCAAGGTACTTTTGCCACAACCAGACTCGCCCACTAAGCCCAAAGTTTCCCCCGCATTAACAATCAATGACACGCCATCAACGGCTTTGATTTCCTCCCCTTTACGAAAGAAACCGCCTCCGTTGTAAAAATATTGGCAAAGATCTGTCGCCCGTAAAACTTCACTCATACCCTCTCCTTGCCTATCCTTGGAACTCAGGAAATAACGTAGTATCAATCGGCTTAATATCAATAAGTTGTTTAGGCTTATCCGTAAGTTTAGGCATTAATCCTAATAAACGCTTAGTATATGGGTGTTTAGGGTGATCAAAGAGCTCAAAAACATCTGAATATTCAACAATTTTCCCACCATACATCACAGCAACATCATCACAAATTTCAGCGACTACGCCTAAGTCATGAGTAATAAAGATCATCGCCATTTGAGTCTCTTGCTGTAGATCGTGCATTAAATCCAAAATAGAGGCTTGGACTGTCACATCAAGGGCTGTGGTTGGCTCATCGCAAATTAAAATATCAGGCTGACAAGCTAACGCCATAGCGATCATCACTCGCTGACGCATACCCCCCGAAAGATGGTGCGGGTATTCACGAATGCGTAATTGAGGATTGGGAATTTGGACCTTTTCCAGTAACTCTATCGCATGATGCCAACGCTGCTTTTTCGCTAATTCTGGCCGATGCAGAGCTAAGACTTCGCAAATTTGTTGGCCGATAGTATGAACAGGATTGAGCGCTGTCATCGGATCTTGGAAAATAATTGAAATTCTATCGCCACGTAATTGATATCTTTGCTGAGATGGTAACTGTGTCAGTTCTTGATTCTGATAAACAATAGATCCTGAGGTGATTTTACTGTAAGGCTGAGGTAATAACCCCATTATAGACAGCGCTGTAATACTTTTCCCACAGCCAGATTCCCCGACTAACCCAAGAGTTCGACCTTTATAAACGGAGAAACTGACGCCATGCAGTATTTGCTGCCACTGGTTCTGCTTATTACCGCTTTCATTAGCAAAAGCAACTTTTAAGTTTTTTACCTCTAATAAAGGTGATTGCAAATCGTTCATAAGCAGCCTCTCATTGGTACCGAGTCAAACGTTTTGGATCAAAAGCTGCACGAATCGCTTCACCAATAAAAGTCACCATAACAAGTACTAACACAATGGCAGTAACAACTGAGGTAGCGATCCAAGGTGAATCTAAATTTGACTTACCTTGCTGTAATAGCTCCCCCCAACTTGGGGTTGGAGGCATAAGACCAAGTCCAAGGTAATCCAATGCCGTTAAAGCAGTGATATTGGCAGCAATAGTAAAAGGAGCCAGAGTTACTATCATAACCATGGTATTGGGCAATATATGGTGGCAGATAATACGCCACGTTGAGGCCCCTAGAGCTTTGGCTGCAAGTACATATTCTCGGGCAGACTCTTTGTAGGTCATAGTACGCATATACCAAGTCATCCCCATCCAGCCAAATAACACATTAATTGCGACAAAGAGGGCAAAGGTTGGTTGAGTGATAGAGACCAAAATCATAATGACGTAAAGAAAAGGCACCATGGACCAGATCTCAATCAAGCGCTGAACAATCAAGTCAAACTTGCCACCAAAAAATCCCATTGCACAACCAACTACCGCTCCTATCGCATAAGAGATTGCCATTGTTATTAAAGCAAACCCCATTGCAGTGCGAAAACCATAAACCAAACGAGCCAATATATCGCGCCCAATAACATCCGTACCTAAATAATGCTGCTCAGCAATACTTGGCGGAGTCGGAGGGTAAGCACCTGAAAAATCTTGTTCATATGGGTTCCATGGCACCAGCGGCATAATGACAAAATCCCCCATATCTTGTTGACGAAACTTTTGTTGCAATAAGCGATAATCCGTCTCACCATGGGTTGCTAAACCAAACTTTTGTCCTTGAATTACCTGCGAAAAAACGGGAAAGAAATACTCACCTTGATAGCGAACCACTAAGGCTTTGCTGTTAATTAAGACTTCTGCCATCAGCGAGAGCAACAAACACAGGCTCAATAAACAAAAAGAGAAATACCCTCGTTTAAGAGACTTAAAGCGGTCAATTTTTTTCTTGGTTAATGGATTGAGTTTTATCATGCTGGCGCTCCAAATCTTACCCTAGGATCCACCATGGCCACGCACATATCCGATAAGATATTGCCCACCAGCAACATGGCCGCATTAATGGCGACAATTCCCATCACCACAGGATAATCACGCTCCATAACCGATTCATACCCCAATAACCCAATACCATCGATGTTGAAAATCACTTCGATAAGAAAAGAACCACTCATGAAAAAAAGTAAAGAGTTACCAAAATGACTGGCAATGGGAATTAAGCTATTTCTTAGGGCATGTTTACGTACCGCTGTTCGAAACGGCAGTCCTTTTGCCATAGCAGTGCGAAGATAATCGGCCGATAGGTTCTCCATCAAATTGTTTTTCATTGTCATGGTTAAAGTTGCAAAGTCACCGATGAGATAGCAAATAAGAGGTAGTACCGCATGCCACATAAGATCTTTAATTTGAGCCCACAAAGACAGATGCTCATCAAAATCATCACTCACAAAGCCCCCCATCGGAAACCACTCTAAGTGATAACTAAACCAAGTAATTAATAGCACTCCAACAACATAGCCAGGTAAAGCAAAGCCTAAAAAAATTAAAATAGAAGAGCTGGAATCAAACCAAGAGCCATGTTTAAGTGCTTTGTAATAGCCAAGTGGGATCGATATGAGATAACTAATGACAAATGTCATTGCACCATAAAAGAGAGAGACAGGAAGGCGCTCAGCAATCATCTCTGTGACAGGTTCATAATAGCGGGTCGATTCACCCAAATCTAATGTAACTAATTTGGTGAGCCAATTGATATAAGCAGTCGTGACGGGCTGATCTAGACCATAAAAAGCATTGAGTTCAGCCAATTGATCTTGTGACAGAGCAGAACTCTCGCCCGATTGAGATAACGATACCCCGCCATCCATCTGACTGTGCATGGATGCTAGCATTCGCTCAACAGGACCACCGGGAACCAAACGGGTGATCGCAAAGATAAGCAAGGTAATACCCAAAAAGGTTGGTATCACCAAAAATAAACGCCGAATAAAATAGTGCAACATTACTAGACAGCTCCTTGTCCTCACCTCCAAATGCCTACAAAGAGGTTTTATTCATGCAAATCCATTTTGCTTCTCTGGTTTATCATCAAATAAAAAGACGAGCAATGCTCAATAACTAAAAATACAACCAGCCACATAGATAAATATAGGCAAAAAAAGTACCAATTTTCAGAAAATAATCATAAAAAAGCCGAGATCATCATAAATCTCGGCTTATTCTATTAGGCTTAGGTAAAACGTTATTTTTGGCTCGCCAACCAAGCAGGAACATCTGCCACACTGTCTAGCACAACATCAGCAAGTTGCTCGCCAACTTCAGTAACTGGCTTACCAGTGCGAACTAAAATTTTCGTTCCAACTTCAGCCGCTTTTGCTGCTGTCATATCATCTGCTTTATCACCGATCATAACAGATTGCGCCATATCAATTTTTAAGTAATCACGCGCTGAAATTAACATACCAGGCTTAGGTTTACGACAATCACACTCTTGGCGATAGTCCCCTTGACCTTCTGGGTGGTGTGGACAGTAATAGATACCATCAAATTCCACGCCATTATCAACAAAGTTCCAATCCATCCACTCGGTTAGAGACAAAAACTCATCTTCAGTGAACATACCACGAGCAATGCCCGATTGATTGGTTACTAAGACTAAAAGATATCCCATCTCTTTTAGTTTTTTACACGCAGCAAAAACACCTTCTACGTATTCGAAATCATCCGTAGTGTGAACATAGCCGTGATCGACATTAATAACGCCATCACGATCAATAAAGACAGCAGGTTTGGCCAAAACTTAGCCCTCAAAATTATCGGTTTGCTAGATTATGGCACGACAGCCCCCAAAAGAGCAGTGCTTCTGACGATTTATCCAAATCACAATCAATCCAATAATGGTATTTTAACGCACAAAGACATATAGACGTCTAGACGTAAAAATATCTATTGACTTAAAAACAGAGAGACCATAGCATGAATGTTACAGCGAGCGACATTTTTTAACGTATCAGCTCGTACAATTAGCAATTTAATACAAAAACAACACCGCAAACACCACTATTTTGTTACAAGCAATAACATTTTCGGTATAAGAAAAAGCAAAGAGAACAATTAACGCTCTCCCAGGGATTAGGAAGTACGATGATAGAAATCAACAATGTTAATAAAATATTCTATCAGGGTGATAAAGCGATAAGCGCACTCCGTGATATTAATTTAACCATAGAACAGGGCAATATCTTTGGGGTTATTGGCTCATCGGGCGCAGGAAAAAGTACTCTCATTCGCTGTGTCAATTTGCTTGAGCGACCAACCAGTGGCGATATTATCGTTGATGGTATCAAGCTAACCCAATTATCCAATCAACAATTAACACTTGCTCGACGCAAAATCGGCATGATCTTTCAGCATTTTAACCTACTGGCTTCTCGCACCGTTTTTGCCAATGTGGCCCTCCCTCTAGAGCTTGCTGGGGTTAAGAAAAATCAGTTAGAAAATAAAGTTAATAAATTGCTTGAATTGGTTGGGTTAAGTGAGAAAAAACACAGTTTTCCCGCCAATTTAAGTGGTGGACAAAAACAGCGTGTGGCTATCGCAAGAGCACTGGCTTCCGATCCTAAAGTTTTGCTATGTGATGAAGCAACCAGCGCACTCGATCCAGCAACAACACAATCAATTTTACAGCTACTAAAGAAAATCAACCGCCAGCTTAATATCACCATTCTTCTTATTACCCACGAGATGGATGTCGTAAAAAGCATCTGCCATCAAGTTGCCATTATTGGTGATGGTGAATTAGTAGAAAAAGGCCCTGTTGGTGATATCTTTGCGCACCCTAAAACAGAGTTAGCAAGAAACTTCATCCGCTCAACTCTCGATCTCTCTATTCCGGAAGATTATCAGGCCAGAATGAGCTTAGAGCAACGCGAAGGCAGTTATCCATTAGTTCGACTTGAATTTACAGGTGATTCTGTTGATGCACCATTAATTAGCCAAGTAGCCCGTGAATTTAATATTGATATCAGCATCTTAAGCGCCGATATGGATTATGCTGGCGGGGTAAAGTTTGGCTTAATGTTAGCTGAATTTTTTGGTACTGAAACCGCGGCCAACAAAGCGATTGCTTTCTTACGAGATCACAAAATAAATGTAGAGGTGCTGGGCTATGTCGCTTAATTCTATTTCATCTTGGTTTGCTAACAATGAACGCCTAACAGCCCTCTTGATTGAAGCCTTAGGTCAAACCTTGGTCATGGTTCTCGTTTCAGGACTCATTGGTTTTATTATTGGTATTCCTCTTGGCGTAATGCTGCACCTTAGTAAAAAAGGTGGATTATTAGAGAATAAAGCACTCAATAAAAGTCTGGGATTTATCGTTAATATAGGCCGTTCGATCCCATTTATTATTCTGTTAGTTGCCATTATTCCATTTACTCGTTTTGTTGTTGGCAGCTCAATTGGCACCGCAGCCGCAATTGTGCCACTCACAGTCGGAGCCATTCCTTTTATTGCTCGCTTAGTTGAAGGCGCATTACTTGAAGTGCCAGCTGGACTTGTTGAAGCAGCACAAGCTATGGGAGCGACACCAAAGCAGATCATTACCAAAGTGCTACTACCTGAAGCATTACCCGGCATCATAAATGGTGTGACCATCACCCTTGTTACTCTCGTTAGCTATTCGGCGATGGCTGGCACCGTGGGCGGTGGAGGTTTAGGTGATGTAGGAATTCGTTATGGCTATCAACGCTTTGATGGCACTGTGATGGCTATTACTGTTGTCATGCTCATTATTCTCGTGCAATTAATTCAATCTATTGGTGATTACTGTGTAAAGCGTGTCGATCACCGATAGTTAAAAACAGCAAAAATATTAAAAAAGACCAAATACAACATCTGGAAATATCGTCAAGGAGACACATTATGGCAGTATCATTAAAACACCTTTTTGCCGTTGCTGGCATCGCCTCTACATTAGTACTCACAGGCTGTGGCGAGAAAGAAACGGCAACAACCGCAGTAGATCAAAATAAAGTAAAAATTGGGGTGATGGCTGGAGCTGAAGAGCAAGTTGCTGAAGTGGCCGCAAAAGAAGCAAAGGAAAAATATGGCTTAGATGTCGAATTGGTCACTTTTACCGATTATGTTTCGCCTAATGCCGCTCTTGCTGATGGTTCAATTGATGCCAATGCTTTTCAGCATAAACCGTATCTCGATCAGCAGATCAATGACCGTGGCTATAAGTTCACAGTAGCAGGTAATACCTTTGTTTACCCAATTGCTGCTTATTCAAATAAAATTAAATCGTTAGATGAACTAAAGGATGGCGCGATTGTTGCCGTGCCAAATGACCCAACTAACTTAGGCCGTTCTCTACTGTTATTACAACAAAAAGGGTTACTTAAACTGAAAGAGAATTCAGGGTTATCAGCAACGGTACTTGATATTGTAGAAAATCCAAAGAACCTACAAATCAAAGAGCTTGAAGCCGCGCAACTACCACGCTCATTAGATGATGTCGATTTTGCAATTATCAATACAACTTACGCGAGCAGTTTAAACTTAACGCCAGAAAAAGACGGATTGTTTGTAGAAGATAAAGAGTCGCCATATGTAAACCTAATTGTGGCTCGCACCGATAATGTTAACGCTGAAAACGTACAAAAATTCGTTAAATCTTATCAGTCAGATACCGTTTACAACTCAGCTAAAGACATCTTTAAAGGTGGTGTAGTAAAAGGTTGGTAATCTC
Organism: Photobacterium damselae; assembly: GCF_003026815.1. Lineage (GTDB taxonomy): Bacteria > Pseudomonadota > Gammaproteobacteria > Enterobacterales > Vibrionaceae > Photobacterium > Photobacterium damselae. The sequence goes on along the minus strand of NZ_PYOG01000016.1, from coordinate 81,927 downwards.
ATAGATAAATTCACTTAGTAGCAAGCCCCCGTACATTATCTTTTCGCAACGATAAAGTTCGGGGGCTTTATTGATCCTTAAGATTTCTTTTTCACCCGTCCTTGCACCGCTTTAAATCTTGGGTTTGATTTACAAATCACATATAAGCGCCCTCGACGTTTAACAACCTGACAATCTCGATGTCGTAATTTGGCACTCTTTAATGAACTTAACACTTGCATTAGCGTGCTCCTTTCGCAAATTGTTTATAGCGACGATTGAAGTTCGCCATTTGTCCTTCTGTTTTCACAATGCGCTGTTTCCCGGTATAGAACGGATGAGAATCTGATGATACATCCAATGTGACATACGGATATTCTTGGCCATCTTGCCAAACTTTAGTTCTCTCAGTTTTTATTGTTGAACCGACTAAGAAGTAGCTATCTGCACTCGTATCGTGAAACAAAACTGGTCGATAATGAGGATGAATTCCTGGTTTCATTGGCTTACCTTTATATTTAGATGAAATGTTATAACATAACAAATGATAATAATTCTCAAACTAACGTCAAGCTATTTTTTTATGCTAAGGTAATACCATTCTCAGCCGGCGTTCATTTATCATGTCTTATCAAATTGATCCTATTGGTATTATCCACTCTCCTTATAAAGAAAAATTTGCTGTTCCTAGACAACCAGGACTGGTACCCAGTGCTCGTTCTGAAATCTATTTACAAGGTGATGCAAACGCTATGGAGGCGGTTCGAGGTATTGAGCAGTTTAGTCATTTATGGCTGCTGTTTTTGTTTGATCAAAATCTTGAAGCAGGTTGGCGTCCAACGGTTCGCCCTCCTCGGTTAGGTGGAAATGAGCGAGTTGGTGTTTTTGCAAGCCGAGCGACCTTTAGACCTAATGGTATCGGTATGTCGGCCGTTGAACTTAAAGGGGTTCGACAACAAGACGGGCAGGTAATTTTAGAGCTTGGTGGTGTTGATCTGGTTAATGGCACCCCTATTATAGATATTAAGCCTTATATACCTTACTCCGACAGTATTGCCGATGCCTGTGGAGGCTTTGCCAGTGAAGAGCCGACTAAACTTGAAGTTATCTTTACTCCACAAGCACAAGCTCAACTCGCAGGGCCTCGCTCTGCAGAATATCAAGCCGTGATCAGTGAAGTCTTAGCCCAAGATCCTCGTCCTGCATATAAAAAGAACAAAGCAGACAGTAAAGAATATGCGGTTCATCTTTACCATTTTAATGTCAAATTCACAGTTCAAGACTCACAAGTTATCGTCACAACAGTGGAAACTGACCAATAAATCGCTATTTGTGACCAGTTCTTTTTGGCTAAAACTTGATTGACTGGTAATATACACGGTTACCGCACTCTTGCGGCAAGAGAGTTTTCTCTCTTTACTTTTCCTATTTCACTAATCAACGGATACCATCAATGCGTACCAGTAACTATCTTCTTTCTACTCTGAAGGAGACTCCAAACGACGCAGAAATCATTAGCCATCAGCTGATGCTTCGTGCAGGTATGATCCGTAAGCTGGCTTCAGGTCTATACACCTGGCTGCCTACAGGTCTGCGTGTTCTGCGTAAGGTCGAAAACATCGTTCGCCAAGAAATCGACAATGCAGGTGCAGTCGAAACCTTGATGCCCGTTGTTCAGCCGTTTGAACTATGGGAAGAAACAGGCCGCTCAGAAAAAATGGGCCCTGAACTACTTCGCTTTACTGACCGTCACGCGCGTCCGTTTGTACTGAGCCCGACAGCAGAAGAAGTTATCACTAGCTTAGTGCGTAACGAAGTAAGCTCTTACAAACAACTTCCGTTGAATCTGTACCAAATCCAGACTAAATTCCGTGATGAGCGTCGTCCTCGTTTCGGTGTAATGCGTGCACGTGAATTCTGCATGATGGATGCTTACAGCTTTGACATTGATAAAGAAGGTCTACAAAAATCTTACGATGCAATGCACGATGCTTACTGTAAAGCATTCGATCGCATGGGTCTTGAGTACCGTCCAGTATGGGCTGACTCTGGCGCAATCGGTGGTAATGGCTCTCAAGAGTTCCACGTACTGGCTGAAAGCGGCGAAGATTTAATCGCATTCTCAACAGAATCTGACTACGCAGCAAACATCGAAAAGGCAGAAGCACTAGCTCCAGCTCACGATCGTGCAGCACCAACTGTAGAGCTTTCTGTTATCGATACACCAAATGCAAAAACTATCGATGAGTTAGTTGAGCAACACGGTATCGCTATCGAGAAAACAACTAAAACACTATTTGTTAAAGCTTCTGATGAAATCGATGCGCCTATCGTAGCGCTATTGGTTCGTGGCGATCACGAATTAAACGAAATTAAAGCAGAAAACCTAGACTGGGTTGCTTCTCCACTAGAAATGGCAACAGAAGAAGAAATTCGCCAGTTCGTTAACGCAGGTCCAGGTTCACTAGGTCCTGTAGGTCTTGAACTGCCATTTATCGTTGACCGTACTGTTGCTGTAATGAGCGACTTCGCAGCGGGTGCAAACATTGATGGCAAACACCATGTTGGCATCAACTGGGATCGTGACGTTGCACTAGGCCGTGTTGAAGATCTACGTAACGTAGTTGAAGGCGATCCTAGCCCATGTGGTCAAGGTACGCTGATGCTTAAGCGTGGTATCGAAGTAGGTCACATCTTCCAACTAGGTACTACGTACTCTGAAAAGATGAACTGTGGCGTTCTCGATTCAAACGGTAAGAACGTTATCCTAGAGATGGGTTGTTACGGTATTGGTGTGTCTCGTGTTGTTGCTTCTGCTATTGAGCAAAACAACGATGAAAACGGTATTATCTGGCCTGATGCTATTGCACCGTTCCAAGTGTCTATCGTTCCTATGAACATGGCTAAATCAGAAGAAGTTAAAGAAGCTGCAGAGAAACTGTATGCCGACCTAACTGCAGCTGGTATTGATGTTCTATTTGATGACCGTAAAGAGCGCCCAGGTGTTATGTTTGCAGATCACGAATTGATCGGTATTCCACACACTATCGTTATTGGTAACCGCAGTCTTGAAAACGGTGAGATGGAATATAAGAACCGTCGCACTGGTACAAAAGAAAATGTTGCTGTTACTGATATTGTAGCGTTTGTTACAAGCAAGTTAGCAAACTAATTGTCAGTAATTTGATGATTTATAAAGCCTCGTGATGAACGGGGCTTTTTTTTGACTACAGATCACAAAAAAACGAGACATAACGCAAAATTTGACACATTTTACGCCATAAAACCGACAAATAAGTAACTTAACATTGATTCACAAGACAAATTCCATATAGTTATCCATCCTGTTCATCAATAAGCATAATGTATGGATTCAAAGCTAAGGGATTACACCACAGCCCCTCTCTTTACCCATCAAAAATCGTCTTTTCTTGGCGCAGATACGCGACTGTTATTTTTACAACAGCTGCAAGGAAAACTCGACTTATATGATGTATTTCAGATATTTACTCAAGAAATCGATAAATACATTGATGTATCAAAGTTAAGTTGGCACTTCGATAATGAGTGCGCCTTAATTAAATCGACAGATATGCCAAAATATCATACTTATTGTTTTTCTCTCTCCTTTGACGAACGAGTATTAGGCGAATTACATTACCAAACCCCTTATACCTTAGAGCCTGAAGAACAGACACTGCTTCACCATTATCATCGTTTATTTGCAGGCAGTTTAAATAATGCACTAGAGTTTCGCCGCATCAAAAAAATGGCTCTACGCGATCACCTCTCTGATCTTGGAAACCGTGCTTGTTTCGAACAAGATATTCATCATGCACTGGCTATTAGTGAACGTCGTGCTGTTGGTCTTACTTTGGTTATTTTTGATCTCGATAACTTTAAACAGGTCAATGACCGATATGGCCACCTCAATGGTGATAAGGTTATTCGTAGTTTCTCAAAGGCATTAAAAGAGTCGGTGCGAGCCTCTGATCGCTGTTATCGTTTAGGTGGCGATGAATTTATTGCTCTACTACAACCATCAACAGAACAATCAGCCGAAAAGGTAACCTTACGAGTCATTGAAGCCCTGTCAATTCACCCAATTCTCCAACATTTTAATATCGGAACATCTTTTGGTTACGCTAATTACCATGATGGGGATACATCGGCTTCGTTAATTGAACGAGCAGACCGAAGGCTCTATTATCACAAGCGCAATAAATAATCATTTAACACCTTATCTGATGTTATTTATTCTTAATTAATCCGTAACTCGCTATAGTGTTCTTTAAGAATAGTTCTCATCCCATTATCTCGTTATCAATAAAAGATAATCGAATGAGTTTAGACTGAAGGATAAGTACGATGAAAATTTATGATTGCTGTGAGCTAGTTCGAATGAGTTACGCTCAAATTGGTAGTGGTGATCTTGGCTATATTCCTAAAGCTATTGCCTGCGCGGTAAAAGCACTAAATCACATAGCAGCTGATGAATCTTTGCCTATGGAAACTCGCGAAAGAGCCGCTTTTGCCGTTGCAAACTTATTAATGAGTGATCACGAGGATTAAATAATGAATTTAAGTAAATTTGAAGCCATGGACCCAATCATGCTGATGAGTATCGTTAATATGAAAATCCGTGATGAATTTGGTGATTTAGACAGCTTAGTGAAGTTTTACGATATTGATAAAGACAAACTAATCGAAAAGTTAGCAAACGCAGGTTTTGACTATCTTCCTGAAGCAAAACAATTTCGTTAATACAATCTGTAAGACAACAAAATAACAGAGGCGGCCCTTTTATATTAAGGCCGCCTTTTTCGTAATTATCCTTTAAAGACAGGCAATAAATTGGCCATGGCAAGTAAATGGAATGCTGCTGTTAGGACACCAAAACCAATTACTACATAAATCGTGATATTACCGCCAGGAACAACAAACCCTTGCTGGACAGTCTCTCGATTACGCAGCTTTTTAGCTAACATAGCAGGAATAATACAAGCCCAAATCGTCGCAGCAGCACCCGCTAAGCCGATAGCAGTAACAAAACCAAATGGCGCAATAAGAGAAAAAACTAATGGTGGTAAAAAGGTTACAGACCAGGTTTTTAGTCGGCCTTGCTTAGTATCGGCAAAACCAAAAAAGTCAGCTAAGTAATCAAAAACCCCTAATCCCACCCCGATAAACGATGAAACTACAGCTGCAATAGAAAAAATATGTAAAGCTTGTTTTATGCTGTTTGAATCAATAGCGCTATTAAGTGCAGACATTAAAACATCAACACCACCACCAGCACTAACAACGGGACCAAACGAATCGCGAGGTAAGTTGCCAAAAATACAGATAACCCAAACCAAATAAAAAGTTAGAGCAATCATGGTTCCACCCAAAATGGCTTTCTTTGCTCGGTGCTCATCTTGGTAATAATCACGCATGGTACTTACAGAATGATGATAGCCAAACGAGGTTAACGCAACAGGTAACAGTGCTAAAGCATACGCAGAATAATGCGTTTCGCCTTTTGCATTATCGAGTAAAACCGGAACACTTACATGTGAAGCAAGTCCTGAGATCCCTAAAATAAAACTGATGATCATAAATAAGATCAGGACAATAGAGATACGATCAACGGCTCGTGTTGAATGCAAAACAAAGGCTGAACAGATAGCGACAAAAATAACAGATGCTACCTGACGACTAACTCCAATAATCTCACTGAAAATCATGCCTGATGTTGATATATAAGCATACAGTAAAATACCACCAACAAAATAAAGCGAGAGATTATTGATAAAGTTTACTTTTTTACTTAATACATCTTTTGCGACCGTATTAAATGAAGATTTAAATTCATAATGTTTTAAAGCTTCTAATAGCAACCAACCCGATAGTGTCATCATGATCATGGTAAAAGAGATGGCAGCCATACTCCATAATGTCCATGCACCCGCCCCAGCACTTGGTAAGCCAAGCATGCCTGCTCCAACACAAACACTGGCAATAATACACGCTCCTCCGAGGGTGGATGGTTTACTCATGATAACTCCTTACGACTCTCTGTATCAGTAGACTAGTACACTAATATGTTTTATATAATGTCGCAATAAAAAATTGCCAAGCAGAGTAAAAAAACAGCAAAAGAGCGCAGAACAAAAAAATACGTTAACCATTCATGATTTTTAAGCATAAAAAAACACCACGTTAGATAAGCTACTCGTGGTGTTTTATAAACGCTTACACTTTAAAATGTATCGAATTGAGCGTGATCTAATAATTGTTCAATCAATGCCTCATAGCTTAGCCCTACTTGAGCGGCTGCCATTGGAAATACACTGCGCTCTGTCATACCTGGGATGGTATTCATCTCAATTAAGTAGACGTCATTATGCTCTGTTAGTAACACATCAATGCGGCCCCAACCTCGGCAGCCTAATGCTTGATAAGCAGCCAGTATTGTCTCTTGCATTGTTTGTTCTTCAATCGCAGTTAAGTCCGATGGGCAGTGATAAGTTGCACTCTGAGTACCAAATTTGGCATTCCAGTCAAAAAATTCTTCAGAGCAAATTTGAACAACAGGTAGAGCCTCGCCATTTAACACAGCGCAGGTATATTCTCGGCCAACAATAAACTGCTCAACCAAAACCTCAGTATCGTATTCAAAGGCCGCTAATAGCGCATCCCATAGCTGAACCTCATTGTCAGCTTTTGCAACACCAATACTGCACCCTTGATTTAAAGGTTTCACCACAACAGGGAAAGTAAGCTCAGAACAAAGGGCCATAATATCCACTTGCGGCATCGTTTTTTGGACTAAAACCCAAGGCGCAGTGATAAGGCCATTTGCTTGCCAAATTTCTTTGGTTTTTAATTTATTAAGAGAAATAGCAGAAGCCAGTACGCCGCTGCCAATATAAGGAATTTGTAGAATATCTAATAAAGATTGGACATGGCCACTTTCTCCCATGCCACCATGTAAGGCAATGAAGACTTTATCCAGTTTGTAGAACCCAAGCATTGATAAATCAATATAGCGAGGATCTAAATGAATGGCCTCATGCCCTAATGATTCAATTGCCGCTATGATTCGAGTTCCAGATTTCAATGACACCTCACGTTCACTGGAATCGCCACCATATAAGACGCCAATTCTCATGCACCTTCCTCTATATATTGCCCATAATTGGACATAAAAATGGAAGGCAATTTTTAGCTAAGATCGAAAAAACACATACAGCCAAAATATAACTTTGTGTGATAGGTCACTAGTCACATATTAACAATGTGAGTTAATCGACAAATATGGCTCAAAACTCATTTTCTAATGTTATCGTGATATCCGTCCCGGAAAATTCAGCAACAACAAAGATACCAACCGCGGCAGCTAATTTGTCATTATAAAAAATCAGAGGCGTTCGGTTTCTCATCCAACTTGGTACTTGATACTCTTGGTACAGTTTTTTGATTTTTCGACTACCGCTGCGACCTAGAGGTTTAATGGCATCCCCTTGATAATGAAAGCGAACTGAAACTGTCTCATCAGGTTTAGGCTGTCTTAATAAGGCTTTTTCACCTTGCAAGGTTAAGGTTAGCTTTCCTAAATTTTGTGGCAGTTGATAAGTTTGATCTAGTGCTATTGTTTGCTGCCATGAACTAATATCATCCCACTGCTCTAAGACATACAAACGACCTTGATAACGTCGTATTTCATATTGGCTCCAACACAATTTCGGATTAGCATCTTCTTTAGCATGCACTACAGAAGACCAAATTTGTTGTAACTGTGCAAGAGATGGCATAACAACGGCTAACGATTTTAACCATTGGCGAATCAAAGCAAAACCTAGAGATTTACTGCAAGGCGATGGTAATAACAAGCTTTTATCACTCTGAATCGCTTGGTTAAGTGTTTGCCCTAACAATTCGGCTAGTAACTCTTCTTGTTCACCACATAATTGAGCGCTGCGACTGACTGCCGCAACCACCCCTGGCCAACGTTGTTCTAATTCAGGTACGATTTGGTGGCGAAGAAAATTACGATCATAACGAGTATCTTGATTACTTTCATCTTCGACCCAATCGAGCTGATGATCGAGAGCAAACTGAACAATCTCAGCTCGACGAGTCGTCAATAATGGTCTGGCATGAAAACCCAGCACAAACCTCTGCCACTGTGGCATCGCGGCAAGTCCGGTTGGACCACTTCCGCGCTTAAGAGCCAACATAAACGTTTCAATTTGATCATCAGCATGTTGCGCAGTTAACAAAATATCGCCCAAATTCATATGGGTAGATAAAGCATGATAACGAGCTTGTCGAGCCACTTGTTCAATACTTACTCGCGCTCCTGTCTCTAACTGAACACGTTCAAGCGTAAATGAGATACCATAAGACTCAGCCCACCGTTGACACTTTATTCCCCACTCATCCGCATGAGCACTTAGCCCATGATGAACATACACAGCATGAGCTTGATAGTCTGGATGTTCTGCAATAAAACGAGCCACTAATTCAAGGAGAACCCGAGAATCAACGCCGCCACTAAAAGCAATAATCAACCGCTTTGAGTGATGGGGATAGGCTAATAAGGTCTGAGCAAAAGAGGGATACAGCATGATAGTTAGACAGTTAAATGCAACAACGGCTTTTGAGTATATACCCAAATGGTACTGATGCCCAAGCAGGCTCTCGGTTGATAGAAATCTAGCCAATAAAAAAGGACAGCTCTCGCTATCCTTTCATTATTGATACTTTTATTTGGTTAAAAGCCTATGATTAACAGTAACCATAGCTCATTAGGCGCTGATAACGACGCTCTAATAACTCTTCAGTATCTAGCTGATCTAACTCTTCTAATTTAGCCACAATTTGAGCTTTTAGATTATCAGACATCATAGCAACATTACGGTGAGCACCACCTAACGGCTCATCAACAATGTTATCGATTAGCTCAAGCTCTTTGAGACGTTGTGCCGTCATCCCCATAGCTTCAGCAGCTTGTGGTGCTTTATCTGAATCACGCCATAAGATAGAAGCACAACCTTCTGGTGAGATAACCGAATAAGTAGAGTATTGCAGCATGTTTACGCAGTCACCTACGCCGATGGCTAATGCACCACCCGAACCGCCTTCACCAACAACGTTACAAATAACAGGCACTTTTAGGCCAGCCATCACTTTTAAGTTAGTTGCAATCGCTTCAGATTGTCCGCGCTCTTCTGCACCAACACCTGGGTATGCGCCCGCTGTATCAATAAAGGTAATAATTGGCATCTTAAAGCGCTCTGCCATTTTCATTAGGCGTAGGGCTTTACGGTAACCTTCTGGCTTTGGCATACCAAAGTTACGCAGTACCTTCTCTTTTGTTCCACGACCCTTTTGGTGGCCAATGACCATCACAGGACGACCATCTAAACGTGCAATACCGCCTACTAATGCTTTATCATCAGCAAAAGCACGGTCACCAGCTAGTTCATCGAACTCATCAAACATGTGTTCAACATAATCAAGCGTATATGGGCGCTGTGGGTGGCGAGCGAGTTGTGCCACCTGCCATGCGCCAAGATCACCAAAAATCTTTGTTGTTAGCTCAAGGCTCTTCTTTTCTAGTGATGCAATTTCTTTTTCAAGATCAACAGACTCAGAGCCTTCGCGACGAGAGACATCACGTAATGCTTCAATTTTTGCTTCTAGTTCTGCAATCGGTTGTTCAAAATCAAGGAAGTTCAGGCTCATACCACTTTAAATCCTTTTGCTTATGGACCCTCTAGCCTACCACTAGACAAGCCCTATAAGCTAAATTAATTAAACTCAAGCTCGACCTGCTTCTCACCCAGTAGGATTTTTAGATCCGATATCAATTGATCGGCAGGCGTAATACGCCACTCTGTTCCTAAAGTAAGTTTGGCACGGGCATTCGAGCGCTGATAATACACATTAACAGGTACAGTTCCTGCTTTGTGTGGTTCCAGTATTTCACTGAAACGGGCAAAAAATTTGTCGTCAATTTGCTGTTCGGTTACCGAAATGGCTAATCCCCGCAAATGTTTTTCACGTGCATCGGAAATATCGAGCACTTCACGGGCAGACATTCTAAGTCCCCCGTTGTAATCATCAAAGCTGACCTGTCCGGTTACAACAACAATTCGGTCAGTTTCAATCAAATCAAGATAACGTTCTAACGCCTCAGAGAATAACATGACTTCCATTCGACCTGAACGATCATCTAAGGTTAAAAGTCCAATTCTCGTTCCACGCTTAGTCGTCATCACACGAGCTGCTATCACCAGACCTGCAACCGTTGCCGCCCCATCGCGACGAGTTGGCTGGGCATCTTTCAAACGCCAAGTCGTATAGTGCTTCAGCTCCGATAGATACGAATTAATAGGGTGACCAGTTAGGTATAGTCCTAAAGTCTCTCGCTCGCCTTCCAACCAAACTTTATCTGGCCATTCTGGAATATTTGCGTATTTGTGTTCAACCTCTTCAGGAGCTTCAGTCAGCACGCCAAACATATCAGTTTGACCAAATGCTTCTGCTTGGTGGTGCTGACTGGCGGCTCGAATAGCATCATCAAGCGAAGCCATCATGGAAGCTCGGTTCGGCCCTAATCGATCCATTGCTCCTGATTTTATTAGACGCTCAAGAACACGTTTGTTCACTTTTTTAGTATCGATGCGAGCACAGAAATCAAATAAATCTTTAAAGTGCCCACCCGCTTCACGTGCTGCAATGATGTTTTCAATCGGTCCTTCACCAACACCTTTTACTGCGCCAATACCATAAACAATGGCACCTTGGTCATCAACGTTGAATCGATATAAGCCTTTATTTACATCTGGCGGCAGAAGTTTTAGCTTCATACGGTGACATTCATCAACCAAGCCAATGATCTTATCGGTATTATCCATATCCGCAGTCATTACCGCAGCCATAAATTCAGCTGGATAATGCGCTTTTAGCCACAAGGTTTGATAAGAAACCAAAGCATAAGCTGCTGAGTGAGATTTGTTAAAACCATAACCGGCAAATTTCTCTACCAGGTCAAAGATCTTCATCGACAGTTCGCCATCGACGCCATTCTTAATCGCACCAGCTTCAAAAACAGCACGCTGTTTCGCCATCTCTTCTGGTTTTTTCTTACCCATCGCACGACGAAGCATATCGGCGCCACCAAGAGTATAACCAGCCAAGACCTGCGCAATCTGCATTACCTGTTCTTGATACAAGATGATGCCATAGGTTGGATCTAGAATGTCTTTTAGTGACTCATGTTGCCACTTTTCATCAGGATAAGAGACCGCTTCTCGACCATGCTTACGGTCAATAAAGTTATCTACCATGCCCGATTGCAAAGGACCAGGACGGAACAAGGCCACAAGTGCGATCATATCCTCGAAACAGTCAGGTTGAAGACGCTTGATCAGATCTTTCATACCACGAGATTCAAGCTGGAACACCGCGGTAGTTTCTGAACGCTGCAGCATAGTAAATGACTTCTGATCCGCCATTGGAATTGCTGCAATATTAACTGGGTCTTCACCTTGGGCTTCTAGGCGTGGGTTGATCATACCCAATGCCCAGTCAATGATGGTTAATGTTCGTAGACCCAAAAAGTCAAATTTAACTAGACCTGCACTTTCAACGTCATTCTTATCAAATTGGGTAACTGGATGATGACCTTCTGCATCACAATACAGTGGAGCAAAATCTGTAATGGTCGTTGGTGAGATAACCACACCACCTGCGTGCTTACCTGCGTTTCGAGTCACACCTTCAAGGATACGACACATATCAATCAGATCTTTGACTTCTTCATCAGAATCATAAGACTGTTGCAGTTGAGGTTCGGCATCAAATGCTTTTGCCAGCGTCATACCCGGTTCTGCTGGTACTAGCTTTGAAATACGATCAACAAAGCCGTATGGGTGCCCAAGAACACGACCTACATCTCGAATTACCGCCTTCGCCGCCATAGTACCAAAGGTGATAATCTGAGATACCGCATCTCGACCATACATATCCGCGACGTGATCGATAACCTGATCACGCTTATCCATACAGAAATCGACGTCGAAATCGGGCATGGATACACGTTCTGGGTTTAGAAATCGTTCGAACAGCAAATCAAATTCAAGTGGATCAAGGTCAGTGATCTTAAGCGCATAAGCCACTAAAGAGCCCGCACCTGAACCACGACCTGGACCTACTGGTACCCCATTATCTTTTGACCATTGGATGAACTCCATTACGATCAAGAAGTAACCGGGGAACCCCATTTGGTTAATCACTTCCAGTTCAACCTCCAAACGCTCATCATATTCAGGACGGCGCTCAGCACGAATATCAGGATCTGGGAAAAGAAACTCTAAACGCTCTTCTAAGCCTTCTTTTGACTTCACAACCAGGAAGTCTTCTGTGCTTAGCTCTCCTGTTGGAAAGTTAGGCAGGAAGTATTCACCAAGACGTACTGTAACATTACAACGCTTAGCTATTTCGACGCTATTTTCAAGCGCTTCTGGAATATCAGCAAATAGCTCACACATCTCTTCTTCACTACGAAGATACTGTTGAGCACTGTAATTTTTAGGGCGGTTCGGATCGGCTAGCGTGTAACCATCGTGAATTGCAACTCGAATTTCATGAGCTTCAAATTGATCAGCCGACAATAATCGAACATCATTGGTTGCGACAACAGGTAATTGTGCTTTTTCTGCTAATTCAATAGCAAAATGCAAATACGCCTCTTCATCTGGACGGCCAGTTCGTACTAATTCAAGGTAGTAACTGTCTGAGAAATAAGTCTGATAAAACGCCACACACTGCTCAACCATATTCTGGTTACCTTTGAGCAGAGCTTTACCAACATCACCGGTTTTACCACCTGATAAAAGAATTAAGCCATCTTTATGCTTAATCAACCACTCTTTATCAATCACAGGTTGATGTTGAACATGACCACGTTGATAAGCTTCTGAAATAAGTAGAGTTAAGTTTTTATAACCCTCGTTATTAGCAGCAAGGATTGTTAAATCAAAAAGTTCATCACCTAACTCTTCACTCTGAACCTTAAAGTCAGCGCCGATAATTGGCTTAATGCCCGCATCATGCGCAGCATAATAGAACTTCACTAAACCACATAAGTTAGTAAAGTCAGTTATAGCCAGGGCTGGCATCTGAAGTTCAGAGGCTTTTTTGATAATCGGTTTGACTTTCGCCAGACCATCTATCATCGAGAAATCACTGTGTACTCGAAGGTGAATAAAACGTGGTTCTGCCATGATGACCTAAATCAGTTTTGTTACATAATGGGAAAGATTATACCTGAGAATGCGTAATCTATGGATGGTATAAGAAGAAATAGCCGCAAGGATACCGTGTCTTGCGGCAAGGAGTGCTTAATCGAGACCTAAAATACGCTTAACAGGCTTAAAGCTTTTGCGGTGTTGTTCGATAACGCCATGCTCTTCAAGGGCAGCAAAGTGCGCCTTAGTTGGGTATCCTTTATGTTTGGCAAAACCAAATTGAGGATATTGAGCATCCAACTCATCCATTTCACGATCTCGTGTTACTTTGGCTAAAATAGAAGCAGCACTGATCTCAGCAACTCGCAAATCCCCTTTCACAACAGCCTGTGCTGCCATCGGTAATTCAGGAGTCTTATTCCCATCAATCAACACAAAATCAGGAGTAATATTCAATCCAGCGACAGCACGCTGCATAGCCACCATTGTCGCTTGTAAAATATTGAGCTCATCGATTTCATCAGCTTCACAGCGACCTAACGACCATGCCAACGCTTTTTCTTTGATTTCATCAAATAGTGCGTTACGTTTTTTTTCTGATAATTTTTTAGAATCTGTTAGCCCTTCAATTGGGTTATTGGGATCTAAAATCACAGCGGCGGTAACTACTGCGCCAACTAAGGGCCCTCGACCCACTTCGTCTACGCCAGCAATCAGGTTCGCTTCTGGATATACAAATGGCTCTAGTTCTTTTGTCATTACGATTACGCTTTATCTATTAATTTAAGCACCGCTTGTGCTGCTTGTTTATCCGCATCACAACGAATCCACTGATGCATTTGGTTAAATTCTGCAATCAGGTCTGAATTATCTTGAGCTAAAAAGCGATTCACTTGTTCAGCCAATTTGACCGGTTCACACTCTTCTTGCAGCAATTCAGGAACCAGCTCTTTATCCGCTAAAATATTTGGCAATGAAACATACTTGGTCTTAAGCATTCGTTTCGCAAGCCAAGCGGTTAACGGTTTCACTTTATATCCCACTACCATTGGGCGCTTAACCAACATGCACTCTAATGCAACTGTACCCGAAGCAAGCAGTACCGCATCAGAGGCAATCATAACATTTCGTGCAGTATCATCGACTAACACAAAATCAAGCTCTGGAGCAATGCTTTGCCACGCTTGCTCAAACTGCTCTCGGCGCTTTTGATTTACCAAGGCAACCACAAAACCCAAATCAGGGTGTTGCTGTTTCAACAAGCGACAAGTCTCAATAAATGGCGGAGCAATGAGCTCCATTTCTCCACCTCGGCTACCGGGTAATACTGCCAGATAGCGCTGATTAGGATCTAGATTGAGTAATTGACGAGCAGCCAATTTATCGGTTTCAAAAGGAATTGCATCAGCCATGGTATGGCCAATGAATTCACACGGAACATTAAATTTATCGTAAAACGCCTTTTCAAATGGCAGAAAAGCCAACACTAGATTCGTCGCTTTCTCTATTTTAAAAATGCGTTTCTGTCGCCAAGCCCAAACAGATGGACTAACGTAATGAACGGTTTTAATGCCGTGATCTTTAAGATCGCGTTCAAGCCGCAAATTGAAGTCAGGAGCATCAATACCGACAAACACATCCGGTGGGTTGTCTGTAAAATAGCGAACTAGCTCCACTTTAATTTTAAACAGACGAGGCAGACGACCTAGCACTTCAACAATGCCCATTACCGCCAGCTCTTCCATATCAAAAAGAGCCTGACAGCCGGCAGCCTGCATTCTAGGCCCTGCAACACCAATAAATTCGGCATCTGGATATTGAGCTTTAACCGCTTCAATAAATCCGGCACCTAAAATATCGCCGGAGATTTCCCCGGCGACAATTCCTATACGAAGTGGTTTCGTCATTAGCGAATAATACCGCGACTTGAGTTATCTAAAATTTCGATAAAACGAGCCACTGATGGCCACTCTTGCGCCATCTCTTCTAGCACTGGCTTCACTTCAGCCAACGTTTTACCTGAACGATAAATTTCTTTATAGGCACGACGTAGAGCATGCAGCTCTTTTTTCTCAAAACCATTACGCTGTAGGCCAACTAAGTTCAGACCAAATGGTGACGCATGGTTACCTTGAGCAAGAACATACGGTGGAACATCTTGCACAACCGCAGAACAACCACCAATATAACTGTATGCGCCCACTCGACAAAATGGGTGCACTGCTGATAACGCCATAACACCAGCATAGTCATCAACAGTAACATGGCCACCTAAAATAGAGTTGTTACCAATGTGAGTATTGTTACCAACAACCACATCGTGTGCAATATGAGCACCAACACACAATAGGTTATCGTCACCAATAACGGTTACGCCTTTATCTTGTGTCGTACCTCGGTGGATCTGAACGCTTTCACGAATAACATTACGATCACCGATTTCAAGGCGCGTCTGTTCACCTTGAAATTTCTTGTCTTGGCACTCTTCACCAACAATAGCAAATGGGAAGATACGGTTATCTTTACCAATTACTGTCGGGCCTTTAATTACAACATGTGACATAACTTCGGTGCCATCACCGATCTCAACATTTGTTGCAATATAAGTGAAAGGGCCAACCGTTACATTCGCACCAATCTTAACGCCATCTTCAATAACAGCTGTTGGGTGGATATTTGCGGTTTCGTGGATCATGAGAACTCTCGTCTTGCACATTTCAGTTCAGCAGAACAAACAACATCGCCATCAACTTTAGCAACGCCATTAAACATCGCAATACCGCGACGCTCTTTTAGAAACTCAACTTCTAAAACTAGCTGATCACCTGGCATTACAGGTTTACGGAATTTTGCGTTATCGATACTTGCAAAGTAGTACAATTCGTTTTCTTTTGGTGCACCAAAGGTTTTAAATGCTAGTAAGCCGGTTGCTTGAGCCATTGCTTCTAGAATAAGAACACCAGGGAAAACAGGCATGTTAGGAAAGTGACCAGTGAACTGAGGTTCATTGATTGACACATTTTTGATCGCAGTTAAAGTTTTGCCTTCTTCGTAATTTACCACGCGATCGATCATCAAAAATGGGTAACGATGTGGAAGAAGTTGTTGAATTTCTGTGATATTCAGTGTTTTATTTTCACTAGTCAAAACTGAATTCCTGTTTGATATAGTTAAAAAATAGCGTTCAGTTAAAAGACAAAACGACCTACACAAAGGTAGGCCAGTTTTCTTATTTCAGCAATAAACTTACTTGCTTGGTTCTTCGAGTTTTTTCTCGACTGCTTTAAGGCGCTTATTCATCTCATCAATTCGATGAACACGGGTTGCCGTCTTACGCCACTCTTTATTTGGCTGCAATGGAATGCCCGAAGAATACATACCTTTCTCTTCGATGCTGCGCATAACCATACCCATTCCTGTGATAGTAACACCATCAGCAATTTCGATATGACCATTAAGAACGGACGCACCACCAATAATACAATACTTACCAATTTTCGTACTGCCAGCGACAATAGTACCACCAGCCATCGCTGTACCATATCCGATCTGCACGTTATGCGCGATTTGCATCTGGTTATCGATAATCACGTTATCTTCAATAATCGTATCATCCAATGCACCACGGTCGATCGTTGTACAAGAACCGATTTCGACACGGTTACCAATACGTACAGTACCTAGCTGCGGGATCTTAACCCACTCACCTTTGTCGTTAGCATAACCAAAACCATCAGCACCAATCACGGTATTAGATTGAACTAAACACTGCTCGCCTAATACGACTTCATGATAAATGGTGACATTAGCCCACAATTTTGTGTTTGCACCAATTTGGGCATTTTTACCAATAAAACAGCCAGCACCAATTTGTACGTTATCACCCAGTACGACACCCGACTCAATAACCGCATTATGACCAATACACACACCGTGACCTAGTGTTGCATCGGAAGCAATTTGTGCAGTTGCTGCAATTTCAGTTGCCGCGGCAGGCGTTGTATCTAACTCTTGCGCAGTTAAGGCGTAAGCTAAGTAAGGGTCGTTGACAATCAGCTTATTACCAGCGAAATACTCAGCATCGCCAGCACGTAAAATCACAACAGAAGCTTGGCAGTCTGCTAAGTGCTTACGGTATTTGCTATTTGATAGAAAAGTTAATTGGCCTGATGCCGCTTTTTCCATATTAGCAATTGAGGAAACCTTTACAGAACCGTCTCCTTGTAGTTCTGCACCTAATTTTTCTGCTAGTTCAGCCAGTGTGATTACAGCCATTGTTAACCTTATATCTTTATGCAACTACAGCCACACTAGGTGGCTGTGATGATCATTAGGCTGTATTGTAAACGATACAGCCTAGTTGATAATAGCAGTTTAGATTATTTAACTGCTGAGATAACTTTCTGAGAAAGGTCATCTTTCTTGCTTGCAAATAATACAGCATTCGCATCAAGAACTAAGTTATAACCTTCTTTCTTCGCTACAGAATCGATTGCAGTACGGATCTTCATAACAAGCTTTTGCTCTTCTTCTTGACCACGACGACGTTGATCTTCAGCTAGAGCTTGTGCTTTTAGCTTATAGCTTGACTCAAGAGAAGCTAGCTCACGCTGTAGTTTAGTACGATCGCTATCGCTCATTACTGCGCCATCACGCTTTAGCTTGTCGATCTTAGCTTTCATTTTTTTCTCAAGAGAGCGAAGTTCGTTTACACGACCGCTGAACTCTTTACGAAGCTTATCTTGTACATTGTAGCGTTTAGCTAGCTGAGCCATAGCCTGACCAGTTGCTACATAGCCAATCTTTTGTGCGGCTTCCGCTGCATTAGCGTACATAGATGAAGAAAGAATTACTAGGCTTAGACCTGCTGCTTTAACCCACTGTTTCAAAAGATATCTCCTTAAATTTCTTAGAATGTTTGACCAATGGTGAATGTGAATAGTTCTTCATCATCCCCATCATATTTCTTAATTGGCTTAGCCAATGAGAATACAAGTGGACCCATTGGAGACATCCACTGTAGCGCTGCACCATATGACGCACGGATCATACCTGGATCAGAGTAATCATATAGGTACTTACCACTTGAATCTTTCAGATCGTATTCAGTATCCCAAACCGTACCAGCATCAACAAAGATACTTGTGCGGATCTGGTTGCGGAACTCTTCTGATACAAATGGTGTTGGAACGATAAGCTCCATACTTGCTAGAGCCTGTGCGTTACCACCGGCTGCATCATCAGTACCGGTATAACAGTTGTTATTACCACTGATGCCACCACCAGCAGGACAACCACCAACATAAACAGCTTTTGGACCTACGGTATTAGAACGGAAACCACGTAAGGTAGAGAAGCCACCGGCATAGAAGTTCTCGTAGAATGGCAATAACTGATCACTACCGTTGTCTGTCTTACCATAACCGTTACCGTAACCTAAACGACCACGTAGTAATAAACTGAAATCTTGCGATTGAGTTAATGGAATATACTGACGAACATCGTATTGAGCTTTGTAGTACTGAGCATCAGAACCAGGAATAGTCATACGAAGTGACGCACGCTGGTAGTTACCTGATGTTGGGAAGTAGCCACGGTTTAGATTATTACGCGTCCAAGATGCTGACCAGTAAAAATCATCCAGTACAATTGAACCGTCATCGCGGTCAAAGCCATGAGCTCGCTTAAACTTCTCAATCTGATAATACTCTTGAGTATTGGAGATCTTGTTATGATCATAACCTAGACCAAAGTCAAAGAAGTTCAGCTCATTAAATGGGAAGCCCCACGTTAGGCTTGTACCATAACTCTGGTTGGTATAGTCAGAGATGTTTGCATTCGATGCTTCAAACTCATTGTAGTAAACCTTACCACCTAAGCTGATGCCATCAATGGTGAAGTACGGGTCTTTATATTCAAGACTTACGTTCTTCTGGTAATCGTTCATCATGGCATTAATACCAAAACGGTTACCTGTACCTAAGAAGTTATCTTGGGTTAAACCAGCTTGGAAACTAATACCTGACTCGGTACCGTAACCAACACCAAAGTTCACACTACCTGCATTCGCTTCTTTAACTTTATAGCGAACATCAACCTGATCATCTGAACCTGGTACTCGTACTGTTTCTACATCGACATTTTCAAAGAAACCTGTACGATTTAGACGTTGTTTACCGGTTTCAATGTTCTTCGCATTAAGCCAAGTACCTTCCATCTGACGCATTTCACGACGCAGTACTTCATCTTTTGTCGATGCGTTACCGGCAAACTCAATCTTACGTACATAAACACGTTTACCAGGATCGATGTTAACCACTAAAGAGACTTCTTTGGTTGCATCATCAAATTCAGGGATAGTTTGAACTTGAGGATACGCGTAACCAGCTTCACCCAGTTTACGTTTTACCGCTTCTTCAAGTGCCGTTACTTTCGCGCCGTTATAAACATCACCCGCTTTAAAGTCGACCAGTTTATCAAGCTCTGCCTGACTGTTTACCGTATCACCACGGAACTGAACGCTTTTCACTTTGTATTGCTCACCTTCGTGAACTTTCAACGTGATGTATACGCCTTTTTTATCAGGTGAAATCGATACTTGCGTAGAGTCTAAACGATACTTTAAATAACCATCATTTAAATACATAGTACGCAGAGCTTCAAGGTCACCAGCCAGTACTTGTTTCTGATACTTTTCATTAGCCATGAAGTTCCACCATGGCACATTCGCTTTAAGATTAAACTTACTGCGAATATCAGCATCACTAAATACGTGGTTACCTAAGATGTTAATCTGCTTAATTTTCGCAGATACACCTTCGGTAAAGACAAATTTAAGATCGACACGGTTACGAGGCAGAGGCGTCACAACGGCTTCTACTGTTGCATTGTACTTACCAACGCTATAGTAGAAGTCCTCTAACCCCTTCTCGATTTTACTCAGTGTTGTACGGTCTAACGCTTCACCAACACGTAAGTCTGCCGAGTTTAGATTCTCTTTAAGCTGATCTTCTTTGATCGCCTTATTACCTGCAAAAGTAATACTTGCGATGGTCGGACGCTCATGCACTTGAATAATAAGTGTATTGCCGTCACGGTAAACTTGAACATCTTCAAAGTTACCGGAAGCATATAAAGATCGGATAAGCGATGATACGTCTTGGCTATCAACCGTGTCACCCACACGTACCGGCATTTTTAACAATGCAGCACCTAATGTGACACGCTGAAGGCCTTCAAAGCGAATATCATCGACAACAAAATTTTGTTCCGCACTATGCGCAACGCTACTACCTAAAAGTAGGGATGCAACCAACAGTTTTTTCATCGCCATTACTGTTCTGATTATTCCTTGCTAAAAATGCATTTATTAAAGGCGGGTAAAATCATTGAATAGCGCAATGGCCATTAACGCAACCAAAATGGCTGATCCCACTCTATAGCCTATGTCCTGAATCTTTTCTGATACAGGACGACGAGTTACCGCTTCAATGGCAAAAAACATCAAATGTCCACCATCAAGCACTGGCAGCGGCAATAAGTTTACAATACCCAAGTTCACACTGATCAATGCTAGAAAGCCTAGGAAATAAACCAAACCAAAATCGGCGGTCATACCAGCGCCTTTCGCAATTGAAATAGGACCACTTAGGTTCTTAATTGCTACATCGCCCGTCACTAACTTAGTTACCATGTCAAAGGTGAGTGTCACCAATTGCCATGTTTTCTCTGTTGCCTTAGCCACAGATTCGATAGGTCCAAATTGTAAGTTAATTCGGTAATCTTCAGGCCAAGCATCAACTTTTGGCGCGATACCGACATAGCCTACTTTTGAACCATCTTTTAAATCTTTTACTGCTGGTGTTAGCGCTAAGGTTAAAGGTGCATTATCTCTTAACACTTCAACATTTAACGTCTTACCTGGATTTGCCTTTACAAGATCTGCAAAAGTTTGCCACTGTTTAATTGGCTCTCCATCAACCGCAATAATTTTATCATTTAACTGGAATCCTGCATTAATTGCAGCGCCATTATCTACAAGTTGTGAGATAACTAGCGTTATTGCTGGCGTATATGGCGTTAAACCCAAAGTCGTTAAAACATTTTCACGCTCAGGATCATAAGACCAATCAGTCAAATTAAGCGTACGCTTTACATCAATATTGGAATGAGGCTCTGTGAGCGTCACTGCCATTTGCTTATCGCCAATATGAGATATCATCGCCATATTAACAGATTCCCAATCAGGGGTTTCGATTCCTGAAATAGATTTTAGTTCCATTCCAGGCGCAATTCCGCCCTGTGCAGCAATAGATTGTGGCGCTACTTCACCAATGACAGGCTTAACCGCGGGAACACCAATAAGGTACACCACCCAGTAAGCAAAAACGGCAAAGACAAAGTTTGCAAAAGGACCAGCGGCAACAATCGCGCTACGTTGCCATAGCTTCTTGTTATTAAACGCCATATGACGCTGATGCTCGGGAACGGCTTCAACGCGCTCATCGAGCATTTTAACGTATCCACCCAGTGGAATCATTGCAAGAGTATATTCGGTGCCATCTTTCCCTTTTCGTTGCCAAATTGCTTTGCCAAAACCAATAGAAAAACGTTCGACATAAACACCACAGCGACGAGCAACCCAAAAATGACCAAACTCATGCACGGCAATAAGAATGCCAAGAGCCAGTAAGAATGCCCCTAGATTCCACAAAAATCCCATTATGCTAATACCTTTTTAATTTCATCCAGAGCTAACTGACGTGCTTGACGATCCAATTCAAGCACATCATCAATATCCTTAGGCTCTTCCTTACTCGCCACCGCCAATACAGCAGCATTGATTCGAGCAATATCGGTAAAACCAATTTTGTTATCTAAAAATGCCCCTACGGCAATTTCATTTGCAGCATTTAATGCGGTTGTAGCTGCCTGCCCCTGGTAACACGCATCCATTGCCAGTTTCAAACAAGGATAACGATCATAATCAGGCTTCAAGAATGTAAACTCACCTATCTGACTAAAATCAAGAGGTGCTACACCAGCATCAACACGATGAGGATAAGCCATCGCACAAGCAATCGGAGTGCACATATCAGGCATCCCCATCTGAGCAATCACAGAGCCATCTTTATATTGCACCATAGAGTGAATAACAGATTGAGGATGAATGATCACTTCCATCTCTTCGCGGCTAGCATTAAACAACCATCGAGCCTCAATGTACTCAAGCCCCTTATTCATCATAGTTGCTGAATCGACAGAGATCTTTGGCCCCATAGACCAATTAGGGTGAGCAATTGCCATCTCAGGTGTTACGGTTTCAAGTTCTGCAATGTCCGTATAGCGGAATGGACCACCAGAACCGGTCAGTAATACTTTACTTACGCCGTGCTTTGCTAAATCACAACGGCCCATACGTACCTGAATATCTGCAGGTAAAGACTGGAAGATAGCATTATGTTCACTATCTACCGGCAGTAATTCTGCACCATATTGCTCACAAGCATCAATAAAGATTTGCCCTGTCATTACCAAAGCTTCTTTATTGGCCAGTAAAATGCGCTTACCCTTTTTAACCGCAGCCATCGTTGGAACTAAACCAGCAGCACCAACAATTGCAGCCATTACAGTATCAACTTCTTCTAATTCAGCAACTTGGCACAATCCTTTTTCACCAGATAATACCTTTGTCGTGAGTCCTTGCTCAATTAATTTTTCAGTCAGTTCATTTGCTGCTGTCTCTGATGCCATTGCCGCAAACTTTGGCTTCCAATAACAACACAATTCCAACATTTTTTCTACATTGGAACCTGCAGCAAGCGCTGTAACTTCAAATTGTTCAGGATTTTTTGCAACTACAGCTAAGGTACTGCTACCGATTGAGCCAGTTGCTCCAAGAATCGTCAACTTACGCATAAAATCACTTTATTTAACTAAAAGGGCCGCCAATATGGCCGCCCTTAAAAAAGAAGAGAGCTTACATCCACCATAAGTAGAGTAAAGCAAAAATAGGAAAGGCTGCGGTTAGGCTATCGATACGATCTAATATGCCGCCGTGACCAGGAAGAATATTACCACTATCTTTAATGCCAGAAACACGTTTGAACATGCTCTCAACAAGGTCACCCAATACGGATGAAATCACTGTAATTACCGCAATGGTCAGTAAGCTAGCAACAGAATAGAATGGAATACTCATAATATGAGCGCCCCCCCATGCGACAAATACGGCTAAAATTACGCCACCAGCTAAACCTTCTAACGTTTTATTCGGGCTAACAGCGGGGGCCATTTTATGTTTACCAAAACGTTTTCCGCTAAAGTAAGCACCAGTATCTGCGGCCCATACAATCAAACACACAAGTAGAACTAATTTCGCCCCATGGGTTGAATCGACTTCATAGTTCACCGCTCGTAGCAGTAAAATACTCCAAAAAAATGGAATTAAGGTCAATAAACCAAAGAGGTGTTTTAAAGGAGGGGCCTTCGACCAAAGTGATGTGCTAGCTGGATATGTTAGCGCTAATATTGATGCAATCAGCCACCAGATCCCACCAATAAGTAACATTCCATGATGAGATGCACTTAACGTTGCCATCGATTGATAATTTATTGGCAGAGCTAACATGCTCAATCCAAGCGCAACAACTGGGATAATCATCGCCTGAATACGTGACTTGGCCTCAACAAATTGAGTCCACTCCCAAAAACCTATTAGGCTAATTGCCGCAATCGCAATCATAAATGCTGAGAACGGTAAGAAAAAAATTCCAGCAATAACTAAAGGTGCGAGGATCAATGCGGTAATGATTCTTTGCTTTAACAAGCTGCTTCCTCTCGTATATCAAACATTATTGTTTAGATATATTTATCATATAACCTAAACAATAATGCCAATGCAGCAAATTCACCACATTGGCTTCTATTTATATTATTTTTGCATTAATGCTTTAATTTGTTCACCAGTGCAACCAAAACGGCGCTCACGAGTCACAAACCAAGCAATAGCATCAGTCAAACTTTGTTCATCAAAATCAGGCCAGTGTTGCTCGGTAAAATACAATTCAGCATAAGCCGTCTGCCAGAGCATGAAATTACTGATTCGGCATTCGCCACTGGTACGAATAAGTAAATCAACATCAGGCTCCCCTGCTGTTGATAGTTCCGCAGAAATCATTTCTTCAGTCATAGAGTCAGGTTCTAATCCTTGCTCTATTAATTTCTGCATCGCCTTTTTAGTCGCTTGGAGAATATCCCACTGACCGCCATAGTTTGCAGCGACATTTAATACCATTCCAGTATTATTTTCAGTAAGAGCTTCTGCTGAAGCTATTTTATCTTGAAGGCGCTGACTAAAACGACTTTTATCACCAAGAATCTTTAACTTAATGCTATTTTTGTGCAGACGCTTAACTTCGCGACCAAGTACGGTGATAAAGAGCTCCATCAATAGAGAGACTTCATCTTCAGGTCGACGCCAGTTTTCGCTACTAAATGCAAATAAGGTTACAGCCTTAATACCAAGACGATTAGCTGTAGAAACGGCTTTACGAACCGCTTCGACTCCCGCCTTGTGGCCAAATACTCGAGCTTTACCTTTGGCTTGAGCCCAACGGCCGTTACCATCCATTATTATGGCAATATGCTTAGGCAAACTGTCTGCACAAAGTTCAGTTTCGATCATTTGCTCTGCCATATTTCTCCCTCAAAGAAAAAGCGCTGTACTGCACGCACAGCGCTTCAAATTTCAAAAAGCTAAAGCGCTAACAGAATGGATTACACTTCCATTAACTCTTTTTCTTTAACTTCTAGAACAGCTTCAATTGACTTGATAGCGTCATCTGTCAGTTTTTGAATTTCGTCTTGTGCACGACGATCATCATCTTCTGAAATTTCTTTGTCTTTTAGTAGAGCTTTAACATTCGCGTTAGCGTCACGACGAATATTACGTACTGCTACACGACCTTGCTCAGCTTCTGCGCGAACGATCTTAACAAGATCACGACGACGCTCTTCTGTTAGTGCTGGCAATGGAACGCGAATTACAGTACCTGCAGACATTGGGTTTAGACCAAGGTCTGACATCATGATTGCTTTTTCTACTTTAGGAGCAAGCTCACGGTCAAATACAGTAATAGCAAGAGTACGAGAATCTTCAGCAACTACGTTAGCTACTTGATTCAACGGAGTGTTTGCACCGTAGTACTCAACGTAGATAGTATCCAATAGGCTTGGGTGCGCACGACCAGTACGAACTTTAGCTAGTTGGCTTTTAAGCGCATCAACGCTTTTTTCCATACGCGTTTTAGCGTCTTGTTTGATTTCATTAATCACGATTAATACCCTTGATCATTCGGTCAACAATAGCATGTTATCCAACATGCTAGCTTGAATTAGTCGTTTGAAATTAGTGTGCCTTCTTGCTCACCCATCACCACGCGGCGAAGAGCACCTGGCTTGTTCATGTTAAATACACGAATTGGCATGCCATGGTCACGAGCAAGAGTAAATGCAGCAAGATCCATTACTTTCAGTTCTTTTTCAAGAACATCTTGATAGCTTAGCTGAGTATATAGCGTTGCTTCTGGGTTCTTAACCGGATCGGCTGTAAATACACCATCAACTTTTGTCGCTTTCAATACTACATCGGCTTCGATTTCAATACCACGTAAACACGCAGCAGAATCGGTTGTAAAGAATGGATTGCCTGTACCTGCAGAGAAGATCACCACGCGACCTTGACGAAGCTGGCTAATTGCATCAGCCCAGTTATAGTTGTCACACACACCATTTAAAGGAATTGCAGACATCACTCGAGCGTTCACATAGGCACGGTGTAGTGAATCACGCATAGCTAAGCCGTTCATCACAGTTGCTAGCATACCCATGTGGTCGCCCACAACTCGGTTCATACCTGCTTCTGCAAGGCCTGCGCCACGGAATAGGTTACCACCACCAATAACAAGACCGACTTGAACACCTAGCTCAACAAGCTCTTTAATTTCTTGCGCCATACGATCAAGTACATTCGCATCGATACCAAAGCCTTCTGCACCTTGTAGTGCTTCACCGCTTAACTTTAAAAGAATACGTTGATAAGCTGGTTTTGGGTTTGTGGTCATAAATTTTACCTTCCAGGGTTACTTAAGAGATATGGAGTTGTAAAAAGACCGTAGCCATGGCCACGGTCTTCTATCAGCAATTCACTCAGGAATTAACCTTTCTGAGCTAGTGCAACTTCTTCAGCGAAGCTTAGGCCTTCTTGCTTCTCGATACCTTCACCAACTTCTAGGCGAACGAAACCAGAAACAGTAGCACCAGCTTCTTTAAGCACTTCACCTACAGTTTTCTTAGGTTCCATGATGAAAGCTTGACCAGTTAGAGAAACTTCGCCAGTGAACTTCTTCATGCGGCCTTCAACCATCTTCTCAGCGATAGCTTGTGGCTTGCCTTCGTTCATTGCGATTTCTACTTGAACTTCACGCTCTTTAGCAACAACTTCAGCTGGTACATCTTCAGGAGTTACGTACTCTGGGCGAGATGCAGCAACGTGCATTGCGATGTGCTTAAGAGTTTCTGCATCACCGTTACCAGCAACAACAACACCGATACGTGCGCCGTGGCTGTAAGTTGCGATGTTTTCGCCTTTGATGTACTCAACGCGACGGATAGAAACGTTTTCACCGATCTTAGCAACAAGAGCTACGCGAGCTTCTTCGAACTTAGCTTGTAGTTCTTCAACAGAACTTTGAGCAGCTAGAGCAGCTTCAGCTACTTCGTTTGCAAAACCAAGGAAGTTGCCATCTTTAGCAACGAAGTCAGTTTGGCAGTTCACTTCTACAAGTGCAGCTACACCTTCACCTTCTTTGATGATGATGATGCCTTCAGCAGCTACGTTACCTGCTTTCTTAGCAGCTTTAGCAGCACCGCTCTTACGCATGTTTTCGATTGCTAGCTCGATGTCAGCGTTAGCTTCAACTAGCGCTTTTTTACATTCCATCATGCCTGCGCCAGTACGTTCACGCAGTTCTTTAACTAGGGCAGCTGTAACTGTTGCCATTGTCATATCCTCAGATTGAATTCTTTTATTAAAAATCAGGGGCCATTAGCGGCCCCTGGTAACCATTCTTAGTTTACACAAGGTAACTTAAGATGCTCAAATGGAGCTGGCTATTATTCAGCTTCTACGAAACCGTCTTCAGCTTGAGCAACGATGTCTTGGTTACGACCTTCGTTAACAGCTTGTGCTACTGCACCAGTGTATAGCTGGATAGCACGGATCGCGTCATCGTTACCTGGGATAACGAAGTCAACACCGTCAGGATCTGCGTTAGTATCAACTACTGCGAATACTGGGATACCTAGGTTGTTAGCTTCTTTAATTGCGATGTGCTCACAATCTGCACCAACTACGAAGATAGCGTCTGGTAGGCCACCCATGTTTTTGATACCACCAAGAGATTTCTCTAGCTTCTCCATTTCGCGAGTACGCATTAGAGCTTCTTTCTTAGTTAGCTTATCAAAAGTACCGTCAGTAGATTGAGTTTCAAGATCTTTTAGACGCTTGATTGATTGACGAACTGTTTTGTAGTTAGTCAACATACCACCCAACCAACGGTTGTTCACGTAGTACTGATCACAGTTGATAGCAGCTTCTTTAACTGCTTCGCTTGCTGCACGCTTAGTACCAACGAAAAGAACTTTACCTTTGCGAGCTGCAATCTTGTTGATTTCAGCTAGCGCTTCGTTGAACATTGGTACAGTTTTCTCAAGGTTGATGATGTGTACACGGTTACGAGCGCCGAAGATGAATGGCTTCATCTTAGGGTTCCAGTAACGAGTTTGGTGACCGAAGTGTACACCAGCCTTAAGCATGTCGCGCATTGATACAGTTGCCATTATAAATTCCTCTATGGGGTTAGGCGTCCACATATCCCATTCAGCCGACCCCACTAAAGCTTTGCGAAAGCTAAGGAGCACCCCGGAGAATGTGACGATATGTGTGAATGATTAAAAATAGTTTAGTTAACTCACCAATAAGTTCCTACTTTTAAAAGGTAAGAGACAAATTAGCGAATTACGGCGCGCTTTATACCATATATTGCTACCAGTAATCCAGCTTAATATGCATATGAGAACGAATCTTACTTTCCATAACCTAGCTTGGACTGGTAAGATAGTGGTAGGAGTAATTCCATTAAATAACGCTTAAGAGACGATTATATGAGCATTAAGATCAAGACGGCTGAAGAAATTGAAAAAATGCGCGTCGCAGGCCGTTTGGCTGCTGAAGTGCTGGAAATGATCGAACCACACGTTAAAGCCGGTGTGACCACGGAAGAATTGGATCGTATTTGTCACGATTACATCACCAAGGAACAAGGTGCGATTCCAGCGCCACTGAACTACCATGGTTATCCAAAATCTGTTTGTACTTCTATCAACCACATTGTGTGTCATGGTATTCCAAGCGCAATTGATGAAAACATGGGTAGCAAATACAGCAAACCAGCTGTATTACAAGATGGTGATATCATCAACATTGATGTAACGGTTATCAAAGATGGCTACCATGGTGATACATCTCGCATGTTTGAGGTGGGTGAAGTATCAATGGAAGATAAGCGCCTTTGCCGTGTTGCTCAAGAAAGCTTATACATTGGTATGAAGAAAGTGAAACCTGGTGCTACCGTTGGTGATATTGGTACTGCAATCCAAAAATTCATCAAAAATGGTACAAGCCGCTTCTCTATCGTAAAAGACTACTGTGGTCATGGTATTGGTAACGAGTTCCACGAAGAGCCTCAAGTTGTTCATTACAAAAACAACGACCGTACCGTACTTAAAGAAGGTATGTGTTTTACCATTGAGCCAATGATCAATGCTGGTAAATTTGGCTGTGTAACAGACGACGATGATGGTTGGACTGTTTACACTGTTGATGGCAAAAAATCGGCACAGTGGGAACATACTCTACTTGTGACTAAAGACGGTTGTGAAGTGCTTACTCTTCGTTCAGATGAAAGCATTCCTCGTCTAATGCATAACTAATTCTAGTTAGAATGATAAGGCCGGCTATGATGCCGGCTTTTTATTATCTTGCGCCAACTTTGCACGGACAGCCTACATTATGGAATCATTAATCTCTGCAGTTGCTCACTACACTCCCTCTCAACTCAATCAGGATTCTCTTCGTCAAGCTTTGGAACAATTTGGCGAACAACAGAAAATCTTATTTAAGCGCCATCACCCAATTGCAGATCTGGTTCATGCCCGAGCAAAATTTATCGATCAGTTACTGATTAGACTGTGGCATCATTTTGATTTTGCAAAACACCAAGATTTAACGTTAGTCGCAGTAGGCGGGTATGGTCGAGGTGAGCTACATCCCCTCTCTGATATTGATTTATTAATTCTTAGCCACCAGCCTTTAAGTGATGAGCTTGGTGAACAGTTGTGTCAATTTCTCACACTACTGTGGGATTTAAAACTTGAAATTGGCCATAGTGTACGTACCGTTGATCAATGCATAGATATCGGCCGAGAAGATCTCACTGTTGCAACCAATTTAACCGAATCAAGATTACTATTTGGAAACCCTTCAGCATTTGAACAACTCAAACAACGCATATCGCTACCCGATTTCTGGCCCAGTGAACCTTATTATCGAGCCAAAGTAGACGAACAAATAGCCCGACACGCTCGCTATCACGATACTACGTACAATTTAGAGCCCGATATTAAGTCTAGCCCCGGTGGTTTAAGAGATATTCACACGTTAGGTTGGGTAGCTCGTCGCCACTTTGGTGCAACAAACCTACTTGAAATGAGTCGGTTTGGATTTCTAACCGATGCTGAGTATCGAGAGTTAGTTGAATGCCAAAATGCATTATGGCGTATCCGCTTTGCCTTACACATTGAGCTCAGACGTTATGATAATCGCCTAACCTTTGCTCACCAACCCTCTGTCGCCGAAAACCTAGGGTACAAAGGCGAAGGCAACCAAGCCGTTGAAATGATGATGAAAGAGTTCTATCGCACCTTACGTCGTGTGGTTGAACTGAACAAAATGTTATTGCAACTGTTTGATCAAGCAATCTTAAATAATGGTTTAGAAATTGACCCCACCCCTCTTGATGATGATTTTCAATTACGCGGCCATTTAATTGAAGCAACTAAACCGGCACTGTTTCAAGCTCGACCTGAAACCATTTTAGATATGTTTCTCCATATTGCTAAAAACTCAACCATTGATGGTATTGCGGCACCAACGCTAAGGCAATTGAGAACAGCAAGACGTCGACTTAACCGCTTCTTAGTTGAAATCCCCGCTGCCCGTGAAAAATTTATGGAGCTGGTTCGCCAACCGAATGCTCTGCAAAAAGCATTTCGTCTGATGCATCGTCATGGTGTATTAGCCGCGTATCTTCCTCAATGGAGTCAAATAGTCGGTCAGATGCAATTTGATCTGTTCCATGTTTATACCGTTGATGAACACAGTGTGCGACTTCTAAAAAATCTAAATAAATTTAATGATCCTGAAAATCGCACGCGCCACCCTATTTGCTGCGAAGTCTTTCCTCGTATTATCAAGAAAGAAATCTTGATCCTTGCGGCTATCTTTCACGATATTGCCAAAGGTCGCGGAAGTGACCACTCTGAATTAGGTGCGATTGAGGCTCATGATTTTTGTCTGCAACACGGCTTATCACGACCAGATGCAAAGTTAGTCGCTTGGCTGGTACAAAAGCATTTATTAATGTCTGTCACCGCTCAACGACGAGACATCTATGACCCAGAAGTGATCACCGAGTTTGCGAAAGAAGTTCGGGACGAAGAGAGATTGGATTATCTGATCTGTTTAACAGTAGCTGATATTTGCGCGACAAACCAAGAGCTATGGAATAGTTGGAAGCGAACCTTATTGGCAGAGCTTTATTACGCCACACAAAAGTCCCTTCGTCGCGGATTAGAAAACCCACCTGATATGCGAGAACGAATTCGTCACAATCAGCAAATGGCCTCAGCATTATTGCGAAGCCAAGGATTCGCTCAGCGTGATATTGATGTGTTATGGCAAAGGTTTAAAGCTGATTATTTTTTACGTCATACCCATAAGCAGCTGGCCTGGCACGCTGAAGCTTTATTGAATCACGACCATGAAAAACCGCTTATATTAATCAGTAAAAAGCCAACTCGAGGTGGAACAGAGGTTTTTGTTTACAGTAAAGACAAAGCCAAACTGTTTGCGATTGTTGTGGCTGAACTGGATAAGAAAAATCTTAGCGTTCACGATGCGCAAATCATGAATAGCAAAGATGGCTATACCTTAGATACCTTTATGGTGCTCGATCCTAATGGTAAAGCGATCAGTGAAAACCGTCATGCTGTTATCAGTAAAGCCCTGAAAAAAGCCTTAACAGAGATGAAGTTTGAGCGTAAAAAACGCCGAACTCGACGTCAGTTACTGCACTTTAACGTGAAAACCCGAGTCGATTTCTTAGCGACCAAAAACGGTAAAAAGACCATGGTAGAACTGGTTGCTCTTGATACCCCAGGGCTATTGGCAACGGTAGGTTCGGTATTCGCCAATCAAAACCTAAGCTTGCAAGCGGCAAAGATAACAACAATTGGTGAGCGCGCCGAAGACTTCTTCATACTGATCAATGAACAGGGCCAGCAATTAACCGAAGAAGAACAGATATTATTGCGCAATGAACTAATCGATAAAATTAACCAAATTCAGCAATAGTTATCCAACCACTGAGTTTATAACCAAATAGAAAGCCAAACCCTCAGACCATACAGATATTAATTATGGTCTGGTTTGGCTTTTTAAGCTTAAGCTAATTGAATTGCAGCAAACGGATAATAATGGCTTTACTTAAGAAGTTGCTGTTGCCATTTGGCTAACCAAGGCTCGGCCACTACTAAAGGGTCAAAGTGTATACAAGCATCAACATCCAGTCTTGGTGTTAACTCTTTGGCTTGTAGCTCTTGCAACAGCGCCTCAAACTGACGTCCACCACCACAAAAGCGCTCTTCCCCATAACTTGCATCTCCTAACGCAATCACTCCATAGCTTAAATTAGGAAGCAAAGGAAATGCCTCGCGCAGATGAACAAACAGTGGCAATAACGTTTCAGGGATCTCTCCCTGCCCTGTGGTCGACGTTACGACTAATACCACTTCATTTTGATAAGCGAGAAATGACTCAAGTGTGCTCTCATCAATAAAACATTCGACTTGATGGCCAGCTTGCTGTAATTGCTCTTGAGCCCACAGCGCCACATCTTCTGCCCCGCCGTATACAGTACCGACAAAAATTCCAATCTTAGCCATAGTACATCCTTGTCTATTTAATTACATTTACTGTGGCACAGATAAGGAAATTTACAATAAGATCCAAGGTATTACACAATACAGAGCACAATTTCCCTTAAGCTTGTGGTTGTAACAAAGTGACATCCCAATTAAAAGCTGCCATAACTCGTAACCAGGTTTCATCAACCTGAGCTCGAATATCAAGCATCTGTTTTGTTATAGGATGCTCAAATTGAATTCTTGAAGCGTGCAACATTAAACGATGGCAATCATAGTTATCTCGGAACATTCGATTATGACGACCATCACCATGGTTTACATCACCAATAATATGATGACTTAAATGGTGCATATGACGACGCAACTGATGTTTACGGCCGGTCTCAGGCTTCATTTCAACTAGGCTATAACGACTACAGCTATAACGCCCAACAGCAATAGGTACTTCAACTTTAGCAATCGGCGCATAAGCTGTAACAGCAGGCTGGGCTTCCTGTTCTTTGCTGGCATTCTTATCTGCTATTTTATCGAGCTCTTTTTTTAGCGGATAATCCAGAACTGCCGCCTCTTTTACCCAACCTCGAACTACAGCGTGATATGTTTTATGAACATCGCGACCAGCAAACTTAGGCATCATCTCCGCTGCCATTTCACTTGAAAGCGCAAACAGTAAAACACCCGATGTTGGTCGATCCAAACGATGGAGTGGAAAAACATGCTGACCAATTTGATCGCGCAGCGTCTGCATCACAAATACCGTTTCATGACTATCTAACCAAGAACGGTGCACTAACATACCCGATGGCTTATTAACAGCAACGAGATACTCATCTTGATACAAGATCTCAAGTTCTACTTTTGGAATTAGTGGTGTATCTAGCGTGACATCATGCATCTTAGGAACCTAATATCTGTTCAATTTGACGAGTAATAGTTAACAATTCGCTTTGGCCTGGCTCTGATTTCATCGCTTCTTCAATATAAGGGGAAATTTCAAATCCAGTTGGTAGTGGCCATTGTTCTAAGATAAGTTGGTTAAACTTGGGAATAAAAATCCACTGCAGCCACTGGGGGCAAGAGAGCGTATCAACGGCAAAAGGTAAGGTACTCGCCAAAGCTTGCACATCTGGACTTTGTGATTGCCAATGGTTGTGTTCTCGCAATACCGCTTCTAATGCGCTCAGTAACTCAGCTGTCTGATGATAACGATTCATAGTCAATCCAACCTTCTATTTAAGGTGCGCAAGAATACCCTGCCTAAAAGAGAGACTCAATCAACCCCAGTGTGAAAAAGTGAAAAGGTGGGATTTCACGTATCCTCTCGCTATACTGATCCTCTTGTTTGCAGTTCGGATATTTTCCATGGATCAATTTCATACTCTTACCCAGCTACTGGATAACGCTCAATGCCAGTACGCAATTTATGATTTAGGCCGTCGAGTGACTCAACTTGATGTCGACCAATTTAAAGCGGTTGAAGAAAACCGTCAGCCTTACCCATGGCCGCTACAACAGCATGCAAATTTAGCCCTTTCGTTTTGGCAACCCAACCACACGCCGTGGATCTGGTTTTTACGCTTACCGTTAGATGAGAGAGGCTTATTAAAACAGGCCGCTGTTGGCGATTTTATTAAATATGTCATCGAAGCGATGGGGGCTACGCTCAACCGCACACCAAGCGAAGAAGAGCAGAAAAAACTGGCCAATAACCCTTATACCTTTAAGCCTAATGACGACAAAATGGCGATGTTTCATGGCAAGTTGCGATCTCAACTACAATTAGAGCCTAGTCAATATTATGCAGGAGCGCAGCAATATTTAACCGGTGAGTTAGGTTGGGATAATTGGCAACAACTAGGGTTACAGGGCCTTGCAGATGTCTGTTCGCGCTTATCTCAAGAAAATAACGCCACTTTAGTTCGTAAAGCAATTAATCATCTGCCTATGACACCATTGTATGCACTATTAGGTTGTCTCGAGCACATTGAGTTACCTGATAATTTAACGTCAAGAATAAGTGAACGCCTTGCCACAGAGATGGCTCAATCTGCTCCTGATATTTTTCTTATTTCGGCGTTAATCAGAGCACTATCAGGTAGCAACGAAACCGTACTCAAAGGTGAAATTGCTCAACTATTGGCGCAACCGCATTTATGTCACCCAGAGATTCTAATTGCGATTGCAGGTCGATGCTGGCAAGGGTTAAACCAGCCTAATAATGCAGAATTATTCTTGCTACGCCTTGCCCAAAGCCAAAACCAAGCACTGTTTAACCAACTCTTTAGTGATCTGGTGATGCTCCCTATGCTAAGAGGTATTATGCTCCAACTCTTGCATGGTCAAGCCAATCCCGAATTGATCCAAGCGATTGCTGAACTGCAGCAACATGCTAGAGGTCAATAAATAATGAGTAATTTGCTATGGATTTTCATTGTTGCTCTCTTTGCCTTTTTATTTTTTCAACAAAGAAAGCAGACAGAGTTGGCCCAACAGTTTGTTGAACAACGCTGTAATACAATGGGATTGCAGCTGCTTAGTGTGGCAAGAGGCAGCCATAAACTTAAAGATCATAATGATGAGTGGGGCTGGCGTACGCTGTATCACTTTGAGTTTTCGACCAATGGCATTGACCACTACCAAGGCTTTATTGAAATGAAACGATTTAGAGCCAGTTATTTTTATCTACCGCCTCACCATATGCCTGAAATGGACTCATCATTTGAGCCCTAGTCGTTTTGCTAATCGGTGTAAGTTAGCGCGATCCAATTGCAAAGCTTGCGCCGTTTTAGCCCAATTACCTTGTAGCTCTGTGAGTTGTTGCTCGATTAACTGACGCTGAAATTGATCAGTATTTTCTCGTAAAGAACCCACAATAGTCACCTTATCTCCCCTTTTGGGCGCTTGCCTTGTATTTTCAGTTACCGATGGTTGTTGAGTAAAATTAAAGTATTCAGGTTGAATGGTCACATAGTCTATCCCTTGTTCAGAACGTGCGATTAAAGCCGCTCTACGCAATTGATGTTCAAGTTCTCGAATATTACCTGGCCACGAATATTGCTCAAGAAGGGGCAAACAACTGGGAGCAAGGC
The DNA here is from genome assembly GCF_003026815.1 of Photobacterium damselae. Lineage (GTDB taxonomy): Bacteria > Pseudomonadota > Gammaproteobacteria > Enterobacterales > Vibrionaceae > Photobacterium > Photobacterium damselae. Next base: position 46,289 of record NZ_PYOG01000016.1, on the reverse strand, counting down.
GTAAAACAGATAAACCTAATCGGCAACGGGATAACTCTAAAAAATAACCTGCCAATAGCACAATGTCACTTTGTCTATCTCGCAGTGGCGGTACTTCAATAGGATATACACTTAAGCGGTGGTATAGATCAGCACGAAAAGTCTGATCTTGTACAGCTTGAGCTAATCGCTTATTTGTTGCGGCAATGACTCTAACATCCACGACTCTATGTTGATCATCACCCAGACGCTGTAAGTCACCATACTGTAATACACGCAATAATTTGGCTTGTAAGTTTAAAGATAATTCGCCGATCTCATCTAAAAAGAGCGTACCACCATCAGCTTGCTCGAACTTCCCTTTTCGATTTTGGATAGCCCCGGTAAATGCTCCTTTTATATGCCCAAACAGCTCACTTTCTGCTAAGTTTTCTGGCAATGCAGCACAATTTAGATACACCATAGGCTGCTGATTACGATTGGAGTAGCGATGAATTTTTTCAGCTACCAACTCCTTACCTACCCCAGTTTCACCTTCAATTAATACGTTTAATTCTGATTGAGCGACCACTTGAATAGAATGTTTAAGTTGTTGAATGGCATCTGACTCTCCCACCATCTCTTTAACCATCTGCTTTGAAATAGGCTTAGATTTTCCACCAAAGACTTGAACTTCCAATAGTTGCTGCTGTTGGTAACAGTACAAGGCTAAAGCAAAAGTAGACATTAAGACTCGCAGTGAATCTTGCGAAAAACGATGAAAATAATTAGGTTGTAAAGCTTCAAGAGATAAAACCCCAATAAACTCACGCCCATACAAAAGAGGCAGCCCCAGACAGGCATGTATATGAGGCTCAGGGCAATTTAATAATAAGCCATCAAAAGGGTCTGGCAATTCATCAGCGGCATGAAAACAGATAAGATCTTGAACCTTAGCAACAATCTCAAATCTGGGATGTTCCGATAATTTAAACTGGCGGCCCATCACATCTTGATTCAATCCCACTGTCGCCACTGGGATCAACCGATCCTGGCGATAAAGCAACAAAGCCGCCGCATCACAACCCAATATATTAGTAAGGTGATATAAACAGGTCTGCAGGCCATGCGCATGAGAGCTATGTAAAGTAACAAGACGAGCAATTTGGGCTAATTCAATCGAATTCATAACAACCAAGTTTTATTGCGTTCAATAACATGCATTTATGATGTCACATTAACACGCTCGTTGTCATTTTAACGCCTTACCAAGAGGTCAAATTAACAACATCACAAAACAAAATGCTTAAAAATCATAATATTAATTATTGGCACGATATCTGCCTTTAAGGAGCGAATTTATTTTACAAGGACATACTGTGAGCAAATTAAAACTCAGTGCACTGGCACTACTGATTGTTTGCTTCGCGTCATTTACTGTCTTACTGAGTTTAGGCAGTGATATCTACCGCGAAGCGCCACCGATTCCAACTCAAATAAAAACAACCTCAGGTCAGATCATTTTTACTCAGCAAAATATTGAACAGGGTGAGATGGTATGGCGTTCTATGGGTGGACACCAATTAGGGTCTATTTGGGGTCATGGCTCTTATGTCGCTCCCGATTGGACCGCAGATTGGTTACACAGAGAAAACCAAAACTGGTTAAATTTATTAGCGCAAAAGCAATTTTCATTACCTTATTCAGCGTTAACTCGACCACAACAAGCGGCTTTGCAACAACAAGTCACTGATGAGATGCGTAAAAACACTTATAACCCGCAAACAGGGGTTATTACTCTGTCTCCACTTCGAGCACAAGCCATTGCTCAGCTTGAGCAGCATTATATTGCGCTATTTGGCGATGATTCGTCACTTAATCAGTTGCGCGAAGATTACGCGATAAAAACCAATACATTGCCATCATTAGAGCGTCGCCAAGAGCTGAATGCGTTCCTATTTTGGGGGGCATGGGCTGCAATCACTGAGCGTCCTGATCAAAATTACACTTATACTAATAACTGGCCTTATGATCCGGCACTGGGTAATACGCCAACCTCTGATAATGTTGTTTGGTCTATTTTAAGTATTGTGGTACTGCTTGCAGGTATTGGGGCATTAGCGTGGTACCAAGCAGCACAACGCCACGATCCATTACCGAAATTACCAGCACAAGATCCATTATTTGGTCAAAAGCCAACGCCATCACAAAAAGCGGTTGGTAAATATTTTATTACTGCTATTGGTCTATTTTTATTGCAGATCGTATTAGGCGGTATTACTGCCCATTACGGTGTTGAAGGGCAAGATTTTTACGGTATTCCTCTAGCTAAAATTTTACCTTACTCATTAACCCGTACTTGGCATACTCAACTGGCTGTCTTTTGGATTGCAACTGCTTGGTTAGGTACTGGCCTTTATATTGCGACATCACTATCAAAGCATGAGCCTAAATATCAAAAACTTGGAGTTAATTTACTTTGGGTTGCTCTCGTCTTTGTTGTATTAGGGTCTATGGCAGGTGAATGGCTCGCTATTCAACAATACTTTGACCTTGATACTAGCTACATCTTTGGCCATCAAGGTATGGAATATATCGACCTTGGTCGTCTATGGCAGGTACTGCTGCTTATTGGTCTTTTACTCTGGCTAACTCTAGTGACAACAGCAATTCGACCAGCACTGTCAGAACGTAGTGATAATCGTCCAGTAATTTGGGTGCTGTATGCTTCTTGTGTGGCGATTGGTCTGTTCTACGGTGCGGGCTTATTCCAAGGCAAACATACCAATCTGGCTATGGCCGAATACTGGCGTTGGTGGGTGGTACATCTCTGGGTTGAAGGCTTCTTTGAAACCTTTGCAACTTCAGTTATATCTCTAATGTTTGTTCGTCTAGGTTTGATTCGTGCGAAATCTGCAAACAGTGCGGTTTTATTTACAACCGTTATTTTCTTAACTGGCGGCTTGCTCGGTACGCTACACCACTTATACTTCACCGGAACCCCAACAGCCGTTATTGCTTGGGGAGCAATTTTCTCTGCGCTTGAAGTTGTACCATTAGCATTAATTGGTTTTGAAGCCGTTGAAAGTTACCGCTTACGCAAAGCAACGCCTTGGATGCAGCGTTATCATTGGGCAATTATGTTCTTTGTTGCCACGGCATTTTGGAACCTTGTTGGCGCAGGTATTCTAGGTTTCTTAATCAATCCACCTATTGCCTTATATTATATTCAAGGTTTAAACACGACAGCGACTCACGCTCATGGCGCCTTTATGGGTGTATACGGCATGTTGGGTATCGGCTTAATGTTAACTTGTCTTCGTGGACTTGCAGGCCAAAACAAGGCTTGGAACGATAAAACCTTAAAATATACATTTTGGTGTTTAAATATCGGTTTGGCAGCCATGATTTTCTGTTCGTTACTGCCGGTTGGTTTAACGCAATTTTTTGCTGTTATCGAACATGGTTACTGGTATGCCAGAACGCCAGAAGTTCTACACAGCCCATTAGTTCAAGATCTTATTTGGGCTAGAATGCCAGGTGATATGCTATTTGGTCTAGGTGGGGTATTGATGGGGTGGTTCTTACTTCAGCTTATCGTATCAAAGGTCAAACACAATTCGACCGTAACAAATAACCAATAAAAGAACGGGGGCAACTTTCGTTGCCCCCTTAGGTCTTACTCGCAGCATTCCCGCTACTATGGAGCTCCCTGCATCATTCCTTTGACTGCTGTAATCCGTCAGCAACTGTCCTTTATACTTCGTCCTGAAGTTGTTCCTATGGTCATCCTAACCCGTCACCGCTTCCTGCTATGACTCTCATTCTCCATCCTGGAGGTGTCCCTTGCTTTATCCTTAAAGCGTTCCTTTATGCCCCTATCCTAGAGGTGTTCCCTGACTTCTTCCTGAAGTTGTCCTTTGTCTTCCTGACCAGTAAACATCCTATTTACTGCTACTACATCCTGTAGTTATCCCTTCACAGTCCTTGTTGATATACCATCCTAGTACATCATGTCTCATCCTAAGACTCACCTTAATCCTTGGTGATAATTCCTGTTCCGTTTGTCAGTTCCCTTCCGACATGATTAATAATACGCGACACCCAATAAAAAAGAATTAGGTAAAAATGAATTGTTTTGCCATCTGTTTATTTCCACAAAAAAATAGAAACAAAAAATACATATAAAACAATAAATTAAAATTAATATATGACTGATTTTCTATAACAAATAACGCTATATCCCACAACCTTGTAAGAGATATCGCACAAGATGATCAGCATAAAATACATCACAAGATGTGCAGCTAAAAATCTAAAGTTTAATTGCATGATTTGTAATGATTTTTAAAAGAGGTGCGAGGTGCGAGGTGCGAGGTGCGAGGTGCGAGGTGCGAGGTGCGAGGTGCGAGGTGCGAAAAAATACCACAAAAAAGAACGGGCGCAACATCCGTTGCGCCCTTAGGTCTTACTCGCAGCAATCCAGCTACTACTGTGCTCCCTGCTATCAATCCATGACTTGCTTAATCCCAGCGTAATCCTAAACTCTTTCCTAGAGTAGTCCTTTGGTTATTCCTTAACCCATCAAGCCATCCAAGCTTAATTCTCTCGACCATCCAGTGGCGGTGTCCCTGACCTATCCTTAGGCTATTCCCTTTACTTCGTCCTGAAGCTATCCATTCACATCATCCTGATGTCAGTCCTACTAAATCCTTTTCTGTAAACATCCTATTTACAGTCTGCATCCAGCAGTGTTCCTCTCTGTCCCTAAAAGCAAGTCTATCCTAACTTACTTCCTCTAATCCTTAGAGTTCCAACTGGTGTCGCCATCCGTTCGACAGAGTTAATAATACTGATATTTTCTGTTCTCACAATCGATTACATGACCATAAATTCATGCAAATACAATTCAAATATTAATAGAAAATATAAATATATGAACAAACAATGAGTTACAGAACAATGATTCTATTTGTCGCAAAAACGAATAGCATAACTCTTACAGATTTGTAAGAGATCTCTTACAAGACGATCAGAGAAGTAGAGAATAGAGCAAACCAAAGATGGCCTAACACCATGAAAATAAAATGAATCTATACTAGAAAGGGATGATATAACGAGAAGAGAAAAAAGTTGGGAAGAACCAATAAAAGAACGGGGGCAACTTTCGTTGCCCCCTTAGGTCTTACTTGCAGCATTCCCGCTACTATGGTGCTCCCTGCATCATTCCTTTGACTGCTGTAATCCGTCAGCAATTGTCCTTTATACTTCGTCCTGAAGTTGTTCCTATGGTCATCCTAACCCGTCACCGCTTCCTGCTATGACTCTCATTCTCCGTCCTGGAGGTGTCCCTTGCTTTATCCTTAAAGCGTTCCTTTATGCCTCTATCCTAGAGGTGTTCCCTGACTTCTTCCTGAAGTTGTCCTTTGTCTTCCTGACCAGTAAACATCCTATTTACTGCTACTACATCCTGTAGTTATCCCTTCACAGTCCTTGTTGATATACCATCCTAGTACACCATGTCTCATCCTAAGACTCACCATAATCCTTGGTGATAATTCCTGTTCCGTTTGTCAGTTCCCTTCCGACATGGTTCATATTACCGTTTTCATAACTTATCACAAGCGTTTAAATTCACATTATTTTTGCGCAATAAATGAATAACTACGCAAAAAACAATTAAATCATTAAATATCAAAGAGATAATAAAAATGATGTCGATTACACTGACAAGATAGAGTGAATATCTCTCACTTTCTTGTAAGAGATCTCGCACAAGGTGAAAAGATATTTCCCATTATGAATGATTTTTAACAAAAGAATCTATACTCAATAGAATACCAACATACTCAATATGGGGATGAGACTATGGAGCCATTCAGCCATGATATTTCGCATTTATTCAAACAGTTAGGAATGCAAAGTTCCCAAGAATTTATTGAAGAGTTTATCGCTACACATCACCTATCAGCCTCTGAACAATTGAGTGATGCTTCTTTCTTGCATCCAGCCCAAAAAAGATTTATCAAAGAAGCTCAAGAACAAGATGCCGACTGGTGCGAAGTGATCGACCAGTTAGATGCATTACTTAGAAAATAATAGGATCAAAAAAGTTATGACATCCGCTATAAGCCAAGACTTGCAACAAGCTATTCAATCTTTAGTGTCAGAGGGAAAGCAACCAAGTGTGGCTCTTGTGAAGGCACGTCTGGCGCAAAATGTTCCAATGCCCATAATTATTCAAGCACTGCAAAGTTGGAAAAAGAACGCAAAAGTACCCAAGATTACCGAACATAAAAGAGAGATCAGCTTAGAGCAAAGAATCGAACAGTTAGAGCAGCAAGTTGCGATATTGACACAACGTTTATCGCAACTTGAATAGTAAGAAAGGCAAATTCAGATTTCGAGAACTAAATAAATTCCCAAGAAATGTTCGAGACAATTCGGCATTGGTCACACTTAAAATGGAAAATTCCGTGGATAGCCTCCCCCACAAACCATTGGCCACCACAGCTTGGGCATAAACGCAGCCGTTCTTGCTCAAGCGACTCACCGCCCACTTGATATTGATAATAGTAAGTAGGAACTTCACTTAAGGTTTCGATCTGACTACGTAGCATCATACCGCGTTGAAAAAGATCACTATCAATATCTCGGATCTCATGAACCACCGCTTGCTCTACCTGGCTACTGCCTGCCATTTGAATTTCATCACAAGCTTGCCATTCTGTTTGCCATTTCACTGCCGTTTTATGATCCCCTTCTAGCGTTTTTCCTAAACGGTAAAGAGGAATAGGCATCAATGTTTCCCCACATCGTAGAGGCGAACATGTATGAACATAGGTGGTATAAAGCACTTGCCAGCTAGGTTGGAAATCTTCAGCTACCGCTTCTGAATTGAGATCTCGACCCAGTATTTTAATCTTTGGCGTTAATAAACCAGCAGCGGCTAATTTATCTAATCGAGCGCTAACTTGCGGACTATGAAATTGAGGGTGCAAACTCTCTTTTTCAGGACAAACGGCACGGACACGAAAGATAGCATCATCAATTATGGCGGGAAACTCACGTCCAATGACTTGTCCATTGTAGCGAAAAGCATCCATTAATCCATTAATAGCGCCATCAACGGCAGAAATAGTGGTATCAGTAAAGCATTCAAAACTCAGTTCAACAACGTACACAGCTATACCTCACGTACAATGGGTTGTAACTGAGTCAAGAAATGCTCTACATCAGCAGCCAACACTTGATGATCGAGTTTACCTAATGTCTCTAGCACAACTTGTCCGGTCAGATTACAAATCGAAATGACCTTAGATTCATCCTCAACAGTAGCAATAAAAACAGTCGGTTTTAATTTAAGACGACGCTGTGTGACTAAATGGCCTAAAATATTTTCTTGTAAGCGCTTAGCATCTGCTTCACAAAATACTTGCAGCAGATCAAGCTCTAACTCACCAAAACAAGCACTCATATCACCACTAAACTGTGAGCCATAAAACGCAACAATATCTTCATGTAAACGTAATTCGATACCTCGCTCTACCGCAGATAATGGCTGTATAGTTTGATGTTGAACCGGTTTCCAACTCACCCAGTGTGAATTTTCTTCGACAACACATGGCGAATCTAAACCAATCAGATCCTCACTTTTTGGCAAACCGAGATCTGCATCACACCATGTTTGTAAAAAACGAGAAGAAAAGTCAGATAAAGCTCGACTAACAGGATGATTCATTCGCAACCTCTAAAAAGATTCAGTAAACTTTAGGTAAACCATAAACGGTTCAACTCAATACCTATTGTTGTTCATCACTAAGTATTGAGTTGAGTCGTTTTCCTATTCTAATCCAAGAGTGTCATAGACAGTATGAGTAAATATCAAGGCGCTAAAGAATTAGCCGGTTTAACCTTAGGTCAAAAAACCGAGTATAAAGATCAGTATGACCCTTCGCTACTGCAACCTGTTCCTCGCAGTTTAAATCGCAATGATCTCCATATTACTGACGATAACCTACCTTTCACAGGTTATGATATTTGGACGTTGTATGAACTGTCTTGGCTAAACAGCAAAGGACTTCCTCAAGTGGCGATTGGTGAAGTACGTCTACCAGCATCAAGTCCAAACCTAATCGAATCAAAGTCATTTAAACTTTACCTAAACAGTTTAAATCAAACACGTTTCGCTAGCTGGCAAGAAGTAGCTGATGTACTACAAATTGATCTTTCAGCTTGTGCAGGTCAAGACGTTGATGTAACGATTCAACCGCTGAGTGATTTTACTGAAGAACAAATCGTCGCTTTCACTGGACACAATATTGATGATCAAGATATCGAAATTGATGATTACCAATTTAATCCAGCATATCTTGAAGATGCGATAGATGATGAGATTGTTACCGAAGAACTAAACAGTAATTTGCTAAAATCAAACTGCCTGATCACTAGCCAACCAGACTGGGGCAGCGTACGTATTTCCTACAAAGGGAAACGTATCAATCGTGAAAAATTATTGCGTTATATTATTTCATTCCGTAACCATAATGAGTTTCACGAACAGTGCGTTGAACGTATCTTCACCGACATTATGAAGTACTGCCAACCTGAACTATTGACGGTTTATGCACGTTATACTCGTCGTGGTGGTCTAGACATTAATCCATATCGTACAAACCAGGGCAAAACACCAAGCAATAATTTCCGTATGGCTCGCCAATAAAATTAGATAAATCTAGCTATTTAGATAATTAGTCCAGCAAAAATGCCCTCTTTGCTGGACTTACCTTTCCAAGCCAGTAATATTAGACGTCTGTTTTTTTTGTGGTACGAATAAAAAAATGAAGCTGCGTCGCTGGGTTCTAACTGGTTTACTTCTGTCCTCTTTGTCTTTTTCAACTCAGGCTAAACTTTACTCTACGCCAATTTTAGGCGAAGCCAGCGATCTTCTGCAAACCAACCCAGAACAGTCTCTTGTCATTACTAAACGGTATTTATCGCAACGCCGTCTTAGTGAGCCAAGTGAGCAGTCTCGTGTTCATACCAATAATGAAGTCGACCACACTATTCGAACCCCTCTAAATACCATCAATGCCATTCAAATCGAGGCTCAAGCTTATTCTGAACTAAACCAGCCGCAAAAAGCGATCAGTCGAATCAAAGAAGCGGAAAAAATGGCGGAAAAAAATGGCTTAACCTACTCGGTTTTTGAAAGTCGTTTGCTTCAAGCTAAATTTTACTGGGTGAACTTACGAAATAGTGCTATCGCGCTTAAAATGCTAGATGGTATTGATCAAGATATTAGCCATTCTGAACAATTAAAGATGACCAAACAGGTTAAATACCTGCAATATGAATCTTTAATGCAACGTGCGATCATCGAATCTCAATTAGGTGATGATGACAAAGCAACAAAGCTGTTCTTAAAAGCCAAACGTTATTTAGTCTCAATAGATGACCAAGTAGAACTGATTAACTATCAACTTACTGTTGGTCAGCACTATTTACTGCATCATCACTATGATTTGGCTCTGGATCGACTATTGAGTGGTTATTGGCTTGCGGTTGAAAAAGAAAATAGTGCCAAAATTGCTCTTGCAAATTATCACTTAGCCCTTCTGTTTGAAGAACGTAAAGTGTATGACAAAGCATTAGAGCACGCGACTCAAGCTGGTGATTTTTTTGAACGCTATAAACGCAGCCAGATGTTAGCAAAAACCTTAACGCTTATAGCCTCAATTTATGAAAAAGAAGGGCGCTACAACCTAGCCCTCGTTCACTATTTTAATGCGTTAGACCAAGAAAATCAGATGTTACACTATACACGTTCAGCACGTCTGCGCCTGAATATTGCCCGTGTATACCTGCATTTGTATAACTACGACAAAGCAGATCAGTACCTAACCCAAGCTCGAAAGCTAGCTCAACAGACTGGTAATGAAACCATTCTCGCAGAGTCGCAAATTATTCAAGGTCAACTCGATCTTGCTGAAGGCAATAGTGATCAAGCCATCACTCACCTTCAATCTGGATTAATTGCTGCTAGCCGCATTGGTAAAGTGAATTTGCAACTTGATGGCGAATCACTTCTCTCTGAAGCGTTTGAAAAACAAAATGATTATTACAATGCGTTACTTAGCCAACGTCGTTATGAACAGCTCTTTGCCGCCCAACAAAAAAGCCAAGTTCGTAGCAATGTAGAGGTGTTTAAACAACAACAACGCATGTTAGAGCGCTCCCTTCGTTTAGAAGAGATGGAACGGCAACAATTTGAGAGTCAAACGGCGCTCTATAAGCAGCAAAAAGTTAGCTTAGCAATGCTGGCGCTGTTTATTTTCACCTTGCTCTTGCTGGCTCGTCGTCACAAGATTTCTAAACAGTTACAAAGCCGTTTAACCCGTTTGCGTAGTGAATTTTACACTCATCCTCGCAGTGGCTTACGTAATTTACGCATGCTCAATGCACGACTACCTAACTCTTTACAACAGAGTAGTGCTAACTTTGAGCAATGGCATCTTGGCGAGATCATCAATGAACCGTTGAGTGATCGCCTCCGTTTTGCTCTATTTGAAGTGCCATTTTTAAAACATATTTATCTGGAGCGTGGCTACCAATTTGGCCTTGAGATTGAGCGTAAGTTTGGTGATTACTTGCAACAACAAGTTTGTGAACCTGCTCGGGTTTACCACTTCTCCGATGCGATGTTCTTATATATTGAACCTAATTCACGTCTCAACGGTGAACCAAATTCATTAGCAGATTCGATTCAGCAACTGGTTGATGAGTTTGCACAACAGCATGGATTAGATAATAGCATTCGCATTGGTATGGCAGAATATCCATTTTTACCAAGAGCTTACACTGCAATTAATGACCAAGAGCTTATCGATATTTTATTGATGGCCACCAATACAGCTCGTTTAAATAGTAAGTTACAGCCTGGTAGTCAATGGGTTCACCTTAGTGCGATTGATGCGGCACCGGCGGCTAGTTTTGCTTGTGACAATATTCGCATTGCCTGCATTCAAGCTATCAAAAATGGTTTAGTCAAAGTTCAAACCAGTTACGTTGGCGAAATCAAATGGAATGCAGATCACGAATTAGAATCGAAAAAATAATAAAACCTTCGAGTTATATCGGTTGGTGACGATATATAATCAAGAAACTTTTTTAGCGCTACATATTATGCAACTTGCTTTTTATTGCTATTTTTTAACTAAGCCTATATTTTTAAAGGCTTATTTTAAAGATCAGGTATAATAACGACGTGACTAACTTGCTCAATGTTGCTTCAGAAATCAGTGAACTGAAACAACGCTTAGATCAGGCTCAGCTAAACTATCGAGATCAAACCTTTAAATCTCGTCGTGAGTTGACGATCCTAAAACGCCTGATTTCACGTCTTATTGCAGTTTGTATTGGCCTTGATAGCGAATTAGATCGCAAACTATTAGAGCTAAAAGCCGAACTTGAACAGCCCAAAGAGATAACCCAGCTTATCCCTCGCCTCGCAATTATCGAACGCTTAGTTATACTTCAAGCCGAAAAAAATAAAAAATCATCACACCAACTACAACAACAGTTTCAACACAGTGGTGAAGCACTCACCCGATTTGGCGGACTACCAGCACCTCTTAAACGTGATGTCCTTGAGTTAATGCAGCAATCGACTCAGGATAGACATGGTTTACGTTTACATGTTTCTCAGCTCCTTGCGCTTTATCAACGAGCATTGACGCTAAAAGCGACCACAAAGCAAAATAGTGAACTGTCTGTAAGCTATTGCCAACAGTTGCAACAGCTATCTGCAGAACTAATGCAGCTGACAACCGAAGTCGATGTATCAGGAGAAACATTTCAACAATTGCAAACGATCCAGCATCAATTATTGCAAGATGTTGAACCTGATAAGCTAATTGAAATGGCTCTTACTGTCCTACAGATGGAGCTCAAACATAACAAACAACAACGCAAACAATCACAGCACTTTATAAATCAACTGCATGGAGATCTGGCTGCGGCACAAAAAAATACTCAGCATAGCCATGAACAATTTCATTATCTTCATCAACAACGTCAAACGGTTAATGTTGAGCTAAGCGATATCACGACAACACTAACAAACAACTTACAACAGCAAAATTTAGAGACCTTAAGGCCTGTATTTGAACAATTAGTTCAAGAGTTAAAAATCTTAACGGAACGTAATCAAGCGCTCGAAAAGCGAGAACAAACGATCATTGAGCAACTCAATTACAGCGGTAATAAGCTACAACTGGTACTCGATCAAACCGAAACCTATCACCAACAGCTTGAAGATGAAGAGCAACGCCTTTATCTTGACCCGCTCACTCAACTGCATAACCAAGCAGCACTGCGCCACCGACTAGAGCAAGAGTTTCAACGTTGGATTCGCTATAAAAATACGACAGTAGTGGCCATCATTGATCTTAATCGATTTAAAAAAATCAATGAACTATATGGTTATGGTGCGGGTGATAAGGCTCTAAAAATTATTGCAAAATCATTAAGTAGCCATTTGCAATCAACCGATTTTATTGCTCGTTCACAGGGCGATGAGTTTGTGATTATTTTACCCGATACTACAAAAGACCAAGCACATAAGATTTTGGAGCAGATTCAGAGTAACACTCAAAATCTACCATTTCGTTTTCGCCAACAAGGGGTCACAATTACAACTACGGCATGTGCTAGTGTTATTTCAGCACAATACTCTCCTGATGAGTTATTACAACAACTCAAACTGACGGTTATACAACACAGCAGTGATGCCTCTACTGCGCTTACTTGGCTCTAAGTAAAAAACTGCCAGTAACGTCATCTTTCTCGCTTAATCTGGCGATCTCACTTTATTTGATACTGGTAAAACAACTCAACTCTGTGTATGGTGAAATAACCATCCCAATCAACCTATTGGGCTAAAACATCAACAATAATGAAGAGTTAGCACCAACAAAACACATCAGATTGGGATTAAGAGAGGTTGTATGATTACACACATTAGTCCTGTTGGAACTATGGCTTTGCTCTCTCAATTGGAAGTTGATCGTCTTAAAGCGACTGCTTCTAGCGATCTCTATCGCTTATACCGTAACTGCTCACTTGCGGTATTAAATTCAGGAAGTCATACCGACAGCTCAAAGGAACTACTTGAGCAATACAAGACATTTGATATTAATGTTCAACGCCGTGAACGGGGTATTAAACTGGAGTTAGTTAACCCACCCGAGCACGCTTTTGTCGATAAAAAACTGATCCGTGGTATCCAAGAACATATGTTTTCGGTATTACGAGATATTGTTTACGTTAATATGCATCTAGAGCTTCATAAAGAGCTCAATCTTACCAGTAGCACTCATATCACAAACTTTGTCTTTAGTATTTTACGCAATGCCAAAGCGCTGCACGCAGGGGAAGATCCCAATATTGTGGTGTGCTGGGGCGGGCATTCCATAAACCCAATCGAATACCAATATACTCGCGAAGTAGGTAACGAATTAGGGCTTCGCGAGCTGAATGTCTGTACGGGTTGTGGGCCAGGCGCGATGGAAGGTCCGATGAAAGGAGCCGCTATTGGCCATGCGAAGCAACGCTATCCAAGCAGTCGATTTATTGGGTTAACCGAACCATCCATTATTGCAGCAGAGCCACCAAATCCCATTGTAAATGAATTAGTTATCATGCCTGATATTGAAAAGCGGCTTGAAGCCTTTATTCGCCTGGGAGATGGGATTGTGATCTTCCCGGGAGGGGCAGGAACTGCGGAAGAGTTTTTATATATTCTTGGAATTTTAATGGATCCAAGTAATGCTGACCAACCAATGCCTGTCGTATTAACTGGACCAAAAGAGAGTGAAGAGTATTTTAGAACCTTAGATTCATTCATTCGCGATACTCTGGGTGAAGCGGCAACAAAACATTATCAGATTATCATTGATGATCCTGCCGCTGTTGCCAAAGTAATGAAAAAAGCCATGCCAAAAATTAAAGCACATCGCCAAGAAAAAGAAGATGCTTATTGCTTTAACTGGTCTTTGAATATTCCATCTGATTTTCAGCACCCATTTGAACCAACGCATGAAGCAATGGCCAGTTTGGATCTTCATACCAACCAAAAGCCAGAGCAATTAGCCGCTAATTTACGTCGTGCTTTCTCTGGTATCGTGGCGGGTAATGTTAAAGAAGAAGGCATTCAAGCAATAGAAAAATACGGTAAGTTTCAAATCAATGGCGAAGCTTCACTAATGAAACGAATGGATAAACTACTGCAAAGCTTTGTCGATCAGCAACGAATGAAACTGCCCGGTTCTAAATACGAACCCTGCTATGAGATCATCACAGAAAGCGAACCTACAGCTCACTAGCACTTCACACGATTATCAGTACAATAAGGAGCCATTGCGCTCCTTATTTTTTTGAACCAAAGTGATTATTTATGGCTATTCATCTTGTTGTGATTGACGCACTAAATCTAATTCGCCGAGTCCACGCCGCCCAACATGGCGAACCAAACGTGGAAAATACCGCTCAAGTGTGTTGTCAGGCACTAACGAAGATCATTGCGATGTCACAGCCAACTCACATTGTTGCTGTCTTTGATCACAACGGAGAAGATCGTGGCTGGCGAGCTGAGTTATTGCCAAAATACAAAGAAGGTCGAAAACCTATGCCAGAAGAGCTTGCTCAAGGTATGGATAAGATCCAAGACGCGTTTATGGCAATGGGAATAGACTCTCTATTATCCAGCGGTGATGAAGCAGATGATTTAGTCGCAACTTTAGCGATTAAAGTCGCCTCTCATAATGAACAAGTGACGATTATCTCAACCGACAAAGGATACTGCCAACTGCTGCAGCCAACCTTACGCATTCGTGACTACTTTCAAGAGCGTTGGCTAGATAGTCCTTTTATTGAACAAGAGTACGGTGTAAAACCAGAGCAATTACCTGATTACTGGGGCTTAGCGGGAATAAGTTCGAGCAAAATACCGGGGATTCCAGGAATTGGCCCGAAAGCTGCGGTTGAACTACTTTCTCAATATGGTGATTTAGAGTCGGTTCTATCTGCCGATGATTTGGCTGAAAAATGGCAGAAAAAAATCCTAGGTAATGAAGATTTGGCCCGAGCTTGTAAACAGGTTGCCAGCTTAAAAACAGATCTAGAGTTAGGCTTTAATTTACAAGATATCCGTTACACTTCATCCACAGAATAACCCCTTATAAAAAATGCCACTATCGTCTGATAAGTGGCATTTTTACAATGATTATCTTAGTTGATGTGCAGACGGTTATCTAAACAACGAAGATGAACCGTAATCTCTTCACGGTCATGATATAAGTGCTTAGCCTGTAGTGAAAACTTCACGCCGTTTTTAATTAAAAATAGCTTTAGATTTTCAATGTCTTGCAGCACTTCATCATAACGGCCTTTCATTGGCAGTTTTAGGTTAAAGATCGCTTCACGCGCCCAACCTTTACAGATCCACTCACCCATCAAATGCGCAACACGAGCTGGTTTTTCTACCATGTCACAAACAATCCAAGTCACGTTTTTACGTGGTGGCTCAAACTTAAAGCCATCGACTTCATGGTGACGAACTTGTCCGGTATCCATTAGGCTTTGAGCCATCTGGCCATTATCAATTGAGTGAACGAACATTGAACGCTTCACTAACTGATAAGTCCAACCACCTGGACATGCACCTAAGTCAACCCCCCACATACCAGGAGCTAGACGCTCATCCCACTCTTCACGAGGAATAAAGACATGAAATGCCTCTTCCAGTTTTAGTGTTGAACGGCTTGGCGCATCTGCTGGGAACTTAAGACGAGGGATCCCCATAAAGAATGGCGAGTTATTGTTTGAGTATGAGTAACCAACATAACAACAACCAGGCGCAATAAAACAAACATGCAGTACTGGCTTCTTCGGATTATCTTTCGTGTATAGAACATCTGCTTTTCGCAGAGCCGCACGCAATGGCACAGTAAACTTACGACAGAACTTTGATAGCTCTTTTGCATCATTAGTATCTGGTGTCTCGATGCGGATATCGCCACAACGAGGAAAATCTTCGCTGATTGCAGACAAAATAGGACTAATACGATCATCGGCAGGAAGATCAGCCAACAATGGTGAAACTGCAATCATTTGACGAGCAAAGATCAACTCAGCAAACGGTTGAAGCTGGATAAACTTATCGCCATCACCTTGCTGATAAAATTCAAAAACTACATAGCCGGTATTGTTTTTTACCCGAGGGAAACCATACAACTCCAGTTTATTCGCTTTGTCTTGAACTTCACCGGCACATTCTTTTTCAAAGCCTGGACGACAGTACAATAGAACTTGATTCACGTTGAACCCTCAAGCAGAACGCCAAGCAGCCACAGCAAGGACTACCCAGCCAATAATAAAACATATTCCCCCCATCGGAGTGATGGGGCCAAACCACTTAACACCTGTTAAAGCAAGGGCATAAAGACTGCCACTAAAGAGTACAATACCAAGTGCAAATAACAGGGCCGCGTATAATACCTGTTTTACAGGAAAAAATCGTGCCCATAATCCACATCCAAGTAAAGCAAGCGTATGCCAAGCCTGATATTGCACTCCAGTCTTAAAAACATCGAGTAAATATGGCGACAAATGATTGCTCAATCCGTGGGCTGCAAAAGCACCTAAAGCCACAGTCACCGCGCCACTGATTGTGGCAAAGAGTAAAATCGCCCGAGTATAAGATGAAGATGATGATACCGTAAAATCTGACATCTTATTATTGCTCCTCATTTTGCAGGGGATTCCAACACGCACCAACACATTGATATATAAACTGAGCTAATCCATTAGCTGCTTGAGCCATATTTTGTTGCAACGTATATCCAGATGCTTTTCTTGGCTTAAAGCTGTGATCACCATCGGGCAAATATTGAATGCTCACATGTGAAGAGAAAACCATCGCTTCCACTTCAGTGCGCGTCCCAAACGTATCGCGCTCACCTTGTAAAATCAGAGTAGGTGTTTGCATATTGGCAAAATGGTCACCGCGAAAGTTATCAGGCTTGCCGGGTGGATGAAACGGAAATCCAAGACAAGCGACACCTTTAACAATGTCACAGCAGTTAGCAATATTTGCAGCTTGTGTTGCTGTATCGGTTACCATCAAGCTTGCCATTCGCCCTCCCATGGATTTACCGCCAATCACTAACTTGCCATTATCAACAGCGTCAATGTGCTGCTTAAAATCATGTAAAAGTTTAGGCTGACGATCTGGTGGGCGCTTTTTACCATCTTCAGCCCGCTTCACCATGTAAGGAAAATTAAAGCGAATAACCTGAATACGGTATTTAGCAAGTTCTACGGCCATCTCAGTCATAAACTCATGGTCCATACCAGCTCCGGCACCATGAGCAAATAAGAAGGTTGCAACAGCATCAGAGCTTTCAGGACCACAGATTAGATACTCACTCGACATCAGGCATATCCTCTTGCTCACTGCGAGCTTTTGCTAATACCCAATCTCGAAATGCTTGAATACGTCCACT
Source organism: Photobacterium damselae (assembly GCF_003026815.1). Lineage (GTDB taxonomy): Bacteria > Pseudomonadota > Gammaproteobacteria > Enterobacterales > Vibrionaceae > Photobacterium > Photobacterium damselae. Next base: position 28,767 of record NZ_PYOG01000016.1, on the reverse strand, counting down.
ATCGGCTTGTTTTTCTTGGCATACTAAATAGAAAGCATTTTTACTCATTAAGACCTCATCAAATGGGCAAACAAGTCGTCCTGCTTCTAATTCTGGCTGAGCTAACACATTGTTTCCTAATGCGATACCCTGCCCATGTGCTGCAGCCTGTAACACCATAGTTGAATGGCTAAAAATAGGTCCCTGGTTAACATTAACGCCTTTAATATCGTACTGACGAACATAGTTTTTCCACTCTTTACGAGAAGTATCGTGCAATAGCGTATGATTTTTAAGATCGTCTAATGTTCGTAGCGGCTTAGGTCCTGTTAGCACCATTGGTGAACAAAGAGGCATCATAAACTCTTGGTATAATTTATCCGCGCGCAGACCTGACCAGTTACCACGGCCATAATAAATAGCAACATCGACATCATCGGTAAGAGAACCTTCGTCCAAATCTACCGCTTTAATGCGCACATCTATGTCGGGATGTTGCTCATTAAAATCAATTAAGCGCGGCACCAGCCATTGAATGGCAAAGCTTGGTGGTAAACTAATGGTTAATGCCCCTTTAGCTCCGCGCTCTAATACTTTGTCTGTCGCATCAGCAATAGATGAAAAAATGTCCTTAATGTCGAGAAAATAACTCTGCCCTTCTTCTGTTAGCAAAAGAGAACGGTTGCGGCGGCGGAATAATTTAAGCCCTAGAAATTCCTCTAATGCTTTGATTTGATGGCTAACTGCGGCTTGCGTCACAAAAAGTTCTTCTGCCGCGCGAGTAAAGCTTAAGTGGCGAGCAGCCGCCTCAAAAACTTTTAATGAATTCAATGGTGGTAAACGTCTAGACATACTTATTCAAACTTATTTATACATTAGTTTTTTTTATGGTGAACATTATAAATTGTCCATTGTTCAAGTGCCACAGAAAACCTATGATTCGACACGCAACGCAGGCTAATGTGTCTCGATGATTTCAATTTGGAATCCCATAAGCCTACGCTGCGATGTTGTGTTTGCATATTGTCCGAACCCTGTCGGACTGGTAGATGATTCTACCGATTTACTTCCTGTATTTTTGACCTGTCTGTCAAAGTTTCTATTGTTAGCACTGCGCCCCAACGCAGTGCTATTTTTTTATCTCTGAGCCAGAAAATATTCGCGTTCTTTGGTAACATAGCAGATATACCCAATAACACCGTTCCTTTTTAACAGTATCTGCCATGACCTCTCAATTTAATGTCGACGCTATTGTTGCTCAATTTCCTGCTCTTAATGACAGCAGTAATTCGCACGCTATGGTTTATCTAGATAGCGCTGCAACGGCCCAAAAACCTCAGGTTGTTATCGATACCCTGACACGCTATTACAGTGGTCATAATGCCAATGTGCATCGGGGCAGCCACAGTTTAACGGCAAATGCTACGGCACTCTTTGAACAAGCAAGAACAAAGGTCCAACAATTCCTTCATGCCCAAAGTAGTAAGGAGATCATCTGGACTCGTGGAGCAACAGAGGCTCTAAATTTAATTGCGCAAACCTATGGTTGCCAGAATTTACAAGTGGGTGATGAAATCTTAGTCAGCGAATTAGAGCATCACGCTAATATCGTTCCATGGCAGATGATTGCAGAGCAAACTGGCGCGGTCGTAAAAAAAATTCCAATGCATTCAGATTGCACATTAGATATGGATGCTTATAACCAACTTCTGAGCCATAAAACCAAAATCGTTGCTGTTGCTCATATGAGTAATGTCACAGGGACTCGCAATCCTATTGAGCAGATGATTCAATTAGCTCATCAATATGGTGCTGTTACGGTTATTGATGGGGCTCAGGGTATTGCTCATGAAGCTGTCGATGTTCAGACATTAGATGCTGATTTTTATGTGTTCTCTGGACATAAAATTTATGCCCCAGCAGGAATTGGGGTTCTTTATGGCAAACAAGCTCTACTGGAAGCGATGCCCCCTTGGCACGGTGGCGGCAAAATGGTGGAAAAAGTCTCATTTGATGGCACAACTTACGCCCAATTACCCGGTAAATTTGAAGCGGGCACTCCTAATGTTGCAGGCAGCTTAGCCCTTGCAGCTGCGATTACTTGGTTGCAATCTTTAGATCGAGAAGCCGCTGAAGCGTATGTGCTGCAATTACGTCAAAAAGCCATCAATGGTATTAAAGAGATCGAAGATCTACGTATTATTGGCTTACAACCCAACGCGAGCCTTTTCTCATTTGTTGTCGATGGTGTCCATCACCAAGATATTGCAACACTACTGGATCAACAAGGTATCGCGCTTCGTGCAGGTCATCACTGTGCACATCCAATGCTTGATGCTTTAGGTCTAAGTGGCACATTACGTGTTTCTTTAGCTATGTATAATACAGAACATGATGTTGAACGCTTTATTGCAGCGCTGAAAAAAGCCTGTGATCTTCTTTAATTATGAGTAATCGATAAATGACTTTTCCAACACACCCTTTTGGCTTAGAAATTACAGCAGAAGATATTGCTGCGATGATGCAAAATGCAACAGGCTGGGAAGATCGCTACCGCACCGTGATTCAGCTAGGTAAAAAACTGCCTGTACTTGGTGATGAATTTAAGCAAGAACAAGTAAAGGTCAGTGGCTGCGAATCTCAAGTATGGTTACACCATGAGGTAAGAGATCAACACTTTTACTTTATTGCTGATTCTGATGCTCGTATTGTGCGAGGCTTAATTGCTCTTGTATTAGCTGCATTTAATGGTAAAACCGCAGTACAAATTCAGCAATTTGATATTGATGCCTATTTTGATCAATTAGGTTTAATCAATCATCTAAGTCCTTCTCGTGGTAATGGACTCAAGGCAATTGTTGATGATATAAAATCACTCGCTCAATAAAAAAAGGGCTATTACAGCCCTTTTTTATTACTTTTCAAGTTTTCTGAAATTATTTCGAATCTCTCTAATATCCCTAATTAAATTTAATTCTGATTTTCTATATTTAAAAACTCCAATAATATGAGCGTACATTAGAACACTCCCCCATATTAACATCATAAGGGCAAGAGCATACTGATTGGTTTCTATATTTAAAATAGCAATCGATAAATGAAAAAATACAATCGCTAAAGGTATAATTAACTCAATCGGATTAAATGTCATTAATTTATAATAACGTTTAATCGATTTTTTATAAGAAGGCATGATTAATTCCAATAGCTTGTATTTTTATTAAATTAGAATAAGTAGAATGTTAATTTAAAATAAAACAATTAACTTATTGAGATTTGATATGTATAACCTAAATTACTCTCGCTGGTTCTAGCACCGACAGTTACTTAGATATACTACTTACAGTTCGCACTAAAACCATTATCAATACGAGTCTGAGCTTCTTTCTTACCTGAATCTAATATATCTTTCTTAATTTGATTAAAAGATTGGCTATCAGAATGTTTTTCTAGGCGCTTGGCAATTAGATTAACTTTATTCATATCACCATCAGCAGCATAATGAGCACCTAAAGCGATTAAAGCTGCAGAGCTCATCATTTTATTATTATCATCAGTTGTACGCTGTAAATAATTTAATCCAGATAAATCACAACGATCTAGTCCTTCTGATGCTTTAACAAACTCATCACCAAGAACCATTTTACCCGCAGCATTTTCAATTGCATTACAACCAACTAGAGTTGAACCAGATAATAATAATGCCAAAAGAATTTTATTTGTATTTTTCATGAGGTTTGTGCCTGTTTTGTTATATATATTCTCATTCCATTGACCGATTCCATCTAATTTATAATTATCGAGTTCAGAATAATTTAATTATTTATATTATAGGAAATAATTTCTCTTCCTGAACACGAACTGAATAGTAAAGAAGCTAATATGAAAATTCAAACACCAAAAGAACAGTGTTCTATATCAACTGTAAAGCAATGTTTACAAAAATGAGAATGTATATTATTACCAATACAAATAAATGAAATAAATCCAATGTAATAGATTGATATAGAAAATCAGTCAATATCTTTATATATCAACACATTAAGACAATAAGCATTCCCTCCACTTATCATTTTCATTCATACAACCACTAAGATTTAAATATTGAATCGACACGATAAATTATTTTAATCATTGAATTCGAGCGCTTACTATTTAACCTTGATGGTGCTTTAATTTTAACCAATGCAATTAATTGATAGAATTTGCGTTAACTCTGGAATCATCAAATGACCCCGTTTCGTTAAACTTAAGCTTTAGCAAGGAGCATAATATGCATGAGTTTTACATCGGAATGAAATTATTGGCAGCCTATTTACTGGTAATGGCAGCCATCTTTCTCCTCTTTAAACCTGTTTTTCATTACTCACTGGGCTCTATCATCAACAAAACTTTACTCTCTATTCCATTTGGATTTCTGGTTCTCATCGCCCTTTCTATAGCTTTTTAATTGATTTCTTCTTAATTAATTTCATCCAATAAAAAGCCCAGAACAATCGTCTGGGCCCAATCAATCTTATTGTTTGTATAACGAATACTTAATTTCTTTTTTGTTCAGTTAATTTTTGAATAATGCGCGATACTGCTACAAAACCAAATGTTGCAGTAACAACCGTTGCAGCACCAAAACCACTGGCACAGTCCATTCTCTTAGGGCCTTCTGCCGTTGCTTTTGCATTACAGACTGAACCATCCGCTTGAGGGTACTTTAGTTGCTCAGTTGAAAACACACACTCAATACCAAACTTACGAGTTTTACTAAAATTATAAAAACGACGTAATGTATCACGAAGCTTTTTCGCCAATGGATCTTGAATCGTTTTTGTCAGATCAGCAATTTGAATTTGAGTTGGATCTGTTTGACCACCAGCACCGCCAGTTGTAATCACTTTAATTTTATGGCGCTTACAATAAGCCAGAAGTGCTGCTTTTGGCTTCATGCTGTCAATAGCATCTAACACATAATCAAACTGAGGCCCAATGTATTCAGCTAGGTTTTCTGGCGTAATAAAGTCATCAATAAGATTAACTTTACACTCAGGGTTAATCAAAGCAATGCGCTGTGCCATCACTTCAATTTTGCTCTGTCCGACGGTACCTGTCATCGCATGGATTTGACGGTTAATGTTCGTTACACACACATCATCCATATCAATTAAGGTAATTTCACCAATACCAGAACGAGCCAACGCTTCAGCAGCCCACGAGCCCACACCACCAACACCGATAACGCAGACATGAGATGCACGTAAGATCTCAACTTCGCTGTTACCATAAAGTCGACGAGTGCCACCGAAACGTTGGTTATAACTGTCAGATGCTGGAGTGTCTAATTCACGCATGCTTTACGCCTGTTTAAGTCGATTCAAAAAGAAAGAGTGCGTTTTTATACGCACTCTTATCGTTGTTGTCCAGTCACTCGCAATAATACGAATCTGAAATTAATTTAGTCAGAAAGTTGACCATTCGCCATCAGCCAAGGATCTTGAGTCGCTGTACCTTTTAAACCCAGCTTCCATACACGACCAAAATGCTTGTAGTGGCCTGCGGCAATACCCGCTTTTTCGCCTCGGCCATGGTAAATATCAAAGTGATTACGTTTTACTGCACCACCTGTATCTAACACAATAAATAGCTGTAACTGATGCTTACCCGTCCAGTGACCAGCTTCATTCAATTTTGGAACTTCAGCTAAAATGACACTACCCATTGGGAAATATTTACGATCACCGGCTACTGCTGAATCTGCCAGTAGAGGAATACCAGCACTGCCCTTAACATCTAAACTTGGTCGACGCTCAAAGAAGACATACGATGGATTTTGTTCCAATAGCTCACGAAGTTTAGCTGGACTCTGCTTTTCGGCCCAATCGTGGATTGCTTTTAGCGACATTTTATCACGAGGTACTTCACCGCGGTCGATCAGTACCTTACCAATACTGACATAGCGATGGCCGTTCTTACCTGCATAGCCAAAGTACTGCATTTCATCGTTATCACCATAATGAACAAAACCGCTACCCTGAACTTCCATCATAAAGACGTCAATCATCGACTTGCTGTAACCAAGTTCAAGTCCCTGACCTTTTAGCGCACCAGCATAAATTTGGGCACGAGATGGGCAACGACCTTTACATTTTGGCATTGCATATACTGGGTATTTATATTCAGCATCAGGGTAGTGACGAATCTCTAATACAGGAGAGTAGTAACCAGTAAACATTACGTTACCACGGTCATCACTGCCACCTAATTGAGCAGCTTGAATGCCGTATTTGGTTAAGTCCTGTACCTTACCATCGGTCTTGATCCACTTTTCAAGCTGACGATAAAGAGGACCATATTTGCGATCCATTGAGGATGAATTTACCGTTACTTCATCCGCTTGATCGGCAAAATTGCTGTAATCAGAAGGCTTATTCGACGTCACATGGCTGACACGGTTTAACATTCGACTAAAGTAGTTACCCGTATATTGATGACCAAATTCATTTGGACGGGAAGTCGAGACTTGTTGTTGCTTTTCTGGTGCCGATGAACATCCCACCAAACCAAGCATAATCATTGCAATAGTTGCTTTACGTAACACAGTAAAATAAGCCTTAAATAAAAACAGCGAAAACCGATGTTCCAATGGTAGCAAAAACTTACAGCCCCAATGGAATATAATTACTTTTTAAATTGTTTCTGAATATCAATGTTCATCAAAACAAGAGAAAACGACAGTAGCTTACCGTCACCTAGAGAAATTCCGATAACACCAAGCAAAAATATTCATATTACGAATAATAAAACATGCTCAAAATGATAAACAAAAACAGTGTACAGCAGAGACAATCATAGAATATAAAAGTTTCATCACCATACTATTTATCAGCAGGGTTTGACTGAAACCTAACACAAACCCCATGATTAAGATCCAATAAAATTTCTTGTTTACCCTCTGTACAAATCAGAAAAATCATTTAACTTAAATGAATAAATATTGATATGGACATCAATCATGAAATTAAGAAGTATGGCTCTGGTCAAAGGATTTCGCCAATCAGCCCCTTATCTCAATGCTCATATTGGCAAAACCATGGTGATAATGTTAGGTGGTGAAGCCATTTATGACCGCAATTTTAATCATATCGTTAACGACCTAGCACTTCTCAATCGACTCGGAATCAAATTGGTGATTGTGTACGGTGCTCGACCTCAAATATCCGATCTTCTTGCGCAACATGATTATGCAACGCCGTATCATAAAGGGATTCGAATTACCGATAATCGAGCCCTTGAAATCGCAAAACAAGCTGCTGGACAATTACAACTCGATATTACAGCTCGTTTTTCTATGGGGCTAAATAATACTCCAATGGCGGGTTCGCAAATTAACGTTATTAGTGGGAATTTTATTATTGCTCAGCCACTTGGGATCGATGATGGTATTGATTATTGTCATAGCGGCCGCATCCGTCGAATCGATATTACGGGTATTGAACGACAGTTAACCCAAGGATCTATTGTTCTTCTCGGTCCCATCGCTAGTTCGGTTACTGGTGAGTGCTTTAATCTTATGTCAGAAGAAATTGCCACTCAGCTTGCCATCCGTCTGCAAGCCGACAAGTTAATCGGCTTTTGCTCTGAACAGGGAGTACTCAACAGCCAAGGAGAGGTTCATTCCGAACTGCTGCCTAACGAAGCTGAATATTGCCTTGAACAATTAACCCAACAACAAGCCGATAATACAGGAACCGCTCGTTTTCTTCGTGGTGCTATTACCGCATGCCGAGCTGGCGTTCCCCGTAGTCACCTCATCAGCTACAAAGAAGATGGAGCATTAATTCAAGAACTGTTTTCTTTAGACGGAATTGGAACCCAAATCGTGATGGCCAGTGCTGAGAAACTTCGAAGTGCAAATATCGATGATATTGGTGGCATCCTTGATTTAATTCGCCCATTAGAGCAAGAAGGAATTTTGGTCCGACGCTCTCGCGAACAACTAGAGCAAGAGATCAACCAATTTACCATTATAGAAAAAGACGGTTTGGTTATTGGCTGTGCTGCTCTATACCCTTTTCCTGATGAGCAAATGGCAGAAATGGCATGTGTTGCTATTCACCCTGACTATCGTGATGCAGATCGCGGCGTTGTACTGCTTCAACGGCTATGCCAGCAAGCCCGCACACTGCAACTAACATATTTATTTGTATTAACAACCCGCAGCCTGCACTGGTTCTTAGAGCAAGGGTTTGTTGAATCAGATATCGATACATTGCCTGTGGCTAAAAAAGCTCTGTATAACTTCCAACGCCGTTCAAAAATCTTACGACTCAAATTGTAATAATTATGCGTTACTGGGCAATTGCATTATAAATACTGGTCACTAAGACTTGATGAATATGGGTAATTGCCTTTTCTTCTCCCATTAATGCATGGCGTTTTGCAATAAACTGGGGATCATTAAAGTAAATATACGTTTTTGATTCTTCTTCAGTGATCAGTATTTTTTGTGGCAGGTCAATGGCGATGGTTGGGTTATCACGCATCAATAACGATCCCATTTTGGGATTGCCAAATATGATTAATTCAGTCGGAGACATCACTAGACCTATTTTTAACGCCCCTTTAGCATGATCAATACGGTTAAAGATCACCATATCTTGTGCTAATAATTCTTGCTCAATTCGATCGGCAACTAAGTTAACCGCAAGTGAACTAGAAATTTTATACATACCGTTTGAGGTTAATGTAAACGCAGATTTTATAGACTCAAGTTGATGGCTCATAACAAATGCCTTTTTATGCTTTCATAACAGATAATGGCACCATAGCACTTGATTTATCTCTGTATCATCAAACTTAGATTCAGTTTCGTTTTACTTTCAACTAGCTTGAAAATAAATACATATCGATAAAAAACGCCAACTTCATCACTGACAGTTGACGTTCTTTTCACAATCCCAAGATTGAATCATGATTAGCTAAGTAGATGACTCAAGCCACTTGCTCGCAAGGTTTTCGTGCGAATACCCCGAGCCATCACCTCTTGTTGGCCATACAGATATAAACGCGCTTTTGCACGGGTCACTCCGGTATAGACCAATTCTCGCGTTAAAATAGGGCTGTAATCTTTCGGTAAAACCATCACAGTATCAGCAAACTCCGAGCCTTGTGACTTATGAATGGTCATAGCATAAACCGTTTCATGCTCAGGTAAACGACTAGGTAAAAAGCCTTTTACTTCGCCATCTGACATTTCAAAGTAGACTTTCATTCTTGGGGTTGAACCCGCTGCAATATCTGTATTTGGTTCAAGCATCGCAATACCAATATCACCGTTATATAAACCTAAACCGTGATCATTTTGGCTGATCATAATAGGTCGGCCAATGTACCAAGTTTCGTCACTTTGCTTAATCTTACCAATACGACCTAATTCATGCTCAATCCGTTGATTTAAGCCAACAACACCAAAGTCCCCTTCCCGTAATGCACACAGCAGGCGAACTTGAGCAAAGGCTTGTAAAACCTCTCGAGGTGATTGTGATTGCTCTATGGCATCGAGATAATTTCGATAAAACATCACAATTTGATTGATCATACTTTTGTAACTGTCAGTCGATAATGGATAAAAATTAATATCTTTAAATCCTTGCTGCCACACTGCTTGAACTTTATTTTCTCGACCACCATTGATCGCTTTTGCTAACTGGCCAATGCCCGATAAAGCATGGAAACGATAACTTTTTTGTAGCATACAGAGACAATCAGCAACCACATTCGTCTTGCTGGTATTGCTGGAAAGATCAAAGCCCGTTAACTGACTCAACACCTCAGCTTGTTGCTTGCTATAACTTAGAGCCGAGAAAGAGCAGATATCCCCCAGTACAGCACCCGCTTCAACAGACGCTAGCTGATCTTTATCGCCCAATAAAATTAATTTAGCGTGAGCTGGCATCGCTTCTAACAATCGAGCCATCATAGGTAAATCTACCATTGAGGCTTCATCTACTACCAGCACATCTAAGTGAAGCGGATTACCTTTATGATGACGAAAATCCACACGCCCAGGAATCGCCCCAAGTAAGCGATGAATCGTACTTGATTGGGTTGGAATATGCGCTTTTATCTCATCGGTCACAGGCAGTGATTTCACCGCATTGGTAATCGACTCGGTCAAACGAGCCGCCGCCTTACCCGTAGGAGCCACCAGCATAATATTAGGGATATGTTGCGGATTTTCCATCACCAAAGCCGCCAACAGCTTGGTTACCGTAGTCGTTTTACCTGTACCTGGGCCACCAGAAATAACCGCAAACTGTCGGGTTAATGCTACCGCAGCCGCTACTTTTTGCCAGTTTAAACAAAACGAAGATGGCACAAGCGTATCAAGAATCTGTAGATCCGAGATAGTTTGGGCTTGAGCTAAAACGGCATCAATCTGCTTCCAATCTAGCTGTGATATTTGATCGGCAACAATATCGAGCTTATCGATCACTTCCAATCGACGGGCTTCTTCACTGTCTACTCTTGTTGTTTCACCCAAGCGTAATGCTTGTAAACTGCTAAGTAGATAATGATAAACTCGAGGAAACAATTGATCTAAGTTCTGCTGCAGTTGATCAATATGATGTGATGATAACGCTTGAGCTGCAGTATCCACTCCTTTAGCCGTTGCCATGGCTAAGATGCGCCCAGCGACACTCTGTTCAAACTGCCAATAGCGATTAAGATACAAACGTCCGTCGCTTAATACTAATGGCGTTGGTTGACTACCATCAGATACGGCATGGGATTGAATCAGCACTTCTGGCCAACATTGAGGATGATGTAATGCCTCAGGTAACAATTGGACCACCTGCTGCGCCAACTCGCCATGCAAACCAAACATTCCCATACTTTGCTGATCTTCTGCCGTTAGCGGCAAACAGACATGACCTCGTCCCAACTCACTACTGAGCCAAGCTGAAGCAAGTGAGACTAATTGCACTACCTCTGGCGTATCAATACTGGTCACCGAACGAGCCACAAATTTAGCAAATTGAGAATCTATTGCTCGTAGCACACCCTGCTCAGTTAAACGATCCAACATATTAAGCATGGGATGACTCCTGTTTGTTCTCAATTAACTGCTCAAGCTCAGTAAGCAGTTCCAGACTTGGTTTGGCGTGAAAAATACCACTATCTTCATTGGCTTTCACTCCACGTAAAAAGAGATAATACACGCCACCAAAATGCTGCTCATAATCGTAATCCGACAAGCGATTTTTTAAGAATCGGTGTAACGCCAGTGCATAAATTTGATACTGAAAATCGTAACGGTGATCGCGCATCGCCTCTTTTAGCATCTCACCTCGATAAAGCTCTGGATCATCACCTAAGTAATTAGATTTCCAGTCTAAAACGTAATACTTTCCTTGGTATTCAAACACTAAATCGATAAAACCTTTTAGCATACCGCTAACAGTCGCAAATCCTAATTCGCCTGCTTTGGCTGATAATTCATCATGACGAGCCAGTGTTTTATTAACCAAACGAGATGAGAGCAACTCAATCGGCAACATAAACTCCATCTCGGCTAAACGACGGTTAGCACCAATTTGCCCCAATCGCAGCGCTTGTCCATCTAAAGGACACTGCATAACATCCACAATCAGTTGCTGCAAAATAGGTAACCATTCCGGCTCTAGATTTTCTAACCGTAATAGCTCCAACAAAATCTGTCGCGTCTCATCACTATCAGCAGATGTTGTAAATTCAATCTCTTCAAAAATGGTGTGTAAAAACGTACCCGGACGCGCCCCTTTCGGGAAGGTATAGATAGAGCGTTCAGGCACTAACACAGGTTCGTCATCGGCTTTATCTTGCGACGAATCAACGTCAAATCCCGGCGCTTCAAACGAGGCGTCATGGTGCTTGTTACCTTGTTTTACCAACCCAGAATAACTTGTAATCCACCAGTTACGTTCAATATCACGCTGAAAACGACTTGCAACTAACTCTTGAGGGATTTCTTCATCAGCTTGCCAAAGCTCTGAGCTACACTTAGGAGGTTCTGCAATGGTCATCACTTGGGCGTTAGTTTGCAGCAGATTCAGGGCCGCAGTAAGATCAGCAACACCACCTTCTTTACCATTTTGAACTAACCAGCCAATGGCACAATGGTGTAATCCGGTTGGCTCTTTACGACTCATGCCATTACGAACAGGAGCCATTCCAATATAACAACCATACACTGCTCGGGTTAGGGCTACATAAATCAAACGTAAATCTTCAGCCAAACGTTCTTGTTCAGCTAAAGCCATGCTCGCCTCCCCCCCTTTTACATCGAAAATTGCCTGCTGGGTTTCTTCATCATGATATAACGCACGATCAACGGCTCGATAACCACAAACAAAGGGTAAAAAGACTAAATCATATTCCAACCCTTTGGATTTATGGATAGTAACAATTTGAACTAAATTACGGTCTGACTCTAAGCGCAATTGCTCTTCATCCAGATTACCGTTAGGCGATTCAATGCGCTCAGCCAACCAACGAATCAAGCCATAGTCACTATCAAGCGTTTGACTGGCTTGTTGCAATAACTCACCAATATGCAAAATATCAGTCAGTGAACGTTCACCACCATTATGAGTGAGTAACCGCTCAGCTATTTGATGCTTTGCAATCACATGGCGTAACATCGGCAATACCCCACGGTTTTGCCATAAGGTACGATAATCACGGAAAGCCCCAACCCAGCGTTCCCATTCATCTTCTTCTTGGTTTAATCGATCAAGTTCAGTTGCGGTTAACGCAAAAAAGCTCGATGCTAAAGCCGCACGTAAGGTTCGCTCATTTTCCGGCAATAAAACCGCTTGCAGTAATCGCTCGATATCTGCCGCTTCAATCGATGAGAAAACACTATCACGATTAGAAAGATAGACACTGGCAATACCTTGTTGAGCTAACGCTTGGCGGATCATTGCGCCTTCACTACCCGTTCGTACCAATACCGCAATATCGCCAGCTTGAATTTTGTTTTGCTCACTGCCATTAACAAAATGGGCTTTATCTTGTTGCGCCAAAGTCAAAATACGCTGAATTTCGCTCGCGGTTGCTTCAGCCATTTGCTTGTTGTAATCCCCTTTACTGATAGGGGCAATTGGCGCTTCCTCTTGTGCGAGCCAAAATGTCAGAGCTTTTTGATCTACGCCATCGAGAATCCAACCTCGTTCTGTTGCCTTAGGGCTATGATTTACAGCAGCAAATGGAATATCGCTATCATAAATAAAGGGTCTATCTGGTGTTGCAAAAATGGTGTTCACCGCCGCGATCATATCGGCACTGGAACGCCAGTTCGTCGCTAGTGTGTAATGAGCACTAACCTGACGACGAGCTTGAATATAGGTGAAAATATCAGCACCACGAAACGCATAAATTGCCTGTTTCGGATCGCCAATCATAAACAGACCTGATGGTCCCCTTGCTGCATCACTGTCAGAACCCTCAGAGAAATTTTCATCTTCTACAAGAGAGCTATGACCATAAACCGTATTAAAAATATAGTATTGCAATGGATCCGTATCTTGGAATTCATCGATCATGGCAACTGGATATAACGTCCGAATTCGCTGTGCTAATTTGGAGGCTGAAGCGTTATCATTGGCTTGCAGAGCTGCGGCTAATTGGGTTAAGAGATCATCAAAAGAGAGCCATCCTTTGCGTAGTTTTGCTTCTGCTAACAGTTCGCGGCACGACGTAATTGCATCAGCTAAAACAGGGTCTTTAATATTCGGTGGATTTTGTAATAGCTCCCCAATAGCTCGAAATGCTTCATGCTCTGGCACTTCACCTTTGCTGGTTTTTTCACGCAATACCGTTTGATCAAATTTCTCTAACGATTTCGGTAATTGATAACCGTAAGTCGCACTTTGTGCCCATTCACCTACCTCTGTTAGTGCCTTTGGTAAACTGGTTTTGGTATAGCTACGTTTATTAACCCCAGAATTGGCAATCAGATCATGAAAATCCCCTTCGCCCTCACGCCACAATTTTTTAATGTGCTCAATTCGACGAATATTTTCTTGATGTACATTTTCTAAATTATCACTCAGCGTTGGAGCCACAATCTTAACCGGCGCTCCAGATAAAAATGGATTGATCTCTTTTAATAACGCCTGTGGAGTTTGCCAAAAGCTACGAATCTCTCCAGCTAAAGAGCGTGAAAGAGGATAGAACTGACGACGCCAATAATCAGCCGCTACCTGTGCTCGTAGTTGACTCTCTTCGGTAACAAACTCATTGGTAAATAAACTGCCCGACTCAAAGGCATTTTGTGTCAGCATTCGTTGACAGAAGCCGTGAATGGTATAGATCGCAGCCTCATCCATCTGACGTTCTGCTTGCAATAAGGTAGCAGCAGCCGCTTTATGATCAGCAATATCTTCTAATAAAGGAGCAATTACAGGGTCTGAACTGTTTCCGCGAGCAAACGCAATACGAGCATCATGAATACGACGACGAATACGGTCGCGCAGCTCAGCCGTTGCCGCTTCGGTGAAAGTTACCACCAAGATTTGATCGACCGTCAACGGATAAGGAAATCGACTCTGCTCATCACCGTGGCCCAACAGTAAGCGCAAATATAAGCTGGCAATGGTAAAGGTTTTTCCTGTACCTGCTGAGGCTTCAATTAAGCGACTACCATGCAGAGGAAAGCTCATTGGATGGAGTACTTGCGGCTCTATAGTGGTTAATAGATTGTCTGGCGTCATGACGTATGCTCTAAATTAGGAGATCAAATCGATGCTAAAAATTCGCAGCGAAAAATAAATCAGTTTTGTGATCAATAGCTTATAACGTTAAATTGATAGAATAAGCCAAGCAAGATGAGAGATCTTTCACGGTTTACAATCGTGCTATTGCGTACTATTCGCGGCACGAAATCAAGGTCACCTCTGGACCTGTGGCCGTACGGCGAACACCCTACATCAATAATGATTTGCCGGCGGCCACCCTACATTCAACTCCAATCTTACTTGCTTATCCCCTTGGTTATATGGCTGTTTTATTTAACTTCACTCAATTGTGAAATAGCAGGCTTTAACAGTTTCTCCGCCATTTCATACACTTCTTGAGCAAGTTCTTGTGACCATTCAGGCCATACACGGGCGATATAATGGTTGATACCTTCACCATCAAACATATAGACACCGTTAAACCCTTCTGCCATTTTATTAAATATTTTCTCAATGCTGGCTTCGTCAGTTAACCAATTTCCTTGCTTATCCCGGCCCGCTTCAAGTCCAGCTAATATTGTGCGAGGGAAATACGGCAACGGTTGTACAAGTCCTTGGAAATAGTGCTCTAACAAAGCTTCAAGTTGCGGAATTGCGACTTCACGAGAGAGTGGATTAAAAACCAGATGCTGATCGACACCGATCAAATGCGTTGGCTTTTCGATCCCAGCACAAGCTAAACAAAGGTGCTCGATCCAACCACTTAAAATATCGTTGCTGCGGATCTTACCAGGGCGATAGCGAATTAATCCTTGTTGATAATATTGCTTTAACCATCCTTGAAGTTGCACTTGTCGCTCTGCTATTGATACCAATAGATTCACTTCTACATCAGGTTGCTCATGATCCATCAACTGAACCACTTTCTCTGCTAATTGCTCTATTTGCGCTCGCTCTTCCAATAAGGTTAATTGGCCAAACTCCGCTAACGGTAAGCCACCAGCGGCATTTTGATAAGCAGTAAAGCGTTCAAACAATTGGTCTTTAGTCAGTTGCCCTTGAGAAACTTGGGTCATTACTTGATGATTTAAAAATTCACTTAATAAAGCTTCTCGTAACTGATAACGTCCTAACCCATCTAAAGAGAACGGCTCATCATCAGCTAATGCACCTTGGCTTGGGTCAAAGAAGACTTTTAACCGGCGATTAAAGAAATATTGCACTGGTAAGCGCCAAAAACGCACTAACTCTGATAGCTCAAGTAGTTGAGGAATATGCGGTGTCACCAATTCGGGTTCCAGTGGTTGCTGATAAAAGTGAGAGGTTATTATCTGCTCACGATTTGCAGCGGGTAACCACTCAGCAGCAAAGCTTGGTTGCTCCCCTAAAAAGGCTTGAGGGCTAAACGGTGTAAGTGGATGCGTATAAATACGTGATTTAACTAAGCGCTCCGCGGAATCATCAGCAGTTAAGGCTTCATCACCTTCTAAACAGTAACCTTGACCGCAATATTCAAGTAACTCACTCACCAAAACTGATGGCATTTTTTCACTGTTATCTTGAATTGAACGGCCCACATAGCTGATATAAAGCTTCTGCTGCGCCGATTGAATCGCTTCTAAAAATAGGTAACGGTCATCATCACGACGAGAACGATCCCCAGCTCTATGATCATGACTCATTAAATCAAAACCTTCAGGCGCAATAGAGCGTGGGTAAACACCATCATTCATCCCAAGTAGACACACCACTTTAAAAGGGATTGAACGCATTGGCATCAAGGTACAGAAATTCACTTGTCCGGCAAGAAAACGTTGACTGACTCGCTCACCAGATAACTTACCCATTAAATAATCGCGCATTACAACGGGGGTGATCTTTTCACCAAATCCCGCATCATCAAGCTGTTGTTCAAGTTGCTGCAATTTATCACGGATAAGATGAAGTACTCGCTCACCTTCTAACTCAACGCTAAAGAAATCATCCAACAACTGATTAAGTATTAAGGTCCACTCGGTAACACCTTGCTCTTGAGCTAACTGCATCCGGTAATGCATTAACTTTTCAATAAACAAGCCTAATTGTCCTGCAAGAACCGCATCCATTCCTTGTACTTCATCATAGGCCAGTGTACCTTGATAAAGCCCTAATTCTTGCGGCATTGCATAACCCAATAGCATGCGTTGCAAACCAAAAAGCCACGTATTTTGCTGTTGTTTCGGTAAAGAGAACTCACAAGCGGTACTGTCGTCCAATCCCCAACGAATTCCGACCTCTTCAATCCATTGTTTAATCTGCTCAAAGCTATCGGCATTAAAACCAAAACGAGCCATTACAGCAGGAACTTCAAGTAGTTCTAACAATTCAGAAGCTTGGCAACGACTTTCAGGCAAGGCAATAAGTTTTAAAAACGCCAGTAGTATCGGGTTTTCTTGGTCAGCACTGCGGTCAGAAATAGAAAATGGAATATAGCGATCGCCTGGGGCATTACCAAATACGGCCTGAATATACGGACTGTAGTTATTGATATCTGCCACCATCACCACGATATCACGAGGCGTCAAACTTGGGTCTTGCTCCAACATAGCCAAAATATTATCGTGTAATACTTCAACTTCACGCATTGCAGAATGACAAGCGTGAATGGTCAAAGAGTGATCTTGGCTATTGATTGCAAGTTTATGGTGACTGTTTTCAGTTAGATGATCTTGAATACGATCTTCAAGATTTAAAATATCAGCCTGAATAGCATGGAGCAGAGAGTCATGCTCAATATCAACAAAGGCTTCAACGTCAAACGCTTCCAGTTCTGACATAAGATATAAGTTATCTCGTCCCAATTTACCCAACGAGGCCAGCAAAGTATTGCCAACCGATGCTTCTTGGGTTTCATCAAAGACATTGTCATCCACCGAGCCTTTTAATGTGCTAACTTGAGCACCTAACTCACTGCGTTCCCCTTGAACCTGTAATTGCTGACGGTGTTTGGCCGCCAAGCGTGCGATATATTTACGATCGCGAACATCGCCCCAGTAATGACGACAAGGGTTGGTAAACATCAGATGAACATCAATGTGTTTGCCAAGTGCTGCTAATGCGTCCAAATAACGTGGCGGTAATGCAGAAATACCAAAGACAAAAAGACGCTTTGGTAAGCCTTGCGGTAATGCTGTACCCGTTTGACTGTAATTCTCTAAAGTCTCAATAAAATGTTGGTACAAGTTTGCACGGTGATATGGCGATTGCCCCAAGCTTAGGGTGTGATCGTACAGAGCTTGCCACAATAAGGGTTGCCACGGATGATCTGCACAAATCTCAGGGTCTATCTCGCCCCCTTCCCAAGCTTGAATCCATTCTGGGCGATATACCAAATATTGGTCAAAAATATCGGCTATCTTTTCAGCCAATTGATAACGTTTTTGTCCTTGCGCATCTTGCTCTAAGTAACGTTGTAATGGCTCAAATTCTGGTCGTTCAAGCTGATCAGGCAGAATTTGCATTAACTTCCAAGTCATGGACTCTTTGTTAAAAGCACTGCGTTTAGGTACATCACTCAAGACTTGGGTAAACATATCCCAAATAAAGGTCGCAGGTAGTGGAAAAGTAATATTGGCAGCAATCCCCATAGACTGGGCCAGCTCCAATTTTAACCACTGAGACATACCTGGGCTTTGCACTAAAATTTGCTCTGGTGTGAAAGGATTATCGAGCGGATCGAGGCGAATAAGCTCAACGAGGAGGGATTTTAGCAAATCTAGCTGGTTAGAGTGATAAATGGTAAACACACAGAATTCTCAATCGCTTGAAGACAATAAATAAATTGTCTACCAAGCCATCGAGAGTGTAAACCTATCTTATGTATATCGGTTCAAAATTTAGAACGAAAAAAGGCCCAAGTTACCTTGGGCCAACACACTAAATCTTTACAACATTCTAATTGGTATTACCCGGTACACAGTGTGCAACCCAATCAGATGCTATCGCCATTAAAGATTCTGTGGGCTGTTTGGACAGCGAGTAAATAAACGTGATAATGGGCGGTAGAACATTTTGTAACGAAGAGCCACATAACCTACCACAACAGTTGCCACGTAAAGTTCAAGTGTTGCAAGAGTATGAACCTGATTTACATATTGTTCTGCAAAGCCGTAATGAGTCATCCAAGCCGCTGTTTTAAATAGTGCAGTAGAACCAATAACCATAGGGAAGGTAAAGGCTGCATAACCTGGGCTAAACTCTAAACGCATTAAGCGGAAGAACGCTAAGTAAATAATAAATGTCATCAGAACTGCAATACCACCAAGTAGGGCAATAATTACAGGTGATGGAGTTTGACATACAGTTAAGTAACCAGCCAAAGAGAGACTTGCAGGCGCTGCTAAGATTGCAATAGTTGGTTTTGCAGCATCAGGTACTTCATGACTGAAAATAAGACGGTAAATCATAATTGGTAACATGATTGCGTAAGCGACCATACCAAAGATTAATAGACCTTCCGCTAATGGACGTAATGCGCCACCAGGGAAAGCAACATCCGCTACAATAATACCGACTGGTGGTACAAACCAACTCGGAACCATGTGATGTAATTCAAATTCAATAACACGGTGGTAGGTAAATAAAGTTAGGAATACAAGATGTAAAATTACCGCAAAGAGCCAAATCGCTTGAGCTAGTACCGGAAAGTACATACCCACAGCCTTTGACACCACCATTAATGCCATTGCAAAAGTAGGAACAACACTACCTACAACATGATGACGTAAATCACCCAACAATAGATTAGGATGAAGAACGAACTTAACAACGAGAATGGCTAATAATACCGCCGCAATCGATGCACCAATAATCTGTCCAGCGCCGTGTAATGAGGCACCATTTTCCCAACACCAACCAAGGCTACCAATCCCTAGTGCCAAACCAGCCATTGGCGTTGGCGCTCCTGCAACTTTTCTTTTAGTAGCTTGAATCATTCTTTTCTCTCCACTTCTATTCCTAGAAGGTATTCTTAATTTGCGATAGCTGTTATTTCTTGGAATAGGTGTAGTGTATTAGGTTTGTATGATTTATCATAATTGAATATATTTAAATATAGATTCAATTAATGTGAACATTTGACTATGAGAATGAATATAGCCCTTAAGCAACTGAATGTCTTTGTGACCGTTGCCCAAGAAAGAACCATTACAGCCGCAGCTGAAAAACTATTTTTATCTAAACCCGCCGTCAGCATGGCATTATCAGAATTGGAGAAACAGCTCGATCATAAATTGTTTGATCGTAATAACAACCGATTGATTATTAATGAACAAGGAAAGCGCTTACTGCCTCTTGCAGATGAGCTACTTGCCCGATCTCATGCCATTGAGCAGCTATTTGATCAAGATAGCATCGTTACAGGAAAAATTCGTATTGGCTCCAGTGACACCGTTGGTAATCAGGTAACGCCTTTTCTTCTTCGCGATTTTCGCCAGCATACCGACCACAAAGAACAATCCTTATTTATTTCCAATACCGCGCAAATCTGTCAAAAATTATGTGAATTTGAACTGGATGTAGGTTTGGTCGAAGGTAATGTACAAGATCCAGAGCTAGAAGTTATCCCGTGGCTAGAAGATGAAATGGTGATTGCTTGCCATCCAAATCACCCTCTAGCGCAGCAAGATCATGTGACATTAGCGGATCTAGAAAATTATGACTGGGTATTACGTGAAACCGGATCTGGTACCCGTGAATTTTTCTTAAACCGAGTGGCACCAAGGCTGAATAAATGGCGTCCAGCTTTTGAGCTCAATACAACGGAAGCGATCATCAATTGCATTGCCGCTGATTTAGGCATTACCTGCATTTCAAAGCGTGCGGTTAAATACGCCGAGATGGATTATCGGGTTCATACGCTTTCACTTCCATTGGATATGCATCGCCAATATTGGCTACTGTTCCATAAAGAAAAATATCAAAGCCCACTGCTTACATTATTTATCGATTTTTGTAAGCAGTGGCAACAGCCTTAGAATACATGATTATCGCCGCAACTAAACGAAATAATCTGGCTTACTTGACACATTGGTCGGCCAGATTCTTGTTGCCAATCATTAAATGCTGTTTGAGTCGCTTTTAATGATTTTAGTGACGATTTCCCACCCTCAATCACCCCTATATTACGTAAATAAGCTTCAACATCTTGGCTAATAATAAAGGTATCTTTTCCCATGGTTCGTAGCGCATAAGGCCCTGTGTTTCCACCGAGTCGAGACCCTTTTTTCTTAAGATATTGCCACAACCCAATAATATCTTCACAAGGCCAATCAGCAACCATCTGAGCAAAAGAACCATATTCAACTGCAGCTCGATGAATCATGTCAGCATTAGCAGGAATGGTCATCACCTTACCCAAATGACGAATAATCGCCGGATCCGTGGCTTTTCTTTCCCACATTTCATCCGGTACTAACAACATCTTTTCAATGTTAAAACCAAAGAAAACATCTTCAAAATTAGGCCATTTATTGCGAACAACTTGCCAGGTCATCCCCGATTGAAAAATACGTAATGTAAATGTCGCTAACCAGCGGTCATCCGTTATAAGAGCCAACTCTTGCTGACTTTTAGGAACGACTAATAATTTTTCAAGGGCTTGTATCCCCCCTTTTCGCTCTGCTGCACGATCGTATATTTGATTAAATTTTTCTCTTACCATCACAGAAACTCGCTTATCACTGGACGAACCGTTTAGGGTACTGTATAAACAACCAGTTTATCACTTTGGGAGAGGATGACCATGGCAGTTATCGTCAAATATGTTGTTGAGCGAAACGGAGAAGAGAAAATGACTTTCACCTCTAAGTCAGAAGCCGACGCATACGACAAAATGCTTGATATGGCAGATGAGATGTTTGAGCTATTAAGCACAAGCGACCTGTTTGCCGAAGATGAAGCAAAACAAGAAGAGCTATCATTGTTCTTAGCACAAAAACGCGAAGAAGTACTTGTTGCTCTTGGTGCTAAAAAAGCTAAACCAGCAGCCAAGAAAAAGGCAACAAAGCCAGAACTTGTTGCTGATGAACAAGAAGAAGCAGCTTAATTCTGTTTTGCGAAGCCTCCTACTATGGAGGTTTCTTTTTAGCTCACCTTTTTACCTCAACCATCCTCACTTCTTTTATCTTGCAACAATCTAAGCGACTCAGCCCTTTTATCCCAGTTTAACATGCTGCTATTGGTAAGTTTTGCGTCAATATTTCATGATTTTAAACGGATTCTGATATCTAACCTTGCTATCTGTTTCGAACTGCTTTTATGATGGGAGCATCTTACTCATTGAAAAAACCAATGGGTTAATCGATTTTTATCAGCTGACCCTAATTCACATTTATGGTTTTATGTTAGCTGTATTTATTTTGACACGGAGAACCAAGAATCATGGCTCGCTTTTCTCTTGCCCTAGGCACTGCAACTAAAAACCGCGATGGAAAAATCATTGAAGCTTACTTCCCAACGCCAATCCTAAATCCATCGGATGCATTGGTAGATGAGATTGCAGCCGTTGTTACTTACAAAGAAGGTAATCAAGCTGTTGAAGTAACCTCTGAGCAATGTGTCGCGCTTGCCTCTATTTTTGCTGCTCATGATCAAGCAGAAAGTGCACTATTTGCATCTAAAGCAGTAAATTCAGCTCAACCGCTTGTTTTAGTGATTCTTGCTAATGATGAAACACCGGTTTCTGTGGCTGAAGCATTTTTAAAACTGCAACTTATCTCTCACCGTTTAGTAAAACCTCATGGTCTAGTATTAGATGGTATTTTTGGTCTACTTCATAATATTGCATGGACCAACAAAGGTGCGATCGATCTACCTGAGCTTGCTGAGCGTCAAATGGAAGCTCGTTTAAATGGCGAAACCATTATTGTTGATTGTGTAGATAAATTCCCGAAAATGGTTGATTACGTTGTCCCAACAGGCGTTCGTATTGCTGATACATCACGAGTACGTCTTGGTGCCCATGTTGGTGAAGGCACAACCGTTATGCACGAAGGCTTTATTAACTTCAATGCAGGTACAACTGGCGTAAGCATGGTAGAAGGTCGTATTTCTGCTGGTGTGGTTGTTGGCAATGGTTCAGATATCGGTGGTGGTGCATCTATTATGGGTACCCTATCTGGCGGTGGTAAAGTGGTTGTCTCTATTGGTGAGAACAGCTTACTAGGTGCTAACGCAGGCCTTGGTTTCCCAATGGGCGATCGTTGTACTATCGAATCAGGCCTATACGTAACAGCAGGCTCAAAAGTTCAGATGCTCGATGCTTCTGGTAAGCCGGTAGAAGTCGTTAAGGCTCGCGATCTAGCGGGTAAACCAGATCTTCTATTCCGTCGTAATTCAATGACAGGCCAAATCGAATGTTTAACGAACAAAACTGCGATTGAGCTAAACAGCGAACTGCATAAGAACAACTAATCACTTACTCTCATCGTGATTAAACAGTAACTTTGCATAAATGCCGCATAATATTTGCGGCATTTTTATATTCATTCGCTATATTTGCGCACATAGATGCTTCCATTTAGCCCTCTACTTTTAATGCATATTTTTTGCATAAGCCATTAATTTATGCAATTCCAATAAAAGCTTAAATCTACTAGCAAATTTAGTTCCAACTCTTCACAAAATACCTTATTAGCAATTCTGTGATCCCTATCTCATACCACGTAAATATTCTATTTGTCACAACAAAACAATTCACAAGCTAAATAAATCAACAGCAAAACATAAGAAAAACAACACAAGATCATGCCAAATGCTAATAAGATCAAATATGGAATATTACATAACCATATTGAGCATACCTTATACGAAATCATGGTGCTACTTTTTGCTCACTGTTCAATTTAACTAAAAATTCATTCGGTTAAATAACATAACATTCGAAAAAAGGGAAAGTTGACTTCAAGCAGTACTGTGGAGCCGCTTTGTTTAGCGCACTATGTATAAGGGTTTTAAATTATGGCAAATTTAAACTCAGCGAATAAAAAAGGGATCAGTATTTTTGCCCTTGCGATGTTGAATATTGTCGCAGTGGTAAGTTTACGTGGATTACCTGCCGAAGCTGAATATGGTTTAAGTTCGATCTTCTACTATATTTTTGCAGCAGTAGTATTCCTCGTTCCGGTCTCTCTTGTTGCCGCTGAATTAGCAACTGGTTGGTCAGAAAAAGGCGGTGTTTTCCGCTGGGTTGGTGAGGCGTTCGGTCCCCGTTTTGCTCTTATCGCTATGTTTATGTTATGGATTGAAGTTACAGTTTGGTTTCCAACCGCTCTAACATTCGGTTCTGTTTCTCTTGCTTTTGTTGGTCCAGATCAAACTTGGGACCAAGCCCTATCTCAGAATAAATTCTTTGTCTTAGGTATTGTGTTAGCCATCTATTGGATAGCAACTTTTATTGCTCTTCATGGTACAGAAGCTTTCTCAAAAGTGGCTAAATGGGGCGGTATGATTGGTACAGTAATTCCAGGTATCATTCTGATTGTTCTTGGCTTTTCTTATGTTTTTGCCGGAAATACACCACAGATTGATTTAAGCTGGGATAAAGTGATTCCAGACTTTACCAATTTCAATAATGTGGTTCTCGCTGCCAGTATCTTCTTGTTCTATGCGGGTATGGAAATGAACGCCATCCACGTAAAAGAAGTTGATGACGCGCCTCGAAACTACCCTATCGCTATCGCGATCGCAGCCATTGGTACCGTTTGTGTTTTCGTATTAGGTACATTAGCCATCGCTTTTGTTATCCCACAAAAAGACATCAACTTAACTCAAAGCCTATTGGTTGCATATGATGATATGTTTGCCTGGGCGGGTATCAGCTGGGCCGCACCGATTATGGCGGCATGTTTGGCTCTTGGTGTTCTAGCGGGTGTTGTTGGCTGGGTAGCCGGTCCTTCATCTGGTCTACTTGTGGTCGCAAAAGGTGGTTATCTTCCACGTTTTTGGCAATACACTAACAAACACGGCATGGCAACTCACATCATGCTTGCTCAAGCTCTATTGGTTACCTTGATTTCAACCGTATTTGTTGTATTACCATCAGTACAAGCGGCTTACCAAATCCTTAGTCAGTTAACCGTTGTTTTATACCTCATCATGTATCTATTGATGTTTGCAGCGGCAATTCACCTTCGTTATAGCCAACCAAACCGTCCACGTCCATACCGTATCCCAGGTAAAGAAAACTCAGGTATGTGGTTAATTGGTGGTCTTGGCTTTATTGGTTCATTAACCGCGTTCCTATTCTCATTTATCCCACCAAGCCAAATCTCCGTTGGTAGCCCTGCAGAATATGTTGGCTTCTTAGTGGTACTAACTGTTGTCTTTGTTTCTGTTCCACTATTTATTTACAAAGCTCGTAAACCACACTGGAAAGATCCAGCCGTTACCGACTTTGCACCATTTACGTGGGAGATTGAAGACATACACCCAGGGGTAATTAACCCTTCTGATAAAGCAACTCATACACTACATAACGCAAAATAAGGAGTGGAGTATGTCCAGTTGTCAGCATGATATTAGAACGGTAATGGAACAAGCGTTTGAACATTATAAGGATAATCATGAAGGTAAAAATGCCTCTTATATTCCTTATTTAGATTCCGTACCCAGTAATCTTGGTGGTATTGCGTTTGTTTCTGTAACCGGTGAAATCATTGATCTTTACGATGCTCATTACCCATTTGCCATAGAGTCAATCTCAAAAATTATGACAATGGGTCTAGCATTAGAACAAGTTGGCGCCCATTCAGTTCAAAGTAAAATTGGGGCTGATCCAACAGGATTACCTTTTAATTCAGTTTTAGCTTTAGAGCTGCATAAAGGAAAACCACTGACTCCATTGGTCAATGCTGGTGCTATTGCAGCAGCAAGCCTTATCGAAGCATCAGATAAAGAAGATAGATGGCAACAAATTATTGAGTTTCAAAGCCGATTAGCTGCGACTCAAATCCAACTCTCTGAAGAAGTGAATCATTCAGAGCAAACAACAAATTTACATAATAGGGCAATAGCCTTACTGCTGGCTTCATCAAATCGGATCTATTCCGACCCATTAGAAGCTTGTGAGGTCTATACCCGTCAATGTTCAACTCTATTTGATTGCGTCAGTTTAGCAACAGTAGGTGCAACATTGGCAAATGGTGGTGTAAACCCTATCAGTCAAGAACAAGTTTTACATCAAACTAACGTTCCTCATATTCTCGCCGAAATGGTTATGGAAGGTCTTTATGATACTTCTGGAGATTGGGCATATAGCGTTGGTTTACCAAGTAAAAGTGGTGTTGGCGGTGGATTACTTAGCGTGATTCCAAATGTTGGTGCAATCGCCGCATTTTCACCTCGATTAGATAAATATGGCAATAGTGTTCGAGGCCAATTGATGATTAAGCATGTAGCTAAAACCATGGGCTGGAATCTATTTAACTGTACTCAACACTTCGCAACAACCAAATAGGACACATAATTATGGCTATTCATGAAGTTAACCGTGAACAAGGCGCAGACCCTATTTTTGGATCCGATGCACTTTCTCATATTGCCTCTAGCAAAAAAATGCCTCAGCAAGAGCAATCACCACAAGCTATCTATCAAATGATTCGAGACGAACTCTATCTTGATGGTAATGCTCGTCAAAACCTAGCAACCTTCTGCCAAACTTGGGAAGAAGATGAAGTACATAAATTGATGGATCTTTCTATCGATAAGAACATGATCGACAAAGATGAATACCCTCAATCTGCTGAAATTGAAAACCGCTGTGTTCATATTCTAGCGGATTTATGGAATTCACCTGATTCAGTTACGACCATTGGTACTTCAACAACCGGTTCAAGTGAAGCGTGTATGTTAGGTGGTTTGGCTGCTCTTTGGCGTTGGCGTGCAAAACGTCAGGCTGAAGGACAACCAACTGATAAGCCAAATATGGTATGTGGTCCAGTACAAGTTTGTTGGGAAAAATTTGCCCGTTACTGGGATATTGAAATGCGTCAAACCAAAATGGATGATGGTCACTATATGATGACACCTGAAGACATGTTGGAGCTTGTTGATGCCAATACTATTATGGTTGTCCCAACCTTCGGTCAAACCTTTACGGGTCTATATGAAACCGTAAAACCATTGTCTGATGCACTTGATACTTACGAGCATGATACTGGTAACTCTATTGATATTCACGTTGATGGTGCCAGTGGTGGTATGCTAGCACCATTCTGCGCTACTGATATTGAGCCATGGGATTTCCGTCTAGAGCGTGTGAAATCTATCAGTACCTCAGGCCATAAGTTCGGTTTAGCTCCTGTCGGTTGTGGTTGGGTTGTTTGGCGTAGTAAAGAGGATCTTCCTGAAGGTTTGATTTTCCACGTGAACTATTTAGGCGGAGACATGCCAACTTTCGCATTGAACTTCTCTCGCCCTGCCGGACAAATCATTGCTCAATACTATGATTTTCTTCGTCTAGGCTACGAAGGTTACCAACGTATCCACAATTCAAGCTATGACGTATGTCGCTACCTAGTACAAGAGCTCAATAAATTCGATCTCTTTGAGTTTATTTTTGATGGTAACCCTAAAAAAGGTATTCCTGCTATCTCGTGGCGATTAAAAGATCATGCGAATGTTTCATTTAGCCTATACGATCTTGCAGATCGACTACGTACCCGTGGTTGGTTAGTGCCTGCTTATAGCTTACCTGCCAACGCACAAAATATTGTGGTGCAACGTATTTTGGTTAAACAAGGATTCTCACAAGACCTTGCAAATCTACTCATTAAAGACTTCACTCGCAGCATCGAGTTTCTACAAACTCACGGTACAACTAAATGCAGTGAAGCCGATGTAAAATCATTTGATCATAGTGGTCGCTAAGACTTCCTACTGCTCTTTAAAAAAACCTAACTTATTTATTAAATTAGGGTAATTGAAAGGCCAATTGTCTCTACAGTTGGCCTTTAGCATTATAAAAACAACATATTGTTTATCACTAAATTGTGAGGTGGTATCTCATAAAACGTAGATAGAGCAGGTTTAGTTCTATTTCTGTCTTGAAATTTTCCATGAGATCTCAACTATGTTTGTCCATATCATAGAACTTATCTGTATTTGCGCTTTTGCACTGAGTGCTGTGATCAGTGAAGCCAATCGGGGAAAAGATATCATCAGTGTTTTAGTGCTGGGATGGGTAACGGCATTAGGTGGCGGTACAGTTCGCGATGTTATCTTATCGACTGACCAAGTTTTCTGGATCAAAGATCCTTCGTATTTTTGGGCCGCTTTAATTAGCTCTTTAATTGGCTTTTTTATTGCAGGATCCTTACGGAAATTAAAAGCTGAG
This sequence comes from Photobacterium damselae, assembly GCF_003026815.1. Lineage (GTDB taxonomy): Bacteria > Pseudomonadota > Gammaproteobacteria > Enterobacterales > Vibrionaceae > Photobacterium > Photobacterium damselae. The sequence continues at coordinate 705 of NZ_PYOG01000016.1, read as the reverse complement.
CGTCTTATCATCGTCTTGGATGCGATTGGTATTTCGATGTTTTCAGTACTTGTAACAAAAAACATGATTCATCAAGATTATGCCGCTTATGTCGCAATAACTATGGGTATGGTAACAGCCGTATTTGGTGGTGTTGTCAGAGACATTATTGTTAACCGCCCCACCATGTTTAATAACACTGAGTTTTATGCCACTCCTGTTATCTTAGGCTGCACCTTATTTGTGGTGTTCTCTCATTTGGGGATGAATGCTGATATCAATACCATTATCTGTATTGCCCTCATTATTTTCTTACGTATGTATATTGTGGTTAAGAAAAAAACGTTTCCAAGTTATCTACTATTGAAATAAAACTGAACTACCGCTCAACTTTCATCTATCTTTTATTTATAAAGCATGTAACGAAAAAAAGCCTGACTCTTTCGAATCAGGCTTTCTCTAAATAAGTGGCGGAGCGGACGGGACTGCTATACCGAAAATCAGCGCGCCCCCCCGGCGTGACAGGCCGGTATTCTAACCAACTGAACTACCGCTCCACTCAAACTACCGTATGTTCAGTACGATAGTTTAAATTTGGCGCTTGGCGATGTCCTACTCTCACATGGGGAGACCCCACACTACCATCGGCGCTGCTGCGTTTCACTTCTGAGTTCGGCATGGATTCAGGTGGGACCACAGCGCTAAGGTCGCCAAGCAAATTCTTTT
>NZ_PYOG01000015.1 GCF_003026815.1 Photobacterium damselae | reverse complement strand
TGCCGCCAGCGTTCAATCTGAGCCATGATCAAACTCTTCAATTAAAGTTTTGTTGTATCTAACGATACGGCTCAATGAATACTGTTAATTCATCATAAATGATGAATGAATTGACTGTGCTGATACTTACGTATCACTTGGTCACTCAGTTTCATTGATTAAATCTTTTAGACTAAATCATTTCACGAGTGCCCACACAGATTGCATGGTCAAATTGTTAAAGAACAATACTGACTTTCGGTAACCGCTTGCGCCGTTGTCCGTGTCAGTGAGGTCGCATTATAGGGAGAAAGTTTTATCTGACAAGCCTTTTTTTGAAAAAAATTACCGTCTGTTGATAATTTAAACTAATGTGTGAATAAAGGGTGTTTTTACAACATTAGAGTATGGTCACACTCCTTTTCTAGCAATTACATCTTAATAAAAGTAAGATTCTTGTGACCCTGTTGTTAAAATAACCAATAGTGCATTCTTTTCTAATAAATATATGACGATGTAGTTTTCTATGAAGTTAAAAAATCAAATACTCATAACGATCATCGCTATTGCAGTCATTGGCGCATTAATTTTTAATGCTATCGCCATACCAGCAGCATTAGCGTTTGCTATCGGGACAATAATCTCAGGTCTAACGGTTCTCTTTATGCTTGAGGGTAAAGTACAACCAGCACCGTCGTTGAATAACGCGAGCAAAACACTTTATGTCGGTAACCTACCCTATCGAGCCAATGAAAGTGATGTGAAGGAGCTTTTCTCTGAATACGGCGAAGTCTTTGCGGTTCGTTTAATGAAGGATAAAAGAACAGGTAAACGTAGAGGGTTCGGTTTTGTTGTTATGGCAAGCCAAGAAGCTGAACTTGCCGTCGATAAACTCAATAATAAGGAATACGGTCAACGTACTTTGAAAGTTCGCGAAGCTAATGAACCTAAAAATATGGATAATTCAGACACTGAATAGCACCCAATTTCATTTCTTGTAAACTTTTATTCAGCGCATCTAACCGAGTCGGTTTGGCACTGCAGTAAGTCAAGTTATCCATCTCTTCTAATGCTGCATCTTGTGTAGCACTCTCAGGCAATAGCGATACCACTCGATTGGCTATCGCTTTGCCTGAATCAATAATTGTTACCCCCGCACCACATACCTGCTGGATTTCAGCTCGCATAAGAGGAAAGTGAGTGCAGCCCAGTACTATGGTATCTACCTTACCCAACCATGGTGCTAAGATTTGGGTCAATTCATTAAGCGAAACCACCTCACCTTGCAATTTTTCTTCTGCCATCTCCACCAGACGAGTAGTTCCTAACATCAGAACTTGGCAATCCTGAGCAAATTGTTTGACCAAATCATGAGTATAAGGTCGCTCTACGGTTGCAGGCGTTGCTAAAAGACCAATCGATTTACTTAATGAAGCTTGAGCTGCAGGTTTAATAGCAGGAACTACTCCAACAACAGGAATAGTCAGTTGCTGACGTAATGCAGGAAGGACAATGGTACTTGCTGTATTGCAAGCGACAACAACCAGATCTGCTTGATGACGGGCCACCAAGTTAGTAATGATGTGGCAAGCCCGCTCAATCAATACTTGTTGTGGTAGCTCTCCATAAGGAAAAGCCGCATTATCGAATGCATAGATATATTGCGCTTGAGGCAGTCGCGCTCGGATCTCTTGATAGACAGATAACCCACCAACCCCAGAGTCAAAAATTACGACCTTTTTCACGCGACACCATATATCAATAAACATCAAGAGTGCACATCATACTGCGTGCAGAGAAAAAATCGAATCTCTCTTTATAAAGCTTTACCGATTATTAACCAACTGGTAGCGCAAATAATGAAAACGAGGTTGTCGTTCAATATTGAGCCAATGAAGTTGTAGTGGCTCAACAAAACAGGGCGCATCCACAACTAAGGTATGAAATTCGCCATCCTCGCCACAAGGATCGGCACTATCAGGAAGTGACTTAACTAGCTCATCGTTATACCACTGACCACAGTACTGGCTGTCTAATTGGCTAGTATCGACAGTAATCAATCGGGTCTTTATCCCTCTTGATACAATCTCTGTTGCCAATTTACTACTGCTTTCACCCAACAGAGGAAAAACACACTGCCAACCAACAGGTTCAATGTAACTACGTCGATAATCTGCAATACCATTACAAAACATATCGCCAAACGCCACCGCATCAAAATCAATCTGACTCTGTTTTAATCCATCCACTACACTTTGTTGGTAAATTTCATTGGGTGGGAAAATTTCAGGCAAGGCAATTAAGACTAAAGGCAAATTCAACAAGTGAGCTTGTTTTTCCACTACAGATAATGGTGTGGCTTGGAACGGGACTTCTTCACCAACATAGGTCGTATAGAGCCCAACGACTTCATACCGAGGATCTTCTAATAAACGACATAGCACCAAGGTAGAATCTTTCCCAGAAGACCAACTAATAATAACTTTGATTTTTTTCATCATATATAAAAATGATCAGAGCCAGTGGTTAAGGCTGGCTCCGGTAAGTAATTAGAATTGATACGTTGCTGTTGCGTAATAAGTACGCTCTGGAGTGTTATAGCTTGTACGAGTCTGATAATCTGCATCAAACAGATTACCAATACGGCCACGCAGTGTAAGGTGCTCTGTCATATAGTAACTTGCTGCTAGATCCACCAGCGTATATGCATCCATTTTTTGCTTATTGGTCGCATCTTCATAACTACTACCATGATAAATAGTATTCACATCAAACTGCCAATCATCAAGCAAATAACTCATACGCCACTTAGCATTATGTTTAGAGCGTCGGATTAATTGATTTCCTGTTGCCGCGTCTTCCGGCTCTAGATAGTCATAACTGATATCATGATAGATAGGGCCTGTTGCAAACCCAGTTGTAAGCTCAACCCCTTTGATTTTAGCTTTGGCCACATTTTGCGGAATCCACATACCCGTTGCATTAGGAGCCCAAGCTATCAATTGGTCAATATCATTGCGGTAAGCTGTAACACTCCAATCTAACAATTGATGATGACCACTTAACCCTAACTCATAGTTAGTAGACTCTTCCGGTTGCAGATCAGGGTTACCACTAGCAGGCCAATACAGATCATTAAATGTCGGTGCTTTAAAAGCGGTACCTACACTTGCGTAAGACTTTACTTCTGGTGTGATTTGATAAGATGACCCTAACTGCCAAGTATTATGACGACCATAGCTTTGGTTATCATCAGTACGAGCACTGCCTTCAAACTGCCAATCTTGTAATTTATAGATAGACGTTAAATAGAAAGCTGTATTGTCGCGTTGATCTTTGCTGTATTGCTGAGTACTGTTCGAAACTTTATCGCGGTGCCATTCTGTTCCACCACCAATTTGCCAATTCTCATTCACTTGATAGTGGTTTTGCCAGTTTGCTAGAAGACGGGTAGTTTTAATCTCACTTCCAACTTCAATGTCATTGTAATTTTTCGCTTTATCTTGGTTTTGAGCAAGGGTTAATTCACTACTGTATTGAGCTGTAGAATAATTTACTTTACCTGCAATGTTATAAAGCTCATTCTCCGCTTTCGGATTTGGTTTGTTATTGCCAAAAAAGTCCGCATCATCGTATTTGTTTTTACCTTTGTGGAAATATCCTTGTAGGCTCACTTTCCAATTATCACCCAGATGACGCCCTAGCTCAGCAACAGCATTTTTACTAGTAAAGCCATCTTTATCTTGCTCATAAGGCAGTTGGCGCGCTGAGAAACCATCATTACCTTCTGTTCGAATCGCTAACTTACCCCAACCTTCAGTACCAATCTGTCCTGCAGCAGAAGCTCCAACCTGATAATAACCTTCACTGCCGCCACTAACGGTCGCCTGTACTTGTTGCTCACCTGGTTGATAAGCGGTAATGATATTTAAGACTCCTCCAATCGCATCTGAACCATATAGCGCTGCACGAGAACCACGAATTAGTTCAATACGTTCAATACCGGTAAGAGGGATCTGGCTAAAGTCAGCACTACCTAATGTCGCACTACCAATACGGACACCATTGATCATCACCAATAAGTGTTTACTAGAAGTACCACGAACATACACTTCGGTATTTTGCCCCAAGCCACCAGAAACCACTTGAACCCCAGGCAACAAACGCAAGACTTCTGCCATTGATTTTGCCTGAATCGCATCAATTTCTTCTTTAGTTACAACTGAGATAGGAGCAATAACGGTTTTTAAAGGTTGAGCAAAGCGGTTGGCCGTTACTACCATAACATCATTAGAATCGACATCATCAGCAGCAAAAGCTAACGGTGCAAAGGAAGAGCACAGCGTCGCTACTGACACTGCTAAAAAAGATTTTTTCATTTATGTTTACCTTAAGTCGCGTTGGGTGATTCACTGGTTGGTATTCGGACTTAAGAGCAAGGTATTCACCGCCTAGGCAACGACTTCCCATCTTGTTTCTAATATAAATTAGAGCAAAACAGTGTCTGGAACAGCGTCCCTGTTGCGTTTGTTCTCTATCACCGCTGCGCGTCAGTTATGGATTTACACCATATTCCCTCACCTAACTATTAGGTTAACCAGCGCAACAGGCATCCTAGAGAGTGAAGCAAAATCTGTCTAGTCTTGTTTGTTATTGCATAGAAATAATCGAGGTAAACTACACTTTTATCATCCACAGCACTGGACATCAGTGTTCAATCCAATAAAATCTTGCGCTCTTATTTTGAGCAGTAGAGGCACTTACTATGGCATCCAGCGTTTTTAATACTGCGGATTACCAGCACCAGTTGGACGAAAAAGCACAACGTATTCAAAACATCTTTGCGGATTTCGACACCCCAGAGCTAGAGGTATATGCCTCCCCTGCTGAGCATTACCGTATGCGTGCAGAGTTTCGAGTTTGGCATGAAGGCGAAGATCTGTATTACATCATGTTTAATCAGCAGACTCGCGAAAAATATCGTGTAGACCAATTCCCTGCAGCAAGTCGTTTAATCAATGACTTAATGCCTCTATTGATTGAAGCGGTAAAACCTCATCGTTCACTACGCCACAAGCTATTCCAAGTAGATTTTCTTTCTACCCTAAGTGGTGAAATCTTAGTATCAATGCTGTATCACCGCCAGCTTGATGAAGAGTGGGAAACTCTAGCTAAAGCGCTTAAACAGCAACTAAACGATGAAGGCTTCAAGTTAAATATTATTGGTCGTGCTCGTAAGCAAAAGAAAGTACTAGACCAAGAGTTTGTGATTGAAAAGCTAAATGTGTTTGATCGCACATTAACCTATAAGCAGGTTGAAAATAGCTTTACTCAACCAAATGGAACTGTAGCCCAAAAGATGTTGGAGTGGGCAGTAGATTGTACTCGTGACAGCCAAGGTGACTTATTAGAGCTTTACTGTGGTAACGGTAACTTCTCTTTGGCCTTAGCACAAAATTTTGAACGCGTATTAGCAACAGAATTAGCAAAACCTTCGGTCGAATCTGCTCAATATAATATTGCGGTGAATAACATCGATAATGTTCAGATCATCCGTATGTCAGCAGAAGAATTTACTGAAGCGATGGAAGGTCGTCGTGAGTTCCGCCGCTTAAAAGATAATAACATCGATCTACAGAGCTATAACTGCAATACGATCTTTGTCGATCCACCTCGATCTGGTATGGATGAAGGGACTTGTCGTATGGTTCAAGGTTACGAGCGTATTATGTACATCTCATGTAACCCAGAAACACTAAAAGAGAACCTAGATATTTTAAGCGAAACTCACCGTATCACTCGCTTTGCACTGTTTGATCAGTTCCCGTATACCCATCATATGGAAGCGGGCGTATTTCTTGAGCGTAAATAAACGTTAGCTGAAATAGATTGATCAAAAAAGGCGCTCACTGAGCGCCTTTTTTAGTTAAGAACAAATCATTACTTTTGCTCTTGGATCTCTTCCTTTTTACCTTCCATGATGCCTAGCTTGTAGGTCACCCAGAACAGCAATACCAATGCAATCATTAGTGAAATAAAGTTAGAGCCCATCTCTGGCGTCATTGCGCGTTGGAAACCTGAGTAACCAAAAGCACCAATAAAGAAACACGCCGTTGCAACTGCAGGTGTGCCTTCTACCATAGGCTTACGTAAATACTCTTGGTACAGACAGTACACTGCCATACCAAATGCGATCACTGGGAAAATCGAAAAAGCTACATGGCTTGAAAAGAAAACAGCCAATGTCGCATTACCACATAAGCCCGCTAACAAAGATAAAATCAGTGTTTTGCGCTCTGCTTTAATTTGTTGCTTATCCATATCCATCATCACCAACTAGAGGGTTAGAGTTTCTGCCTGAGCTCACGACGCTCACGCTCTTTGCGGTACCAATAGGCACCCTTTGCAATCATACGTAATTGCATAATCAGTCGCTCCGCATGCTCAGCACGCGCGTGACTGTCAAGATCCAGTGCTTCAGCTCCTGAGCTAAACACCAAAGTGACTGATGCCTCTGCCTGAGTAAACGCCTCTTCGTGAGTTACCCCGGTTTTGGCCTCTAAGTATTCCGTCAGTTCTGCAACAAAATGTTGGATCTCTCGCGCCACCGCTGCACGGAATGCGGTAGATGTGCCCGATCGCTCTCGCAATAACAAGCGAAAGACGTTTGGACTACTCTCAATAAATTCCATAAAGGTCTCTACCGAGGTTCGAATAACACTGCCTTCCGTTGCAATTCGCTGACGAGCTTGACGCATTAACTGACGGAGAATTAAGCCACCTTCATCAACCATGGTAAGGCCAAGCTCATCCATATCTTTAAAGTGACGATAAAAAGAGGTAGGCGCAATACCGGCCTCTCGAGCCACTTCGCGTAGACTTAGACTGGAGAAACTACGATCGGCACTGAGTTGACCAAAAGCGGCATCGATCAATGCACGTCGTGTTTTTTCTTTTTGTTGAGCCCTAATTCCCATGAATGTTCTGTATCTCTGTGATCTGTACCAATATTACCTATGGTGTTAATTCACTAGTTAAAAATCTAGTCATTAACAGTGAATCATAGTAATCCTGATAAAGACTGAATCAAAGGATGAAATTATGACATTGAATCAACAATCCACAAAGTCAGACACTGTGAAGATAATTGAATTTTAACAATTTCACTCTGTTATTACTGCCAACGTGATCTCAAGCTGACTATCAAGTCAGCAGAATAGGCTAAGTCTAAATAAAACGTTACACTACAGCAACAATAATGCTACAGAAACCCAAGGATGGTTCGATGATAGATAATGCAGTAACTCCTAATCATCAATTTGATGTCATTGTTATTGGTAGTGGTCCTGGAGGTGAAGGTGCCGCTATGGGCTTAACAAAAGCGGGACTGAATGTAGCCATCATTGAACGAGAATCCAGTGTTGGCGGTGGCTGTACACACTGGGGAACCATTCCTTCTAAATCGCTGCGTCATGCGGTCAGTCGTATTATCGAGTTCAACCATAACCCACTGTATTGTAAAAATAACATGACTCTTCACAGTACTTTTAGTCAAATACTCGGTCATGCCGCAGAAGTGGTCAGCAAACAAACTCGCATGCGCCAAGGATTCTATGATCGTAACCATTGTCATCTTATTTACGGACAAGCTCAATTTATCGATAGTCATACCGTTCAGGTGACACAAGCTGATGGCCGTATAGAACGCTATCAAGCACAAAAGTTTGTTATCGCAACAGGTTCTCGTCCTTATCATCCAGAACATGTCGATTTTAGCCATCCTCGAATCTACGATAGTGATTCCATTTTGCAGCTCCAACATGATCCTCGCCATATTATTATTTATGGCGCAGGAGTTATCGGATGTGAATATGCTTCAATCTTCCGAGGGCTTGGCGTAAAAGTTGATCTGATAAATACGCGTGATCGTCTGTTGGAATTTCTCGACAATGAAGTCTCCGACTCGCTCTCCTACCACTTAACCAATCACGGTGCGATGATCCGCAATGGGGAGCTATTTGAAACGATAGACGGTCACAACGATGGGGTAATTGTTCATTTGCAATCGGGTAAGAAAATGCAAGCCGACTGTATCCTTTATGCCAATGGACGAACGGGGAATACCGATACTCTTAACCTTGAAGCAATAGGACTTAAGGCCAATTCTCGCGGTCAATTGAATATCGATAAGACTTACCAAACCGAAGCCGACCACATTTACGCAGTCGGCGATGTAATTGGTTATCCAAGCCTTGCCAGTGCCGCTTATGATCAAGGTCGTTTTGTGGCTCAAATTATTGCCAAAGGTGAAGCTCAAAACCAACTGATCACCGATATTCCGACGGGAATTTATACCATTCCAGAAATCAGCTCAGTTGGAAAAACAGAGCAAGAGTTAACTGCAGAGAAAATTCCATATGAAGTGGGTCGCTCTCAATTTAAACATTTAGCACGTGCTCAAATAGCCGGAACTGAGGTGGGAAGTCTTAAGATCCTATTTCATCGTGAAACCAAAGCGATCCTCGGGATCCATTGCTTTGGTGAACGAGCAGCAGAGATCATTCATATCGGACAAGCGATCATGGAACAAAAAGGGGCTGGCAATACGATTGAATATTTTGCCAATACTACATTTAACTATCCAACAATGGCAGAAGCATATCGCGTAGCAGCGCTAAATGGTTTAAATCGCCTGTTCTAGCGGTGTTCATTAATAATCGCACTCATCATTGCCAAAACAGAATAAAAACAAAGCCGATTAGGTTTAGGCTAATCGGCTTCATTGTTTACTGCTTTTGTTACTGAGGCATACGATCATCAGGAACAAGAATCTGAGACCATGGCAAATGCGTGTCGCCAAGCGTAATAAAGTTGGGGTTTTCTAGTGTCTCTCGCAAATTATAGGTTAACGGTTCAATGTGAGTATTCACTATACATCCTCCCGCCTCTTCAACAATACATTGCGTCGCAGCCGTATCCCATTCCCCTGTAGGACCTAAGCGTAAATAACAGTCGGCCTTACCTTCAGCAACAAGACATGCTTTTAATGATGCAGACCCTAATGGCAATAACTCCAATTGATAACGAGCACCTAAGCGTTCAACAATCGTTTCTTGTTTCTGACGACGGCTGATCGCAACAGTGAGTGAATGAGTATCTACTGACAATTTGCGAGTCTGTATTTGCTGAGGCTCACCATTCGGTAATAGCTTAAATGCCCCTTGACCACGAGAAGCGTAATACGTCACTTGTGACATTGGAGCATATACGACTCCCATTACGGGTTGATGGTTTTCAATCAATGCAATGATAGTCGCAAAATCACCACTTCCTGCGATAAATTCTTGAGTACCATCAAGCGGGTCGATTAGCCAATAACGAGGCCATTGACTACGAATACTCAAAGGAACTTTAGTATCTTCTTCAGATAATACCGGAATGTCTGGTGTTAATGCTTGCAGGCGTTCAACCACTAATTGATGGGCCGCTAAATCAGCACTGGTGACGGGTGTATCATCCTGCTTTATCATCTGCTCAAACTGACCTTGTTGATAAATATCAGCAATCAGTTGACCAGACGCTTTAGCAATATCAATCACTTGTGGTAATAAAGTCGTCATCATTACTGCTCCTCCTTTGCGGCTAAATATTGAAGGGCCAAAAAGAGTGCGGTAATACTGCGAGCTTCAGCAAAATCAACGTGATGAACTAACTCTTCAGCTTGCGATAGTGGCCAGCGAACAATCTCCAATGGCTCAGGCTCATCTCCGACCAATTGCTCAGGGTAGAGATCTTCGGCAACAAATAGTGTCATTTTGCTAGAAAAATAAGAAGGCGCCAGAACAACTTGTTTTAAGGGTGTTAGTACATGAGCACCAAAACCGATCTCTTCTTTTAATTCACGATTTGCCGCTGATAAAGCACTTTCCCCTAAATCAACCAATCCTTTGGGAAAGCCTAATTCATAGCGCTCAGTACCCGCTGAATATTCACGAATTAACAGTAGATCACCTTGAGCTGTCACAGGAACAATGAGTACAGCTTCGCGCCCACTTGGCTGCATACGCTCATACGTTCGCTCTTCACCATTACTGAATTTAAGATCCAGCGACTCAACGGTAAACAATCGAGATTTTGCTACCACTTGGCTTGATAGAATTTCTGGTTTCGTATTTTTTGCCATACTCATTCTCTACTGTGTTCATGTACTGCGAGCAAAAGAGCTTAGTTATAAGCGACCTTGCTGATTAATTCTATACTGCCCTTTGCTATCGGGATTGCCAAGCCATTTCAGCTGAGAACCTAATGCGGTTGGGAAGTTAGCTCCCGGTTTAAACCAACCTGATACTTGATAATTCTGGCGTTGATCCAAAGTGGCACTCCACTCACTACTTACATCGGCAGAACTCTGTTTAACGCTGGCTTGAAGATTACCTTTAACGCAACGCAGATCCGCTTTAGCTTGTCCTAACGCCAGATCTCCCATTGGAGTTCCGACTTTAGGCTGACTCCAAGTCAGCGTCCCAGTTAAACTTTTACAGTACGGTACCGCAAATTGATACTCTTGTAATGCTAGCTCTAAATGCCCAGTTGCGGTTAGAGGAATGGGCAACTTAGCGTAATTTAAGGCTTGTTGTGCAGGTAATGAGACCATTAACTGTTTAGCATAAGGACCACCAGATAGCGTATATCCCACTTCACCTCGGCCTCGCAGCGCCATATCACTACCTTGACCGAAACGAACATCGGCACTGACTTTGGCAGTTAAAAGATCGAGTACATTTACGTCCCAATACACCTGACCAAAAGATTGCTGCTGCCAACTGACTTTATCGGCACGGCCTTGCCATACAGTCCCTGAAATCCCCGTTACCGTTAATCCTGGTACCGCAGGCGCTTGCTGCCAGACCCAACTTGCCGGAATATGAGCAATCGCACTGGCAATAAAAACGGCACCAAATGATGCGCCTAGGGCTAATTTAAATTTCACGTTAACTTCGTCCTAATTGCAATCGATTCACTTCAACGGTTCCATCTCGCTCACCCTTCGTAACATCAATAAACTGCACATCAATACCATATTGCTCTTGCAGTACAGTAAGCCAGTTTACTAAAGCATTAAACGGTAATGGCTTAACCCACACCTGTAGCGCGCTATCGTTATCACGAGGCTGCATACGAATCAGCTCAATTTTATAGCGTGATGTCGTTTCGTTCACAACTTGGCTTAAACCTTTGTCACTAACGGCAACCGCGCCACCTGCTTGCTTATATGCTGCAATCTGATTGGCTTTTGTTTGCACCCAAGACAATAACTGACGCTGAGAATTTAGGTTTCGCTCAGCCATCTCGGCACGCTGAGTCATTGGTTGCCAGATCCCCCAATATAAGACAGCAAGTAGACAAGCACCCCCGGCCCCCATCACTAATCGCTGCTCACGTTGGCTTAAGGATTTCCACCATGCTTTCATCCGTGTCTCCTTAGTACAAAGGCACCATTTACTCGGCCATCTTCTTTACTTAATTGGCCTTGCTCAACCGTAAAATCTTTTGCTAATAACGTACGCAATTTTTCAAAATGTTGGAAATCGGTTGAATTTGCCTGAATACGCAGCTCACCGCGTTTTTGATCGTATTTGAAATTGGTGAACTGCATCTGTGACACTTGTTTTAACATAGGTTGCAGTTCAAGAAGCCAAGTCAGCAAACCTTGCTGTTGTTCGCCCCCCATACTCGCAACGGCACGCTTCATCTGATTACGTAGATAACTTTGCGATGGAATGCGTTTAAATTGCGGTAACACCTGACGGAAAATGCGCTCACTCTCAGTACGATAGGCTTGAGCTTGATTTTCCATCTGATTCACCGCAATCACATGTTCAGCCACCAATGCGGTCAAGACTAAACCTGCTGCAATAGCCACTTTTCGCCATGGTAGTAAGTGCTTACGCCAAGCCGCTTGTGGCTTATACGCGCCAGATAATAAATTAAGCTTTGAGCTCTCAGCACCTTGAGCCAGCAACTGCATCACCAGCTCTGGTGTTTCAGCTCGCCAACGACCCAACTGTACCTCAGGAGCCGGCGTATAATGGTGAATGATGACCTGAGATAAATCTTCGTCCTGTGCTGCTATTGCTTCAGTGGTAGCAATAATTTCACCTTCAGCAGCACTCTCTTCTGTTGATTCATCTTGCTCATCTTTCGTTAAAACAATTGGCGCTTTTTGTGCACTTAGCCATGCATCTAACCAGCTGATCTCAACATTAATTCCCAACGTTTCTGATTGGCGAATTAACCACTGTTGTTCTAGCTGTGCAGCACTATAACCATCATTAAACAGAGGCAGACATAAGCTATCGGGTAATAACTTACGCACTTCAAAATGATGTTGTTTGAACTGTTCGAGCCAATAAGCCATTTTACTGTGTTCAACTACGGCAACACTGGCAATATCTTTCTCGCGTTTTAGCAGTTGAACATGCAAAGACTCAACATCTTGTGCCAACTCTTCTTCAAGTAAATACGGTAAAACAGCACTTAATTGACGACTACTACCCGCAGGAATTGTTACTTGAGTAAGCAACATTTCACTGGTCGGCACAACTACATACACGGGACGTTGTGCTGCATATTCCGTGAGATCACCTAAATGTGAACTGTCTGGTAATTGACCCGATGCGATCACTTCCCGCTCTGTTGGCGACCAGACCAGCCATTGCACCGGACTGGTACTTTGGCTACTCAGCCTTATCGTCAGAAATTCGCTCACGGATTCCTCCATACTGGCGACGAACAACCGTCACCTTATTTTTATCATCTCGTTTTAATAAGCTGACCAAACGCATATGCATGCGATCAACGTTGATTTCAGCATCTAACTGAAAATAATGGCTGGTCACATCTAAATGCGCTTTGGCCTTTTTAACTGTATCTTGGCTAACCGATTTAATTACCGATTCAGCAAGAAAATCTTCCACTTTATCCCAACCATTATAGGGGCGATCTGCAATAAGTTTTTCAGCATCGCTCACCGATAAATTTGGTGCAAACATCGCGGCAAGAAGAGGTGCATCGCGTTTATCTAGCGTATTCACGTTAAGTTTAAATTCAGTGGTGGGAAGCGCACATAAAAGCGGTGAAACTTCATTATAAATCTTCGCTGTCACACCGTTTACAGCACGAAACTCAGTCACATTAGCAAGCAAACTGTCGGGCGGTAAATAAGCAGGGCTTAACCCAGCATAAGTGCTGTCTTCAGCACCAGTAGCCGATTGAACGGCATCATCACTATCAACAAACTCCCAACTCGAATCAGCAATAGTTTCAGTCGCATAGCTCTCTACCCCAGAGTCTTCTAATAAGGTTTGTAGCACTCCAACCAAATAAGGTTTCTTACCGTCGGTCGTAGATTTCACTTTTGCTAAGGCATTTAAATTAAAGCAAGCTTGACGATCGATAATGGTGCCGGTGACATCGCCATTATCTAATGGATAAGTCCGATCTTTGGTTGCCCATGGCTGGTTCAGTGTTGCGGTATCACTGTCTTTTAAACTCTGTTCAATTGCCACTTTGGCCAATGCTTCAATACCGAAACCATACCAATAGGTTTGCTGATGTAAAATTTGGCTTTCCACTCGATAAAAATTCTTTTGTAACCGCTCGGTCATTTGACTAGCAATTAAACTCATTAAGGCAACAAGAAGCAGTACCACAATGAGCGCAACACCTTGCTGCTTTTTCATTAGGACTCCGCCTTATTCTGCTCATTCTCAAGCTCTGATTTTGGTAACACAAACACTCGGTCTATATCACCAAAGTCTTTCAGTTTTAACGTAACTTTAATCCCGTCGGGTAATTTACCTTCACTGTCCCAATTTTTTATCCAACGTTTATTGGTATAAAATTCCAACTTCATCTCAGTGACATTGGGTAAAATCACTTTCACTAGAGGTTCAGTGCCAGCGGTATTATCTGGATAACGAAACCAAACACGCTCCAAGTTATCATCCACAATACGATAACCAACTTTCGTTACATCGCCGCGAGGGAACATCGCTTCTGGATTTTGCCAACCATCGCGAACAAACAGAATACCTTGGCTTGATGAATCAAGAAGATACTCCCCCGATTCCACCAATTTTTTACTCGGTTCTTCATCGTTAGAACGGGTTTGTCGGGCAACAATTTGGCTAAAATCATTCCCCATAATAATCATCGCTCGCTGAATCTCACTAATACGCTGATTATGCTCTTGTGATTGCACATTGCTGCGTTGTACGCCATTTAGCACCTGATACGCAGATAAACTCAACATGGCAAAAACACCAATGGCAACTAACACTTCGAGTAAGGTAAAGCCCTTGTTTCGAGCTGAATGTAGGTTATTTATTCGCGACATAAGTTCTAACTGTTAATACGGAATATTTTTGTTGTTTGTCGGTTGCAACGGAGACATCCACTGCTTTTAAATAACCATCGGCAGTTTTGGTCGATTTAATGGTCCAATACCACTCTCGTCCGGCTAATTCGGATTTTCCTCGCTTAGTACTGCTTGGGATCTCACCGCTTAACTGCAACTGCGCCAGTTGATTATCAGCAACCATTGATGCAAACGTCTTTTCTTCTAGATAGCTCACCGTATTTAAATGCTGGCTGACCGCTTTCATAATACTTAGAGCCGCAACCGCAAAGATTGCCAATGCCACCAGCACTTCTAATAACGTAAATCCCCGTTGCTGACTCATTTTTTTATCTCTAGCTCTTGCCCTGGCTCTAGCAATTTCACATCGCCAATTTCCGTTGCGACAACACGCCAATATTGATGCTCGCCACTGGTCTCAAAACTCACCGTAAATGGGGTGATTTCACCACTGGCCATCACCACTATTTGCGGTGGCTTGCGCTTTTTCTCATCAGGATCTTTTTCAAATAGATCCTCTTGAGAAAACAATTTATCTTGCTTAAACAGCCGATCTTTTTTCTGCCATTCGCCCCCTTTTTCATACACTAAGGTGATGGCTTTCGGCGTTTCTACTTGATTGTAATATTTTGTTTTTTCTTTTATTTCTTGCCAACCATCTTGGGTTAGCTCAACAAAATGATAACGATGTGCTGAAACATCAATGCCATAATCACGTCCAGTCAACATCGCATCTTCACTCAGTAATTGGCTGAGTTGATAGAAGCGTACAGCCTCGTTTTTAGCTTCATCATTCTGATTTTTAGGCATAGTCATAATGACGGCGACCGAACTTAATGCCAGTAACACCATCACCAGCATAATCTCAATCAGGGTAAAGCCTGCTGCACGCTTCAAACTCATAACAATTTACTTTTTATAATCCAGCATGTTCCAGTTACCGATATCAGTATTGATACCTTCACCGCCTTCTTGACCATCAGCACCTAGGCTGAAGATATCAACAGCACCGTGCTCACCTGGGGCAACGTATTGGTAGTCATTACCCCAAGGGTCTTGCGGTAAACGCTTAATGTAGCCACCTTCACGGTAGTTACGAGGCTCAGGAGAAGAAGATGGTTTTGATACTAGAGCTTCTAAACCCTGATCGGTCGTTGGGTAGACACTGTTATCCAACTTATACATATCCAGAGATTGCTCAAGCGCACTAATATCTGTTACTACTTTTTGCTGATCGGCTTTCTCTTTGTTACCAAGCAAGTTAGGGACAACTAAGCTTGCTAGAACACCCAAAATCACGATAACGACCATGACTTCAAGTAAGGTAAAACCACGTTGTTTCTGTTGCATTTCTGCTTTCTCCATAAATACAGTTACATCCCAACCATGTTATTTAATTCAATGATTGGCATTAAGGTTGCGATCACGATAAACATAACGATACCCGCCATTGCCACAATCAATAGCGGTTCAAAGACACCCAGCGCCATGTTCACCAAAGATTCAAAATCTCGGTCTTGGTTATCGGCAGCACGAGTTAACATCTGCTCCAATTCGCCACTGCGTTCACCACTGGCGATCATATGCAGCATCATTGGCGGGAAAAGCTTACTCTGCTCTAGAGACAAACGTAAACTTACCCCTTCACGAACTTTGTCAGAAGCCTCAAGAATTTTCTGATGGACATAAGTATTGGTCATAACATCAGACGCCACTTTCATACCATCTAACAGAGGAATTGCACTTGAGGTACAAATTGATAGCGTACGAGCAAAACGGGAAGTACTTAAACCGCGAGCCACTTTACCGATCACAGGCAGGTGCAACACAGTACGATCCCACTTTAGGCGAAAGCTCGGCTTCTTTAGCGCATACTTCACTCCAAAGACCACAACTGCAATCACCACCAGTACTAGAAGTCCCCAATGCTGAACAAAATTACTGGCCGCTAACAAAACCTCAGTAATCGTTGGCAGTGGCTGACCAGTACGCACAAATTGATCGACAATTTTAGGTACCACGGTCGCAAGCAAAAATGACACGACCGAAATGGCAATCAACGTCAGCATGGTTGGATAAATCATCGCTTGCTGTAACTTACTGCGCATTTGCTGGCGATTTTCCGCATAATCGGCCAAACGATTTAACACCGCATCAAGATGGCCTGATTTTTCGCCAGCCGCCACCATAGCGCGAAACAGCTGGTCAAAAATATGAGGGAATTCGGCCATGCTGTCAGCTAAGGTGTAGCCTTCAACCACACGAGAGCGTACCGCTAACAAAATATTTTTCAGCCTTGGCTTTTCATTTTGTTCGGCAACGGCTTTTAAACACTCTTCAAGTGGCATGGATGCTTGTACTAACGTTGCAATCTGACGGGTGATCAATGCCAATTCATTGGTGCTGATACCGCGACGAAAATGAAAGCTGGGCCCCGAACCCTTTTTACTTTGCGCTTGGGTTTGGGTCACTTCCAGCGGCACCATCCCCTTTTCACGCAATAATTGGCGTACTTGGCGAGCGGTATCGCCTTCCATTACCCCTTTTTTCTGTCGTCCTTTGCTGTCGAGTGCTTTATATTCAAATGCCGCCATTTACCCTTCCTTTGTTACTCGCATCACTTCTTCTAACGTTGTGATACCAGCGCGCACTTTACTCAAACCATCAGCTCGAATGCTTGGTGTGGTATGGCGGATATATTGTTCAATTGCTTGCTCACCCGCTTCCGCATGAATCAACTCTTGCACTTTATCATCTACCAATAACAGCTCGTGGATACCAGTACGACCACGGTATCCCTTGCCATTACAGTGCTCACAACCACACGGACGATACAGCGTTAACTCTTCTTGCTCAGAGAGACCAAACAGTTTTTTCTGTTCATTATCGGCTAGATAAGGCTCTCGACACTGCTGACATAAGGTTCGAATCAGACGTTGTGCCAATACCCCTAAAAGTGATGATGAAATCAAAAATGGTTCAATACCCATATCGCGTAAACGAGTGATAGCACCCACTGCAGTATTGGTGTGCAGCGTTGACAATACCATGTGACCTGTCAATGAAGCTTGAACCGCAATCGCAGCCGTTTCTAAATCACGGATCTCACCAATCATTACCACATCAGGGTCTTGACGAAGAATCGCACGCAAGCCACGAGCAAAGGTCATATCCACTTTGCTATTAACTTGAGTTTGACCGATACCATCAATATCAAATTCAATCGGGTCTTCAACGGTCAAAATATTACGATCTGGACTATTAAGCTCCTGCAAACCAGCATACAAAGTGGTGGATTTACCGGAACCTGTAGGGCCCGTCACCAAAATAATGCCGTGAGGTCGTTGGATGATCTTACTAAAATTGGTATGAATACTTGGAGTCATACCTAAACTGTGAAGATCCAATCGCGTAGCATTTTTATCAAGCAAACGCAGTACAACGCGCTCGCCATGAGAAGATGGCATAGTCGATACACGCACATCCACTGCACGGCCACCGATACGTAAGGAGATACGACCATCTTGTGGTACACGTTTTTCAGCGATATCCAGTTTTGCCATAACCTTAATACGAGAGACTAACAGCGGCGCTAATTTACGGCTTGGCTGGAGCACTTCACGTAACACACCATCGACTCGGAAACGAATAGACAGCACTTTTTCAAAGGTTTCAATGTGGATATCCGAAGCCGACTCTTTGATCGCTTCAGCTAACATGGCATTAATCAGTTTAATGATAGGTGCATCATCTTCCGACTCTAACAAGTCTTCTGTTTCTGGTAATTCTTCAGCCAGAGAGAAAAAGTCATCGGAATCTGAACCCAGATCTTCCATTAACTGACGAGCTTCTGATGAATCTCGCTGATAACTCTCGGTCAGCTTCTGCTCAAAGTCTTCAGCGGTGAGTTCAACCGCCATAAAACTTGATTCTGTGACTCGACGAATTTCAGCCAGTACAGCAGCCGATAATGGGCTGCTGTAGAATAGGTGTAACCCTTGCTCGTTATACTCAAGCACCACTTTATGACGCTTAGCAAACGAGAAAGGTAACCGGGTTAGGCTCGGCAATGGATGATCGACAGAAGGTGTCAAATCCATTATTTATGCTCCAATTGAGAAACAAAGGCGCGAACTTCTGCTGGCAGATCCATATCATCACCATATCTTGGTAATACAGGCTTATCTTTATCCAGTAGACGCATGCCTTTCTCTGCTTCGTATAACTGTTGGGCACGAATGTAGTTGTATTTACGTTGCGTAATACCGTCAGCTGTCATGCCATCACGGATAATGGTTGGCTTAATAAAGATAAGTAGATTGGTCTTAACCGTTTCATTGTTGGTTGAACGGAATAGCGAACCTAAAACAGGAATATCACCTAGAATTGGCACTTTAGATTCAGACTCTAACGCCTTCTCCTGCATCATGCCACCAAGCGCAATCATGCTGCCGTCTTTTACTAATACTGCTGTATTTAGCTCTCGCTTATCAAAACGAATATCAACTGCACCTTGAGCATCTGCAACTTGAGAAACAACCTGCTTAATATCCAGTTTTACAGAATCGCCTTCGTTAATCTGTGGCGTTACCGTTAATTGAATACCAACATCTTTACGCTCAACCGTTGTAAATGGGTTGTCGTTGTTAGAACTTGACGTTGAACCCGTTTGAACAGGAACCTCTTGACCAACAGAAAGCTCTGCTTCTTGGTTATCAAGTACCGTAATACTCGGCGTTGAAAGTACGTTTGCATTACGATTTGTGCGCACCGCATTTACTAGTGCAGTCCAGTCTCCCATGGCAATAGCAACAGCAGTACCGTTCACCCCACCAAGCAGTTTTGCTAACGATGAGTAATCACCTGATTCCTTAGTTTCGTAAGTATATGGCTTACCATCAGAGTCATAGCGAGTTTCAACTTTGGTCTGATCTTCGGCTTCTTTTTTCGCCACCATGTAGCTACCGATACCCACAGGCGAGTTACCATACTGAATAATACCGCCATCTTCGGAGCCCCATTGCACACCAAAGTTCAGGCCATCACCTTCTTGAACTTCCACAATCATGGCTTCAATATGAACCTGAGCACGACGAATATCGAGCTGACTAATAATATCTTTTAACTTACGCATTAGATCTGGCGGCGCAGAGATAACCAGTGAGTTCGTGCCTTTATCAGCATTAATACTCACCTCATTTTTACTGCTAGAAGCAGACTTGGCCTGACCACCTTCTTTAGCCTGCAAATTCTCAGAAATGCCAGTTAGGGTTTCTAACAGATCTTCGGCTTTAGCATACTTAAGATAAATAACTTGGTTATCATCTCGAGTGGCCATTTCACGGTCAAGCTGATGAATAAGGGTCTTAAGGCGAGCTCGAACTTTAGGATCACCTGAAATTAAAACTGAATTGGTGCGATCATCAGCAACCACTTTAGGAACCAAAAATTCAGGTACTGACTTATCAGCACTCTTATTTAACGATTCAACAATACGTACCATTTCAGAGGCTGAGGCGTTGTTCAGAGAAACAATAGTAACATCTTTATTACCAGCACGGTCAACACGCTCAATGATTTCAGCTAAGCGATTTACCACCGCAGCTCGGCCCGTAATCATAATGATATTAGCCGGATCATAGTGAACCACGTTACCGGCACCTGCATTATCATTGAGCTGACGTAGCAACGGAGAAAGCTCACGTACAGAGACATTTTTTACCGCAATAACCCGAGTAACGACTTCATCGCCGTAGGTTTTGCTGTCTGAGCCAACCACTGGAATCGCTGACGTTTTCGCATCTTTACTACGAATGACCTTAAGCACACCATCAGGCATTGTTACGACAGCATAACCGTACACTTCCAGCACATTAAGGAAAAAGCTGTAATACTGTTTATCGTTTAATAGATCGTAACTGCGGACATTAACTTGCCCACGTACCGATGGATCAACAATGATGGTTTTTTGTAAATTACGTCCAACCACATTAATAAATTCTTGAATATCGGTACTCTTAAAACTAGCGCTATATTCACTCGCCAGTGCAGAGCTGCAGAGCAGGCTACTGGCTAACCACACTGCGCTCTTACTCACTAACTTTCTCACAAAAAACTCCTGCGTATTCGCATGTCTCATAAGCTACAATCATTGCAACTCAATATAGATATCGTGTAGTTGGCCATCACGCTCAACACCTAGTGTAAAGCTTGATGCCTGTGATAATTCCGACCATAACTTGGTCATGACCGTAGGATCAGTTAGATCATTGCCATTTAGAGTGACAGCAAGATCATTTGGCTCCAAACCAACCTCATCAAACAGAATCTTATTCTTACCTGGATTCACTCGGTATCCCATCAACTTGCCATCATTTTTAACCTGTGACAGGCGGATATAACTGAACAAGTTCTGTGGGTTTTTCATTATTTCGGCTTTAATTTTTTCAAGCTCACCAGATGAACTTGATGACTGAGTAGTTACAGGAGCCGTAGGTTGTGTTGCTGTTGATGTTTTTGAGAACTTAACACCATCAAGCATTAATGTTTCATCGCTGCCGCTATTGCGAATAATAACGCGATCAGCGTACACAGCTTGTAATGTTGCCCGAGTCCCTTTAATCGCTTCATTTAAGCCATAGGTATTTTGCTTACCTTGATTGGTAATAATGGCTAACGCTTTCTCTGGGTTAGAACTGGCAACGACACCATTGAGGGTTAAATTCAATCGTGTTTCAGGTGCATCTTGCTTAACTGGTGTTGCCACAGGTTGAGCTGATTGCTGGTAAAGACCAAATAAGTTCATAGCAATTAGGTCAGCAACTGGGAATTTCTGCTGTTGGCCAACAGATTGTGTCTGACTAGGCTGCCAAGAGGTGACCGTTTCTGCAGGTTGGATAACAGTCCAGACTAATCGACCCAAAATCCAACCAAACCAAATCACCAACAGCAAAGTAACTATTTGTGCCACTTTAGCTATAGGCATAGGAGAGTGCATTTTAAATTGATTTAACTGTTTGAAAACAACCATGATTTGATCCATTTTTGCGATGAAACGCTATTGTACGCTTATCACCATTAATTCACCTAGAGTTATGAACAGAAAGGTGCATAACAACTCATATAAGTTAGGTTGAGCGAGAAAAGCCTAGAAAAAAGCTAAATTCGTCCATTGTTCTACGATGAAATGATAAAAACCAACTTTTTCTCGTATCTACGATTGAAATTTAGGGGCAAGATCACCATTTAGTAGAGAGACAGAAAGCATTAAGCTTAAACTGATACATACACGACAATAATCCCATAGAGTTATTAAGGATTCTTATGAGTCGACAAACTCCCTCAGTAGAGGACGCCGTCCGTCTTGATAAATGGCTATGGGCGGCTCGTTTCTATAAAACACGCTCTATCGCACGTTCAATGATTGAAGGCGGTAAAGTGCAATACAATGGTCAGCGCTCTAAGCCAAGTAAGATCGTTGAAGTTGGAGCTGAAATTAAATTACGCCAAGGTAACGATGAAAAAACCGTTACCATAGAAAAAATTTCAGCGGCGCGTCGTGGCGCTCCTGAAGCACAAACTTTATATCAGGAAACCGACAGCAGTATTGAGCAACGAGAACGTAATGCTCAGTTACGTAAACTAAATGCTCTCGGAAGCCCAAGTCCTGAAAAGCGACCAGATAAAAAACAACGTCGCGATATAATTAAATTTAAGAACGTTAATAACTAGCGCTATTAGAGTTGATATCGATTATAAAGTTCAGCGGCAAAAGCAGGTGTTATCATCCATTTGCTCTACAATACATAATCGAGCACAGCGCTGTTACTAAGATCCCTTGCCGGAGAAAAAACAATGACAACTGATAATCTTTACCGCTACCTATTTGATGGTGTGTCCGTTCGTGGTGAACTGGTTCAATTAGGCGACACTTACCAACAAATCATTGCTAGCAAAGAGTATCCAGCACCGATTCAAAACCTATTAGGTGAACTATTGGTTGCCACTAGCCTACTCACTGCAACCTTAAAGTTTGAAGGTTCTATCACAGTCCAGCTACAAGGTGACGGTCCTGTTAGTCTTGCGGTAATTAACGGCGATCACGATCAAAAATTACGTGGTGTTGCTCGTTTTGAAGGTGAAATTCCTGCAATTAACAATATCCATGAGCTAATGGGTAAAGGCTATTTAGTTATCACTATCACTCCAACTAAGGGTGAGCGTTACCAAGGTGTGGTTGGTCTTGAAGGCGATACACTTGCAGAATGTTTAGAAAGCTACTTTAAAAATTCAGAGCAGTTAAAGACTCGAATCCTGTTACGTACTGGTGAATTTGAAGGTCAAGCCAAAGCGGCTGGTATGTTGCTACAGATCCTACCGGATGAACAAGGTAATGAAGGTGATTTTGAACATCTAGAAGCGCTAACCGAAACAGTTAAAGATGAAGAACTGTTCGGTTTAGATGCACAAGATGTTCTATACCGTTTATACCACCAAGAAGAAGTGAAATTGTTTGAACCACAACCAGTAAGCTTCTTCTGTGGTTGTTCTCGTGAGCGTAGTGCATCAGCTATTCGTTCTATTGATCGTGCAGAAGTAGATGCGATTGTGGCTCAAGAAGGTAAAGTATCTCTACACTGTGATTACTGTGGTACTAGCTACAATTTTGACAGTATTGATGTGGCGAACCTATTTGAAAATGGTCAAGACACCAATAACGAACAAGTGCATTAATTAATTCGTCTCACGATAAAAGCACCCTAATGTATTGCTTAAATAGCCAGATTCGTTCTGGCTATTTTTTTATTTCTAGCCCGAAAACTCCCCATTTAGACGCAAAATTGCTGCCAACACTGCACTTCTTTTAACCAAAATATTAATTTTTGGATCTAGCGCAATCGTTTTACATCTGTGTAAACTAACCACTCCAACAAATATTAAGACTTTTACTTAACCTTAACATTTGAATGGTTATTTTTTGATAAAGCTCCCTGATTTACCTCGTTAGGGTTGTTAGCATGGTCAACAGTTAAACAACATCTTACCCAAGGAGCACCTATGACTACTATGGACGTCGAAAAAAAGGTTGCAATAAATATGGATTTATCTCAATACGGTATCAAGAATGTTACAGAGGTGGTTCGTAACCCTTCTTACGAAATGTTGTTCGAAGAAGAAACCAAACCAGGTCTGGAAGGATATGAAAAAGGTGTCGTAACTGAGCTAGGGGCAGTTGCAGTAGATACTGGTATCTTTACTGGCCGTTCGCCAAAAGATAAGTTTATCGTAAAAGATGACACCACTCGCGACACAATGTGGTGGGCTGATCAAGGTACGAACGATAACAAAGCATTAGGCCAAGAAGCTTGGAATGATCTAAAAGCTCTTGTTACTGATCAGTTATCTGGTAAGCGTCTATTTGTAGTTGACGGTTACTGCGGTGCAAACCCAGATACTCGTTTATGCATTCGAGTTATTACTGAAGTAGCATGGCAAGCTCACTTTGTGAAGAACATGTTCATCCGTCCAACCGAAGCTGAGCTTGAAGGTTTTGAGCCAGATTTTGTTATCATGAACGGATCTAAGTGCACCAACCCTAAATGGGAAGAGCACGGCATGAACTCTGAAAACTTCACCGTGTTTAATCTTAGCGAGAAGATGCAGTTAATTGGTGGTACTTGGTACGGCGGTGAAATGAAAAAAGGTATGTTCGCTATGATGAACTACTTCCTACCGCTACGAGATATTGCTTCTATGCACTGCTCTGCCAATATGGGCGAAAATGGCGATGTGGCTGTCTTCTTCGGCCTATCAGGCACAGGTAAAACAACACTTTCAACCGATCCAAAACGAGCACTAATCGGTGATGACGAACACGGTTGGGACGACCACGGCGTGTTCAACTTTGAAGGCGGTTGTTACGCTAAAACAATTAACCTATCAAAAGAAGCTGAGCCAGATATCTACAATGCCATCCGTCGTGACGCTCTACTTGAAAACGTAACCGTACGTGGCGATGGCTCTATCGACTTTAATGACGGCTCGAAAACAGAAAATACTCGTGTTTCTTACCCGATTTACCACATCGATAATATCGTTAAGCCAGTATCTAAAGGCGGTCATGCTAATAAAGTGATCTTCCTATCTGCTGACGCATTCGGTGTTCTACCTCCAGTATCAAAACTGACTCCAGAACAAACCAAGTATCACTTCCTATCTGGCTTTACCGCGAAACTGGCAGGTACTGAACGTGGTATTACCGAACCAACGCCAACATTCTCTGCTTGTTTTGGTAATGCGTTCCTAACTCTGCATCCAACCAAGTATGCAGAAGTCTTAGTTAAGCGCATGGAAGCTGCAGGTGCAGAAGCGTATCTAGTTAATACTGGCTGGAATGGCACGGGCAAACGTATTTCGATTCAAGATACTCGCGGCATTATTGACGCAATCCTTGATGGCTCTATCGATAAAGCGCAAACCAAGCATATCCCTATCTTCAATCTAGAAGTTCCAACAGCACTTCCAGGTGTTGATAGCAACATTCTTGACCCTCGTGATACTTATACAGATCCTCTACAGTGGGAAAGCAAAGCAAAAGACTTAGCTGAGCGCTTTGTTAATAACTTTGATAAGTACACAGATACAACTGAAGGTGCAAATCTAGTTGCAGCAGGTCCTCAGCTCGACTAATTGTTCACTCTAGTCTATTAAGCCTTCGTCTTGTGGCGAAGGCTTTTTTATTGTCTAAAACAACTAACTGATCAACTATTTATGTGTTCTGTTCATCCATCACTTAAATGTTCAGAGAATAATCAAAGTAGGTGTAATACAATCAGATAAAACAGCAGCAATAAGGAAGTGTTTATGCGTATATTAGCGAAATGGATTGTCACATTGATAATCTTGTTACTATTGCTTATTACCGTAACTCTCGCTCTGCTGCAAAGCCGGTTTGCGACTCCGATTATCAACCGAGTGGCCACATACTCACCGTATCCAATCCAATTTCAACAAGTCAGCTACTCACTTAAGCAGCCTTGGCACATGACCTTTATTGGCCCTTCATGGTCAGGCTTAGAGCAAACAAGACCCATAGCTCAGCGCGTTGAACTATGGTGGTCGGCCAATCTTGCCCACCCTCGTCAATTTGATTCGGTGCTAGTCGCAGGTATTAACTACAGAGAGCCAAGTCAATTCACTTTGCCTGCGTTTGCCGCCAAGCGCCTGGCTTTAACTGACGTTTCACTGCTCACCCCCAACTTTGTGATGAAAAGTGGCAAGGTTGAGCTCAATAACTGGCACTCATCTGCTCAATATCCGTGGTGGCAAAGCTTTCAGGGCGAATTTATTGTCAGTGCCGATCGCATTTATTACCACCAACAAGAGTTGAATCAGCTACTTATAAATGGCCGTCATAGTACGACCGATAAATGGCTTTTTGATGGTCTCTCTTTCACTTGGCAACATGCACAAGTCAGTGGGCAGGCCATTTATTATCCGCAAGAAAAACGCCTTACCTTAGCTCAATTCACGGTACAAGGGTTACAACTACAACAAGACTCGGTTTTATACTCTCTTAATGACACCCTCAAGCCATATATCAACACATTAGACATTGAGCGTTTTGACCTATTAGAGAGCAGTGTAGAGCTAAAACAACTGACCGCAAATGGCGTCAACCTCTCGTTGGAAAATATCACTTGGCCCAAAAATCTCTGGCAACAGCAGGGGCAAATATCCCTTAGCGCCAACAATATTCAATGGCAACACATCACCTTTGATAATCCAATCCTCGATATGCAGTTGCAACCCGATCAGCTCATTATTTCTGGCTTATCAAGTCAGCTTTTATCTGGCTATATCAATCTAAATGGCACTATCACACCAACGACCTTGTCGCTTAAAAAAGTCATTATCAATGGTATAAAATGGATATTACCTAATGGTTGGCTAACTCAATTTCAACAGCTTAACTTGCCATGGCAACAGATCGAAATTCAACATCTGGATACCTCTAACCTGCTACTCACTAGTACCGATCCTGATTGGTTAATACAAATGGCTGGGCTGGATATCACCGGAGATAAACTAACTTGGCACCATAAAGATTTTTGGCAGCTATGGCAGGGCGAGCTAGCAGTTAGCAGCAGTTTTAGCAGTATAAATCAAATCATACTCAACGATCCTATTATGGAAATGAGCAGTGATCAGGGGAACTGGCAACTTAAGCGGGCAGTTTTACCGTTTAAAGATGGATTATTACGCGCCACAGGAAAAATAGAACTTAGCCAATCAGGTCGGCCATGGCAGCTGTCGATAAATGGTGATTCTGTGCCAACCCGCTTACTTCATGCTTGGCTGAAACTACCATTACCTATAACTGGAGTAATGGATAATCAAATTCAACTACACGGTTTAAGCTCAGATAAAGCGGCCTTAGATTACAGTCTCAGTGGTCATATCTACACCCAATGGCGTGATAATCAGTTTATCGCTAGTGCTCAGCAATATTTTCAAGACTGGCAACAAGCTCAATGGCAGCCAAAAGCAATGGCTAAGATCACCAAAGATACAAAACCGCACGCCATTGATATTGCGCCTTTACAGCTACAATTAAATCGCGGTATTGCCTCTGTCTCTCCATGGCACTGGCAGAGCCCATCCCTAAGTGGGACTCTTACTGGACAGTGGGATTTCACCCAAAGAGAAACCGACTTACAGCTCAACCTTATTCAAGATTGCCAGCAACTGAATCGTCACTGGCGACAGGATAAATCTCAAGTAACAACAGCATCATCTTGTACTGGAAGCAATAAGTAAGTCCCAGTAAACGTCGAAGCTAATGTGTCGCCACCATATACAGAAACCTCAACGGTAATTTTAGTCTTACGCCCTCTGGCTAATCGATCAAAATTACCTTCAACTTGCTCAACCGAGGTTATAGCACGAGGACGTTCAGCAATCGGGTTGTGATAACGGATATGACTATCAACTAGCACAATATTGGCGGCAAATTTGTGTTCCTTTAATAACATCCAAAGGAAACCCCACCCAGCCAATGTCGCCATCGTAAAAATACTGCCTGCAAACATAAATTCATTAGGGTTTAAATTAGCATGAAACAGTGCACCAACTTCAAATCGATAGCCAGTATATTGATGAATGCGAATCCCCATTTTATCGCTTATGGGGATCTGGTTAAGCCACAATTGCTGGAGCTCTTGACACCAATCGGGATGACGGACGACATCAGACAAGGCTTCTAGTTGTTTAAGCATTTGTTGGTGGCGCACAGGCCCACGCTCATCACTAAGCTCACCTTGGCTAACAAAACCATTACGAACATAAAATGGAATGGCATCTTCACGGGCATTACACACCAATCGTTTTGCTCCTTCTTGGCGTGCCAACCCCTCAAGAGCCATTAGTATTACAGCTCCCATACCGCGATGGCGAAAATCAGGATGAACTGCCATATAGCGAATTTGGCCATCATTATCTGCGGTCATATACAAACGGCCAATCGCAATAACCTCTCCGGCATCAGTTAAAATCATTCGGTGACAACTTAAATCGTCATAAGCATCGCGCTCTGAGCCGATAGGAAGTTGCCAAGGTTCGCGCAGCATTTGCCAACGAAAATGAAAATATAGCTTAAGCTCTTGCTCTGATTGTGGCGTGACTAAACGAAACATGAAAGCCCTCTCTCGTCGTCCTTTAGCAGTAAATGTGAACTAGACTTGCAACCAGAAAGTTACCGGCCCATCGTTAAGCAGTGCCACTTTCATGTCTGCAGCAAAGATCCCTGTTTCTGTTTGAATTTTTTTATCCTTACAACATTGGACAAAATACTCATACATACGTTCCGCATCAGCAGGCGCTGCACCAGATGAGAAGCTTGGGCGCATACCACTTTTGGTGTCTGCGGCCAACGTAAACTGCGACACAACCAACACACTACCACCAGCTTGCTGCACATTAAGGTTCATTTTTCCCTGCTCGTCCTCAAAGACGCGGTAGCCTAAAACTTTATCTCGTAAACGTTGAGCTTTGGCTTCATCGTCCCCTTTTTCGACCCCAAGTAGGACTAATAGCCCTTTACCTATGGCGCCTGTTACCTGACCATCGACAGTCACACTGGCTTCTGTAACTCGTTGAATAAGCGCTATCATAATTTATCCTTTGTGGTCGTTTCGATAATGGAGTCAGGCTCTGATTGTGCCTCAACTTGCGTAAAATCCCAATGCTTTCGCTCACCAAGACTGGCTGTAATCTCCGCTCCTAGTAACACAATACACCAGCATAGATACACCCAAACAAATAAAATCGGAATCACAGCCAAGGCGCCATAAATAACCTGATAAGACGGAAAATTAGTGATGTATAGCGCAAACCCTTTCTTACTTAATTCAAACAGTAAACTGGCACATCCAGCGCCAATCACCGCATGATGAAAGCGCACTTTGGTATTGGGGACTAAGAGATACAGGCCAAGAAAAGCCATGGTCGACATCATCACTGGCAACCAACGCAGCGATTGTTGCAACAAGCCATTTACGGCATCACTGCCCATAATATTCAAAGAACCCAAGTAGGAGCTTACAGCAAGACTTGAGCCAACTAATATCGGGCCTAAGGTTAACACCATCCAATAGATAGAAAACGAGATCACAGGACGACGTTTTTCGCTGACTCGCCAAATATAGTTCAAGGCGGTATCAATTGATGAGATCAACATCATTGCCACCACAAACAGCGCACCGATACCTACCGCGGTCATTTTGCCGGCATTAGCAACAAACTGATTCAGATAGGTCTTTACCACCTCTCCTGCTGCCGGAACAAAATTCTCAATGACAAAATTTTGTAGCACCTCTCCTAAGCCTTGAAAAACGGGAAAACTCGATAATGCCGATAGCACAACCGTAATAAGGGGAACTAAAGATAAGAGAGTGACATAAGCCATTGAACCTGCGGTTACGGTTAAGCGATCATGGTTAATTCGCTGAAATAGGTAGCGAAAATAGGCAAAAGTCATGGATATTCGAGTTGTAAAATGCAACTTGTTACTGGATTTGTTGTCAGCCATAAACGGAAAACTTTTTCTTAATTGTTTGTCAAAACTTGGCATTATCATGGTCACACCGCGCTTTGATGCACGCAAACCAAGATAAGTTGAGTATAATGAGTGTAATAAAAAATATTTACTGCTCTGCCGTGATTATTCAGCAGAAGAATAACAGTACAGAGTTTATCAGTCAGTCTTGTTAGGAGTTATCAATGCGTTATTTGCTCGCACTCTTTTTAACCTTCAGCACCCTTGCCACAACCGGTTGTCAAAGTGCTTATTATTCAGCAATGGAACAAGTCGGCGTGCATAAACGCGACATCATGGTTGATCGAGTAGAAAGCGCCAATGAAGCTCAGCAAGATGCACAAAAGCAGTTCACCAGCGCGCTAGATGCATTAAAAGCACTGCACAAATTTGATGGTGGTGAACTTGAAGCAGCTTATAACAACATCAATGATCAGTACCAAGCGAGCGAAGATGCGGTAGAAAATGTCAATGACCGTATCGATGCTATTGAGAATGTTGCCGAAGCTCTGTTTGCTGAATGGCAAGATGAATTATCACTCTATAAAAGTGCTACTTTACGCCGAGACAGTGAGCGAAAATTAAGTGCAACGAAAGCGCAATACAAAAAAATGATTGCCTCTATGCACCGAGCAGAGAAAAAAATGGAGCCCGTTTTAGATACCTTACGTGACAATACGTTATACCTAAAACATAACCTCAACGCTGCGGCTATTGGTTCTCTACAAGGCGAATTCAATTCACTGCAACGTGAGATTCAACAGGCAATCCGTGATATGAACGCAGCAATTGCCGAATCTAACCGCTTTATCTCTCATCTGAAAAAAGCGTAAGTCACTTAAGTGATTCCAATTCTAAACGGGCCAGTATCCACTCGGCCCGTTTTTTTATCTCTCCCCAAGGAACCTCAACCACCTGATAGCCTAATTGCTGATAGGTTGCCACCAATTGTTGATGG
Organism: Photobacterium damselae; assembly: GCF_003026815.1. Lineage (GTDB taxonomy): Bacteria > Pseudomonadota > Gammaproteobacteria > Enterobacterales > Vibrionaceae > Photobacterium > Photobacterium damselae. The sequence goes on along the minus strand of NZ_PYOG01000015.1, from coordinate 64,601 downwards.
ATAACCATCGCTTCAGCAAAGGTATGAGGACGTTCACTGTCTTGCTGATAAATTTCCTGCTTTGGCGTAAACACAAAAACTTGAGGGTAATATCCAGAGCAAGCACGTTTCAGTTCTACAGAGATCGCTTGGTTACCAAGAGCTAAATACGCACAGATATCCCCCATTGCTCGATCACAAAATGCCCAGGGTTGCTGTTTTGCCGCTCTCTTTTGCTCACTCATCATAGCGAAGCAGAGATCAGCAAAACGAGGTAAATCCGTCCAAGGTAAGATACCGTTATCATGCTGACTTTGCTCAATAATTAAATAACGCGAAGCCTCTTCAAACGTCAGCCAACCTTGTTGAGCAAGCCAATTAATAACCGACGTTTTTCCCGCTCCAGGTCCTCCCGTTAGGATCACACAGCCTGTCATATCATTTCCCTATCTTTCCCATCTTTTCGCCACTTTAATTACCATAATTATCAAACTTTGGTTCTCGTCTCTTCACATTGAGCGACTTCAAAGAGCCGGCTGTAGTATTAATCATCTCAATACAAACAAAAAGCCCCTGTAACCTTTTGGCTACAGGGGCTTTTTTAAAGCGTTAAGTAGTAATAATTACTTAGTACGGCCTGCACGCTTACGATCGTTTTCAGTAAGAAGTTTCTTACGGATACGGATGCTTTCAGGAGTGATTTCTACTAGCTCGTCATCATCGATAAACTCAAGAGCTTGCTCTAGAGTATACTTGATAGCTGGAGAAAGAACCTGAGCTTCGTCAGTACCAGATGCACGAACGTTAGTTAGCTGCTTACCTTTTAGACAGTTAACAGTTAGGTCGTTAGAACGGTTGTGAATACCGATGATCTGACCTTCGTAAACTTCGTCTGCGTGCTCTGTAAATAGACGACCACGCTCTTGTAGGTTAAATAGAGCGTAAGTTAGCGCTTTACCTGTTGCGTTAGAGATTAACACACCGTTGTTACGCTGACCGATGTTACCGCCTTTGTGTGGGCCGTAGTGGTCAAATGTATGGTAAAGAAGACCAGAACCTGAAGTTAGAGTCATGAACTCAGTTTGGAAACCGATCAGACCACGAGAAGGCATCATGAAGTCCATGCGAACACGGCCTTTGCCATCTGGAGCCATATCAGTTAGCTCACCTTTACGTAGACCGATGTTTTCCATGATACCGCCCTGATGCTCTTCCATCACGTCGATAGTCACAGTTTCAAACGGTTCTTGTAGATCACCATTCTCATCACGCTTGATGATAACTTCTGGACGAGATACAGCTAGCTCGTAGCCTTCACGACGCATGTTTTCAATCAAGATAGATAGGTGAAGTTCACCACGACCAGATACACGGAATTTATCTGGGTCTTCAGTTTCTTCTACACGTAGTGCAACGTTGTGTACAAGTTCTTTTTGTAGACGCTCAAGGATGTTACGTGAAGTTACGTACTTACCTTCTTTACCAGCAAACGGAGAGTTGTTTACCTGGAAAGTCATAGTAACTGTTGGTTCGTCAACAGAAAGAGCAGGAAGTGCTTCTGGAGTGTTTACATCACAAATTGTGTCAGAGATCTTAAGTTCACCAAGACCTGTGATTGCGATGATGTCACCTGCAGTTGCTTTTTCTACATCGTGACGCTCAAGACCTAGGTAACCTAGTACTGTACCTACTTTACCGTTACGCTTAGTACCGTCTGCACCAACCACACATACTTGCTGGTTAGGAACAACAGAACCACGAGTTACACGGCCAACACCGATAACACCTACGTAAGAGCTGTAGTCTAGCTGAGAGATCTGCATCTGTAGTGCGCCGTCAACGTCAACGTCAGGAGCTGCTACGTTCTCAACGATAGCTTGGAATAGAGGTTCCATGTTCTCGCCAGTTTCGCCTTCTTCCATTGTTGCCCAACCGTTTAGAGCTGAAGCGTAAACAACTTGGAAGTCTAACTGCTCGTCAGTTGCACCTAGGTTGTCGAATAGGTCAAATACTTGATCCATTACCCACTCAGGACGTGCACCTGGACGGTCAATCTTGTTGATTACAAGGATTGGCTTAAGACCGTGAGCAAACGCTTTTTGCGTTACGAAACGAGTCTGAGGCATAGGACCATCAACTGCGTCAACGATAAGAAGTACAGAGTCAACCATTGACATGATACGCTCAACTTCACCACCGAAATCGGCGTGTCCTGGGGTATCTACGATGTTGATGCGGTAATCATTCCAGTTAATCGCTGTGTTCTTAGCAAGGATGGTGATACCACGCTCTTTTTCGATGTCGTTAGAATCCATTACGCGCTCTTCGGCTTCGCCGCGAGACTCTAACGTGCCAGACTGCTGAAGCAGTTTGTCAACCAGCGTTGTTTTACCGTGGTCAACGTGCGCAATAATTGCGATATTTCTTAATTTATCGATCTGTGGATTAGACATGGGTTTCACATTCACTCAGAACATGCAGCGACCCTAATGGCGCTACTTGGTTAAAAAAACGGCTCATAATCTAACAGATTTTACTCCAAAACCCACGAAATATGTGATTTATATCACCAGGTTTTTTCGATATTTTCTTATCAACCGTACATTTTTGCTGTTTTTTACTACTTTCCCCATCAAAAAAACCATCAAAAATAAAAATAAAAACCTTTAAAACCATACACATAAAAACAAAAACACAGAGCAGTATGGTTAATTGCCTAAATTATTTTTTTTCTAGTCAATTTGAGAAAAATCTTTGCTCAGCCAGCAAGAGATTGACAATAAGTGGCCATCATTGAATAGTAGAAGCACAAATTTGGTTCAGCAAATGGGACAACGACGATAGTTGCACCATATTAGTGCATTAAATCCCCAAATTTGTGCAACAAAGGATGACCTAATCAGAGAAAATTATATAACAATTTGATTTTTAATGATTAAAAATATTGGCACGGTTCTCGCTATGTAAAAAGTAACAGAATTGCTCCATGCCCTAGTTAGGCCGATGCCCAGTCTTTAACACCGGAGGTTAGTTAGAATGTCAGTAGAAAACGTATTAGCACTGATCCAAGAGAACGAAGTTAAATTTGTAGACCTACGCTTTACCGATACTAAAGGTAAAGAGCAGCACATCAGTATTCCAGCACACCAAATTGACGCTGACTTCTTTGAAGAAGGCAAAATGTTTGATGGCTCATCGGTTGCGGGTTGGAAAGGTATCAATGAATCAGACATGGTGATGATGCCAGATGCTTCAAGTGCAGTATTAGACCCATTTACTGAAGAATCAACATTAAATATCCGCTGTGACATTCTTGAGCCTGCAACCATGCAAGGTTACGACCGAGATCCTCGCTCAATTGCTAAGCGCGCAGAAGATTTCATGCGTTCAACTGGCATTGCAGACACAGTACTTGTAGGCCCAGAACCAGAATTCTTCCTATTTGACGACGTGAAATTCCACACTGACATGTCAGGTTCATTCTTTAAGATTGATGACATTGAAGCAGCTTGGAATACGGGTAGCGATGTCGAAGGCGGTAACAAAGGTCACCGTCCAGGTGTTAAAGGCGGTTACTTCCCAGTAGCACCGGTTGACTCATCACAAGATATTCGTAGCGCAATGTGTCTTATCATGGAAGAGATGGGCCTTGTTGTCGAAGCTCACCACCATGAAGTGGCAACAGCAGGTCAAAACGAGATTGCAACTCGCTTTAACACTCTAACGACAAAAGCCGATGAGATTCAGATCTACAAGTATGTCGTTCATAACGTTGCACACGCCTTTGGTAAAACCGCAACCTTTATGCCAAAACCTCTGGTAGGCGATAACGGTAGTGGTATGCACGTACACCAGTCTCTCGCAAAAGATGGCGTTAACCTATTTGCAGGTGATAAGTACGGCGGCCTATCTGAAATGGCACTTTACTACATCGGCGGTATCATTAAACATGCTCGTGCTATCAACGCATTCGCAAACCCAGCAACTAACTCATACAAGCGTTTAGTTCCTGGTTTTGAAGCACCAGTAATGTTGGCATACTCGGCACGTAACCGTAGTGCATCAATTCGTATTCCAGTCGTACCAAGTCCAAAAGCACGTCGTATCGAAGTGCGCTTCCCAGACCCTGCTGCAAACCCATATCTTGCGTTTGCAGCAATGTTGATGGCAGGTCTTGATGGTATCATCAATAAGATCCACCCAGGCGAAGCGATGGATAAAGATCTATACGACCTACCAGCAGAAGAAGCAGCAGAAATCCCAACTGTTGCCGAATCGCTAAAAGATGCTCTCCAATATCTTGATGATGACCGCGAGTTCTTAACGGCAGGCGGCGTATTCTCTAATGACTTTATCGACTCTTACATCAAGCTAAAAGCACAAGATGTAGAGAAAGTGAATATGACAACTCACCCACTTGAGTTTGAACTTTACTACTCAGTGTAATTAAGCCGACTTACATTACGCATAAAGATTTAGACCTGCCTCACAAGCAGGTCTTTTTGATCTTGTTGTCTTACCCAGAGCTGAAAAAATACCCGAAGTAAGCAAATAAAAATAAAGGGATATTATGCTAAGGCTCTGCGCGGTATGGACCACAACATTATTACTATTGATGGTAACCAATACGGTCAATGCCACCATTTACTCGTGGGAAGATGAACACGGAGTGGTGCATTTTTCTGATCGCCCAACCAATCCCAACGCTCAAGAATATCAACTCGATGTTATTCAAGTTAAAACCAGTCAAGAGGTTAAGCAAACCACCACTCAAGCATCAACAGAGGCTCAGCCAAGTAAACCTTTATTACCACCAGCAACGGTTTCAATTATCAGCCCCATTCATGATCAGACCATACGCAACAACGAAGGTAATATTCGCGTTACAGCCGTCGCAAACCACCCATTAACGGCGCAAACTCAAGCGCAATTGCTGCTAGATGGCAAAGCGTACTTAACGCCGCAGCAGACGCTGACTTGGCAATTAGAAAACATCAATCGCGGTACTCATCAGATTCAAATTCAATTAATTAAAAACGGCAAGGTTATTGCTTCATCAGAGAACATTACTGTTTATCTTCACCGCGCATCGGCCTTACAACCCAAGTTTCCACCCGTAAAGCCAAAAACTGAGTAATCATTAGATTTTACTGCACGATTTTCGATAAACAGGCTACACTTAATTGCACTATTTTGGTGCATGAACTTGGCTTGCTTCCCATACAAGGACGATAACCGTGACAGCCCCTGATTCCACAACCATCATTGATAATTTAGTGACAGCCGTATTACTGCTTGATGAAACCCTAACTATCTGTGAAGTAAATCCTGCCAGTGAACAACTCTTTTCTCTAAGCCAACGAAAACTAGTTGGCAGTAAACTGAATGAATTGGGCCAGCACTGTTCGTTAGATAGTGAGCATTTAATTCAAGCACTAGAACATGGGCAAAGTTTTTCTGATAGTGAAGTTATTTGGGGGCTCTGTGATGGTAAGGCGCTGACATTAGATCTTGATGCTAGTCCTATTATGGCTAACGGTACTCGTTATGTTTTATTAGAGCTACGAGCCGTCGATCAACAACGTCGTATCAGCCATGAAGTTAGCCAATATGCTCAGCAGCAGGCAGCCAAAGAACTGGTTAGAGGATTAGCCCATGAAATCAAAAACCCACTTGGGGGCTTGCGAGGTGCGGCACAACTACTAGAAAAAGTATTACCATCGGATCAATACCAAGAATATACCCAGATGATTATCGAGCAAGCAGACCGGCTACGTAACTTAGTCGATCGTTTGTTGGGGCCGCAAAAACCTGGGCTACGTCATAGCCAAAATATCCATGCAGTACTAGAACGAGTACGACAGTTATTGCAGTACGAAGCGGGAGAATCAATCGTCATTGAGCGGGATTATGATCCCAGCTTACCCGACTTTGAGATGGACAGTGAGCAGCTGGAACAAGCTCTACTTAATATTGTGCGCAATGCCCTACAAGCACTGGCATCCCAATCCCAAAACCCTGCACCAAAAATTGTGCTAAAAACCCGCACCGAGCATCAAATCAATATCAAAGGGCAACACCATCGTACAGTGGCCCGAATCGATCTCATTGATAATGGACCGGGCATTCCTGATCAACTCCAAGATACTCTATTTTACCCTATGGTCAGCGGACGCTCTGACGGTACTGGACTGGGCCTTTCTATTGCCCGCAATCTGGTCGATCAGCACCAAGGCAAAATAGAGGTGGTCAGTTGGCCAGGCCATACCGCTTTTACTGTGTATCTACCTATTAAATAACCATCGAGGACACCACTATGAGTAAAGGAATGGTTTGGGTTGTCGATGATGACAGCTCCATTCGCTGGGTACTAGAACGCACCCTAAATGCGGCCGATCTGGCATGCGAGACATTTGCTGATGGCGATAGCGTATTACAGGCATTAGAGCGAAGCTTACCGGATGTATTAGTCTCAGACATCCGTATGCCGGGGATCGACGGCTTTGCCCTACTTAAATCGTTGCAGCAACACTACCCCGACCTCCCGGTTATCATTATGACAGCCCATTCAGATCTCGATTCGGCCGTTAATGCTTACCAAGAAGGGGCTTTTGAATATCTACCAAAACCCTTTGATATTGATGAAGCCATCACTTTGGTTGATCGCGCAGTAACCCATAGCCAAGAACAACGTCGAGCCAAACAACCACAAACACAAGAACACACCGCCCCTGAAATTATTGGTGAAGCACCAGCCATGCAGGAAGTGTTTCGAGCCATAGGTCGCCTATCACGTTCATCCATTTCGGTATTAATCAATGGCGAATCGGGCACAGGTAAAGAGCTGGTTGCTCACGCCCTACATCGCCACAGCCCTCGCAGTGAACAGCCCTTTGTTGCCCTTAATATGGCCGCAATACCAAAAGACTTAATTGAGTCAGAACTGTTTGGTCATGAAAAAGGAGCGTTTACCGGAGCCAACAGTGTTCGTCAGGGGCGCTTTGAACAAGCCAATGGCGGTACTCTATTTTTAGATGAAATTGGGGATATGCCACTGGATATCCAGACTCGTTTATTACGCGTATTAGCTGACGGGCAATTTTATCGTGTTGGAGGCCATGCTCCAATTAAAGTGGATGTACGCATCATTGCCGCAACCCATCAAGATTTAGAAGTGTTAGTAAGAGATGGTGATTTCCGTGATGACCTTTTCCACCGTCTCAATGTTATTCGCATTCATCTCCCTGCGCTCAAAGATCGTCGTCAAGATATCGCCCAACTGACCCGTCACTTCTTGCAACGAGCAGCCAAAGAACTTGGCGTAGAGCTAAAAACACTGCACCCAGATACCCTAGATTTACTGACCCAAATGCCTTGGCCGGGTAATGTTCGTCAATTAGAAAATACCTGTCGCTGGATAACGGTGATGGCCAGTGGTAATGAAGTATTACCAGCCGATTTGCCACCAGAGCTATTAGACATAGATAAACCATCTGCCGCATTGAATGAGCAACATGAGTGGCATCGAGGGCTACAGCTTTGGGCGCAAGACGCCTTACGCCACGGCCAAGAGAATTTACTCAGTGAAGCACAACCTATTTTTGAGCGAGTGCTATTGGAAACAGCATTAGAATTTACTCGTGGTCACAAACAAGATGCCGCGAAATTACTCGGTTGGGGCCGCAATACCCTGACGCGAAAAATTAAGGAACTCAATATAAAAGATTAAAACATAGCTCACATAATTAATTCCCGTGTTACATCGACAATACACTATTATGTATAGTTAATCGGCAACAGCTAAGGTAAACACTGAAGCAATACCGAGCAATTAATGTATTTAATCCCCAATATGAACCTGTCGCTTAAGGCAAGATTTTCTATACTGGGGATACCGATTTAACTTGGGATGAAAATAACCATGATTACTAAGCACCTCCCTTTAACTGATTTACACCGTCATCTTGATGGTAATATCCGTGTAGAAACCATTTTAGACCTAGGCCAAAAGTTTGGTCTTGAGCTACCAGCAAACAGCGTGGAATCACTACGCCCACATGTACAAATTGTTGAAGCAGAGCCAAGTCTAGTGGCTTTTCTTGCTAAGTTAGATTGGGGCGTTGCCGTATTGGGTGATTTGGATGCGTGCCGTCGTGTTGCGTATGAAAACGTAGAAGATGCGTTACGGGCACAAATTGATTACGCCGAATTGCGTTTTTCTCCTTACTACATGGCAATGAAACATCAGTTACCCATTGCTGGCGTAGTAGAAGCAGTTGCTGATGGTGTTGCTGCCGGTTGTCGCGATTTTGGTATTAAAGCCAACCTGATTGGTATTATGAGTCGTACCTTTGGCACCGAAGCTTGTCAGCAAGAACTGGATGGTTTACTGGCTCATAAAGACAAGTTAGTTGCCATCGACCTTGCTGGCGATGAACTAGGCCAACCGGGCGTTCAATTTATCGAACACTTTAAACAAGTGCGTAATGCAGGCCTTAACATTACTATCCACGCAGGTGAAGCAGCAGGCCCAGAGAGCATGTGGCAGGCAATTACTGAGCTAGGCGCAACTCGTATCGGTCACGGAGTTAAAGCAATCCACGATCCTAAATTGATGGATTACTTGGCACAAAACAAAATTGGTATTGAATCTTGCTTAACCTCAAATATTCAAACCAGTACAGTTGCTAGCTACCAGACACACCCAGTTAAAGCTTTCCTTGAACACGGTATTCTTGCCTGTTTAAACACCGATGACCCTGCGGTTGAAGGTATTGAACTACCATACGAATATGAAGTTGCAGCACCAAAAGTGGGCTTAACCGAAGCGCAAATTCGGCAGGCCCAAATCAATGGTCTAGAGCTTGCTTTCCTATCAGATAGTGAAAAACAAGCCCTTAAAACATTGGCGGCACAGCGTAGCTAATTAACCATAACTCAATCTCAATCAATACGCAGTTTGTGTTGTTTTTTTAATCAAGAGCAATTTTCTTCTGCGTATTATTGAGTACAATAGCGCCACTTTTTTGCTGAGCTTACCAACTAAGCTCGCTCCCTTTTGATGATAACGACTCTTTATCATCACAAATACTTTGGTGGCCCTCGTTATGTTAGATACGATTTTATCTTTCAGTGTCGCAATGCCCGCAGTCAGTGAACTAGCCGCTAATGGCTCAGGTCAATTTGCAGCAGGTATTTTGGCTCTGATCGCAGCAGTTAACTTCACAGGTCAATAACCATTCGCGTTATGATCGGTTCCAACACGCTCTCCCATGTCAACGAGAGCGTGTTGCTTTTCATTCAATACTCGCCCTACTTCACCAAATCTTAATTCTATCCAAGTTATAATCGACCCTTTTCGTGCTTGAGATCTTAGCTATGGATGAGACGTTAGTTCCGAATATTGTTGATTTTATTTCTCATATCGACCCTTTTGATAAATTGCCAAAAGTCGCCTTAGTTGAGGTAGCCCAGTCAATTAAAATTAGCTATCTTGCAGCCAAAAGCGAGATCCAATTTGATCAAAAAGATCAGGAGCAATATCTCTATCTAATCCGCTCAGGAACAGTTGAGCAACGCCACCCAAATGGCACATTGCGAGCACGACTAGAGCAAGAAGATCTGTTTGGTTTTACCCATTTAGCCGATAGTGCAGAGCATGAACCTTATCAAGCTATTACACTAACCGCCTGCCTGCTGTATCTCATCCCAGTGAGCAAGCTCAACTCGATCTTGGCGCAATATCCAGAGCAGGCCCAACATTTTGCAACCGCGGCCCAAACTCGTCTGGAATCGGCTTTGAATGTTGTCTGGTCCGATGCTGAGAAAGGGCTATTTGTGGAAACTGTGGCAGATGTTGCCCAGCGTCATCCCGCCATTGTTGATAGTAAGATGAGCATTAAAGAAGTGGCTCGCATCATGCGCTATCAACACCATAGCTCTTGTGCTGTCATCATCGAAAACCAGCAAATTATCGGTATTATCACAGATCGCGATATGACAAAACGGGTGATCGCTGATGGGGTAAGTACTGATGCCCCAATTACTCAAGTCATGACACGTCACCCTTATACTATTGGCAGTCAAGACTTGGTGCTCAAAGCCGTTGGCTTGATGATGGAGCACAATATTCGCAGTTTGCCCGTAGTTGATAATCAACAAGTCGTTGGCCTATTAACAACCTCGGATCTGGTGCGTAAGCATCGGGTTCAAGCCATCTTTTTGATCGAAAAAATCAACCATGCTCAAACGGTGGAAGCTCTGGCTCAGTTAACAGCCGAGCGTCAGGCTATCTATGAAGCTTTGGTGGAAGGTCATGTGCAACCAGCAGTGATTGGCCAAGTGATGGCAATGATTATGGATGCTATCAACCGCCGCTTAATTACCTTTGCAGAACAGAAATTAGGCCCTCCGCCATGTCCCTATGCCTGGGTTGTCGCCGGTTCTCATGCGCGCAACGAAGTACATATACTCTCAGATCAAGACAGCGCCATTATTTTTTCTGATCACAGCCAACCTCAAGATAAAACCTACTTTAACTATTTAGCCATGTTCGTCTGTAATGGACTGGCCGCTTGTGGTTACCCTCTTTGTACTGGGCGCTTTATGGCAGCCAAACCACAATGGTGCCAACCAATGCGAATTTGGCGTGAATATTATCGTAAATGGGTTGCCAGCCCTGAGTACGATAAACTGCTTAATGTCAGTGTATTTTTTGAAATTCGTACCGTTTATGGCGAAGACGATTTTGCTCAACAACTGCGCCAAGAACTATACAACCACATTGATGAACATCCACAATTTCTTTCATCTTTGGTACGTAATGCACTAACGGTTAAACCACCGCTGGGGATCTTTAATAACCTGGTGCTTGAGCATAACGGTAGCAACAGTAAGAGTCTGAATATTAAAAAATACGCCATTAATATTATGGTGGATTTAGCCCGAGTTTACGCACTGGCCGCTCAAAGTGATGCCATGACCACCGAACAACGTTTTATCGATGCCCACCAGCACGCAATTATCAATAAAAATACCTTAGATGATTTATTGGGCGCTTATCGTTTTATGCTCCAACTGCGCCAACATCATCAGTGGCAAGCACTCAAACAAGGTAATACTCCAGATAACTACATCGATCCTAATCAGTTTGGCAGTTTTGAACGTAAGCACTTAAAAGACGCATTTCGTATCGTGGCCAACTTACAAGAGATCTGCAAAATGCGGTTTATACGTCGATGAGCATCAGCCAACTGTTTAAACGATGGTCGCCGTTAGAAAAGCTGCAACAACAACGAGACAGTTATGTTCAGCAAGCACTGCCCAACTCATTGTCATCTTGGTTAAGCACCCCATTACCTCCAAGTGATAGCCTATTATCACAGTTGGAGTATTTGGTATTAGACTTTGAGACCACAGGGTTTGACCCAGAACAAGACGACATTTTATCTGTTGGTTTTGTCACTATCAGCCAACAGCGAATCGATTTGAGTACAGCTACTGAGTTACTGATTAAAGATAGCCAACAAAAAGTGAAGCCAGAAACGGCTATTATCAACCATATCACCACCGAGAAGTTGGCTCATGGTGTCGAATTAGATTGTGCCATGGCAGCTCTATTTAATGCGATGAAAGGTAAAATCATGGTGGCCCATGGCGCTATGATTGAACAGCGCTTTCTCAACCACTATCTGGCAACTCGATACCAACTGCCGCCATTACCCATTATCTGGTTAGATACCTTAACCATTGAAAAATCGCTGTCGATTCATCGGCAACAACTTAAGGCCAATGACTACCGTTTAGCCCAGATACGACAACGCCATGGCTTACCGGCGTATCCGGCCCATGGCGCTGTTATTGATGCGATTGCAACGGCAGAATTATTACTCGTGCTGCAAGTTGCCTGCTTTGGTAAAAAAACAGGCACATTAGCTAATTGGCTTAAATAACGCGAGAGAACTGCTGTTGGCGTGCACGCTCTCGTAAATATTTATCAAAGCACATACAGATATTACGAATAAGCAGGCGGCCTTTTGGTTCAACATAAATCATCTCATCATCAACGCGAACTAAATCGTCATTGATAAAGGTTTGAAGTAGTTGTAGGTCTTCAGCAAAATATTGATCAAATTTAAGATCGAACATCGCTTCAATATCGTGCTTTTTCAATTGGAAATTACAAATTAATGCTTTGATCACTTCACGACGGATCAAATCATCTTGGTCCAATTGTACCCCTTTCCATAATGCGTGCTGTTGTTGCTCAATATCTGCATAGTAGGCTTTGAGCTCTTTTTGGTTCTGCGCATAACAGTCACCAATCATAGAGATCGCAGACACACCAAGCCCCAGTAAGTCACAATCACCTTGAGTGGTATAACCTTGGAAATTACGGTGCAAAATACCATTACGTTGCGCCACGGCGAGTTCATCATCAGGCAAGGCAAAGTGGTCCATACCAATAAACTGATAACCTGCCCCCGTTAATGTCGCAATGCTTTGCTGCAACATAGCCAGTTTCTCTTTTGGTCCTGGTAGCCATTCGTCTTTAATCTTACGTTGGGCGGCAAACAACTGTGGCATGTGAGCATAGTTAAAGACTGATAAACGACCAGGCTTCATCTTTAACACTTCATGCAATGTATCACTGAATGCTTGTTGATTTTGCAGTGGTAGACCATAGATAAGATCAAGGTTAGTTGAGCGGAAACCTAGTTCTTTAGCTCGCTGAACCAAATCAAAGATAAACTTCTCATCCTGTTCGCGGTTGATCACCTTCTGCACTTCTTTATTAAAGTCTTGCACGCCAATACTGATGCGGTTGAAGCCTTCTTGGCGTAAGTGATCAAGCATATCCAGTTCAATACGACGAGGGTCTATCTCAATCGAAATTTCTGCGTCAGCATCAAAATCAAAATGCTCACGCAATAAATTCATCAAACGGGTAATTTGTTCTTTGGTTAAAAATGTTGGCGTACCACCGCCCCAGTGCAACTGACTCACTTGGCGAGGGCCACATAACGCTGCTCGTTGAGCAATTTCAAGCGCTAATGCATCAAGGTAAACATCGGCTTTCTCTTGATGACGAGTGATAACTTTATTACAACCGCAGTAATAACAGAGCTTATGGCAAAATGGGATATGAACATAAAGCGACAGTTTACGTTCTGGATACTGGTGACACGCGGTTTCAAATTCGGCTTCACTAAATTCTTGGTGAAACTCTAACGCGGTTGGGTATGAAGTATAACGTGGGCCTGAGTAGTTATATTTTTCGATTAAGGCCTGATCCCAGATAATTTGCGTGTTTGGCATGACTGAACTTCCAACTTTGTAGGGCGAGGAGACGGTAAGTGTATCATGATGGATAACACTTACCGTACCGACACAAGCGCAAAAGCTTATGCCTTCATTATGGCTTTAAGATTTCATCGCCAGAATAGAATTGAGCTCTTGCTTGATATCATCAACCAAACGAGCTTCTGCTTTCATTCGATCTAAGTCGAGACGCATACGCTGACGCTTTTCAATATTACGGCGCGCTTCACTGCGAGGCATATCTTTTACTACTTGATATAACTCATGCAGAGCAGGATATTGAGCGGCAAAGTCTACCGCTTTATCATGCTGCAGTGCTTCCATCAACTTAAATAAGCGAATAGAAATCTCAGACATATCACACTGATCATTGACTCCAGCTTCTGCAATAATATAGACACTGTCTAAAATAGTTGCATTGCGTTGGGCAATTTTTTCAGCTTGTAACGCTTTTGTTCGTTCTAAAAACGCCTGATGGCGCTGATGTTGACGATAAAGCTTATACAATAAGTAACCGGCATACGCTGCTAATACAGCAACAACCGCACTACCTAGTCCAAACCAAAGCATCGTATTCTGCAACGGTTACTCCTTACCAAATGAGTCAAAATCCATTTTTTCGAACTGATCAAGCAGATCATCATCAGAATGAGCGCGAGTCATTGGTAACTCATCGTCCATCATCTCTTCTTCTGGTTCATCAAGTAGACCCAGTTGCTTCATCAGCTGTTCGATACGATCCAGTTTTTGATCCACTTGTTTTTGTAGGCCTGAACCCAGTTTCTCACCGGCATCTAGACGATCAAGTAAAGTGATCAATTGTGGATCATTTTCTAGCATCTCTAGCTCTTGCTGTGCAGATAGACGACGCTCTTTCTTCGTCATTGGCTTTTGCGCTTCCACAATCAATGGAATCGGCTTTTTGCTGCCAAGACGTGGATCTTTTGGCTTGTTACCAGATTTCTGTTTTGTCACTACTGTTGAAGAGTGGCGACTACCAGCTTTTAAGCCTTTACGCTTGCGATCTTTTTTACGCTCAACTGCTTCTTTTTCTAGTTGAGAAACGCTTTTTTCACGGTATACCGCAGGTCCTTCAGAACCCGGCTTACGGCCTTTTTTCTTACGAGTCATTACTGGGTTTTCCTCAGCAAAATCACATCATTCCCAACAAACTCCACCTCTAAACCGTCACGTTCAGCTAAAAAGCTAAATGTCTCACGGCTAAAGAAGCTCACGTGGGTTGGATCGTTCTTATAGTGCCAATGCGCAAAGGCATCAACATCTCTTGCTAACTTAGTCATAAAGCCAAGCCATCCTCCTGGTTTGACTAAACTAAGTAATAGCCCCCACTCCTTCGCAGGCTGATAAAAATGCTCTATGGCCTCAGTACAGGTCACAAAGTCATATTGTTGCTCAAGGGCTTCACGATTTGGCGCAAAATATGGGTCATATATTGCCATATTATAACCCAACTCTGTCAACATCACCGATAAGGTGGGACCTGGTCCACTACCAAAATCCAATCCAGACAAAGGTGCAGCCCCAATTCGCTCAACCAAAGGATCGGCTAAGCGAGCTAAAAAACGGCGATATCCCATATCTTGAGGATTATTTTCATGCTGATCATAAACAGCTTTTTCATCTTCAGGTGCTAAGTGAGCATCTGGATCGGCAAAAACCAATGAACAAGAATTACATTGAAAATATTGACGTAACTTGTCAGTGAAAAAGTCATGGCTTGATGCACAATGGCATAACGGACATGAAGGCATAAATGTAAGCTCCAATGCAGTCCAACGTCATGGTGTATCAGGACTGGTTTAAAATCGAGCGGAGTATTCTATACCCAAATCCAAATAGAATGTAGTTTTATACCCATCTAATCAATGATCTGATAGTAATAAAAAGTGCGACAAAGCGATCAATTAGCCACATTTTTATTTTTTAAATCAAATAAATAGCTATAAATAATGATGTGTATTTAGCAATTAAAAACGCCAGATAAAGAAAAAGCGACAGGTATTTCTACCTATCGCTTGATGTCGGTGCCATATGGCTATATTCAGTCCAGTCTATCCTAACCAGATAACAACGTCCCGGTCTGACAAATATCCCTTTATTATTGCGGCTTTCCATGCCAAAAGCTTTCGTTCGTCATCATCCTGATGATTTTTAACAATCCATGCTACTTTCCATAGCAAAACAACTCATCCTAAGTTGGCTTTCCTTTAAGCTATGCTATCGTCCTAATAGCTAACTCCACCATCCTTATGTTCACTTCATCCTAGAAGTAACCGACATAAACCACTCACTCGTGATTTAACTTGTCCTTAAGCGTTATCCTAACAATCCTACGCTTCTTGCGAACTAACAACCATCCTAGTTGACGTCCTGTGTATCCTTCGAGCATCAATACTCTGCCATCTATGGCGCAATTCCAAATTCCTTCAGCATTCCTGCTTAGCCAATCATTGGCTTTATCCATTCCGTTGCCGCACTCCCTGTCGACAAGACATAATTTACTTGAAACGGATTCTTATTCCATTGACAGACGTCACAAATTTTTTCTTGCTATGCCATGTTAAATACACAAGCAATTGTTTTATAAAGATAACACCACTTTTGAACGGTGTTTTTTCAGTTAAAATTCACAGCATGTATGGCAGATCTCTTACAAGCTGATCAGCCATTTGATATTCCCAACAAGAATAAGTGTAAAAATGCGGTGAAAAACGCTGCTTTTTTGTACTCGCAATTTTTATTGTGCTTAATGCAAGCCACCAACATACTGCGATAATGCCGTAATTTCTTGGTCATTAAGCTTACTGGCAACCGAGCGCATCATGGCATTCATATCATTTGCGCGCTGACCATCACGGAATTTTTCTAACTGAAGTTGGATGTATTCTGCATTCTGACCCGATATCTTAGGAAATCCCGATAAGCTAGTACCATCACCACGAGGACCATGGCAAGCAGAACAGGCGGGAATACCACGCTCAGAATCACCAAAACGATATAACTGCTGACCAATAGGAATGGATGCTTTGGCAGAGGTATTATCAGAGATAGGGAGAGAAGCATAATAAGCGGCAAGATCAGCCATATCCTGCTCGGAGAGGGGCATAACCATACCTCCCATCACAGCATCTACTCGGCCTTGTTCTCCACCACTGCTCATGGCTAGTTTGAAATCGTGAAGCTGTTTTTCTAAGTAAGGGGCGTGTTGACCTGAAAGCTTAGGGTATTGCGGCAATATGCCATTACCATCAGCACCGTGACAAGCGGCACAGGTGACTGACTTGGCTTTGCCGGCTGCGACATCGCCTTGAGCCCAAGTAGGGAGACTGGCGAGTAATCCTAAAATCACTATTAATTTATTCATGACATTCCATTTATTGTTATTACTCAAACGACTTAAGTCTTGAATTACACTAATAAATGAAGCTTAAAAACTCAGCGCTTAAGATCGTTTGTGTATTGAGGCTTCCGTACCACAAGTAATGCTCAGCAACTTGGTATACAATACCAGCAGCGATTAAGCATATTTATCATATATTTTACACACTTTTTACAAAAAGTAATCAGTCGACTACTTAAAGACTTGACGGAGTTAACAGTGAATCAACCCCTCAACTATCGCAAAACTCATTTTATCACTAGTGCCCCAGACATTCGTCACCTGCCACAGGACTCTGGTGTTGAAATCGCATTTGCTGGTCGTTCTAACGCTGGCAAGTCGAGTGCACTAAACCGCATCACAGAACAAAAAAGCTTAGCTCGTACCTCAAAAACACCTGGTCGTACTCAGCTAATCAACATGTTCGAAGTGGAATCAGGTTGTAACCTTATCGACTTACCTGGATACGGTTTTGCTCAAGTACCACTAGAGATGAAAATCAAATGGCAGAAATCTCTAGGTGAATACCTTCAAAAGCGTGAGTGCCTTGCAGGTTTAGTTGTACTGATGGATATTCGTCACCCACTAAAAGATCTCGACCAACAGATGATCTATTGGGGTGTTGAAAGTGGCTTACCTGTTTTAGTGCTATTAACTAAAGCAGATAAATTAAAAAGTGGTGCTCGTAAGGCGCAAGTACTAAAGGTTCGTAAAGATCTAGCAGATGTGGCTGGCGATGTACAAGTTGAAGCTTTCTCTTCACTTAAAGGCATCGGTGTTGATCAAGTGCGTCATAAGCTTGATGCTTGGTTTGGCCCAGAGCTTGAGCGCCAAAGAATGCTAGCGGCAATGGAAGCTGGCGAAGAGTATGATGCAGGAGAGTAATTAAGTCTGCATCTTATTCTGAGGCTCTATGGATGGAGCCAATAAAAATTCCCCACCAGCAGGTGGGGCAAGGGGAGAGAAATAGGAGGTTTTCTTATTATCCAAAAAGGATCGATGATTTCCCCCATCAAAGCAAGCAATTTACCCTCACTTCGGTCACTTTTCATACTTATTTTTCAGTACACTCATCCTAATCCCCTTCTTTTTCTAGGTTAATTAACTACCGACCTTTATTTAGCTAAATATATTATTTCTGTAACAAAGCAACACAACATTTTATTAACATAAGGAAGAGTAAAGGCTTTTTAGAAAGGCATTGAGAATGGATAAAAAAAAGCCACTCTCAACAATTAAGAGTGGCTATTTCATGGATTTGCTGGCTAGCCGGCAATAAAAACCGTCTACCAAAAACAAATATGAACAAGAAGCTAGTTTCATTATAACGGCTCAGCACAGAATTTAAAGTATTTACTCTAAACAACGAGCAAAAACAGATCTAAATCACACAAGAACCGAAAGAATATGAGTATTAACAATAATAAATAGCGATTAATGGCT
This sequence comes from Photobacterium damselae, assembly GCF_003026815.1. Classification (GTDB taxonomy): domain Bacteria; phylum Pseudomonadota; class Gammaproteobacteria; order Enterobacterales; family Vibrionaceae; genus Photobacterium; species Photobacterium damselae. Next base: position 46,459 of record NZ_PYOG01000015.1, on the reverse strand, counting down.
AATATTTCAACGATTAAAAGCAAAAATAGCAAGAAATTGCGACTATGGTAGAAGAGTAGATTGGGTATGGAATATAGCGAGAAATGTGGAATTAGGCCCAATAAAAAACGCCCCAGTCTAAAACCAGACTGGGGCGGCTGAATCAGCCAAATCCAATAACGTGAAACAAAAGGTCTGAAAGATAGAACATCTTACCTCTGTACCCTACGTCATTAACTGTATATCAATTGCTCAGATATTGGAACCCCTATTTGTAGTTTTTTTTCACTTTCTCGTAAGTAAATTTTACAAATGGTAATTTTGTAAGCGGTTATTTTTAACAAAAAAATAGCTAACTGATTCAGCTAGCTATTATTTTTTATACGATTAGAAGTGGTAATGCTTAGTGGGCTTGGTCCCAGTTCTCGCCATAGCCGATATCAGCAATCAAAGGTACATCCAATTGAGCGGCCGATTCCATAAGAGTTTTAATCTCTTGGGCAACAGATTCAATTTCTGATTCTTGTACTTCAAATACCAATTCGTCATGCACTTGCATTAATAGACGAACACGACCCGATTCTTGCTGACCTATCCACTCATCAACAAGCACCATCGCGCGTTTGATAATATCGGCAGCAGTACCTTGCATTGGAGCATTGATCGCAGCACGTTCTGCAGCTTTACGACGCAAACCGTTACGAGATTTAATATCAGGTAGATATAGACGGCGACCAAACAAGGTTTCAACATAACCTTGTTCACTGGCAACGGTGCGAGTGGTTTCCATATATTCAAGCACACCTGGATAACGCTCAAAGTAAGTATTCATATACTCTTGCGCTTCACCACGGCCCATATCAAGCTGCTTAGCCAAGCCGAAAGCACTCATGCCATAGATCAAACCAAAGTTGATCGCTTTTGCTCGGCGGCGTTGTTCACTAGATACTTGATCTAAAGGTAGACCTAAAATCTCAGCAGCTGTTGCCGCGTGGATATCTTTACCATGACAGAACGCATCCAACAGGGCTTTATCACCAGATAGGTGGGCCATAATGCGCAGTTCAATCTGAGAGTAGTCAATTGCCAATACTTTATAACCTTGTGGCGCAATAAAGGCTTGGCGAATACGACGTCCTTCGTCATTACGTACCGGGATATTTTGCAAGTTAGGATCGCTTGAAGATAAACGTCCTGTCGCAGTAACCGCTTGGTGATAAGAGGTATGCACTCGACCTGTCGCTGGGTTAACCATTTTTGGTAACTTATCGGTGTAAGTCGATTTCAGTTTAGCTAAACCACGGTACTCTAAAATAAGCTTTGGCAGTGGGTAATCTAGAGCAAGCTCTTGCAGTACTTCTTCATTAGTTGATGGTGTGCCTGATGGTGTCTTTTTAAGAACAGGTAAACCCATCTTTTCAAATAGAATCGCTTGTAACTGCTTAGGAGAGCTTAAATTAAACTCTTGATCGGCAATTTCAAAAGCGCGTTTTTCTAATTCATCCAAACGCTGAGCAATCTCTTGTGATTGAGCACTTAACTTCATGCTATCAATCAAAACACCAGTGCGCTCCATACGTGATAAAACTGGTACTAGCGGCATTTCAATATCGCTAAATACATGCAGTAGTTTCTCATCCGCCGAAACTTTTGGATAAAGCGCATTATGCAGGCGCAACGTAATATCAGCATCTTCTGCCGCATAAGGACCGGCTTGTTCAAGATCGATCTGATTGAAGGTTAACTGTCCTTTGCCTTTACCTGCAATTTCTTCAAAGCTGATATTCTTATGCTCTAAATAACGCAGTGCCAAGCTGTCCATATCATGACGACCAACCACACTGTTATACACATAAGATTCCAACATGGTATCGTATTTAATACCTTGCATCTCAATACCATAACGAGCAATAACACTCGCATCGTATTTTAGATTTTGGCCAATTTTCGCCTGATTAGGATCTTCCAGTAATGGCTTAAGCTGTGCCAACACCCAGTCACGATCTAACTGCTCTGGCGCATCTAAATAATCATGAGCAACTGGAACATAAGCAGCTTTGCCCTCTTCCACTGCAAATGAAACACCGACTAAGTTAGCAACCATATAATCTAAGCTGTCTGTCTCAGTATCAAAGGCAAAAGCTTCAGCTGATTTTAATTGCTCTAACCATGCATCAAAACGGCTCTGATCTAGAATCACTTCATAACCGCTGCGATCAATGACAGGGGCAATGACTTTTTCAGAAGCAACCGCTTGAGCAGCTTTCTCATCAGCAACAATTTTACCATCGCTACCACTTAGCATCTCTTCTAACCAGCGACGGAACTGCAATTGACCAAATAGACGAGTTAACTCATCAACATCAGGTTCTGCTTTAACTAGCTCTTGCGGAGTAATATCAAGCTCAACATCCAGTTTAATGGTTGCTAATTGATAAGAAAGGTAAGCCCCCTCTTTATTATCCAACAGTTTCTTTGGCATGGTTTTTGAGCCACGGAAACCAAGAGCTGGGATCTCATCCAAACGATCGTACAAAGCATCCAGACCACCAATACCGGTTAACAGTGCTTTTGCCGTTTTTTCACCAACTCCCGGAACACCAGGAATGTTATCGACTTTATCACCCATCAAGGCTAGGTAATCGATAATAAGCTCAGGGCCAATACCAAATTTTTCAACAACTCCAGCAGGATCCATCACAACATCTGTCATGGTATTGATCAGAGTGATATTTTCATCCACCAACTGCGCCATATCTTTATCGCCAGTACTGATCAGAACCGGCATACCTGCTTTAGAGGCTTGAGTTGCTAGCGTACCAATCACATCATCGGCTTCAACACCAGAGATAGAGATCAATGGTAAGCCCATCGCTTTGATCACTGCATGTAACGGTTCGATCTGACCACGAAGATCGTCAGGCATTGGTGGACGATTCGCTTTATAGTCCGCAAACATCTCATCGCGGAATGTCTTACCTTTGGCATCAAAGATAACGGCAATATGTTCGGTTGAAAACTGGCGTAACATGCTACGAAGCATATTGATCACACCATATACAGCGCCAGTAGGTTGACCTTCTGAGTTAGTGAAATTAGGTGCGGCATGGTACGCACGGTATAGATAAGAGGATCCATCGATAAGGATCAATGGATTTTCAGGAATCGTCGCCATAGGATTATGCTTATATTATCGAGAAACAGATTAAGAGCTTGTTATCATCAATATTAACCGACTTTGAGCCGAAAAACGTTAACATTAATTCAAAGATAGACGTCATTGTAAAAGCTTATTGGCCACCTTAACACGAATCGATAGGAAATATCACATCCACAGTGGATAACCTGTTTTCCCACCGATAACCCTATAAATCGCCCTTAAATCTGTGGATAACTTTGTTAGTATTTAATTTTAACCGTTTGATCGTTTTTCACTTTCGAACAACGTTTTCTAACCACCCTATTATATTTCAATGACTTAAATACAGTTAAATTTAGAGATCCTCGATCCAAAAAAGATCAAGTCTTGTGGAAAAATAATTAAAACTCTTTATTTTCCTGCACAAAAACCCTCTAATTTGTTGTTAAAGACAACCAAAACCAAATGAATTGCTGCTATTTCAATCACCTCTCTCGTAATACAGAGTAATAATGCCTTTAATGTGATTATTTAGTATTAATTTACGGTGAGCTATCAAAAGTTATCCACTGAAGCGTGATCGACAAACAGGATCTATCACAACAAAATCCCCCCGATGATCTTAAATTAAACGAATTAAAAGCGTGCTATTGCGCTACATTGTTTAATTTGAATTTTAATCAGAGGTGAGGATCTCAATCAGCATCTTGAAGTTATGGAACAAGAGGGTTAGGTGATCGTGAGGTAAAAGATCAAGCAGGAGTCAGGTAAAGAGAAAAGTAAAAAATTGCAGATAGCTAGAAAAGAAAAAGCGGCGTTACTTTGGGAAACGCCGCTCAGCAAAATTGGTTCTTTGTTATCAGCCCTACACCAATAACAAACCGTGCTGAAGTACACTGGAAGCAATGTGAGCAATGTCGTGCCTTCAAAGAAAAAAGCCTTACTTAGCGCCTTCTCCCTGAGTGCGGTTTAATAATAACAATTCTCATTTACAATGCAAGCATTTGTTGAGAATTATTTTCATTTAATTGAATAAGGGATTGATTGGGATTGGGGATTTTAAGCTTCTAGATAAGAAAAAACCGCCTCGATAGGCGGCCTTTAAAAATCAAGAACACTAACTATTTATGAACAATACAGTAATCTATTAAGATTTTTTGCATATCTTGTTTATCACTAAGCATAAGCATAACATAAATAACATCATGAGATGCATCATAACGATATACAATTTTAAGCCCATCTGATTTGAATATCCGGTAATCAACAATCCCAAAAAATTCTCTTATATCTTGGCATATAGGATACATTTCAGGATGGACTAAAACAGTAGATTCAAACTGTTCAATTAAATTCTCAACTCGTTCTATGACCTTATTTTCATCATTCCATTGTGAAAAGTAATCAATAAGATCAAAAGTTGTATTTTCAAAAGTACTTAAGGAAACCAGCTTTGTTTTAATCATTAGCGTCTCTATCTTTTACGAGCCGCCAGCCTTTCCTTTAGTGATTCCATTGACGATGTCCGACCTTGTTTGATATCAGACTCAGCAAAACTAAGCATTTTCATCATAGCAATAGCTTGCTCTCTACGCTCATGTTCTTCATAAGAAATCACAACATAAGATGGTTTGCCATTTTGCGTGATCGTCAAAGGTTCAGATAAAGGAAGAGCGGCAGCATTCTTTTTTAAAAAACTAACTGTCTCAATCATTTTCATCACCATTCTTCATGTTAATTCAATAAGTTATTGATAATACATCGGTCGCTATAATGGCTACTCGATTTAATTATTATAAAGCACCACCCCTAACAAATCTATATTTAGACCAAATAAAAACTGCACTTAACCTTTGTTAAGATTTTAAATAACTCAGTATCACCACAGATACGAATGATAAATTCCCCTCCCCCCTTAAAAATAAAGCCGACATTGAGTGTCGGCTTTATTCAATCAATTAACTGTATTGAGATTGCGGTGAGTTATTGTAACTTGGCAAGGTCGTTAACTTACGGACTAAGTAGTTAAGTAGCACACCATACATTGGCACAAACAGACCCAAGCTAATAATCAATTTAAAGCTGTAATCGACCAAAGCAATTTCGGTCCAGTTCGCAGCCATAAACGCATCAGGACTTTGATAAAACGCGATAGAGAAAAACGCTAACGTATCAATCGCATTACCAAAAATAGTTGAACAGGTTGGTGCAATCCACCACTGCTTTAATTGACGCAGACGGTTAAATACCGAAACATCCAGAATTTGGCCAAGAAGATAAGCCATAAAGCTCGCAATCGCGATACGAGCAACAAATAAATTAAACTCACCAAGATGCGCTAGGCCTTGGTACTCCCCTTGGAAAAACAGCACCGATAAAATATAGGAAATGACCAACGCGGGCATCATCACCATCAATACGGTTTTACGCGCCATAGGTGCACCTAAAATACGTACTGTTAAGTCGGTCGCTAAAAAGATAAAAGGAAAAGTAAAAGCGCCCCAAGTGGTGTGAAAACCAAATACAGTAAAAGGCAGTTGAACTAAGTAGTTACTCGATGCAATCACCAATAGGTGAAACAGTACCAAGTAGCCTAAGGCCTTCTGTTTTTGTGCTGCAGAAAAAGAAGATTGAATGTTGCTCGGAATGGATGTGGCGGTTGAATAGCGATCTGTCATGCTACACCTTTTTGTCATTGGGGGAGAGGGAACCCAAACTAAATTCACTGCCTATCTCGGGATCTCACCCCCACGCAGCGACGAAGGGAAGGATTATACTCAAGTGACTTTAAGATGCTAGATCTTATTCGCTGGCTCTTTAATCAATCTTGCTACGAAATAAACGAGCGATAAAGACTAAGTTTTCTTCACCCAAATCATCTAGCGCTTCTAACCATATGCTTTGGCTGTAATACTCCCCTTTTAGCAATAAATGGCACCCTTCAAAATCAAGTAACCAGATCTGCAAATCGGCATTGGTTTCCCGTTCAAGAATACGACAATCCAACAAAGCAGCGATCTGTTCGCCATATACAGCAAACCGATCAAAATCAAAATTGGGAATAATAAACTGTAACTTTTGCGGATAACTTTGCGAATAACTAAGGGTAGTGATTTGGCGAAAATTAAGCATGTTTTCTCCTTTCATCGACTCTATAGCACAAGACTTGTAACCAAGTGTTTCTTAGCGTTTCAAACCATAAGTAGACTATGGTCACCTTTTAAAAAACGTGGTCTTATACGCTCACTGCTTCAATGTCTAGGCGTCGAGTCCCGTCACGTTTAGATGAAGCAGTGGGTGATGATGAAAACTCTCACCAAATACGCAAGCTGTTTTGTAGCGAATAGAACATAACCTGTTTATGTTTTTTAACGCATTTTTGGCCGGACTTGGATAAGTTCGGCCTTTTTTTATCTATCGAACGTTAGAATAACCCTTCTACCGCCGTAAGATGATCTTCAATCAACTCTAAGAAGACTTGACCGTACTTTTCTAACTTACGCTGCCCCACTCCATTGATTGCTAAAAACTCACCGTGAGATGTCGGCAACCGCTCAGCCATTTCCATCAAACTAACATCATTAAAGACCACATAAGGTGGCAGGTTTTCATCATCAGCGATGGCTTTACGCAATTTACGTAGTTTGGCGAACAACTTCTTATCATAATGACGTTGAGCTAGCTTATCGTGTTTTGCAGTTCGTGCCGCGGTATCTAATCGAGGCACGGCTAACATCAATTCAACTTCTCCTCGTAAAACACTGCGTGACTGCTCGGTTAGCTGCAATGTCGAGTTACGTTGAATATTTTGCACCAATAAACCGCGATGGATTAATTGACGTAGCACACTGAGCCAATACTCATGGCTAAAATCACGACCAATACCGTAAGTGGAGAGTAACTCATGGCCATGGTCGCGGATACGGTGGTTTTGCATCCCTCGTAGCACTTCGATAATGTGGTTCACCCCAAAACTTTGTTGCACTCGATATACGCACGACAATGCTTTTTGAGCCACTTCCGTTGCGTTAAATTGTTTGGGAGGATCTAAACAAATATCACAGTTACCACAGGGTTTCTCACTGTGTTGACCAAAATAATGCAACAACACTTGGCGTCGACAGGTTTGAGCTTCGGCAAAATCCCGCATAGCATTGAGTTTATGCTCTTCGACCTCACGCGTTGCACCGTCTGGCTTTTCATCAAGACAGCGCCTGAGCCAAGCCATATCCGCAGGATCATAGAGCAATACCGCTTCAGCCGGTAGGCCATCTCGTCCTGCTCGTCCTGTCTCCTGATAGTATGACTCTATATTACGGGGAATATCATGATGGATAACAAAACGGACATTGGGTTTGTTGATCCCCATACCAAACGCCACAGTGGCCACCACAATATGAATGTCATCTCGCTGAAAAGCTTCTTGCACATAGGCGCGATCATTTACGCTCATACCCGCATGATAAGCCGCCGCTCTTAGACCGTTTTCACACAGTTTTTCGCAGATCTGCTCCACCCGTTTACGGCTATTACAGTAAATAATGCCGCATTGGCCGCGAACACTGGCGAGATAGCTCAACAGTTGCGATAGCGGTTTGTATTTTTCAAGTAAGGTATAGCGAATATTAGGGCGATCAAAACTGCCTAAATGAATATGAGGCTGCTCAAGAGCCAAACGAGAGATAATGTCTTGTCGAGTTGTTTCATCTGCCGTTGCTGTCAATGCCATGACTGGCAACGGAGCAAACATCTGTTTAAGTTGACCTAATTCTGCGTATTCAGGGCGAAAATCGTGCCCCCACTGAGAGATGCAATGTGCCTCATCCACCGCTAATAGCGCCAACTTTACCTGCTGCAATCGAGCAATAAAATCACGCATCAATACGCGCTCAGGAGAGACATACAGCAGTTTTAGCTCACCACTCTCCAACTGCGAAAATACTGTTTCGATTTCATCTCGCGTCAGTGCTGAATGGATACAAGCGGCTTGAATTCCGTTCGCCACCAGCTGATCAACCTGATCTTTCATCAAAGAAATCAGAGGGGAAATAACTAAAGTAAGGCCATCGAGCAATAATGCAGGAATTTGATAGCAGAGCGATTTTCCGCCCCCAGTTGGCATAATAACCAAGCTATCACTGCGATTGAGAGCCGTGGTAATGATGTCTTGTTGCCCATCTCGAAACTGCTGATAGCCAAATACATCCTCAAGCAGAGTTTGTGCTTGAGCAAGTGTAGGATGATCGCAGAAAGAAGTTTGGGTCATAACAGCACGACAATAACAAAAAAGACAAAGGCGTCATTCTATACCCAACTCACCTCAAGATGCTAGGTTCAGCCACCACGCCCTTAATGAAACGCGACATAAAACTATCGAGTAGGAAATACGTACCCCCCTCCCAATATTTGATGAATAATCAAGCTCAAAGAGCAAGTTCTTGCTATTCTTGCTCACAACAAAGCTATCTAAACAAGGATGAGATGATGGCAAAACTTGCGCAAAAACTATTATTGGCTCTCTCTGGACTGCTACTGAGTCATACTGTAATCGCAACCGTCAGTCAGACCAGCGATCATATTGCCCCAGAACTTGGTGATGTTCGAACCCAACAACAGCAAATTACTGCACAAAAATGGATGGTTGCCACAGCTAATAGCTATGCCAGTGAAGCTGGAGCTGAAATATTGCAGCAAGGTGGTAATGCCATTGATGCCATGGTTACTATCCAGCTGGTCTTAGGCTTAGTAGAACCTCAATCGTCGGGCATTGGTGGTGGTGCTTTTTTGCTATATTGGGATCAAGAACAGCAAAAACTCACCAGCTTTGATGGTCGAGAAACCGCCCCTTTTGCTGCAACACCCCAACTTTTTCTCGATGATAAAGGCCAACCACTGACGTTTTTTGATGCCGTGGTGGGAGGTCGCTCTGTTGCAACCCCTGGTACGGTAAAACTGCTATGGCAAACCCATCAACAATTGGGAAAATTGCCGTGGAAGAGTGTGGTGCAACCGGCGATAAAACTGGCACAACAAGGCTTTATTGTTTCGCCACGACTGGCCAATGCGATAGCCCAAAGCCAAGAGAGTTTAAGCAAATTTGCCCCAACCCGCGCCTATTTCTTCCATCCTGATGGCACAGCGCGCCAAAGTGGAGAACTTCTTACTAATTCAGATTACGCAGCCACCCTCAAACAAATTGCCGAACATGGCGCTAAAGCCTTCTATCAGGGAGCCATAGCAAAAGATATTGTGGCAACCGTGCGTCAAGCTCCAACCAATCCAGGTGTGCTCAGTGTGTTAGATTTAGCAGCTTATCAGATCAAACAACGCCAGCCTATTTGCGCGCCTTATCATCAATATCAGATTTGCGGTATGGGTCCACCCAGTTCAGGAGCCTTAACCGTCGGTCAAATTATGGCGATGCTTAGCCACTACCCAATGGCAAAATTAGGCCCCAATAATATCACTAGCTGGCGGTTATTGGCCGATGCTTCTCGTTTGGCTTTCGCCGATAGAGGCCGTTATATGGCAGACAGCGACTATGTACCTATGCCGAAACAGGGGTTATTAGCACCGCAATATATAGAAAAAAGAGCGCAACTACTTAAGGGAAAAAAAGCCTTAGCCCAGGTCGAGCCCGGACTGCCAAGTTGGCCTCAAGCTATCAAGCAAGCCGATGACCAAGCGATTGAACTTCCCTCAACCTCCCACTTTGTTATTGTCGATAAGCAAAAGAATGTCGTCTCAATGACCTCAACTATCGAAAATGGCTTTGGATCTCGCTTAATGGTTCGAGGCTTTTTACTTAATAATGAACTGACTGACTTCTCTTTTCGCAGCCAAGTGGACGGCGTGCCAATTGCCAATCGTGTTGAGCCCGGTAAACGCCCACGCTCCTCCATGGCACCCACGATAGTGCTAAAACAGGGCCAACCATATTTAGCAATAGGATCCCCAGGTGGTAGCCAGATCATTGGTTATGTCAGCAAAACCCTATTGGGGTATTTAAGTTGGAATTTATCACTGCAACAAGCCATTGATTTACCCAATATGAATAACCGTTTTGGTTCTTATGAATTAGAACAAAACACAGAGGCAGAACAATGGGCAGAGCCACTCAAAAAGTTAGGATATCAGGTGCAAATAAAAGATCTGAATTCAGGCGTTCAGGCGATTGCGCTTAAGCCCCAATCCGATGGTTCAATTCAGCTTATTGGCGCCGCAGACCCACGCCGAGAAGGCAAAGTGATTGGACAATAATAAAAAACGCCATCTTTCATCGATGGCGTTTTACTTTTTCTGTCACATTAGATTGCGGTTAGCTTAGCGTATTGAGTGACCAACCATTTAATCCCTTGACCATTAAAGGCGACTTGAACTCGACTTTGAGGGCCACTACCTTCGTAATTAATAATAGTGCCTTCACCAAAGGTTGGATGCTCCACACGCTGACCTAAACTAAAACCCGTTTGATTAAAGTTTTCATTAACTGTGGTTTGACTAAAGCGGCCAGTACTCACAGGGCGAGATACTTGCGCCTTCATCCGAACTTCATCAATAAAGTGTTCTGGGATCTCTTTTAGGAAACGAGATGGCTTATGGAAATTATCTTTACCATACAAGCGACGCATTTCTGCATGAGTTAAGTAGAGCTTTTGCATCGCACGGGTCATACCCACGTAACACAAACGGCGCTCTTCTTCTAATCGTCCCACTTCTTCTGTCGTGCGTGAACTTGGGAACATCCCCTCTTCCATGCCTACCATAAAGACCAGAGGAAACTCCAGACCTTTGGCGCTGTGCATGGTCATCAGTTGCACCGCATCTTCAAAATCGTCAGCCTGACCTTCACCAGCCTCTAAAGCGGCATGAGATAAAAACGCTGCTAGATGAGTCATCTCTTGTGCTTCTTCTGGGATCTCAAACTGACGAGTTGCGGTGACCAATTCTTCTAAGTTTTCAATACGCGCTTGGGCTTTCTCTCCCTTTTCTTGCTCGTACATCGCCCGAAGTCCTGAATTACGAATCACATCATCGGTTTGCTGATACAAAGCAAGCTCGGCGGTGTCATCTTCTAGCGCATCTACCAATTCGATAAAACGGCGCAAAGCATTAGCCGCACGACCTGCCAAGACCTGATCATCTAACAGAGCAATACTCGCTTGCCACATGGTCATGCTGCGATCACGAGCAGCTAAACGAATGGTTTCCAACGTGCGATCACCAATACCACGCGTTGGGGTATTCACCACACGTTCAAAAGCCGTGTCGTCATTACGGTTGCTGATCAGACGCAGATAAGACAATGCATCTTTAATTTCCTGACGCTCAAAGAATCGCATGCCACCGTAGATTCGATACGGCATACCTGCTTGAATCAACGCCTCTTCCAACACACGCGACTGGGCGTTACTACGATAAAGGAAAGCCACTTCATTAAGAGTGCCTCCTTGATCGCGCCACTCTTTGATCTTACCAACAGCAAAGCGCGCTTCATCCAGTTCATTAAATGCAGAATAAAGGGAGATGCGATCGCCATCAGCACCGTCAGTCCATAGGTTTTTACCCATGCGCTCATTGTTATTGGCAATCAGTTCGTTAGCCGCTTTTAGAATATTGCCAGTTGAACGGTAGTTTTGCTCAAGGAAGATAGACTTAGCGTCATGAAACTCACGTAAGAAACGAGAGATATTCTCCACTTTGGCACCACGCCAACCATAGATAGACTGGTCATCATCACCCACAATCATCACGTGGCAATCTGGCCCTGCCATTAAACGTAGCCACGCAAATTGAATGCTGTTGGTATCTTGGAACTCATCGACCAAAATATGCTTAAAGCGAGCCTGATAGTGCTCTCGAATGAATTTATTATCTCGAACCAATTCAAACGCACGCAGCAACAACTCAGCAAAATCGACTAAGCCGGCACGGTCACACGCTTCTTGATAAGCGGCATAAATGCGTTGCCAAGTCTGCTCTACCGGATCGTTAAAGGTTTCGATTTGATGAGGACGCAACCCTTCATCTTTTTTGCCATTGATATACCAAGCACCCTGACGAGGTGGCCACTGCTTCTCATCTAGGTTTTGCGCTTTGATCAAACGGCGCAGCAGACGAAGCTGATCGTCAGAGTCCAAGATATTGAAATCTTCAGGTAAGCGAGCATCCAGATAATGGGCACGAAGAATTCGGTGACACAAACCGTGGAACGTGCCATTCCACATTCCAAAAGTTGAGCCTTCCATCAATTCATTAATACGACCACGCATTTCAGCAGCCGCTTTGTTGGTAAATGTCACCGACATAATTGAGTACGGCGACGCTTGCTCAATAGCAATCAACCAAGCGATACGGTGAACAAGCACGCGTGTTTTACCACTACCGGCTCCTGCCAGAACGAGGTAATTACCTAACGGTGCTGCTACCGCTTCTCTTTGTTTGTCATTGAGCCCATCTAACAGGAGGGAGATATCCATAGTGAGTTACTGGTTATTTATACAAGGATTGCAATTATAACAGCTGAAAAAAAGAATGCTCCGTTATCTTTTTATCCGCTTATCACAATGCAAACTACGACTCATGTTCTAGGCTTAGCGAAACATAAGTTAAAAAACATCAGCAATAACCGATAAAACAATCAATGATAAACGTTGAAGAAACCGCTTTTTGGGGCGGGCTCTTTCTCACTTAATGCTTTCATTAACCGAACTCATCGCCACTAAAGGCAATAGTTCATCCAATTGGTGGATCTCAATATCTGGCTTCATGTCAGAGCTTAATGCCCTAAAATCACGTCCTTTATCATTAAACCAACAGGTTTTAAATCCAGCCTGTTGAGCGCCCTGAATATCGCTAATTGGATGATCGCCAACATGAAGAATTTGCTCTGGTGCCACTTGCAGCGCATGTACCGCTTTATCAAATAGGTTGGAATCCGGTTTTGCGAGCCCATCGGGACCGGCACAAAATCGGTGCTGGAAATACGTGCCTAAACCAATTTTATCGATATCCACATTACCATTGGTGATTGCTACCAGTGGAAAATGTGCGCTCAATTGAGTGAGAAGTTGATGAGTAAGAGGTGGGACATCAACTTGGTTGCGCACGGCAAGGACATGTTCAACTGCACGATCAGCGGCCAACGCCGCAGCCGCCTCTCGATAACCTAACTGCATTAATGCCACTTTAATCGACTGATAGCGCCATAAGGTAACATCGTGCTTTAACCAAGGATCGGCTAGAGCCAAACGTTGCTTTAACTGAGGCCAGAAACCATCACGGAATAACAAAAAACGCTCATCAAACTCAGCCAACCATTGATGCATAGCTTGCTCTGCTCGAACGATAACTTCTCGATTATCATAAAGTGTATCGTCTAAGTCGAAGCTGAGCGCTTTAATCCCGTTCAGTGAATTTTCTAATCGCAGTTGTTGCATGCTGTTCCTACTTTATTAACACGATTTTTATCGGCGACCACGTTTGGCGCGAGGATGAGCCTCATCATAAACCTTGGCCAAATGTTGGAAATCCAAGTGAGTATAGATCTGAGTGGTTGATAGATTAGCGTGGCCAAGTAACTCTTGTACTGCACGTAGATCGCCACTTGATTCCAACATATGTGTGGCAAAACTGTGACGCAATTTATGGGGATTAATATGACTTGAAACGGCCTGTTTTTGTCCCCACTCTTCCATTCGTTTTTGTACATTACGATTAGAAATTCGCATACCACGCTTAGAAACAAATAACGCCGGTTCATCACTATGGGCTAAAGTTGCCCGCACCTTTAACCAATTGCCAACCCACTCTTTTGCCAAGCCCGAAAACGGGACTATCCGCTCTTTATCCCCTTTACCAATCACCCGTAAATCACCTTTTGTCAATTGGATATCTTTTAGATTCAACCCGACCAATTCAGATAAACGTAAGCCGGCACCGTACATCAGTTCCATCATCGCACGATCTCGGATGGATAACGGATCATCGCCCTCAACACTGAGCAGCTGATCCATCTCATCCACATCGAGGTTTTTCGGTAATGGGCGAGCTTTCTTTGGTGCTGAAACCCCTTTCGCTGGGTTAGCTTTTAAATCGCCTTGAAACACCAAGAAATCAAGAAAACTACGCAGAGCCGAAAGACGCATGCCTAAGCTACTGGCTTTTAACCCACTTCGCATGCCTTTACTGGCGATCTGACGCACCCAACCCGCATCCAATTGCTGCCACGAAGTCACTTGCATCTCAACCAACTGTTCAGCAATGGTTGAAAGCTGACGTTTGTAGTTTTGTTGAGTGTGTAAACTCAATTCACGCTCACTGCGCAAATATTCATAAAAGCGTTCTAAAGGTCGACTTAATGATGTTGGTATAACAGGGTTCGTCACAGTGCTGCCTCATCCAACCATAATGCAAGTTGCGAACTCATCACGATGGCTAATTGTTGTAAAAAAAGCGTATCCATCGCAGGGTGAAAATGGCCACCTTCGGTACTGGAAAAACCCAGAACTCCAAGCGTCTGATGCTGCTTTAATGGCAGTAATGCAAAAGAGCCTAAATCTGGCGGTTGACTGAAAAAGAGTGCGGCTTGCCCATGACGAAGTCGCCCAAGATAGATATTTTGCTGCGGCATAAATGAGCGTTGAAACTGAGTAAAAGACTCTCGCAACAGCCAAGCCACATCACTATTAATCTCTTTCAGTAGCGGTTTTGCTGCTTCAGGTTCCGCCAATAACCGAATACTGATATTCAGTTGATACTGCTGAGCAAATTGCTCCATTAAAGGCATCACTTGCTGTAGACAACGAGCTTGCATCAACTTGGCTTGTAACGAAGAAAACTGCTGAAACAATTGATCATTTCGTTTTGCCTGATCGGTTAATTGCTCTAATTGATCTTGCAGTTGTGTCACTTGGCCGCGTAATTTTTCTAGCTGAATATCCACCAGCGATACGGCACCACGCTCATCATGGTGGACTCGGATCTGAGACAATAGCTCAGGGTGTCGAGCAAAGAAATCTGGCTCTTTACGCAGATAAGAAGCGACTTGCTCGGCACTTAATTCATCACAACTTGCTTGCTCTGCCAGTGATGACGAAGCATTCATAGCAGCACCTGCCCATCAAATACATGAGCCACAGGTCCTGTCATAAAGAGATTTGAGCCATTACCGTTCCAGCGAATACGCAAATCACCACCAGGTAGCGAAACCGTCACTTCTTCATCAAGCAAGCCCTGTTGACGACCGATTGCCACTGCCGCACAGGCACCACTGCCACACGCTTGGGTTTCACCAGCACCACGCTCATAGACGCGCAACTTTACTTCACTGCGAGAAATTACCTGCATAAATCCCACATTTACCCGTTCAGGAAAACGCTCATGAGACTCAAGCAGCGGACCCAATGTCTCGACATCAGCGGTAAGAACATCATCGACAACGGTTACACAATGAGGGTTGCCCATACTGGCAGCACCACAAAATACGGTTTGATCACCAGCGCGTAAAATATAGGTTTTTTCGGCTTGGTTAGCACGAAATGGAATCTTAGCCGGATCAAAAATCGGCACACCCATATTGACCGTAACCTGATCGTCATTTTCCAATTTCAGTAACATCTTTCCAGCCTTAGTACTGACTGAAATATGGTACTTATTGGTTAAACCTTTCATTGAAACAAAACGAGCAAAACAGCGAGCACCATTGCCACACTGCTCAACTTCACTGCCATCGGCGTTAAAAATACGATAATGAAAATCGGTTTCCGGATCGTAAGGTGGCTCGACAATCAAAAGTTGGTCAAAGCCGATGCCACGGTGGCGATCAGCTAAACGCCGCACCATATCAGGAGAAAAAAACACATTCTGGGTGACGGCATCGACCACCATAAAGTCATTACCTAGTCCATGCATTTTGGAGAAATTAATCTGCATGACATTCCTTATTCTGGTAGCAGGCTTTCACCCTGCCACAACTGTTGTAGTGTTTCACGTTGACGGACTAAATAGCTCTGCTCACCATCGACCATGACTTCTGCGGCACGGGCGCGAGTATTGTAGTTTGAGGCCATAACAAAGCCATAAGCTCCAGCTGAGCGCACCGCTAAAAGATCATTGGGCTCCAGCGCAAGTTGACGATCTCGACCGATAAAGTCACCCGTTTCACAAATTGGCCCAACAATATCGTAAGTCTGCATCTCACCTTGACGAGGAGAGGCTGGAATGATGGCCTGCCAAGCTGAATAAAGTGTCGGACGAATCAGATCATTCATCGCGGCATCAACAATGGCAAAGTTCTTATATTCCGAATGTTTTAGATACTCAACCCGAGTTAGCAAAATACCGGCATTAGCGGCAATGGCACGACCAGGCTCAAAAATCAGCTCCAATTCTGGATACTGGTTTAAACGTTCCAATAACGCGATGGCATAATCTGATGGCTCAGGAGGTTGTTCTTGATCATAAGTCACCCCAAGTCCGCCACCAACATCAAGATGAGCGATAGTAATACCTTCGTCGGCTAACGTATCTATTAAGCTTAGCAGGCGATCAACGGCATCAATAAATGGGGTAATTTCGGTAAGTTGCGAACCAATATGACAATCCATCCCCACCACATTAAGGTTTGGCAAACGGTGGGCTAAGCGATACACATCTAATGCTCGCTCAAAAGTGATACCGAATTTATTATCACGTAGGCCGGTTGAAATATAAGGGTGAGTTTTCGCATCCACATCTGGATTAATACGTAGCGAAATAGGTGCAATCACACCTAGCTCTGCTGCCACCTGATTTAATCGTTCAAGTTCTGGCTCAGATTCCACATTGAAACATTTTATCCCAAGAGACAAAGCGCGAGTCATCTCGGCCACAGTTTTACCCACGCCAGAAAACACCACTTTACTTGGGTCACCACCAGCGGCGATCACACGCTCAAGTTCCCCTAATGATACGATATCAAAGCCCGAGCCCAGTTTTGCCAACACATTTAAGACCGCCAAATTTGAATTAGCTTTTACCGCATAGCAGATTAAATGAGGGTGAGAAGCAACGGCCCGATCGAACGCCTGCCAATGACGCTCTAACGTTGCGCGAGAGTAAACATAAAGCGGGGTACCATACTGCGCAGCCAATGATTGTGCCGAAACTTGCTCGGCCCACAATTGGCCATCTTGCTGATAATTAAAATAATCCAATGTGTTTCTTCCCTGTTAATATGTGCCTATTCAATACCGTTATTGAGCTTGAGACTGATCCGGTTGATCTTTTGGCATATACAACGCGCCACTTTGACCACACCCAGTAAGTGCCAAGATTGTGAAGATGAAAATTGCTACTAAACCTTTACGCATTTTTTATAAAGCCGTGATTATCCTGTCAATGCCCTTTATAATCTCACTCAGAGCAGGAAAAGCAATAGGATAGCGTGGGATGAACGATACAGAATACCATCAATTGGCTGAACAAGCTTTTATGGCGATAGAAGAAGGCGTTGAAGAATCAGGGGTAGATATTGAA
This sequence comes from Photobacterium damselae, assembly GCF_003026815.1. Classification (GTDB taxonomy): domain Bacteria; phylum Pseudomonadota; class Gammaproteobacteria; order Enterobacterales; family Vibrionaceae; genus Photobacterium; species Photobacterium damselae. Next base: position 28,824 of record NZ_PYOG01000015.1, on the reverse strand, counting down.
CCTGAAATCACAGGTAACGTATTAACTCTTGAGTTTGAAAATCGCAGTCAGATTGTTATTAACCGCCAAGAACCGCTGCACGAACTGTGGCTAGCTTCAAAATCAGGGGGTTATCACTTCCAGTATCAAGATGGTCAATGGCGCTGCACTCGCAGTGGTGATGAGTTCTTCGATGTAGTCAAACGTGAATGTTCTCTACATGCTGGCGAATCGGTCGATTGGTAAGCCCCAATCTCTTTTTGCCTCACGATCAAAAAAGCCTTCACAAATTGAAGGCTTTTTTATCTATACCGCAAAATTAACGAGGCGAGTAATTAGCAATATTTGGCAACGTATTGTTATTACCCGTTTGCGGACGACGCTGCATTTGTTGACCACTCTTATAAGGTAACACCTGTACCCCTTTCTCGTTATGAACGATGTCGTAGAACTGCGGCAAATTAAAGTTGATGAAATTCGCGCTGTAACTAAAGCGGTCTTGTGCTGAAGTATAAAAACGGTTTACCCCATGCACCAATTCATCTTTGTCACCACCACACTGACGGTAGACTTCAATGCGGTTGGTTTCATCTAAAATATAGATATTGAAGCCGTCATCACAATCTTCAAAGAAGAACTGAATTAGACCTTCACTGGCATAAGCATCAACAATTTCAGGTGGATGAGGCTCTTCTCCCATTTCCACTACAGTATTTGCCGAACCAATCAGCTTGTTTGCAGAAATACTGCGATAAAAATCGATGGAATTTTCCAGCTTCTGAACCGAAACACCACGGCGTTCAAAAAACAGACCATACATCTGGTTGCCAATACGAATGGCTTTAAAACGGCGACGTTTCTCTTGTTCTACAGGCTTTAAACGCATTTCAATACACTCAGCCACCAACTGGTACACTAAGTTTCGAATCAAACCACGCATATGCTTGCTGTAACAAAAAACATCAACCAACTCTGGCGGTATGGCATCTTGGTGCATCTTACCCAAAATGGTTTTCAATGCGTCCAACATCGCACTCTCACCTTTAAAGTTCAAAGTACGAACTTCATTCCATGAGTTACGATAGACCAGATCCACACTCCCTACTAAGCAGTGTTGCTCTGGGCCATAGCTAAAGATGTCGGTATTTTTAAAGTCAAAACGAACCGATGAGCGATTTTTTAATTCCGTGGTTGGGTCTTGTTCTAAGTTAATAAAGATACCCAACTGACGAATTTCACACGGACTCGATAGCGCCTGCAAGCTTGGTTGTGGTCGGCGTATGGTGAAAGTATTGCGAATATCACTCACCAACTGATACAGCTTATCAATGTCCATATCACTGTCACGAACCACAGTATGTAGACATGTCGACTCGGTTAATAAGCCATTAAAATAAGCCCACGCCACCAACTTAGAGAGATAACGGTTATGCTCAAGAGCTGGCTGACCCAAGATGGCATACGGCTCTAATGGCTGCTTATACAGATACCAACCTGCAGTATTTGTCCGGCCCGCAGGAACCTGAATTAATGTCAGATCTTGCTCATGCAAATCGGGGGATATCTGAGGGTTAAGCAGAGTCACTTTACCCGGTAGCACCTCGAATGCCGCATAAAGTTTACGCGCTAAGATACTGATATCTTCAGGGCTTATCGCTGATGTAATATTATTGCGGCGCGCAAATCGAATCAGGTTACGGTAGCTCAACATTAACGCATCAAGCAGTTCGTTATGCGCTTGTTTAACCTGATTTACTTTCCAGTTACGGCGATTATCGAGCGCCCACAGATCAGCTGGAGTCCACTGCCACTGCTCGGTTAGTTGCTCCAGCACACGACGACGCCAAGCCACTGAACCCAACGCTGGAGTTCGAGTTAGCTTCTCGTGTGTTTTGAGATAAAAACAGCGACGAACTAAATCTAAGCGGCGATGATCATCAATTCGCTCTAGATAACGCGTCACTTTTTCTAGCATTAAATAGTACGCGTCCATACAGTATTCAGTGCGATCTTCAGCAAAGAAACGACGTTTACCATCTAAGCTCAATAATTGAGTGTGTGGGTACTCCCAAGAATACGCTTCCAATAAAATCGCTTTTAATACCGACTTATAAGGAGAATCGATACTCTTATAAAGTTGCCACAAACTTGAGCCAAAATACTCTTCAGCAGGAATACGACTGACCCCACCAAAATCAACCCACTCATTACGACGAATATGACCTTGCTGTTCAAGGTAATCGACATATTGGTCGTAACACTCTTCCATCTCAGGTGGCACCATAAACCAAAGCAACGGTAAACCTGCCAAACAAACGGCTGAACGGTAGAACTCATCCAACAATAACAAGTGCTGGCTAGAACCACAGTTTTCTCCGGTCATCTCTTCTGAGAAATTGTGACGGAAGCGATTTTCATCAATTAAGAAAAAGTTCGCTTCAACCCCTTGGCTCATTGCCCACTCTGAAACCAAGGAACATTTACTGTCTAAGATTTGGCGCAACTCAGATGACAGATCGGCACGAATGCAGACCCAAATATCTAAATCACTGGTAAGGCTTTGACCGATCGAGGCAGTACTGCCCATCGCATATAAGCCAGTAATCGGACAAAGATCATCAGCAATGTTAAGAGGCGCAACGACCTTGTCTGCTGTCAAACCACAGTCATCAACAAACTGCTGTTGAGTATGAGAAAGTGAGAAACCAGCAATCCCCTGCGGTACCTCATCGTCGAGGTATCCAGGTAAAGCCGGATGATTGATATGAAGTAAGACTGGTAGAAGGTCAAAAACCTGTACTGATTGCGCATCCATCGCAATGCGTGCACGTTCAATACGCAGTTGATTAAACGACTCTAATCTACTCTTTAACGTCTTGATATAATTATGCAAATTACTCTTCCAAGAGCTGCCAGCGTTAAGCGGCCCAAATCTTGTCATTAATATGGCAGCCTGTGTGCTACCTGTGAGCAAAAACGTGATCAATTTAACAGTTTTTGTATTACCCGTAAAGTTAATGACGCTATATGACTCAGCTTTTCAGCACTCATGAGTCATCTTCAGATTTTGAAAATTTCCCTATTAAATAAGTATGAATCTTATAAGTCAGCAGTAGCCATTCTCTAAGCTGTTGATCGCTCGCAGTAACCGTGATGTTATTCACAAAAATCTCAATAATAATACGACGAACATCAGGGAAATAACAGGACAACAACAAGTTCATGACCCAGATAGGCAATGAGTGGTAGGATTAGTCTACATTCATTTAAGTACTGTCAGTTAATAGGTCCTTTTACTATGTCCCATACCCCTATTCGCATTGCCACTCGTAAGAGTCCACTAGCAATGTGGCAAGCAGAATTTGTCAAAGCAGAACTGGAAAAAGCGCATCCTGGCTTGGTCGTAGAGCTAGTTCCTATGGTCACCAAAGGTGATGTTATTTTAGATACGCCATTGGCAAAAGTAGGTGGTAAAGGGCTGTTTGTAAAAGAACTCGAAGTGGCTATGCTAGAAGGCCGCGCCGATATCGCCGTTCACTCAATGAAAGATGTTCCCGTTGAGTTTCCACAAGGTCTTGGTCTTGTCACTATTTGTGAACGTGAAGACCCTCGCGATGCCTTTGTTTCCAACCGCTACAACTCACTAGAAGAGCTACCTCAAGGATCAATTGTTGGTACTTCAAGCCTTCGCCGTCAATGTCAACTACGCTCACAACGTCCAGATCTGATTGTTAAAGATCTGCGTGGTAACGTAAATACTCGCCTCCGTAAACTCGATGATGGCGAATACGATGCAATTATTTTGGCGTGTGCGGGTTTAAAGCGTCTTAAAATGGACGACCGCATTCGTGCAGCTATTGCGCCTGAAACTAGCTTACCAGCTGTGGGCCAAGGTGCAGTAGGCATTGAGTGTCGTTTAGATGATACTCGCGTTCGAGATCTACTTGCGGCCCTAAACCACCAAGAAACCGCAACTCGTGTGTTATGTGAGCGCGCCATGAATAACCGCCTTCAAGGTGGCTGCCAGGTGCCAATTGGTAGCTATGCTGAGTTGCAAGGCGATCAAATTTGGCTACGAGCGCTTGTTGGTGAACCTGATGGTAGCCAAATTGTCCGTGGTGAAATTAGCGGTTCTGCCAACGATGCAGAAGCTTTAGGTACTCAACTAGCAGAGCAATTGCTAGCCGATGGCGCAAAACCTATTCTTGAGCGCCTATATCAAGAACACTAATGACCATTTTAGTAACTCGGCCTAGCCCTGATGGCGAACAGTTAGCTCACCAGCTTTGTGCGGTGGGCTTAACCGTAATTCATCAACCATTACTGGCTATTACGTCAGGAGATGAAGTAGATCTACTCATTTCTCAACTAAATTGGCTAAAATCTGATGATTTTCTGATTGCAGTCAGTGATCATGCAGTCAAATTAGCGCACAATTATTTACAGTCACAAGGTGCGAGCTGGCCAAAAAACGTGCATTATATGGCCGTTGGTCATAAAACCGCCGCAACTTTAGCAAAAGTTACCGGTCAAAGCGTTTTAATGCCGCAACACCGTTGTGATAGTGAAGGGCTCTTAGCACTCCCAGAGTTGCAACAGATTCGCCATCGTCGAGTACTGATTCTACGCGGCAATGGCGGTCGAGAGCTTATTCGTCAAGAGCTAATCGCTCGCCATGCTGAAGTTCACTATTGTGAAACCTATCAGCGTTGCTGGCTGCCATTAGATGGCACAACATTGGCAGACTCTTGGCAGCAACAACAGGTCGATAAATTGGTGGTTACCAGCGGTGAGCAACTTGCTTTTCTCCACCAACTCGTACCGCAACATAATCATGCTTGGTTTCTCAATTGCCATCTTTTCGTACCAAGCCAACGTATCGCCGACCAAGCTTCACAACTTGGTTTTACACATATTTCCACCGTGGGTAGTGCCTCAAATCAAGCACTCTTCACGTTCCTAAGCAATATGAGCACGATGGGATAATCGGATGACTGAAAAAAAAATAACCAATGACAGCGCTGCAGAGAAGCAACAAGCACCATCCGGTGCAAAAGCTCAACCGACGAAAGCTGCAAAGGACACTGCACCAAAAGCACCTAAACCGGCACCACAACAAAAAAGTGGTGGCAGCAAAACCGGTCTGATTGCTATCGCGCTTGTCATTGCTCTAGGTGGTGGCCTGTATTATCACGGCCACCAACAAAGCCTCGCTCAAGAAGCTCAAATCACTGCGCTGCAAAATCAGTTAAGTGGCTTGAAAAATTCACTAGCAAGTAATGAACAAAGTGTTCTGAGTAAAGTAAACACGACTCTAACCAGCACTGAAGTTGCGCTAAACCAACAAGAGAAATCCATTTCTAGCCTACAGATGGCTCTGGCTGAAATGAAAGGTCGCAGTCCAAACGACTGGCTATTGGCTGAAGCCGATTACCTAACCAAAATGGCAGGTCGTAAATTGTGGCTAGAGCACGATGTTAATAGTGCAACAGTGCTACTAGAAGCGGCAGATCACCGTATTGCAGAACTGAACGATCCGAGCCTTAAAGATCTACGTTTAGCACTAAACAATGATATCACTTCACTTAAAGCGGTAGCCCGTGTTGATCGTGATGGTTTGGTATTACGCTTAACGAGTCTTGAGCAACACGTTGATTCCCTGCCTCTTGCTAACGCTTTAATGCCAAAAGCACTTGAGCAAAAAGCACAAACTGTTTCTCAGTCAGTCAATGACTGGAAAGTGAACTTAATGACTTCGCTAGAAAACTTCAGCGATCACTTCATCACCTATCGTAAGCGTGACGGTAATGTTGTTCCACTACTATCGCCACAACAAGATTTCTACTTACAAGAGAACATTAAAAACAAGCTAGAAACTGCCATTCGTGCGGTTTACCGCGAACAAGGCGAAGTGTACAAACAGTCACTGATCACAGCGCAAAAATGGGCTGAACAGTACTACGACATGTCATCACCTGCGGTACAAAGCTTTGTCAAAACACTTGAGCAGCTAGAAAACCAAAATATTGAAGCGGTATATCCTAAGCAGCTTAAAGCACAAGCGATCTTAACTAACATCATTAGTGAGCGTTTACGCAGCCAAGTGAAGAGCCTAGCGACTGAAGAGAGTAAAGCAGAAGCGGTAAAACCAGCAGCTTCTGAAGTAAAAGCAGCACCAAAAACTGAAGCTAAAGTAGAGACTGAAGTTAAAACTGAAGCAACAGAAACACAGAGTGCTCCTCAAGTAGTATCACAGGAGAATCAAGCATGATAAAACTGCTCCTCCTAATTGCAGCCTTAATTGCAGGTATTGTTGTCGGTCCAGACCTGGCAGGTAGCCAGGGTTATGTACTGATCTCATTTGCCGAGCAAACCATTGAGATGAGCCTAACCACTCTGGTTATCTTAATTGTTGCTCTGCTAGCCCTATTCTTTGTTGTTGAATTTATCCTTCGTGGTCTATTTTCCATGGGTAGCTCAACTCGCGGTTGGTTCAGCCAGCGTAAAGCACGTAAAGCACGAACTCTTACTGCAGATGGCTTAGTAAAAGTTATCGAAGGTGATTGGAAGCAAGCAGAGAAATTAGTAACAAAAGCGGCAAAAAACAGTGATGCTCCTGTTTTGAACTACTTAGCTGCAGCAGAAGCGTCACAAGAGTTGGGTAATACCGATCAACGTGATGAGTACCTAAAGCGCGCTGCTGAGTGTGACGGTCAAAACCTAGCGGTTGGTCTAGTTCGTGCAAAACTGCAAATTCGCCAGCAACAATATGAGCAAGCTCTAGCGACTCTTCAAGAAATTAAGCGTGATAATGGTCGTAACCTGATTGTGCTGAACCTACTTAAAGAGTGCTATATCCAACTAGAAGATTGGAAAGCGCTGCTTGAGATTCTGCCACAACTTGAAAAAGATGGCGTTATCACCACAGAGACCAAAAACCAGCTTGAACTTGATGCTCAGCGCGGCCTAATGGTACAGATTGCAAAACAGTCTGGAAGCGATGGCTTGATGAGTCACTGGAATGGTCTAAATCGTAAGCTAAAACAGCAATCCGTTTTAGTTGCCGCTTTTGTTGAGCAGATGATTAACTGCAATGCAGACAACGACGCTTACACTGTGCTTCGCGAATACTTGAAGAAGACATCTGATGACACTTTGATTAACCTAGTGCCTAAGCTAAAGCTATCAGATAACCATCCTGCGATTGTTCGCCTACAAGACTTACTTCGCCATGATAGCCGTAATGCAGCAACTCATAGTGCATTAGGCCAAATGTTCGCTGCAAATGGTAAGTGGCAAGAAGCAAAAGAGCACTTCACTCAAGCAGTGGCGTTGCGTCCAGATGTTTCAGATTATGCACACCTAGTACAAACGTTAGAAAATCTTGATGATAGCCAAGGTGCAGCTCAGGCATCTCTCCAAGCATTAAATTTGGCACTTCCAGCCAAAATTTAACATTTACCACCAAGATTTAAATGAGTTAAAAGCGCCCTGATGGGCGCTTTTTTTATCTCAAATTCCGATGATTATCGCAATAAATAACCAAAGATGTTTCTAACTGTTAACAGCCATTTCAACTTATATCTGTCCCATTGCTAACAAATTGTAAAACCTGTTCAATATGGTTTCTCATTGCTCACAAGACGGATAATTGGCTATGGATATGCTTCCTTGGTTAATCGTATCGGGCATTGTAATTTCTGTAATTACTTGCTTGATGACCGCGGTTCTGATCAAAGAATCAAACTAATAAAAAGGCCTCCACATCACTGGGAGGCCTTTTTGTTTATTCGGGACAGTTAAATACCCATACTTAACTTTGCTTTGGCGAGGGCTTTCTCGTATTTTTTAACGGCCTTAGCGGTTTTCTTCAGCAGTTTGGCTTTCTTCTTCGCCAGCTTTTTCAATTTCTTTGCTTTCGTTACAACACATTCTTGTTCCTGAACCTCAAGTTCCGGTTCCGCTTGTGCCGCAGCCAGTGTTTCCAATCGAGCTTGCCCTACAGCCGAGGGTTGAGGCAAGGCTTCAATATTATTATCAACAATCAAAGCTTCTGCTGTTGCTAGCCCAGTAATAGCTAAAGGTGCAGGATTCAGCAATACTTTATGCTGAATAAGCGCACTGGGCTTGCACAAATACGCTTTATCACTGGCAACGCGTGTACAGCTACTACAAATATAATTCGGCTCACTCACAATCTGCGATATCAATGCAAACTGATCGGATATTTCAGCACGACGATACTTACACAGTGATTTAGTCATTGATAGCACTCCTTCAATGACAACGGAAATATTCCTCTCACATTAAACGATAATGATTCGTAATACTAGAAATTTTATTGCTCGATTTAATTACGCTTTCATTCCAGATTTAACATACACATCGAAACGGTTCTTCTTAGTTTCAATGGCCATTGATGGCTGCTCTCCGGCTAAGAATTCTGCGTAATCAGGGCGTTTAACGACAACACGTTTTGTTGCCAATGCCATCGCAGGTGCAAACAAAGCATCGGCATCTAAATCAGCACCAACTAATGTTTGGAAAACGCGCATCTCTTTTTTAACCAGCGCCGATTTCTTTTTATGAGGGAACATAGGGTCAAGATAAACGACATCAGGAGCAACAAAGCCATCTTGCTCTGCCAATTGATATAAAGCGTCATGGCTTGAAGCGTGCAGTAGATGCATTCGGTCTCCAACCCAAGTCCCAATCTCGCTATCATTCTGCGCCCGTTGTAAGCCATCATCTAACAGCGCTGCAACCACAGGATGACGCTCAACCATATATACGGTACAACCAAGCGATGCGAGCACAAACGCATCACGTCCCAATCCCGCAGTACCGTCTAATACGATAGGGTTAACCCCGCTTTTCAAACCAACGGCTTTAGCAATTGCTTGGCCTCGGCCACCACCAAACTTACGACGATGGGCTACCGCACCACCAGCTAAATCGACAAATACCGCACCCAATTTAGGCTCATCTAATTTACGAAGTTCCAGCTGCTCTGTCGTTAATACTAACGCAAACTCACTGCTGTCATCATGGTGTAAACCCCAACGTTGTGCCAAGGTATCGAGCTCTGATTGTCGCTCTGGTGCTTCACATATTAAAGCGATGTGCACGGTATTCTCCGGTGATTATGATTATTTCAAAGTGATTATATCATTGGTTCAGGTTCTTGGCTTAAATCGTCGACCAACTCTGCTAAGGGCTTAGGCTGCCCAAAGTAATACCCTTGGGCGTAATCGACACCTAGGCTTTCGAGCTTATCTAAAATGGCTTTGTTTTCGACAAACTCTGCAACTGTCTGTTTACCCATTTTTTTCGCCAGTTCATTGATCGCTTTAACCATAGCGAAATCCATATCATCTTTATCTATATCTCGTACAAACATGCCATCAATTTTTAGCACATCGACAGGCATTCGTTTTAAATAACCAAAAGACGATAACCCCGAGCCAAAATCATCTAAAGAGATCAAACATCCCAGCTCTTTTAACTGTGTAAATAGAGAGATTGCTTGAGTCATATTACCAATGGCCGCGGTTTCCGTAATTTCTAAACAAATTTTATTGGCAGGAACCGTACTATGTCTAATTTGATGTAATAGGAACTTTACAAACTCTTGATTACCAATTGACTGCCCAGATAAATTAATCGAGCAGTGCCCTAACTTCTCAATCGCTTCAGGATGTTGTTGATACCAACTTAATACCTGTTGAATGACATAACGATCCAACAGATGGGCAAGATTGTAACGCTCAGCAGCAGGAATGAAGACACCAGGAGAAGCAATAGAACCATCTAGCTCTCGCATTCTAAGTAAGATTTCATAATGATGATTTTTACTACTACGGCCAATAGGCGCAATCTGCTGGGCATACAGTTCAAAGCGACACTCTACAAGAGCACGACGAATCCGATTCACATAATGCATTTCATGTTCGCGGCGCTTAAGCTCTTCATCATCAGGACGGTAGAGATGGAGACGATTACGTCCTTCATCTTTTGCCACATAACACGCAGTATCCGCCTGAGCATGTACTTGCTGCGGAGAGCCTGCAGTTTTATCAATTAAGCGAATACCCAATGAACAGCTAAAATTGAAACGGGTGTTTTGCCATAGAAACTCGGCATCATCGAGTAAGTGCAAAATTTTCCGCCCTAAAGCGAGCGCTTGCTCTTCATCACAATGACGTAGAATAACGGCAAATTCATCACCACCTAAACGGGCGAGAATCGTATTTTCCGTTGCCAAGTTTTGTAGGCCTAATGCAACCTGCTTAAGAGCCTCATCCCCAGCTTCATGGCCTGCGGTATCATTAATAACCTTAAACTGATCCAGATCGATATACAGCATCGCATGTTGGACATCTTGCTGTTGGACTTCATCTAACGCTAACTCCAACTGTGATTCGAAATAGCTGCGGTTGTACAACCCAGTTAAGTAATCATGATTGGCTTGATAAGCTAGGCGCTGTTCTAATTCACGAGTTGATGTGATGTCTTCTCCCACAATCAACAATTGATGTTTCGCCTGAGCCTGACGAACCGTTTCACGCACCCACACCGTTTCACCATCGGCTCGACGATATTGCACCTGACGACGCCATACTTCTCGTGATTCTACCCCTGAATGAGAAATAATTTGGTGCGGAGGTAAAATGCCTTCAAGATAAAATTCAGTGATCTTATGCCCTAATAGATCCCGCTTGTGGTAGCCAAGCAGATCCGCAGCAAACTGATTAACCGATTGAATTCTTGCGCTATTATCTATCGTTAGCAAAATAACAGGCTGCTGCTCATACAGTAAGTGATAACTCACTTCACGTTCGCGCAGTTTTTGCTCCATCTGCCGACGACTGGTCATGTCCCGAGCTTCAAACAGAATTTGAGGCTCTGTTGCCGCCTGATATGGCATGGCTTTCAGTGATATATCAAGAATTCGAATACCATCGTTTTGACTTTGTGCTTTTGCTTCAAAACGCAGTAAAAATTCAGTATCTGCTGCTAAAAAAGCCTGATTAAGTTGGCTTGCGGTATCACTGTTCCAACATAACCATCGCCAAATTGGTCGATCAAACTTCACGCCATCATCACCAAGCATCTCTTGTAGAGCTAAGTTCGCTGAAACTAAATGGCCATGTAAGTCCAATATCCCTATATACTGAAAACTCTGGTCAAATACCGTTTCAAATAGAGCTTGGCTGCGCTGTAATTGTTGTTCACTGCGGCGTAAATGGCGAATCATCAGGCTCAATAAAATAATCACCGAGCCCATCACCAATACCACAAATCCCAATGTTTTAAGCTCTTTATGGTGACGTTCAAACCAAGATAGTGGACGATTTACGACTAAAGCTTGTTCATTACCAATGCTGATCCCCCAACGACTCAAAGCTTGGTAGTTAAACATCACTTCATTTTTATTGGGACGAATATAAGGGTAATGGGTAACCTTTCCTTGTAGCACTTGCTCTAATAACTCGCCAAGCCCTAGCCCTAATTTATAGCCACTGGTTACCACGCCACCTAAAGCGCCATAATTGAGCATATAACTGTATGGAACAAATACAGGAGCTGATGCATTTGCAGTAAATTGCGATAAAAACTCATCGCTTGGCATGTAGTTTCCTAAGCCATCAATAAAGTAACTGAGAAAAATCACAGCAGAGTCTTGGGGAAGCCATTTGGCTTGATCGAACATCTCTTTGAATGAGTACTGCCCCATACGAGTAAAAGTAATATCTGGGTTAGGATGCTGGCGTAGATAATTACGAGCAGACTGCCACATTGATTTACCCGTTAAGGTATCGTCGGCAATAAGGAAAACTTGCTTAAGATTGGGCTTCACATTAAGTGCTAATTGAATATTATCGCCAGCATCTTGCAGCTCGATAAATCCAGCAACTTTAGCAATCGATTGGTGTTTACTGGCTGAGTAATTATTAATACCGCCAATAATAACGGGTGTATTACCTATTTCACTACCCAATTGATCAATGAGCCATAGTGCCCGATCATCAGTAACAACAATGGCACTGTATTTTTCACTACGAAGTTTGATGCGATAAATGGCCACTAATTCATGTAAATAGGCTTTAGACTGATAGCGCTTACTGTCCATATAACTGACATTAAGTGCGATATTTTTATTGGCAGTGATATCCTCAAGCCCAGATTGCACCGCATCGGTCCAACCTAAACCTTGGTGGTACGAGTGAATAACCAAAACATTTTGCGTCTTTACACTATCGGCAAACACGGATGTTGAGATCAAGAAAAGCGCAATAGAAAACCAACGTAGTACCACTTACCCGCCTTATTCATCCAATCTAAGCTAAATCTGGCTTTCATCGCCACCAAAGCTGTATTGTAATTTTATTAACCGTTGGTTTACTACTATTAACAACGAAATATAATGGATTATTGACAGAAGAATGGTTGAAATAAACCAGAAAAAAGGACTTAACATGACGCCAACACCCCGCCTTGATGAACTGGATCGCGATATTCTTGCTGCGTTAATGAGTGATGCAAGAACCCCTTATGCTGAAATGGCGAAGCGATTTAATGTTAGCCCAGCAACGGTCCATGTTCGGGTAGAAAAGATGCGAGCAGCCAACATCATTACTGGCACTGAGGTGGTAGTAAACCCCAAATTACTCGGTTATGACGTCTGCTGTTTTATTGGTATTAACTTGTATGCGGCCCGAGATTATCACTCGGCATTGAAGAAATTGAACCAATTAGATGAGGTTGTTGAAGCTTATTACACCACTGGAGCTTACAATATATTTGTAAAGCTAATGTGCCGTTCAATTGAAGAGTTACAGCATGTGTTGATCAATAAACTGCAAGCGATTGATGAAGTTCAATCAACAGAAACGCTGATCTCACTGCAAAACCCAATCAGCCGAAATGTAAAACCTTAGCCATAAAGGGTAGCAAAAAATGAGCGGTGAACCTCTGCCCACCGCATCATGTTCATACTTAGCAGCCACTATCGACCACAACAATAGCAGGTTGGGTTGGATTACTGTTTAAGTGTGAATTCGCATCGCTTTTTTGATGAGTCGGACACCAAGGTACATACTTATCTATCCCTAATGGCGCTAATATCTTGCCGCACACAAATCCCCAAAACCAACCTGGATTTTTAGTTTTATTACCTGTCTTTGAGGAATCGCTATGGGCAACGTCGACATACACGACATAGCACTGTCCAGCATCAATGGCTTTTACTTGCTGCTTAAGGCTCTGTCCTTTTTCCCCATACGCTTTTAAGGTAAAAAAAGTTAAGCCCGTTTTAATTTTTCGTAGCATAGAAGATTCGAGCCAATTACCCAAATCACTGGGAGTGACGGTCACCATATGCCAATCATGGGTATTTTGTAAGGTTGTCGTTATCCCTTTGGCTGTTGGATATCCATTCGCGATTGCTACTCCATCAACGGTTGCATTCGGTAATGTTTCTTTTCCAACAATAGCAGCTTTGCCATACACAGTTTCGGTTGATGTTCGTAGGCTTGCTGCTAAACCTTCAAGGTCTGCATCTCTCGCATCATGACTCAGTTGCAAAAATTTTGGAGCCGCTACGACAGCTAAAATCCCAACAATGACAATAACGACAACTAACTCGATAAGTGTAAAACCGTATCGTCGTTTCATAACATCGTTAACTCACTTAGAATGATAATAATATCTTAAGCGGTAATTTTATAAAAAACGAGAGCACAAAAGAGGTTTACATGCTTTTATGGAATAAATTTATTGAAAGGTAGAGGGGAAAGGTTAAGCTAAACTAAATATTCAGATTAATTAGGCGGATTTAATAGAAAATGAACCAATAAACTCATTGTTTTTATTTAAAATCTCACCACTTCCACTTTGCTCACAAAAAGTGAGTTTCATATCTAAATCATCGACATTACCATTTAGTAATATATGTCGACGTAAAATATCACTATTTAACTGATGAATTTCCGACTGCCAACTGCATTTTTCTTTTAATAAATCAAAATTAATAATCATTATTTATAATTCCTATTTGCTACTTAATATTTTATTTGTTTGGCGACTTTGCTGAAACCAAAAACGCTTACGACCTACTGAACGAGACATATTATTCCTTATTGGGATTACTGCTTATTTTATAAAATCGATAAGAAGAAAAAAGTAAACTAGGACATAACGACAAATACAAAAAGCAGATGTAGCAAGAATAGAAATTACGAAGAACTTGTAGCGATTTTGATGAGAAATAGTGCGAGTATTACAGAGAGAGGGGAAATCGGCGTAGATAGAAATTATCTACGCCAATAAAATCTTATAGAGCTACAACGTTTGCAGCTTGAGGACCTTTTTGGCCTTGCTCAACGTCAAAAGATACTTTTTGACCTTCAGCTAGAGTTTTGAAGCCTTCAGAAGCGATTGCACGGAAGTGAACGAATACGTCAGCGCCGCCATTGTCTTGAGAAATAAAACCAAAACCTTTCTCTTCATTGAACCACTTAACGATACCAGTTGCTTTAGACATAATCTGTCCCTTATTTAAATATAATTCATAATGTTATCGTAAAAAATTTACGATGCACTTGCACTGAGCTTGAATTATTGAATGTGACGATAAACCGAAGGAACACTAAGAATGGCAACAAAAATGAAGATATACTGAGGGTTTACTTTGACTTGATGTTTCATTAATAACTCTGAACAACAGAGCACGGCCATTATTCAGGGAATTTGTGTCGCTGTAAAGGTTTATTAATCAAAATAGTAAAAATAAATGTTAATAAGATGAAATTACTCAAGTTATATCTTTGAGCAATTTCATCATTCACAGCAAAATTATGCGTTTTGCCCTACCACAAAGCCTGAACTCCAAGCCCATTGGAAGTTATAACCGCCAAGCCAACCGCTCACATCCATCACTTCACCAGCAAAGAACAGACCTTTTACCTTCTTTGCTTCTAACGTTTTTGATGACAGCTCATCCGTATCCACGCCACCAAGAGTGACCTCTGCAGTTCGGTAGCCTTCGGTGCCATTAGGCGCAATCGTCCAGTGATGGAAATACTGGTGCATCTGGCTAATATCTTTTGGATTAAACTGTTTTAGTGGCTTATCGACTAAATCGCCTCGTTCAATCAGAACCTCAATCAAACGTTTAGGAAGCAAACGGGCTAATGAGTTTTTCAAGCTTTGATTCGGATGCTTTTCTCGCATCGCATTAAATGTTTCATCTAAGCTAACATCAGGTAATAGATCGATAGTCACTGCTTGCCCTGGTAACCAGTAAGAAGAGGCTTGAAGAATAACCGGGCCGGATAAACCGCGATGGGTAAACAGTAGGTTCTCTTTAAAACTCACCCCGTTTTCCGTTTCAACCACGGCAGGAATAGCGATACCAGAGAGATCAGCAAACGCGTCTTTATCTTCAACATGCAGGGTAAATGGCACTAAACCTGCGGTAGTTGGCACCATTTTCAGACCAAACTGCTCGGCAATCTGATAACCAAATGGAGTTGCTCCCAGTTTAGGCATCGACAAACCACCGGTTGCGACCACTAAAGATTCACACTCAACTGATTCGGTATTTAGCATTAAACGAAAACCCGAATCTGTCTGTTCGATATTATGAACATCAACTTGGTAACGTTGTGAAACTGTTGGTTGATCGCATTCAGCCAGCAACATATTGACGATATCTTTTGCTGAATCCAGACAAAATAGCTGACCATGATCTCGCTCTTCATAAGCAATATCGTATTTGGCAACCATGGCAATAAAGTCCCAGTTGGTATACTGCGACAGAGCTGATTTAACAAAGTGAGGATTACGGCAAACATAGTTGTTAGCGTTGACATCATAGTTAGTGAAGTTACAGCGACCACCACCCGAAATCAAAATCTTACGGCCGGGTTTCTTGCCATGATCAACCACCAGCACCGAGCGACCACGTTTACCCGCTTCAGCCGCACACATTAAACCTGCCGCCCCTGCACCTATGACCACTACATCAAACTTTTTTGCCATTGTTGTTTGCTCTAATTGACTATCGACAATAAAAAAGGATGCTAACAAACTAGCATCCTTTCATCTTTAGACGGTATTTTACCTATCTCAAGCCCAAATACCAACCGTAGAAAAGCTTGAGATAACTATTCGTCGAACGTCATTAAATCCCCAAATAGGCGACAACAAAAATGGAGATAAAAAACAGTAACATAAATGAACTGGCAAGGATAAAGAGGCGACGAACCTTAATGCATTTGGCCATAAATACGGGATCGTGATGCTTCTCATACTGGTGACTACGAATGTAATGAAACAGTCGAATCTGCTTACTCACATTCCCTTGTGACTTAAAAAAGCCACTACCATCAACCTGTTGGTACAAAAGAGGATCACACTCACGCATCACCATTAATAAAGTTCGTAATGTACTGACATAACGAGCGGTATTCACGGCAGCAACCAAAAACAGAGCAAGCAAAAATGCATCACCACTTATCATAGAGGGTCCCCCTAATATTCCTTCACCAGCGGGGAAAAGCTATCGAGCGTAGCGAAACTAACTACGCCCATGCTAAATAAGACTTAACCCGCTTGAGTGTCCATTACTGAAGTTGAGCCAGACTTTGCCATTTCAGCAAGATCTTTATCGATGAAAAATAGCGCCTTACCATCTTCACCAACCAACTCAATTTTATCTAAAATACCTTTAAACAGTTTCTCTTCTTCGTGTTGTTCTGCCACATACCACTGTAAGAAGTTAAAGGTGGAGTAATCTTGTGTTGTAAAAGCAACATGCGCCAATTTATTAATCTTTTCAGTGATTAACTGCTCATGTTCATAAGTTTCACGGAATACATCACCTAGAGAAGCAAACTCATGTTTTGGTGCAGCAATTGTGCCAAGAATAGGTAACGCACCCGTTTCACTCACATAAGTGAACAGACGTTGCATGTGCTCCATCTCTTCTACAGCGTGTGAGCGTAAAAATGCGGCTGCACCTTCAAAGCCTTTATCTTCACACCAAGCACTCATTTGTAGGTACAGGTTGGAAGAGAAAAACTCTAAGTTAATTTGTTCGTTCAGTTTCTCAACCATTGCTTGAGCTAACATCGTATTACTCCTTTCTATTTTAGTGTAATAAAGACATTGTTACTGTGCATACTTGAGATTGCAACTCTCCATGAGACATCTTGACAATCTCTTTGATTATTTTAGCTAACTAACGAAAAATACAATAAAAATTCATTTTCAAATTAGTAAAATAATAAATCACACAAAAGGCGAATAAGTTGGGATCTGCTCCATATTTTTTCTTTAAGTCTAGTGCTAGGATAGAGAAAAACCACCATTAAGGAGCGCAGGTTATGGCTTACAAACACATTCTCGTGGCAGTGGATTTGTCTGAAGAGAGCTTTGTTTTATTGAAAAAAGCCGCAGATCTCGCCAAGGCACTCGATGCTCAACTGTCTTTGATTCATATTGATGTCAATTATGCTGAGCTTTACACTGGCTTGATTGATATTAACCTTAGTGATACCCAAGATCGTGCTGCAAACGATGCTCAACAACAGCTACAAGTATTAGCTGAAAAAGCAGGATATCCTGTTGCTCATACTTTAGTTGGCAGTGGTGATCTGAGTGATGAAATTTGCAACGCAATTAAAGATCTGCATGTTGAATTGGTTGTCTGTGGTCACCACCAAGACTTCTGGAGTAAGATCCTATCTTCAACCAAGCAGCTGCTTAATCGCACTCCGGTTGACCTATTAATGGTCCCACTTAAATAACATCATCATGATATGAATGCTAAACGATCAGTCTTTGTACTGGTCGTTTTTGTTTCTCCATTAATATTCGCTACACTGCAGTTTTTCTAACCAATAAAGATCGTTCTCATTATGGGATATTTATCTGCAGTTACTCTGTTGTGGGCTTTTTCATTTAGTCTAATTGGCGTTTATTTAGCAGGACAAGTCGATGCTTGGTTTTCGGTTTTAACCCGAGTCGTTTTAGCAGCCTTAGTCTTTGCTCCATTTTTACGCTCAAAGCATCTTCATCCTTCTCTCGCACTTAAACTGATGGCCGTTGGCGCCTTCCAACTCGGTTTAATGTATTGCTTTTACTATCAGTCATTTCTCTATTTATCGGTGCCTGAAGTTCTACTATTTACCATCTTTACCCCAATCTATGTCACTCTGATCTACGACGCTCTAAATCGCCAGTTTTCACCTTGGTATCTTCTTACCGCCGCCATTGCAGTATTAGGTGCAGCCATTATTAAATTTGAAGGCATCAACCAAAACTTTATTTTGGGCTTTTGTATTGTCCAAGGGGCGAATCTCTGCTTTGCAATAGGCCAAGTGGGATACAAAAAAATCATTGAAAAAGAGCCACAAGACTTACCTCAACACACAGTATTTGGCTGGTTCTATTTAGGTGCAATTGCCGTGGCGCTACCAATGTATTTACTCTTTGGTAATAGCTCAAAGCTGCCAACATCTCACTTACAATGGGGGATCCTCGTGTACCTAGGTACTGTTGCTTCGGGATTGGGATACTTTATTTGGAACAAAGGCGCGACCATGGTAAATGCAGGGGCACTGGCGATAATGAATAACGCCTTGGTCCCAGCAGGTCTGATTGTGAATATTGTTATTTGGAATCGAGATGTTGATTACCCCCGTTTAATCGTGGGCGGTATCATTATTATGGCGTCGCTATGGTTAAACGAGACTTGGGTAAAACGCAAAGTAGCGATCAATCAGATGATTAAAGGCGCAGAGAAGTTATAACCTCACACCATAATGAGAAAAGTACATCGCCACCATTAATCGGTGGCGATGATCGTTAAGCGGTAAAATCAGATGAGATAGTTAGAAAAAGAGTCTAGATAAACGAGAAGGCGTCAGCAAAAATACGCTCACGTATCGCACCTTTTCCATTAGTAAAACGCTCTCGAGCAGCACCTGCCATTTCAAAACGACCACAGATATAGATATCGTAATCGCTAAGGCTAACAAAATCTTGCTCTACCGCGTCTAACACATTACCAATCTTCCCTTGCCAATCGCTTGGTGCCGTTTCAACCACAGGTACATAGGTGACATTTGGATACTGTTTTGCGAGCGCTTGTAACTCATCATTAGCATACAACTGACAGATGTCACGACCGCCCCAGTAGATAAAAATAGGTTGAGTAAAACCACGACTTAGACAGTTATCTAAAATACTGCGTACATAAGAAAATCCAGTACCACCAGCAACCAGCAGTAAAGGTTTATCGCTATCGGCACGTAACCACGCTTCGCCATGGGGTGCTTCAATCGAGATAGCCTCCCCTTGCTCTAATGCCGCTTTCATCGCATCGACCACTTCTAAGGCGTAAGCATTATGTTCAGCAGCACCAATATGTAATTCTAATTCACCATCGCGACATGGACTGCTGGCAATCGAAAATGGGCGCTTATCTTTTTCTCCCATCACAGCAAGCAGATACTGGCCAGCTTTAAACTCAACCGGAAGCTCAGGTTTTAATAAAATTTTATAGGTATGGCATGCCACCGATTCAACTGACGTTACTTCGCATTTCATGTATTTATTATCCTCGTAAATCCAGTACCAAGTCGCTTTTTGCATAGGCAGAACAGGGCGCAATCCAACCTTGTTCGATCTCATCTTCAGTTAACATCGGCTCTAGCTGATAGAATACTTCGCCTTCAACCATACGACATAAACACATCGCACATACGCCAACCTGACAACGATGAGGGAAAGCCACACCTGCGTTGAGCGCTGCCTCCAATAGGGTTTGCTTATCATCAACCACAAATTTTATATTTAACGGCAACAGGTGAACTTGATACATAGATAGATTCTAGCTGGTAATCTCTCTTATTCGACAAACCAGAGAAACTCCAACCCTATTATTTAATAATGGCTAATTGTTCCCATATCGCATCGATTTTGGCAACGATTTTCCGATCTTTGACTATGGGGGTACCCCACTCTCGTTCTGTTTCACCCGGCAATTTATTGGTCGCATCAAGACCCATTTTGCTAGATGTAGCCCCTGCTGGAACTGAAATCGTATCACGGGTTGGATCCATGCGAGTGGTAATAGCCCAAATCACATCATTCCAATCACGGACATTTACATCACCATCACAAATGATGACAAATTTAGGCGTCGTAAATTGGCTCATTTGATGCCAAAGCGCTTCAATCATCGCTTTACCATCACCCACCGCCTGCTTATCAATACTCACTAGAGCCATACTATGATCTTTTGCTTGTGGCGGGAAATAACAGTCAATGATTTGTGGATATGTCTCACGCAGCTGGGCCTCTTTAGCAATCAAATCGATAACCTCAGTTACCGAACAATCGGGAGATCTACCAATTAATTCTGCCGGCCATTTACGTGTCGCATCTAACCCCATTTTAGAACCAAGCCCAACGACAGGAGAGGCAAAATCTAATGAATCAATAGGAGTATGATCAATAAATAAAGAATCCGTAACTGGGTCCATATTTGCGGTAATGGCAGGTATGACGCTATCCCAGCTCCGCGCATCAACATCATGATCACAAATTACTACGTACTTGGTGTACATAAACTGGCGTAGGAACGACCACACCCCCATCATGATCCGTTTCGCATGACCGGGATATTGCTTTTTAATGGTCACCACCGCCATACGATAGGAACACCCTTCTGGCGGTAAATAGAAATCTTCAATCTCAGGAAATTGCTTTTGCAAAATAGGCACAAACACTTCATTTAATGCCACACCCAATACCGCAGGCTCATCCGGTGGACGTCCCGTATAAGTACTGTGATAAATAGGCTTTTGCTTCATAGAAAGATGGGTAATCGTAAAGACATGATGCTGTTCTGTCTCATTGTAGTAACCAGTGTGATCTCCATAAGGGCCCTCTAAAGCAAACTCATTGGGATCGATATATCCTTCCATGACAATTTCGGCACTGGCTGGAATATCAAGATCATTACTTAGACTTTTCACCACTTCTGTACGGCGACCACGCAATAATCCAGCAAAGGCGTACTCAGATAAAGTATCTGGAACTGGTGTTACAGCACCTAAAATCGTGGCAGGATCAGCACCAAATGCCACAGTTACAGGAAAAGGTTGTCCTGGGTGGGTCTCCATCCAATCACGCAGATCTAGCGCGCCACCACGATGAGCGAGCCAACGCATGATGACTTTATTCTTCGCAATTTTTTGCTGGCGATAAATTCCTAGATTCTGACGTTTCTTATTCGGTCCTTTCGTGATGGTAAGCCCCCAAGTAAGCAAAGGGGCCACATCATCAGGCCAGCAACTCATAACTGGGATTTTATCTAAATCAACCTCATCCCCTTGCCACACCACTTCCTGACATGGCGCTTTGCGCAGACGCTTAACCGGCATATTGAGCACTTGCTTAAACACAGGCAACTTATTAAAGGCATCACGCAAGCCTTGCGGTGGCTCAGGCTCTTTGAGATAAGCAAGCCACTCTCCCACTTGACGCAACTCTTTTACATCGGTTCGCCCCATTCCCATCGCCACTCGTTCAGGAGTACCAAATAAGTTAGCCAGAACAGGAATGTCGTAGCCAATCGGGTTTTCAAACAGTAATGCAGGCCCCTTTGCTCGCAAAGTACGGTCACAAATTTCCGTTATCTCCTGGTTAGGGTCAACCGGATGACTGATACGCTTTAACTGTCCTTGTGCTTCGAGATAATCGATAAAATCACGTAAATCTTGAAACTTCATGTCGCTTACCAAGTGATCAATATGTTGCGCTCAGTATAGCGAGATGTTGAGTAATACTCACCTTTAAATCGCTGCTATTTCACGGCAAATAACCGCATTAAAATCAAGGAATAGCAGCAATTTCATAGATTTCAGCCAATAAAAAAGCCCGACCGTTTAAGGCCGAGCTTTTCACTGTGTACTGCTAAAATAAACGATTACTGACGACGCATTGCATCGAAGAATTCATCGTTTGTCTTAGTCATAGACAGTTTACCGATTAGGAATTCCATGCTGTCGATCTCGCCCATTGGGTGAACGATCTTACGCAGAATCCACATCTTTTGTAGCTCATCAGCTTTCGCCAGTAGCTCTTCACGACGAGTACCAGAACGGTTGAAATCAATCGCTGGGAATACACGTTTTTCAGCAATCTTACGAGATAGGTGCAGTTCCATGTTACCTGTACCTTTAAATTCTTCGTAAATTACTTCATCCATCTTAGAACCAGTATCAACCAGTGCTGTTGCGATGATTGTTAAGCTACCGCCTTCTTCTACGTTACGAGCTGCACCAAAGAAGCGCTTTGGACGGTGAAGGGCATTAGCGTCCACACCACCAGTTAATACTTTACCTGATGATGGAACTACGGTGTTATAGGCACGCGCAAGACGAGTGATGGAGTCAAGTAGGATAACCACATCTTTCTTGTGTTCTACTAGACGTTTTGCTTTCTCAATAACCATTTCTGCCACTTGTACGTGACGAGATGCTGGTTCATCAAACGTTGAAGCAACTACTTCGCCTTTTACTAGACGCTGCATTTCGGTTACTTCTTCTGGACGTTCGTCGATAAGCAATACCATCAACTCACACTCTGGGTGGTTGTGCGCGATGCTTTGAGCGATGTTCTGTAGCAACATGGTCTTACCGGCTTTCGGTGGCGCAACAATCAGGCCACGCTGACCTTTACCGATTGGCGATGCCAAATCAAGAACACGAGCTGTGATGTCTTCTGTTGAGCCATTACCGCGCTCCATACGCATACGTTCATTTGCGTGTAGTGGAGTTAAGTTCTCAAACAAGATCTTGTTGCGAGCGTTATCCGGCTTATCGTAGTTAACTTCGTTGACTTTCAGTAGTGCAAAGTAACGTTCGCCATCTTTAGGTGGGCGAATTTTGCCTGAAATTGTGTCACCAGTGCGAAGGTTGAAGCGGCGGATTTGACTTGGAGAGACGTAGATATCGTCTGGACCGGCAAGGTAAGAACTGTCTGCAGAGCGGAGGAAGCCGAAGCCATCTTGAAGAATTTCTAGAACACCATCACCAAAAATGTCCTCACCACTTTTTGCATGCTGTTTGAGGATAGAGAAGATGATGTCTTGTTTTCTCAAACGCGCTAGGTTTTCTAATCCTAAGCTTTCACCAAGTGCAACCAAATTAGAAATAGGTTGCTTCTTCAATTCTGTAAGATTCATAGTGGTGGGTTTCTTGTCTGTCAAAATAGGGGTTCTGTAAGTTAAGTTGAAAAAACTGAGAATTCGGTTGACCAATGGAGCTGGTCAAGAAGTGTTCGTGTGTATAAATAACGTGCAATAAGTTAGCACTAAATCTCATCTCCGTCTAGCATAGACCGAAGATGCTCTGCGCACAACTGGGAATTTGTGCGCAGATTGCAAAAAAAGCGGCTTATAGGTTCGCGTCTAGGAACTCTTTAAGCTGGGTCTTAGATAGCGCACCCACTTTTGTTGCTGCAACACTGCCGTCTTTAAACAGCAGTAGTGTTGGAATACCACGGATACCAAATTTTGGTGGTGTTCCAGCATTCTGATCGATATTTAACTTACCAATCGTCAGTTTGCCTTCATACTCTTCAGCGATTTCATCAAGAATTGGCGCGATCATTTTACAAGGACCACACCACTCTGCCCAGAAATCAACTAATACAGGGCCAGCAGCGTTAACTACATCGCTGTCGAAACTTGCATCTGTAAGCTGCACAATCTTGTCGCTCATCTTCCACTCCAATGGTTGATTTTCACAGCCGATTTCATTTTACCGGCAAATCGATCTCCTATTTGAATTGAATCCGTTTCGTATTGCAACCCTAAGCTGATATTCTATATGTATGAAGACGACTCATATCACAGAGCAGAAATTTGCCGACCTAGGGTTAAATCCTTTGGTTTTGAAAGGCCTAGAAGAAAAAGGGTTCCATAATTGTACCCCGATTCAGGCTTTGGCATTGCCGGTAGTGCTCTCCGGCCATGATATTGCGGGACAGGCCCAAACGGGTACAGGCAAAACTTTAGCCTTTTTGACCGCGACTTTTAACCATTTACTGGAGACTCCAGCATCAGAAGAGCGAAAGCCAAACCAGCCACGAGCAATCATTCTTGCTCCAACGCGTGAATTGGCGATCCAGATTTATAACGATGCCGCACCTCTTATTGCAAGTACGGGCCTAACGGCAGGTCTTGCTTACGGTGGCGAACCGTACGAGAAGCAGCAAAAGAAACTGACAGACGGTGTTGATATTCTTATCGGTACTTGTGGTCGCATCATCGATTTCTACAAGCAGCGAGTGATCGACTTACGTTCGATTCAAGCCGTTGTACTTGATGAAGCTGACCGTATGTTCGATTTAGGTTTTATCAAAGACATTCGCTTCTTATTCCGTCGTATGCCTGCACCGGATCAACGTCGCAATATGCTGTTCTCTGCCACGCTATCTTATCGCGTAAAAGAACTTGCATTTGAACATATGAATACGCCAGAAAGCGTTGTGGTTGAACCTGAGCAAAAAACTGGTCATCGCATCCAAGAAGAGCTGTTCTACCCATCTAACAACGATAAGATGCGCTTATTGCAAACGTTGATCGAAGAAGAATGGCCAGATCGCGCAATTATTTTTGCTAATACGAAGCATCGCTGTGAAGACGTTTGGGGCCATTTAGCCGCCGACGGACACCGTGTTGGTCTATTAACTGGTGATGTACCACAGAAAAAACGCGTTCGCATCTTGGAACAATTCACTCAAGGTGATATTGATATCCTAGTCGCAACCGACGTCGCAGCTAGAGGCCTCCATATTCCTCAAGTAACGCACGTATTTAACTATGATCTTCCTGATGACTGTGAAGATTATGTTCACCGTATTGGCCGTACTGGTCGTGCAGGTGCAAGCGGTCACTCGATCAGCTTTGCTTGTGAAGAGTATGCAATCAATTTACCGGGTATCGAAACCTATATTGAGCATTCCATTCCATTATCAAAGTATGATGCCTCTGCTCTGCTTGAAGATCTGCCAGAACCTATTCGTATTACTCGCACTCCACGACAAGGCGGTCGTCGTAGTAATCAACAGGGCCAAGGTCAATCACGTCAGCGTAATCGCCGCCGTCCTGCTCAGAAAAAACAGCAGCAACAGTAGTAAAGAATTATGTCTATGGAAAGAAGCTCAACATCACCGTTATACGCCGCCATTGATTTAGGCTCCAATAGCTTCCACATGTGGGTAGTTCGTGAAGTCGATGGTCATGTTCAAACCTTGGCCAAAATTAAGCGTAAGGTTCGCCTCGCTGCGGGTCTTAACAGCAACAACGAACTCAGCTTAGAAGCGATGCAACGCGGCTGGGATTGCTTAAGCCTCTTTGCTGAACGTCTCCAGGATATTCCGAGTGAACACGTTCGCATTGTAGGAACAGCAGCGCTACGTACAGCGGTCAATGCCGATGAGTTTCTTGCCAAAGCAAAAGATATCCTAGGATACGCCATTGTGGTGATCCCTGGTAAAGAAGAAGCTCGTATCATCTACCAAGGAGTTGCTCATACTTCTGGGGGGAGCGACAAACGTCTTGTCGTGGATATTGGTGGTGCGAGTACTGAAGTTGTTATCGGAACAGGTTTTGAGGCAAACGCATTAACCAGCCTCAAAATTGGTTGTGTTACTTGGCTTGAAAGCTATTTTAAAGACCGTCACTTAAATGCTGAAAACTTCAATGCAGCTATCAGTGCGGCAAAAATGGCCATTGCCCCTATTGTTGAACAGTACCGTCAATTGGGCTGGGAAACCTGTGTGGGTGCAAGTGGAACAGTTCAAGCGCTACAAGAGATCATGTTAGCGCAAGGCATGGATGAAATTATCACCTTAGCCAAATTGAAACGTCTACAACGTCAAGCAATGCAGTATGAACGACTAGAAGATCTCGATATTGAAGGCCTCACTTTAGAGCGAGCTCTGGTCTTTCCAAGCGGATTATCAATCTTGATCGCTCTATTTGAATCACTCAACATTGATTCAATGACCTTAGCAGGCGGCGCACTGCGCGAAGGTATGGTGTATGAGATGATGAGCCAAATGCGCCATCATGATGTCCGTACACGTACGTTACACAGTGTTCAAGAACGCTTTCAGCTTGATACTTTACACGCAGAAGAAGTCGCAAAAACCGCAATGACGTTATTGCAAGATTGCGATGCAGAATGGCAGTTTGAGCCACAAGCCCAGTCACTGCTATTTGCCGCAGCCCAATTACATGAAATCGGGATCAGCATTGAATTTAAGAAAAGTGGCGAACATGCTGCATACTTAATCAATCATCTGGATTTACCGGGCTTTACGCGAGCGCAAAAGCATTTAATTGCTGAGCTACTGCGCCGTTTCCGTGAACAGCTATCAAGCCTACCAGAGCAGCATGCTTTATCTGCTCAAAGTGCTACGCGCCTATTGAGATTACTGCGTCTCGCGGTGATTTTATGTCATCGTCGCGACCAACGCTGCCAAGCCGATGTTCAGATAAACGCAACAGATAACAAACTAACATTGACCTTAACCAAAGGATGGCTTACCCAAAATCCATTAACTGAAGCGGAGTTGCAACAAGAAGCAACTCGTCAAACAGATATGGGGTGGCCATTAACTATTGAAACGGTTGAGAACCAATAAAATAACAACGGCTCTAGTGAAATAGAGCCGTTTTTTTATAAAAATTATGGATACAAAATTTCGTCAATACTTAATCGAGCACCAGTTTGATCGTACGGAAATCGATAACTTACTGGCCAGCGCCTCACTGCTCGAATTACCAACTCGTCATATTCTGACTCATCAAGGTGAGCACAATCAGTCGGTCTATTTTCTTTTAGAAGGATTATGCCGAGCCAGTTATCTCACTGCAGATGGAAAAGAATTTAGCAAAGAATTCTATTGGGAGCACGATTGGATCATCGGCTTTGAAAGTGTCATTTTGCAGCATCCTTCACCCTATTTGGTTGAGAGCTTAACACCTATTATCGTAGTAGAAATCCCTCTTGCTGCTGTACAAATATGGCGCAAACAAGGACACCCCATTTATCTAAAACTGCTCGAAAACCAACTGATTCACAAAGAGCATAAAGAACGATTCATGCTGCTCTATAGCCCAGAGCAACGCTATATTCTGTTTTGCCAACAATTTCCCGATCTGCTACCGCGACTCACGGATCAACATATTGCCGCTTACCTTGGCATCAGTCCGATAAGTCTTAGTCGAATCAAAGCCAGATTAAAGAAATCTTCTTAACAGATCCGACTTAACATAAGTTAATGCAGTAACCCATAAATCCGAATAGAGTAGTTTTTTCAATCAGATGGAAGCATAGCAATGACTCAGTGGCAACTTCTCCCTTTTTCTCAACTGACGACCCACCAACTGTATGAGTTGTTGCGTCTCCGCGTTGATGTCTTTGTCGTTGAACAAACCTGTCCTTATCCAGAATTAGATGGCAAAGATACATTAGAGGATGTCTATCACTTATTGGGCTATCAAGAACAAAAACTGGTTGCTTGTGCCCGTCTATTGGCACCGACCATCTCATATCCAGGAAGCAGTATTGGCCGTGTCGCTTTAGCTCAATCGGCTCGTGGGCAAGGACTTGGACACCAACTCATACAGCAGGCTATTGAGCATTGTTATCGTCTGTGGCCTCAACATTCGATTGAGATTGGAGCCCAACATTACCTGCAAGATTTCTATCAGCAGCATGGCTTTTCTCCGTTCTCTGAGGTCTATCTTGAAGATGATATTCCCCATTTAGACATGCGCCACTCATTACGCGCCCATCAAGCCAAATAAGTGCTAAACCCAACCATAAAAAAACGGCCTCATATCGAGACTAATGCCGTTCACTTAAGAGTGAACGGCATTCTTTTTCTTGGGATACCGTTGGGGTCTTGGCTTAACTGCCCTTGGAAAAGATCTTTCCCTTCGCCCTTCAAGAATTAAACTTTCAGCCATAGCATGAAAGCCTTTTAATTGGCGAGGAATAGCTCCTGGGCTTGAGTATGGTAAGCCAACTAATAAGGCTGATACATGGGCTAATGTTCCATTAAAACTCAATTGATAAGGAAGGTAGTTCCCTTTTAAATTGAAGCACAGTTCAACCATTTGATATCGAATCAAATTGTATGTTAATAAGATCCCCCAAAGCTCCTGTCGGACCAATTCAGGTAAACGACTTCGTAATGTGAGACGATTACCCAACATGTATTGTTTTTGTTCTCGATAACCTAATTCTATTTCCCATCGGTGCTCATAGAGGGCTGCAATATCATTCGAAGGATAGCGTAAAGGGTCAATCATAGACGTTAAGACTTGGTAGTCTTTCCCTTTAATTTTCCGAGTCACGAGTCGAGCTGTAATCGAGGATGGTAAGTTAGGCCATAATTTTCTAGCCCTTGGATTACTATGTAATAGTATAAGCTTATCGTTGCGGCCTAAAGGCCGAATGACCTCATATTGGACGTTCTTTTTAAGAGGAATAAGCCAATGTCGCTCTGTACCTGTAGTGTGCCATTTATCTAATAAACCTAATGAATAGAACCCCTTATCAAACATTGTTACGCTATGATCTGGTGTCGTTTCGATGAGTTTTTCAGCCAATACCATTTCGTTGGTATTGTAATTATCAAAGGCACTAGCAGTAATAAGGTGACTACTTAATTCCATCTGGCAAACCATTCTAACTTGAGGGTATTGCGTACCTTTTTGACGTGAAAATGCTTCTTCATTTTCTTGAT